>CAXSZX010000002.1:0-356570 GCA_964242115.1 uncultured Acetobacteraceae bacterium | reverse complement strand
TTCTCGTTCTGGCGCGGACCCGTTTAGTCACCGTGCTCCTGCGGCGCCGCTTACGTATCCGCCACTGCAGATGGTGTTGTGCCAGAAGGCAGTTCGGCCCAGCGGCGGCTAAACCAGCGGTTCAAGGTCGGGTCGCTCATTGCGGCCGCCGAGGCGGGGTCTCTCACGCCGCGCTCCCGGTGCGGCGCTGCTCCGCCTCGTAAGCCTCGAGGTCCTCGATCCGGTAAACAACGTGGTTGCCGACCTTGATGTAGGTCGGGCCGATCTTCTGCCACCGCCAACGCTCAAGCGTCCGATGGCTGATACCCCACCGGCGCGCGACGTCGATCTGATTGAGGTGTTTGGTATTCACTGCGGTGCTCCTCGCGTCGCATCAAACGACTACGTAGCCGAGGAGAAACCCGGATCAGAACCCGCGATCCACACCCGCGATTCATTTGCAAGATTTTTAAGTCGCGGGTGTGGATCGCGGTTTGATCAGCTCGTATTCCTTTGCGAGTAATTTTGCGATCGTGGGCGCTTTCGGGAATTGATAAGACCCAACCCTCTCAGTCATCCAGGCTTCGAGCCACTCGGACTCTGCAATCATCGTGGAGAGCAATTCGTTTTGTTTGGCCCGCCAGCGCATCTTTCTACGGATGATCGGAAGCAGGGTCACCTTGCCCGGCGCAATCAGTGGAGTGTCGTTTTCGACAACACGCCGAGCATGCTCTTCCAAAAGTTCAAGGACCGTCTCGTCATCGAGTTCGGCAAAGCCCTCGGGCCGAAGCGTCCTGAGCTCTGCAGCGGCAGTCGAGAGCTGCGCTGGCGTCGGAGCTGCTACAGGGTCCGCCGTGGCCGTCGCCCAAGGCACCCGCGAGCATTCGATGGCAGCAAAGCTGAATTTTCCGGTCTTGATTGTCCCCTTCTCAAAATCGAACTTGAAGTCAGCAGCCCAGCCTCTGGGAACAACTTCTGGCTCAGTCTGCCTTTCCGGAGCGAGTTGCACACCGCGCAGATGGATCTGCCCCCGCTCGATACGTTGGCGAAGGTCTTGCTCCAGGTCCCGCCAAGCGGCGTTGTGAGAATTGAAGTCGCTGCCATTAGCCATCCAAGATGTTCTGGTAGGCTGACGACGCACTGCTCGAGAGGTCAGCTGTGGGCGATGGGCTCTATCCATCTCGTATTCAGTATGGCTGCACTCTTCGTCCATAACTCGTTGCACAAGGGACGGCTCGCACCACTGACGGAGAGCGTCAAAAAGAGAAAGCGTATCGTTACTCATGCTTCGTCAGCAGCGCGCGCTGCTGCGCTGGGACGGTCGCATCTCGGGTATTTCTCGTGAGCGTGGATGCATCAAGGGCTCCTCGTTGTCCTGCATCGGCGGGCGACCGCGGAGTCGAGCCGGGGCAAGTTCCATATCCTGGGCAACAATCCTCGGCAAACAGCCCCAACCTCCACCTCGCCCCGCACTTGCGCGAGCTCTGCTCCATCCTGGCCGCCGGAATCGTGCGGCTTCGGTGCCGCACTGCCGAAGAACTCGCCCGAGACGCAGCCCAGGCCGGCCAAAACGGAGAGAGTTCGCTACGCTTCACCGCTCACCAGAGCGGTCATGCCGACACACCTAGTCGGAGACACGCATGAAAACCGAAGCCGCCAGTGCCCAACAGCCGGTCACGTCGACATTCCCGACGATTCCGCCCGCCGACGTGCTCGGTCGTGTTGCCTCCCTGAAGACCACGCCGACCGCAGAGTTGAAGCAGCAGTGGCGTGAGCTTTTCGCTAAGGAGCCACCGCCGTTTAATCGGCCCTACCTGCAAAGCCGGCTGGCCTACCGCATCCAGGAGCTCGCGTACGGAGGCCTGAAGGCAGAGACACGCACCAGGTTGGAGGCGCTGGGCGAACAGTTGGACGGCGGCAACGTCGTGCTCCGACGTATCCGGGCGGACAGCCGGCCGCTTGCTGGAACGCGCCTGCTGCGAGAGTGGAAGGGCGTCGAACACGCAGTGACCGTGCTGGCCGACGGCTTCGAATGGGAGGGGCGGCCCTACCAGTCGCTCTCTGCCATCGCCCGGGCCATCACCGGTACGCGCTGGAACGGCTGGACGTTCTTCGGTCTGAAGAGCGTGCGAGGCAGCCTGTGAGCCGGCGATCGCTTCCTGGCAGGGGGGCAGCCGCGCCGGCGCCTGTGCTGAAGCGACGCTGTGCCGTCTACACCCGCAAGAGCACGGAGGAGGGGCTCGACCGGGAGTTCAACACGTTGGACGCCCAACGCGACGCCTGCGAGGCTTTCGTCGTCAGCCAGCGCGCTGAAGGCTGGTTGCTGGTGCCGGCACGCTACGACGATGGCGGGTTCACCGGCGGCAATATCGACCGTCCAGCACTACAGCGTTTACTGGGCGACATCGAGCGCGGCGAAGTCGACGTAATAGTCGTCTACAAGATCGACCGCCTGTCCCGCTCGCTGATGGACTTCGCCAAGCTGGTCGAGCTGTTCGACGCGCACAGTGTGACGTTCGTCTCGGTGACGCAGTCGTTCAATACGACGACCAGCATGGGCCGGTTGACCCTCAACATCCTGCTCTCATTCGCGCAGTTCGAGCGCGAGGTCATCGGCGAGCGTATCCGCGACAAGTTCACCGCCTCGCGGGCACGCGGCATGTGGATGGGTGGCAAGGTGCCGCTCGGTTACGACGTGCTCGACCGCAAGCTGGTGGTGAACGCTGCCGAGGCCGCCGTGGTCAGGCGTGTCTTCGGGGGCTTCGTCGAGATTGGCTCCGGGACGGCCCTGGCCAGGCAGTTGCAGCGGGAGGACCTGACCAGCAAAACCGGCCGGCTGCTCGACAAGGGCGACATTTATAAGCTGCTGAGCAACAGAACCTACGTTGGCGACGTCGTCCACAAGGGCGAGGTCTATGCCGGTCAGCACGAGGCGATCATTAGTCGCGAGCTGTGGGATGAGGTCCACGCCCTGCTCCAGGAGAGCCCGCGGGTAAGGGGCAACCGGCACCGAGCGCAGACGCCTGCCTTGCTGAAGGGCTTGATCTTCGGGGTGGATGGTCGGGCGTTGTCGCCGACTCACACGCGGCGCCGTGGGCGGCTTTATCGCTACTACGTGGCGCAGCGGCTGTTGAAAGGGCAGGGAGCTCGCGAAGACGTTGTGGCCCGGGTATCGGCCGCCGAGATCGAGACCGCTGTGACCGACCAGGTGCAGGCGCTACTTCGCCAGCCTGAAGTCCTCGTAGGAACATGGATGGCGGTTCGGGCCGAGTCACCGGAGATAACTGAGGCCGAGGTCCGGGACGCGTTGTGCGAACTTGATCCGTTGTGGGACGAGCTGTTCCCGGCCGAGCAGGCGCGAATCATTCGGCTGCTGGTGGAGCGGGTCGAGATCGGACCAGATGGCGCTGATATCCGACTACGAGTCGAGGGATTGGCGAGCTTAGTGCGTGACCTGGGTGCGGTGCAGTTGCGGACGGCAGCGTGAGCGAGGCGGGCAGCATCACTGTGCGCGTGCGGTTGTCCGTTCGGCGACGGCCAGGGCGCAAGACGATCGTTAAAGCCGGCGGTGAGGTGGCTGGCTCGCCAGTTTGCACGCGCGCCGATCCAGCGCTGGTCAAAGCATTGGCACGGGCCTTCCGATGGCAACGGCTGCTGGACGAGGACCGGTATAGCTCGATCAGCGAAATAGCAGAGGTTGAGAAAATCGAGCGCGGGTATCTGGGCAAAGTGCTGCAGCTGACGTTGTTGGCGCCGGACGTTGTGGAAGCGATACTCGCAGGCAAACTGGCTGACGAGCCGAGCTTCCCCGCATTGCTTAGCAAGATGCCTGCTTTGTGGCTCGAGCAGAGAGGTTGAAATGTGTCTCACGTCGGCTTTGCGCCGCATCTTGGACGTTCAGGTGTCCCGAACCGCTTTCTAATAGCGGACGGAACCGCGGGGTGATGTGGTCCTGGCGTGGGGTGCTCAAGATCCGAAATTGGCTGACGAACGCGTCGTTACGCATCACTTGAAAACGACGCCCGTGACGTTCACACTCTCAGCGTGGTGAGGGTGACTCGTAAAGGTAGTCGCCCTCTAGGGCAAAGCTAACGCTTTTTCTGCAGGTTTGTTGAACGTCGCACCTCCTGAGTGCCCAGCTTCGATCGAGACCGGAACGTCGATGCTTTGAACAAGACGAAACTTTGCTACTGCTCTGCAGCTAGTTGGTCCGGCGCAGGCACCATCATCAAAAAGATAGGAGTGGTGATCGGATGACCGAAGATACTCGTGCAATATGTTTCGTTGTGATGGGTTTCGGTAAGAAGACTGACTTCGAATCCGGGCGGACGATCGACTTAGACGCGACCTACGAGGCGATTATCGAGCCAGCCGCAACTAAGCATAATCTGCGGTGCATTAGGGCCGATGAGATCATGCATTCCGGCATCATCGACACGCCGATGTATGAGATGCTGCTTCGGTCCGACCTCGTCGTTGCCGACATCTCGACAGGTAACGTCAACGCCGTATACGAGCTCGGGGTGCGACATGCGCTGCGGCCAAACTGCACCATCGTTATGAAAGAGCGCGCGGGCAGGCTTTACTTCGACCTAAATCACGTCAACACCTTCGAGTACGATCACCTTGGTGAAGACATCGGGGCACGCGAAGCCCAGCGCGCTACCCGCGACCTCGGAATCCTGATTAAAGAGATTATGGCTTCGGGCAGAACGGACAGCCCCGTCTACACTTATCTTCCGCGGCTCATGCAACCCAAACTCAGTGAAGAGGAGTTCTCGGAACTGGTCGACGAGACCGAAGCCGCTCATGAGAGGCTCTCGAAATTGATGCAAAGGGGTGAGGCGGCGATGAAGGCTAGCGATCCCGAGGACGCGGTCAAAGCGTTTCAGGCAGCTGCTCACCTGAAGGGTTTGGACCCGTTCATTATCCAGCAGCTGGGGCTGGCGACCTACAAGACGAAGAAGCCCTCGCCCTTGGACGCGTTGATGGCAGGTCTGCGGATCATGGATCAGCTAAGCCCCGACGCGTCAAACGATCCGGAGACCCTCGGGATTACCGGTGCGATTCGCCGGCGCCTCTGGCATCTGACGGGTGATCGCGCTCACCTCGACGCGGCCATCCGCTACTATGGAAGGGGCTTCGAGGTGCGGCGGGACTACTACAATGGCGAGAATCTCGCGCTGTGCTACGATTTCCGGCATGCGTTGCAGGCCGATCCGGACGAAGCCCTATATGATCGCCTCAGCGCGCGGAAGGTTCGGATTTCGCTGTTCGAAACCTTATCACTTCTGATTCAAACGCCGTCTTTCGATGAGCGATCGGATAAGCGCTGGGTGCTGGCAACGCTTGCGAACTGCGCACACGCCCTTGGCAAGCAGCACGAGGGCGACCAGTTTGAGGCCAGTTTCAAAGCAGAGCAACCGGCGCTCTGGGAGATCGAGACCTATCAAGAGTCCAAGGCACACGTCCTGGACGCCTCTCCGCCGGACGCGCCGGTAGCCGACATCCCGTCGCCGGGCGAGCTGTAGTTTCATGGTCGGTCGGGCCGACAGGCCGGTGGCATGAGGTTCCCCGCTCTCCATGCCGCGGCAGATCGCGCTTCCGACCGTCAGCAATCGCTGTACTTTGGCCTGGTATTGGCGGAATATGCGGCGCTCCTGGCGGTCGCCGTCCTCGGCGTCAACATGATCCCGGACCGGCGCTACATCATCCTGTACGGCGTACTGCTGGGGGCGGCGCTTGCTACGCTTGTCGTCCGATCAGTCCTGAAGCCCGAACAGCGCTGGTATCAGGCGCGCGCTTTGGCGGAATCGGTGAAGACCACCGCCTGGAAGTTCGCCATGGCCGCCAGACCCTTCGAGCACGACGCTGAGCATCGGCGCCGTCTGCGGCAGATGCTGCATGAGTTGCTGGACGCAAACCGCAGCGTTGGTTCACAGTTTGATGGAAGTAGCGCCGGAGGCGACCAGATCACCGACGAGATGGAGGCGCTCCGGACGCTGCCCCGATCCGAACGGCTGGACGTCTACATGCGGGACCGCGTGGAGGACCAGCTCGATTGGTACAGCCGAAAGGCTAAGGCAAACTCCAGCGCGGGCCGTAGATTCGCGGTCGCCCTTGGCTGCTTATACGTGATCGCGTTCGTCGTCCTCCTGATCCGGCTAGACAAGCCCCGGTGGTTCTACGCCCATCCCGACCCGCTGATCCTCCTCGGTGCCTCCCTTCTCGGATGGATGCAGATCAAGAGGTTCAATGAGCTAGTTGCCGCCTACGGTCTTACTGCTGCCGAGATTGGGATACTAAAGTCGCGCGCTCCCGAGATCGCGGATGACGCCGCCCTGTCGATCTTTATCGACGACGCCGAAGAAGCGTTCTCTCGCGAACACACGCAGTGGCTCGCTAGACGGTCGGCCCTGCGCGACCGTCCGAACTGACGGAGCCTTCGTGAAATCAATCGATATCGCCGGCGGCTGCTACTTCGAAGCCTGCGAAGCGCCCCACTGGAGGGCATTGTACGGTTCTGGTGGCCGGGCCGCACAGGCTCTGATCGGCCGGGGACCCGTCACCCTTCACACCTATTTTCCTAAAGCCCGCGAAGGCGAACTCTATCCGTTCGTTGCAGCGGGCATCGACGTCAATGTGACAGACAGCGCGAGTGCGCTGGCCTTCGCCTATTTCCACCCTTTGTCGGATCCCGTCCTCGCCCCTCTACGCTCTGACATCCCGCGCCGGCCTCCCATCCGGGTTGCGGGAGACGCCGTTCTGCGGTTCGGTTTTGTGGAGGGCGAGGCGATCGTCTGCGGACGCCGAGTCGTCTACGATCCTCAAAGTGTCGGAGAGTTCGAGCCCTTTGGCCGGAACGGTTCCTCGGCGCAGGAACTTGCAGTCCTGCTTAACGCTCAAGAATTGCGGGCTGCTTTCCGACTGGACGATCTTGACTCGGCCGCCAGCGCCCTCCTCGAGTCCGGTGCGGAGGTGGTTGTCGTCAAAAGCGGTGTCCTGGGGGCGTTCGTGTACATGCAAGGCCGGTCATCAACTTGGGTGCCTGCCTTTTGGTCGGATTCGATCTTCAAGATCGGCACCGGTGACGTATTTAGCGCCGCCTTCACGTACGCATGGGCCCATCTCGGGCGGGATCCGGTCGAGGCCGCGAATGCTGCTTCCCGGAGTGCATCGCAATATGCGGCAAGTCGTCTGTTGCCTTTGCCGCCGGCGTGGGACCGGCCGGCTCCGCCCCGGGCGATAGGCGCGCGCAGCGGCGGGCTGGTTCATCTGGTCGGCTCGAAAACGCGCCTTGCCGATCGCTGGCTGTGCGAAGAGGCGGCATGGCGGCTTCAGCAGCTGGGGGTGCGTGTCCGCCGATTGGACGATCCGTCGGGCGGTCTCCCTGTTGACGGATCGTTCCTAGTCCTGACCGATCAGATCGAACCGGCCGTCCTCGACGAGCTGGCGCTGTGCGTCGACGTTGGCAGGATTGTCCTACTTAGCGAGACGGATGCGACGTCTCCAGAGGGCGTGCTTAAGACGGCAGATTTCACCACGGCGCTCTACTGGGCCTGTTGGATCAGCTTGAAGGAGCCGGCGGTCAACGCGGGCGTCGAGTCCCCCGTGCGCAATGCCGAGCGGCGCGGTTAGAGAACGAGGGGCCGACACTGCTTGGTGGACATATGCATTGTCTATGCGCGCGTCGACGCATCGGACATCCCGCCGTCATTGGAGACCGTGCTAAAGCCGGAGTGGTCGGTCTGGTGGGACCGGCACCTTATCTCCGGTGACTACCGGACGGGAATAGAAGCGCAGCTCCGGACGTGTGAGGTCCTGGTTCCCGTTTGGTCCGCGGCAGCGACCCTAAACGCGCACATGCACGACGAACTCGAGATTGCACGCAAGGCAGGAGTCGCCATCCTGCCCGTGCGCATCCACGAGGCGGAGGCGCCGATGGGCTATGGCAGTCTGCAGGCGACCGAACTGCTCGGCTGGGCAGGCGAACGCGATTGCCCGGAGATCCCTGCCTTCCTGGAGCGCATTCGCGTCGAGATCGAGAAGCGCCGGCCCGATGAACGCCCGCAGCGACTGACGATGAACGGCCCGGTGGAATTGCCGACTTTCTTCTTCTCGGTCTCCTCCCACGAGACCCGGCTGGCTCCCGCCGCTGCGCTCCGGGCTCTCGACATGTTCGGAGCGGAGACCATCCTCGTCTCCGCCTACGATACTGGTCTGGGCGCACCCAAAAGCTTGATCAGGACCCTTGAGCGGCGCCGAAGACATGGCGCCACCATTCTGCTGGATTCCGGGAATTATGAGCAGGCGCGCCGTGAAGACGAAGCGTGGACTTTTCAAACCTTTAAAGCCGCATTGGAGAACACGCCCCACGATCTCGCATTCGCGTTCGATAAGCTTAGTCCCTGCGGAAATGCCGACAAGGTCGCCAAGGCTGCTATTTCAGCGGCGAAGCGTACTGCTAAGCTGACCCGAGTGCCGATCATTCCCATCGTGCACCTGCCGCAGCTGCGGAACGACGACTTCAAGACCGATATGGCCGGCCCGGTGATGCGTCTAGTGGCGCAGATCCTCAGTCCTGTGATGATTGCCATTCCCGAGCGAGAGCTGGGCTCGGGCGTGTTCGAGCGGACGCGGACCATGGTGGCCATCCGCAAAGCCCTCAAGGGCCTAGGGCGCTACCAGCCGGTGCACATCCTTGGAGCAGGAAATCCCATAAGCCTCGCGCTCCTGTCCGCCGCCGGTGCCGACAGCTTCGATGGTCTCGAGTGGTGCAGGTATGCGTTCGACGCCGAAAACTCCCAGTTGCACCATTTTCAACTATTCGAACTCTTCAAGTATCAAGCTGTGCTGGCTAATTCGCCCGTTGCCGCCTCGGCTGCGCTTGATCCCGCCGTCAGCTATACGACCAAGGCCGTGATGCATAACCTCGATTTCTACCAAACTTGGCTCAAGACACTCCGGATCGCGCTGCAAGACGACAAGGCCCTGGTCGCTTTCCTGGCGCACCTCCTGCCCAAAGGAGCGATAGTTCAGGCGCGGAATGCGCTCCCGGACGTGCTGTGATGGTCTTCCCGTCACCGGAGCGGATCCGCCACGCCGTTGGCGTGGTAGGCGCCGAGATCGACCGTCAAGTGAGTGCGAACAAACCGCAGCCGTGCACCGAAAGCCAGCTGTGGGCCGAGCTCACCTGCTGCGTGCTCAGCAGCCAAGTGCCATACGAAACGGCGCAGGCAGCTGCCGTTCGGTTGGAGACAAGCGGCCTCTTCCTGAAGGAAGGAGTCGCACCGCGCGATCTGGAAGTCGCGCTGGCGGAACTGTTGAGACGTCCGTTCGACATCGATGGCGGGTCGCGGCGATACCGCTTTCCCGACAGTCGTGCTCGCCAGTTGACCGCAACGGTCGTGCAGGTGCGGCGCGATGCGAAGGGGCTTTCCGACCTGCTTGGAAGTTTCGGCGACATCGAAATCGCCCGGAGATGGTTCGTCACCAATGCCAAGGGACTAGGGCCGAAGCAGGCGAGCATGTTTCTTCGAAACGTCGGGGCTAGCTATGATTTGGCGGTTCTTGATCGTCATCTAATCAACTACATGGTGATGATGGGTCTGACCGCCGATCCGAGGCCAATACGCAGGATGGCAGACTACCGACGGGATGAGGTCGTGCTGAGGGATCACGCCGCGAGCTTCGGCCTGCCAGTTGGGTTTTTCGACTGGGCTGTTTGGATCGTCATGCGTGTCGCGAAGCCCAAGATGATTAACGAGCATGCTGAATGAGCGTCGTCACACTCGTTTCTGGCGGTCTTGACTCCCTCCTTGTGGCATGTCTCTCGAAGGAGGAGGGTCTGACGCAACATCCGCTATTTATCGACTACGGCCAACGCGCCCGCGAACGGGAATACGCGGCCTGTCTGCAAGGCATGGCGCGGCTGGGACTTCCTGTTCCGGTCACGGCGAGCCTAGGTGGATTTGGTCAACTCATCCGATCCGGGCTCACCGATACAAGTCAACGGGTGTATGAGGATGCCTACACGCCCGGTCGAAACCTCCTGTTTCTGCTGACCGCTGCAGCCTATGCCGCCCAAGTCGGCGCGGACGCTGTCTCCATCGGCTTGCTGCACGAGGATACCAGCCTCTTTCCCGATCAGACCGGAGGTTTTCTCAAATCAGCTGAGGCAACCCTCGTGCTGGCGGTCGCAAGGCCCATCCGTGTGCTCGCGCCGCTTGCGGAGTTTCACAAGCGCGACGTGGTGCGGCTGGCCGACGAGAAGGGCCTTGCGGGTTCCTATTCATGCCATTTGGGGGAGGCCGAACCTTGCGGCGCTTGCATCGCCTGTCGGGAATTTGTTTTTGAGGGAGAGGGCTGATGGGCGGTAGCGGTGGGGGCGGCTACAGTCGGCTTGGAGATGTGAAAGGACTGGAGCAAAAGGCGAAGGAGGCTCTGCAGGGTGGCCGCAAGAACGTCTTCATCAGCTTTACGGTAGAGGACATAGACGAGGTCAACCTCGTCCGCGCACATGCCAGGAACGAGAACAGCGACATCGAATTCAACGATCGGTCGGTGCGCGAGCCTTATGACAGCGAACGGGCAGAATATATTCGCTCGCGTCTGAAGGAGCGTATCAATCAATCCTCGACGACGGTGGTCTACGTCTCGGAGAATACCGCGGAAAGCAGCTGGGTCGAGTGGGAGGTCAAGACTAGCCTAGACCTCGGCAAGCGGGTGATCGCCATGTACAAGGGCGATGTTCCGCCGGCAAATATGCCGACCTGGACCAACGATCCGAACATCACGACGGTGGCCTGGAAGGATTTAGCCCAAAAGCTTACCTGATGCCGTGACCAGAATCCGTTGATCCCGGCCTCATGTCCGGCGTTTAGCGAGGCTTGTGAAAGCTTTGGCTGGGCTTCGGGATCAATCCCCTGGCCTTCGGTTGGTGAAGGGCGCTACGTTTCCACGCCAGTCGCAGACGCGTTTCGGTCTGACGCTCACGACAACGGGTGAGTAGATAGCCGCCTGCGCCTGAGCCAGTGGCACGTCTGCTTTCCCTGCCAACCTCCTCTATACCAGACTATCCGCCTCCGGCTAGGCTGAAGAGTGGAATGCGTGCAGCAGACGAGTGCGATACATCCTTCGCGCTACCAGTATAAGGTCCGGGGGGGGGGAATGCCTTGTTTGCTCCAAAGGATTGCGCACAATGCTGCTGATCGTCGCAATCGGTGCGGCCCCGCCCTGGATCGACTCACCGCTCGATCACGCCAGGAAGACCGTTAATTCATGAGGAAGTGGAACGCGGGCAGCCGGGCGTATGATGGCCAGTGACCCCGACGAAGCTGCAGCATCGATCATTGCAGCGGAGCAGAAGCGTCCGACTGGCAAGCTCGTTCTAAATAACCTGGCGCTCAACCGACTTCCGGCCGCTGTCACGAAACTTACCTGGCTCAGAGAGATACACCTCTTTGGCACTGGCATCAGGGATTTGGCGCCCATTGCCAATCTTGAGGAATTGCAGTGCGTTGATTGTGCCGAGAGCAGCGTTCGAGACCTCGCGCCCATCTCGCGCCTGCTCAACCTTCGTAAGCTCGAATGCAGCAACACCGGCGTATCCAGTCTGACCCCGATCGCAAAATTGGGAGAACTCAGGACGGTGTACTGCTGGAACACGGAAATCGAAAGCCTCGATCCTTTGTCGGACCTCAACCTACTCGGCGATTTCGATTGCAACGGAACATTTGCCCTCGATCTCAATCCTATTGCAAACAAACCGAGGCTGTTCCGCCTCAACATCAGCCGCAACGAAATCGACAGGTTGTCGAACCTGGGTTGCCTGCCACGATTAGAAACGTTATTCTGTAACAAAACCATTATCGCAGAACTCCCGGTCCGGAACGCCTTCCCTAGGTTATTAGATCTTGAAGTTAGCGAGTCTGCCGTGACCAACCTCGAAATTGTGGCACGCTTCTCGACCCTGGAACGCTTCGACTGCTCCGACACGACGGTAAGCGACTTAGGGCCTCTCACCACGCTAACTCGACTGCGTGAACTGAACTGCTCGGGTTGCCACCTGCGATCCCTGCCAGCCGCTGTCTGGGATAGATCCAACTTCAAGCTGTTCGCCTGGAAAACGCGAGTTCCGGGAATTCCCTCAAGAGTGCTCTCCGGTAATCGGAACGATGACTGCGCCGGCCGGCTTAGGAAATGGACCGACTACCGGCTAGGTAGGCGAAAGCAGCCGGAGGACGGCGCAGGACCGTCGCGAGGGACCATTTCAACTGACAGAACCGACCTAGGAGCCGCGCGCATCGCTGCACAAGGAGGCAATCCGATCTCTGCCTTCATCTCCTATTCCCACGCGGATCGTCTCGCGCTCCATCGGTTGCACACGCACTTGGCTATGCTGATAAGGGAAGGAACGCTCTCCGCTTGGACCGATCATGAAATCCTGCCGGGGGATCCGATTGATGGCGTGATAGCCGACCAGCTCGAGAAGACCTCCCTCTTCATTGCGCTCGTCAGCCCCGATTATCTCGCTTCGCATTACTGCTACGAGGAGGAGTTTCGTCGTGCCCAACACTTGGCAGCATTCGGCAGGTTGCGGATAATCCCAGTGATCTTGGAGCCCTGTGATTGGCTGTCGTCTCCAATGAAAACGTTCAAAGCCCTTCCGAGGAACGGCCGTCCCATCTCGTCGTATGAAAACACGAATGAGGCCTACTTGAACGTGGCTCAGGATCTCCGCCGCGTGCTGGAGCTGCCAAACGCATAAGTTCCCGTCAGGACTACCGTGGCCGGCACCACAATCAACTTGATCAATGATCTCGTAATCAGTCCCGCGAACAAAGCCGAGGCCGAAAAGGTCAATCCCATCGCTTGATGCGATTAAAACTCGACTTCAGGCGGCGTTGTCTTCCTTGTATCTGTCAGCTCGAAATGTCCATTAATCATAGACTTGTCGAGTATCCAAACCGCTCTCATGGCACAGTCCCGGAAAATGCTGCCGGTCGTGAGTATGCTATAGCGAAATGAGTTTGCCGCCTTCGACTCTTCAGGCGAGTTCAAATTGCGTAGCCCGCCCACAGCTCAGCGCGCCATAGCGGAGCGTATGTCCGTTTACTCGCACCGTCTCCTCCAAAGCTGCCGTTCCGCTTACGGCCAAGTCGGGTTATCATGTCAGGTCGACTCAACCGGCCGAACGTCGCCCGCAGCCGCCGTATCGGAATGCGGGTTACGGAACGACTATCATCAGAAGCTTTTCGCAAGGTTGTCGAATGCGGGCGGTTTTGGGTATCGACGCGGCTTGGACGAACACTCAGCCGAGCGGCGTTGCCGTCGCTGTGGACTCCGGGGCAGGGTGGCGCCTCGGCGCAACTGCGCCGTCCTACGGCCAATTCCAAGCGCTCGCCTGCGGTAACTCCGTCGTCGAGCTGCGCCCCACCGGGTCTGAAGCAAGCGCTCCGAACCTGCTTGCGTCGGCTACCGTGCTATGTGGCTTGGAGCCGGACTTGGTGGCTATAGACATGCCCCTTTCCCACAAACCGAGTTCGTGCAGACGGGCAGCCGACAACGCGGTCTCCCGGGCCTACGGTTCGCGGCACTGCAGCACTCACACTCCTAGCACAGCACGACCCGGAAGGGTCAGCGACGACCTCAGGCAAGGGTTTGAAAACGCTGGTTATCCTCTGTTGACATCGGCGTCCGCCACGCCGCCAGGGCTGGTTGAAGTCTATCCCCATCCCGCGCTGGTCGAGTTTGCTCGCGCACCGATGCGCCGGAAATATAAAGCTGGCAAAGGGCGGACCCACTGGCCGGGTTATACGCCAACGGAGAGGCGCAGCCTTCTTTTGGCGGAATGGAAGCTCGTCGGGGCCGTGCTCGATGCGCAGCTGTCCGGCGTCGAGGACGCGCTACCCCTGCCGGACCGTGCCGCAGCAGGCGTCGTATTCAAAGCTTACGAAGACATGCTCGACGCGGTCGTTTGCGTCTGTGTGGCGATCTGTGTGTTGGAAGGTGAAGCCCTTCCTTACGGAGATGATGATTCGGCCATATGGATACCGAAGGCGCGAGAGGTCACGCGCGCCAGCCCAGGCAGTTAACCCAACGTTCGGTGTCGTTCATCCAAGTGCCTCGCCGAAAGGGTTTCGGATCAGCCGGTTGCTGAACGCCGCCGCCAGACGGAGCAACCTGGGTCAGGGAGAGCGGATAAGCCGGCTGGGCCTGGCAGATAGCGATAGCTGCCCAAGGCAGAGCGCTAACTTAACGGTATGTCTGCCGCGCGAGAGTTGGAAACAAGCGACCGATACCCAATCGCATTTCGAACTCTTGGCAATCTGGTCGGTAGGTAAGTCTTTGAGTTAGATTGGTTTTCAGGCTTGAGGCTAAATCGACCAAGTCCCAAGCTTCGGAGACAAAATGCGTCTCCGTAGACAAATCTTGAGTTGGTTTCGATATCGAAGCCTCAAGCCAGCGCTCGAAAGGCCAGGAAACACAGGGCTTTTTTGACGGGCGAGCCGACCGGAGAATGTTTGGGTAACGGCCGACTGGAGCGGGCGAAGGGATTCGAACCCTCGACCCCAACCTTGGCAAGGTTGTGCTCTACCCCTGAGCTACGCCCGCGCTCCCGCAGAGAGCGGCTGAGTAATCCCACCCCCGGCGGATTGCAAGAGCCCCCGCCGCACCTGGCAAATGGATGCGGCCGGCGAACAGGTTGCAGCCTTGACCGCCCGCAACATGTTAAGACACACGAACTTGCAGCCCCCCTCACGTCAGGGACGACAGATCCATGGACTACATCATCGGCCAGAAACCGGCGGCTGCGGACCGGGGCCTCCGCGCATCCGCCACCCCGCCGTCCGCCAGCCAGCCGCACGCCGCACCCACCGACACCGGCGCCATGATCGTAGACGGCGATCAGCGCACCTTCATGGCCGACGTGATCGAGGCCTCGCGCACCGTCCCCGTCCTGGTCGATTTCTGGGCCACCTGGTGCGGCCCTTGCAAGCAACTCACCCCCGCGCTCGAGCGCGTGACCCAGGCCGCTGGCGGCCGGCTCAAGCTCGTCAAGATCGACATCGACAAGAACAAGGCGCTGGTGACCCAGCTCTCCCAGCTCGGCCTGCCGCTGCAATCGGTGCCCACGGTCGCCGCTTTCTGGCAGGGCCAGATCGCCGACATCTTTCAGGGCGCCCTGCCGGAAAGCGAGATCAAGCGGTTCGCCGAGGCATTGCTGAAGCTCGCCGGCGGCAGCATGCCGCAGGCCGACCTCCTCGCCGAGGCGCGCGCCGCCCTGCAAGCCGGCCAGCCGGATGCCGCGGCAGACGGCTTCTCCGCCCTGCTGAACGAAGACCCGGAAAACCCGGACGCCTGGGGCGGCCTGGTCCGCGCCCTGCTCGCCATGGGTGACGAGGACCAGGCAGCCGACGCGCTGGCCCAGGTGCCCGCCAAGCTTGCCGAGCACGCCGAAGTGGCCGGTGCCCGTAGCGCGCTCGCCCTGGCGGCGGAGGGCCGGAAGGCCGCAGGTCAGATCGGCGCGCTCGCCCGCCGGGTGGACGCCGACCCGGCCGACCACGACGCCCGCTACGACCTGGCCACCGCGCTGAACGCCGCCGGCCAGCGTCAGGAAGCTGCCGATGCGCTGCTCGAGATATTCCGCCGAGACCGCACTTGGCGGGAAGGCGCAGCCCGGCAGCAATTACTCAAGTTCTTCGAGGCCTGGGGTTTCGCCGACCCCGCCACCATGGCGGCCCGGCGAAAATTGTCCGCGTTGCTGTTCGCGTAAGACGGATGATGAGCGTGCTGCATCCGACCCAGGCAGATCTGCCGTCGGAATTCCCCATCTTCCCCCTGCCGGGCGCGTTGCTGCTGCCGCACGGCCGATTGCCGCTCAACATCTTCGAGCCGCGCTACCTGGCCCTGGTGGAAGACAGCCTGGCGCAGGGTCGCATGTTCGGCATGATCCAGCCGAACACCCACGCACCACGATCGCCGAATGGCCCCAGCCTCTACCAGATCGGCTGCCTCGGCCGGCTCTCGCAGTTCGCCGAAACCGACGACGGGCGCTTCCTCATCACCCTGTCCGGCGTCAGCCGCTTCCGGGTGGTTGAGGAGCTGCCGGTCCGACGCGGCTACCGTCGCATCTCCGCCGAGTTCTCGCCCTTCGAGGACGACCTCTCGCCCTCCGGCACGTCCATGGGCATCAAGCGAGCGGAGCTGCTGGGCGCGCTGCGGCCGTTCTTCACCATGCATGACATCGACGCCAACTGGGAGGCGATCGAACGCATGCCGGAAGCCATGCTGGTGACCACGCTGGCGATGCTTTGCCCTTTCGACGACGCAGAGAAGCAGGCGTTGCTGGAAGCGCCGACGGAGGCGGACCGGGCTGCGGATTTGCTGGCGTTGCTGCGGATGTCGATCCATGAGGGGGATCCGAACTCGCGGCCTAGCTAAGCGAAAGCAGCCGCTTCTTTGTTAAGAAAAGGACGCGAGCTTTGCGAGCGTAGTCGCGGATGGCTGAAACGAAACGTCTTACCCTGACGTACCCGACAGGAACAAAAGTTTTTTGGTTCTTTTCTTCAAAAGAGAACCGCTTACTTGCTTATGTCGAACCTCCCGGCACCCAAAGCACGTCGCCTCCCGCGTTCAGCCGCCGTCCGAGCACGAACAGCAGGTCGCTCATCCGGTTGAGCGCGCGTACCACCTCGCCACCCACCGCCTCCTCGTGCGAGAGCCGCACCACGCGCCGCTCCGCCCGCCGCACGATAGTACGCGCCACATGCGCGTAGGCCGCGGCCGGCGTGCCGCCGGGCAGCACGAAGCTGGTCAGCGGCGGCAAACCGGCGTTCATCGCCTGCGTGGCCGCATCCAGCCGCTCCACCATCGCCGCGGTCACGCGCAATCGCGCGCCGGCCTCCCCCGGCACACACAAATCCGCGCCGATGTCGAACAGGTCGTTCTGCATCGCGGCCAGCACGCGATCGGCGTCGGCGTCGTGCGTGCAGTGCAGGCGCAGTATGCCGATCGCGGCGTTGGCCTCGTCCACCGTGCCGTAGGCTTCGACGCGGCGGTGGTCCTTGCCGACACGCGTGCCGTCGCCGAGCGAGGTCTCGCCGCCGTCGCCGCCGCGAGTGACTACCTTGTCGATGAAAACCAAAGTGTTTGACTCCTGAAAGAAAGAAAGTGGTTCTTTTTTGAAAAGAACCAAAAAACTTTGTCTCCGCTGTCGCGCGCTCGCCGGACAGAACTGCGACAGCCGCGATAAAAGCTTTTTGCTTTTTTTTCTCGAAAAAGAAGCGCTTGCTTAAGCCCGTTCCACCGCCGACATCTCCTCAGACTCCAAAAACACCGCCGCGTTGCGCCGCATCGCCGCCACCTTCTCCGGATCCATGCGCGAGAGCGTCTTCATCGGCATCGCCAGCCTGATGTTGCCCGCCAGCACCTTCTCGTGCCGCGCGAAGAAATCCCAATAAAGATAGTTGAACGGACAGGCGTTCGGCCCGACTGCGTCCTTCACGTTGTAGCTGCAGCCGCGGCAGTAGTCGCTCATTCGGTTGATGTAGGCGCCGGACGCGGCGTACGGCTTGGACCCCATGATGCCGCCGTCGGCGAACAGCGCCATGCCGCGCACGTTTGGCATTTCCACCCATTGGTAGGCGTCCGCGTAGACGACCAGATACCAATCGTCGAGGTCGTCGGGGTGCAGGCCGGCGAGCAGCGCGAAGTTGCCGGTGATCATCAGCCGCTGGATATGGTGTGCGTAGGCGTGCGCCAGCGTGTCGGTGATGGCGTGGTGCAGGCAATTCATCCGCGTGCGGCCGGTCCAGTAGAACCACGGCATGCGTCTGGTGGCGTCCAGCGCGTTCTTCTCCGCGTAGCCGGGCATGTTGGCCCAGTAGATGCCGCGCACGAACTCGCGCCAGCCGAGGATCTGCCGGATGAAGCCCTCCACTGCGTTCAGCTTGGCGTGGCCGCTGCGGTAGGCGTCCTCGGCGGCCTGGCAGACCTCGCGCGGGTCGAGCAGCCCGAGGTTCAGCGAGGTCGAGACGAGCGCGTGGAACAGCACCGGCTCGCCCGCCTTCATTGCGTCCTGGAAAGTGCCGAAACTGGGCAGCCGGTTGGCGATGAAGTCGGCCAGCGCCATGCGGGCCTGCTCGCCGGTGACGGGCAGCGCGAAGTCGGCGGCTTGCCCCGGATGGGAGGCGAAGTGCCGCTCCACCACGGCGATCACCGCGCGGGTGATCTCGTCCGGCGGGAAGCGTGGTGCGGGCGGGTTGGCGACGGTCTTGGGCAGGCTGGCGCGGTTCTCGGTGTCGTAGTTCCAGGCACCGCCTTCGGGCTGGTCGCCGTCCATCAGGAAGCCGTGGCGCCGGCGCATGTCGCGGTAGAAGAACTCCATGCGCAGGCCGCGGCGGCCGCGTGCCCAGGCGATGAAATCCTGGATGCGGGCGAAGAAGCGGTTGTCGTCGCGGACGTCCACTTCGATGCCGGCCGCCTCCTGCCAGTGGCGCATGTCCTCGGCCAGCCGCCACTCGCCCGGCTCGGTCACCACCACGCGACACGCCTTAAAGCGGGCGACGGCACGCAGCATCTCGCCGCGCAGCGACTGAGTGTTTTTCGCGTCGTCGAGCTCGACGTACTCCACGCGCACGCCGCGCGAACGCAGCTCGGCGGCGAAATGCCGCATGCCGGAGAGCACCAGCACGATCTTCTTGGCGTGGTGGCGCACGTAGGTGCACTCGGCGGCAACCTCGGCCATCAGCACCACGTCGTGCGCGGGGTCCAGGTCGGACAGTGCGGACAGGGCAGGGCTGAGCTGATCGCCCAGTATCATCCGGATCGTCGTTGCCTTAGCCGCCATGCGCGCCCTCCTGCTTACCGGCACTCACCTACGGCGCAGCCGCCCAAGGGGAAGATGCGCGGCGAGTTAAAAGCTTTTGCTTCTTCGGCCAAAAAGAAGCCTTCCTGTCCGTCAGACGCCCGGGACCGCCAGATGCGACAGCTCCTTCTCCTCCGCCATGCCAAATCGTCCTGGGACGACGCCTCCCAGCCCGACCACGCGCGGCCACTGAACGCGCGCGGCAGGGCGGCGGCGGCAACCATGCGCACCACCCTGCGCAACCTCGGCCTGGTGCCGGACGTGGTGCTGGTCTCTTCCGCGCGGCGCACGCTGCAGACGCTGGACGCGCTCGCGCCTTGGGACGAGACGCCGCTGATCGAGCCAATGGACCAGCTCTACCTTGCAACGCCGGCCCAGATCCTGCGGATCGCGGCTCGGGTGAGCGAGACGGTGCGCAGCCTGATGATCGTCGGCCACAACCCCGGCCTGCACGACCTTGCGCTGCGTCTGGCCGGCGGGCAGGGTGTGGCGTCGAGTGGTCACATCGGCCGGCAATTGGCAGAGGGGTTCCCTGCCGGCGCCTTGGCCGAGTTCAACATCCCGGGCCCATGGCAGGACCTGGCAGCGCTCGGCGACGACGAGAACCGGCAGACAGGTGGGCGACTGGTCCGCTTCATTTGCCCAAGAGACCTGCTGGAGTAGCTCGCCTGAACGCGTTGGACACCGTGCTGCCCACCTTCACCGAGCCCGGCATCAGCCTTGCCGAGACGCCACTCGCTGCCGAGCTCACGCTCACCTTCGTCATCGCCGAGCTGGAGATGCCGCGTCTGCTCCGGGCGCCCGCGGTTCTGGTCCGCAGGGCAGGCACGCTGCGCAACCTAGCCATCCAGACAGTCTGGCACGACACGCCGGACGCAGAGCTGGCGCAAGAGGGGCTGGCGCTCGCGCAGACCAGCACGCCGCCATCCCGGCCCCCAACGTGGCGGCTGGAGCGGCTGCACGCCGGCGGCAGCCCTGGCTGGCTTCCCGCTACCCCGCCGCCTGTGCTGGCACAAGGCGAGGGGGCTGACCGGCTTGGCCGTACCTGGCGGGCGCCGCTTGCGCCGGTTGCCGCCTTGCACGGCCGCCTGCATGTGCAGAAGCTCACCCTGGCGAGCGGACCGGGCGTGCTGCGTGTGCTGGCCGGCAGCATCCGCGGCGTGGCGCGCGACCTGCCTGTCTGCCGCGTGGAGCTGTCGGGCCAGGCGGCAGACGTCATCGCGTTAGCGACGATATTGGCCGAGACGCTGCCGATCCTGCCGCCACGCGCCAGCCTCGCCGCAGAAGCGATCGCGCTGGCCAGCGGACGGCCTGCGAAGCGGCGCCGGGCGGGTGTGCCGAGCCTGCCGCCGAATCTCTCCACCGGCGAGGCGCTCGTCTGCATCACCGCCCAGCTTGCCGAGACGATCCTGCATTGGGCCGGATTGCTGTCGCAGGCAGCAGGCCCGGAGCCGGTGCACCAGATGCGCGTCGGCGTCCGCCGGCTGCGCTCCGCTTTGGGCGCGTTCAGGCGGGCGGCAGAGGCCGACGGCCCCGCCACCTGGCTGGACGAGACGTCCGCCGCCTTGAAGACGCTCGCTTGCCGGCTGGGGGCCGCGCGGGACTGGGACGTTTTCCTGGCGGAGACCGGCGTGCGGGTCGGCCAGGCGTTTCCGGGCGACCGCAGGGTGGCGCGGCTGCTGGTGGCTGCCAGGCGCCGCCGCCTGGCCGCCTATGCCGACCTCTCGGCCTATCTTGGCAGCCAGGACTGGACCCGGCTTGCGGTCGGCCTGGCGCTGCTGCCGAGCAGCCGGCCGTGGGAGCGTGCCTGCCCTGGCAGCGTCACCTGGACGAGCCCTTTGCGGGACTACGCCGCCCGCGCGCTGCACCGGCGGTTGAAGCACGTGCTCTCGGCAGGCGAGGCGCTGGCCGACCTGCCGGCCCCGGTGCTGCACGAGACGCGCAAACAGGCCAAGCGGCTGCGCTATGCGACGGAGTTCTTCGGTCCGGTCTTCGCCGACAAGGCGGCCCGCAAATACGTGGCCAGGCTCGCCGAGCTGCAGGAGCGGCTGGGCCGCGTCAACGACACCAGCACGGCTGCTGCCTTGGCGCAGCAGCTTGCAGCCGGTTCGGACCACGCGTTTGCCGCCGGCGTGGTGCAAGGGTTCTGTGCCGCGCGTGCCGGCAGAAGGCAGGCGAAGGTGCAGCGGTCGTGGGACCGTTTCTTCCTGGCGACGCCGTTTTGGGACTGAAAAGAAAACAAGCGCTTCTTTGTTGAAAAAGAAGCAAAAAGCTGTTGGTTCTGCTGTCACGGATTCTGCCGGCAGCGTGCGCGTGGGAACGAATGTTCTCTGCTTGGCGGAATAAAATTTACAGCGGATACGTTCGTCTTGAAGGCGATATGCCCAGGCGGCTACCTTCTCCGGCTTTCTTCAATGTCAGCCCTTCGTCCGGCCTGCTCAAGGCTCGCGGGGCGACCGCCACAGGCGGCGCGGCCTTGAACAGGCCGGACGGCCGGACGAGCATCGCGCGTCGAAGGTAGCCTACGTCTCAGTCAGGATGTGCGCTCCGAAACTTCATCCCCACCCTGCTTTTTAAAAAAGAAGGCCCTGCTTCACGCCACCCGCCGAATGATCGCCTGTGTCAGATCACCCGTGCTCGCCGACCCGCCAAGGTCACGCGTGCGCACACCGTCCGTGACGATGGCGTGACGAATAGCGGCGCGCAGCCTGTCGCCGAGATCGTGCATCCCGGCGTGATCGAGCATCAGCCCGGCAGCCAGCAGCAGGGCGGCAGGGTTGGCGACGCCGCGGCCGGCGATGTCGGGTGCCGAGCCATGCACGGCTTCGAAGATGGCAGCGTTGGCGCCGATGTTGGCACCAGGTGCCAGGCCCAGCCCGCCGATCAGGCCGGCGATGAGGTCGGAGAGGATGTCGCCGAACAGGTTGGTGGTGACGATGACGTCGAACTGCCACGGGTTGAGCACGAGCTGCATGGCGCAGGCGTCCACGATGCGGTCGTCCATTACCACGCGGCCCTCGTATTCGGGGGCCATCTCGCGGCCGACGTCGAGGAAGATGCCTGTCAGCGCCTTGAGGATGTTGGCCTTGTGCACCACGGTCACCTTCTTGCGCCCGTTTGCGACGGCGTATTCGAAGGCATGGCGGATGATGCGGCGGCAGCCGGCGCGGGTGTTGAAGCCGGCGGAGAACGCCACCGCCTTGTGGTCGTCGCCGACCGGCATGTAGTGCTCGAAGGCGGCGTAGAAGCCGTCGAGGTTCTCGCGCACCAGGGTGATGTCGATGTTGTCGTAGCGGCCGCCGGGAACGAGCGTGAGGGCCGGCCGCATGTTGGCGAACAGCTCGAATTCGCGGCGCAGCTCGACGTTGACGGACTTGAAGCCGCCGCCGACCGGCGTGGTGAGCGGGCCTTTGAGCGCCAGCTTGGTGCGGCGGATGCTCTCAAGGGTGGAGGCGGGCAGCGGGTCGCCGTGGGTGGCGATGGCCGATAGGCCGGCGGGCGCGGTCTCCCACACGAAAGGGGACCCTAGCGCTTTCAGGACGGCGAGGACGCTTTGGACGATCTCCGGGCCGATGCCGTCGCCGGGGATGAGGGTGGCGGGAATTGAGGTCATGGATACCGACGAAGAAAGGTAAGGAAGCAGTTCTTTTTTTAAAAAAAACCAAAAAACTTCTGGTCCTGCTGTCGCGGAGTTTCCTACAGCGTGTACTCGAGGAGACAAAAGTTTTTTGGTTCTTTTTTTCAAAAAAGAACCGCTTGCCTTACTTCACCGTGGCAATTACCGGCCGCAACTGCGCAATCCCCTGTATCGCAGACTCGGTCTCGACGGGTGTGAGTTCACCGCTGAGCGTCTGTGCCGCGTCCCTGTCGTGCCCCGCCATCACCTGCGCCAGCGCGTAGTCCACCTGCACCTTGGGCGAGGCGGCGGAGCTCGCGGCCACGTCGCGCATCATCGCTTCAGCGCGGTCCGGCTGGCCGCTCAGCGCCAGCGACATGGCCAGGTCCACCCGCGGCGAGATGCGGGCGGGGTCTGCGGCCATCGCCTGCTCGTAGCAGGTCTGCGCCTCGGTGTGGCGCTCCTGCAGGTCCAGCACGTAGCCGAGGTCGGTCAGCGCCAGCGGGTCGCGCGGGTTGTCGGCCAGGATGGCGCGGAAGGTGGCTTCGGCAGCGCGGACGTTGTCGCGCAATTGCAGCTTGCCCAGTCCGAGGCGCGCGCGGACGTCGTGCGGCGAGAGGGCCAGGGCGCGGCGGTAGCTGATGTCTGCGGCGAGGCGGTCGCCGAGGGCGGCCTGGGCGTCGCCCGCCTGGGCGAGGGCGGCGACGTTGCCGGGCTGCGAGGCCAGCACGCCGCGGGCGATGGCGAGCGAGGTGCCGGCCTGGCCCTCGTTGAGCGCGTTGCGCGCGGCCTGGATGCTGGGGCCGTTACCGGAGATGACCGGGGCCAAATGCGGCTGCTGACAGCCGGCGAGAGAAGCAGCGAGAAGTGCAAATGCAGGAATGCTGAAACGGGTCATGTGCAGGTAAATCCTCTAATGCCCGCCGAGCGTCTTCATGATCGACAGGCCGGCGGGACCGCCGACGACGATGAACACGCACGGCAGAACGAAAACGATCATCGGAAAGGTCAGGAACACCGGCAGGCGGGCTGCCTTTTCCTCGAACTTGGTGAGCATGTCTTGCCGCATCTCCGCGGCGAGCACGCGCAGCGCCTGGCTGAGCGGGGTGCCGAACTGCATCGTCTGGATCAGCGTGCCGGCGAGGCGGCGCATCGATTCCAGGCCGGTGCGGTCGCCCAGCGAGATCAGCGCCACGCGGCGGTCGGTGCCGATGCGCATCTCCGAGGAACAGATCGCCAGCTCCACGGCGACAGCCTTGTTGGCGAAGATGAACTCCTGCGCCACGCGTTCGACGGCGCTCTCCAGGCCGAGGCCGGCCTGGGCGCAGATCACCATCATGTCGAGCGCGTCCGGCAGCCCGCGTTCGACCTTCTTGAGGTGGGCGCCGCGCATCGACTTGATGATGAAGTCGGGTGCGACCATGCCGCCGACTGCGGAGCCGCCGATGATCGCCCAGAAGGTGGTCAGGCTGTAGCCCTGGCCGCCGACGAGGAAGTAGGCGACCGCGGGCAGGCCGAACATCAGCAGGATCTTGCTGCCGAAGAAGATGCCGAAGACGCGGCTGCCGCGCAGGCCGGCTTGGGCGATCGTCTGTTCGAGCTGGGCGCGTGTAGTGTCCGACAAGATGCCGGACTTGGCGATGGCGGCGCCGAACTTGGCGACCAGGTCAAGCAGCCGCATGCCTTCGCCGCGGGTGGGCAGGGCAGGGCCGCCGGCATCCGGGCCGGTGACGCGCGAGAGGCGGGCGCGCACGCGCTCCTGCTGGTCGAGCGCGCGCAGCATGGCGTAGGAGCCGACCACGAAGAGCAGGGCGATTACGCCGACCAGCGGCAACGGCAGGGACGGGCTCATGGCAAGTCTCTCTTAGGAAAGGCTGCGCTTGATGATCTGGAACATGGAAAACAGCCCCATGCAGAGCATGCCGACGGCCAGCGCGAGCAGCTTCTCGCCGCCGGTGGTGGTGAACAGGACGCCGATGTAGTCCGGGTTGCTCATCCACAGCATGGTGCCGGTGACGATGGGCAGGGCGGCCAGGACGTAGATGCTGGTCTTGGCTTCCGAGGCCAGCGCGTTGCCGCGTTTGCGCGCGGCCTCTCGCTTGCGGATGGTGTCTGCCAGCGTGTCGAGCGTCTCGGTCAGCCCGCCGCCGGTCTGGCTCTGCAGCGCCAGCGCGGTCGCGAAGAAGCGGTACTCTGCCAACTGGTTACGCTCGGCCATCTCGACGAGGGCTTTCTCGAGGTCCACGCCGATGGCCACCGCGTCGGCCGAGCGGGCGAACTCGTCGCGCGTGGGTGCGAGGCCCTCGCGCGCCACCACCTTGATCGCCTCGCTGAGCGGCACGCCGACGCGCACCGAGCGTGAGACCATCGAGAGCGCGTCGGGGAACTGGGAGAGCAGCTCGCGGGTGATCTTGGCCGCGCACCAGCCGAGGAAGCTGCGGGTGAGCAGGATGTCGAGCGCGGGGACGGCGAGCCAGCCCAGCGCACCCAGCAACTTGGTTGCCAGCAACCCGCCGACGGTGGACGGGCCGAGCATGACCAGTGCGATGCCCCACCACGTCATCGGGTATTGCGAGCGGCGATCCTCCCGCCAGTTGAACAGGCCGTGGATCTGGGCGCTGAGGCTGGCCGGCGCGTCCTTTGGGCGGGAGGCGAGCGAGAGGCCGGGGCCGGCGACCAGCTTCGGCTTGAGATAGCCGCCGATGGTCGCGTCGCGCCGCGCGGCCCACTCCTGCTCGCGCTTCTGCTCGGAGAGCAGCCAGAAGCCGATGCCGAACAGGCCGACCAGGCAGACGAAGCTGCCCGACAGCAGCAGGAAGGTGTGCGTGTTCACCAGTTGGTCTCTTCCATCGCGGCGACCCAGGCGCGGTCCATCTGGAAGTACATCAGGCGTTCCCAGAAGCTGGGGCGGCCGCGACCGACCTTGTAGGCGCCGATCAGCTTGCTGCCGTCCGGCGTCTCGCCGGTGAATTCGAACTGGAAGATGTCGTTCAGCACCACGACGTCGCCTTCGAGGCCGACGATGTCGGTGACCTGGGTGATGCGGCGGCCGCCGTCGCGGTGACGTTCGACCTGGACGATCATGTCCACCGCGCCGACGATCTGCGTTTTGATCGCCTTGCTGGGCAAGCCCATGTTGCCCATCTGCACCATGTTTTCGATACGGGTGAGCGCGTCGCGCGTGTTGTTGGCGTGGATGGTGCTCATCGAGCCGTCGTGGCCGGTGTTCATCGCCTGCAACATGTCGAAGGCTTCGGAGGATCGCACCTCGCCGATGATGACGCGGTCCGGACGCATACGCAGCGCGTTGCGGACGAGGTCGCGCTGGTTGATCTCGCCGCGGCCCTCGAGGCTGGCGGGGCGGGTTTCCATGCGCACGACGTGGGGTTGTTGCAGTTGCAGTTCGGCCGCGTCCTCGATGGTGATGACGCGCTCGGCCGGGTCGATCATGCGCGACATGGCGTTCATCAGCGTGGTTTTGCCCGAACCGGTGCCGCCGGAGATGATGACGTTGAGGCGGGCGCGGCCGGAGATCTCGAGGATGCGGGCGACCTGCGGGGTGCAGCTGCCGTGCGCGACGAGACGGGCGAAATCCATCTTCCGCTTGGTGAACTTGCGGATCGAGACGTAGGGGCCGTCCAGCGCCAGCGGCGGGAAGACGATGTTGACGCGGCTGCCGTCGGCCAGGCGCGCGTCGACCATCGGCGAGCTCTCGTCGATGCGGCGGCCGATGGCGGCGGCGATGCGCTGGCAGATGTTGATGACGTGGCCGGCGTCGCGGAAGCGCACGTTGGACAGGGTGACGCGGCCGGCTTTTTCGATGAACACCCGGTCGGGGCCGTTGACCATGATGTCGGCGATGGTGTCGTCGTCGAGCAACGGCTGCAGCGGGCCCAGACCCAGCATGTCGTTGACCAGCTCGGCGGCGAGCTGGCGCTGCTCGCGGGCGTTGAGTTGGATGCGGCGCTCGGTGGCGATGTCGCCCACCAGCTTCTCGATCTCGGGGCCCAGGCGATCCGGCGGCAGGGCGGCCGCGGCGGCGGGGTCGAGCTGGGAGAGGGCCAGCGTGCGCAGCTCGGCGAGCTGGTCCGAGGTGGACTGGCTCTGCAGGATCGGCGGGACGGCGGCCTTCGGCGCCGGCGGGGGCGGGGGAAGGCTGCCGCCGGGTTCCTCGGTGCGGCGGCGGCCGAACATTGGGGTGGCGTTCATTCTGCGCGTCCCGTCAGCTTGCCGATCAGCGCGCCCAGCCCGCCCGATGCGGCCTGGGTTGTTTTCGGCATCAGGCCGCCCTCGGCGACAAAGGCGACCTCGCGTGCCAGCGCCAGCACGCCGTTGCGGAAGCCGCCGCCGGCGACGCAGGCGGGTGTGCCCATGGTAGCGGCGTGGCCGACCTGGCGCGGCTGGTATGGAATGGCGACGTCGATGGTGGTCTCCAGCGCCTCCTCGATCTGCGGGCGGGTAAGGCCGCCCGGCTGGCCGAGGCGGTTCAGCACGATCACCGCGCGGCGCACCTGGTCGGGCCCGGTGGGCAGGGCCAGCAGGCGGAGCACGTTGCGCATCGAGGCGAGCGTGGGGTCCATCACCAGGACGCGCTGGTGGGCGAGCATCAGCAGCTCGCGGTAGACGGCGACCGGGGCGGAGGGGACGTCGGCAACGACGAAGTTGTAGCGGCGGCGCAGCGCTGCGAGCAGGGCGCGGCCGGCGCCCTCGGCGATGTCGGCGGTCTCGGTGACCTTCTCGTCGCCGGCGAGCACCGAGAGGCGCTCGGTGACCGGCTGGGCGGCGCGTTCGACGAACAGCTCGTCGATGCGCGACGGGGTCTCCAGCGCGAGGCGCAGGCCGGTGCCGGTTCGGCCGCCCAGCATCATCGCCGCGTTGCCGGTGTAGATGTCCGGGTCGAACAGCAGGGTGTGGCGCTTGAGCTCCTCGCCGAGATACCAGGAGAGGTTGGCGGCGATGGTGGTGGTGCCGACGCCGCCGCAGGCGCCGCTGACGACGACGATGCGGCCGCCCTGCAGCGCGCCGCTGGAGACCGGGCGCTGCAGGCAGGCCGGCCCGAACATGCGGGCGACCATCTCCTTGGCGAGCGGCTTGTAGAGGTATTCGGCCACACCGAGGTCGCGGGTGAGCGAGCGGTAGAAATTCATGTCGGCGCGGTCGCCGATGACCAGCACGCGGGTGCTGGGCTCGACCACCTCGGAGAGGTCGTGCAGGGCGGCCAGCGGTGCGTCCTCGCCGGTGATGTCGACCACGAGGACTTCCGGGCTGGGCATCTTGCGCAGCAGGGCGGTGGCCTGGCGGATGGAGTTGCGGCGGATGGCGATCGAGGGGACGAGTTCGGACATCCCCTCGCGCAGCGCCATGTCGCTGTCCGCGTCGGTGACGAACGCCACCACGGCCGAGCGTTCGACCGGTTTGGCGGTGGCTTCCTGCGGCTGTGCTGCCAGCGTGTTGGTTGCCATCTTACGGTGACCCGCTCGATCCGCTGTCGTTGGCACCGGAGCTGTTGGCGGTGACCGCGGCGAGGTCGGAAGCGGGCAGCTTCTTCACACGGTCCGTGCGCAGGCGGTCCACTGCGGCGGCGGCGAGCTGGCCGTCGGCGGTGGCAGAGCCGGTGCCGCGCACGAGGTCAGCCGGGTTGGCGACCTGGGCGACCAGGTTGGCGCGGTTGACGTGGGTGGGCTGGTACAGGCCTCCGCGGCTCAGCGGGTCGAACTCGGGGCCGCAGGCGGAGAGGGCGAGGAGGCCGGCCAAGGCTAGGCAGGGCCTGCTTTTTTGAAAAGCAGCAAAAAACTTTTGTTGCGGCTGTCGCGGACTCGCCGGCAGAGACCCGCCCAAGAGAACAAAAGTTTTTTGGTTCGTTTTTTCAAAAAAGAACCGCTTGCTTTGCTTGCGTGTGCGCATGGGGTTCCGCTCCTACTCGACGATGAAGCCGGCGTCGGCCGGGATGTGGCCGGCGGCCTGCCAGGTACCGCGGCCGAGCTGGCGCAGTTCGAGGATGCGCTCGAAATCGTTGGGCGCCCGGTAGGTGTCGCTGGCGGTGTGCAGGGCGGCCGGGTCGCTCACCGGGCGGACGATGTATGGGGTCACGATGATGACCAGCTCGGTCTCCGCGCGCTGGAAGCTGTCGGAGCGGAACAGCGCGCCGAGGATCGGGATGTCGCCCAGGCCGGGGGTCGCCTGGGTGATCTGCGTGGTCTGGTCCGACAGCAGGCCGGCGATGGCGAAGCTCTGGCCGGAACCGAGCTCGACGGTGGTGTCGGCGCGCCGCACGGTGAGTGCGGGGATGCTGATGGAGACGTTGGAGTTCAGCACCGAGGTGACGCCGTCCGCCTTGTCGAGCTGGCTCACTTCGGGGCGGACGTGCAGGCTGATGCGGTTGGGCGAGACCACCGTGGGCACGAAGGCCAGGCTGATGCCGTACTGCTTGAAGTCGATCGAGATGGTGTTGTTGCTGGTGGCAACCGGGATCGGGAACTCGCCGCCGACCAGGAAGCTCGCCGGCTGGCCGCTCATGGTAACCAGGTTGGGCTCTGCCAGCACGTGGACCAGCTCGTCCTGGCTGAGCGCGTCGATGACGGTGGTCAGGTTGCGGCCGAAGGTGACCTGCGCCTGGCTGGCCGCGACGCCGGTTGCGGCCGCGATCGCGTTGTTCGTCGCGATGCCGGTGCCGCTGGCAATGCCGGCGCCCTTTTCGATGCCGAAGACCACTGCCTTGCCGAGCTGCTCGCCGCCGGTCATCCAGTTGACGCCCAGCTCGCGCACCAGGGTGCGGGTCATCTCGGCGATGCGGACGTGCAGGCCCACCTGGACGGACTGGTTGACCACCATGTTGTTCTCGACCTTGCCGTCCGGCGGCAGGGTGGCGCGGGCGGCGGCCACAGCACGGCCGGCATCTGCCGGTGTGGAGACGTGACCGGAGAGGGCGACGCCGGTCTCCGTCGACCGAGTGGTGATGGACGCTTCTCCGGCATGTGAGATGGCGCTGCGAGCCTGGGCCGCGTCGTAGCCGGAGGGCACGACGGTGACCTGATACTGGGCGATCGGCTCGCCGGTGGCGGTCAGGGCTGCGACCGTGGTGGTGCCGGGGGCCACGCCGAAGACGAACAGGCTGGCGGCGCTGGCAGGGCGCACCTCGGCCACCTTGGGATCGGCGGTGAACACGTTGGTGGCGTTGGCCTGCAGGTGGATCACCTGGCCACTGCCGGCTGCAATGGTGAAGCTGGAGCGCACCGGGCGGGCTGGCCGGGCGGGCTGTGCTGCCGCCAGTGCCGCGGGTTCGGCTGCCTGCTGGCTGGCGGCCTGGGCGTCCGGCGCAAAAGCCTGGGCGTGAGCAGGGGTCCAGGCGGCGAGCGGGGCGGCGGCCAGGGCCGCGAGTGCCGTGGTCGCCAGCAGGCGGGCGGCAATGCCTGCCGCCAAGCGCGTCTGGGGGCGCGGCTGGGTGCCCTTTTGGGCGCGCAGTTCAGGTGCGGGACGCATCAGAAATGGTATTCCTTGTCGCTTGGGCCTTCGTAGACATGCATGGTCGGCGCGACCTGCACCTCGTTGGGACGGCGCATGTTGCCGATGGCGCTGGAGACGTCCTTGCTGCAGGTGACGAGGTGGTCCTTGACGTCCACCGGGGCGCCGGTGTCGACCGGGCGGACGGCCAGGCCGAGGCGGCCGAGGCGGGTGGCTACGGCCACCTTCTCGACGTCGCCGGGGGAGACCTCCAGGGTGACGGTGCGCGACTGCTGCGAGGTGTCGGCAGCGCTGGTGGCACCGCCCTGGACGAGCTGCTGGTCGATGGCGATGACGCGCACGTCTTTCAGCACCGTCTCGCCGGCGAAACGGCAGCCGATCGGCACCGAGGGGTCGTCGATCTGCTGGGTAAGGATGAGGTCCACGTGGTCGCCGGGCCAGATCAGGCCGGCGGTGCCCGACACCGCGTCCACGCCCACCGATGTGGCGCGCCGGCCGGGGGTCAGCACGGCTGCGAGGAAGCCGTGGTCGCCGGGGCGCATCACGTCGGACGGCAGGATCATCTGGTGCGGCAGCAGGGTCTGGCGGACCATCGCACCGAACAGCTCCGAGCGGGCCTGCGGCGTGTCGGCGCGGGCGCCGGTGGGGACGTCGCCCTCGACCATCTCGCGGATCTCCAGGTCGTCAGGCTTGAGCAGGGTGCCGGCGCGCAGCGTATTGGCGGCGGCGAGCACCTGCACCTTTTGCACGATCACCACCGGCGGGGCGGCTGGGTGCAAGCTGACCCAGGCCACCGCAGTAAACCCCAGCAGGCCGGCCGCCATGAGGATGAAGAGCAATGTTCTCAGCATGGTGATGCCTCAGGTGAGAGAAAGGATGGCGGTGCCAGGTCGAAGGCGAAGGGCGGGGCAGCCCCGGGAGGGCCAGAGCGCATGATCAGGAGCCGACCAGCGCCAGCCAGCCGCCGGTGGCGATGGCGGCGGCGTAGGGCAGGGGGCCGCGCCGGCGCAGCCGCCGCAGCTCGCAACGGGCGGCACGGCGGAATAATGCGGGGAGCCGTTTGGCCCGGCGCGCCATCGGCGCGCTGCCAGGACGCGGCGCCAGCCGGCTGCCGGCGATGTAGAGCAGTGCGAGCACGCCGCCGGCCAGCGAGGTGCCGACCACCAAAGTGGGCACCATGTGCGGGGCGACGAAGACCGAGGCGGCGGTCAGCAGCTTGACGTCCGCACCACCCATCCAGCCAAAGCGCCAGAACGCGTAAGTAACGACAAACATGACCAGGCCGCAGCCCAGGCCCCAGGGCAGGTCGCCTTGCAGCAGGCGCAGTGCGATGCCGACGCCGAGCAGTGCGACGGAGACGCGGTTGGGCACGGTGCGGAAACCCAGATCGTGCAGGGCGGCGAAGGCCAGCAGAACGGCGCCGGCGAGAAGCAGCAGCGTGATGGGAGCAGAATGTGCCACGGCAAGGCTCCTGACCGTAATTGGTCGGCCGTCGAAGGGCGCGCGATGCGCAAACAGCGTGCTGGAAAGTTTGGCGGGCCAGCCTGCCACGGCCCATTGCTGGGCCGGGACAGGTTGATCGACTGAAAAGAGAAGACGAAACCCGGTTGGAAAACCGCCCGGGTTTCGGCAGCAATCAGATCGAGGAGCCGACGCCGCTGAACAGGGTGGAGAGCGTGCTGCCGAACTTCTGGAAGATCGTCACCAGCACCAGGCCGAGGATGCTGGCGATGATGCCGTATTCGAGAGCGGTGACGGCCTTGCGATCGGCCTTGAACGTGAGAGCGCGAACGATGAGCTTGTCCATTGTCGTAGTCTTCCATTTTGGCGGAGCGCACCGGCGCCCGCGTTGTTGGTTCACAGTCTCGGCCGTTTTTTGACCGTAACGCCCTATACTTGCTGGCGTCGTATTTTCGTAACGGTTAGATAACTAACTGTCAATCTCAAAATCGATTGAAGATTGGGAATTTCCGTCTTTTTTGTGAAACTAGGCTCCAAATGATGATAAAATGCTTACTGGAGGTTGAGAAACAGCCGCAGTTCAGCCTAGAACCCTCACGTTTTCGTGAGAAGATGTTTTTGCGTGCGGGAGATGGTGAGCGCTCGCCTGTGGCAAATTGCACACAGTAAAAAGCGTTTGCTTGTCTGTTTGGGCTCGGGGTGGTTTGCGTCGGCGCTGGACGCTCGGTGCAAGCAAGGGAGCGGTTCTGTTCTGGACTAAAAAAACTTTTGTTTCCTTGGGCGCGTGCTGCGGAAAACTTCAGACGGTTGTTGTCTATCGTTTCTTCAGGGTCGGCCTGGTGAGGCAGTGATGTAATCGCTCGGGTACCGGATCGGCCTGTGGCCAAAGCACCGGCGCGGAGCAAACCTTGCCGTATGGCCGCCGGAGCGGCTTTAAAAACGGACACTGAAGGCGTTGCCTTGCGGTTGCTCGCTCAGACGCGTCGTAGCGCCACCCAGAGCAGCACCGGGGCTGCCAATGCGCCCACGGCGACGTGCAGCATGGCCGCCGACGGAAACGCCAGGAGGCTGGCTAGGAAGGCTGCTGCCAACAGGCCCGGTTCGCCCGGCCGCCATCTGCCCGCCCGGGCGAGCCAGGCGGCGGCTACCCCGGCCATCACCAGGTCGTAGAACAGCAGGAACGGCATAGCCACCAGCGTGGCGGCGACCAGCACGGCCTGGGCGGTGGCGTGATGGGGGTCTAAAGGCGGATGCCGCCGCCAGGCCCAGGCGACCGCGGCGGCAGCCAGTAGGAAGAACACGGACTGTAGTGCCCAGCTCGCAGGTGCCGCCAGGCCGGCCAGCCTGGCCGCACCGCCCGGGTCGATGTGGCCGGAAAGCTGGATGCCGCTCTCGACCGCCTGGCGCGCGTGCGCGGCCATGGTCAGGAACGCGGCCCATACCTGCAGGCCGAAGCAGGCGGTGGTCAGCGCGCACAGCGCGGCCACGCAAGCGCCAGCACCCAGGATTGCACGCCACTGACGGCCGGCCAGCAGGGCGACCGGAATCAGCACGCCGAAATGCGGCTTGAAGCATAGCGCGCCCCAGGCGGCACCGGCCAGCAAAGGGCGTCGCGGCAGCAGCAGGCCGCCGGCTGCCATCAGGGACGCCGAGAGAAACGAGTTCTGCCCCCAACCGAGCGCCCACCAAACGGCCGGGATGCTGGCCAGGCAGAGGGCGGCGAGCCGGCCGCCGCCGGCGATGCGGGTGGTGAGCCACAGCCAGGGCAGGAAAGTTGCCAGTTCGAACAGAACGAAGGCCGGCAGGTACGGCAGCCGGGCGAGCGGGGCGCAGACCAGCAGGAAGACCGGCGGGTTGAGGAAGCGCTTCTCCTCCACCCCGGGCGCGATGATGGCGGCTTCGGCTTTGGCGTGGGCATTTGCATCGTAGGCGTCCGGCGCGTGTCCCAGGTTGGCCAGGCGGCCGGCGGTGTAGAAGCTGGCGAAGTCGGTGGTGGTCGGCGGGTCCGGCAGCCTGGTGAACGCGCCGTGAGTGCCGGCGACGAAGAACGCAAAGGCGGCGAGCTGCAGCGCGAACATGATGCGCGCCAGCCGCGGCAGGTGCGCAGTGACCCAGGCGTCGATCACGGCGTTTGGGCGCTGGCGTGTGTTCGGGCGCGGGCGACGGTGATTGCCAGCAGCGCTGCCAGGATAGGGGGTGCGACGGACAGGCCGGCCAGCAGGTTGGACGCGCGGGCTGTAAGCGGGAGCAGGACGCAGGCGGCGAGCACGGTCTTCTCCCAGGGCCGCCAGCCGTGGGCCGCTGCGCTGACGGCGATCCAGGCCATCGGCACGGACAGGCAGACCAGGTCGTAGTCCATCAGGTAGGGGGTGCAGAGCATGGTGGCGGCGACGATGGTGGCGAGCTCCGCCCCGGCGCCGGGGCGGTGTCTGGCGACCCAGGCGACGCACGCCAGGCTAGCGCAGGCAGCAGCGGCCTGGACCGCCAAAGCGGGCCGGGTGCCGACGCCGAGCAAATGCAACCCGGAATAAAGGCTGACCAGCTTGGGCCAAATGCCGGGGTCGGTCAGCACCGAGCGGATGAACGGGGTGGCGTGGCTGAACCCCTGCCAGGCCTGGGTGCCGAGGGTAACCCAGGACAGCAGGACGAGGGTGCAGGCAGTGGCGGCGCAGGCGGCCAGCGCAGGCCATCGCCTGGCGGCCAGGAACGCGATGGGGATGGCGACTGCGAGCTGCGGCTTGCAGGCGAAGAAGCCCAGGCAGGCGCCTGCCAAAGCTGGCCGCTCGTCCAGCAGCAGCGTGGCCGCGGCGAAGCAGGTGGCGCTGTAGAGCCCGTTCTGGCCGATCACCAGGTTCAGGATCGCGGCGGGAAAGGCGAGCAGCGGCAGGACCGGCCAGCCCTGCGGCATGAGGCGGCGCAGGCAGGCGGCCCAGGCGCCGAAGCCGGCAGACTGAAAGGCGAGCAGGGCCACCGCGTAGGGCAGTGCGCCGAGTGGCAGGCACAGCATCATCCAGACCGGCGGGTAGAGATAGTAGAACAGGTCGGCAGACTGAGCGCCGGTGTTCTCCATGGCGTGGATGGCGGCCAGGTCGTAGGCGGCCTGGGGGTGGCCCTGCAGTGCGAGGCGGGCGCCGGACCAGAACGGGGCGAAGTCGGAGGCCAGTGGGCGCCAGTGCGGGTCCGACAGCGCGGGGAGCAGAATGCGGCCGAGTGCCGCGGCGCCGAAGACCAGCGTGGCGGCGGCAAGCAGGCGGCTGTAGCTGGTGGCGCGGTCTGCGGTAAGCCAGGGAGCCTGGGCCAGCCAGCCGAAAGCTACGCGCGGGCTGCTGGGCCGGACGAGGGCAGGCGCGGTGGCGCCGGCTGGACGAGCGGACGGTTCGAGTTTGCCCGGGCTGCTGGGTCCGGTTGGGACGGGAGCGGTGATGCCGAGGGTCCGAGCTGAGGCCGCGAGATCGCCCGGGTTACTTGCCCGAACGAGGCCTGCTGGGCTGGGTTGGCGTGTGCTGGCCGCGGACACCGGTTCAGGCGAGGGCGGCAGCGGGGCGGAACGCCGCGCGCGCCGGCTGGCGGAGCGCGACGGCGATGAAGCCGATGATCAGCAGCGGCTCGGCACGGCCGATCGGGACGAGCGCCGGCGGGCCGAGGAAGGGCACCACCCAGAGCAAGAACAGCAGGATGGCCTGCTTCAGGCTGGGGGTGGGCAGGCCGGCGAACCACAGCAGGCCGGCCACGGCTAGCAGGACGGTGTCGTACGTGCTGAAATGCGGGGCGGCCAGGATGGTGGCCGCCAGCAGGACGGCAAGGCGCGCGTCGGCAGCCAGGCGCGAGCGATAGGCGGCGTAGGTGAGCGAGGCGCCAAGCCCGACGGCGCAGATTTGCAGGATGAGGGCGACGGTTGGCGGGGCGTGCAGCAGGGCGGCGCATGCGTAGACGCTGTTGCCCCACATGCGCTCGAAGCTGGCCCACTGGGAGCTGGAGTCGCGGTAGGAAAAGGCCGCGCGGTCCAGCCACCAGAGCCAGAGCTGCGGGCCGAACATCATGGCGCTTACGGCGGCCAGCGACGCGGCGGAGGCAGCAGCGCCCAGCATGGCGCGCCATTGCCGCAGCGCCAGCAGGGCGACCGGCACCATCAGCGCGAATTGCGGCTTGAACGAGAGCACCCCGAAGATCAGGCCGGCCAGCAACGGGCGGGCGGCGAGCAGCCGGAACCCCAGCACGAGCAGGCCAGCGACAAGGAAGCTGCACTGTCCGTCCACCACGTTGATGGACGCCGCGGGACAGGCAAGTGCCGCGAGCGCCACCCAGCGCGCGCTGAGACGGCAGTCCGGCCGGTATATGAGCGCGGCGGCCAGCAGTGCGGCGCCGAGCGCCTGGAACGCCAGGTAGGAGCCCATGAAGCCCAGCTTCAAGAAGGGCAGCAGCATGACTAGGAAGCTGGGCGGGTACACCCACGGCCGGTAGAACATCGTCTGCGGTAGAAAATGCGCGAACGCGGTGTTGATGTAGCTGGTGAAGCCGTCGGTATCGAGGGTGAGCGCGAAGTGGCCACTGACCGCCAGCTTGAGCGCGCCGTAGAGCACCATCCAGTCCGAACCGGGGGCGATGTAGTTCAGGCCGATGGAGCCCGGGTGGTCGAAGGTGGAGGCGTAAACCGCCCAGCCGTAGAGCGCGGCGAGCACGGCGGACACGATGATCGGCAGCATCGCGCGCAGTCGAAGAGCGTACACCGGCTTTCCTTTGTTGCAGGTTCAGAGATAACATATCCGTGATAAACGGCGGTAGCAAGCGGCCGGGTGGCGATCGGTCGCGTGCGGCCGGAGTGCTAAGCGGTCGTTGCAACCGCGCAGTACGCCGCCGGCGCGAGCGGTCGGCGGTGAGCGGCGCGGCAAGCGGCACGGGTGTTGTTCGGCCGCAGCCTGCGGCCTGGGTCGGGGAGCGTGGACATGCCAGCCAATAGTGCCGCCTGGGTAGGCGGGGTCGCGATGCTGGCGCTGGTGCTGTTCTCGGCGGGCGTGCTGAACGACGGAGACACGTTCTCCCACATCGCCGCCGGGGACTGGATGGTCGATCACCGGGCGGTGCTGGGTGCGGACCCGTTCTCGTTCAGCAGGGCCGGCGCGCCGTGGGTGGCGCATGAGTGGCTGGCGGAGGTGACTATGGCGGCCGCCTTCCGCACGGCGGGGTGGAGCGGCGTGGTGGTGCTGACCGCACTGGCGGCTGGGGCGGCATTCCTTCAGCTCGGACGGCATCTCTCTCGCTGGCTGCCGGCGGGGGCCGCGCTGCTGCTGATGGTGCTGGCGGCAGCCTGTGTCACGCCGGGCATGCTGGCGCGACCGCACATCCTGGCGTTGCCGGCCTTCGAGGCCTGGGTGGCGGGGCTGTTCGTCGCGCGCAGCCGGGGGCGGGCGCCGTCGTGGTGGCTGGTGCCGCTGATGTGCCTGTGGGCCAATTTGCATGGCGGGTTCATCATCGGGCTGGCACTGGCGGTGCCGCTGGCGGCGGAGGCGGCCTTGGCTCAGCCGGCGCGCTGGCTGCAGGTCACTGTGCAGTGGGGCGCCTTTCTGGCCGCGGCGAGCGTGGCCGGGTTGCTGACGCCACATGGGCTCGCTGGGCTGCTGCTGCCGTTCAGGATGGCGGGAATGGCGGAACTGTCTGGGGTCAGCGAGTGGCGGCCGGCGGATTTCGGCTCGCTGGGGGCGCTGGAGCTGCTGATCGTGGTGGGGCTGTACATGGGGCTGGGCCGCGGGGCGCGGCTGGCGCCGTTGCGGCTGATGATCCTACTGGGGCTGCTGCACCTGGCGCTGGAGCACGCGCGGCATTTGGCGCTGGTGGGCATCATCGTGCCTCTGATGGTCGCCGAGCCGTTGGGGGAGGCGCTTGCAGAAGGCCGCGTGCAGGCGGGCGCGCCGGAAGATGAGGGCGCGCGTGGGATGGGGGGCGCGCCGAGCGTCGAAGGCGCGCCTAGGGTCGAGGACGCGCGGGAAGTCGAAGGAGCCTCTTGGGCCAAAGGCGCGCGGGGTATCGAAGGCGCGCTAGGGGTTGGAGGCGCGCCACGGTTTGAAGACGCGCCAAACTTCCGCGACGCGCGAGAACTCGAGGGCGCGCCGGCATTCGGAAGCGCGTCTAAGGTCGGAGGCGGGCCAGGGATGTCAGGTGCGGCCGCTGCTGAATGTGGCGTGCGAGCCGCTTCGAAGCGACGGGATGCGGGCCGCGCGCAAGCGGTCATGGCGGCGGGCTTGGCTGCGATGGTGGCGCTGGTAGCGGTGCGACTGGGCAGCCCGGTGGTGCGGTTGGACGGGCCTACGGCGCCGTTTTCAGCGCTGGCACACGTGCCGGCGGTTTTACGTGGGCAGCCGGTGCTCAACGACTACGCGTTCGGCGGCTTCCTCATATTCGCCGGCGTGCGGCCGTTCATCGACGCGCGAGCGGAGCTGTATGGGCCAACATTCCTGCAGCGCTACGCCGCGGTGATCCGGCCGGACAGGCAGGCGCTGGACGGGGTGCTGGGAGAATACGGGATCGGGTGGACGATGCTCTCGCCGAGCAATCCGGCAGTGCAGTTGATGGACGGCAAAGCGGGATGGTGCAGGGTCTACGCGGACGCGGTGGCGGTGGTGCACGCGCGGTGCGGGTGAAGGAAGGCAAGCGCTTCTTCTTCGAGACAAAGCAAGGAGCTTTTGCGTGTGCTGTCGCGGACGGCTGAAACGACGCCTTTCATCCTGCGACACTCGAAGAGAACAAAAGTTTTTTGGTTCTTTTTCTCGAGAAAAAACTGCTTGCCTTGCCTGCCCGCGTCGCCAGGAGAACGAGCAGTCCCGCGACCAGCACCGGCCCGATCGTCAGGCCCAGCAGCAGGCCCGAAGCACGGGCGACGAGCGGGAGCAAATAGAGCGCGGCGAGCAGCAGCTTTTCCCAGGGCCGCCAGCCGCCCGGCTGGGCCAGGGCGAGCAGGCAGGCGAGCGGCACGCAGAGCAGGGCCAGGTCGTAGTCGTAGAGGAAGGGGGTGAACAGCAGGGCGGCAGTGGCCATTGCGGCCGCCTCCACCCGTGCACCCGGGCGGTGCCAGGCGGTCCAGGCGAGCAGCGCCACGGCGGCGGCCGAGGTGACGGACTGGGCGGTGTAGGCGGGCGCGTTGCCGAAGCCGGCGAGGCGGATTGCGCCAAACACGCTCTGCATCTTGGGCCACTTGATGGCGATGGTTTCGATATCGGCACGCGCGTTGCCCGCGTTGGCGAGGAAGCCGTGCCAGGTGGCGGTGCCCAAAGCGAGCCAAGACAGGGCGGCCAGCATGATGGCGGAGGCGGCGCAGGCGGCGAGCGCACGGAGCCGACGGGCAGCCAGCAGGGCGATGGGCACGCATACGGCGAGTTGCGGCTTGCAGGCGAGGCAGCCCAGGGCGGCGCCGGCGAGGATGGGCCGGTCCTCCAGCCAGATAGCGGCGGCGGCGAAGCAGCTGGCCGAGAAGGCGGCGTTCTGGCCGGACAGCGCGTTCATCAGGAAGCCGGGAAAGCCCAGCAACGGCAGCCAGGCCCAGCGCTGCGGCAGGATCCAGCGGAGCAAAGCGAGGCAGAGAATGATCTCGGCGCCGAGGAAGACGGCCAGCGCCGCGCTGTAGCCAAGCGTGCCGAGCGGGGTGAGCAGCAGCAGGAAGGTGGGTGGGTAATAGAAAGCGAGGTAGCCGGGCGGCAGAGTGGTGGCGGCGCGTTCGGTGGCTTCGATGATCTGGTTGTCATAGGCGAGCGCGGGGTGGCCGGCGGCGGACAAGTGGGCGGCGGCCCAGAAAGCGTCGAAGTCGAGGCCGAGCGGTTTGGCGGCCGGGTCGGCGATGGTGTGCACCGCGGTGAGGCCTAGGATGCCGATGGCAAAGGCGAAAGTCGCCGCCGCGAGCAAGGCGCCGTAGGTTCGGGCGCGCTGGGCGGTGATCCATTGGGCGGCGGAGATCGTTCGGTTCTGCAACATATGTGCGATGTTTAGGGTGTTTCGGCGCTACTCTGCAACAAACATCATCATCATGCGGGCGTGAAAGATTTTGTTGCGTTACATTAATAAACGCTTCTTGTCCGTTTTACCAATGTCCCTTGTGGGTTCAGCTGGCTTAGTTTTTTTCTGGCCGGAGCGTATCGCCTCGGTAGCGCCAGTGGTCACTCCTCGACCTTTGGCGAGGAAGGCAAGGCCTTCTTTTCTGAAGAAAAGAAGCAAAAGACTTTTGGTCCGGCTGTCGCGGACTTCCCCTAGCGTGTATCCAAGGGAACAAAAGTTTTTTGGTTCTTTTTTTCAAAAAAGAACCGCTTGCCTTGCTTGCTCTTGGTGCCCGCCACCCTGGCGGAACCGGCCGCGCTGTGATTGAAGCGCCCCGATCATGCGGCATTTCCTGGATTTCGAAAAACAGATCGCCGAGCTGGAGGGCAAGGTCGAGGAGCTGCGGACGATGAGTGAGCCCGAGGGGCTCAACATCGCCGAGGACCTGGCCAAGCTGACCGACAAGGTCGACCGCCAGCTGCGCGCCACCTACGCCAAGCTGACCCCGTGGCAGAAGACGCAGGTCGCCCGCCACGAGGACCGGCCGCGGGCGCTGGCCTACATCGCCCAACTGATCACCGATTACACGCCGCTGGCCGGCGACCGCGCGTTTGCCGAGGACGCGGCCATCGTGGGCGGGATCGGGCGGTTCGAGGGCCGGCCGGTAATGGTGCTAGGGACCGAGAAGGGGACCGAGACCGATTCGCGGGTGAAGCACAATTTTGGCTCGGCCAAGCCGGAGGGATACCGCAAGGCGCGGCGGCTGATCGAGATGGCGGGCCGGTTCGGGCTGCCGCTGCTGACCTTCGTGGACACGTCGGGCGCGTTTCCGGGCATTGACGCGGAGGCGCGCGGGCAGGCCGAAGCCATCGCGCGGTCGATCGAGGCGTGCCTGGACGCGCCGGTGCCGATCGTGGCGACGATCATCGGCGAGGGCGGTTCGGGCGGGGCCATCGCGCTTGCTACCGGGGACCGGGTACTGATGCTTGAGCATGCGGTGTACTCGGTTATCTCGCCGGAAGGGTGTGCGAGCATCCTGTGGCGTGACGCGGCGCAGGCGCCGACCGCGGCCGAAGCGCTGAAGCTGACGGCGGCGGATCTGAAGGGGCTGAAGCTGATCGACGATATCGTGGCCGAGCCGCTGGGAGGCGCGCAACGCGAGCCGGCGGTGGCTGTGGCGGCCGTGGGGGTGGCGATTGCGGAGGCGCTGCGGCCGCTGGTGAGTATGGAGGCGGCCGCACTGCGGGCGCACCGTCGGGAGAAGTTTTTGGCGATGGGGCGGGAGGGGTTGATCTAAGAAAGCAAGGCCTTCTTTTCTGAAGAAAAGAAGCAAAAGACTTGTGTCGCGGCTGTCGCGTACTTTGCCTGTCGGGCATGGTCCGCGACAGCCGAAGTAAAAGCTTTTTGGTTCTTTTTCTCGAAAAAGAACCGCTTGCTTCCTCACTGCGTCACAAACGCCGCCTCTCGCCTGCGAAAATCCACCGATACGCTGCGAAATAGCCGCAACGCATCCATGCCCAGCAGGATCGCCGGCCGCGCGCCCAGCCCGAACTGCCGGAATGTTTCGAGGTCCGCGTAGGCGATCGGCAGGTTCAGCAGCTTCATCCTGCCCAGACGAATCTCGTCGACCGTGTTGGTGTGTGCCGGCGTGTGGCCGCCCATCACGCTGATCACCTCGTTGGTGGGCGGGCGGCGCGCGGCCATGGCGCTGACCAGGCGCTGCAGGGCGGCGTTGCCGATGCTGTTCTGTGCGCCGGAGTCCAGGATGACGAAAACCTTCTCGCCGCCCACGTCGGCGTCCACCAGGACGAGCTGGCCGAAGCGGCTGCGGCCGTGCACGACGATGGTGTTGGCCAGCACCGCGTCGTCGGCGTCCACCGACGGCATGGAGGCGAACGTGCTGGTGGTGAAATCCATCGTGACGTGCTGGTCGTGCAGGCTGTCGATGCCGATCATGCCGTCGGCGCCGAGGTTGGCGGCTTCGAGCACCGGCGCCTGCAGGGCGTGCACGTTGCGGCCGCCAAAGGCGAGCGTGTCCAGCACAACAGTGTCCACCAGGGCGGCGCCAGCGGTGTCGTGCAAGCGGACCGGCGCGCCTGGCGGCAGCTTCAGCGTGGCGGCGAGCTCGCGGGAGATGACGGTGCGGTCGGCGCCGGTGTCGATGACGAAGGGATAGGGGCCGTGGCCGTTCACCATCACCGCGATGGTCATCCGCGCGGCGTGGTCCTGTGTCAGAGGTGTTGCACGCGCCTGCATCGTCGCAAGCGCGAGTGCAAACGCCAGAGCGAGGGTGCGGGGTAATCGCATTTTGTCCTCCCGGCGGAAGGATGATCCCCACAACGCGCACAGGCCAGAACAATGTTCCGGGAAGGCGAAGAAGCGGTTGTTTTTCGAGAAAGAACCAGAAAACTTTGTTCTCCTGGCCACCCGTCCGAGGAGACTCCGCGACAGCCGCGGCAAAAGCTGTTTGCTTCTTTCTCTCGAAAAAGAAGCGCTTGCCCTACCTTGTTTTGTCTCCCGACAGCACCTTCAGCCCAAGCATCCGCGACAGCGGCGCCGGATCATGCAGTATCTCCCGCCAGCCGATCGCCTTGGACAGCGGCGCTGCCTTCGACGCGAGCACCGGCAGCCCGAGCGCGCGCGATAGGGGTGCCGCCGCGTGTGACAGCGTACCGACATGCAGCGTGGAAAACAGCGGCGCGGCGTTTCGCGTCAGCGTGCCGATGTGCAACGCCGAGGACAGCGGTGCGGCGTTGTGCGTAAGCGTCGGCAGCCCGTGCGACTTGGCCCCGGGGCTCTGCTTGCGCGACAGGGTGGACAGGCCGAGCAGCCGGGAGAAAGGTGCGGCCTCATGCGAGAGGACGGGCAGGCCGAACGCTTGCGAGAGCGGGGCGGCGTTGTCGTGGCCTACGTGGTGGTAGGTGGAGGGGAATGCGCCGGAGGTTTCCTCGGCCTGGGTGTCGGCCGGACCTGCGGCGTCGAGGATCTCGACGGCCTCCGCGCCGGTGCCGAAGGGTGGATCCACGATGACCAGGGCGTGGCCGGCCCCGATGCGGTCCTCGAAGTGCTTGGCGTGGTCGTGGGAGATGCCGTGCTGGCGCATCTGGTCGTGGCTGCTCGCCTCGCCCGTGCCGCTGATGACGTGCACGCGCTCGTAGCCGGCTTGCCTGAGCTTGGTGGCGGCGTCTTGGGCGTCCGCGGCGGCGTGGAACAGGCGGGAGATCGGCATGGCGGGGTGTCTCCTTCGGCTTCTGTCTGGTTTGCGGTGTTGTTCAGAGCGGTAGCAAGCAGGCAGTTTTCTTTGAAAAAACAACCAGAAAACTTTGTTCCTTTGGGTGCGTGCTGCGCGACAGCAGGGATAAAAGTTGTTTGCTGCTTTTTTGTTTAAAAACAGGCCTTGCCTTCGTTTCAGGTCTGGGCGTGCCTCGTTGCCGACGTCGTGCGGCGGACCAGCGGAAGCAGGTAAGCGAGCGTGACCACCAGCAAGGCAATCTCCAGGCTATAGACGGCGTCGTAGCCGGTCGCGGCGGCGGCACTTGGCCGGCTGGCGGCCACAGCGTCGCGCAGCACGCCGCCCAGTGCGATGGCAACGCCGGCGGCGGAAGCCTGCACTGCGCCCCACGCGCCCAAAGCAAGGCCGGTCTGGCTGGCGGGTGCGAGCCTCATGGTAGCGGTGAGCGTGCCGTGGCCGAACAGCCCGGCGCCGAAGCCGATCAGCAGCGTGCCGGCGCCGAACAGCAGCGCCGAGCCGGCGGGTGCGGCCAAGACGACAGCGGCGAACGCGGGGATGCCGACCAGTGCGCCGTAGCCGGCCATGCGGAACGGGTCCGCCCCGCGGCCCAGCACGCGGGAAGCTAGGCCGAAGCCGAACAGGCCACCCACGGCGAGCGCCGCGGTCAGCTTGGTAGTGTCGCCAACGGACAAGTGCAGAACCTGGCCGCCATAGGGTTCCAGCAACACGTCCTCCATGCTGAACGCCATCGTGCCAAGGCCCACCACCGCCAGGCGGCGGATGGCCTGGCCGCCGGCCGTAAAGCTGCGCCAGGATTGGCGGAAGCTGGGCTGGGTGCGGGCGTGCGCGGCGCGGGTGCCGCGGCCTTCCTGTTTCCACAGCGCGGTGGTGTTCAGCAGGATGGTGAGCACGGCGGCGGCCTGGATCACCTGCACCAGCCGGCCGGCGGTGAAGTCGGCCAGGAAGGCGCCAAAGGCGAGCGCGCTGGCGATCATGCCGAACAGCAGCATGACGTACATCAGCCCGACTACTTTCGGCTGGGACTGCGCCGGCGCCAGGTCGGTGGCCAGAGCCAGGCCTATCGTCTGGATGGTGTGCAGGCCGGCGCCCACCAGCAGGAAGGCGGTGGCCGCACCGAGCAGACCGATCCAGGCGGGCGCGTGGGCGGCGTTGCCTTGGCCGGACAGCACCAGCAGGGCGAACGGCATGATCGCCAGGCCGCCAAACTGCACCATTGCGCCCTTGAACATGAACGGCACGCGCCGCCAGCCCAGTGCGGAGACGTGCGTGTCAGAGCGGAAGCCGACGAGTGCGCGGAACGGGGCGGCGATCAGCGGCAGGGAGATCATGATGCCAACCAGCGAGGCCGGCACGTGGAGTTCGACGATCATGACGCGGTTGAGGGTGCCGACGAGCAGCACCAGCGCCATGCCGACGGAGACCTGGAACAGCGACAATCGTAACAGGCGCGGGAGCGGCAGGTCGGGGGTGGCGGCGTCGGCGAAGGGGAGGAAACGGGTGCCCAGGCCGATCCAGGCGCGCATCGCGGCTTGGCTGGCGCGGTTCATGGGGGGCTACCTAGGCAAGGCCAGGGGCTCTGCCCCTGGACCCCGCTAAGGACAGTCGTCCTTAGCACCTGATTTAAGGCAGTTTCGGAGGGGGCCGACTCGCGTGTTGCAAATGCGCGCGCGGCCCCCTTCAGAACTGCCTTAGGCAATGGGGTCTGGGGCCGACTGGCCCCGTCACGCGCACGCGTGCTGCGCACCACGGGGTCCAGGGGCACAGCCCCTGGCCTTGCCTTGGTAGTCACTAAGATGCGCCGCTAGTTCGCGCTGGCCGTTCGCGTCGGTTGTTGCAGTAGTGCCGCGGCTTGTGTTTGCGACGTTCCCGTCGGCGACACGGTGATCACGAACGAGGCTTGTGACGTCGTGGTGGCCGGCACTGGCGTCACCTTCATCGAGAAGGCGGCGGGGGCGGCTGTCGTTGCATCGGTGGTGCGTGTGCGTGCGGCGCCTTGCCAGTAGTTCGACATCCAGTTCGTGTGCGTCATCACCGCGGTGTGCACGGCCAGCGAGGTGAGCGCCACGCTGCCGAGGAACAGCGGCAAACCCACGGTCGGGTGCACCACGCACCAGATCCTGCCTTGGTTCATTGTTGATTCCTCCCGAGTCTAATGCAGCCAGGGCGAATAGATGTACGCCAGGATGTGCGCGAATACCGAGATGACGAAGAACACGCGCGCACCGTCGATGACGTGGCGGTGCAGTTCTTCGGACTCGGCGATGGTGAGGCCTGTCGGCCAGACCCTGCTCGGGTCTTCGTTGATGAGGCTAGTCGTGGTGCTCATGAAGACACCTTCTTGAACGGATCAGGTTTTTGCGTGCTGAAACCCGCACGCGGGCTTGTCGCGGCTGCGAACAGTTATGGTCGGTCAACGCTCGTCCTGCGCGCCATGCCGTCGCGCGCTACAGGCGGCCAGGCGCCCGCGACGAACGGGGTCGTGCCAACTGTCAGGTTTACAAGACACTACGTGTGTCAAGCTCACGTTACGCCTGAGAAAGCGGCTGTCAAGCCGATTCAGGCCGGCCGGCAAGTCGGTCCCGCGTCGCCGTACGATTTCGGTTTTTAGTCGTGCGTACCGGGCGGTTGTCAGCGTGTTTTCCGGTCGGGTCGGACCGGATGGACTCGTCGCGGCGGCCGCCTCGTGTGCAGCAAAATCAGCCTGCCGGGAGTGGCACTTCGCCGAAGCAAGGCAAGGCAAGCGGTTCTTCTTTGAAAGGACGAAGCAAAAAACTTTTGCTCTCGTTGGGTGCGCCGTGTGGAGGCGTGTCGCTTCAGCCGTCCGCGACAGCGCCCGCAAAAGCTTTTTTCTTCCTTCTCTCGAAAAAAGGGCTTGCTTGGGCTCGAGCACTGCCGCCGAGCCTGCCAGCAAGCCGCTGATGTCGAACTCTGCGCCGGTCACGTAGCCGGCCTCGTCGGACGCCAGCAGCACGGCGACCTGCGCCGCCTCGCCGGCGCGGGCGAACCGCCTCAGCGGCGTCTCTGCCACCAGCCTGGCGATCCGCTCCTCCCTATCAGGAGCAGTGCCCAACATGGGTTCCCACATGGGCGTCAGGGTTGCCGCGGGGTGGATCAAGTTGTACCGGATCGCCCATCCCTGCTGCGCGCAGTACAGGGCTACCGTCTCAAGATGCGTAGGCGGCAGCACCCGGTGCCTACCAGGCCTGAGCGCGACGAGGTGTTGATGATCGCGAGCCGATCCCGCGCGCCTTCATCGCCGGATGGCGTAGCGGCAGCCCAGGAAGGTGCCGTCCAGGTTCACCGCGTGCACCGCGCGCCGTGCCGCCAGGCTCGCTTGCTCGGGGTCGTGCGCCGTCTCGCCGTCTTCGAAGCCGGCGACGCCGGCGTTGTTCACCAGCACGTCCGGAGCTGGGGCGAGGCGGCCAGAGCGTGCCAGTCGGCCTCGCGGCCGACGTCGAGACGCTGGACGCGGCAGCCTGTCTGCGCTGCCATCGCAGCAGCTTCGGCCAGGTCCTTGTCAGTGGCGATCACGTCGGCGCCTTCTGCGGTGAAAGCCTCGGCGATCGAACGGCCGATGCCGCGTGCAGCCCCGGTAACGACGCAGGTCTTGCCGCTCAGGCGGGGCATGGTGGGCTTTGACGCCTTGCGACTAGAGCATCATCCAATCAAACGGGGTCGCCCGTCGGATACAGATGCTCGCCAAACTAAAGAGCTATATCTTTTTACGGACTGCTTATGCGATCCAACGAGGTCGAAAAACGCTCTGGAGGCCGGCCTACTTCGCGCCCGCGCGATTGTCTTCGGTGCCGGCGCCCAGTGGGCCGCCGCCGATCGAGCTGCCGGCACTGCCGCCGATGTAGGGGCCGGCGCCGTTGTTGGACAGGCGAGGGCTGCCGGTGGGCTGGTCGGCGGAGTTCGAGACGCAGGCTGACAAGGCCAAGGTCGTGCTCAGGACAAGAAGGCAAGCAGTCCTTTCTTGAAAAAAAGAACCAAAAAACTTTTGCCACCTGGCGTGCGCGTTGTGGGAAACGTCGCGATAACGCGGCAGGGCGTGCTTGCTTGATTGCAAAAGTGGGTTCCTTCGCTGGTGGAGCTGAGGGGAATCGAACCCCTGACCTCCTGAATGCCATTCAGGCGCTCTCCCAACTGAGCTACAGCCCCTACGCGGGAGCGGGCATATAACCGCCGTCCATGCAGACGGCAAGTCCGCCTAGCGCGCCAGGTCCGGATGCACCGTGAAGCTCGCCGTGGTGGCCGCACGCACCTCCTCCACCCCCACGCCTGGTGCCAGGTCCACCAGGGTCATGCCAGGCCGGGCCACGTCGAACACGCACAGGTCGGTCACCACCATGTCCACCACGCCGGCGCCCGTCAGCGGCAGGGTGCAGGCGGGCAGGATCTTCGGCTCGCCCTTCGCGGTGTGCTCCATGATCACCACCACGCGCTGCACGCCGGCCACCAGATCCATCGCCCCGCCCATGCCCTTGACCATGCGGCCGGGCACCATCCAGTTGGCCAGGTCGCCGTTCTGCGCCACCTGCAGCGCACCCAGCACGGCGAGCTGGATGTGGCCGCCGCGGATCATGCCGAAGCTTTGCGCGCTGTCGAAGAAGCTTGTCTCGGGCAGCTTGCTGACGGTCTGCTTGCCGGCGTTGATCAGGTCGGCGTCCTCCTCGCCCTCGTAGGGGAACGGGCCGATGCCGAGCATGCCGTTCTCGCTCTGCAGCACCACGTGCATGCCGTCCGGAATGTGGTTGGCCACCAGCGTGGGGATGCCGATGCCGAGGTTGACGTAGAAGCCGTCCTGCAGTTCGCGGGCGGCGCGGGCGGCCATCTGGTCGCGGGTCCAGGGCATGTCAGTGTCCATCCATGGGCAAGTGCAGCTAGCACGGTGTAACGCGGCGGTGTGTTGTTCGCTCGGCGGTCGGGCGCGGCGACCCGCTCAGGTGCTCGCGGTATCGCATGTTGATGGCAACGAACCGAATGTGGACCGGTGGTAGGCAAGGCAAGCAGTTCTTTTTTGAAAAAAAGAACCAAAAAACTTTTGCGTCCGCTGTCGCGCGCTCGCCGGACAGAGTTGCGACAGCAGGACCAAAAGCTTTTTGCTGCCTTTTTTCAAAAAAGCAGGCCTTGCTTGCCTTTGCGGACGCTCAGACCTCCTGCGTCACGCGTGGGCGGGTGGTGCGCTGCTCGATGCGCTTTTCGGTGGGCTGCAGTGCCACGATGCGTTTGACGAACACGCCAGGGGTGATGATGTGGTCGGGGTCCAGATCGCCCACGGCCACCAGCTCTTCCACCTCGGCAACCGTCATAGGCGACGCGGTGGCCATCGGCGGATTGAAGTTGCGCGCGGTCATCCGGTAGACAAGGTTGCCCTCGGTGTCGCCGCGCCAGGCGTGCACGATGGAGAGGTCGGCGACCAGGCCGGTCTCCATGACGTAGCGGCCGCCGGCGAAGGCGCGTTCCTCCTTGCCCTCGGCGATCAGCGTGCCGACGCCGGTGCGGGTGAAGAACGCCGGGATGCCGGCGCCGCCGGCGCGGATGCGCTCGGCCAGCGTGCCCTGCGGGTTGAACTCCACCTCCAGCTCGCCGGCAAGGTACTGGTTCATGAAAATCTTGTTCTCGCCGACGTAGCTGCTGACCATGCGGCGGATCTGCCGGCTTTCCAGCAGCACGCCCAGGCCACGCCCGTCGGTGCCGGCGTTGTTGCTGACGACGGTCAGCCCGGTGACGCCGCTTTGGCGGATGGCCTCGATCAGCGCGTTGGGCACGCCGCACAGGCCGAAACCGCCGGCCATGATGGTCATGTCGTTGCGCAGCAGGCCGGCGAGCGCGGAGGTTGCGTCCGGGTGGACCTTGGTGGCGGGCATGTTGGCTCCCAGAAAGAAAGCAAGCAGTTCTTTTTTAAAAAAAGAACCAAAAAACTTTTATCACTTGGGCGCGCGCCGGTTGGAAGGTCCGCGACAGCCGAGACAAAAGCTTTTTGCTTCTTTTTCTCGAAAAAGAAGGCCTTGCTTACTCTGTAGCTATCCCGCAACTCCGTAGGAAGCCAAGCACCGGCAGCATAGGCAGCCCGAGTATGGCGCTGTGCTCCCCCTGCACCGCCTCGAACAGGTGCACCCCCAAACCTTCCAACCGGTAGGCGCCGACGCTGGACAGCAGCGCCGCGCCCTCAGCGGCCAAATACCAGTCCAGGCACCCCGCGCTGAACGCGCGCATGGTCAGGCTGGGCACCGTGACGTAACGCCAGATCTCCGCCCTGTCGCGCGTCGCCACCACAGCGGTGGCGAGCGTGTGGGTGCGCCCGCGCAACGCGGTCAGGTGGGCGCGCGCTGCCGCCAGGCTGGCCGGCTTGTCGTACCATGTATCGTCACAGACAAGGATCTGGTCGCAACCCAGCACCACGGCATCCGGCCGGTGCACGCTCCGGGCTTTCAGCAAAGCCAAGCGCAGCGCAGTCTCCTCCGCGCTCGCGTCCTGCGATCGGGCTCGGCGCTTGACGGCGCCCTCGTCCAGGTCGGTTGCGACCGCTTCGAAGGGCAGCCCGGACGCGGCCAGCAGCGCCCGCCGCGTGGCGGACGCGCTGGCCAGGACGAGCCCGGGAGGCGTCACAAGGTGCTAGAAGCTGCCGCTGTCGCCGCCGCCGCCGGAGTTGTCGTCCCAGCCGCCGCCGCTGTCGCCACCGCCGCCGCCCCAGGCGTCGCCGCCGCTGCCGCCGCTGGCGTCCTGGGCGCCGCCGCCAGACCAGGCGTCACCGCCGCCGGCATCCGCCGCACTTCCGCCGCCGGACCAAGCATCCGTGGCGGGCTGGTCCGGCGCGCCGCCGGCGCCAGCCCAGGGGTCGGCACCGCCGGCAGCGCCGCTGCCGTCCTGCGGGCCGTAGTTGTTGACGGTGGTCTCGTTGACGACCTCGCCCCCGCCGCCAAAGCCACCGCCGCCGAAGCCGCCACCGCCGAACCCGCCACCGCCAAAGCCGCTATGGCCGCCGCTGAACATGCTGGTCAGCGCGTCGGCCGCCAGCACGCCGCCGGCCACGCCAGCCGCGGTGGACAGCGCCGAACCCATGAAGCCGGACCCGCCGCCGCTGAACATGCCGGGCCGGTAGCCGGGCGGGTATGAGGGCTGCGGCGGGGGCGGCGCGTATTGCTGCTGGTAGGGCTGCTGCGGCCGGCTCTGCCCGCCGCCGAACAAGCCGCCGAACAGCCCGCCGCCGCCGGAGCGCTGGCCTTGCGACTGCGCCTGCTGCTGGGTTTGCTGAAGCTGGTATTCGAGCTGCTTGATGCGGTTCTGCGCCTCGGCCAGGGCGGCTTCCTGCACGAAGGCCATCTGGGTAATGCGGTAACGAGCCTGCGGGCTGGCGTTGAACTGCTGGTTGATGAAGCTGTCTGCCTCAGGGTCTATCGGGGGAAGCTGGGCCTGGGTGGCGGGCACGCTGCTGCCGGAGGATAAACTGCTCTGCTGGGCGCCGCCGACTCGCGCGATGAAGCGGCCGATGATGTCGCGTTCTTCGGGTGTCATGAGGATGGCCTTGGGAGGTTGGGGCTACAGACGTGGCAGTTTCCGGGGAGCGCTTCAAGGCGAGCGAAGCAAGCAGTTCTTTTTTGAAAAAAAGAACCAAAAAACTTTTGGTTCGGCTGTCGCGGACTGTTCGATAAGATGCGTGCTGGTCGGAACGGTTTATCGGTTCTTCGTTTACGGAAGATCGAGCTAGCAATCCTGAAAACATTTTGAGATCGATGCTGTCGCGGACGACTGAAACGATGCGCTTCAGCCGTCCCGGCCAAACGAGAGCAAAAGTTTTTTGGTTCTTTGTTTCAAAAAAGAACTGCTTGCTTGGCTTACTTTATTCCAAGCAGCTCGACATCGAAGATCAACGTAGCGTTCGGCGGGATGACCCCGCCAGCGCCGCGTTCGCCGTAGCCTTGCGCGGGCGGGATGATCAGCGTGCGTCTACCGCCGACATGCATGGTGGCGACGCCCGTGTCCCAGCCGGCGATGACGTGGCCTGAGCCGAGCTCAAAGCTGAACGGTTCGTTGCGGTCGCGCGAGCTGTCGAACTTGGTGCCTTTCTGGCCGTCTTCGTAAAGCCAGCCGGTGTATTGCACCGTCACCGTTTGTCCGGCCTGCGGTTCGGGTCCGGTACCCACCTGTTCATCGTGATACTGCACGCCTGAAGCCGTGGTGATGTAGGTATCCGCCGCCTGTGCAGAAGTCGCCAAGATGATCGCTCCAATAAGAAGTAGGTGTTTCATTCCGTCGGATTCCAGGTCGCAAAAGTTTTCGCTTCTTCTTTCAAAAAGAAGAGTCTTGCTCACGAAGCTGCCGCCGCCCGATCTTCCGAGTTGACGCCAAGCTGCTTCAGCTTGCGGTGCAGCGCGCTGCGTTCCATCCCCACGAAGCCGGCGGTCCGCGAGATGTTGCCCCCGAACCGCAGAAGCTGTGCCTGCAGGTACTGCGTCTCGAACATATCGCGTGCCTCGCGCAATGGCAGCCCCATCACGTCCGCAGTGGGGTCGAAGTTCAGCAGTGCCGGCGCGCCCTGGCCGATTTCCGGCGGTAGCATCTCGGCGCGGATGGGCTCGGACGGCCCGCCGGGCGCCATGATCAGTAGCCAGTCCATCAGGTTGCGGAGCTGGCGGACGTTGCCGGGCCACTCGTAGGCCTGCAGCGCGGTGATGGCGTCCGCCGAGAGCTCGCGGCCGGGGAGCCCGGCGGTCTCTGCGGCACGGTTGAGGAAGTGGCGGGCGAGTTCGGGGACGTCCTCGCGGCGTTCGCGCAAGCCAGGCAGGCGCAGGGGGACGACGGCGAGGCGGTAGTAGAGGTCCTCGCGGAAGCGGCCGGCGGCAATCTCGGCCTGCAGGTCGCGGTTGGTCGTGGCCAGCACGCGCACGTCCACCTTGACCCGGGAGGAGCCGCCGATGCGCTCGAAGGTCTGGTCTTGCAGCGCGCGGACGATCTTGCCCTGGGTCTCAAGCGGCATGTCGCTGACCTCGTCGAGCAGGAGCGTGCCGCCGTGGGCGCGTTCAAGCACGCCGGCGCGCCGTGGGAGCGTGCCGGGGTCGTTGCCGGCCTCCACGCCAAACAGCTCCTCCTCGAAGCGAGCGGGGTTCAGCGTGGCGCAGTTCAGCGCCACGAACGGGCCCTCGGCACGGCGGGAGCGGGCGTGGACCATGCGGGCCACCACCTCCTTGCCGCTGCCGGCCGCACCGGTGATCAGCACGCGCGAGCCGGTGGGCGCCACGCGCTCGATCTGGCCGCGCACGGCGTGGATGGCCGGGCTGGTGCCGGTAACGGTGGCTTCCTGGCCGGCACGCAGGCGCAGCTCGGCGTTTTCTGCGGCCAGGCGGGCGGCTTCCAGCGCGCGGCGGATCACCAGCAGCAGGCGGTCGGACTGGAACGGTTTTTCGATGAAGTCGTAGGCGCCGTGCTGGATGGCGGTGACCGCGGTTTCGATGTTGCCGTGGCCGGAGATCATCACCGCGGGAACTGCGGGTTCCTCGCGATGCAGGGCCTTGAGGATGCCCAGACCGTCCAGGCGGGAGCCTTGCAGCCAGACGTCGAGCAGGATCAGCGAGGGGCGGCGGGCGCGGAAGGCGGCGATGGCCGCGTCCGAGTCGCCGGCCTGTCTGGTCTCGTAGCCTTCGTCACGCAGCAGTCCGTCGATCAGCAGCCGGATGTCCGGTTCGTCATCGACGATGAGGATTTCATGCGCCATCTTCATCCTTCGGTCGTGCGCTGGAGGTCTCCAGGCTTGGTTCCAGGCCGGCTGGCACCAGTGGCTCCGGTGCAACCTCAGGCAGTGTTAACGTTGCCACAGCCCCATTCGTGCCGGGGTCTGTGCCTTGTCGGTCATCGAGTGTGACCGATCCGCCATGGTCCTCCATGATCTTCTTGACGATGGCAAGCCCCAGGCCGGTGCCTTTTGGTTTGTGGGTGACGTATGGCTCCGTAAGGCGGGCGGAATCGCCTTGTGGCAGGCCTATGCCGTCATCGGCCACCGCGATACGCACCGTCCCTTCGGCTTCGGTGACGGTCACGGTAATGTGCCCTGGTTCGCCTTCCGGGCGGGCGCGCATGGCAACCGAGTCGGCGGCATTCACCAGCAGGTTGGTTAGCGCCTGCCCGAGTTGCCGGCGATCACACGGGCCGGTCGGGCCCCGTTCGGGAATTTCGGTGGTCCAGACGATCTCCGGATGCGCGTTACGCTGCAGGATGAGCGCCTCGCGCGCCACGCGCCCCACATCCTCCACCCGAATCACCGGCAGCGGCATGCGGGCGAAGGCGGAGAATTCGTCAACCATGCGGCCGATGTCACCCACGTGGCGCACGATGGTGTCCGCACACTGGATGAACGTTTCGGGATCGGACGTGATCTCGCGGGCGAAACGGCGCTTCAGCCGCTCCGCGCTGAGCTGGATCGGGGTGAGCGGGTTCTTGATCTCGTGGGCGATGCGGCGCGCCACGTCCGCCCAGGCGGCCTTGCGCTGGGCAGATTGCAGCTCGGTGATGTCATCGAAGGTGACGACGAAGCCGACGGCCGTGCTGCGCTTCAGCTCCGCACCGATACGCACCAGCAGGGTGCGGCGCTGGCGCGGGTTGCCGGCCTGGATCTCACCGGTAACCGGGCGTTCGGGCGCCGCCATGCAGGTGGCCAGCATGGGCGCCATCTCCGGCACGCGCTCGGCCAGGAGCTGGCCGGTGAGGCTGACCAGGTCGAGGCCCAGCAGCGCGCTGGCGGCGCGGTTCGGCAGCTCCACCCGGCCGGCGCCGTCCAGCCCGATCACGCCGGCCGAGACGCCGGACAGCACCGTCTCGGTGAAGCGGCGGCGCTCGTCGATCTGGCTGTAGGCGCTCATCAGTTCGGTGCGCTGGCCGCTGAGCTGGTTGGTCATGCGGTTGAAGGCGCGGGACAGGCCGGCGAGCTCGTCGTCGCTGGCGATCTCGGGGACGCGGACGGCTAGGTCGCCGCCGCGCACGCGTTCGGCCGCCTGCATCAGCCAGCCGACGGGGCGCGCGATCTGGTTGGCCAGCACTAGGCCGATGGAGACGGCGGCGGCCAGCACCAGCAGGGCCACCAGGGCGAAGATCAGCGCGAAGGTGACCTGCAGGTTGGCGCGGTTGGTGTCCAGGCGCTCGTACTGCGCCTCGGCGTCCTCGGTGCTGTGCATGTGGGCGAGGATGCGCGGGTCCACCGGCCGCTCGATCATCATCATGTAGGGCGGCGTGGAGTTCAGCTCGACGAGCGCGCGCACTTCGGTGTCGGCACCGTTGCTGAGCACCGGGACCTCGCCCTCGCGCGCGGCCTCGATGGCGCCGGGCGAGATCTTGCCGGGGCCGATGCCGGCGAGCAGGCCGGAGCTGACCAGCACCTGGCCGGTGCTGGGCTCGAAGATGACCGCCTCGTCGAGGTCGCGGAGCGCGGTCTGGGTTTCGAGCACCTGGCGGAAGGCGTCGGGGGCCTCGAACATGGCGCGGCCGGCGCGTTCGAGGTCGGCCTTCATCGCCAGCGCGTCGGTCTTGATGGTGTCGCGGTGTTCGGCGAGGTAGCCTTGGCTCGCTTCGAGGCCCTCCTTCAGCGCGGTGCGGATGCGGTCGTTGAACCAGAACTGGATGCCGAGCGAGAACCAGGCGGTGGCGAAGACGCCCACCAGGATGGTGGGGATGACGGCGACCACGCTGAACAGCAGGACCAGGCGGATGTGCAGGCGCGAGCCGGCCGAGCCGCGCCGGCGCTCGACCCAGACGCGGGTGAGGCGGCCGGCGAGCGAGGCGGCGAGCAGGAGGAGGACCGAGAGGTTGGAGATTACCAGGGTGGTGACGAGGTTGGGGCGGATGGCGAGCGGGGCGCCGCTGGACATGAAGAAGAAGCTGCCGATGCCGAGCGCCGCGGCAGTGGCGGCCAGCGCGAGGGTGGCGAGGCGGCCGAGCAGGATGTCGGCAATCCGCCGCGTGCGGGTGGGGCGGGGCGTAGTGGCGTCCATCTGGCGAGTGTAGGGCAAGCGGAGGTTGGGCGAAACGCGAAGCAAGAGTCTTCTTTTTCGAGAAAAAGAAGCAAAAGCTTTTACGAGCGCTGTCGCGGATGGCTGAAGCGGCACGTTTCGACCCGGCACACCCGACGAGAGCAAAAGTTTTTTGGTTCTTTTTTCAAAAAACAACTGCTTGCTTTTCTTTTTCGGAGATCCCGCCGTTGGCCTACACCACGCTCGACATTGCCCTCGCAAACCGCGTGCAGACGATCACCCTGAATCGGCCGGACCATCTCAACGCGTTCACCCCGGAGATGGCCAGCGAACTGGTCGCCGCGTTCGGCGCGGCCAGCCTGAACGATGCGGTGGGCGCGGTGGTGCTGACCGGCGCCGGCCGGGCGTTCTGCGCCGGCATGGACCTTTCTTCCACCGACGGCAGCAACGTCTTTGGCCTGGACGAGAGCCTGGAGCCGACGCTGGAGGACTTGACCAGCCGGCTGGACGACCCGGAGATCACAGCCGGCGTGCGCGACACCGGAGGGCGGGTGAGCCTGGCGATCTTCGAGTGCCGCAAGCCGGTGGTCGTCGCCATCAACGGCGCCGCGGTGGGCGTGGGGGCGACGATGACGCTGGCGGCGGATTTCCGCATGGCGTCCGAACGGGCGCGGATCGGCTTCGTGTTCGGCCGGCTGGGCATTGTGCCGGAAGCCTGTTCGAGCTGGTTCCTGCCGCGGCTGGTCGGCATGCAGCAGGCGCTGGAGTGGTGCTACACGGCGGACATCTTCGACGCTCAGGAAGGGTTGCGAGCGGGGCTGCTGCGCTCGGTGCACGCGCCGGACGAGCTGCTGGGCGAGGCGCAGGCGTTCGCCGCGCGGCTGGTGGACAAGCGATCGCCGGTGGCCGTGGCGCTGACGCGGCGGATGCTGTGGCGCAACGCGGCGCTGGAGCATCCGGTAGAGGCGCACCGGGTGGATTCGCTGGCGATGTTCTACGCGAGCAGGGCGGACGGGAAAGAGGGCGTGCGGGCGTTTCAGGAGAAGCGGGATCCGGTGTTTACCGGACGGGCGTCGGAGCTGCCGTTTTAGCCAAGCGGTTCTTTTTTGAAAAAAGAACTTAGAAACCTCTGCCTCCGCTGTCGCGCGTTCGCCGGGTGGGTCCGCGACAGCGGAATCAGAAGTCTTTTGCTTCATATCTTCAGAAAAGCAGGCTTTGCCTTCGCCCGATTTGCCGAACCCGCCGCCGCGTATAGATTGCACGCAAGGCGACAAGGAGCGGAGCAGGCGTGACGCAGGAGACGGCCACATGCGCCCAGGCCGCATCCCTGCCAGAATTCCAGGTAGATTTCGAAGCGCCCGACCTCTCGCGCTGGCGGGCCGGCAATTTCGGGCTGCCTGGCTTCTGGCAGTTCAAGGCGGCCCGGCCCGGCCCGCACGTGGTGTTGACGGCGCTGGTGCACGGCAACGAGATTGCCGGCGCGGTGGCACTCGACCGGCTGCTGGCAGCCTCGCCGGCGCCGCTGTGTGGCCGGCTTACGGTCGGGCTCGTCAACCTCGATGCCTACGACCGGTTCGACCCCGCCCAGCCAACCGCCTCGCGCTATGTGGACGAGGACATGAACCGGCTTTGGGACGAGCCAGAACTGGCCGCCTCGCGCACGTCGCTGGAGCTCGTACGCGCGCGGGCCGTGCGGCCGGTGATCGACTCGGCGGACGTGTTGCTGGACCTGCATTCGATGCTGTGGCCGTCCGAGCCGCTGATCCTGAGCGGCCCCACGGCGAAGGGCCGGGCAATGGCTTGCGGGCTTGGCACACCGTCGATGGTGGTGGCCGACCACGGCCATGCCAGCGGCCGGCGGCTGATCGACTACGCGCCGTTCGTGGACGCGGCGGCCAAGCCGGTGGCCGTGCTGGTGGAGGCGGGGCAGCATTGGCGGGCGGAGACGGTGGGGGTGATGGAGGCGGCGATCGGCGGCGTGCTGGCGGCCACCGGACTGGCCGAGAGGCAGGCGGGTGGGCGGGCAGCGGCGCCCGATGCGGCACGCTTTGCCGAAGTGACGGTCGCCATCACGGCGGCGACGGGCGGCTTCAGCTTCGTGCAGCCGTTCCGCGGCGGCGACGTGGTAGCGCGGCGCGACACGCTGATCGCCATGGACGGCATCACCGAAATACGCACGCCGCACGACGACTGCCTGCTGGTGATGCCCAGCCTGCGCCCCAGCCGCGGCCACACGGCCGTGCGCCTGGCGCGGTTCGCCTGAGCGGGATGGCGGTGCCGCAGTCCCCGCGAGGCGCGCGGGTGCTGTTCATCACCGCCACGCGCCTGGGCGACGCGGTGCTGTCCACCGGGCTGCTGGACCACCTGGCGCGCACCTATCCGGGCGCCCGCTTCACCGTGGCGTGCGGGCCGGTGGCGGCAGGATTGTTCAGCCGGCTGCCGGGGCTGGACCGGGTGATCGTGGTGGACAAGCGCCGTTACGACCTGCACTGGCTGGCGTTGTGGCGGCAGGTGGCCGCCCGCGTTTGGGACCTGGTGGTGGACCTGCGGGGCTCGGGGTTGAGCCTGGTGCTGCTGGCGCGGCGGCGGGCGATCATGCGCGGCGGGCGCCGGCCGGGCCACCGGCTGGGGCACCTGGCCGGCACGCTCGGGCTGGCCACACCGCCGGCGCCGGTAATGTGGACCGTTGCAGAGGACAGAGCGCGGGCCGCGGTGCTGCTGGCGGGTGAGGGGCCGGTGGTGGGCTTGGGGCCGACGGCCAATTGGGCCGGCAAGATCTGGCCGGCGGAGCGCTTCGTGGCACTCGCGCGTGGCCTGGAGCGGCGCTTGCCGGGGGCACGCTTCGTGGTGTTCGGCGGGCCGGGGGCGCAGGAGCTGGGCTGGGCGGCGCCGGTGCTGCGGGCGCTGCCGGGCGCGGTGGATGCGGTGGGACGGCTGAGCCTGCCGGAGACTGCCGCCTGCCTGGCTGCCTGCGCGCTGTTCGTGGGCAATGATTCCGGGCTGATGCACCTGGCGGCAGCGGCGGGCACGCCAACCTTGGGGTTGTTCGGGCCGACGCCGGCGAGCGAGTACGCGCCCGCCGGCAGGTGCACCGCGGTGGCGCTGGCGGACGGGCCGGAAGGGCATGCGCCGATGGATCGGTTGCCGATGGAGGTGGCGTTGCGGGCGGCGCTGGACCTGCTGGTGCGGGATGGGCGGCATGTAACGGCAGCGCTGGCATGACGAGGTGTTTGCCAAATTTGCCCTGGCTGGCGTCTGATGCACGTTTGTCATGCCTAAGCGTGCTACGCGCACGACTGTCATGCGTAAGCGTGCTACGCGCACGACTGTCATGCGTAAGCGTGCTACGCGCACGACGCTCCGGTGCTCACGGCCTTGAAGTAGCGACTTGCCCAATGAGACCAATAGTGCGGGCAAGCCGGTCCGCTCCGGTGCTCGCAAACGCATGCCAGCCGACTCACCAGGTCGAGTTCTGCAGGTACCTCGCGACGTGAAGCTTACGTACTGGCCAGCACGGAGCGAAACAACACGGGGAAGCGGCAGGCCGTTACGCTCCGATGTGCGCTGGCGTACGCAGGCCTCGTCACCACGGCCTGTCTTGCAAGCACCTCGACGTGTGAGGCGCTGGACGGCTGAGACAACAAATTGCAACCCGGCACACCTGACAGGACCAAAAGTTTTTCGGTGCGTTCTTTCAAAGAAGAACTGCTTGCCTTTCCCGGGCTCCGCCCCGTGAAGCTCGCCCACCTGCTGGCCGGCGCAGAGGTCGGCGGTGCCGAGCTGTTCTACGAGCGCCTGTGCGCTGCCCTGGCCCGCGCCGGCGACGAGGTGTTGCCGATCATCCGCCGCAACGCCGCCCGCGCCGCGCGCCTGGAAGCTGCCGGCCTGGCACCGGTGCAGCTCGGGTTCGGCGGGCGGGCGGACCTGCTGACGCGCTGGCGGGCGGGTCGTAGCATGCGGGCGTTTGCGCCGCGCGTGGCGGTGGCCTGGATGGGCCGCGCCGCGCGGTTCGCGCCGACCGGGCCGTGGGTGCTGCTGGGGCGGCTGGGGGGCTATTACGACCTGCGGCAGTTCGCCCGGTGCGACCACTTGGCCGGCAACACGCAGGCCATGGTGGACTGGATCACGGCGCGCGGGTTTCCGGCGGAGCGCGTCCACCTGTTGCCGAATTTTGCGCCCGACTTGGCCGGTTCGGCGCCGGCGGTGCTGCCGGTGCCGGCAGGAGCCCGCGTGGTGCTGGCGATGGGGCGGCTGCACCGCAACAAGGGGTTCGACCTGCTGATCGGGGCGGTGAGCCGGCTACCGGGGGTGCACCTGGCGATCGCCGGCGAGGGGGCAGAGCGGGTGGGGCTGCAGCGGCTGGCGTCCCACGCGGGGGTGGCGGCGCGGGTGCACTTCCTGGGTTGGCGCACCGACACGGCGGCGCTGCTGGCCGCCTGCGACGTGCTGGTCTGCCCTAGCCGCAGCGAGCCGCTGGGCAACGTGGTGCTGGAGGCGTTTTCCGCGCGGCGGCCGGTGGTGGCGAGCATGGCCGATGGGCCGCGCGCGCTGATCGAGAGCGGCCGCACCGGGGTGCTGGTGGCGGGAGAGAGTGCGATCGCGCTTGCCGCGGGAATCGAGGGCGTGCTGCAGCGTCCGGCGCAGGCAGAGGCAATGGTGGCAGCGGCGCGGGCACGCTTCGACGCGGTGTATGCCGAAGCGCCGGTGGTGGCGCGTTGGCAGGAGGTGCTGGCGGGGTTGGAGAAGCCTCGCTCGGATGGGCTTGCGCGGGGTGCTGGCTTGGTGTGTCAGACGGCATGACACGTAGAAAGCAAGGCCTTCTTTTTCGAGCAGAAGAAGCAAAAAGCTTTTGCTGCGGCTGTCGCGGACGGCTGAGACGACGTGTTTCATCCTGGCGCGCCTCCAGGAGACAAAAGTTGTTTGGTTCCTTTTATAAAAAAAGAACTGCCTGCCTCGCTTCGAGTGCCTGCTGATGTGCGGCATCGCCGGCATAGCCCTTGCCCAGGACGCGCCGCCGCCGGAACCCGGCGTGCTCGACAGCCTGACGCGTGCAATGAGCCACCGCGGACCGGACGGCAGCGGCAGCGCGGTGTTCGGGCAGTCTGCGCTGCTGCATCTGCGGCTGGCGATCATCGACCTGCAGGGCGGCGCGCAACCGTTTCATGCAGCTTCACGCTCGCTGATTGCAAACGGCGAGATATACAACCACGTTGAGTTGCGCGCCGGCATGGATGGCACCGCGTTCGAGAGTCGCAGCGACTGCGAGCCGCCGCTGCACATGTCTGCCGCCGATCCGGACGGTTACGCACGACATCTGCGCGGCATGTTCGCCATCGCCATCCACGACCGTGCCGGACGCACGCTGACGCTGACGCGCGACCCGTTCGGCATTAAGCCGCTGTATTGGACGTATGCGGGCGGCGGCGTGGCGTTCGCCTCCGAGCCGCAGGCGCTGCTGGCGGCCGGCCTAGCGCCGCGCGACTTGCGCCGTGCTGCGCGTGACGAGCTGCTGCAGATGCAGTTCACCTGCGGCGCGGAGACGATCTTCCCCGGAATATTCCGCGTTTTGCCAGGCGAGAGCTTGCGTTTTGCCGACGGCAGACTGGTGGACCGCAGCCGGGTTGCCGCCCTGCCGGCCGGACCGCCCGAGGAGATTGCCGAGGCGGACGCGCTGGCCCGGTTGGACCGCGCGCTGATGGACAGCGTGGAGATGCACCAGCGCAGCGACGTGCCGTACGGGATGTTCCTCTCCGGCGGCATCGACAGCGCCGCCGTGCTGGCCTGCATGGCGCGGCTCAATCCACGACCGGTGCTAGCCTACACCGCAGGCTTCGACGTGCGCGGTGCCGCCGACGAACGCGCGGCGGCCGGTGCGATGGCGAACGCTGTGGGCGCGCGGCACGAAACGGTGCTGATCAGCCGCGAGATGGTGTGGGCGCATTTGCCGAAGATCGTGGCCTGCGTCGACGACCCGGCGGCCGACTACGCGATCATTCCCACCTGGTTCCTCGCCCAACGGGCGCGGCAGGACGTGAAGGTGGTGCTGTCCGGCGAGGGCGGCGACGAGGTGTTCGGCGGCTACGGCCGTTACCGAAGCGCCATGCGCAGCTGGTGGCTGGGCGGGCGGATCATGCGCGCCCGCGGCACGTTCGACGGGCTGGACGTGCTGCGCGCGCCGCCTGCCGCCTGGCGCGACGGCCTGGCCGCGGCCGAGGCGCAGGCCAGCCTGCCCGGTCGCACCCGCCTGCAAGTGGCACAGGCCACCGACATGGAGGACTGGCTGCCGCACGACCTGCTGACCAAGCTGGACCGCTGCCTGATGGCGCACGGCGTGGAAGGCCGCACGCCGCTGCTCGACCGGGCGGTGACGGAGGCGGGGTTCCGCCTGCCGGACGTGCTCAAGGTGCGCGGCGGGCGAGGCAAATATCTGCTGCGGCGCTGGCTGGAAGGGGCGATGCCGGCGGCGCGGCCGTTCGCGCCGAAGCAGGGGTTTACCGTGCCGGTAGGAGCGTGGATCGCGCAGGACGGGGCAAGGCTGGGACAGCTGGTGGCGCGGCAGCCGGGCGTGGCGGAGATAGCCAAGCCGGTGCGGGTGGAAGCGTTGTTTCGTGCGGCGGCGGGCAAGCGGGAGGGAATGGCGGCCTGGGTGCTGTTGTTTTACGCGCTTTGGCATCGGGCGCACGTGTTGGGGTTGCCGGGGGAGGGGAGTTTGGAGGAGGTAATCGGAGGATGAGCGGGCAAGCAAAAAAGTTTTTGTCCTGCTGTAGCGGAGGAGCCTGCAGCGTGCGATCAAGGAAACGAGAGTTTAATTCTACCTTTCAAAAAACAACTGCTTTCTTTCTCTTGCTGATGTGTTCAAGCGCGCATGCGTCAGACACGGTCATACTGGCCGGCACGCTGATCGACGGCACCGGCGCGCCGCCGCGGACCGGCGTTTCCATCCTGGTGCATGACGGCAAGATAACCGGTGTGCAGTCCGGCCGCGTGGTGCCGGACGGCGCTGACCTGGTGGATTTGTCCGCCGAAACGGTGATGCCGGGCTTCATCGACTGCCACGTGCATATCGGCAGCCGGTTGCCGGGGCAGGGCAACGAGACGGAGTATGCGCTGACCCACACGGTCCTTGACCGCGCGTTCGACGGCGCAGTGTTTGCGCGCCAGATGCTGCAGAAAGGGTTCACCAGCGCGCGCGACGTGGGCGGCGGCGACGACACGGTGGCGCTGCGCGACGCGATCGACAGCGGTAAGGTGGCGGGGCCGCGGCTGATGGTCTCGCTGGAGCCTCTGGGACCGACCGGCGGCCATGGCGACCCGCATGACGGGCTGGACCCGGGGCTGAACCATGCTGGCTGGGACAATGGGATTGCCGACACGCCGGAGCAGGCGCGCCTGCGGGTGCGTGAACATCGCAGACGCGGGGCGGACCTGATCAAGATCATGCCGTCTGGCGGCATTGCGTCCAGCGGCGACGATCCGCGCGCGCAACTGATGACCGACGACGAGATGCGCGCGGCGGTGGAGACGGCGCACGCGCTGGGGATGAAGGTTGCCGCGCACATCTACCCCGCCGCGGCGATCGAAAACGCGGTGCGCGCCGGCGTGGATTCGGTGGAGCACGGGTCGTTTGCCACGGCGCAGACCTTCGCGCTGATGCGTGCGCACGGCACGTTCCTGGTGCCGACGCTGTCAGTCTACGACGTGTTCTACAAGGTCGCGCACGACCATCCGGAGATGCTGTCCCCCGGAACCGCGCCGAAGGAGCTGGTCAACGACCTGCTGCCGAAGCGCAACCTGCAACTGGCAGTGCAGAGCGGCGTGCTGATCGCCTACGGCACCGATCTGGGACAGGGCGACCACGCGATGGAGTTCGGCCTGTTGATCGGCAACGGCATGTCGGCAGCCGAGGCGATCAGAGCGGCGACGGGGCGGGCTGCGGAGTTGCTGGGGCGGACGGCGAGCCTGGGCACTGTGCAAAGCGGGCGGTTCGCGGATCTGGTGGCGGTGCGGACGAATCCGTTGCAGGATTCGAGCGCGTTCGAGCATGTCGACTTCGTGATGAAGGGTGGTGTTGTCTACAGGCGGGACGGGAAATCGGTGTTGGTGGAGAACGATGAGTAAGCAAAGCCTTCTTCGAGACAAAGAAGCAAAAAGACTCGTCAGCGCTGTCGCGGGAAGCTGAACGATACGCTTTACCCGATATGCCTTCTGGGAAGAGAAGTTTTTCGTCTCTGCAAAACAAAACTTTGCTTGCCTACTTGAACATTCCTGAACGCGGAAATCCGTTCGGCGGCATACGCCCGGCCTGGCCTCGTTCGCCGAGCCACTCGCGCAGGTTTGTTTCCGTGCGCGTGCGCTCGCCGGAGCGCCAAGTCAGTCCGTCGGCCAAGCGGAACACCTTCAAGTCGGCGAGCCCGCCTTCCTTGTAGCGTTGCAAGGTGACGCCCAGGCCGCGCGAGAGTTCGGCCACCTGGTCCAGCGGGAAGACCAGCAGCTTGCGGTTTTCACCGACGACGGCGACGTGGTCTCCGTCGGCCTGCACGCAGATTTTTGCGGCCTCGCTGGGGCGCAGGTTGAGCACCTGTTTGCCAGTGCGTTTTTCTGCAAGCAGATCCTCGGCCGGCACCACGAAGCCGCGGCCGCCGCTGCTGGCGACAAGGTAGCGATGCGCATCCGACCAGACGAACACGTGGGTAACTTCATCTTGGTTGGTCATGTCCAGCATGACGCGGATCGCCTGGCCGTCGCCGCGGCCACGCGGCAGCTCGCCGGCGCGCAGCGTGTAGCAGCGGCCGTTGCTGGCCATCAGGATCAGCTTGTCTGTCGTCTGGCACGGCAGCAACAGGCGCAGCTTGTCGCCTTCCTTGAATTTCTGCGCGTCTCCGTCGAGCGCGTGGCCGCGCACGGCCCGGATCCAGCCCCGTTCGGAGAGCACCACGGTGATCGGTTCGCGTTCGATGGCAACGATGTTGGTGATGTCGACAGGCTCGGGCACCGTGCCCAGCTCGGTCCGCCGTGCGCCCAAAAGTCCGCTGCCGAACTGCTTGCGGGTTTCCTCGATTTCCGCGGTGATGCGGGCCCAGCGTAGTTTCTCGCTGGCGAGCAGGGCGTTGATGTCGCGGCCTTCGCGGCTGAGATTTTTGTGTTCCTTTTTGATCTCCATCTCCTCCAGGCGACGGAGGCTGCGCAGGCGCATGTTCAGGATGGAGTCGGCTTGCAGGTCGGTGAGCTTGAACGCGGCGATCAGGCCTGCCTTGGCATCGTCTGCCTCACGTATGATCCTGATCACCTCGTCGATGTTGAGGTAGACGAGTAGGAAGCCAGCAAGGATTTCCAGCCGCCTTTCGATCGCCTGCAGGCGATGACGCGAGCGGCGCTGCAGCACCTCGTGTCGGTGTGCCAGCCAGGCAGACAGCACGCCGCGCAGGCCCAGGACCTGCGGCGTGTGGTCGGCGGTCAGCACGTTCATGTTGAGCGGGAAACGTGTCTCCAGGGCAGTCGCGCGGAACATCGTCTCCATCAATACTTCGGGTTCCACGCCGCGCGTTTTTGGCTCGAGCACCAGGCGGATCTTCTCGTCGGATTCGTCGCGGATGTCACCGAGTAGCGGCAGCTTCTTCTCTTCCAGCAGTTGCGCGATCTGCTCGATGAGGCGTGACTTCTGCACCTGGTAAGGTATCTCGGTAACCACCAGGTTCCACGTTCCAAAGCGGCCCTGCTCAACGGCCCAGCGGGCACGCAGGCGGAAGCCGCCCCGGCCGGTCTCGTAGGCGGCAAGCAGCGACTCCGGCGTCTCGGCCAATATGCCGCCGGTGGGGAAGTCAGGCCCGGGCATGTGAGCCAGCAACTCGGCGGTAGTGGCCGCCGGGTCCGCGATGAGATGGATGGCGGCGGCGCATACTTCGCCGGCGTTGTGCGGCGGGATTGAGGTCGCCATGCCGACGGCGATGCCGGCAGCACCGTTGGCGAGCAAGTTCGGAAAACCGGCAGGCAGGACAACAGGTTCCTGCTCCTGGTTGTCGTAGTTGGGGCGGAAATCGACGGTGTCCTCGTCGATGCCGGTGAGCAGGGCGGCGGCCACGTCCGTCATCCGCGCTTCGGTGTAGCGGTAGGCGGCGGGGTTATCGCCGTCGATGCTGCCGAAATTACCCTGGCCGTCCACCAACGGGTATCGGACGGCGAAGTCCTGCGCGAGGCGAACCAGGGCGTCGTAGATGCTGGCGTCGCCGTGCGGGTGGAACTTGCCCATGACGTCGCCGACGATGCGGGCGCATTTCTTGTAGCCGGCGTCGGGGTCCAAGCGAAGCAGCTGCATGGCGTAGATCAGCCGGCGATGCACCGGCTTCAGCCCGTCGCGCACGTCGGGCAGGCTGCGCGACATGATGGTGGACATGGCGTAGGCGAGGTAGCGCTCGGAGAGCGCCTCTCGGAACTGGGTGTCTTGGATGTCTTCCATGAAAGCTACCTACCTGCGAGAACGCATAAGGCAAGCGGTTCGTTTTTGAAAAAAGAACCGTAAAACGTTTGTACAGGCTGTTGCGGAGCATTCTGCAGTTTGGACGCAAGGGGCGGGCTATTCTGCCGCATAGCAACGCAGGTGTTTTCCTGGCAGGAGATCGTAAGGTGCCATCCAGCCGGGAAGTGCTTTGATCCGGCCGAGCCAGGCATCCACTGCCGGGTAGCGGGACGCGAAGTCGTAGCCGCTCTCGTGAGTGGGGAACATCAGGTATTCGATCATCGAAATGTCGGCCAGGGTAGCCGTCTCGCCGGCCACGAACGTCTGTTCGGTTACGCGCTGCTCCACTATGCCCAGGAAGTCGTCAACCCGGCTGCGCAGGAAGGCCAGCACATGCGGATCCGGCGAGGGGGTGAACGCGCGCATGTGGCGATAAGTGGCCATGTAGCCGCTCAGCTTCTGGTTGTCCCAGAAAAGCCAGCGGAGAATTTCATACCGAGTCGTCTCGTCCGCGCCGCCGAACCGCGCGAACCGCGCGGAAAGTCGCAACAGGATCGGTGCCGTTTGTGTCAGACCGACGCCGTCTTCTTCCAGCACCGGTATCTCGCCCATGGCGTTCACGGTGCGTCGCCACTCAGCCGTCCAGGTCACGCGGCTCGCGAAGTCGGTCCAGATTGGTTCAAAGTCTTCATGGCACAGGCGCAGCATCAGCGCGAGCTTGTAGCTGTTCCGGATTCCGGGAAGTAGTGTAGCCGGTCGGTCGGCATGCGCGCCTCGTGAGAGATTGAAGGAGGGCGTGCTTTTTTGAAAAGCAGCAAAAAACTTTTGTCTCTGCTGTCGCGGTGTCTCCCGCAGCGTGTACTTCAGGGAACAAAATTTTGGTTATTTTTTTAAAAAAGAACTGCTTGCTTCCTTATGCAGTCTTGTCCCCCGCCACGCCCAAAGCCGCCTGCGCCGCCGCCAACCGCGCCACCGGCACGCGGTAGGGCGAGCAACTGACATAGTCGAGCCCGATCTCCTCGCAGAACGAGATGCTGGCCGGGTCGCCGCCGTGCTCGCCGCAGATTCCGAGCTTGAGGCTGTTCTTCGTGGTCCGGCCACGGTCGGCACCGATGCGCACCAGCGCGCCGACGCCGTCGATGTCCAGTGATACGAACGGGTCTTTCGGCAGGATGCCCGCTTCGACGTAGTGCGGCAGGAACTTGCCGGCGTCGTCGCGGGACAGGCCGAAGGTGGTCTGCGTCAGGTCGTTGGTGCCGAAGCTGAAAAAGTCGGCTACTTCGGCGATCTTGTCGGCAACCAGGGCCGCGCGTGGCAGCTCGATCATCGTGCCGACCAGGTACTCGATATGCTTGCCGGCGCGGTCCAGCACCTCTTTGGCCACGCGCTCCACCTGCGCGCGGGTGATCTCCAGTTCGCGCCGCGTGCTCACCAACGGGATCATGATCTCCGGGACCACCGCCTGGCCAGTCTCTTCGGCTACCTGCAGCGCTGCCTCGAAGATCGCGCGTGTCTGCATCTCGTAGATTTCAGGATACGAGATGCCGAGGCGGCAGCCGCGATGCCCCAGCATCGGGTTGGCCTCGGCAAGTTCGGCCGCGCGCCTGCGCATCTGCTCGACATCCTGGCCCAGCGCGTGGGCCACTTCGGCAATCTCGTTGTCACCGTGCGGCAGGAACTCGTGCAACGGCGGGTCCAGCAGGCGGATGGTGACGGGCATGCCAGCCATGATTTGGAACAGCTCGACGAAATCCTGGCGCTGGAACGGCAGCAGCTTGTCAAGCGCGGCGCGGCGGCCGGTCTCGTCGTTCGCCACGATCATCTGCCGCATGGCGCCGATGCGCTCGGGTGCAAAAAACATGTGCTCGGTGCGGCACAGGCCGATGCCCTCGGCGCCAAAGCGGCGGGCGGTCTCCGCGTCCAGCGGCGTTTCTGCGTTGGTGCGTATCTTCAGGCGGCGGGAGTCATCAGCCCACGACATCAAGGTTGCAAAGTCGCCCGACAACGTCGGCTCGACGGTAGCCACCTGGCCCACGAAGATCTCGCCGGTCGCACCATCAATGGTGATCGTCTCGCCGCCGCGGATTGTCTTGCCGGACGAGGAGAGCGTGCGCGCGCCGTAATCCACGCTGATGCCACCGGCGCCGGCCACGCAGGCGCGGCCCATGCCGCGCGCCACCACGGCCGCGTGGCTGGTCATGCCGCCGCGGGTAGTCAGGATACCGCGGGCGGCGTGCATGCCGTGGATGTCTTCCGGGCTCGTCTCGATGCGCACCAGGATCACCGCTTCGCCTTTCGCCGCGCGCATCTCGGCGTCGTCCGCGCTGAACACCACCGCACCCGACGCCGCACCCGGGCTCGCCGGCAACCCTTTGCCGAACAGCGTGCGCGGTGCCTTGGGGTCGAGCGTCGGGTGCAACAGCTGGTCCAGCGCCTGCGCGTTTACCCGCATCACCGCTTCCTGCTTGCTGATCAGCCCGCCTTCAGCCATCTCCACCGCAATGCGCAGGCTGGCCGCGGCAGTGCGTTTGCCGGTGCGCGTTTGCAGCATGTAGAGCTTGTTCTGCTGCACGGTGAACTCTATGTCCTGCATGTCGTGGTAGTGCCGCTCGAGCGTCTCGCGCACGGCGCACAGATCGGCGTAGGCAGACGGCAGCGCGTCCTCCATCGAGACTTCGCCGTTTCTGGCCGCAGCTTTGGATAGCGGCTGCGGCGTGCGGATGCCGGCCACCACGTCCTCGCCCTGCGCGTTCACCAGGAACTCGCCGTAGAACATGTTTTCGCCAGTGGACGGGTCGCGGGTGAAGCACACGCCAGTAGCGCAGTCGGCACCCATGTTGCCGAACACCATCGCCTGCACGTTCACCGCGGTGCCCCAGTCGGCGGGAATGTCGTGCAGCCGGCGGTAGGTGTTGGCGCGCGGGTTCATCCAGCTGCCGAACACCGCGCTGATCGCCGCCCACAACTGGTCGTGCGGCGACATCGGAAACGGCTTTCCGGTTTCTTGCAGCACTAGCTCCTTGTACTCCTCGACCACGCGCTGCCAGTCGGACGGCGAGAGCCCGGTATCTTCAACGACGCCAGCATCCATCTTCACCGTTTCGATCACCTCCTCGAAGCGATGGTGGTCCACGCCCAGCACCACGCTGCCGAACATCTGGATGAAGCGGCGGAAACTGTCCCAGGCGAAACGCTCGTCACCTGACGTCTCGGCCAGGCCCAGCACGGTCTCGTCGTTCAGGCCTAGGTTAAGCACCGTGTCCATCATGCCGGGCATCGAGACGCGCGCGCCGGAGCGCACTGAGACGAGCAGCGGCGCACCCTTCTCGCCGAACGAGCGGCCGACGGCCTGTTCGATGCGGGTCAGTGCCTCGCGTACTTGCGCGTCCAGGTCGGCGGGATAGGAGCGGTTATTTTTGTAGAACTCGGTGCACAGCTCGGTGGTGATGGTGAAGCCGGGCGGCACCGGCAGGCCGATGCTGGCCATCTCGGCAAGGTTGGCGCCCTTGCCGCCGAGCAGGTTGCGCATGTCCGCGCGGCCCTCGTTGTGGCCGGCGCCGAAGCTGTACACCCATTTTGACATTTGTTGCTCCTGATGCTGCCTAAGCAAAGGCGTTCTTTTTCAAGAAAAAGAAGCAAAAAGCTCTTGTCACGGCTGTCGCGGACTTTTCCGCAACGCGCGCGCAGGGAACCAAAAGTCTTTTGCTTTTTAAAAAGAAGGCCTCGCTTTATCCCTCAACCTTCGAAAAATCCGCCACCCGCGCCAACGCCACGCGATACCCGTTTAACAATCGAAGCCTGTTTCTGCGCAGCGCAGCATCTTCCGCGTTCACCGTCACCTTGTCGAAAAACGCGTCCAGCGGCGCGCGCAGTTGCGCCAGCGCGGTCATCGCCTCGCCGTAACGCTCCTGCCGCACCAGCTCAGCCGACTGGCCTGCCCGGATCAGGGCCGTATGCAGCGTCTGTTCTTCCGGTGCGTCGAGCAGGGTTGCATCCACCGCACCGTCGTGCGGGCCGTCGCGTTTCTCCTCGATGCGCAGGATGTTGGCGGCGCGCTTGTAGGCAGCGAGCAGGTTCGCACCGTCCTCGGTGCCGAGCAGGGCAGCCAGCGCGTCGGTGCGTGTCAGCGCGCGTGTCAGGTCGCCGTCGGCCGAGGTGGCGAACACTGCGCTGAGCACGTCGTGCCGGGCGCCTTCGCTGCGCAGCTGCACGCGTAGGCGATCCACGATGAAGGCGAGGATCTCGGCGAGGAGTTCCTTTCCGGCGCCCGCGGGCTGGCCCGCTTGCCATTCGTATCTCGGCTGGCGCTCCGCCTCGGGCGGCTGGCCTGCAGTAGGACTGGTCGCCGACTGCCGCGCGGCGTTCACCGCTTCCGGCAACACTGCCGCAAGGTCGAGCCGCAGCCGGTTTTCGCGGATGATGCGGATGACGCCCAGCGCTGCGCGGCGCAGTGCGTAGGGGTCGCCGGAGCCGGTCGGTTTCTGGCCGATGGCGAAGAACGCGGCAAGCTGGTCCAGCTTGTCGGCCAGCGCCACGCAGACGGAGATTGCGGCTGCTGGCACCGTGTCGGCCGCACCTTTCGGGGCGTAGTGGTCGCGCACCGCGTCGCTGACGGCCGGGTCCTCGCCGTCGTGCTGGGCGTAGTAGCCGCCCATGATGCCCTGCAGTTCGGGGAACTCGCCGACCATGCCGGTGGTGAGGTCCGCCTTGGACAGCAGCGCCGCGCGCTGGGCCAGGATAGCGTCGGCGCCGACGAACGGCGCGATCACGCCGGCCAGCTGCGCGATGCGCCGGGCGCGCGCGCCCTGGGTGCCGAGTTGGGCCTGAAAGACAATGCCGTCCAGCGCGGCGACACGGTCGGCAAGGGGCGTTCGGCGGTCGAGGTCCCAGAAGTGCCGCGCGTCGGCAAAGCGGGCGCGCAGCACGCGCTCGTTGCCGGCGACGATGGCGGCACCGCCGTCGGGTGCTTCGAGGTTGGCGGCGAAGGCGAACCAGGGGGCGGGGCGCCCGTCCGTGGTGCGGGTGGCGAAGTAGCGCTGGTTCACTCGCATGCTCACCTGCATCACCTCAGGCGGCAGGTCCATGAACGCGTCGTCGATCTGGCCGAGCAGCGGCACCGGCCACTCCACCAGGCCGGCGACCTCGTCGAGCAGGCCGGGGTCGTCCACCACCGATACGCCTTGTTCCGCAGCGCGGACCGTCATGCCGTGCCAAATCGCGCCCGCACAACCCTTGGTCATGACGCGGTGGGTGAACAACTTGTCCACCCAGTCCTGGGCAGAGGAGACGGAAAACACGCAAGGCCCATGCTGGCGATGGCCTTCAGTGAGGTCGCCGGAGGCCAGGCCGTGACCGTCATCCTCGCCCTGCGCCAGCGAGAACGGCACCACGGCACCGTCCAGCAGGCAGATGATGCGGCGCAGCGGGCGTATCCAGGTGAAGCTGCTGGTGCCGCCCCAGCGCATGGATTTCGGCCAGGCAAAGCGGCGTAGCAGGCTCGGCATGGCGCCAGCGACCAGGCTCGCAGCGCTCACCTCCGGCGCGGTCTTCTCCAGCATCCAGAAATCGCCGTCCTGGCGCAGTGCTTCGCGCGTGGCGGCGTGCTTGCGCAGGAAGCCGGCCAGCGCCTGTTCGGGCGCACTCACGCGTGGGCCGCGCTCGATGCTGGAGGCGGCGGCCACGCCGGCCGAGACCTCTGCCGCCATCGCCAGCCGCCGCGGGCCGTAGAAGAGGCGCAGGTTTACCGGCGCGATCGGCGCGAGGGCCTCCTGCACCAGGCGGGAGAGCTCGTCCGCGCCGCGGGGTTGCAGGCGGGCGGGGATCTCCTCGCTGAACAGTTCCAGCAACAGCTCCGGCATCGCTCAGTGGTCCTTCGGAGCGGGGGCGTCGCGCCCCGGCGCGCTCGATAGGTCGCGCCCCGGCGCGCCGAAGATGTCGCGCCCCGGCGCGCCTGACAGGTCGTGTTCCAGTGCGCCTGACACGTCGCATCCCGGCGCATCTAACATTGCAACTTCCGGCGCGCAGGAAAAGTCGAGGCCCGACGCGTCAAACACGTCGCCTCCCGACGCGTCTGACAAGCCATGGCCTGGCTCACGCGAACCGTTGCGCCGCAGTATGCTCGGACCATCTTGGCCCGGCGCGGGCGACGCGTACGGCCTAGCCATCTCTGAGTCGTGCGGGTCCGACGTCTCCGGCATCTGCCCGCTCGGCGCGGCCACGCCCAAGCACGGGGACACCTCGGGGCCATGGTGTGGGCAGCCTCCCGCCCGATGGGCTGGCAGCGCCGGTTCGACGTCGGTGCGGTCGAACTCATCGCCGGCATAGAGCAGCTTCTCGCCGGTGGTTTTGGCCAGCGCGTAGGCGAAGCAATCGCCGAAATCCAGTCGGGCGGAGTGCTTGTGGCGGCCGAAATAGCGCCAGGCGTTGCGGGCGGCGGTGGCCTGCTCCACGGTCACCGGTGCCACCTCGATACCGGCGGTGCGGACGAACTCGTCCAGCCGCAGGCTGGCCAGGCGGCCGCCGCGTTCCTCGACCACCATCGCCAGCTCCAGCCAGTTGGCCGCGGACATACGGGCAGACGGCGCGTCTACGATCGCTTCCAGCAGGAAGGTGGCGCCTGGCTCGTCGAGCAGGACACAGAGCAGGGCGGAGGTGTCCACGATCACGCGAAGCTCACCTGGGGCGCCCGCTCTCGTCGTAGAGGAAGCCGTGGCCAGCGCCGGCCTCCATCCGCAGGCTGGCGCGGATCTCGGCGGCCAGCGCCTGCAGGCGGGCCAATTTGGCCGTCCGGTCGCGCAGCCGCTGCTCGCGCTCCAGCCGCTCGCGCAGCGCCTCCGTGACCGCCGCGGTCAGGCTTTCGCCGGTCAGGACCGAAAGCTCTGTTGCCAGACGGTAGCCATGCTCGCTTTTAATGTTGAGTTGGTTGGCCATCGTAACCGAAACGTCTCGGCTGGTAGAAAGTTTGCACGAGACGGTAGAATAGAACGGAGGATCGCTTTTGTCACGCTTCACCATTACTCTGCTGCTTACCTGGATCGCCTTACCCCTTGCACAGGCCGCCCCGGCCCCGATTGCGGTGTTTCCGTTCCAGTTGCTCGACACCAGCGGCGAGGGGAGCAGCCCGGCGCAGGCCGCCCGGCTGGCCGAGGCGACGCGGCAACTCGCCACGGTGCTGCAGAAGACCGGGCGCTACACGCCAGTGGACCTGACCGCCAAGACCGGCCAAATCGCTGCCCTGCAACCGCCCGACGAGTGCGGCGAGTGCTGGGCCAAGGTGGCCAAGTCCGCCGGGGCCACGCTGATGGTGCTGCCTAGCGTGCATAAGGTGAGCACGTTGATCAGCCTGATGACGTTGTGGTTCGCCGACGTCGACACGATGAAGTATACCGCCCGGGTGTCCGGCCAGATCCGCGGCGACACCACCGATGCATACAACCGCGGCATCGACTTTCTGGTTACCCAGGAGCTGGACAAACCGCAACCTGCTGTAGCCGTCCACTCGCCTTGAACCACGCGGGCGGCAAGCCAGATTGACGTTTCGGACATGGCGGTTCGATATGCACGGCTGACCTGCCGGCAATCCGCCACCTAAAGGACCTTAACCATGGCTTACACTCCCGGATTCAGGAGCTACACCAGCCCCGCCGGCACCGTCGCCGGGGCTGCAGCAATCGACCAGGGCCTGCGCGCCTACATGCTGCGGGTCTACAACTGGATGGCGTCCGGCTTGTTGCTGACCGGCGTCGTCGCTTACGGCGTGGCCAACACCAGCCTGATCAACCTGTTCTACCACCAGGTAACCACCCAGTATGGCACCCGCGTGGCGCCGACCGGGCTCGGCACGCTGTCTATGTTCGCGCCGCTGGCCTTCGTGCTGGTGCTGAGCTTCGGGGTGAACCGGCTGAGCCGCACTGCGGTGCAGGCGCTTTACTGGGCGTTCTGCGTGGCCATGGGTGCCAGCCTGACGAACATCTTCCTGATCTACGCCGGCGGCAGCATCGCCTCAGTGTTTTTCATCTCGGCCGCGATGTTCGCAGGCATGTCGATTTGGGGCTACACGACGCAGCGTAACCTGGCCAACATGGGCAGCTTCCTGATCATGGGGCTGTTCGGCGTCATCCTGGCCAGCCTGGTCAACATGTTCCTGCACAGCGCGCCGCTGCAGTTCGCCGTCAGCATCATCGGCGTGGTGGTGTTCGTGGGACTGACCGCCTATGACACGCAGCGCATCAAAGTGAGCTACACGCAGTATGCCTATGCGGAGGGCACCGAGGGTGCGGCCAAGCGCAGCGTTTACGACGCGCTGAGCCTGTACTTAAACTTTATCAACCTGTTCATGCTGCTGCTGCAGCTGACCGGTAATCGCCGCAGCAACTGAGCGGCTGCACGCTCAAAAAAACCCAGGCGCTTTGCCTGGGTTTTTTTGTCTGTAAAGCAAGAAAGCAAAGAGCTTTTGTCAGCGCTGTCGCGGACTCTCCCACACAGCACGATCAAGAGACAAAAGTTTTTTGGTTCTTTTTTCAAAAAAGAACTGCTTCCTTGCCTGCTACACCACCGTCTTCAAGAATTCAGCCAGCTTCGTCGCCGCCGCCGCCTTGTCGATCCGCTCCAGCGCGCCGAGCTCGGCGGCCAGCCGGTCCATCGCCGCCTCGTAGATCTGCCGTTCGGAGAAGCTCTGGTCCGGCTGGCCGGCGTTGCGGTGCAGGTCGCGCACCACTTCGGCGATGGCCAGCGGGTCGCCGCTGTTGATCTTCGCCTCGTATTCCTGCGCGCGGCGCGACCACATGGTGCGTTTAATGCGGGCGCGGCCGCGCAGCACGGTCATCGCCTCGTCGAACATCTTGCGGGTGGCGAGCTTGCGTAAGCCGGCGGTGCGGGCCTTGGCGACCGGCACCCGCAGCGTCATGCGGTTCTCCTCGAAGGTGATGTGGATCAGCTCCAGCTTGTGGCCGGCGATCTCCTCGGTGGCGATGCGCTCCACCTTGCCCACGCCGTGGGTCGGGTAGACCACGTGGTCGCCTTCCTCGAAGATCTCCGCCTTCGCCATGGCGCGCGGCGGCGGCATCACCCGGCCGCCTGGGGCGATGGCCTGGTTGCGGCCCATCATGTGGTGGCCATGGTTCGGACGCACGCCGGGAGTCGGCGCCGGGTCGTCTTCCTCCTCGTCCTCCTCGGCGTCGGCCTGCGCAGGCGAGGCAGGCAGCACGGTATCTTCCACGGGGGTGGCTGTCGGCAGATCCGGCGCAGGGCTCACGGCCAGGCTTTCCGGAAGCGGTGGAGACGGCGGTGCTTCGACGGGCGCCACCTCGATGTGCGGGGCCACGTCCTTGACCGGCTCGGCTGGTGGAAGGATCTTCTTTGCTGTAGCTGACTTGGTAGGCACTTGGTGTGGCAACTCCTTGATAGGCTGGCGGCTGCGTCGTCCGCGCCTGGTTACCCAGGCGGGTCAGCCTGGTCGGGCCGGTCCGGCGCAGTTGCCATGCAACTGACACTTGCGTTTTGCTGCCCAGGTCGCCTAGGAAGCGACTAGGCGCCGGGGAAGCTTGCCCCGCTGCAGTTTTCTGGCCTGGTTTGTTTTCTGGCCTGGTTTGGACGTGGCAAGGCTTAAGACCCTGTCCTATGCGGTAACCCATACCAGAAAATTCAGCCAACGTCATGCCCTTTGGCGGGGTGCGACCTTTCGACCAGAAAGCAAGCGGTTCTTTTTCGAAAAAAGAACCAAAAAACCCTCATCTCCGCTGCGTGCGCCGTGGTGAGGCGCGTTACCTCAGCTGTCCGCGATAGCTGGAACAACGCTGTCTGCTTCTTTTCTCGAAAAAGAAGGCCCTCCTTCCTCACCAGGCATCCAAAGGTCGAAGTCGTCACCTGACCGAAAGGATAGCTCCAGTCAGGTGATACAGGCTGCTGGCCGGCGCGGGTTGCAGAGACAACGAGCCGTCAGCCAGCCGGCGTTCGTGCCACAGCCCGTCCGGCCGGAGGTAGGCGGAGAGGCAGCGCAAGGCTGCAAGTTGCCGTCCTTCGGTTGCGTCCGGGCGCAGGAACTCCGCGCGCAGGCGCTCGGTCTGTGGCCAGAGGCGGGCGCCTGCGGCCAGCACAGTACCGTCGCTGGCTAACTCGTCCACCACGCCGCCGGTGGCCGGGTCGAGCCCGAAGCGGTCGACGAACGCCATCAGCCGGAGGGAGAGTGCTTCGGATCCGGGTGGTGCTGCGCCGAGCAGGCGCGCGCGATGCAGCAGCCACACCCATTCGCAGTGATGGCCGGGTTCCACCAGAAAGGCGCCGTCACGACGTTCGGGGGTGAGTCCGTCATCGAAATACTCGGGCAGCGCGCCGCAAGCGTGGTCGAACAGCCGGTCCGTGAACAGCGCTACCAGAGCGGTGGCGCGGTCGCGGTAGACCGTCTCACCGAACGCCTCGTAGGCCGCGAGCACGGCTTCGAGCAGGTGCATGTGCGGGTTCTGCCGCCGCGGCAGGGCAGGCGGCAGGCTCTCCTGATAGCCGCCGAGCGGGTGGGCGAAGCGCTCGTCCAGCCAGGCGAGCAGCCCGCGCGCGCGGTCCCGCACCGCCTCTGCGCCCACGACGGGCGCCGCCGATGCGAGTGCCAGCAGCACGAAGGCGTGGTCGTACAGGTCGCGCGTGTGGTCGACCGGCCGGTGGTCGAGGTCGAACCGCCAGGCGTAGCCGCCGTCGGCCTGGGCTGCGTGGCGGTCCAGGAAGGCCAGGCCCAGCCGCACCGCTTCAGCAGCGCTCGCTAGGCCGGCCAGGTGAGCCTGCGAGAACACGGTGACCTGGCGCGCCACCACGCGCAGCCGGCGGAACGGCGCGGTGCAGGCGTGCGTCTGCAGGTCCAGCGCCTCGAAGAAGCCGCCGCGCGCGCGGTCTACCCCGTGCTCCAGCCAGAGCGGCCAGGCCGCCTCGCGCAGCCAGCGTCCCAGCGCGGCCCGCTCGGTGTCGAGCTCGCGTTGGCCGGACTGGTCGGCAGGACCCGTCACCGCTTGCGTGCTACTTTGCCGGCTTGCGGAAGCGGAAGGCGAACTGGTCCGTGTGACCCTTGATACCGGGTGCGAACACCTTCTCCGTGTGCGGGTCGGCCGGGTTGTGCAGCACGTCCGTGGTGGCGTCGAGCACGAAGCCGGCGGCCAGAACCTGTGCCTTGACCGTTTCCGGATCGATGCGATGCAGCTTGGTGGGCGCTGTAGCGCTGACACCGGACAACGCAGTGTGGTCGACCACCACGAACAGCCCGCCCGGCTTCAACGCGCGAAAGACCGCCGCATCCATCGCGGCGGCCTGTTGGGCGCCGAAGAAGCCGTAGACGTCGTGGTAGTTGTCGCTGGTCCAGACCAGGTCCACGTTGCCGCCCTGCGCCAAAGCGGCCGTGCCTATCCCTGCCGTGGGTTCGACAACCGCGGTGACGTTGCCGTACTCGGGTTGCGTCGCCAGCGTGGCGATGGTGCTGGCCAGTTGCGGCTTGACCTTTGCCAGTTCGGCCGGTGTCACGGCGAACACGTGCCCTTTCGGTCCGGCCACATGGCTGAACAGCCGAGTGAAGAAGCCGGTGCCGGGCACCACGTCGACCACCCGGTCGCCGGGCTTGGCCTCGCTGAACACCAGCAGTGCCAGCGTGTGCCTGGCGTCGTCGCGCACCGTGTCGGCCGCAGGGCGGTCGTGCGCCTGGACGGCCTGCGTGTCGTAGTCGGCAACGGCGGCCACAGCCGGCGAGGCGGTTGTCAGGGCGGCGAGCAGGGAAGCTGTCAGGGTCGTTCGCATGCGGCGGTCTCCAGGCGCCGGGCGTGGCGCGATCGGGGGCGATTCGCACGGTAAGGCAAGCGGTTCTTTTTTGAAAAAAAGAACCATAAAACTTTTGCTTCCGATGTCCCGAAGTCGCCGGAGAGGGGAGTCTTAGGCGAAGTCTGCTTCGGGCGGCGGGTCTTCGGTCGGAGCTACCGGCGAGGTTGCGTCGGCATCCGAGCCGTCCGCCGCTTTACCGTTGGAAGGCGGGACGTGCTCTTCGGGGTCCGGGGCCGGGGAAGTCTGGTCGGTCGTGTTCATTCTCGTCGCTCCTGCATGCGTGCCCGGACTGGCGTTGCATGTTTGCTTATGTGGGTGTGCGCGCTGCGGCGGGTGGCCGGCATGGGCAAGAAAAGTGATGGCAAGCAGTCCTTTTTAAAAAAGAACCAAGAACGTTTGTCTTCTTTGGATCTGCCTCGTTGAAGCGTGTTGTTTCAGCATGTGCGACGGTTGTTGCCGATTTAAAATTCTGAATAAACCTTGTAGTTATATCCCGGCGTTTCCCCACGCGAGGACTGTAGGAAACAAAAATTTTTTGGTTCTTTTTTCAAAAAAGAACTGCTTGCTTGCTATCTTTCAAACCGGCTCGGTATCCAGCGCATAGCCCGCAGCGCGCACCGTGCGCACCACGTCCAGCTCGCCGTCGCCGTTGATGGACTTGCGCAGGCGGCGGATGTGCACGTCCACGGTGCGCGGCTCCACGTGTATGTCGGGTCCCCACACGGCGTCGAGTAGTTCCTCTCGCGAGAACACGCGGCGCGGGTGTTGCATCAGGAACTCCAGCAGGCGGAACTCGGTAGGGCCCAAATGCACCGCGCGGTTGTTGCGTTGCACACGGTGTGCGGCGAGGTCCATCGCAATGTCGTGGAAGGCGAGCCGGCCCTTCGTGGGCACCGCGTTGGAGCGGCGCAGCAGTGCGCGCATGCGGGCCAGCAAGGCGTCCATGTTGAAGGGCTTGGTGATGTAGTCGTCGGCACCTGTGTTGAGGCCGCGCACGGCGTCCTGGTCTTCAGTGCGTGCTGTCACCATGATCACCGGAAGGTCGCGCGTGTTGGGGCGCCGGCGGATCTGGCGGCAGACCTCGATGCCGGACATCACCGGCAGCATCCAGTCCAGCAACACCAAATCCGGCTGTGCCTCGGAGATGCGGGTCAGCGCTTCCTGGCCGTCGGCGGCTTCGTCGACGCGGAAGCCCTGCTTTTCGAGGTTGTAGCGCAGCATGGTTGCCAGCGCGGCTTCGTCTTCGACGACGAGCACCAGCGGCTTGGCCAAGTTGGTGGCTGCGTCTGACATTTGGTTTTGGTTCCCATCAAGAAAGCAAGGCCTTCTTTTTTGAAAAAAAGAAGCAAAAAACCTTTGTGCCTTCAGGTACGCGCTGCAGAACGTTCCGCGACAGCCGGACCAAAAGTTTTTTGGTTCTTTTTTCAAAAAAGAACCGCTTGCTACGCCTCCTTTGGCCGCACCACTGCATAGTTGGCACTCTCGCCCTTTGGCCGCACTTCCGGCAAAGCCTCGCCGGTCGTCGCAAAATGCACCGTCTCGGCGATGTTGGTGGCGTGGTCGCCGATCCGTTCGAGGTTCTTGGCGATGAACAGCAGATGCGTGCACGGGGTGATCTGGCGCGGATCTTCCATCATGTAGGTGACCAGCTCGCGGAAGATGGCGGTGTAGATGTCGTCGACCGCCTGGTCGGAGCGCCACACCTGTATCGCCTTGTCGGCGTCGGCGTCGCCCACCGCGTCCACCGTCAGTTTGAGACTCTCCTGCACCAGCCTGGCCATGTGGGCGAGCCCGCTGAGCTTGAACGGCAGGTTGAACTGGCTCAGCACGATGCTGCGTTTGGCGACGTTGGCGGCGTAGTCGCCGATGCGTTCGAAGTCGCTGGACATCTTCAGCGCAGCGACGATCTGCCGCAGATCCTGTGCGACCGGCTGGCGCAGGGCGAGCAGGCGGATGACGAAGCTTTCCACCTCGCGCTCGAGTGCGTCCACCGCGGGGTCCTGTTCCACCGTGCGGGCCGCGGCTTCAACGTCCTGTTCGACCACCGCTATGGTGGCGGTGGCGACCTGGGCTTCCACCAGGCCGCCCATCTCGACCAGCAGGTCGCGCAGGCGTTTGAGTTCCTGCCCGAAACTGGTGACGATGTGCTCGGCCAATTCAGTCATCTTTCAGGCCTCCTATGGTGAAGCCACGCATTGCGTGAAGCTTGGCGTGTCGGTCACCCGAACCGCCCGGTGACGTATTCCTGCGTGCGGCGTTGTTTTGGCGAGGTGAAGATCTGGCTCGCCGGGGCTACCTCGACCAGCTCGCCGAGGTAGAAGAACGCCACCTGGTCGGCGCAGCGTGCTGCCTGCTGCATGTTGTGCGTCACGATCGCGATGGTGAAGTCGCGCTTCAGCTCGTCGATCAGCTCCTCGATGCGCAGCGTGCTGATCGGGTCGAGCGCGCTGGTCGGCTCGTCGAGCAGGATGATCTCCGGGCGCGTCGCAATGGTGCGCGCGATGCACAGGCGCTGCTGCTGGCCGCCGGACAGGCCGGATGCCGGGCTGTGCAGGCGGTCCTTCACCTCGGCCCACAAGGCGGCGCGGGTGAGCGACCACTCGACGCGCACGGCCATGTCCTTGGCTGACAGACGCTCGTGCAGCTTCACGCCGAAGGTGATGTTCTCGTAGATGCTCATCGGGAACGGCGTGGGTTTCTGGAACACCATGCCGACGCGGCTGCGCAGCGCGCCCGTGTCCACCTCACGCCCGAGGATGTTGACGTCGTCCATCATCACCTCGCCGGTGGCGTGCTGGCCGGGGTAGAGGTCGTACATCCGGTTCAGCACGCGCAGCAAGGTGGACTTGCCGCAGCCTGACGGGCCGATCATGCCGGTGACACGGCGGTCCGGCAGGTCGAGTGCGATGGATTTCAGCGCCTGGTTGCTGCCGTAGAAGAAGTCCAGGTTGCGGATGGACAGGCGCGCGGGCACCGGTAGCACGCTGGTCGCCGGGCGGCCCGCCTGGACGGGCGCGCTCGGGTTGAGTGCCTGTTGCATGTCACTTTCCCTCATACCGGCAGCCGGAGCGTTGACCGGTGACAGAACTTTTGTTCCCTGGAGTACACGCCCAGAGAGAGTCCGCGACGGCCAGAAGCAAAAGTTTTTTGCTGCTTTTTGTCAAAAAAGCAGGGCTTGCTTTCTTGCCCTGGTCCAATATTTTCGCGGCCTTGCCGAGTGTCAACGTCCTGCGCCGCAAGCTGCATCGTCTCAACGCCGCCGGACAACCAGGCGGGCGACCACGTTGATGGCCAGCACGCCCAGCGTGATCAGCAGCGCGCCGGTCCAGGCGAGCTGCACCCAGTCGTCGAAAGCCGAGGCTGCGTATTGATAGATCGTCACCGGCAGGCTGGCCATCGCCGAGCCCAGCCCTGAATAGCCCGAATTGCCCAAGGACGTGAACAGCAGCGGCGCCGTCTCGCCGGCAACGCGGGCGACGGCGAGCAGCACGCCGGTCAGCAGGCCGTCGAGTGCGGCGCGGTAGCAGACGAAGACGATGGTTTTCCAGCGCGGCGCGCCCAGCGCGATCGCGGCCTCGCGCAGGCTGATGGGAATCAGCCGCAGCATGTCCTCCGTGGTACGCACCACGATGGGGATTACCAGGATTGCCAGTGCTGCGGCGCCTGCGTAGCCGGAGAAGCCGGTCAGCGGTGCGACCAGGATCTGGTAGATGAACAGGCCGATCAGGATGGACGGCGCGGACAGCAGGATGTCGGAGACGAAGCGCACCACGTTGCCCAGCGCAGTTCGGCCGGCATACTCGGCGAGGTAGGTGCCCACCATCAGCCCGATCGGGGTTCCGACCAGCGTGCCTAAGCCCGCCTGGGCGACGCTGCCGATGATGGCGTTGGCGAGTCCGCCGTTGCTGCCGGGAGACTTGGTGACCGTGTCGAACACGTGCAGGCGCAGGCCGGGCACGCCGAGGTAGAACAGGGTCACCAGGATGGAAAGCAGGAAGCCGAGTGCGACCAGTGTCGCTAGGCTGGCCAGCACGCGCGCTGCGCGGTCCTGGTTGCGGCGCCGGCGGCTGCGGGTCAGCGCCACGCTGGCGTCGCGGCCCGCGTGCAGCGTGGCGGGCGCGAGGGTCGCGCTCACCGGGCGCGCACCCGCTGCACCAGAAGCCCGCGCGAGACCGCCAGCACCACGAACGAGATGACGAAAAGGACGAAGCCCAGCGCCAGCAGCGAGGAGAGCTGCAGGCTGCCGGAATCGGCCTCCGGAAACTCCAGCGCCACCAGCGAGGCGATGGTGTTGCCCGGTGCAAACACGTTGGGGCTGATGCGGTTGGTGTTGCCGATGACGAAGGTGACCGCCATCGTCTCTCCCAGCGCGCGGCCCAGCCCCAGCATGATGCCGCCGATGACGGAGGCGCGCGTGTAGGGCAGCACGATGCGCCGCATCACTTCCCACGACGTGCAGCCGAGCCCAAAGGCGGATTCCTTGAAGATGACAGGAACCGTCAGGAACACGTCGCGCATGGTGGCCGCGATGAACGGCGTGATCATGATCGCCAGCACCATCGAGGCGGTGAAGATGCTGGCCCCGCCTGGCGAGGCGTGGAACACCGCGGAGAAGCCCGGCAGGCGGCCGAGGCTGCCCACCAGCCAAGGTTTGACGGTCCGGTCCACTGCCGGCACCAGCACGAAGAACCCCCACATGCCGTAGATGATGGAGGGCACCGCGGCCAGCAGCTCGACGGCGGTGCCGACCGGCCGGCGCATCCAGGCGGGCGCCAGCTCGGTGAGGAAGAAAGCGACGCCGAAGGCCAGCGGGACGGCCATCAGCAGGGCAAGCAGCGAGCTGACCACGGTGCCGTAGACCGACACCAGGGCGCCGAACGTCTCGGTGACCGGGTTCCAGGCAGGGGAGACCAGGAAGCCGGCGCCGAACGCGCGAAAGGCCGGCAAGCCGCCGATGAACAGCAGCACGATGATGGTGCCGAGCAGCACAAGTACGAACAGGCCGGCGGCGTGGGCGGCTGCGGAGAAGAGGCGGTCGCCGGGGTTTTTCATTCTGGTGCTAAGCAAGCGGTTCTTTTTTGAAGAAAAGAACCAAAAAACTTATGTCTCCGCTGTCGCGCGCTCGCGGGAGAGACCGCGACAGCGGACGCAAAAGTTTTTTGGCTCTTTTTTTCAAACAAGAAGACCTTTCTTGTTTACTTGTCCAAGCCCTTCCAGGCAGTGCGCACCTGCGTCTTCACGTTGGCAGGCAGCGGTATGTATTGCAGGCCGGTGGCGGTAGCGTCGCCGTTGCTGAACGCCCAGTCGAAGAACTTGATGACGGCCGCACCGTTCGCGGCGTTCTTCGACTTCAGAGGCACCAGCACGAAGGTTGCCGAGACGATCGGCCAGGCGTCGGCGCCCGGCTGGTCGTTGAGGTCCACGGCGAAGTTCGGCACGATCCAGTTCGTGTGGGAGGCCGCGGCGGCGAAGCTCGCCAGGCTCGGCTTGATGAAGACGCCGTCGTGATCCTGCAGCTGCGTCACCGTCAGGTGGTTCAGCGTGGCATACGCGCTCTCCACGTAGCCGATCGCACCCGGCGTGCTTTTCACCGCGCCGGCGACGCCCGCCGTGCCCTTCGAGCCGGTGCCGGCCGGCCAGCTGACAGCGGTGGCCGCGCCCACTTTGCTCTTGAAGTCCGGGTCCACCTTGGAGAGGTAGCTGGTGAAGACGAACGTCGTGCCGGAGCCGTCTGCACGGTAGACAGGCGCTATGGCCAGCTTGGGCAGCCTCGTGCCCGGGTTCAGCTTGGCGATTGCCGGGTCGTTCCAGGTGGTGATGGTGCCGAGATAGATGTCGCCCAGCACCTTGCCGGTCAGGCGCAGCTTGGCGTCCGCCATGCCCGGCAGGTTCACCGCGATGTCGACGGCGCCCATGACGGTGGGGAACTGGAGCAGCTCGGCCGCCACCAGCTTGGCCGGCGTCATCGGCGCGTCCGAAGCGCCGAAATCCACCGTGCGCTGGGTCACCAGCTTCTGGCCGGCGCCGGAGCCGACGCCTTGGTAGTTCAGCGCGATGCCGGTGGTAGGCTTCGAGGCTTCTGCCCAGGCACCGTAGATCGGCTGGGCGAAGGTTGAGCCGGCGCCGGTGATGGACTGCGCGTGGGCCGCGCCGGCGAGCAGCAGGGCGGTGGCGGCGAGGGTGCAGGTGTGTCGGGAGTGGGTCATGGAGGCTCCTGGCGGGGCGGTCGCAGGAGCCCGCGCCTGATTCGGGCGGAACCTAGTCGGGGGATCGGGACAGCACTATTGCAGATTTGTTAAGCTTTTATGACAGGGCGGAAGCAGTTCTTTTTTGAAAGAAGCGTCACATAGATTCTTCCGTTGGGCGCGTGTCGACGAGACGTGCCGTTCAGCTTCCCGCGACGGCAGGCGCAAAAGCTTTTTGGTTTTTACCAAAAAGAACCGCTTGCTTGCTACTTCCCGCCCAGTATCTCCCCGACCAGACGCGCCAAAGCCTGCATCCCGAACGGCTTGGTCAGCACGTGCATCCAGGGGCTTTTCTGGTCGCGCCCGGTCAGCACGTTCTCCGCGTAGCCGGTGATGAACAGTACCTGCAGTCCTGGCCGCTGCTCGCGTGCCGCGTCAGCGATCTGCCGCCCGTTCATGCCGCCTGGCAGGCCCACGTCGGTGATCAGCAGGTCGATCCGCCGCTGGCTGCCGAGAACCTGCAGGCCAGACGCGCCGTCGCCGGCTTCGATCACCATGTAGCCCAGCTCGCCCAGCACCTCGCTGGCCAGCATGCGGATGGTCGGCTCGTCGTCGATCACCAGCACCGTCTCGCCGCGGCCGGCGCCGCCGGTGGCGTGGTCCTCCGCTGCCGCCTCCGCCACCGCGCCGCCCATGTGCCGCGGCAGGTAAAGCGTGACAGACGTGCCCTGGCCCGGGGTGGACTCGATATGCGCCCGGCCGCCTGACTGGCGCACGAAGCCGTAGACCATGCTGAGCCCCAGCCCGGTGCCGAGCCCGATCGGCTTGGTGGTGAAGAACGGGTCGAAGGCGTGCGCCAGCACGTCGGCGGGCATGCCGGCGCCGGTGTCGCGCACCGCGAGCTCCACGTAGGGGCCGGGTTCGAGGCCCTGGGCGCGGGCGGCGGCGGCGTCCAGCCGGACGTTGGCCACCTGCACCGTCAGGCGGCCGCCGTCCGGCATCGCGTCGCGCGCGTTGATGCACAGGTTCAGCAGCGCGTTTTCCAGCTGGTTGGCGTCCACCAGCGTGGGCCACAGGCCGTCGCCGCCCACCAGCTCCAGCGCGATCTGAGGTCCCACGGTGCGGCGGATCAGGTCCGCCATGCCGCCGACCAGGGCGAGCACGTCGGTGGGCTTGGGGTCGAGCGTCTGCCGGCGGGAAAAGGCGAGCAGCCGGTGGGTCAGCGCTGCGGCGCGGGTGGCGGCACCCTGGGCGGTGGCAACATAACGTTCCAGCCCGTCCAGCCGGCCCTGAGACACGCGTTTCTGCAGCAGCTCGAGGCTGCCGGTGATGCCGGTCAGCAGGTTGTTGAAGTCGTGCGCCAACCCGCCGGTGAGCTGGCCCACCGCCTCCATCTTGGAGGACTGGCGCAGCGCCTCCTCGGCCTGCGCGCGCTCGGCCACCGCGGTGTTCACCCGCTCCTCCAGCGTCTCGTTCAGCGCGGCCAGCTCGCCGGCGCGGCGGTCCAGCTCGGCGTAGAGGGCGACAACTCCCTTGTTGGTGGTCTCCAGCTCCTCGTTGAGGCGCAGCACCTCGTCCTGGCGCGCCTTCAGCTCGGCCAGGCTCTGCACCAGCTCGCGGTTCTGGGTGCGCAGCTCGGCCATCGGGTCAGCGGCGGCGTCTGCCGCCAGCTTGCGGGTGATCTCCGACAGCAACGCCGATACGGTGGCAGAACGGCCCTTCGGCAGCAACTTGTGCAGGGTCACCACCGTGCCGCCGGGGGCGCTGGTGACCTCGAAGTCATCCATCAACCGGCGGGCGCCGATCAGGCCCAGCCCCATGCCGGTGCGGCTCTCGAAAGCGCCGGCGAGCACCTCGTCCAAATTCGCGATGCCCGGTCCGAGGTCGGCGATCCTGATCAGCAGGTATTGCGGCACGTCCGGGCCGCTCAGCCTGAACTCCGCCAATCCGCCGCCCGCGTAGCTCAGCGCGTTGCGGGTGATCTCGGAGACCGCTGTGGCGATGCGGGTCTGGTCCTGCACCTCGAAGCCCAACAGCTCGGCGACGCGGCGGGCACGCTGGCGCACCGCGCTCACGTCGGGCTCGTGCTCGATCGGCGTCGTCAGGATGGTCCAGGTGGTCATTGCAGGCGACTTCGGATCACGGAACCCTGGGGGGCGGCGCCGCGCGCAACCAGCACGGTCACGTCGTCGCGGCCGCGGCTGAAGTCGCGGTATAGGATACCGGCGATCAGGCTGGGATGGCGTTGCGAGAGTCCGGGATAGGCGTCCAGCGTCCAGCTCGTCGCCAGCCCGTCCGAGCAGAGGATCACCAGAGGCCGGCCGGTGAAGGGGTAGTCGAACGCCTGCACGCGACGGGCCATGTGGCCGGCGGTGCCGTTGTGGGACACCATCCGGCGCGGCAGGGCGGTGCCGGCGTAGAGGATGCCGGCGATGTTGCCGATGCCGGCGAACACCACGCTGCCGCGGTCCGGGTCCAGGTCGGCCACCGCCACCGCGGCACCGCGGGTGGAGCGCAGCGCCACGTGGATGTGCTCGATGCAGGCGCTGGGTGCCCGCACGTGGTGGTCGGCGAACGCGCGGACCGCGGCGTTGGCAGCGTCCGCCGCGAGCGGTCCGTGGCCCAGCCCGTCGGCCACCAGCAGCCGCAGCGCGCCCGCCTGGGGCTGCACGGACCAGGCGTCGCCACACACCTCCTCGCCGGCCTTGGCGATGCTGACGGCACCCCACAGCGCCTCGTCCGGCGGCTCAGGCCCGGCTGGCTGCAGGCGGGCAAGGATGGCGGTGCCCTGTCCCGGCCGGGAGTAGATGTCCAGCTCCTGGGAGAGGCGTGCGATGGCGCCCAGGCCCAGGCCGGGGCTGCCGGTGGTAGACTGGCCGTCGCGCCGGCTGGCGGGCAGGTCGGCCATGCCGGGCCCGCGGTCCAGCGCGAGACACTCCACGCCGTGTTCGTAGCTGCCGACCAGCAGCTCGCCGCCGCCGGCGTGCTTGAGGAGGTTGGTGGCGAGCTCGGTGGCCACGATGGCGACGCGGCCGGCCGCCTGTTCGTCGAAGCCTTGCCGCTGGGCGAGGGCGACGGCGGCGCGGCGGGCTTCGGCGATTTGGGATTGGTCTTGGACGGCGATGGTGCGCATCAGAAGCAAGCAAGCAGTTCTTTTTTGAAAAAAAGAACCAAAAAACTTTTGACTCCGCTGTCGCGCGCTCCCCGGCGAGCGCGCGACGGCGGAGAGCAAAGTTTTTTTGCTTCTTTTTTTTCAAAAAAAGAAGCGCTTGCTTGCTTCATTTCCACCGCGCGATCGATATCCGCGTCCCCTGTCCCACCACCGAATGTATCTCGAACTCGTTGGACAGCCTGCGCGCCCCACTCAAGCCCAGCCCCAGCCCGCCGCCCGTGGTGTAGCCGTCCTTCAACGCCAGCTCGAGGTCGGGAATGCCGGGCCCCTGGTCCTCGAACGTCAGCCGCACGCCGCGCCGTTTCCCGGTCTGCACCGCCTCGATGGTGCAGGTGCCGCCGCCGCCGTAGTCGAGCGTGTTGCGCGCGAGCTCGCTGGCCGCGGTGACGATCTTGGTCTGGTCCACCAGCCCGAAGCCCGCCGCCACCGCATGCGTCCTGACCTCCTGGCGCACCCGCACCACGTCGTTGGAGGTCCGGATGGCGAGCACGTCATTCGTCGTCGTGCTCATCGAACTCCCCGGAGGCGTCGGCCGCCTCGGTCAAGCGGTGGCCGATCAGCGCCATCCCGCGCTCCACGTTCAGCGCCGTCTGCACGCCGGTCAGCGCCAGGCCGAGCTCCACCAGGGTGATCGCCACCGCCGGGCGCATGCCGACCACCACCGTCTCGGCGTCGAGCAGGCGGGAGACGGCGGCGATGCTGTCCAGCATGCGGCCCATGAAGGAGTCGACGATCTCGAGGCCGGAGATGTCGATCAGCACGCCGCGCGCGCCGGTGGCGACGATGCGCGCGGAGAGGTCTTCCTCGAGCGCCATGGCCAGCCGGTCGTGCATGTCCACCTGGATGGTGACCAGCAGGGCGCGGCCGAGCTTGAGGATGGGGATCCTGTCCACGCCGCTAGTTCTGTGTGGGGGCGGCGGTGCTTCGCGCCGGCGTGGACGCGGCCTTGCTGCGGACCACGCTGCGGCCGGTGCGTTGCAAGGCCAGCGCCAGCGCGTCGGCCAGAGAGGCCTTGGAGACGACGTTCAGCTCGACGCCAAGGTGGACCATCGTCTGGGCGATCTGCGGCCGGATGCCGGAAACGATACAGTCCGCACCCATCAGCCGGGCGGCGGCCACGGTCTTGAGCAGGTGCTGGGCGACCAGCGTGTCGACCGTGGGCACGCCGGTGATGTCGATGATGGCGATGTCGGCACTCTGGTCGACGATGGCCTGCAGCAGCGTCTCCATGATCACCTGGGTGCGTGCGGAGTCCAGCGTGCCGATCAGCGGCAAGGCGAGGATGCCGTCCCACAGCTTGACCACCGGCGTAGACAGCTCGCTGATCTCCTCCTGCTGGCGGGCGACCACCTCTTCGCGGCTCTTCTGGTGCACCTCGGTGGTGTAGAGGCCGAGCTGGTCGAGTAGTTCGCTGACCGCCCAGAAGCCTTCAGCGAGCGCGTCGGCGTTGCCGGAGAGGGCTTGGCGAGTGCGCTCGAAGAGCGGGCGTTTGAGGGCGAAGACGAAGGTGGCGGTCTCGCTGGGGCTGAAGCCATGGAGAGCGCGGGCGCGGGAGATGTCGCCGAGCAGGTCGCGCACGCCGGCGAAACGGTCGGACTGCACGTCGATCGCGCCGCCGCCGGTCAGCGCGTGGCGCAGGGCGCCAAGGAAGTCGCGGCACTGCGTCTGCAGCTCGGCCTCGTTGATGCGGCTGCTGCCAACCAGGCCGTCGTTGCGCAGGATGTGCGACCATTCCGCCAACAGCTCGCGCTGGTCGCCGTCCAGCAGGCGTCCCACTTCCAGTGCCAATCTCAACTCCTCTGCCGCTATGGGCCTGAGCGGTTGGTATACAGGGGGTGTGGGATAGGACAAAACCAGGGCGTAGTGGTGACGAAACTGCAACGAATAGTCACGAAGGCAAGCAAGCGGTTCTTTTTTGAAAAAAAGAACCAAAAACTTTTGTCTCCGTGGGTTGTGCCGGGGTGAGACGCTTCGTTTCAGCCCTCGCGACAGCAGGCGCAAAAGCTTTTTGCTTCCTCTTTTCGAAAAAGAAGGCCTCCCTTCCTGGCTAACCGAACAGCTGCGCAGCCTTCATGATGGTGATCAGGAAACCCCAGGCCAGCGGCAGCCCCACCGCAAGCCAGGCTAGCGGCAGCGCCACGCTGGAGCGCTGCGCGGGGCCGGCCACGGCAAGGCTCGGCGCCTGGACGACAGGCTCGGTATAGGTGAACCAGCGCTGGTGCAGCGGCCGGACGAGCAGGTTGAGCACCAGGCCCGCGACCAGCAAGCCGGCCAGGATGTACATCGTGTGGTCGTAGACGCGGGCGCGCGGCACGCCCGACCGGATCTGCGACTCGCGCAGGCTGGTGATCAGCACCGGCCCGATCACGCCGGCGGCGGACCAGGCCGTCAGCAGCCGGCCGTGGATAGCGCCCACGAAGCCGGTGCCGAATACGTCTGCCAAGTAGGCCGGAATGGTGGCGAAGCCGCCGCCGTACATCGAGAGGATGACGCCGACGGCCAGCGCGAACAGCGGCTTGCTGCCGGATGCCGCCAGGCTGGGCACAGCCGCGTACAGCACGATGCCAAGCAGGAAGATGGTGGTGAACGTGTTGCGGCGGCCGAGCCGGTCCGACGCCGCGGCCCAGAAGAAGCGACCCAGGATGTTGAACAGCGAGAGCAGGCCGGCGAAGCCCGCAGCGATCAGCGCCACCGTTTTCAGTTCCGCGGGTGAGAGCGCGGTAAAACTGGTCTCCGGGTGGCCGACAAGCGCGCCGCCGAAGATCTCCTGCAGCATCGGGCTGGCCACGTCCAGCACGCCGATGCCGGCAGAGACGTTGAGGCACAGCACCCCCCACAGCAGCCAGAACTGCGGCGTGCGCCAGGACGCCTCCAGCGGCACGGACAGGGTGTGCGCCCTGACCGGTTCGGCCATGCCACCCGGACGGTAGCCGGCCGGCGGCACGCGATAGGCGAACGCGCCGGCCGACATGGCAACGAAGTAGATTGCGGCGAGCACCAGAAAGGTTTCCGCCACGCCCACGCTGGTGGGGCCGCGAAAGCGCGCCATCAGCATGGCCGCCAGCGGCGAGCCGATCATCGCACCGCCGCCGAACCCCATGATGGCCATGCCGGTGGCCAGGCCCCTGCGGTCGGGGAACCACTTGATCAGCGTGGAGACCGGCGAGATGTAGCCGAGCCCCAGGCCCACGCCGCCCACCACGCCGCCGAGCCACAGCACCCAGAGCTGGTGCAGGTTCACCCCCAGCGCCATCAGCGCCAGGCCGCCCGGCCAGCAGAGGGCGGCGATCAGCCCCGCCTTGCGGGGACCCGCGCGCTCCAGCCAGCCGCCCCACAACGCGGCGGATGCGCCGAGGAAGACGATGCCGAGGGTGAAGACCAGGCTGACGTCGGAGGTGTTCCAGTCGCAGCCGGTGGCGGTCAGCCGGCTCGCCAGGGTGAAGCCAGCCGGGCAGGCGACCCGGTGGCTGATGCCGATCGCCTGGGCCAGCGGCAGCCAGAACACCGACATGCCGTAGATCATGCCGATGCTGAGGTGGATGGCGAGTGCCGCGGGCGGCACCAGCCAGCGGTTGTAGCCCGGCCCGGCGACGATGCGCTCGCGTGTCAAGATCCCGGGGCGCTGCCCGACCATGGCGACCATTGGTTTCCTCCGTTTTGCGGCGAGACAAGCAAGCGGGCGCGGACAAGGCAACCTGCCGATTGCACGGCGACGGGATACGCTCAGAACGCAAGCGGTTCTTTCTGAAGAAAAGAACCAAAAAACTTTTGGCTCCTTGCGGCGCGTCGTGAGGATGCTTGGTGTTTCAGCTTCCCGCGACATCGAGGGCAAAAGCTTTTTGCTTCTTTTTCTCGAAAAAGAAGGCCTGCCTTTCTTCTGGCACGTCGCTTGCTGCGCGGCAGCCGCTTGCGCGCAAGTCGTCGCTCCGCCGTCGCCTGCCGCCGAAAGCATCAACGTGACTGTTCGAAGGGCAAGCGATGGCCGGTCTGCGCGAGGCGATGAAGTCGGGCCACCCGGCAACCCTGTTCGCCGCCTTCTTGTATTTCGACTTCTGCTTTTCGGTCTGGGTGCTGAACGGCGCCATGGGTCCGTTCCTGACCGAGAGCTTCCACCTGACCCCGGTGCAGACCGGGCTGATGGTGTCTATCCCGACCCTGGCCGGCGCGCTGATGCGTTTTCCGCTCGGCGTGCTCTCGCAGTACATCGGCCGCAAGAACGCGGCGATCGTCGAGATGAGCCTGATCATCGTGGCGATGCTATACGGCTACCTGTTCGTCAGCTCCTACCACGACGTGCTGGCGATGGGCGTGCTGCTGGGCATCGCCGGGGCGTCGTTCGGGGTGGCGCTGTCGCTGGGCGCCGGCTGGTTCCCGCAGGAGCACAAGGGGCTGGCGATGGGCATTGCCGGCGCCGGCAACATCGGCACCGTGGTGGCGCTGTTACTGGCGCCGCCGGTGGCCAAGGCGTACGGCTGGCACGCGGTGTACGGCTGGACCGCGGTGGTGATGCTGATCCCGCTGGTTGTGATGATCGTGATGGCGAAGGAGCCGCCGGACATCCACAAGCAGAGCCTGCGCGAACACCTGGCACCCCTCGCCGAACGCGACGGCTGGGCGTTTTCCATGGTCTACGTGATCACCTTTGGCGGCTTCATCGGGCTGGCGACGTTTTTGCCGTCGTTCTTCTACGCGGAGTTCGGCGTCTCCAAGGTGGAGGCCAGCTACCTGACCATGCTGGCCGCGGTGATGGGCTCCACCATCCGCGCGGTGGGCGGCTGGTGGGCGGACCGCATCGGCGGCATCGCGGCGCTGGCGATCGTGTTGCTGTTCGTGATCGGCACGCTGACGCTGCTGACCGCCACGCCGTCGCTGGTGCTGACGACGGTGCTGTTCATGGCGTGCTTCGCGGCGCTGGGAGCGGGCAACGGCGCGCTGTTTCAACTGGTGCCGCTGCGCTGGCCGGCGAGCACGGCGGTGGCCGGCTCGATGATCGGCGAGGTGGGCGCGCTGGGGGGCGCGATCCTGCCGAACGCTATGGGGTTCTCCAAGCAGTGGACGGGCACGTACGCTTGGGGGTTCCTGTTCTATGCCGCGTTGTCGACCGTTGTGCTGGTGGCGTTGATGCTGCTGCAGCGGCACTGGACGCGGACTTGGGTCGGGCCTTGGGGGCGCGCTTCGGGCGGTGGAGCGACGCACGTGGATGGAGCGGTGTTGGCGGAATAAGGGTCGCAGGTAGTCTACGTTCGACACCAGCTGGCTTGGACGCTGACTCGAAGAAAGCAAGCAGTCCTTTTTTGAAAAGGACCAAAAAACTTTTGACTCCGCTGTCGCGTGCTCTCCGGAAAGGCTCGCGACAGCGGAGTCAAAAGTTTTTTGCTTCTTTTTTTCAAAAAAGAAGGCCTTGCTTGCGACGTCCCGGCCCGGTTGGTCGCGCCGGCAAACACCAGCGTGGTCAGCGCATGTAGCTGCCACCATTTACGTCAAGTGTTGCCCCGTTGAGCGAGCGCTGATCGGAACGAAGACAAAACAGCACCAGATCGGCGAGCTCGTTGGGCTCAACCATTGCTTGAATGGGGATGTCGTCGACCGCTGCCGCTAGCCCATGTTCGCGCACATACGCTTCAGACATGCCAGTTCTCACGAATCCGGGTGCAATCGCGATTGCGGTGATCCCATCGGATCCGTAGTTGCGTGCCAACGATTTGGTCAGACTGATCAGCGCGGCTTTCGACGCTCCGTAGGGCATGTAATCAGCCATGTAGCCCCGCTGCGCCGCCCGGCTGGTGATGTTGATGATTCGGCCGCCACCGTGCGATTTGAAATGCAAGACGGCGGATCGGCAAAGGTCAGCCGGCGCCTGCAGGTTGACGCGGAGGTCCAGTTCCCACGCCTCTTGCCATGCTTGCAGATCGCCTTCGACACAGGCTTCGCTTCGCGTACCCGCGTTGTTGATCACCGCGTAGATACGGCCAGCTAACGCCTCTGCCCGCGACCACAGGTCAAACGCGCCAGCAGGCAGAGATAAATCAGCCTGAATGATCCAGCCTTTACCATCGATCTCGTGCAGCAGCGTGGCGGCGCCTTCGGCATCGCGCACGTAATGTATCAACGGGCGTGCACCCGAACTGGCTAGCGACTTGACCAACGCTCGTCCGATGCCGCCAGACGCGCCCGTAACCAGCACAGCGCGGTCAAGCAGGGGTTTATCAGACATGGGGTTACCGCTCGCTGTTTATGAATGAACATCAGCGGGCCTGAAAGTTGACTGCTCCGAAGCAAGCAGCACCTTCGTTTGACATTGAATACAGAAAAGACTTTTCGGGAATGCTGTCGCGGGCACGTCCGGAGATGCGCGACAGCGGAGTCAAACGTTTTTTTCCATAAATGATCCGCTTCGCTTGCCTTCTTCTGAAGGGTCAACAAGCCTATTCACATAGAAAGGTCTTACTCCGCAGCTTGAGTCAGACCTCCACCCAGATCTCCCCCTCGCTCCCCACGCGCGCGGGGTATGTGGCGATCGCACATTCGGTGCCCACACCCGCGCCGGTTGCGAACGCGTAGGTCCTGTCGTGCAAGGGGCAAACCACCGTTGCCTCGTCGGTCAGCCCGTCGGCCAGCGGTCCGCCGCGATGCGGGCATTCCGCTTGCGTGGCGAACACCGCGCCACCGCGGGTGTGGAACACGGCGACGCGCTTGTCGCCCACCTCGAAGTTGCGGCCCTCACCCGGCGGGATCTGTGAGATGCGGCCGACGACGCGTCCGGTGGCCATGCTTACGCCTCGGCCGGAACCAGGGTGGCGAACTGGTTTTCGGTCTTCGGCGTAGCGCGCTCCTTCCACACGTCGCGGGTCACCGCGCAGGAGGCGTCCATCGCCGCGTCGAGCCCATCGGCGATGCCGTCGCTGTCGTCGACCACCACGGCGCGGGCTCGCTCGATGCCCATGCGCTCGATGAAGGTGTGTGTGCGTTCCTTATACTTTGCGTTCTCGCGATACCACTGCATGAAGCGGCCGGTAATGCGCATGACCGCGTCCTCGCCAACCACCGTGCACAGCACGTCGCCCTTGCGGATGTGCGAGCCGGCGGCGCCGCCCACGTAGATCTCCCAGCGGTCGTCGCCGATGGCCACCGCGCCCACATCCTTCACCATCGCCTCGGAGCAGTTGCGCGGGCAGCCGGCGGTGGCGAGTTTCAGTTTGCCCGGGCTGTCGATGCCGCGGAACTTGGTCTCTATCTTGGCAGCAAGTCCCATGCTGTCGCCCAGGCCGAAGCGGCAGAAATCGGTGCCGATGCAGCTCTTGCAGGTGCGGTAGCTCTTGCCCCAGGCGGACCCGGCCGGCATGTCGAGGTCTGCCCACACCCGCGGCAGGTCGTCCTTGGTAATGCCGACCAGGTCGATACGCTGGCCGCCGGTGAGTTTCACCAGCGGGACGGCGTATTTCACCGCCACCTGGGCGATGCGCAGCAGCTCGTCCGGCGTGGTGACCCCGCCGCGCATCTCTGGCACCACCGAAAAGGTGCCGTCCTTCTGGATGTTGGCGTGCACGCGGTCGTTGATGAAGCGCGCGTCGCGCTCATCGTCGTAAGCGTCGTTCCATAGGGTCGCCAGCAGCGAGGCCAGCGCCGGCTTGCTCGCTGCGTCCGGCTTGCCGTCCACCGCCAGTGCTGCGAACACCGCGGAGACCGAGCGCAGGCCCTGCGCGCGCACGGCGGCCACCAGCTCGGGCTTGGCCATCGGGATCGCCGGCACGTAGTAGTGTATCGAAGGGTCTTCCTCGGCCGCGCCGCCGCAGAACCAGTCCACCACCTCGCCCACCAGTCCCTTGCAAGACCCGCAGCCCATGCCGGCACGCGTGGACTGCATCACCGCTTTGGCGGTGCGCGCGCCGGCGGCCACGCAGGCGCCGATCGCCGCCTTGGTGACACCGTTGCAGTTGCACACCTGTGCTTCCGCCGGCATCTCGTCCAGCGTCACCTTTTGCGCCGGCGTGCCGAGGTCGAACAGCAGCGAGAGGCGCTCGTCCGGCAGCGGGCTGTCGCGGTCGAACGCCTGCATCAGGTAGGCGGCTTTGCTGATGTCGCCCATCAGCATGGCGCCTACCAGGCGGCCCTCGCGCACGATCAGCTTCTTGTAGGTGCCGTGCCGCGCCTCGCTGAACTGGATGACCTCGTCGCGCTCGTCCTCCGGTTCGGTCAAGCCCATCGAGGCGAGCTCCACACCCATGACCTTCAGCTTGGTGGCCAGCTTGCTGCCGTGGTAGGCCGCGTCCCGGTCAGTGCGCGTCACCTGGTCGGCGAACACCTTGGCCTGGTCCCACAGCGGGGCCACCAGACCATACACCTTGCCGCGGTGCTGCGCGCTTTCGCCCACCACGTAGACGCGGCTGTCGTCCACCGAGCGCATGTGATTGTCCACCACGATGGCGCGCTCCACCGTCAGCCCGGCGCTGCGGCCGATTTCCGCGTTCGGCCGGATGCCGGCGGCCACCACGATCATCTCGCAATCCAGCGTGCTGCCGTCCTTGAAGGCGACACCGGTGACGCTGTCCTGACCGAGGATCTCCTCGGTCAGCGTGCCCAGATGGATGTGCACGCCCATCTTCTGCATCGCCCGGCTGAGCATCGCACCGCCGGTGGTGTCGAGCTGCGCCTCCATCAGGTGTTTGCCGAGATGGGCCACGTGCACTTCGCAACCGTGGTTGAGCAGGCCGCGCGCCGCCTCCAGCCCGAGCAGGCCGCCGCCGATCACCAGCGCGCGCTGGCTCTGCTTGGCGGCGGCGACGATGCCGTCGCAATCGTCGATGGTGCGGAAGCCGAACACGCCGGCTTTCATCGTGCCGTCTGCCTTGTTCAGCCCGCGCATCGGCGGGATGAAGGCGCGGCTGCCGGTGGCGATCAGCAGCACGTCGTAGCGCGCGCGGATGCCGGCGGCGGACTGCACCATGCGGGCGGCGCGGTCGATCTCTGTCACCTTTGCCCCGACATGCAGGGTGATGTCGTTCTCCTCGTACCAGGCCAGCGGGTTCATGAAAATGTCGGCGCTGTCCTGCACGCCGCTGAGCACGTTGCTGAGCAGGATGCGGTTGTAGTTGCCGTAGGGCTCGTCGCCGAACATCGTGATGTCGAACAGCTCGGCGCCGCCGCGTGCCAGCACCTCTTCGACCGCGCGTGCGCCGGCCATGCCGTTGCCGACGACTACCAGGGATTGCTTGCTCATTAGCCAGTCCTGCTCAGATTTCGATCAGCCCCATGTCGACGATCGCCATGGCGGCGACGCATGCCGATGCCGCCGCTCAGATTTCGATCAGCCCGATGTCGAGGATGACAGTGGCGGCGACGCCCTCCGGGGCCGCGGCGAACACCTCGATCCGCGTGCCCGGCTGCAGGTCCTCGACCACCGCGAGCGGCACGTGCACGGACGCCTTGGCGCCGACCGGAAACAGACGCACCGCGCGGCCGTCCTGCATCATCGACAGGCAGACAAGCTCGCCGGAGGAGTTGCCGGCGCGCAGGTAGATCAGCTGCGCCCGCTTGTCGGACGGCACCACGTAGGCGAGCGAGGCGTCCAGCAGCGCAGGTGCTGCGAAGCCGCGGCCGGAGAGGGCGAACGCGCCGTTGAGGAAGCGCGGCACAGAATCGATCATGTGGTCCTTGGCGCAGTGGAGGGGCCGGCGCGGGGGCCGGACCGGGCCACATGCACGGCGCATGCCTTGAACTCCGGCATGCGGGAGAGGGGGTCCAGCGCCGGATTGGTCAGCAGGTTGGCGCACGACCGGCCGCCCCAGTGGAACGGCACGAACAGCGTGTCCATCCGGATGTCGCGGGTGATGCGCGCGGCCACCTCGATGCTGCCGCGGCGCGTGGTCAGCCGCACCATCTCGCCGGCGGCGATGCCAAGGCCGCGTGCAGTGTCGGCATGGATCTCGACGAATGCGGCAGGCTCGGCTTGCGCCAGCTCTGGCACCCGGCGGGTCTGCGCGCCGGTCTGGTAGTGGGTCAGCACGCGGCCGGTGGTCAGCACGTAGGGGAACGCGCGGTCCGGCGTCTCCGCGGCGCCACGGAACTCGACGGGGTGGAAGCGGGCGCGGCCGTCGTGGGTTGCGAAGCGGTCGAGGAACAGGCGCGGCGTGCCGGCATGGCCAGTGTCAGGGCAGGGCCAGAACACGCCGTCCTCGGCATCGATGCGGCCGTAAGTGATGCCGGCGTAGTCGGCCGTCCCGCCGGCGCTGGCGCGGCGCAGCTCGTCGAACGCCGCCTCCGGCTGGGTGTCGAAGCTCGCGCCGCAGCCGAGCCGCTCGGCCAGCGCCTGCATCACCTGAAGGTCGGACCATACGCCGTGCGGCGGCGGCCGGGCACGGCGGCGGTGCAGCACGCGGCCTTCCAGGTTGGTCATGGTGCCGTCCTCCTCGGCCCACTGGGTGATCGGCAGCACCACGTCGGCGCGCTGCGCGGTCTCCGAGAGGAACATGTCGGCCACCACCAGCAGGTCCAGCCCGGCGAGCCCGCCCGCCACCCGGTCGGCATCCGGTGCCGAGACCAGCAGGTTGGACGCCAGCACGAACAGGCCCCGCACGCTGTGGCCCATCGCGTCGAGCAGTTCGCAAGCCGACAAGCCGGCTTTCGGCAGGCTGTCCGGGTGCACGCCCCACACCGCGGCCACCTCGGCGCGGTGGTTCGGGTTGTCGATCTTGCGGTAGCCGGGCAATTGGTCAGCTTTCTGGCCGTGCTCCCGCCCGCCCTGGCCGTTGCCCTGGCCGGTCAGGCAGCCATAGCCGGAGTACGGCTTGCCGCAGTGACCGAGGGCGAGGACCAGGTTGATGAAGGCGGCCACGTTGTCCGAGCCGTGGCTCTGCTGTTCGGCGCCGCGCGCGCTCAGCACCATCGCACTGGCCGCTTCGCCCAGCATGTGCGCCGCGCGCTCGATCAGGCTCGCCGGCACGCCGGTGATGCGTTCGGCGCGGTCCGGCCAGTAGGATTTGCACACGCGCTGCACGGCGGCGAAGCCGGAGGTGCGCGCGGCGATGAAGTCCGTGTCGATCAGCTTGTCGCGCATCGCCACGTGCAGCATGCCGTTGGCCAGCGCGGCGTCCGTGCCGGGAGTTAGCTGCAAATGCAGGTGGGCCACCCGCGCGGTGGCGGTGCGGCGCGGGTCGGCCACGATCAGCTTGCCGCCCTGGTCCCGCTGCGCCTCGAAATACTGCATGATCGGCGGCATCGTCTCCGCCGGGTTGGCACCCGGCAGCAGGATCACCTCGGCCTGCGGAATGTCGGCGAGCGGGAACGGCAGCCCGCGGTCCATGCCAAAGGCGCGCAGGCCGGACGCGGCGGCCGAGGACATGCAGAACCGGCCGTTATAGTCGATGTTCGCCGTGCCCAGGGCGACACGAGCAAACTTGCCCAGCATGTACGCCTTCTCGTTGGTCAGCCCGCCGCCGCCGAACACGCCGACCGCGTCAGGACCGTGCTTCTCGCGGATGGCGTCCAGGGCGTCCGCCACGCGGTCCAGCGCCTCGTCCCACGACGCCGGCTGAAGCTGCATGCCGCGGCGCGGGCGGACCAGCGGGGTGGTCAGCCGGTCGGGTGCGGACAGCAGCGAGGCCGCGCTCCACCCTTTGCGGCACAGGCCGCCCTTGTTGGTGGGGAAGTCGCGCGCGGCGACGGTCCAGCCTTGGTCGGTTTCGTGCAGCGACATGCCGCATTGCAGGGCGCAGTACGGGCAGTGTGTGTCGATTACGCGTGTGGCCAGGAGGCTTTCGGCGTCGGCCATGTAGAGGAGGTTTGCAAATCCTGGACCAGAAGCAAGCAGTTCTTTTTTGAAAAAAAGAACCAAAAAACTTTTGTCTCCTGGGTTGTGCCGTGCGGGGGAGTCCGCGACAGCCGTGACAAAAGTCTTTTGCTTCTCTTCTTCAGAAAAGAAGGCCTTTCTTACGCTTTGCCTTGCGCCCTCACATGCGAGCCTTCGGTCAGCCGCGAGGCCCCATCCGTCACCACCAGCTCGCCAGGGGTCAGCCCCGCGCTGACGATAGCCACCTGTTCGGTCTGCCGCTGCACGGTCACCGGATGGCGGTGTGCCACGTCGTGGTCCAGCGTGTAGACGAACGCCCCCTGCGGCCCGCGCTGGATGGCGGCCGTCGGCACCGCGATGACGTTGCGGTCCACCCGCAGGAACAAGCGAACGTTGACGAACGCGCCTGGCCACAACCGCAGCGCCGGGTTGGGGAACAGCGCCTTCAGCTTGATGGTGCCGGTGTTCTGGTCCACCTCGTTGTCCAGAATTGCCACCCGGCCGCGGTCGAGCACTTTCGGTGTGGCGTCGTCGCCGTCCGTGTCGCCGCCCTCCTGCGGCAGCGCTTCGACCTCGGCGCCGCCTTGGCTGCGGGCGGCGGTGATGGCGGCGGTGACTTCGGCCAGAGTCTGCTGCGGCAGGGTGAACACCACGGAGATTGGCTTCAGCGTTGTCAGCACCGTCAGCGGGGTGACGTCCGTGCTGTGCACGAGGTTGCCCAGGTCCACCTGACGGATGCCGACGCGGCCGTCCACCGGGGCGGTGATGGTGGTGTAGCCGAGGTTGGTGTGCGCGCTGTCGATCTGCGCCTGGTCCTGGCGGACGATCGCCTCGGTCTGCGCCACGGTGGCGCGCTGCGTGTCGGCCTGCTGCAGGGTCGTGTATTGCGTCTTCACCAGCTTGTCGTAGCGCTGCAGGTCGTGCTGGGCGTTGGCAAGCGTGGCTTCGTCCTGCGCCTTTTTCGCGACCATCTGGTCGTAGGTGGCCTGGTAGATGCGGCTGTCGATGCGGGCGAGCACCTGGCCGGCGCGCACGTCCTGGCCTTCCTTGAAGTCCACCTCGGTCAACGGCCCGTCCACGTTCGGGTGAATGTTGATGGTGTTGAGCGCCTGCACGGTGCCGATGCCGTCCACCGACAGCGGCACGTCCTCCACCTTGGCCTGCGCGGTGGCCACGGGGATGGAGGTGTCCACCGCGGCGGTCTTTTTCGGCTTGGCGCGCATGGCCACCAGCCCGCGTATGCCGGCCAGCACCAGGACGATGACCAGGACGGTGATGATGGGCGTGCGGAAGCGTCTCATGAGGGCGGGTACACCGTGTGGGGTGGGGCGGCGAGGACCGGGCCGGACCAGCCGCCGCCCAGCGCCTTATATAGGGAGACGATCGCCTCGAAGCGGGCGATGCGCACCTGGGCCAGGGTGTCCTGGTCGCCGAACAGCGTGGTCTGGGTGTTCAGCACGGTGATGATGTCGATGGTGCCGACGGTGAGCTGGGCGCGGGCGATGTCGAGCGAGCGCTGGGCGGTGCGCACCGCTTCCTCTTCCAGGTGCTGCTGCTCGGCGTCGAAGCTGGCCTGGGTCAGCGCCGTCTCGGTGTCGGTGAAGGCCTGCAGCACGGCTTTCACGTAGTCGGCGACGAGCTCCTGGTAGCGGCCCTTGGCGCCGCCCAGCGTGCCGGACTTGGCACCGTTGTCGAAGATCGTCTGGGTCAGCTGGCTCATCAGGGTGGCCACCACCGTGCCAGGGCCGGTGATGCTGGAGAGGAACAGGCTGGACAGGCCGCCCGAGCCGGTCAGCGTGATGGAGGGGAAAAAGGCGGCGAGGTCCTGGCGCACCGTCTGGTTCTGCGAGACGAGCTGGGCTTCGGCGGACTCCACGTCCGGCCGGCGGCGCAGCAGGTCTGCCGGCAGGCCTGGGGCGATCTCCGGCAGCGCGGTCACCACCAGCGGCTTGGGGTCGATCACGATGCGCTCGGGCGGGATGCCGACCAGCACGCCGAGTGCGATGCGCTCCTGCTCGTAGGAGCTGCGCAAAGCGGGGATTTGTGCGCGGTAGCCGGCGACCAGCGCCTGCTGCTGGCTGACGTCGAGCAGGCTGGCGGTGCCCACCGTCAGGCGCGCCTGGTAGGCGGCCAGCACGTCAAGCGAGGATTTCAGGTTGCCCTCGGCGATGGCCAGCCGGTCGCGGTAGCCGGCGGCCTGGAAGTAGGTGGTGGCGATGGAGCTGGACGTGGTCAGCCACACGGTCTGCGCGTCAAACCGGCTGAACTGGGCGGTGGCAAGTGCCGCGCGCAGGGCGTCGAGGTTCTGGCCCCAGAAATCCACCTGGTAGGAGGCGTTCAGCTCGGCCGAGTAGATGCGCGTGTCGGTGTAGCGGTGGCCGCTGCCGAACAGGCCGGCGAGCGCGGAGCTGCTGCCGGTTGAGCCGGCGCCGGTGCTGCCGGTGAGCGCGCCCAGGCTGCTGGCAGAGAGGCCGCTACTCTGGCTGCCGGTCCGCTCGTAGGTCTGGCCGAGCGTGCCGGTGATGCCGGGCAGCAGCGGGCTGCCGGCCACGCGCGCCGCCTGGTCCGCCTGCACGATGCGGGCGGCGGCCGCGCGCACGTCCAGGCTCTGGGTGGCGGCTAGGTCGATCAGCCGGTCGAGCTCCGGGACGCCGAAGCCGCGCCACCAGTCGGTGGGTGGCGGCGCTGCGGTGGGGGCGGTGGGGATGGCGGAGGTGAAGGTGGCCGGGACGTCCAACTTCGGCGGGTGGTAGCGCGGGCCGACGCCGCAGCCGGCGAGCGTGAGGACGGCGAGCAAAGCTGCCGGGCGGCGGTGGGCGGGCATGTCGGGGGGCACGCTACCATCTATGGGGATGCGCCACGTTGCGCAAACACGAGGATTAGAACGCCGGGCGTCATCACGCCAACGATCCTGAGGGGCAAGCCAAGCGGTTCTTTTTGAAAAAAAACAACAGAACTTTTGTCTCCGCTGTTGCGCGTTGCAGAACCTCTCCGACACCAGGACCGAAAGTCTTTTGCTTCTTTTCTTCAGAAAAGAAGGCCTCGCTTGTCTACTCCTGGCGTCCAGGCGGTTGAACTCAAGGTCGCTGATTCGGGAACCGGACACGGAATCGTTGGGTTCGTGCGGACGCTTCTCCTTCAACCGTGAGTGAAAGCCGGCGTTGTCTGCGTCCGGAGAGACCCCAGGATATCCCGTCATGCTGATAGAAACATGCGACGCGGACCACGCGCTCGCCCACGACCTGCGGGACTTCATCGCAGCACCCGACTTCCCCTGCGTGGGTGCCAAGGCGGCGCTCTCGCGCGACCAGATTGCCGTGGTGGTGGCACGCGACATCGGGTCGGGCTGGGACGATCTGCGCATCTACCCGCTGCTGCTGGACTGGGTGGAGAGCTACCGCGCGGACCCCACCCTGTTCCGCAGCTTCGCCGTGGTGTTCGAAGGCCCGCGCGACCTCTCCGAGTCGCAGTTTGAGCGGTGCCTGTGGAGCCGCTTGCAGTCGCTGACCGACAAGGACGCCTGGTCCGGCAAGCCGTATGACGGCAGAGTCAGCGACAACCCACACGACACGGATTTCTCGCTAAGCTTCGGCGGCGAGGCGTTCTTCGTGGTGGGACTGCACCCCGCGGCCAGCCGCCCGGCCCGCCGCTTCCGCGCGCCCACCATGATCTTCAACCTGCACGACCAGTTCGAGCGGCTGCGCGCCGAAGGCACTTACGACAAGCTTCGGCGCAGCATTCTCTCGCGCGACTTCGCGCTGGCCGGCTCGGAAAATCCGATGCTGGCGCGCTTCGGGGAGGCGTCGGAGGCGCGTCAGTACAGCGGCCGGGCGGTCGGTGACGGGTGGGAATGCCCGTTCCACCCGGCCGGGCGCAAGCAAGACACGCAGCCCGAGTGATCAACGAGATACAGCCGCGCTCCGGCGTGGCATTCCGCGTAGCGCGTGGACAAACCCTGCGGGTGATCGACCCGCAGGGCGAACAGGTTGCGGACCTGCTTGCGTTCAACGCGCACGACACCGCGGAGGTGATTTCGTCGGGCCGCACGCTGGATTACGCCAGCCGTCTGTTTCTGACCACCGGCGACCCGATCTACTCGAACCGCAGCCGCATATTATTGCGCATAGTCGAAGACACGGTAGGGCGGCATGACTTCCTGCTGACGCCCTGTTCGGCGGACACCTTCCGCATCATCTACGGTGACACGTCGCCGCACCGTGGCTGCTTCGGCAACCTGGCCGAGGCGCTTGCGCCTTACGGCGTAACACCGGACCAGATACCGGTGGCGTTCAACGTGTTCATGAACGTGACGGTGGATGCAGGCAGCGGCGCGCTGACAGTGGAGCCGCCGTTGAGCAAGGCAGGAGACCATGTGCTGTTTGCGGCCGAGGAGGATCTGATCATCGGGCTGACAGCTTGTTCGGCGTTGCAGTCCAACAACTATGCGTTCAAGCCTATCAGGTACGAAGTTACCTAGCACCTGAGGCTGAGCATTTACGCGTCGGAACCCAGAAAGAGAGCAAGGCCTGCTTTTTTGAAAAAAAGCAGCAAAAAACTTTTGGTTCGGCTGTCGCGGGGCGTCCTGCGTTATGGGTGCAGGGAGACTGCATTTCCAAACTACGGTCGCTTAGCTAACTGACATCCGCCCGGATGTTAGTGGCCATTTGAGAGTCGGCTGCTGATCGAAGCCAGTCTGGCTTGTCGGGCACCAAAGCGGCGTAACCGTCTGAGGCTACCAGGACCATTGCGCAGTGCACGACGCAGGGTATTCCCGGCGGCCTCTTAACCGAGGTTAGCATTTCGCATTTCGAAGCCGGTAGGCGCATCGTGCGGAGTAGTCTACGACAGCCGAGACAAAAGCTTTTTGCTTCTTTTTCTCGAAAAAGAAGCGCTTGCTTACGCTTTGACTTCCTGCACCGCCCGCCAAGCCTGATCGATGGCCGAATCCGTGTAAGCCGCCGCCCCAGCATCCGAGTTTGCGATACTTATCCGCCCGAACCGTGCCCGGCCGATTTCGTGTGGTGTCTGACCCGGCGGGTAGTCCGGATCGAACAGCACGTTGTACTCGTAGGCGTAGCCGTGTGGCCAGCGGTTGACTGTGATGGCGGTGATGTCGCGTGCCGGGTCGAAGCCTGCGCTGCCCAGCGTGCGGCCGAGCTGGTCGCGGATGTTGCGTTCGAAGGTTTCGAAGCTGGTGGCCAGCAGCTCGGCGTGGCCGAGCCGGTGCTGTGTGCGTTCGTCCAGGCCCGGATGGCACGGCACGCGCGTCATGCGCAACAGCATCGGCTGGTCGGGCGAGCGGACCGAACTGTAGCCGCCGATGTCGACCACCGGGTTGAGCCACATCGTGCTGTGATAAGAGCCGGGTGCGTAGACGCGGCTGATACCGAGCTGGTGGAAGGCGCGCCAGTTGGTCAACGCAACCGTGGTGTAGACCAGTGGTATCTTCACCAGGCTGTGCAGCGCATCTTTTTGCGGTTTCGGCAGCTCCGGGCACAGATAGGGAATCATCATGTTGTAGCAGGCGAGAACGCATTGGTCTGCGCGCGCGCGGATCACCTGGCCGGCGCGGGAGTATGCTACTTCAACGCCGGTTGCGTGGTCGGCACCACCGATGTTGCGCACGCCGACGACGATGCTGGAGAGGCGGATGCGGGTGGCCTGGCCGGCGCGGTCGAGCTGCGTGTAGTCGAGCCGGCTGGTGACCGCGTCCTCGGCGGTGGTGCCGGGGAGCGCGGCGGGAATCAGGCGGCGGACCAGCAGGCGGGCGATGCTGGCGTTGCCGTCCGGAAAGTGGAACGTGTACGAGCCGCCATCGGCTGCGTAACCGGCCGCTGTGTTGCCCATGTGCGGCGCCGCGCCCGGAGCGAGGTTGAGGCCCTGGAAGCCGGGGAAGTCGAAGCTCCAGACGTCCAGGGCGGAGACGGCGTCGGCACCCACGCCCCACTCGTCGTGGCTGAGGGCCTGGAAATAGGGCAGGGCGGCCGGATCACAGCCGGCGATGTGCAGCAGGAAGTCGCGGTAGCTGATGCGGCAGAGGCGCGCCTTTTTCTCGTCCGAGGACAGGCCGGGCATGTAGTCGGTATGCGCCTCGTTGATGCGGGCTATGTCCTGTCGGGCGCGCGGGGAGAGCGGGGCGCGGGCCAGCAGGTCGGCCCAGGGGCGTTTGTCTTGCACGGCGGCGAGGTAGTCGGCGCCGAAAGTCTCGCGGTCGAAGAAGATGCCGCGGCCCAGGCCGGCGTCCTTGTAGAAGTCCTTGTGGGCGCAGCCTTCTTCCAGCTTCACCGGGTTTATGCCGAGGCTGCGCAGCAAACCGTCGGCGACGCGGCTGTAAGGACGCGGCGAGTCGATCTCCAGCGTGCCGCCGTTCATCAGTTCGGTGCGGCCGGCTAGGGTGAACTCGTTGCGCTTGGCGTGGCCGCCGACATCATCGTGGTTTTCCAGGATGAGGATGCGCGCGGCGGGGTGGTCCTGGCGGTAGAAATACGCCGCGGCCAGGCCGCTGATGCCGCCGCCGACGACGATGAGGTCGTAGTCGGCCTCGCCCGGCTCGGGGGCCGGCGCTGTTTTCCAGAAAGTGCCGTCGCGCAGGCTGTGCGCCACCTCGAATGATCCGGGGTGGCTGCCGCGCATGCCGGTGCTAACGGGCGGGTAGTAGCCGGGGGCGTCCTGCGGGGCGATGCGGGCGGGCAGGGTGCCGGCCAGGCTAAGGGCGGCGGCGCCGTGGAGGAAGTCTCGGCGCTGGATTGGGAGGTGCATGCCTAAGCGGCGGTCGAGCTCGGTCATGCAGGAAGAAAGGCCTTCTTTTTTGAAAAAAAGAAGCAAAAAACTTTTACTGCGGCTGTCGCGGTTCTGTCCGGTGAGCGCGCGACAGCGGAGACAAAAGTTTTTTGGTTCTTTTTTTCAAAAAAGAACTGCTTTCTTACGCTATCTGCACCTTCTCATTGCCGCCCGGATGCGGCGGCTCGCCCGTCACCGCCGCCTTCACGTAGCCATACAAGTGCAGCATGGTGGACGACGGCGCGTCCCAGTACTCCGCCTGCTCGACGGTGACCTTGAGGATGGCGATGTCGGGGTCGTCCACGCCCTTAGGAAACCAAGTGCGCATCGGCTCGGCCCAGTGTGCCTTGATCTCGGCCTTGTCGCGGACGACCTCCGCGGTGCCGGACATGGAGATGTAGTTCTGGTGCGAGGAGTCGGCGTAGCTGATGCCGACGCGTTCGTGGCTGCCCACCTCGCGCACTTTGTGGGCGGAGGCGTGGGTGTAGAAGTAGAGCTCGCCGGTGAAGTCCTTCTGGGCGGCGACCATGGGGCGGCTGCGCAGATGAGGGCCGTCCTCGCTGGTGAGCATCGCCGTCCTGATGTCCTGGATCATGCCGGAGATCTTGGCCAGCGTGTCCGGGTCGGCGGTCTTGGTCATGCGTCTGCTCCCCTTGTCGTTGTGTGATGGTCATGACGCATTTGCCCGGCCAAGTTTCCCGCTCGGCCGGGCGCAGGCGGGGGTCCCGGTAGCGGCGCGGGCCTTGCTGTGGCAGGAGAGGGGGCATGCGAGCGACTTACCTTACTGGCTGCGTGCTGCTGGCCCTGGCCGGCGGCGCCGCAGCACAAGGCCCTGTCCCGGCGTCGGGCGAGGCCACCACCAACCTGAAGGACGCGACCGTGGTGGCCCGGGGGACCACCATCAGGATCACCCGCCTGCCGATCCACACGAATGCCGGGACGATCTATCGGGACGTGACGATCGAGCTGCACGTGGACCAGCAGGGACGCGTGACGCTAGCCACCGACAACGCAGGCCGGGCGATTGCGGCCGGGGTGCCGGCCGGCAGCCAATCGCGTCCGCGGAGCCCGGGGACGCCAGCTCCCGCTACGGCGGGGCCGGCGCAGGTGGCGTTGCAATCGGTGCCGAGCGGGCAGGCGAGTGCGGGAGCAATTGAGCTGCCGCAGCAGCCCTCGGCGCCGATCGTGTTCCAGAAGTTCACGCCGGGGACGTACACGGCGGCGGACGGCTCGCTGATACAGGTGGAGAGCCGTGGCATGGACCTGATCCACCACGTGCCGTCCTGGTCGCTGAGCTCGCCCACCGGGGCGGCGATCACCAGCGCGGTATGGTGGTCCGGGCCGCCGTTTCTGAGTCCACGGTCCAACCGTTTGAAGCGTGCGCAGATTACCGGCACGGATTACGCGTACGGCGTATCCGACGAGGGGAGCAGCAGCGTGTTCGGCACCGGGGCGCTGATTGGCGTGAAACAGGTGGGCCGCACGTTGCAGATCGTGAGCTTCCACCATGGGTGCTGCACTGACGAGGAGCAGCCGGTGGGGACTCTGGTATTCACCCGCATCGGCGGCTGATCCGGTGGCGGGGCCGCGCCTGGGAGCACGCGCCTGATTGCTGCTCTATGCGCCAGCCTTGACGGTGGCCGAGCCGGATGGTTTTCAGTGGAAGTGAGCAAGTTGAGGTCGTGGCAGGTGCGGTCTTGCGCAACAGCCTTCCCGTTGCGGAAGAAACGCGAAGTAGCTGTTGGCGGTTGAGAAAAGAGATCGTGACCCGATAGTCCGAAAGCGGTGCACCCATTCCGCGGCGGATTTAGGTCACAGAGCGAACAGCTCTCCCACCAGGGTTGCACTCCGAGGTTTTCTCCGATTTCAGCAGCTTGGCTGTCCGGATGGCCGGCTCAGGGCTCGCGAAGCGACCGCCGAAGGCGGCTTGGCCTTGAACAGGCCATCTGGACAGACGACCATCTCGCGTCGAAGGCGAGCCGGTCACACAGGTGCTTGGCAGAGTGTTCGCTCCGTAACCTAAATCCGCCGGCTCTTCTGAACCATCATCACCAAGCGTCAGTCGCATGATGTGCGTTATTGCAACGACTTGCGGTCAAGGTAAGCGACAAGCACGTCGCGCATTGTTTGAGGCGTCAGCCGAGCCGCGTCGCAAGCATCAGGTCTGCTGCAGTAAAGTCGCCGCGCCTGGTAGCTCGATACGTGCCGAGCAGCATCTCAGCCATCGGCGCGGGCACGCCCTGGAGGATCTTTGGGCGCGCGAGCAACAAAGTCCTGTTGTGAATAACGCTACGATTTGCCGTCGCCATCATCGATTGGCCACGACGGGTCCACCCCTGAGATGCGCGCAGCTCTAACCGCGAGAACGCAGCAGAACGTTCCTTTTTTGATTTTCCTACAAAACGGCTTGTCGGCGTTGCATGGCATCGAAACACCTCACAGCAGCGCCGTAGATTATCCGGTCGAAGCGTGTGAGCCGGTCAAGCTCCGTCTTAATCTCCGACGTGATCGTCTCGCGAGGAACTGGTTTATAATCCTGCGGCAGATCAATTTCGTTCTGTTCACTGACGTTGATGCGGGGAGCATGTTGTGGCGGCACGAGTCCGAACCGCAAGCTCAGCAACGCGATGCTTTCGGGGAATCTTTCAGTGATGCCAACAAACGCCAGGCTGTCCAATGCCGATAGAGCTTTACCGACGATGTCCAACGCATCGTCTCCATTTAGGCCGTCGTGGGCCGAAATATCGAGGCCGGTCAACCTGCGTGCGTAAACGTTGTCGATCTGATCGACAACTACGGGATGACGGCACCGAAGAAATTCGAGTAGTCCGACACGGCCGGCCAGAACGGTCGCCTCGTTAACATCGTCGACGGCGCTGCTAAGCTGGCGCGACCTCCAATAGTAGTAGCAGGAGAGAATGCGAGCGCCCGGTTCGCGTAGGATTGTTACCACCTGCCGTTCCGGCTCGTGGGTTCGGACGAAGGGAAGTGCAAAATGCCCGTAAACCATCGTGTAGGCGTGTGTCGGAGAACGACGGGGCCCAGATGCTGCTTCGTCAGCGGGAGGCGGTTGCAACTCAATGCGCGTGGGCGAGAAGCGCCGCTCCAGGAAATCTGTTAGAGACGTTCCCGCAGTTTTCTCAACATGCATGAAAGCGATTGGTTGTCCTGCGGCAAGTTGCTGGACCGCAACTTGTTCTGCGGTCAGTGCGGTTGCTCGGGTTGCCACGGCCATGGTTTGAACGATGATTGGCCGTGCTCTCTCGGTCCCGGCGAGGGCGTTGAGTAGCGGGGGAAGCTTGTCCTGCTTTTCCGCATAGCCCCGTCTAAAATTCGACAGTTCTGGCGCCCTTGGCCAGTGCCCGGTGATGTAGCGAAGCATCGGCCTAGCTAGCTGGCGCAACACGTGGTCGAACACAATCATGAGGGCAGCGTCGACTGCTTTTTTACTCTTCAGAGACAACGAGACGCGCAGCTTTTGATCCTTGCCCGAATGCGTTTAGACAGTCAGCACATGATTGACTTATGACATGACCGGGACGCGTTCTGAACCACTCGTAGCAAGAAGCCTAAGCTCTTTCTCAAGCGAAGGAAATTCCTGGTCCGGTCAAACAACAGGTAATCCTCTCCAATGCCGATTCCAATGTCAACGCATATTTAGAATTGCTTACAGAAAGATCTTCATGCGAACGGACTTTCGAATTGCGTTGTCCTAGGTGGGGCAGGTGCTGAGGCGCGACGACACAAAGAGAGCACGTCTGCATACTTTCGTATGATAGCTGAGCTTGACAGGTACGAGAGACAACCTTCTAAGCTGTTAGGCTCCGAGAGGACGCCGATCTAACTTGAGTGAGCTTTAGGCAAGCAGCGTTACTGCGGACAAAACTACGGTATGTCCTTTTTGCCTCGGTCGCAGCTGATTCGAACTGCATTCAGCCAATGGCGTGACGCCTTGAACTATCAGTCTACATTTCGAAGGTCTACGGCGCGCGCCACCTCATCGAGCGAGCGTTCAACCTCAGCATTGGCGTGCCATCGCTACAGAAATAAACAAGATAGTCAGCGACCTTCTAACAGGCATCTGCCCTGCCGTGGCCGTCACAGACAGCTCGTGATGAGTTCGCACCCTAAATAAGGATCTAGGAGGTTAGAGCGTAACGGCGCGCATCACTCGGCCAGAGGCATCCGGGAAGAAAATTTTTTACTTCTTCTCAAAAAAGAAGCGCTTGCCTTGCCCTTAGCTCCGCAAAACCGCGTGCACGGCCCCATCCCGGCGCAGCACGTTCATCGCCACCTCGTTGCCCATCCGCCGCAGCACTACCGAGATCCGCCCGTCGCCCACAGTCAGGTTGTGCAACGTCACCTCGCCCAAAAAATCCGGCAGGCGCGGCCGATCGAACACAACGCTGCGTTCGGCAACGTCGAAGCGCAGCCCGAGGCACGCAGCCAGCGCCGCGTGCAGCGCGGTGGCCGCCCAGGCTTGCGGCGAGCAGGCCACTGGATAGAAGGTCGGCCCCTGTCCGCGACGGCGCGCGAAGCCGCAGAACAGCTCCGGCAGGCGCCGCAGGTCCACGTAGAGCGCCGCGTCGAACAGGCCGGCGAACAGGCGTTCGGCCTGCGGCTTCAACCCGTAGCGCGCCAGGCCAAGTGCAATTACCGCGTTGTCGTGCGGCCAGACCGAGCCGTTGTGGTAGCTCATCGGGTTGTAGCGCGCCTCGCCCGACGCCAGCGTGCGGATGCCCCAGCCGTTGAAGAAGCGGCTGCCCATCAGCCCGTCGGCCACGCGTTGGGCGCGTGCCGGCGCGCAGATGCCGGTCAGCAGCAGGTGGCCGGCGTTGGACGCGAGCACCTCACAGGGGCGCCGCTCACCGTCCAGCGCCAGCGCATAGGTGCCGAGCGACTCGCACCAGAAGCGTGCCTCGAACGCGGTTTGCAGGCGCTCCGCCTTGACGCCTTCGGCCTGGGCGATGTCTGTGTGGCCCAGCAGGCGCGCGATGATCGCCGCCGCCCGGCGCGCCGCGTAGACGTAGCCTTGCACCTCCACCAACGCGATCGGGCCAGTGGCCAGCGCCCCGTCGGCGTGGCTGATGCTGTCGAAACTGTCCTTCCAGCCCTGGTTGGCCAGCCCCTCCTCGGTCTGGCGGAAGTAGCTGACGAAGCCGTCCGGGTCGCGCGCGGCGTAGGTGTCCATCCACGCGAGTGCCGCGCGGATGTTGGGCCAGATGGCTGCGATGCTGGAGAGGTCGCCGGTGCGCTCGAGGTAGGCGCCGGCCAGCATGACGAACAGCGGGGTCGCGTCCACGCTGCCGTAGTAGCGGCGGAACGGCACCTCGCCCAACTCAGCCATCTCGCCGTGGCGCACCTCATGCAGAATCTTGCCGGGTTCGGCGTCGGACGCCGCGTCGTGGGTGGTGGACTGGTTGGCGGCCAGATAGCGCAGCACGCCGGCGGCGATGGAAGGGTCCATCCACAGCACGTTCAGTGCTGTCAGGATCGCGTCGCGGCCGAAGGCGGTGCTGAACCACGGGATGCCGGCGTAGGGGTAGGGGCCTGTCTTCTTCTCGGTGGTCAGCATGGTGAGGTCGCTGATGGCGCGGCGCATCGCCTCGTTGAACACCTCGTTGGAGGTCTCTATCCCGGCAGACGACGCGCTGCGCTGGCGGGTCCAGCGGCGCTGGTCCAGCATGCAGGAGAGGAACGTCTCGGACGCGCGGCGCGGGCCGTTGGCACGATCGCAAGCGGCTTCGACGAAGATCAGGCTGCGCCCGTGCGGCGGCAGCGCCACGTTGAATAGGGCGCGACCCTCGTCGATGCGGTCCGGTTGCGGATTGAAATGTAACTCGGTGGCGCGGCGGCGGTTGTCCAGGCCGGTATAGGCGAGAGTCACGTTGTCCTGGCCGACACCGGCCGGCTCGTGCCGCCCATGCCGTATGCGGTGCATGCCGCGCACTTCGAAGAGGTCCACGAAGTCCGCACCGTAGCGGATCTCCACCTGGATGGTGCGCGCGGCGACGTCGAAGTTGCGGATCGAGATACGCTCGTGACAGACGCCGTTCCACAGAAAGCGCGAGCGGCGGATGTGAATCAGGTTGGCGGCCAGTCCGTCCGGCCCGCATTTCGGCAGGTCCGGGTTGGCCAGGTCGCAGGTCAACGTCGCGTTGTCGTCGCGCAGCGTGGAGCTGAGCAGGACGAGCTGGCAGCCGCCCACCACCAGCTCGAACTCGGAGAGGTATCGTGTGTCGTTGAAGTAGAGGCCCTGTGTGCCGCCCTCGCCGGGGCGGATGTCGCCGCGCTGGTCGAAGACGCCGAACATGTCGTTGTGCTTGAGCGTGTTGAAGCGCTGCTCGACCAGCGAGACCTGCGCGGTGATGGCGAAATCGTCCTGGTCCTGAGTGTGGTCGAGCATGCGTGCCTTTGGTCGCGGAGGGGGTGGGAGTCCCAACCGCCGGGGGGAGGCTGCGTTCCCGCGTAGGTAGCGGTAGCTGCCCTTTGGGAAACACGGGAGACGAAGCAAGCGGTTCTTTTTTGAAAAAAGGAGCCAAAAAACTTTTGGTCTCTAGGGCGTGCGCTGCAGAAACCGCCGCGACAGCAGGACCAAAAGTTTTTTGCTGCTTTTTTAAAAAGCAGGCCTTCCTGTCCGTGCCGAACGTCTAGAGTGCGTTTTTAGGGTGTTCCGAGCCCGGCATCAGTGAAGCGACACACCTGACGCAGCAAAAAACCTTTATTCCTGCTGTCGCCGAGTTTCCCGCAGCGCGCACTCAGGAGACAAAAGTTTTTTTGGTTCTTTCTTTCAAAAAAGAACTGCTTGCCTGCCTAAAACCCAACCCGCGCCCCCGCCAGCACGCTAGGCCCGGGCGTCTGATACCCGTTTGCCGGCTCGAAATGCGAGTTGGCGATGTTCTTGCCCCAAGCGAACAGCTGCAGCGCCGGTGTTACCTGATACGTGATGTTCAGGTTCACCACGAAGCCGTTCGGCGAGAGCCCCTGCACGAAGCCCTCGGCACCCGTGTCGCTGGTGAGGTAGTCCTGGAAAGACCCGGTGTAGGTCAGCTCCGGCACGATCGTCAGCGCCGGGACCGGTGAGATGCGGAAGTCGACGCTGCCCTGGTTGTAGGGCCGGCGCAGCAGGAGTTCGTGGGTGTCGAGGTCGCGGGCGTCGGTGTAGGTGTAGGTGAGGTCGGCTTGCAGCCAGCGCGCGGCGTGCAGGGTGAGCGTCGCCTCCACACCCTCGGTGCGCGCGCGCGCGATGTTGACGGGCGCGTAGTCCAGCCCGTTCGGCTGCAGCACGTCCTCGATCAGATCGCGGATGCGGTTGTGGAAATACTCCACGGTGACGCTGGCGCTGCCGAGACGGGTTGGCGGCAGGTCGGAGGTGACACCGGCCTCGTAGCCATCGCCGCGCTCGGGGCGCAGGTTCGGGTTGCCGACGAAGCCATAGCCGAAGCCGTAATTATCGCGTCCGTAACGGTCGTTCAGCGCCGGTGCACGGAAGCTGGTGCCGTACGACGCCTTTATGTGGGAGAGCAACTCGGGCAGGTCGAACACGCCGCCGAGCCGCCAGGTGAACGCGTCGCCGGCGATGCTGGTGGCATCCTCGCGCAGCTGGCCGGTGATGGCCAGGCGTTGAAAGGCGGTGGTCTGCAGGCCGGCGTAGCCTGCGTCTGAATCGGCGTGGGCCCTGACGCCGCCCACGAAGTCCGGGCTGCCGAAGGCGGAATCGTTGTTCTTGGTGTCGATGCGGTCGCTCACGTGCTCGTAGCCGAAACTGACCGAAGTGGCGGTGAGGAGCGCGTGGTCCGGCAGGCGGATGGTGTTGTTCCACTGCGCGTCGCCGCGCTGGCCGTGGTAGCGGTCGTCGGCCTGTGCCTGGTTCGGGTCGGCCGGCCTGAAGGTAACGGTGTATTCGCGGTCGCGCTGGATGCCAGTGAAGTAGAGGCTGGTGTCCCACGCGCCGTCCAGCAGCTTGCTGGTCACGCCGAGGCGGCCGAACAGCGAGGAATCGTAGCCGGTGGCGTTGCCGGCGTCGAAATCGGGTTCGTCGTAGCCGTATTTCGCGTCGCGGGCGCGAACCAGAACCGAAAAGCGGGTGTCTTTGCAGGGTGTGGCACCGAGGTCGATCTCGGCCTGCTTGCTGCGGTCGCCGTCGGCCTCGCCGGTGGTGATGGTGCGCTCGCGCTGCGGCGTCTGGTCGAACCCGCGGGTGGAGTAACCTTCGACGCTGGCGGCGTAGTCGTAGATGCCGGCGCCGCCATGCACGTCGCCCTGCGCCAGTAGCTGGTCCGGGTTGCCGCCGGCCAAAGTGAGGTGGCCGTGCGGGCTGCCGCCGCCGTGGCGGGTGATGAGGTTGATGACGCCGCCGATGGCACCCGAGCCGTACAGGCTGGAGAGCGGGCCGCGCACGATCTCGATGCGCTCGACGTCCTCCAGCGTGTCGACGCCGAAGTTGAAGGCGCCGCCAGGGTCGGACGGGTCGTTGATCGGCACGCCGTCGCGCAGCACGAGCACGTGGTTGGAGTTGCTGCCGCGGATGAACACGCTGCTCTGCGAGCCGGGGCCGCCCGACTGCACCACGCGCAGGCCGGGCACGGCGGCGAGCGCGTCGGTGAGCGAGACGTAGCCGCGCTCCTCGATGGTCTTGCGGTCGATGACGGTGACGCCGGCGGGCAGTCGGGCGACCTGGCTGGGCGTGCGGGTGGCGGTTACCACGATGTTCTCCGGACTGTCCGGGTTGGCCTGGGCGAAAGCGAGGGCAGGGGCGGCGCAGGGCAGGATGACGAGGGCGGCGATACAGGTCGGGCGCATGGGCACGAGACTCCACCGGCCGCGACGAGGCTCGTCGCGGACGTAAACACGGCGATTGCCGCATGCGGGTCTCTCTCCCACTGCTTCGGTGCACCCCGCCCGACGCGCGCGAACAGTCTCGACACCGGCCGGTCTCCTGGCTTGCGGTCCGGCCGTCCCGAGTGTCGGGTGGCCACCTGCTCCGCCTTCTCGCCGCGCGCGGCAATGGCTGGATGGAGCAGGCCTGGAAGACCGCTTACAGTTGCGGGGGCAGCCGCGGCTTGTCACCGCATTCCCGAACACCGGTATCTGGGCGGGGGGTGTAACGGACGTTTGGAGGGGAAGGAAGGCCTTCTTTTTCGAGAAAAAGACGCAAAAAGCCTCTGGGCGGCTGCCGCGGACGGCTGGAACAGGGCGTGAGAGAGCGGAATTTGTGATGTGGCTGAGGATGCCCGGTAAGCGGCAATTGCGGTCATTTCCAGGCGTCTTCAGCGTGCCTGAAAGCTGACATCGAGTGTGACACTTCGTTCAAAATACTGGGAACTGCCTTCAGTTGCATTCCTAGTCAGAGATCCTCCGGAAGCCGCACGCTGCTTTCTCGCACGTTCAAGGGGTGTTTGTCGGTGAGAATGCGGCCGTCTTCCACCATGTCTGCTATTCGCATCTGGATCATTCCGCTACTTATTCTGCTATAACAGTGCTGACTTACGTAGACATCCAAAAGCACCATGTGAAGGTGTCGCCAATGCGACGACACATGTTTAAGAATAAATGTGTCGAAAAAGTCTATTGGTGCAGAAACAAGGCCTACTTTTGACAGTATCCGAAACGGCGCATTTTCTTGACGGAGCTGAAGCCATTTTGTGGCGGCCAGCTTGCGCTGAGAAGCATCAACAGGGACTTGCTTGTCGAAGAGTTGCTGCAATCCCTCGTGTCTCATTGTGGACACTTCCTCGGCTGGCTTACTCAACACGCGCCTGCCATCCTGAGCCGTAAAGATATATTCGGTTCCAGTCACCTCGATCGCGTAATAAGACTTCTCCACGAAACAGGCTGCCAATGCCAAAAAAAAGCTGCAGTCTTGAGGTGAGTGGCGTCCCCACCATACCACAAGGCGATCATCGGTTGTCGTTACCCGATCCCAAAAATCTCGCAAAGCAGCCGCATGACCCATTCGGCTACCAAGAAAATCCCATCTCCACCACTCCCACCGCCCCGGAGCGTTACCGTCGTCGGCGTCAATCGGACCGTAGCTAAAGTTGTCTGGGAATGGGATTACTGTCTCGTCACTGCCTGCATTCTGAAGTGCGCGTAGCAAGCTGCCACCGGCAGAGTCGCCCGGCGTCAAATGAAGTGTGGGCAAAGGCCTTCGCTCCTTATCCGATAGCTACTTCGGAACAGAAATCTACCAAACTGCAACAGATGCTCAGAACCCAAACAGACCTGTAAACGCCGAGTTAGTGCAAACGTCTGGTACGAATGTCCGCTTCCTGCCCCGAGTCGCTCGAACCGAACTGGCAGCTTACGGCCCCTGGCAGGAGGCAGCCGCGGCTGGCCGTCCGAGTGACGCCAACACCAGCAGGCTCCACGTCTCAGGCATCCGCGTAGCCCGCCCGGCCTGAACGTTACATGAGGGTCGCCAGCCTCATGAACGATACACCCTCATCCGTGGCGAACCAGCGTCTGGCCAAGAAATAACAGCTATCCTCCTCAATATCTGAACGCAAACCCTGTATACCCCTCAATATGAGGGGCAAATTTGTTCAGCCCCACATACGCTCCGAACGATATCACCACCGTCGAGGTCACTGCGTAACCAACGCCGATATCTGCGGTATAGAGCGCGTGGGAATTGGGATCTGTGGCACTCTCCGCGAACGCCTCAGCGGACACCGTGGTTTGGCCGAAGCTCCTGCTGATGGAGACATCTTCCTGATAATCGAAGTGTCTTCCAGTGTCGTTCTGGTTTTTCAGGAGATCCACTTCCTGCTGCACCTGGAGCGAAAGCCCAAAGGGCAGCGCTACTTGCACCGGCGCGGTGATGGCGAACTCGACCGCTCCGTTGCCGAGTCCACGCGCTGCAGTGGGTAGCTTCACACCGAACCTAATCGCCGCCGTGAATATCTGCCAGTCGTTCCCGAAAACGTTCCATTTGATCGCGGGGATGGTATCGCCGTATCCGATCCTGCTCCCGCCCCCGCCGGACATACTCACCAGACCTCCTGTCTGCACCTCGATTTCCACGTCGTCCGTCAAGCCATATTTGAACACTGGATCCAGACTCTGGACCGTCACTGTTCCCGTGCCCGAAGTCACATGGACCAAGTCACTTTCGAGCTGAAAGTAACCCTCTGCTACCGTGTAAGGCGTGTAGCTCTTGCCCGGCGTGTCCGCGTTGAAGTCTCGCAGCCCGTCGGCCAGCGCGGTGTGCGTAACAGCCAGGCATAGTACGGCGCGCCACCAAACCGGAAGGTTCAAACCGAGCATATGGGTCGAATTTTCCGCGCGTCCGGCTTCAACCTGGCATACCGGGACTTGCCTTGCCCGTGCACGCAACACGCCGTAGCACGCGGCCCTTCGTGATTGCTTCTGCTCCGACGCGGTCTTTGGCGGGTGGCCTCCTCTCGCTGGTTGAATTCGGCCGCTCGCGCCTGCGACTGCGATGCGTTGTCGTAGCCAGAAGCGTCCCGTCGGAATGATAAGCTGGCCACGATTGCTCCAAGGCGCACACTCCGCTTTCGGCCATTTCCATCCGCCTGGCCCATGCGCGTCATCCCAAGCATGGCAAACAGCCAGCTCACCTTCCGTCCCGCTGTCGAGAAGCCTCCGCCGCCCACCTACCAGGAGACAAAGGTTTTTTGGTTGTTTTTTTCAAAAAAAGAACCGCTTGCCTTGCCTTTCCCCTTCAGCCTACGCACCCGCTCATGCTCTCCGCCTTCCGCAAGCTCGTAAACACCTGGCCCGCCCGGGTGCTCCTTCTCCTGCTGGTCGCGTCCTTCGCGTCCTGGGGTGTGGCCGACGTTGTGCGCAACATCGGCCAGGGCAGTAGTGCTGTGGCCACCGTGCAGGGCCACGACATCACTCCGCAGCAATTCATGGCCGAGTACAAGACCGGCCTGCAGCGCTACGCCGAGCAGCTTGGCGAGACCGGCCAGGTGCCAGAGACATTGCGCCTGCAGGTTGCCCGCCAGACGCTGGACCGGCTGATCACCCAGGAGGCTCTCTCCACCCAGGTGTCGCGCATGGGCTTGGCCGTGCCGGACAGCCAGCTGCGTGACCAGGTATTTGCGATGAAGGAGTTCCAGGGCGTCGACGGCAAGTATTCCCGCCAGACGATGCAGCAGGTGCTGGCCGCCAACTCGATGACCGAGATGCACTTCCTCGAGCTGGTGCGCGGCGACATCGCGCAGAACCAGCTGTTGCAGACGGTGGCCGCGTCCGCCGCCCCTTCCAGGCTGCTGACCGGCCTGGTCTATCGCTACCTCTACGAGCGCCGCGCGGCCGACGTGCTGAACTTCCCCTTCGCCGGCCAGCCGCTGCCCGCGCCGCCTCCGGAGCCCGTGCTGCGCCGCTACTACGACAACCACCCGCACGACTACTCGGCGCCGGAGTATCGCCACGTGAAGGTGGCCATCCTCTCGCCCGACAGCATCGGCCGCAGCCTGACCGAGTCGGACGCCGACCTGCACGCCTGGTTCGACGCCCACAGGGCGCAGTACGTGGCGCCCGAGAAGCGGTCGCTGGAGGTGATCACTGCCGCCTCTGCCGACGTGGCGGCGAAGCTCGCCGCGCAATGGAAGGCGGGGGCGAGCTGGGACGCGATTCAGGCGGCGGCCAAGGCAGCCGGCGCGTCGGCCACGCCGCTGGAGAACGCCACCGTGCAGGAAGTGCCCTCGCCGGAGCTGGCGCGCGCCGCTTTCGCCGCGACCGAGGGCGCGGTGGTGGGTCCGATCACCGAGCCGCTGGGTAGCTACGTGCTGCGTGTTGCCGCGTTGACGCCGGCGAAGAACCCCAGCTTCGACACCCTGAAGGCCGAGATCCGCACCAAGGTGGCCGGCGAGCGCGCGCTCGACCTGATCGACGCGCGCGCGCAGAAGCTGCAGGACGCCTTTGCCGGCGGTGCCAAGATCGACGAGGTGCCCGGCGAGCTGGGGGCGACCGGCGCGGAGGGCACGCTCGATGCGCAGGGCAACACGCAGGACGGCAACCCGGCGCCGATCCCCGCGCCAGCCGGCGCCCGCCAGCAGATCATCGATGCGGCGTTCAAGACCAACCCGGGCGATGCGATCCAGCCGACCGAAGGGCCGGACCACGTCTGGTACGCCGTCGCGGTGGACAAGGTGGTCAAGCCGCAGCGCAAGCCCTTCGCCGAGGTGCGCGACCAGGTGCTGTCGGACTGGCAGCGCGACCAGGTGCGCCACAAGCAGGAGACCGAGGCCGCGCGCATCCTCAACCTGACCAAGTCCGGGCAGACCCTGGCGCAGGCCGCCTGGGGTAGCGGGCTACAGGTGACGCGCACGCCGCCGCTGTCCCGCGACAAGCCGCAGGCGGGGCTATCCGCCCAACTGGTGCAGACGCTGTTCACGCTGAAGCCGAACGAGGCGACGATGGCGGACAGCGGCAGCGGGTTCGTGGTGTTACAGTTGGCCGCGGTCATCCCGCCGGATGCCAACGCGGACAGGATGGGCATGACGCAGACCACGCAGGGGCTGGCCCAGGCGCTGCACGACGACTACCTGCAGATCTACGCATCCGCCCTGCGCGACGAGGCGCATCCGGTGGTGCGGGGCCAGGTGGTGCAAAACCTGATTACGCAGCCGGGCGAGTGAAGGGAAGGCAAGCGCTTCTTCGAGAAAAAGAAGCAAAAAGCTTTTACTTCGGCTGTCGCGGACGGCTGAAACGACACGCCTCCTCACGGCGCACCCCAAGGGAACAAAAGCTTTTTGGTTCTTTTTTTCAAAAAAGAACCGCTTGCCTTGCTTCCTGACGGTGCCACGACCGCGAGGGTCGCCTACTGGCGCGGCGTGTCCGACCTGGAGACGCCGGTTGCCGCCTTCCTGAAGCTGGCGCACGGCCAGCCCAACACCTTCCTGCTGGAGAGCATCGAGGGCGGCTCGGCACGCGGCCGCTACTCGGTCATCGGCATGGCGCCGGATCTGATCTGGCGCTGCCGCGACGGTGCCGCCGAGATCAACCGCCACGCCCGCGCCGCCCCGCACGCGTTCGAGGCTGATGCGCGCCCGGCGCTCGACAGCCTGCGCGCGCTGCTGGCCGAGACGCGGCTGGAGCTCCCCCCTGGCATGCCGCCGATGATTGGCGGGCTGGTCGGCTACCTGGGCTACGACATGGTGCGGCTGATGGAGCGCCTCCCTGGCGGAACCGAGGACGCGCTCGGCCTGCCAGAGGCGATCCTGCTGCGCCCGACCCTGTTCGCGGTGTTCGACAACGTGCGCGACGAGCTGACCCTGGCCGCACCCATCTACCCCGCCGCCGGCGTGGACCCGGACGCCGCCTGGGACGACGCGCAGGCCCGCCTGGCGCAGGCCCGCGCGGCGCTGGCGAGCCCGCTGCCGCATGCCGCCCCGCCGGTCAGCCTGCCGCCGCAGCCCGAGCCGGTCTCCAACTTCACCCGCGAAGGCTTCATCGGCGTGGTTGAGCGGATGAAGCAGTACATCGCCGCCGGCGACGCCTTCCAGATCGTGCCAAGCCAGCGCTTCTCCGCGCCGTTCGCGCTGCCGCCCTTCGCGCTGTACCGCGCGCTGCGCCGGATCAACCCGGCGCCGTTCCTGTTCTTCCTCGATTTCGGCGGCTTTTGCGTGGTGGGCAGCAGCCCGGAGATCCTGGTGCGCCTCCGCCAAGGCCGCGTCACCCTGCGCCCGCTCGCCGGCACCCGCCCGCGCGGCGTCACCGCCGAGGACGACGCACGCCTGGAAGCCGAGTTGCTCGCCGACCCCAAGGAGCGCGCCGAGCACCTGATGCTGCTCGACCTCGGCCGCAACGACGTGGGCCGGGTAGCCGAACCTGGCAGCGTGCGCGTGGTGGACAGCTTCGCCATCGAGCGGTTCAGCCACGTGATGCACATCAGCTCCACCGTGGAGGGGCGCGCGCGGCCGGGGCTCTCGGCGATCGACGCGCTGGTGGCGGGCTTCCCGGCCGGCACGCTGACCGGCGCGCCGAAGATACGCGCGATGCAGATCATCGACGAGATGGAGCCGCAGCGACGCGGCATCTACGCCGGCTGCATCGGCTACTTCGCGCCGGACGGCACGATGGACACCTGCATCGGCCTGCGCACCGCGGTGGTCAAAGACGGGCAGATGCACGTGCAGGCGGGCTGCGGCGTGGTGGCCGACAGCGTGCCGGAGGCGGAGTACGAGGAGACGCGGCAGAAAAGCCGGGCGCTGTTCCGGGCGGCGGAGGAGGCGGTTCGGTTTGCGGCGGGAGACACGTAGTAAGTCAGCAAGCGGTTCTTTTTGAAAAAAAGCACCAAAAAACTTGCCTCCGCTGTCGCGCGCTCGCCGGAGAGGTCCGCGGCAGAGAGAAGCTTTTTTTCTGCTTCTGGAGAAGCTTGCAGTTCAGCAATTGACTCTGGCGGATGCCGTTCTGCTACCGGCCGAGTTTCCGCAGCGTACATCAAAGGGAACACAAGTGTTTTGGTCCTTGTGTTCAAACAAGAACCGCTTGCCTTGCCTTCGACCAGTCGAGACGTCGTGCTTGCCTCACCTCGCCACCTTCCGCCGCATCCTAACGAAGCCCAGCAACCCCACCGCCACCATCGCGAGCCCGGCCGGCTCCGGTATGTCGACCATCGACACGTCGCTTAGCAGCACCACCGGCGGCTCGCCGGCCGGCGTGCCCAGTGCTACGAACTGCAGCGTCTCCGACGTTGCGTTTGCCACGAAGCGCATCGCCACCGATGTCCACGGGCTTGCACTCTGGCTGGCCGTGTTCTGCAGCGCCGAGATCTGCGACGTGCCGCCGCCGAGGCTGACGCTCCACTGCTCGGTGGTCTTGCCGCTCATCCCGATTTGCTGGGAGGCAGCCTGGTAGAACTGCAGCAGGTAGGTCTCGCCCACCTTCAGCCCGGACACCGACTGGGACAGCACCGAGGTGTATTGCGCGTCGCCGTCGATGCCGATCGCGTTGCCGCCCAGCGGCGCGTTGCCGATACCGCTCCAGTAAAGGCCGTAACCGCCGTTCCAGGCTGACCCGTTCGAGCCTGCAAACAGCACCGAGGAGGGCGTGGTGGTGCCGACACAGCCGCCTTTGGCGCAGGTTGCCGACCAGCTGGTGACCTGCGAGGCGCAGACGCTGCCGCCGGTGTTGGCGCAGAGGAACCCGCCGGTGCCGCTCAGCGAGGTCGAGCTGAAGGTGCCGTTGGTGACGAGGTTGATGGTGTCGGCCGAAGCGGGCCCGCTCAGTGCCACCAACGCAGGCAGGGCGAGGCTGACCAGGTAGCTGCAGGCGAGGAGGTTGGGCGGATGGCGGACATGCGTCATGACTGGTCTTTCAGGGCGAGCGAGGCGCGCAGGTGCCTTGGCAAGGACGCTTGGTCGCACACGCCACGACGGCTTCATTCGAGGTTGCTGCGGCCGTATCGTTATGCTTACGATACATATATCGCCCTGTTGCTGCAAGCTTGCCGGTGGGCCGCTGTCGCATTGTTGCAGGCGGCCAAGGCAAACAGACTGCCGCGGGCGGACTTACCTTGCCGGCCGCAAGGGCCACTTGCTCACGCGAGCATGCCGGGCTCACACTCGCCCGACCAGAAGGATACTGCCGCGATGCGCCTCCCCACCGCCCTGGCCCTGGCCGCTGCCCTGACCTTACCTGCCGCAGCCCGCGCCCGCGGCGCCCCGGACGGGTTCGCCGACCTGGCCGCCCAGCTGTTGCCGGCCGTGGTCAACATCAGCTCCACCCAGAACGTGCAGACCGCCAGCAGCGACAAGGGGCCGGAGATGCCGGTCTTCCCGCCCGGCTCGCCGTTCGAGCAGTTCTTCAAGGATTTCATGAACCGCCACGGCCATGGTGGCGGCGGTGGTGGCGGCGACCAGGGCAACAACGACCAGGGCGACGACGGTACAGACCAGGACCAGGGCGGCGCACCACAAGGCAAGCCGCGCCGCATGCAGTCGCTCGGGTCCGGCTTCATCGTCGACCCCGCGGGCATCATCATCACCAACAACCACGTGATCGACGGTGCGGACGAGATCACCGTCACCCTGCAGGACAACACTTCACTCAAGGCGACGCTGATCGGCAAGGATGATCGGGTGGACATCGCGGTGCTGCAGGTGCACGCCGACCACAAGCTGCCCTCGGTGCATTTCGGCGACAGCAACAACAGCCGCGTGGGCGACTGGGTGCTGGCCATCGGCAACCCGTTCGGCCTGGGCGGGACGGTCACCGCAGGCATCGTCAGCGCGCGCGGCCGCGACATCCAGCAGGGCCCGTACGACGACTTCATCCAGACCGACGCGTCCATCAACAAGGGCAACTCCGGCGGCCCGCTGTTCAACATGACCGGCGACGTGGTGGGCATCAACACCGCCATCTTCTCCGAATCCGGCGGTTCGGTCGGCATCGGCTTCTCCATCCCGTCCGACGAGGCGAAGAACGTGGTGGACCAGATACGCCAGTTCGGCCGCCCGCGGCGCGGCTGGCTGGGCGTTCGCATCCAGCAGGTGACGCCCGACATCGCCGAGAGCCTCGGCCTGCACCAGGCCGAGGGTGGGCCGCAAGGCGCGCTTGTCGCCGGCGTCAACCACGACGGCCCGGCCGACCACGCCCATATCCAGAACGGCGACGTGATCCTCAGCTTCAACGGCCAGAAGCTACACGAGATGCGCACTCTGCCGCTGGTAGTCTCCGAGACGCCGATCGATAGCCGCGTGCCCGTCGAGGTGTGGCGCGGTGGCAAGCAGTTGACGGTGCAGGTCGTGGTGGCAGAGATGCCGGACGACCAGAAGCAGGCGGCAAAGTCGTCCGGCGAGGCGCCGCACAAGGCGCCGGCCAACCCGTCTGTTGATTTCTCCGGCTTCGGCATGAAGCTTTCGCCGCTGACCGACGCAACGCGACAGAAGTTCAAGATCGACGCGCAGCAGAAGGGCATCGTCATCACCGACGTGGCCAGCGACGGCACCGCGGCCGACCACGGGCTGAAGCCGGGTGACGTGGTGGTGGAGGTGGCGCAAAGCCCGGTCTCCACGCCGGCCGACATGCAGAAGAAGCTGGAGGAGGCACGCACCAGCAGCCGCAAGTCGGTGCTGCTGCTGGTGCAAAGCTCGGACGGGCTGCGGTGGGTGCCGTTGCCGGTTTCGGCTACGAGGAAGTAAGGCAGCGGTTCTTTTTTGAAAAAAGCACCAAAAAACCTTTGCTAACGCTGTCGCGGGCGTTCGGGTAAGCGCGCGACAGCTGAGACAAGAGGCTTTTGCTGCTTTTCTTCAGAAAAGAAGGCCTTGCTCTCTTTCCGTTCTGCGCATGCAAATTCCCTTCAAGATACTCGTCTGCGGCATCGATGAGCTAGCCGGCCACTGCGAAACGCGCGTTACGCATGTGCTCTCCATCCTGGACCCCGGCTGGCCGATACCTGAGGCCTTCGGCAGCTTCGGCGCGCACGCCAAGCTCGAGCTGCGGTTCAACGATGCCATCGAGCCGCGGCCTGGCGTGGCGCTACCGGACAGCGCCGATGTGGACCGCCTGCTCGCCTTCGGGCGCGGATTCGCCGCGGGGGACAGCCTGCTGGTGCACTGCCATGCCGGCGTGTCCCGTTCCTCGGCGGCGATGGCGCTGCTGGTGGCACAGGCTGTGCCGGACGCGAGCGGGAGACAGGTGTTCGTGGAAATCCTGAGGATCCGTCCGCAGATTTGGCCGAACCTGCGCATCGTCGAGCTGGGCGACGCGGCGTTGGGCCGTGGGGGCGACCTGGTTGCGGGCGCGTCCGGCGTATACCGGGCGCAGATGGAGCGGACACCTGGCCTGGGCGAGCAGTTCCGTCTGGGTGGGCGTGGCCGCGAGGTTGAGGCTGCGGCGGCTTAGCAGGAAGCCAGGCCTTTTCGAGAAAAAGAAGCAAAAAGCTTTTGTCTCCGCTGCCGCGCGCTCACCGGCGAGCGCGCGACAGCGGAAACAAAAGTCTTTTGCTTCTTTATCTCGGAAAAGAACCGCTTGCCTTGCTTGTTTCAGTAAGTAATCCGCCCCGGGCTAGCCGTAGCCGACGTCAGCATCTGTGCCAGTGCCGCGTTGATGCTCGTCGAGTCCGCCGCCTGGTAGAACTGTGTGGGCGTCGACGCGCAGGCTTGCAGCGCCGCGATGATCGGATTGCTGGTTGCCGGCGGCACCGTCGGCTCCACGTTGCTGCGTGGTCCGTCGTTGAGATAGAACTCGTTCGGCAACGGATAGTATGGCGTATAGAGAACGTAGACGTTGAAACCTTTGTTCTTCATCTGCGAGCAGTATGGCTCGGGGTTCAGCGTCGTCATCGGACCGATCGTGCGGTTGGTGGGCGAGTAGTCTTCCAGGCCGTCCGTGATGATGAAGATGTTTTTCCGCCGGCTGGTGGTTGTGCCGCCGGCATTCGGCGAGCTTCCGTCGCCGGCCTGTGTCACATTGGCGGCCACTGTCTGGATCGCATCGATGAAGTCGGTGTTGGGCGAGTCCGAGACCACCGGCGAGGTGAGGTTCGACACGTCCGTGAGGGCCTGGGTGAAGTTGTTGTCCGCTTCCACGCCCGTGTAGACGGAAGGGTGGACCGGCGTGATTGCCGAGTTGAAGGCGTAGACTCCCACGGTGTAGAGGGTCGAAGCGTTCGGCTTGGCCTTGATGGCGGTGATCACGTTGGACATCGCCGACTGGATGACGTCGAAACGCAGTACTGGCGGCGAGCTCGCCGCTCGTGCCACGGTGTAGTAGTCGTGCACGCCGTCGCCGGTGTGGCAGGCGAAGCCGCAGGGCGCCTGCGGTATGTTGGCGATCGTCTTGGTGGACGGGTCGATCCGCTTGTTGGTGTCCGGTATGCCGGTTCCGGTCGGGCAGAACCCGTAGGCGTTGATGCTGGCGTAGCTTTTCGGCGACGGACACTGCGCAGCGCCGCCGGTGAAGTTCGTGTCGCAAGCGCCCTGGCTGGTGCTGGTGGGAACCGTCTGGAGAGTGCCGTTGGAGTTTGTGCCGTAGCCGATGCCGCTTGGGTAGATCCAGCTATAGGTGCCGGCCAGCGCCTGGGAGGCCGCGGCCGCCGTCACTGTCGGCGCGCAGATCGTGAGGTTCTCCATCTTGATGATGTCGGCAGGCGTGGCGCCGATCAGCATGGACGAGGAGTTGTCGACCAGCATCATGACTTCGACGTAGGAACTCGCCGAGATGGTCGCACTCGACGTCCCGCCGATGGGCCATTGCTGTGTCATCTTCAGGATCGATCCCACGTGGGTTGCCACGTATCCGGAGTAGGTGACGGTGTCGGTGAACGTGCTGGTGTTGGCGTTGTAAGTCACCGGGCTCACGGTGAGGTTGAGGGCGCTTTTCAGGTTTGGAACGTTGCCGGCCTGCGAGGCGAACCATTGCTGGCCTGCCTGTTGTCCGGCGACCGTCGCCGCGGACGCGGAGGACCCGGTCTCGAAAGCCTGGTAGGCCACCCGCACGGCATGCAGTGCCGCGGTGTTGGCAGCCGTGTCGAGAACCGACTGTGTCTGGACGTAGAAACTGTAGTCCATCGCCAAGCCGCACACCATGACCAGCGGTATCGCCATGCCGGCGAACATCACGGTCACCGAACCGTGGCGGGTTGTCGCAAACCAACGTCCGTGTCTTGCACTCTTGCGCATGTCAGCCCCCTCGGTCCCTGGTTAGCTTGTTGGATTGCCGCTGCAGTTGCCGGTAGCATTGGTGCCGCCGACATAGGCGCTGGTGCCGGTGCGCAACGGTGAGAAGACGGTCGCCTGCAATACGATCGTCGAGCCGGTGATGAAGTGGTAGATCGGCGTGTAGGTGTAGCTCACGTCGGCGACCATGATGGTGTCGGGCGTGGTGACGTTGTCCGTGCGCAGCGTGTTCAGCGCCGTCTGCCCGGTCTTGTAGGAGTCGGTCGGCCCGATCTGGGTCAGGTAGCCGGTGCAGGAGCGCGTCGCGTTGCTGCTGGAGAACGACGTGCTGTTGCCGGGCGTGTTGCTGGCGATCTTCACCGAGTCGGCATAGGCCAGGCTGAAACCCACGACGGCGTTGTAGCAGTTCTGGCTCGAGGACGCCGTGCACGAGCCGGTCACGGCCGCGAAGGAGACCGCCGACAACGTCGCCGTGCGCGCGCCTTTCTCAATCCCGAGCCTGACCCAGGGCATCTCCGCGTAGACGAGCGACAGCGCCTGCTGGGCCTGGCTGTAGGTGATCTGCACCGTGCCGTCGGCGTTGGCGACCGCGATGTTGGAGGCGGTGATGGCGATGGTGTTGGCTGCGTCGTTGACCTCGCTCGACAGGATCAGCACGCGTGCGATGTCGTAGACGCCCGACAGCAGGATGAACATGACAGGGGCGATCAGCGCGAACTCGATCGTGGCGATGCCCTGGCAGGCCGCGCGCAAGCCTGCCGGCGCTGGGCGAGTAGCTAGCTTGGGGTGGAGCACGTTGCGGCACCTCCGCTCTGCTGGGGGAAGTTCTCCGCCGCGAAGCCGACGGTCGACAACGTCGCATGCACGACGGGCGGCAGGCCGCCGCCCGAAGTAGTCTTGACCGACAGGATGTTGGGCAGCAGGTAGCCCACGAAGGTCGGGCCTATGTATATCGCGCTGACCTCGTAGAATTGTTGCGGCGCCGGCGTGCAATACGCGGCCGCGCCCTGGAAGCTGGACAGGTCGAGCACGTCGCCGCTGACCGGCAGCGCGCCGTAGGGAAAGACGCTGTAGAAGTCACCGCCCTGCTTGACCGGTGTTACGTTCATGAAAACGCGTGTCGCGTCGCATTCCAGCAAACCGTAGAATTGCGGACACAGGAAGGCGGTGATGAAGCCTGCCGCGTTGGCCGGGGGCGTCGAGGCGTAACCGCCGCGCATCTGGTAGATCCCGCGGCGCAGCGCCCCGTCGAGCAGTTCCTGGGTGAACATCCCGTAGGTGAACTCGCAGACGAACAGCACGAACATGACGAACGGGACGGAGACCAGCGCGAACTCCATCGCGACCACGCCGCTTCTGTTCGGCCACCACCGCGCGCTGGGGCTGCGGACCTGCGCACCGGCTGGCCGGTGACGCAGGCGCCGCCATCCGGCGACGCGCGGCAGGCGAAGACCTGTGATGATTTCGTCTACGGTGACCACACCTGGCTCATAGACGAGATGATGCTCTCAAGCAACGACTTTGTTGACGAGAACGTTTATTGACAGTTCTTTAACAGCAACAAACGTACGTTGCGTTACCGTTCCTTACGGCCGTTTCGCCTTCGGCTGACGGCCTGGCCAGTCCGTCACGTGGCACTCCAGGCTGCCGGCCACCCGCTCGTCGATGGTGCGTGCGCGCACCGAGACGCCTGCCTGATGCACCGTCTGCCTGTCGCCGGACACCAGCCAGTGCCACCACGCCAGCCCGCGCCCCTCACGTACTCGCCGGTAGGCGCAGGAGGGCGGCAGCCAGTCAATCTCGTCCAGCGCCTGCGGCGTGAGCTGCACGCAATCCGGCACGCGGCGCTGCCGGCGCGGGTAGTCGCTGCACTGGCAGCTCGTCCCGTCGAGCAGCCGACAGGCGACGTTGGTCCAGGCGATCTCCCCGGTGTCGTCGTCGCGCAGTTTGTGTAGGCAGCAACGGCCGCAGCCGTCACACAGGGACTCCCACTCGGATTGAGTCATCTCCTCGAGGGTCTTGGTCTTCCAGAACGGGGCCATCGGATAAGCGTAGGGCTTTGCAGGGCAGAAGTAAAAACCAGGTGCATACAATCCAAAGCAGACACCGCTCTTTGGGGGTCCGTGTGAAAATCGCCCTGGCGGTCGTCTGACGCGGCGTTGTCATGCGGCTGGGTGCGAGACTCCGGTGCTCGGAAGACAACGCCAGTTGCCAACAGTCAAAACGTCCGGTCCGGCTGTCGCGCAGTCTCCCTCAGCGTCTACTCAGGCAGCAGAAGTTTCTTAAGTCTTTTTTCAAAATGAACCGCTTGCTTGCTCACCCCATAGGTTCCCGCAGCACCCAATCGCCGCGCCTGCGCAACACCAGCCGGTAATATACCCCCGACACCAGGGTGATCCCCAGCGTCGCCAGCAGGCTGAGCTGGCCGGTTTTAGGGTCCAGCAGGTTGGTGTAGACCACGTAGGCCAGCACCAGCAGTGCCAGCAGTGGCGGCCAGGGATAGAACGGCATGCGGTAGAGCGCGTGCGACGTGCTGCCGGTCCGCCGTCCGGCGATCACCGCCACGCACAGCGCGCCGTACACCACAACGATGGCGGTCCCGGTCATCACCAGCAGCAGGTTGAGGTCCACGAAGCACAGCACAGCCGCCAGCGCGCCGGTCACCAGGGTTGCCGCCCATGGGGAGCCGTAGCGGTGGTGCACCAGGGTCAGCGCGCGGTTGACCGGCGGCGCCCACACCTCGTCGCGCCCGCTGCTGAACAGCATGCGCGAGACCAGCACCACCACGGCGATGTCCGCGTTGATGATGGCCAGTGCGACGGCCACGTTGACCGCCGCTCCCAGGCCGGGCCCGCCGCGGTCACGCACGAAGTCGCCGAACATCGTGTCCGAGGCGAACATCGCGGCCAGGTCCGGCGCACCGTGCAGGGCGGCAGCCAGCGGCACCGCCTGGCTCACCACGCTGATCACCAGCGCCCACAGCACCGCGCGCGCCACGTGGCGCGGCGCGTCGTGCGTCTCCTCGCCCAGGTACACGGCGTTGCCGTAGCCGTAGAAAGCAAAGATAGCCACCGAGGTGGCCAGGCCGATCACGCCGAGCCCCGCCGGCGCCAGGTGCCCGGGCGAGGCCAGGAACACCGGGTGCGCCACCAGGCTGACCCAGCTACGCGCCGGGTAGGCCAAGCCGAGCAAGCTGACCACCACCAGTGCGAGCAGTTCGAGGGCCAGGAATGCGCCGGTGATCAGCGCGTTGGTGCGCACGTTGAGGATGGCGCACAGTGTGGTGAACACCAGGCACAGCAGCGCGTCGCCCACCACCGAGGTCCCGGGAAACACCGCGTTGACGTAGTTGCCCAGCCCCAAGGCCACCACTGAAATATTCAGCAGCAACACGACGAGGTTGACGCCCAGGATGATGAATCCTGGCAGCGGCCCCAGCGTGCGGCCGACGATGGCGTATTCCCCGCCCGTCAGCGGAAACGCCGATGACAATTCGGCATACACGTATGCAGTCAGCAGGCTGACGAACGCGGCGGCCGCGAAGCTGATCAGCGCGCCGCTGCCTGCCTGCTCAACCACGCCAGGTACCACGATGAAGATGGAGGAGGCCGGGGTGACCGAGGAGAGCGTGATCAGCAGGCAGCCGAACATCTTCATGTTGCGGCTGAAAGACGGTGCGACGTGCTGCATCGGTGCCGGCGGTTCCCCTCTACGACGTCATCCCCTTCGAGCCCGGCTGGTTTGTCAAGCAAGCCGCCCGCATGCCGCACCCGCGCCCGGCTGTGGCGGATTGTGAAAACTGTCCTGGACGAAGTGCGAAACGAGTCTGCATAATAAGATCAGGTGGTTGATGGACTGCGAGCGGAGTCTCAGCGGGAGAGGTGCCGATGCTACCGATACGCAACCCTGTCCCGGCCGGCGCATGACTGGACAGCGGATCGTTGTCCCGCGTAACCGGCTACACACCTCGATGGAGGCTTAGGCGGACGTGTCGGCTTGTATCTTCTCGGACAGTGCCCAACCTTCAAAATCTCTGGCAAAGTAAATGATAATACTCAAGGGAATAGTCGGGCGCCAATGAGCGAGCTAGCCGAAGGTGAGGTCCAGGTCGCCGATCAGGCCGCTGCAGCCCCGCGCCAGGGCCGCAGGCTGTCGGACAAGATATTGGTCGCGTTCCATCACGCTTGCGACGCGCAGGACCTGGTGGTCGCCGAGCAGTTGCTGAAAAGCCTCGAGGCGATGCTGACCCGCAGGGGCGTTCCGGCCGAGCAGAATCGGCGCAAGTCGCTCGAGAGCCTTGTGGCGGCACATGAGAGGCTTTGGCATTTGCGCCATCGGGACCCGGCTAGCTGATCAGGCAGGAAGCAAGAGTCTTCTTTTTCGAGAAAAAGAAGCAAAAAGCTTTTTTGGCGGCTGTCGCGGACGGCTGAAATAAGACGTTTCGCCGTGGCACACTCGACAGAGATAAAGGTTTTTGGCTCTCTTTTCCAAAAAGAACCGGTTTCCTCTCGTTTGTTACCAAAGCGCGAAACCATCACGTAGCACCGCATCCGCCTGCCCGCTGTAGCCACCATCCGCATGCAGCACGAGGCCGGGAAGCAGCACGCCTGCGCCGCCACCCAGCCGCACGCCCTGTACGATGACCAGCCGTGCCGGCGCGCCGGCACGCGGCCAGAGCGGGAATACCGCAACCTCGGCGCAGTCCGCCTTGACCAGCGCGCCCATCGCCTCGGCCAGGCACGAGGCCGGAACAAGCAAGCTGAGCGTCCCGCGCCGTCGCAACCCCGCCGCCAGCGCCGCCACCCAGCGCCCGAGCAGGTTTTCTGCCGCGACCTTGGCCAGCCGGCGCCCGGCCTGCGGTGATGCAGTGCCGTCCGGCCTGTGCCACGGCGGGTTGGCGAACGCGTGGTCGAACAGCTCCGCAGGCCGCCAGCCGGTCACGTCCTGCACCTGTACCGAGAAGTTGGCCTGCCAGTTTGCCGCTACGTTGCTGTTGGCCAGGCCGACCAGGCTTGGATCGACCTCCAACCCCAGGCCGTGCAGCCCCGGCACCCGGGCGGCCAGGCACAGCAGCCCGGCGCCGGCACCGGTGCCGGCCTCCACCACACGCTCGCCCGGTCTCGCCGGGATCGCGGCGGCCAGCAGCACCGGTTCTATGCCGGTGCGGTAGCCGTCGGTCCGCTGGTGGTAGACCACCCGCCCGCCCAGCAGCGTTCCGGCAGAGACCAGGGTGTCGGCACACGCACGGCTTCCCGCCTCCATGCTCAGGCTTCGCCGGCTTCCGCCAGCACGCGCATTGCCCTTGCGTGGTCCTCGCTGGCCACCACCAGGCGGCGCGGGATGGCGCCGATGCTGCCGTCCATGGTGCTGACCTGGTTGTCCAACACCGCCGCCTCGATGCCGGCGTCGCGGAGCAGGCAGGTGAGGAAGCTGAGCCGCACCAGGTCGTTGCTGACGATGACGACGTCCATTGCGGCGAGCCTGCCTGGGGGCGGCAGCCCTGGCAAGCCGGCCCGTTGCCATTCCGCGCACGCCGCGTATCTTTCTTAGTCGACTCCGCCCGAGACGGCGGCCATGGCAAGCGGCCCTGTTGTCCAACCGGACGCGGAGCGCGGTGTCGCCCGAGGCGATCCTGCCACGACCGGCAGCCCTGGCAGGCGGCGCTGTCGCTCAAATCAGACGCGAAGCGCGGACATCACCGCGGCGACCCTGCCTGCGACCAGCGGCCCTGGCAGGCGGCTTCCTCGCCCTGACAGGCGTGAAGCGCGGCGGATACCGAGGCGGGCCTACCCGGGGCGACCGCCAGCCCTGGCCGGCGGTTCCGTTGCCCACTTGGACGCGAGCGCGGTGTTGCGTGGCCCGGCTCGGCTTGACCCCCTTCCGAGCCCGCCGATATGTTGACGACGTAGCGGGATCGGCGTCGGCAGGCTGGTGCAGTGCCGGACGTGTGGGGCACCATCCGGTTCGGCGCCGGCCTCCGCTCGGTGCCTGAACGGATGTCCAGTCCGGCGCCGCCTGCTCGTAATCGGGAGACGTTTTTGGGCCTAGCTGTCAGCCGTCCGCTCGCTGGGGCTGCACATGCAGAGCACCTGGCTGACCGATCCGCCGAACCCGGCCGCGCTGCTTCCGCCCCCATTTCGGTCGAGGACGCGCTGACCGCGTTGGCCGACCTGGTGCGCGAGGACCTCGCCGCCTGCAACCGCGTGATCGTCGCCAACATGCAGAGCCAGGTGGAGCTGATCCCCCAGCTCGCCGCCCATCTGGTGGCCGCCGGCGGCAAGCGGCTGCGGCCGATCCTGACGCTGGCCTGCGCCCGGCTGTGCGGCTACCCCGGCGCCGGCGGCGACGGGCAGCGCCACGTGGCACTGGCCGCCTGCGTGGAGTTCATCCACACCGCTACGCTCCTGCACGACGACGTGGTCGACGAGAGCGCGCTCCGCCGCGGCCTGGCTACCGCCAACGCGGTGTTCGGCAACAAGGCCAGCGTGCTGGTGGGCGACTTCCTGTTCTCCCGCTCGTTCCAGTTGATGACGGCAGACGGCAGCCTGCCGGTGCTGCGCATCCTGTCCAACGCGGCGGCCACCATCGCCGAGGGCGAGGTGCTGCAACTGGTCACCCAGAACGACCTCTCGACCAAGGACGAGCGCTACCTCGACGTGATCCAGGGCAAGACGGCCGCTTTGTTCGCGGCGGCCTGCCAGATCGGGGCGGTGGTCGCCGGCCGCAGCGAGGCGGACGAGCAGGCGCTGGCCGATTTCGGGCTGTACCTCGGCACCGCGTTCCAGCTGGTGGACGACGCGCTGGACTACGCCGCCGACCAGGCCAAGCTGGGCAAGACGATCGGCGACGACTTCCGCGAGGGCAAGATCACCGGGCCGGTGCTGGCCGCCTACAAGGCCGGCAACGAGGAGGACCGCGCGTTCTGGCGCCGCACCATCGAGGCTAGCGAACAGACCGACGAAGATCTGGACCACGCGCTGGCGCTGATGGAGCAGACTGGCGCGATCGAGACAACGCTGGACCGGGCGCGCATGTTCGTGGAACGAGCGAAGGCGGCGCTGGGCCTCTTCGAGGACGGGCCGGTGCGGCGGCGGTTGATGGACGTGGCGGATTACACCGTACGGCGAGGCCGGTAGCAGGACGGCAAGGTCCGACTGCTACAAGCCAGAAAGCAAGGCCTGCTTTTTTGAAAAACAGCAACAAATTGGTGTCTCTGCTGTCGCGGACTCTCCGGCAGCGTGCCCCAGGAAACAAAAGTTTTTTGGTTCTTTTTTCAAAAAAGAACTGCTTGCCTTGCTCAGCCCTAGTCAACGTCTGACGCGCAACAAAAGAAACGGCCAGGTTGCCCCAGCCGTTCCGATATCTTCAGCGGATGCGAGCAGTGATGTCGGTTACGCGACTTCGGTGCGTCCGCGGCGGTCGGCCATAAACTGGTCGAACTCCGCCTTGTCCTTGGCCTGGCGCAGTTTCTCCAAATACTCCACGAACTCCTTCTGCTCGTCTTCGAGCCGGCGAATGGTCTCCGTGCGATACTCGTCGAAGGCCGCGTTGCCGCTCGTGCGCCAGCCGCGGCCGCGCACCTCCATGTTGTGCCACTTGCCGCGTCCGCCGCAGCGCCAGGCGCGCGCGCGGCCGCTGAACAGCACGAACATCAGGGTGACCAGCCCGAGCGGCCAGAACGCCCAGAACCCGAAGATGATGAGCGCGATCCAGGCGCCCTTGCCATACTCATCCAGTTTTTCGACGATCGGCACCTTAAACTCCCGCGTGAATGTGAAACACATTTACATAGATGGACGAGCAGTGGTCGCAGTCAAGACCGGCCGTCAATCAGCCGGCACAAATCGCAAAACACCCGCCTTTCTGGCCGGCGTGCCGGCAGGCGCGTCGCTCGGGTGTGCCACGCCGTCCAGCACGGCGACTTCGGTGAAGTCGAACGGGCTGACGCCCTCGAGGCAGGCGGCGTTGACCCCGAACTGGCGCGGGTTGGAGCGGCGCTGGTGGTGCGTGTAGATCCCGCACACCGAGCAGAAAAAATGCTGCGCCGTGCCCGTGTTGAAACTGTAGCGGGTGAGCTTGTCCTCGCCGGAAATGAACCGAAGGCCGCCGAGCTCTGCCGAGACCGCGACGGCACCACGCATCCGGCAGAACGAACAGGTGCATCGCCTGGCGGTGCTCAAGCCGTCCGAAAGGGTAACCTCGAAGCGCACGGCGCCGCAGTGGCAGGCGGCTTTCATCGGCATGGGCAGCTCCGGCAGAAGTAAGCAAGCAAGGGCTTCTTTTTCGAGAAAAAGAAGCAAAAAGCTTTTGTCGTGGCTGTCGCGGACCTCTCCGCACGACGTACTCCAGAGAACAAGAGTTTATGGTTCTTTTGCTCAGAAAAGAACTGCTTGCTTCTATCCTTGCTGCGGCTCCGCCACCCCGCGCCGAATAGCGTCCACCAACGCACAACGTCCAACCGCCGCCGGATACTCCGCCAGGTAGGCCGCCGTGTCGAACCAAGGGCCGGGATCAGAACCGCTCGGTCCGCCCACCAACACGTAATGCAACGCCGGGTCCAGCGCCGCGCCTTCGGAGACCCCCGGGTTGGCCGCGATGTACCACGCCGCGTCGAACAGCGGCGAATTGCGGATCAGGGCCGCTTCATCCAGCGCCGCAGACCCGGCAGACGGTCGCCGGCGCGACAGACGCCCCAGCCAGGACCGCCGCGCGGCCGCGGGCGCTGCCACCTCCGGCAGGTCGGGAGCGCGCAGGGCGTTCAGCCGTGGCAGGTCGCGCAGCAGCGCGGCGAGCCCGTTGCGGCCAGGGTCGGCCACCTCCAGCCGCACCCAATCGCGCAGCCCGTCCCAGCCGGCGTTGCGGCCTTCTGCCTCGCGCGAAGCGGCCTCGGCTGCCTGCGCCGCCTCTGCCAGGCGTGCCGCTCGCGTGGTCAGGTCCGCAAGCTCCGACTGCATGCGGGAGAGCGCAGCACGCGACTCGGACAGCTCGGCTTCCCGGGCGGATAGCGCGGCGCGGACAGCCTGCAGGTCGGTGCGCACGGAGCGTTCGGCCTCGGCTGCCGCCTCGCGCTGCGCACTGGCGGCGTCTGCGCCAAGCTGGATGCGGTCGGTGAAGGCGGCCAGGTCGCCCTCGGCTGCGGTGGCGGCGCGGTCCACCAGAAAGGCACCGGCGGAGACGAAGCTGGCGTCGAACTCCACCACCGGCTGGTAGCCCAGCTCGGCGAACAGCTCGAACCAGCTGGGCAGCTCCGGCAGCGCGGGCGAGGCGTGCGAGGCGGCCTGGCCGAGCGGCGTGGGCGCGAATAGCAGCCGGTCGCTGGCGGGGGCGAGCGCGTCCAGGAGCAGGCGTGTTTCGGCGTGGTGCGCCGAGCCGGGTGCGGCGAGCAGGATCGCCAGGTCGAAGCCTTCCGCCGCCTGGCCGGGCTGCCAGGCGTCCGCGGCCGCACCCGCGTCCGCGAGCGCGGCCGCCAACGCCTCGGCGCCCTCGCCGGCGACCAGCACGGAGACGAGCATCAAGTCGCCGATCAGCCTCTCCGCCGGGTTCGTCGGCCCCGGGTTTATCGGCCCTGGGTTCATCGGCCTACACCCGCCGGCGTGGTCAGGAACGGGTAGTCGGGCTCGAACGGCGCGGGCAGGGAAGGGTCCATGTCAGCCCTTTCCCGCGAGCACAGGCATTCCAGCAAGAGTGCGCGCGGGCTCACCCGGCCAGCGCGCAAGCTGTCCACGTTCATCCGCAGCTCCGCATGCGACGGCCAGCGCGCGAACACGAAGCGGAATACCGCGTCCACGAAACGCTCTGCGCCAAGCCGCGCATATGTCGCATCGGCGTCCACACAGCCGGGATGGGCGGTAAGGTCGGACGTGGTCCAACCCGGCTGGCGGCCGAGCAGCGCCTCGACGCTCACCTGGCGGGGCGGCTCCAGCGCCGGCATGTCCACCCGCATCGGCGCGCTGACGCCGGCATGCGGCAGGTGCAGCAACACCTCGCATGGCCCAGGCGGCAGCGGGTGGCGCAACCGGGCGCCGAAGCCGTAATGGCCGTGGCCGTGGCCGGCGCGCAGCAGGTCGGCGCGAAAGGTGTCGGCGATCGTCTCGGCGACGACCATCTGACGGTAGCGCACCTGCAGCCGGCAGGGTCCGGGCAGGTCGTCGTCGCGGGCCCAGCCGGCGATCATGCCTGTGGGCGAGACGGTCTCGATTCGGCCCTCTATCAGGGGAGCGGCTCCGGTTGGCTCTGGTGTGTGTATGGCTTTGGAGAGGCTAGGCAAGCAGTTCTTTTTTGAAAGAAAGAACCAAAAAACTCTGTCTCTTGTAGGTGCGGGTTGGTGAAGCGTGTCGTTCAGCCGCCCGCGACAGCCGGAACAAAAGCTTTTTGCTTCTTTTTCTCGAAAAAGAAGGCCTTGCTTCTGCCTGCTGCCCGCATGCTGGCATACTACCCACCAAGACGAGAGGAACGCAGGTTTGGTGCTTGGCGAGTGGCAAGACGCGTCCGCAATCATCCTCAGCTGTCCCGGACCGCTCCGCCGCCACCGTTCCGCCGTGCTGCCGACGGCGGGGCTGGACCTGCCGCAGGTGCTGCTGGGCAGCGAATCGCAGCTGCTGGCCTTTGCCGCCCGGGCCGGCGCCGGGCGGCTGTTCTTCACCCCGTTCCCGGAGATGTTCCCCGGCGCGGGCAGCCTCGCGGCGGCATTGGCCAAGGCGGGCGGGGATGCCGGCCCGGGCGCCGTGCACCTGCGCTTCGGCAGCGTGCGGGCGGCCCGCATCCTCAAGGGCGTGCGCAACGCCTGCGTGTTGGCCGAGTGCCGCACGCCGCCGCCGCTGACCGCCAGCCACCACCCGTTCGCCTCCGGCCAGGTTCTGCCGGCCGCAGTCTCCCGCACCTTCCTGCTCTGCCACGATGCTATCCGTCCGGTGCGGATCGGTGGCGGCACGCTGCCGGCGACCGAGCTGCCGGACAGCCTGGTGGGCGCCGGCCTGCCGCCGGAAGCCGAACCGGCACGGAGCAAGGGCAGCGAGGCGGGTTCCGGGCTCGAGGTGACGTCGCTGGCGCAGTTCCGCTCCGCCGCCTGGGCCGCTGGCGGACAGCGCATGGTGCCCGCCTGGCCAGAGGACGGGCACGGGGCGGTGCTGCTGCCGTGGAACATGGACCATCCCGGCAGCATCGTGCCGGAACTGCTGGAGCGGCTGGCACGGCTGCACACGCGGCGCGCGCCCACGCCCAGGATCATGCTGATGCCGTTCAACTATATCGGCCAGACCGGCATCATCCGCGACCTGGTCAAGCGCGTCGCCGCGGCTTCGGAGCCGCACGGCGCCCTGTTGCCGCTGCTGTTCCTCGCACGGGTGCGCAGCCTGTCCGGCGTGGCGGCGCTGCGCCGGCTCTCCCGCGTGGCCTGGGTGGACGGCAACGACCCCGAGCATTGGTGGACGCTGGGCCGCCTGGCGGGTTGCGGCATCGCCACCATCCTGCTCGCCACGCCGGCGAACCAGGCGGACGGGCTCGCCCCCGCAGCGCGCTTCACCGCGGACGAGACGATGTGGGTCGAGGCCAACACGCGTTGCGGCACGCTGGTCTGCCAGGCGGTGCTGCCGTCGCTGCGCCGCTTGCCGCTGCTGCTCGGCCTGACGGCGGACACCGAGGCTGCCTGGCCACCGGACGCAGCGCCTGCGTCCAAGCGACGGCGCCGTGCCGCGGCCATCGCGTGACCCACCCGGCCTTCGACGCGGCGCGGCAGGCGCTGGCCGCCTGCGACGGACGCATCTACTACGACGTCTCTCCGCTGCTGGAAGCGCAGTGGACCGGCATCCCGGTGGTCGCCGCCGGTCTCGCTTCGGCCCTGCTGGCACGACTGCCGGAGGTGTTGAACTTCTTCATCGACGTCTCGACGCTGGACCAAGCGGTGGTGGGCCAGGCGCTGGCGCGCAACAGCGGGCTGTTGCTGGCGCGCGAGGTGCGGTCCGGCCGTGCAAAAGGTGGACGGCTGCCGGTTCTAGGGCAGGCTGGCGGGCGCAGCATCGGCATCTTCCCCTCCGTCAAGCCGGTGCGGCGCGTCTTCGACGTCGAGTGCAGCGTGTTTCACGACCTCTCCACCCTGGTGCTGCCCTACTTCCACATCCGCGGAAACGTGGAGCATCACATGGAGGCGATGCTGGCGGACATCGCCTCAAACGACTTGAACGTGGCCGTCTCCGAAGCCTCCGCCTCCGACCTGGAAGCGTATCTGGGCGTGGACCGCGCCACGATCGTGGTGGCGCATAACGGGGTATCCTGGCCGGCGGACTACGCGGTGCGCGCCGCCGACGCGCTGGCGCCGCTGGGTGCCGAGCCGTACGTGCTGATCCTGGGCACCCGCGAGCCGCGCAAGAACGTGATGCAGGTGTTCGACATGCTGGCCCATGCGCCGGCGCTGTTGGAGACGCACCGCTTCGTCTTCGCCGGCAAGATGGGCTGGTTGGAGGAGCAGCACGCGCTGCCCGCGGTGTTGGAGCCGGCGCGCGACGCCGGCCGGATCGTATTCACCGGCTTCGTCGACGACGCCACCAAGTACAAGCTGCTGGCCGGCGCCGAGGCGACGCTCTACCCCTCGCTGTTCGAGGGGTTCGGACTGCCCGTGCTCGAAAGCCTGTCCGCCGGCACGCCGTGCGTGGCGTCCTGGAGCTCCAGCATCCCCGAGGTGGGCGGCGAGGTGTGCGCCTATTTCGACCCGCTATCGGCCGCAGACATGCACCGCGCCGTGCAGGAGATGGTGGCGCGGCGCGAGCGCGGGGGCGAGGCGCTGCGGGCTGCATGCCTGTCCCGCGCGGCCGGTTTCACCTGGGAGCGGGCGGCGGGTGTTGTGCTGGAGCGGTTGCTGGGCCATCTGGCAAGCCAGCAAGCGGTTCTTTTTTGAAAAAAAAGAACCAAAAAACTTTTGTCTCCGCTGTCGCGCGCTCGCCGGTGAGCACCCGACAAAAATCAGAAGTTTTTTGGTTCTTTTTTTCAAAAAAGAACCGCTTGCTTTCTGTTTTCTGTCGCGAGCCCAGTACACATGAGCGCCTTTTTCGAAGAGCGAGTCCTCACCGTCCACCACTGGACGGACACTCTGTTCAGCTTCACCTGCACCCGCGACCCGGCCTTCCGTTTCAAGAGCGGCCAATTCTCGATGATCGGCCTGATGGTGGACGGGCGGCCGCTGCTGCGCGCCTACAGCATGGTCAGCGCGCACTGGCAGGAGGAGCTGGAGTTCCTCAGCATCAAGGTGGCCGACGGGCCGCTGACCTCCCGCCTGCAGCACATCAAGCCGGACGAGACCGTGCTGATCGGCCGCAAGCCGGTAGGCACGTTGCTCGCCGAAAGCCTGCTGCCCGGGCGCAACCTTTATCTGCTGGGCACTGGCACTGGGTTGGCACCGTTCATGAGCCTGATCAAAGACCCCGACACCTATGAGCATTTCGAGCGCGTGGTGCTGGTGCACGGCGTGCGCCAGGCCTCCGAGCTGGCCTACGAGCGCGAGATCGACCAGGAACTGCGCGCCCACGAGCTGCTGAGCGAGTTCACCGCGGAGAAGCTGCTCTACTACCCGACCGTCACGCGCGAGGCGTTCCGCAACCAGGGGCGGGTGACCGACCTGATGTTCACGGGGAAGCTGCCGGCTGACCTTGGTTTGCAGCCGGTAGACCGGGCGCATGACCGGGTAATGCTGTGCGGCAGCCCTGGCCTGCTGACGGATTTCGGCGCGTGGTTCAAGGACGGCGACTGGGTGGAGGGAACGAACACGCGGCAGGGCGAGTATGTGATCGAGAAAGCATTCGTGGAGAAGTGAGGCTAACGAAGCAACGCCCAGATCTCGAACGGAGACAGGCAAGGCAAGCAGTCCTGTTTTGAACAAGAACCAAAAACCCTTGCTCCTTTGGGCGCGTGCTGAGGGAGGTTCCGCGACAGCAGGGCCAAAAGTCCTCTGCTTCTTGTCTTCGGGAAAGATGGCCTTTCTTGCAACGCGGGCTGACACGGTGACCTGTCAGCGAAGTAGGCGGAAGGCCGCGGTGGTGGCATCGTGGCGAGCCGGCGATTGCGTCCAGACAGCGGCTGCCCGTCGGCCCTGAACGTAGACCGCGATAGCGCTGCCCGGGCCTTCGCCGCTATGCCCGATCGGGAAGTCCAACGGGTTGTCCGCTCGGAGCATCAGGCCAAGGCCGTAGGCGGGATCAGGGTGCGCCGCGCTGCGATGCTCCGGCAACGACCGCCGTTCCAGCATTGTTGCAAGACTGCGCGGCGTGAGGAGCTCACCGGTCAGGAGCGTTCGCAACAGTAGCGCCGCATCGGCAACAGGGCCACGACGAGGCCGTGGTATACCCAACCCGGATGATAGCTGGTTGCGCGCCCCATCCGCACGCCGGAGAGGTCCGCCCGGCATATCGCCAGACGAGCCGATGCGATGCCGGCGGGTTCGAACACCGAGTTTGCAAGCCACTTCGCAAGGCTCAGGCCGGATGACCGCTCGATAAGCTGGGCGACTTTCAGGTAGCCGATGTTCGAGTAGGCCCAGGATGTGCCCGGCTCGTAGCGCAGACGGTCTGCGTCCAGCCCGGCGAGGAGCCGGGCGACCGGCCAGGGTTCTTCGCCCGCCGCAACATCGTCATGATAGCGCGACAGCGACCCGTAATCCGGCAGACCTGCCTCATGCCGCAGAAGCTGCCGCAGGGTGAACGGCTCGCCGTCCAGCTTTTCGTCCAGCGACACAGCGCCGGCCTCCACCAGGCGGAGTGCGGCGATGGCCAGCACCGTCTTGGTGAAACTCCACCAAGGCACTGCCTCGGGAGATCCTCCCGTCGAGAGCTCTCCACTCTCGTCCATGAGTGCGACTGCATCCGCGTCGTGGTTCGTAAGACGGGCCACCAGCTTCACCCGGTTGATGAGACTTCGAAGGTGTTCGGCGTTTTCTAGACTGTGAGACGTCGTGGCGTTCTCTCAACGCGACCCGAGTGCCCTCTCCAAGCCGTCGAGCTCGCTGCCTAGCCAAGCCTGATAGGAGACGCCGGGGGGCTCCGTCTCGGTCACGCCGAGCACCGGCACGCCCGCTTCGAGCGCGATCGTCCTCATCCGGTCGGCGACGGTGTCCGTTGCCTGGCGGTTGTAGATGAGCAGCCTGGCGCGGTGCGATCGCAGGTCGTCCTGCAGGGCAGCCACGTCGGAGGCGCTGGCTTCGGTCTCGTTCATCACCGAGCGCTGGAAGCGTTGGTCGCGCGAGACCATGCCGAGCGAAGCGGTCATGGCGCCGAACACCGGCTCGGTCGCCACCACCTGCACGCCGGCCAGCCGCACGCGCAGCGACGCGATGCGCGCCTGCACGGGAAGCACAGCCTCGGTGAAACGCTGCAGCCCCAGGGCGTAGTCTGCCGCGTGCGCCCTGTCCGCTTCCGCACACAGCTCAGCGAACCGGCGGGCAAGCGCCAGCACGACGTCCGTGTCGTACCAGACATGCGGGTTGTCGCCCGGCTTGCGTACGGCGAGTTCGCCCACCACGATCGACTGTCGGCCGGGCGCCCTGGTGCTGTCGAGCAGCCGGTCCATCCACGGGTCGTAGTCGAGACCGTTACTGATGACGATACGTGCTGCCGCCACCGCGCGCGCCACGGACGGGCTGACCTCAAACAGATGCGGGTCCTGGTCCGGGTTGGTCAGGATGCTGGTAACGGCAACGTCGTCCCCGCCGACCTGTCGTGCCACGTCGCCGTAGACGCTCTCGGCTGCCACGACGCGCAAGGGAGACTGCGCCGGGCAGGCGGGTGCGGCGGCAAGCAGGCAGACGAACACGAGTACGCCCGACGACCTCACCGGCGCCCCCTGTAGGATGTTATAGCGTAGCTTATAGACGAGAAAGGACGGCCTTCTTTTTTGAAAAAAAGAAGCGAAAAACTTTTGTCACGGCTGTCGCTGATCTATCTGCAGACGGGTGCCCTAGAGAGCAAAAACTTTTTGTTCTTTCTTCAAAAAAGGACTGCTTGCTTGCCTACGCGGCCACCAGCGCACTCTCCTCGACGTCCACCATCCACCCATGCGAATCGTTGGTGGCGCCATACTGGATCGCGCTGATCGCCTCGTATAACCGCCCGGTGAGCTCGCCGATCTTACCTTCGTTGATCAACAGGCTGCTGTCCCGGTAACCCAGCTCGCCCACTGGCGAGATCACCACTGCGGTGCCGGTGCCCCACATTTCAGCCAACGTGCCCTGCGCGTGCGCCGCCATCACCTCGCGGATGGAAATCGGCCGCTCCTCGACTGCCACGCCCCAGTCGCGCAGCAACTGGAGCACGGATTTGCGGGTGATGCCGTCCAGGATCGTGCCGCTGGAGAGCGGGGGGGTGATCACCGTGTCGCCAATGCGCAGCATGATGTTCATCGAGCCGACCTCGTCGAGGTATTCGTGCTGTATGCCGTCGAGCCAGAGCACCTGGGCGTAGCCGCGCTGTGCGGCTTCCCGCCCGGCATACAGGCTGGCAGCGTAGTTGGCGGCCGCCTTGGCCGAGCCCAGGCCGCCCGGCACTGCGCGCACGTGCCGGTCGCTGGCCAGGATGCGGACCGGGTTCAGGCCTTCCTTGTAGTAGGCACCCACCGGGGTGGCGATGACGAAGTAGCGGTAGGTGTGCGACGGATGGACACCCAGGAACACGTCGGTGGCGATCACCGCGGGGCGGATGTAGAGGGCGGTGCCGCGCTTGGACGGCGTCCAGTCGCGGTCCAAATCCACCAACGCGCGGAAGGAGTCGACCACCAGGGCCGGGTCGAGCGTGGGAATGCAGAGCTGCTCGCAAGAGCGGTTGAGGCGGGCCGCGTTCTGGTCGGGGCGGAACAGCCGCACCTGGCCGTCGGCGCTGCGGAAGGCCTTCAGCCCGTCGAACACTGCCTGCGCGTAGTGCAGCACGCAGCTCGCCGGGTCCATGGTGAACGGCGCGTAGGGCACGATGCGGCCGCCATGCCAACCCTCGGCCTCGCTGTAGTCCATCAGGAACATGTGGTCGGTGAAGACCTCGCCGAAGCGGAGCGCGTCGTCGGCAACGCGAGGCCTGGGTTGCGTTGTCCGCGTTGTCGGGAAGCTGCGCATTGGCGGTGCCTTGGTTGGGTTGCTTCGAGGGAACAACCCATATCTGGTCAAGCCGGGCAAGGGGAGCAGGAAGAAAGGCCTGCTTTTTTGGTAAAAGCAGCAAAAATGATTGCTGCCTAAATGGTGCAGTATGAAAACGAGTCTTTTAACCTATCGCGGCAGCGCTCGCGAGAGTTCCGTGTCCGTATTAGCGTGTGATTAGGAAGCCGACCGGCAGGCACGTAAGCGAAGCGGCCACTTGTGGCCGTAAGCGCCAGCACGGGAGAAAGGCCGTCGGCTAGCGCCGGGGCGGCTTGCCGAACCTCTACGGAATTCTCTACCCCCGCACGTTGCCGGTATCAGCCCCGGTCGGGAGTCCGTTAAACCCGACTGGCGGACTGTCCGGCGTCTGAACCGTTCCCGCACAACCTGCCGCCAGCAAACCCAGAAGCAATATAGCCCAGCGCATACGAGTACCTTTCGACGACACCGAGTTGCAGAAAATGTAATGCTCGAGGCAATTTCCAAGCTCGCCGGCAAACACGGGGTCGGCTGCTCGACGAGAGTTCATCGTGCAACCGGCCGGGTTGCGTCGAGGCCGGCTTCACGAGTATCCGCCTTGACCGAGCAGCGACCAGGCAAGCGGTTCATTTCTGAGAAAGAGAACCAAAAGATTTTGGTTCCTTGGGCCCTCGCTGCAGCAACCTCCGCGACAGCCGGACCAAAAGTTTTTTGCTGCTTTTTTCAAAAAAGCAGACCTTGCCGCCTTCAAGAAAGGTGCGGCCCAAGCAGCGACAGGTCAGCCGGCCCAAGCCGGTCGGCAGCGGTCTGCGCCTGATGCCAGTAGGGGTAGAGCAGCGGCGGCGCGCTGACCTTGTCCAGGCTGGCACGCTCGGATTCGCTTAACGTAAGCTCGGCGCTTCTCAGGTTATCCTCCAACTGTGCGTCGGTGCGTGCGCCGATGATGGCCGAGGTAACGCCGGGGCGACCGAGCAGCCAGGCTAGCGCCACCTGGGCGGCGGAGACCTGGTGCGCCTCGGACACCTGCAGCAGCACGTCGACGATGTCGTACAGCCTGGCCTCGTCGCGCACCGGCGGCTCGGTCCAGCCGGCGAGGCGGCGGCTGCCCTCCGGCGCGTCCTTGCCACGGCGGTACTTGCCGGACAGCAGCCCGCCGGCCAGCGGGCTCCAGACCAGGATGCCGAGGCCCTGGTCCAGCGTGGCCGGCACCAGCTCGTACTCGGCCTCGCGCGCCTGCAGCGTGTAGTGGATCTGCTGGGCGACCGGCGCGATGAAGCGCTCGGCCCGGGCGACACCCAGCGCTTTCATCAAGTGCCAGGCGGAGTAGTTCGACACGCCGACGTAGCGGACCTTGCCGTGGCGGACGAGCGTGTCCATCGCCTCGAGCGTCTCCTCGAGCGGCGTCAGGCCGTCCCACTCGTGCAGCTGGTAGAGATCGATGTGGCCGGTGCGCAGGCGCTTGAGGCTGGCTTCGGCGGCTGCGACGATGTGGTGGCGCGACAGGCCGGCATCGTTGGCGCGCTTGCCCATGCGGAAGCGGACCTTGCTGGCGACCAGCAGCTTGTGGCGGCGGTGGCCGTGGTCCAGCGCCTCGCCCAGGATCTCCTCGGACAGGCCGCGCGAGTAGATGTCGGCGGTGTCGATCAGGTTCACCCCGGCGTCGATGCACAGGTCGAGCTGACGGCCGGCGCCTTTGACGTCGGTGTTGCCCACCTGCTGGAACGGGCCGGTGCCGCCGAAGGTCATGGTGCCGAGCGTGAGGACGGAGACCTGCAGGCCGGAGCGGCCGAGTTGGCGGTATTGCATTAAGGGTACGCCTTTTCGGAAATGCGGAGAGAAAAAGCCTGTTTTTCGAAAAACGGAAGCAAAAAACTTTTGGCCGTGCTGTCGCGGTTCCGTGAAGCAACTCGTTTCATGCTTGCGTTAACAGGATGTTTCGGATTTCCCGCTAGTTTTGGCGGCGCGGACTTGATGGTGAGTCTGCGTTTTCACCTGCCTGGGACGCGCCGAATGCACTGTTAAGTCGTCATGGACACTTTCTTTCTCCTTTTTGTTGTATCGCACAACATTCCTTCGCGCGCACCCAGGGAATGTATTCATTCAGCAAAAATGAGGTCATTTCGTGAAATGCTTGCTTTGCTAGCCGATATGCCCAGTTGTGCGTATAACCAGGGCGCGGATTGGCAAGACGTCAATTACGTTTTTGTTGCAATCCGGCCTGCTTACTTCGGAGTTTCACATGTCTTACATCGAGTCCATTCAGGTGGTGCCTGAGACGCTGTCGCGAGCCGCCCCGCTGGTGGGTCGGCGCCCGACCTTCAACCTGGGGCTTGGAAGTGCTGCCCTCTCGACCGGCCTCGAAGCCGTGGTTGGCCTTACCGCTCTCTCCGGCATCAGCCTTGTGTTGTGCACCATCGCTGCGGCTGCCTTTCTTTAACCTGACAGCGCGTCTGCATCGCCCGGGCACCCGCCCGGGCCGCGACGGCGCTGATCTGCGCGGATAGCGGCGCCAGCCCGTTCGGCCAGCCAGGTCCGACCCGCCTTCCCACTACCTGGTTGCCCAGATTTTGCTCCGGTTGCGATGCAGGTGTCGTCCACACGAGGGCGGGCACATCGGCCCTTAAGCTCGCAGCCTTAAACCTTGCACCGGCTGAGCCTGCGTGTCTGTCATTGCCCACACTTGTCATGCGTAAGCCGGCTTGGGCCGGTCGTAGATGTCTTGGTCAGGTCAACTGGCTGCATGAGGCCTGGCAAGAGTCGCAGCAGCCCTTCCGCGGCAGTTTGTCTCTCGACGTTGTGGCTTGCGCATGGCTGGCGATAGGAACCTGCGTGTCCTTGGGGTAGGTGAGTCCCGACGTGCACAACGCACGTCGTGCCGGCACCGCGTGCGGGCCGAACGGAGAGGAACCGAATGTTTTCACACATCATGATCGGCACCAACGACCTCGACAGGGCGAAGTCGTTCTACGACGCTTTGCTGGGCACGCTCGACGTGCCGCCGGCCAAGGTTGACGGCAACCGACTATTTTACATGACGCCGAGTGGCATTTTCTCGGTGTCCAAGCCGATCAACGGCGAGCCGGCCACCGCGCCGAACGGAGGAACGATCGGTTTCGCCGCCAACTCGCCGGAGCAGGCCGACACGTGGCACTCGACCGGGGTCGCCCACGGTGCCACCACGTGCGAAGACCCGCCTGGAGTGCGCGAGGGCTCGCTGGGCAAGCTGTATCTTGCCTATTTGCGAGACCCGGACGGCAACAAGCTTTGCGTCCTGCATCGCATGGGGTGACGTAAGCTTTTTAAAAAAGAGCCAAGAGACCGATGCCACTCGAGTATCTGTCTGCGGAAACGCCGCGACAGCCGAGCCAAAAGTTTTTTGGTTCTTTTTCTCAAACCAGAACCGCTTGCCTTCCCGCGCGAACGCTCATCTTCAGCACACGCCGGAGATAGCGACACATGCAGAACCCTGTACGCAGCATCGCGATCGCCGCCGTCGACCTGATCGCCGCCTGGAACCGCAGGAAGCTGCGTCGCATGGCGTCCCCGTTCATGGTCGGCATCCACGCGCCGATGCCGACCGAGACGACGCTGGACGATCTGGCACTGACCGGCACCATCCCGCCCGGCCTGAACGGGCGCTACCTCAAGATGGGTGCCAACCCGGTGAACCCCGACCCCGCAGGGCATCACTGGTTCCTCGGCGACGGCATGGTGCACGGCATTGCAATCCGGGGCGGGCGGGTTCTCTGGTATCGCAACCGGTGGATACGCTCGCGACTGGCGGCCACTGCCCTCGGGCGGGAGGCGGCACCCGGGCCGCGAAGGGGCCGCAACGACACGGTGAACACCAACGTTGTCGAAGTCGGCGGCCGGCCCTACGCCCTGGTCGAGGCCGGCAGCTTTCCCGTCGAGCTCTCAAACGACCTCGAGGGGCAGCGTTACGACCCGTTCGGCGGCACCCTCGGCGGCTCCTATAGCGGGCACCCGCATCGCGACCCGCTCACCGGGGAGCTTCACGCCGTCGCCTACGACGGTAACATCTGGGACGCGGTCCGGCATGTGGTCGTCTCGCCAGCCGGCCGGGTGGTGCGCGACGTCGCCATCGACGTGCAGCACGGCCCCTGCATCCACGACTGCGCCTTCACCGCGCGCTTCGTGGTCGTGCTCGACCTGCCCGTCACGTTCTCCATGCGGGCGGTGCTCGGCGGTCAGCTCTTTCCATACCGATGGAACCCGGCGCACCAGGCCCGGATAGGGCTGCTGGCGCGTAACGGTGCGGCTACGGACACAATCTGGTGCGATATCGACCCTTGCTTCGTGTTCCACGTGGCCAACGCGTTCGACGACGCACGGGGACGGGTGGTCCTCGACGTGATCGCATACGACACGATGTTCGCCTCCGGCGCCAACGGGCTGGACGCGCTGGGACGGCTGGAGCGCTGGACGGTGGACCCGGTCGATCGCAGCCTGGCCAGGCAGGTGGTCGACCCCACGCCGCAGGAATTTCCCAGGATCGACGAGCGCCGCACCGGCCAGCGCCACCGCTACGTCTACACCGTCAGCGTTCCGCGGGACGGCAACACTCAGCTCGTCGGCGCCACGCGGCTCTACAAGCACGATCTGCAAACCGGCAGCAGCCGCGTGCACGAGTTTGGCGACGACCACATCCCGGGCGAGTTCGTGTTCGTGCCGACAGGCGATGAGGAGGACCACGGCTGGCTGCTCGGCCTAGTGATCAACGCGGACGAGGAGACGACCGACTTCGTGATCCTGGACGCGCAGTCCTTCGAGGCGCCGCCGGTCGCGACCGTCCGGCTGCCGCATCGGATACCGCCGGGGTTTCATGGCAACTGGTTTGCGGACGATTGAGCCGGACGGCAGAACGCTAAGGCAAGCGGTTCTCTTTTGAAAAAAACCAAAAAACCTTGTTCCCAGGCATACACGCTGCAGGAAATTCCGCGACAGCCGTAGCAAACGTTTTTTGCTGCGTTTTCTCAAAAACGCAGGCCTTGCCTTCTCTGCCGAGCCGGGGGGTTGCAGGCCACCGTTTTCGGCGCTATGAAACCGACATGTCAGTAGCAAGCGCTAAAAAGCAGAAAAAAGGCAGACCCACCGTCGACAGCGAGGCTGTCAACGTTCGCCTCGACCGGGCGATGTTGACCGCTTTGGACGCATGGCGTCGCGAGTCGTCGGATCTGCCGAACCGGCCGAAAGCCATACGGCGCCTTTTGGAGCACGGCCTGCGTGCGGTCGGCGCTGTGAAGGCGGACGACCTGCCGGCTGAAGAGCCCTCGCCGAAAGCCTAGCAAGCAAGGCCTGCTTTTTTGAAAAAAAGCAGCAAGACACTTGGGCCTGCTGTCGCGGAGTCTCCCTCGGCGTGTACTCCAGGAGACAAGAGTTTTTTGGTTCTTTTTTTCAAAAAAGAACCGCTTGCCTTACTTCTCCCCCGCCAGCCACCCCTCACAACAGGCCTTGGCCAGCGCCCGCACCCGCCCGATGTAGCTCGCCCGTTCGGACACGCTGATCACCCCGCGCGCGTCCAGCAGGTTGAACAGGTGGCTGGCCTTGATGCACTGGTCGTAGGCCGGCAACGGCAGCGCGCGTGTGACGAGTGCGGCGCATTCCTGTTCGGCGTCGGCGAAGTGCCGTTGCAGCATGGCCGTATCGGCGGCTTCGAAATCGTAGGCGCTGTACTCTCGCTCGTTGCGCAGGAACACATCGCCATAGGTCACGCCGTGGCCGTTGAAGTCGAGGTCGTAGACGCTCTCGCGGCCCTGCACGTACATGGCCAGGCGTTCCAGGCCGTAGGTGAACTCCGCCGACGGGATGACGACGGGAATGCCGCCAACCTGCTGAAAGTAGGTGAACTGGGTGACCTCCATGCCGTCGCACCAGACTTCCCAGCCCAGGCCCCAGGCGCCCAGGGTGGGGCTCTCCCAGTCGTCCTCCACGAAACGGAAATCGTGCAGCGCGGTGTCGATGCCGATCGCCCGGTAGCTCTCCAGCACCAGCGCCTGGGCGTCGGGAGGGCTGGGCTTCATGATGACCTGATACTGGTAGTAATGCTGAAGGCGATTGGGGTTCTCGCCGTAACGGCCGTCGCTGGGGCGGCGGCAGGGCTGCACGTAGGCGGCGCGCCATGGTTTGGGTCCCAGCGCGCGTAGGGTAGTGGCGGGATGGAAAGTGCCGGCGCCCATTTCAACGTCGTAGGGCTGCAGGATGACGCAGCCTTGCGCCGCCCAGTAGGCGTGCAGGCGCAGGATGATGTCCTGGAAACTGGGTGCGTCCATCGACGGGGCGTGTCCTGCGCGGTTCTTGAAGCGGGCAGCTACAGACTGGCGCCCCTTGGGGCAAGTCTGCTTCAACGGCAGAAGCAAGCAGTTCTTTTTTGCAAAAAAGAACCGCTTGCTTTGTCAGCCGCCAGCCGGGAGTTAGAATGTTTACACGGACTCAGGGTTAAGCATGCGCAGGCGCGACTACTGGGGCCTAGGGGTAGTGCTGGCGGCAACAGCGGCGCTGATCGCTTACCGGTTCTACTTCATCGAACCACGGGAGTGGGGTGCTGCCTGTGTGGCGGCAGCACCTCCGCTGGTCTGCGTGCCACGCGCCGGGCTGATCTGGCTGCAGCGTTACTACTTGTGGGGCGTGGTGTCGCTGGCGCTAGGCCTGATCGGGTTTGCCTGGGGTGGCGGGTTTGCGGCGCAGCTGGGCGCAGTGGTGCTCGGCGTGGCGGCGATCGAGAACTACAACGCGACCTGGGGAGCGATCGGGTTGGCGCTGGGGGCGTGGGGCTGGCTGCGCCGGCAGGGATGGCGTGGGCGCTGGATGGTGTGAGCGGAGCTCAGCGCACCTCTTCGGGGCTGTCCGGGGTGCGATGGCTGCCGGGCTCGCTCGACAGCTCGTCCGGGCGGCCGGCGTTGCGGTCGCCGCTGGTGACGGTTTTTTCCACTTGCGCGGGCTTGGCGGGGCCGGACTTGTCGGGGTTGCCGGGCTTGGTGCTGTGGGTGCCGCCGGGGTCGAGGCCTTCGACGGGGTCGTCGCCGGTGGTGCGTGGGGTGTCGGTCATTCGGGCGCTCCTGTTGGGTGCCCAACACGGCATGGCGCGCGCCGGTTGCGTGCTCGCGTGCCGGCTGGCGGCCGCTTGTGGGGGACGCCCTAGCTCGATCTGACGTAGGACACCTGCGCAAGCCGCTCGGCGGGGCCGCGTTCGTCGGACCCGCTCGGTCGCGACGAGAGTCGTCTGATCTCAACCGTGCCAGATCTTGACCGGTGACAAGCGAAGCAAGCGGTTCTGTTTTGAAAAAAGAACCAAAAACTTTTGTTCCCTGGGATACGCGCTGCAGAAGCCTCCGCGAGAGCAGAACCAAAAATACTGCGTTCTTGAAGAAGCAGGCCTTGCCTTCCCTGCCGGACGTCGAGGGGCAAGGCCCCAGGGCCGCAGGTATGAGGTGGTCGCTGCTGAAATCTGGCACTGGCCCGTAGCGAGGCGATGGAGACGTCGGAAGCCACCTGGAAGCGTGGCCTTTGCCTGATCGGGGCTGGACGGTGTGGATGCGCCCCAGGGCAAGCGCATCTGAAAAGCACTCCCTTGCGTTCGTTCGTTCGACTACGCACACATCAAACGGTATCATAACGGTCAGTTATCAGTCGCTACCGGAGCCTTCCACGTTCGCGTTGCTTGCGGGGCTGCCGCTGCTGCTGGGTTTTGCCCGGTGGTCTATGCGGCGTGCGACTCGCGTCGACGATCGTGTGTGCCTGAGCGCTTCTCACGCCGAGGCTCAGCACCTGCAAACCGTGGCGAGACGTGTCGTCTCAAACGTTCGCGACAGCGTTCGCAAAAGTCTTTTGCTTCTTTTCTTCAGAAAAGAAGGCCTTGCTTTCTTTCCTTACGCTGCCTCTACCCGTCTAGCCGGCCGCATAGGCTCCGGCGCCGCAGGCCCATCCGGCTCGGCGTCCGTCCGCAACGCCGCGAGCAACGCCTCGCGCAGTCCCGCCAGCTTGCGTTCGTTCTCCACCTTCAGCCCGAACACGTCTTTCACGTAGAACACGTCCACCGCGCGCACGCCGTAGGTGGTCACGTGTGCCGAGGCGATCTGCAATCCCTGTTCGCTGATCGCCGAGGTCACGTCGTGCAGCAGCCCGGGCCGATCGCGCCCGTTGACCTCCAGCACGGTGAAGCTGTTGGATGCGCGGTTGTCCACCACCACGCGCGGCGGCACGTGGATCGCGCGCATGCGGCGTCCCAGCAGCGCCTGCGATAGCTTCGGTATCTCGTTGTCCAGCCGCAAATGTCCGCTGAGCGCCTGTTCCACCAGTACTGCCAGCTTGGCGATGCGGTGCGGCTGGTCGAACGCGCCGCCGGCGGCGTCCTGCACCCAGAACGTGTCCAGCGCGCAGCCGTTGGTCATGGTGTGGATGCGCGCATCCACAATCGACGCGCCGGCCATCGCCAGCGCGCCGGCGATCTTGCTGAACAGCCCTGGATGGTCAGTGGCGTAGACGGTGATCTCGGTGACCGCGCGCGCGGGGCTGGGTTCGGTCACCACCGTCAGCGGCGCGCCGCGCGCCTCGGCGTCTCGCACCAGGCGGGCGTGACGCACGTGGGTGTCCGGATCGAACGACAGCCAGTAGCCGGGGTAGCCCAGGCCCAGGAAGAACGCGCGGTCCGTCGCGTTCCAGCCTGACGCCAGCAACACCTCGTCCACCGCCTCGCGCGCGCGCTTGACGCGCACGTCGCGCTCGGTGGTGGACAGCCCGCCGGCGAGCACTTCGGCCACGCGGCTGTAGATCTCGCGCAGCAGCGTGGCCTTCCAGCCATTCCACACCCTCGGCGAGACGGCGCGCATGTCGGCCACCGTCAGGATCAGCAGCAGCTTCAGCCGCTCCGGCGACTGCACCGCCTCGGCCACGTCGAGGATGGTCTTCGGGTCGTCGATGTCGCGCTTGAACGCCGTCTGGCTCAGCAGCAAATGGTGCAGCACCAGCCAGGATACCGTCTCGGTCTCCTCGGCCGACATCCCGAATTGCGGGCACACCTGGGTGGCTATGTCGGCACCCAGGATGGAGTGGTCGCCGCCGCGGCCCTTGGCCACGTCGTGCAGCAGCATCGCCATGTAGAGCGCGCGGCGCGATTGCAGGTCTTCGACCAGGCCGGTGGCGATGGGCGCCACGTCGGCGAGCTTGCCCTGCTCGAGAGTGTTGAGGATGCGCACCGCCTCGATCGTGTGCTCGTCGACGGTGAAGATGTGGTAGCTGTCAAACTGCATCTGGCCCACTACGCGGGCCCAGTCCGGCAGCATGCGGCCAATAATGCCGCTCTCGTTGAGGATCGCCAGCCAGTGCGCGCCGTCGGGCCGTCCGTCCGGGCTCTGGCCGCAGACCAGGTCGAGGAAGATCTCGCTGGCTTCCGGGTCGCCGCGCAGCGCCACGGCGCCGCGTTCGTGTCGAATCAGCGCGCGCACCGCCAGCGGGTGCAGGCGCAGGCGCCGCGCGCGGGCCAGGCGCAACATGCGCAGCATGCGGATCGGCTGGCGGGCGAAGTCGTCCGGGCGGCCCGGCATGATCTCGCCGTCGGCCAGCACGAAGCCGGCTTCGAGCAGCGCGCGGTCGGTTTCCACCTGCACCGCCGGCTCGCCCAGCGCCTGGCGCACCACCACCGGTTCGAGCACCAGCGTCAGGCGGGTCACGTCGCGCGCGGTGAGGAAGTAGTGGCGCATGAAGCGCTCCACCCCGTCCTGCACGCCGTGCCGCGTGTAGCCCATCCGCGCGCCCACCACCGGCTGCAGGTCGAAGGTGAGCCGGTCCTCGGAGCGGCCGCTGACGTAGTGCATGTGGAAGCGCACGGTCCACAGGAAGTCGAGCGCACGGCGCAGGCGGCGCAGCTCCTGCGGCTCGAGCATGTCCAGCCGGCCGCCGACCAGGTCGCCCAGCGTGTAGGTGCCGAACACCGCGCGCACCATCCAATACTGCGTCTGCAGGTCGCGTAAGCCGCCGCGGCCCTCCTTGATGTTAGGCTCGACCAGGAAAGCGCTCTCGCCGAAGCGGCGGTGGCGGGCGTGCCGCTCTGCCTGCTTGCCGGCGACAAAACCGGCCGGGCCCGCCTGCTCGCCGGCGCGGGCGAAGGCGGTGACGAAGGCGTCGAACAGGGCAGGGTCGCCGGTGAGCAGGCGCGCGTCGAGCAGGGAGGTGCGGATGGTGAGGTCGGCCTGCGAATCGGCCAGGCATTGGGCGATGCTGCGGGTGGCGTGGCCCACTTTCAGGCCGAGGTCCCACATGAAATACAGCATGTATTCCACTGTGCGCAGCGTAGCCTGGTTGGGCTGGTCGGGGGCGAGGAATAGCAGGTCGACGTCGCTGAACGGTGCCAGCATGCTGCGGCCGTAACCGCCGGTCGCCACGATGGCCACCTGATCGGCCAGGCCGGACGGCCCGGCCACCTCGGCGGCGGCGTGGACGAACAGCGCGCGCACCACGCCGTCGGTGAGTGCCGAGAGGCGCTGGGCAGCCTCTACGCCGGCCATGCGGTAGGTCTCGAACTCGTCGCGGACGGATTGCTGGATGCGGGCAAGGTGGCGGCGGAACGCAAGCAGGGCGGCTTCCCGGGTGGGCCGCCGGCCGCCGGTGGCCGCGTCGGACAACGCCTGGGCGAGCACGGCGGCGACGTCTTCCGGTTCGGCGGGCAGCGGGGTCGTGAGCATAAGGAGGATGTTAGCTTGGCGGCTGAGAGCGCGACACCCCTGCGAGAGCCTCGGTGCTGAAGGAAAGGCAAGTGGTTCTTTTCTGAGAAAAAGAACCAAAACACTTTCGCGTCCTGCAGGTGCGTGTTGGGATGCGTGGTGTTTCAGCTACTCGCGACCGCGTGGGTGAAATTTCTGCACGTTGCCGAAAGAAAACTCACCTGCTTCTTGTTCGGCCCGTGAAGCTGAAAGCTGGCTTGGACGACATCGTCGACAGTAGGAGGCGTCCTGTGGAGCTGGGTGGAGGGTGGCCTACCAGCGTCTGGCCCTGATCAGCATCTCGTCGCCCATGTGGAACTGAACCTCGCAAACGAGCGTGCCGTCGGGCTGGAGTTCGGCATCGCCGTCTCCGGACACCTCGGTCATCTCGTCTTGGCTCGCAACGTGAAATGCGCGCCGGTGGCGCCATACCAGCAATCCAGGCCGATCTGCACGACTCCCGACGCTGTGTGCTCGATCGCTGTCGAACTGGGTGTGCGCAGGCCCGCACAGATCGGCGTAGTCCGCGGGGTACTCCTCAGCCCCGACGATACGCCAGCGCCCCAGCGATGCCGTGTCCCGACCCCGCGCCATGCTGCCCCCCATCATGCGCGCCCTCCTTATACAGACGCCTCGCGCGCGTCCTCGCCGTCCAGCGCCGCCTTCAGCTCGTAGAGGAGCGCCAGCGCCTCACGCGCGCTCATCTTGTCCGGATCGGTCGCGGCCAGCCGTGCCCGCACCGGGTCCGCCAGGGCTTCCTCGGCCACGCTGGCGAACAGCGGCAGGTCGGCGATGACCGGCGCGCGGCCGCGTTCGAGCGCGGCCAGCAGCGTGCCGGCGCGGCGTACCACGGCGGCTGGCACGCCGGCGAGGCGGGCGACGTGCACGCCCCAGCTGCGGCCGGCGGCACCCTCGGCGACCTCGTGGAGAAAGACCACGTCGCCGCGCCACTCGCGCACCCGCATCATGTGCGGGCGCAGGCGCGGCAGGGTCTCGGTCAGCCGCGCCAGCTCGTGGAAGTGGGTGGCGAAGACGGTGCGGCAGCGCACCTGGCTGTGCAGCGCCTCGAGCACCGCCCAGGCGATCGCCAGGCCGTCCAGCGTGGCGGTGCCGCGGCCGATCTCGTCGACGATGACCAGGCTGCGCGGGCCGGCCTGGTGCAGGATGGCGGCGGTCTCGATCATCTCCACCATGAAGGTGGAGCGGCCGCGGGCCAGCTCGTCGGCTGCACCGACGCGGCTGAACAGGCGGTCCACCACGCCGATGCGGGCCGATGCGGCCGGTGCCGGCAGGCCGGACTGGGCGAGGATGGCGATCAGCGCGTTCTGCCGCAGGTAGGTGGACTTGCCAGCCATGTTGGGCCCGGTCAGCAGCAGCACGCGGCGGTCGGGCGAGAGGTCGCAGTCGTTGGGCACGAAGGCGGCGGTGCCGGCGATCGCACCCTGGACAACCGGGTGGCGGCCGGCGGTGATGCAGAACGCGTCGGTGTCGGTGACGTCCGGGCGGCACCAGTCGCCGCCCTCGGCGAGGCGGGCGCAGGATTGCAGCGCGTCCAGCGTGGCGAGTGCCGCGGCGGCGGCTGCGATGGCGTCGGCCTGCGCGAGTGCGGCGGCCACCAGGGTGGCGAACACCGTCCGCTCGCGCGCCTCGGCGCGGCCGGCGGCCTCGGTAATGCGGCGGTCCAGGTCGGAGAGCGCGGCCAGGGTGAAGCGGGCGCCGTTCGCCATGCCCTGGCGCAGGGTCAGCTCGGGGTGCGCGCGCAACGCCTCCACCGCGGCGGACGGCGCCTCGATGACGTAGCCGAGCTGGGCGTGGTGGCGGATCTTCAGGCTGGCGACGCCGAAGCGCTGTGCGTAGTCCAGCTGCAGCGAGGAGACGACGCGGCGGCTGTCGTCCCGCAGCGCGCGTTCGGCATCTAGCTCGCCGTCGTAGCTGTGGGCAATCACGCCGCCGTCGTCCAGCCGTGCCGGCACCGGGTCGGCCAGCGCGCGGGCGAGCAGGGCGGCCAGACCGGGTGTGGCGGACTGAGTGGCAGATCCGCGCGTGGCGCCGGGAGCGGCATGCGGCGGGGTTCCGCCTGCAGTGCCGGGGGCAGGCGTGGGCGCGGCGCCGTGCGTTGACGCCGGTGCGGGCGTTTGGTGTGCCGTCTCGGACGCGACACGCGGCGCGATGCCGTTTGCAGCTCCGGAGGCCAGCGCGGGTGCGGTCGCGTTCGTGGAAGCTGACGCGTGTGCTGCTCGGCGCGCCGCTTCGAGGGCAAAGAGCGCATTCTCGTAGGTGGCCTCGTTTTCGGTCGGGGCGGCGGCTGCCTGGGTGGCCAGCAGCGCGGTGCGAATGCCGGCCAGGATCGGCGGGCACGGGCCGTTCAGCAGTGCGGCGCAGGCCGCAGCGGCGTGCAGGCCGGCGCGGATGGCGGCCAAGTCGCGCGGGGCGCCGCGGCCCAGGCTGATGCGGCCCAGCGCGCGGGCCATGTCCGGGGCGCCGCGGACCGCCTGCCGCAGCTCGGCCAGCAGGCCGGGCTCGGCGATCAGCCAGGTCCAACCGTCCTGGCGGGCGGCGATGGCGGCCGGGTCGAGCAGCGGGGCGGCGACCCAGGCGGCGAGCAGCCGGGCGCCGGGCGCGCTGAGGGTTCGGGTAACGCTGGCGATCAGGGTGAGCGCGGTGGTGCCGTCACGCGCGCGCAGCAGCTCCAGGCTGGCGCGGGTGGCGGCGTCCATCGCCATTTCGGCCGCCTGGCCCACCGGCACCGGGCGGGACAGGCGCGGCATGCGGCCCGCCTGGGTCAGTCGCACGTAGTCGAGTGCGAGGGCGGCGGCGCTGGCCTCGGCGTCGGTGAAGGTGCCGAACGCGTCCAGGCTGGCGGCGGCGAACGCTTCTGCGAGCCGTTTGCGGGCGGCGCCGGGCGGGGTGGAGGCGAGCGCCGGCGCCCGGCGGGCAGACCAGTCGGCGAGCGGCACCTCGTCGCCGGCGAGGATCTCGGCCGGGTCCAGTCGGCCCAGCAGGGCGGGCAGGCCGGCGGGGCTAAGCTCGGCGGTCTCGAACAGGCCGGTGGAGACGTCCAGCCAGGCCGCTCCCAACGTGGCGGCGGCGGCCGGACCGGCGGTGGCCAGAGCGAGCAGCAGGTTGGGGCGGGTCGCGTCCAGCAGCGAGTCCTCGGTCAACGTGCCGGGCGTGATCAGGCGGACGATGTCGCGCTTGAGCGGACCTTTGCCGGTGCGCGCGCTGGCCGCCTCCATCTGCTCGGCAATGGCGACGCGGAAGCCGCGGCGGATCAGGCGGGCGAGGTAGATGTCCGACGTGCTGACCGGCACACCGCACATCGGGATCGGCGTGCCGGCGTGCTCGCCGCGGTGGGTGAGCGCGATGTCGAGTGCGGCGGCGGCGGCCTGCGCGTCGTCGAAAAACATCTCGAAGAAGTCGCCCATTCGAAAGAACAGCAGGGCGTCCGGGTGTTCCGCCTTCAGCGCGAACCACTGCGCCATGGCGGGCGAGGCACCGTCCGGCTTGGTTGCGGCCACGACCCGGCCTAGCGGCGCTTGAAGGGCAAGATGGTCAGGAGCGCCGTGCGGTTGCTGGCCTCGGCGTCACAGTAGGCGCTGACCGCGGCGTCGATCTGGGACAGGCTCAGCATCGACGGATGATAGTGCAGACCACCGCAGCGACCAACGTTTGCCGACAAAGAAAGCAAGCGCTTCTTTTTCGAGAAAAAGAAGCAAAAAGCTTCTGTCGCGGCTGTCGCGGCTGTCGCGGCTGTCGCGGCTGTCGCGGACGGCTGAACGACACGCCTCACCCCGGCACAGCTGCTTGCTTTTCTCTCGCCCATCTTCCCGCCCCTTTGCGCCACCAGGCAGGACAACTAAGACAACGTCGCGAATGGGAGTCTGCGGAACCATGCCAGACAGCGAAGCCGCTTCAGCGCGCATCACCGCCGAGGAGGCGCTAGCGCTGCATGCCTCCGGCCGGCCCGGCAAGCTGGAAACCCGCATCACCAAGAAGCTCGCTACCGCCCGCGACCTGTCCCTGGCCTACTCCCCTGGCGTGGCCGAGCCCTGCCTGCGCATCGCCGCCGACCCATCGCTCGCCTACGACTACACCACGCGCGGCAACATGGTGGCCGTCATCTCCAACGGCACCGCGGTGCTCGGCCTGGGCAATTTGGGCGCGTTGGCCAGCAAGCCGGTGATGGAGGGCAAGGTCGCGCTGTTCAAGCGCTTCGCCGACATCGACGGCATCGACCTCGAGCTGGACACCGAGGACACCGACGCGTTCGTCAACTGCGTGCGCTACCTGGGCCCGGGTTTCGGCGGCATCAACCTCGAGGACATCCGTGCGCCGGAATGCTTCATCATCGAGCAGCGGCTGCGCGAGCTGATGGACATTCCCGTCTTCCACGACGACCAGCACGGCACCGCAATCGTGGCCGCGGCCGGCCTGATCAACGCCTGCCACCTCACAGACCGCGACCTGGCCGACACCCGCCTCGTCGTCAACGGCGCCGGGGCGGCCGCCATCGCCTGCGTCGAGCTCCTCAAGGCGATGGGCGCGCGCAGCGAGCACATCATCCTGTGCGACACCAAGGGCGTGGTGCACCGCGGCCGCCGCGACCTCAATCAGTGGAAGTCCGCCCACGCGTCCGATACCAGCGCGCGCACGCTCGCCGAGGCGCTGGAGGGCGCGCACGCGGTGTTCGGCCTGTCAGTGCAGGGTGCGATCACCCAGGACATGGTGCGCTCGATGGGCGCGCATCCGGTGATCTTCGCCATGGCCAACCCGAACCCCGAGATCACGCCGGAAGAGGCGCGCGCGGCGTGTCCGGACGCGATCATCGCCACCGGCCGCAGCGACTATCCCAACCAGGTCAACAACGTGCTTGGTTTTCCCTACATCTTCCGCGGAGCGCTGGACGTGCGCGCCAGCACCATCAACGACGCGATGAAGATTGCCGCCGCCCACGCGCTTGCAGCACTCGCGCGCGAGGACGTGCCCGACGAGGTGCACGCCGCCTCGTCGCGTCAGCTTCGCTTCGGCCCCGAATACATCATTCCAAACGCCTTTGATCCCAGGCTGATCTTTCACGTCCCGCCGGCGGTGGCGGGCGCCGCGATGGACAGCGGCGTGGCACGCAAGCCGATGGCCGACCTGCGCCGCTACGTGCGCGACTTGTCGGGCCGGCTCGACCCCACCGCCAACGCGCTCGACATGATCATGGAGAGCGTGCGCGTCAGCCCCAAACGCGTGGTGTTCGCTGAAGGCGAGGACGAGAAGGTCGTGCGCGCGGCGATCGACTTCACCAGGCGCGGCTTCGGCAGCGCGGTGCTGATCGGCCGCGAGGACCGCGTAGAGACGGCGCTGCACAGGCTCGGCCTGCGCCTGCCCGACGGAATAGAAATCCACAACGCGCGCATCTCGTCGCACAACGTGCGCTACACGGACCTGCTCTACGCCCGCCTGCAGCGCAGCGGCTATTTGCACCGCGACGTGCAGCGCATGGTCAACCAGGACCGCAACGTGTTCGCTGCCGCCATGCTCGCCGCCGGCGACGCCGACGCCATGCTCACCGGGCTGACGCGCGCGCGCTCAGTGTGCCTGGACGCGATCAACATGGCCATCGACCCGAAACCCGGCAGTACGGCGTTCGGGCTGACGATGATGCTGGGCGCGCGCGAGACTCTGTTCATCGCCGACACGCTGCTGCACGAACGCCCGTCGCCCGTGCAGCTCGCCGAGATCGCCGTCGGTGCGGCCGCCCACGCGCGCCGCCTCGGTGCCGAGCCGCGGGTGGCTTTGCTGTCGCACTCCACCTTCGGCCAGCCTATGCACGCGACCGTGCACGGCATACGCGAGGCGGTGGCGATCCTCGACCGGCGCGGCGTGGATTTCGAGTACGACGGCGACATGTCGCCGGACGTGGCGCTGGAACCTTCCATACGCGCGCGCTACCCGTTCTGCCGGCTGACCGGCAACGCCAACGTGCTGGTGATGCCGGGGCTGCACTCGGCACACATCGTCAGCCGCTTGGCACCGCGGTTAGGTGGGGGAAGCTCGATCGGCCCGCTGCTGCTGGGGATGTCACGCGCGGTGCAGCTGGTGCCGATGGACGCGTCGGTCAGCACCATCGTGGACATGGCGGCGCTGGCGGCGCATCAGGCGAGCGAAAAGTAAGTAAGCAAGCGCTTCTTTTTTGAAAAAAAGAAGCAAAAAACTTTTGTCACTGCTATCGCGGACTCACCGACAGCGCGCGCCAAGGAAACAAAAGTTTTTTGGTTCTTTTTTTCAAAAAAGAACTGCTTGCTTCCTTACATCAACCTATCCAGCGTAATCGGAAACTCCCGCACCCTTACGCCCGTCGCATGCCAGACCGCGTTGGCGATCGCGCCCGCCGTTCCGGTAATCCCGATCTCGCCCACGCCCTTGATGCCCAGCGCGTTCACGTGTTCGTCGCGTTCCTCGACGATGATAGCTTCGATGCTCGGCACGTCGGCGTTCACCGGCACGTGGTATTCGCCCAGGTTCGGGTTCATCGGCCGGCCGGTGCGCTTGTCGATCAGCGCGTGCTCGTGCAGCGCGAACGACACGCCCCAGATCATGCCGCCGTAGTACTGGCTGCGCACCATGCGCGGATTGATCACCGTGCCGGCGGCGAATGCGCCCACCAGGCGGGTGACGCGAACCTGGCCGAAATCGGGGTCCACCTTCACCTCGGCAAACACCGCGCCGTGTGCCTGCGAGGTGTAGGCGGACTGCGTGGCCTGGTCGGGCGCGCCGGTGCCCTGACCTTCGAGCTGGTCGCGTCCGGCGCGGGTCAGGATCTCGGCGTAGCTCTCGCTGCGCGTCTCGTCGTCGCGCCGGCGCAGCCGGCCCCCTTGCGCGATCACCCCGGCGTTGCCCGCCCCGTACAGCGGCGAGCGCTCGTCCGAGGTGGCCAGGGCCGCGAGCTTGCCGATCACGTCCGCACCGGCGCCGTGGATGGCGATGCCGACTGTTGCGGTGTGCGCGGAGCCGCCGGCGATGCCGGCATCCGGCAGGTCGGAGGAGCCTGCGCGGAACTCGATGCGGTCGAGGTCGAGCCCGAGCGAGTCAGCGGCGATCTGCGCGAACGCGGTCCAGGCACCCTGGCCCATGTCGTGCGAGCCGGTCTCCACCACCCCGGTGCCGTCCTGGCGCAGCAGGGCGCGGGCATGGCCCTCGAACATCAGTGCCGGGAACACCGCCGTGCCCATGCCCCAGCCGACCAGCATGCCGGCTTCGTCGCGCATCTGCCGCGGCGCCTGCGGGCGGCCTTCCCAGCCGAAGCGGGCGGCGCCCTGGGCGTAGCACTCGCGCAGCGCCTTCGACGAGAACGGACGGCCGTTCATCGGGTCCACCTCGGCGTAGTTCATCAACCGGAACGCCAGCGGGTCCACGCCGCAGGCCAGCGCCATCTCGTCGATCGCACTTTCCAGCGCCGCGCTGCCCGGCGCCTCGCCCGGCGCACGCATGAACAGGGGCGTGCCGGTGTCGATGCGCACCGCCTCGTGCGAGGTGCTGATCGCCGGGCTGGCGTAAAGCGAGTGCGAGGTGTTGGCGGCCGGCTCGATGAAGTCGTCGAAGGTGCTGGTGGCGGTGCGGGCGTGGTGGCTGAGCCCGGTGAGCTGGCCGTGGTCGTTTGCACCCATACGCAGCGTCTGGCGCGTGGGCGCGCGGTGGCCGACGGGGCCGTACATCTGCTCGCGCCGCAGCACCAGCTTGACCGGGCGGCCGACCAGGCGGGCGGCCATGATGCCGAGCACCTGCGGGCCGGATAGCAGGCCCTTGCAGCCGAAACCGCCGCCGAGGTACGGGCTGCGGATGTGGATGCCCTCCGGAGAGATGCCGAACAGGCCGGCGATGCGCATCTTCGCCATGCCCATGCCCTGACTGGGCGTGTCAATCTGCAGCGTGTCGCCATCCCAGGCGGCGACGATGGCGTGCGGCTCCATCGGGTTGTGATACTGCGCCGGCGTCTCGTAGACCGCCTCCATGTGCACGGTCCCGGAGGCGAGGCCGGCTTCGACGTCACCGTGGCTTTCGGCGGCCGGGTTGCCGGCACCCACCGCCGGCGGGGTGAACGCATCGGCCGTATCCAGGCCAGTGCGGATCGGCTCCTCGGTGTATTTAGCGGCGAGCAGGGCAGCGCCCTCGGTGGCGGCCTCCAGCGTGTCGGCGACAACCACGGCGATTGGCTGGTTCGCGTAGCGCACCGTGTCGTTCTGCAGCAGGTCGAGGCGGAACATAAACGGGTTGGTCTTGGCGTCCGGGTCCATCGCAAGATGCGGCGCGTTGGCGGGCGTCATCACCTCGACCACGCCGGGGTGGGCGCGGGCGGCGTCGAGATCGAGCGCGGTGACGCGGCCGCGCGAGATGGAGCTGACCGCGATGACCGCGTAGGCCATGCCGGCCGGGTGGTTGTCGGCGGCGAAGCGGGCGGCGCCGGTGGTCTTCAGCACGCCCTCGCGGCGGGTCAGCGGCTGGCCGATGCTCGAGCCCATGCGGATGTGGGCGGGGGCCTGTGTGAGGGTCAACTCATCCATGGGCGGTGGCTCCGGCAGTGAAGGGTGAGGCGGGCAGAGCGGGCATGCGCGCGGGCGTGCCGGCGGCGGCCAGCGTCAGCGCGCGGACGACGATGCGGCGGGCCAGCTCGATCTTGAAGGCGTTGTCGCCGGACGGAGCGGCACCCTCCAGCGCGGCGTCGGCGGCCTTGCGGTAGGCCGCCGGGTCAGGGTGAGCGCCGGCCAGCGCCGCCTCTGCCGCCCGGGCGCGCCAGGGTTTCAGCGCCACGCCGCCCAGGGCGATGCGGGCTTCGGCGATGACACCGCCCTCCAAACGCAGGGCGGTGGCGGCGGACACCACGGCAAAGGCGTAGGAGGTACGTTCGCGCACCTTCAGGTAGCGGGTGTTGCCGGCAAACTTTGCGGCGGCCGCGGGCAGGCGCAGACCGGTGATCAGCTCGCCCGGTTCGAGCACGGTCTCGCGCTCCGGCGTCTCGCCCGGCAGCAGGTGGAAGGACTCCAGCGCCACCTCGCGGGGGCCGGCGGGGCCGGCGATCTCGACGATGGCGTCGAGTGCGGCCAGGGGCACGCAGAAATCGGACGGGTGGGTGGCGGCGCAGTGCTCGCTCCAGCCGAAAATGGCGCCGAGGCGGTTCTCGCCGCCACGTGCGTCGCAGCCGGCGCCGGGCGCGCGTTTGTTGCAGGCGGCGGCAGTGTCGTAGAAATACAGGCACCGGGTGCGCTGCAGCAGGTTGCCGGCGGCGGTGGCCGCGTTGCGCAACTGGGCGGAGGCGCCGGACAGCAGCGCTTCGGCGACCGAGGGGAAAGCGCGGGCGAACGCCGCGTCGTAGGCCAGGTCGGCGTTGCGGACGAGGGCGCCGATGCGCACGCCGCCGTCGTCCAGCCAGGAGATGCGGTCGAGGCCGGGCAGGCGGCCGATATCCACCAGCCTGGCCGGGCGCGCGACGCCGCCCTTCATCAGGTCCAGCAGGTTGGTGCCGGCGGCGAGGTAAGCCGCACCGGGCAGGGCGCCGGCCGCCACCGCCTCGGCGATGGTGGACGGGCGGGCGTAGTCGAAGCGGTTCATGCCGCCTGCCTCTCGGCTGGCACGGTCATGGTCTGCTGGGCTTCCAGCACCGCCTCGGTGATGCCCACGTAGGCGCCGCAGCGGCAGAGATTGCCGCTCATCGCCTCGCGCACCCGCTCGGGGTCGTTACCGGCTTGCGCCTCGCGGATCAGGCCGATGGCGCTCATGATCTGGCCGGGGGTGCAGAAGCCGCATTGCAGGCCGTCATGCGCGATGAAGGCGGCCTGCACGGGGTGCAGCTGGTCGCCATGCGCCACGCCCTCGATCGTGAGGATGTCGGCGCCGTCGTGGCTCACCGCCAAGGCCAGGCAGGAGTTGATGCGCCGTCCATCCACCAAGATGGTGCAGGCGCCGCACTGGCCGCGGTCGCAGCCTTTTTTCGCGCCGGTGAGGTCCAGCCGCTCGCGCAACAAGTCCAGCAGGGTGACGCGCGGGTCGTCCAGCTCGATGGCGCGCTGCGTGCCGTTGATGGTGAAGTTAAGTGACAGGCTCATGCGGTACTCCGGTCAGAGCTGTGGTAGGGGAGTATTACGGAGGGAGCCTCCGTTTAGCAAGAGGAGCGGACCCGAGGCGAGCATGACTGACGTTGGCCCAGAGCGGCCTGCCCGCAAGACTCGCGCCGACAGCTTGCGCAACCGCGAGCGCGTGCTCGACGCCGCCCGCACGGTGTTCGCTGCGGCGGGGCAGTCCGGCAGCCTCGAAGCAGTGGCGCGGGCGGCTGGCGTGGGCACCGGGACGCTCTACCGCCATTTCCCGACCCGCCAGGCGTTGTTCGAGGCGGTGTATCGCCACGAGGTGGACCAGCTGGTCGTGCTGGCTACGCGGCTTGAGACTGAGGCTCCACTGGAGGCGCTGCGCCTGTGGATGCGCGCCAACGTAGCGTTCATGGCGACGAAGAAGGGGATGTCGGCCGCCTTGGCAGTGGCGGTGCACGCAAACCCGGACCTTACGGCCAGCTCCGTGGAGCGGCTGGGCCGGGCGGCGGAGACGCTGCTGCGGCGCGCGGCACAGAACGGGGCAATCCGCGACGACATCGGCGCGCAGGACGTGCTGCGGACGGTGGTTGGGCTGTGCTACGTGCACGACAAGCCTGGGTGGCAGGAGAGCGTGCTGCGGCTGGTGGACGTGTTCGTGGACGGGATGCGGCGTTAGGCAAGACAAGCGGTTCCTTCTGAAAGAACCAAGAAAGTTTTGTCTCCGTCCGTGCGTGTCGTTCAAACTTGCCGTTTCAGTGGCAGCCGCAGCGATGCCTGAAGGCGCGCTGAATGTCCCGAGTGTGGCGACGCTCCTGGGGTATGAGGCATTGATGCCCAGGGGCGGTCGCCTCGAACGCTGAAGAGAAGCAAGGCCTTCTTTTCTGAAGAAAAGAAGCAAAAGACTTTTGGTCTTGCTGTCGCGGAGTCTCCCTCAGCGTGCACTCAAGGGAACAAAAGTTTTTTGGTTCTTTTTTTCAAAAAAGAACCGCTTGCCTTGCCTAACGCTGTGCCGCGCTGAAGTTCTGCAAGCCGAAAGCCTTGCCCGACGCGCTTACCGACAACACGTGCAGCCCTGCCGTCAGCGACAGCGTAACGGGCGCAGTTGATGTCCAGGCTGTGAGGTTGCCGCTCGTTGCAGGTATCGTGACCGAGGCTGCGCTCGCCCGGTCGATCAGCAGGCTTGCCTGCGTCGCTGTGCCGTAGGTGCCGACGCTGAGTGTGACGGCATAGTTTCCCGACGCGGGCACGTTAACCAGGAAGCCGCACGTGGCGCCGGCGCCGAGGTAGAGGTAGCCGGGTTCGGTGTATTCGCCGCCGGTGCAGGTGTCCGGCGGGTTGGCCGGGATGGTTGCGGGCAGGCTGGTGCCTACCGCGAGCATCTCGCTGACGTCGCGGCGGACGGCGGCGATTGCCTCGAGTTTCGGGGTGACCGTGTCGAAGACGTTCTCGGTCAAGCCCCACATGCCGTATTGGCCGTACTCGCCTGCGTCGTCGTAATACATGTAGAGTGCCACGCCGTGGCCGATCGCGCTGCGCAACGCGGTCCTGACCTGTGCGCCCATCGCGGCAGTGCGGTTCGCGCCGATCTTGGCGGGCAGGCTCGGCGTGCCGGACAGGCCGGGGCCGCCCTCGTAGGTCAGGCTGTGGATGCCGTAGTTGGTGGCCCACACGGCAAAGTCGTGCTCCGGCCCGGCGAGGGTGGCGAGGTTGGCGCTCGCATTGGCCAGCTCCTGCTTCTGCGAGAGGTTGTCGAGCGCGTTGTCGCCCGTCCAGTACGGCGCCTGCGCGATGGCATAGAGGTAGGCGGAGACCGGGCTCGGCATGCTCGCCTGGATCATCGAAAACACCAGGCTGACGAAGTAGGTTTGCCCAAGCTGAGTCGCGTAGACCGGTCGCACCGCCTGCGCGTTGGCGCCGAAGGCGGTGCGGAATATCTGGCCGTCCTGCACTGCGTGAAGGCCGACTAGCCGTTCGCCCCATTCGTAGCGGCAGCTATCGTAATCCGCGCAGCCGATGGCGAGCGGCGAGTTCGGGTTGGCCGCGACGATGGCCTCGGCGGCGGCTTGGTTGCGGCCGGCCTGGCCGAACGCATAATTCCAGACCTCGTTGCTGTACTCGACGTACACGTGCAGCGACGGGTTCAGCGTCGTGTGTATCAGCGTGGCGAGCTGCGTCACGTAGTCGTCGTCCGCCTGGTCGGGGATGTTCACCCACATGTCGCGGTGCAGCGTGTTTGCAAGCAGGATCGCGTATTCCCAGGCGGCACCCTGCTGGTTCTGCTGGCTGGCCATCTGCGGCGTGGTGCGCTGGCTCCATTTAGTGAGCGTGACACCGTTGGTCGCGGTGAAGTCCATGAAGCGGAAGGTGCTGAACCGCCGCAGCAGGTTCAGGTAGGGCGTGGTGAACACCTGGCCCGGGCGCTCCCACCAAGTCTGGCCGTTCGGCGCCGCCTGTGGCCGCGTCAGCGTCACGTTGGCGACCCCGCTGCCAACCAGCGCCGCGGCATCCCGCTGCGTGCCGGTGAACGACAGGATCAGCGAGGTGCCGGCGCCGTTATCCGTCAGGTTCACCTGCGCAGTGCTGATGTTGGTTGTGGCGTTGTAGGCCATGCCGGTGACCGACCCGCTGCCGCCGACGCTGAACGCCACGCTGGCCATGCCGTGAAACGACAACTGGTAGGTGCCGGCGATCAGGCTGTGTCCCGCAGAATCGGCCACGCAGCACAGGACAAACACGCCAGCATCCTGCGTGGGCCCGCCTTGGGCGTCCACGACGGCGGCCTCGTCCCAGGGTGTGCCGGGCGTGCCCCAGTGGCGAGACTGCTTCATGGCGTCCACGAAGAAGGACTGCACGGCGTAGTCGTTGACGCTGCCGATGTTGACGCCGATGTTCACCGGCCGGGTTTGCGCTTCGGCCGCAGTAGCGGAGAGGAGAACCAGGCTAGCCAGGATGTGTCGCATGACGCAGACATACCGGAAACGTATCGAAATGGACAGGGCTGTTTTAGGTAACGGTGGCACGTTGCCCGCGAAGTCGCCTCGAGCAAGCGGCTTCAAAACCAGCTATCTCGGTGACCTAAAGTAGCGAGGCAAGCGGTTCTTTTTTGAAAAAAAGAACCAAAAAATTTTTGTCTCCGCTGTCGCGCGCTGTAGGAGCTTTCGCGCCAGCAAGGACAAGGTTTTTGCTGCTGATTATTGAGAAAGCACGTCTTGAGTCTGCCTCGGGAGTCCACGAGCTACCGCAGCAGGCCTAGGGAATGACTGTTGCAGAAGAATGCAAGGCCTTCTTTCTTGAGAAAAAAAGCAAAAAACTTGTTCTTTCCCTCGCATTTTCAGCGCGCGTGTTTGTTCAAGGACGTCCCGATTGCTGCAAGTGCGGCGGGACCGAAGTTTTTTGGTTCTTTTTTTCAAAAAAGAACCGCTTGCCTTGCTTCACGCAAATACATCCGCCGGCGTGTCCAGCTTCAACGACCACCCCAACTCCTGCCCCAGCTTCTCCGCATCTTTCGGCAGCCCCTCCAGCGAGCGCTTCAGCAGAAAGCTCCCATCCGCCCGCGCCACCAGCCCGGTCAGGTGCAGCCGTCCGTTCGGCAGCAGGCGCGCGTGGCCGCCGATCGGCGTGTGGCAGCTACCGTCCAGCACGGCGAGCAGCGCGCGCTCGGCGGTGGCCACCGCGCGGGCCTGCGGGTCCTCGATGGCGCTGAGCATTTCCAGCAGCTCCACGTCGTCCTCGTGCACGGTGACGCCGACGATGCCCTGCGCGGCCGACGGCACCATCACCTCGGGGTCGAGGATGACGGAGGCCTCGTGTTCCATGCCGAGGCGCTTCAGGCCGGCGAGTGCCAGCAGGCTGGCGTCGCAGTCGCCGGCGCGCACCTTGGCCAGGCGCGACTGCACGTTGCCGCGGATGGTGGTGATGCGCAGGTCCGGCCGCGCGTGCAGCAGCTGTGCCTGCCGGCGGACCGAGGACGTGCCGACCAGCGCGCCCTTCGCCAGGGCCGCGTAGGGGTCCGCACCGGGCTCGACCGGGTGGCCGAAGATCAGCGTGTCGCGCGCGTCCTCGCGTTTCAGCGTGCAGGCCAGCACGATGCCGTCCGGCAGGCGGGTTTCGAGATCCTTGAGGCTGTGCACGGCGAAGTCGATGCGGCCGCTGATCTGCGCCTCGTCGATCTCTTTCGCGAACAGGCCCTTGCCGCCGATGTCGGCGAGCCTGCGGTCAAGCACCGCGTCGCCGGTGGTCTGGATCGCGTGCTCCTCGAACACGTCCATGCCGCGTAGCACGGGGCAGACGCCGCGCAGCATGTCGAGGAACATGCGCGTCTGGACCAGGGCGAGCGGGGAACGGCGGGTGCCGACGCGGAGAGGGAGGGTGCGGGAGTGGCGTTTCGTGCGGCGCTTGGGCGGCAGCGTTGTTACGTCATCGTCGGCGTAGAGGGCGGTGTCTAGCAGCACGGCGATGGCTCCAGCAGAGAAAGAAAGCAGTTCTTTTTTGAAAAAAAGAACCAAAAAACTTTTGTCTCTTGGGTATCCGCTGCCGGAGAGTACCGCGACAGCGCTCGCAAAAGCTTTTTGCTTCTTTTTCTCGAAAAAGAAGATTCTTGCTTTTGTGCTCGTCCGAAAGCGTGCGTCTCAAGGCAAGCGATCATGGTGTCGCCATGCCGAACAAGTGGGCAAGATCCTTAAAGAAGATCTTCACCTGGGCGGCCGGCTTCTTCCGGGTCAGTTTCTTGTTCATGTAGGAGTCCCAGGTCATCTTCTGGATGTCCGGGTCGCGGCACAGGGAGACGAAGCTCTCACGCCGCTTGTCGTTGCTATACCAGAACCACTGCATGATGCCGAGCACCAGGAACACCTGGCCGTGCGCCTTCATGAAGCGGCGCCGCGGCTCGCGCAGCACGCGCATGTTGCCGGTAGCGCAAAGTTTTTCCACCGCCTGTGCGGCCAGCCGTCCGCCTTCCATGGCGTAGTAGATGCCCTCGCCGGAGGCGGGCGCCACCACGCCGGCGGCGTCGCCGGCCAACACGACGTCGCGACCGTTGTCCCAGCGGCGCATCGGCTTCATCGGGATCGGCGCGCCTTCGCGGCGGATGGTCTGGGCGTCCGACAGCCCGGAAGCGGCTCGCAGCGCGGTGACCGAGCCGCGGATGGAGAAGCCCTTACGCGCCGAGCCGGAGCCGACGCTGACGGTGTCGCCGTGCGGGAACACCCAACCGTAGAAGTCGGGCGAGAGCTTGCCCTGGTAGAAGATGTCGCAGCGGCCTGGCTCGAACAGCCGGCCGAGAGCGTCCTTTGCGTGGGCCGGCGCGCGCAGGATCTCGTGGTAGGCGAACACGTAGGGGACGCGGTCGGCACCTTTCACGCACTGCTTGGCGACGGCGGACTTCGCACCGTCCGCACCCACCACCACGCGGGCGCGGATACGGTGGGCGATCGCGGGGCCGTCCTCGGCCTTGTCGTGGTATTCGACCACGGCCACGCCGTCCTCGTCGTGGCTGACGCGGTCGAAGAAGCCGGTGCGGCGTTCGGCCCCCAGATACTGCGCGCGCTCGCGCAGGAACTCGTCGAAATGCTCGCGGTCGACCATGCCGACGAAGCCGCCGTCGATCGGCATGTCCACCTGGGCGTCCTTCGGCGAGACCATGCGGGCGGACTTGATGCGCGCGACGATCTGGCTGTCGGGGATGTCGAAGTCGCGCACCAGGCGGGGCGGGATGGCGCCCCCGCAGGGTTTAATGCGGCCGGCGCGGTCCAGCAGCACCACGCGGCGGCCGGCGCGGGCCAGGTCGGCGGCGGCGGTGGCACCGGCAGGACCGCCGCCAACCACCACTGCGTCGTAGGTCGTCTCGGCCATGGGTGGGCTCCCGTTCATGCTGCGGCAGTGCCCAGGCCGGCATGGCCAGGGACTGCGGTGGTTGTTGGAGTGGTGCGCTGGAACACGCCGGCGGCGAGCCAGGCGGCGGAGAGGAACAGCGCGGCCTCGCAGGCGAACACGGCGGTGTAGGCAGGTGCGGGTGCGCCGAAGGCGGCGCGCGCTGCGTCGCTGGCGCCGGTGCCCAGCAGGCCGCCGGCGCCAAAGGCGAGCGCCTGTGCGGCACCCCACAACCCCATGCGCACGCCTTCGCGCGAGCCGCGGCCCTGGCCGGCCAGGCCCATCATTGCGCCGATGGCGGAGACGGCGAAGGTGCCGTTGGCCACGCCCAGCGCGAACACGTTTGCCTGCAGCGGCCAGGCGGGTCCGGCCAGCCCTGCGCAAGCAAGCCCGGCCAGTGCCACGGCGGAGGCGAGGCAACCGCCCATCGTCCAGGCACGCATCGCCTGAGTGCGAACAGTTGGGGCACGCCGGCCGGCGCCGGCCAGGCTGCCGCCGAGGGCGACCAGCAGCATGCCGGCCATCACACCGCCGTGCTGCAGGCCGGTGAGCCCCGCGGTCTGGCCGGGGGTGAGCCGCATCACCGCGCCGGCGAACGGCTCGAGGATCAGCTCCTGCGCGCTGTAGGCCAGCATGGAGACGAACACGAAGATGGCGAAGCGGCGCGCCTGCGGTTCGGCCCAGACCTCGCGCATCGCGTCGGCGAAGCTCGGCTTGTCAGCGGCGGCGCCGGATGCCGTCAGCTCGGGCAAGCACGGCTCTGCCGAGACAGGGCGATACGAAGCCGAGCTGTGCGCAAGCTGGGCCGTCAGGGGTGCCGCCGGACGGGCAGCGTCGGACTGTGCCGAGGCGGGCCAGGATACGCTGACGAAGCCGGGCGCCGCCTCGGACGGCACCAATGCCGACGCACCGGGCGTGCCCGGCTTGGCCGCCACGCGTGCCGATGCCGGCGAGCCAGCCTGCTCGATGCCCCATACCGCGGCGGTGGCCAGCAGGAACGCGCCGGCAGCGACCTCGCAGGCCACGCGGACCAGCGTGCCCAGCGAGAACGGGTGCAGCAGCTTGCCCACTAGCGTGGCGGTCACCGCGATGCCCATGATCATCAGCACCCACAGGATGGTCGCCGCCGCCGGGCGCCGGGCGGGGGCAACCTGCTTTGCCATCAGCACCAGCAGCGAGGTGCCGGCAGAGCCTACGCCCAGGCCGACCAGCGTGAAGGCGGGGATTGCCAGGGCGATGCCTGACAGGCGGTCGGTCGCCATCAGCGCGGTGGCGAACGCAGCGGCCGCTCCACCCAAGGCCAAGGCGGCCATGCCGCCGATGACCCACGGCGTGCGGCGCTGGCCCACGTCCGAGCCGAAGCCCAGCCGCGGCCGCAGCACCTGCACGCCGTAGTGCAGGGCCACCAGTGCGCCGGGCAGGATGGCCGGCAGCGAGAGCTCCACCACCATCACCCGGTTCAGCGTCACCGTGGTCAGCACCACCACTGCGCCGAGCGCGGCCTGCACCAGGCCGAGGCGGACGATGGCGAACCAGCTAAGCGGGCTCATGCGCCGGCCCGCAGCGCGAAAGCGGTGACCAGCATGCCGAGCACGTAGAGGCTTGTGCCGGTGGCGTTGTACCAAGGCGCGCGCTCCCGCGGCTCGCGCAGGAACTTGCCCATCAGGGCGAACTGGGCCGCTAGCAACGCTGCGACCACGCCGGCGTGAACCGGGTATCCCCAGGCGGCCAGCAGGACGACCATCGCGGCCTGGGGTGCCGCCATCACCACGCAGGCGAGCCGAGCGGCCGCGCCCACGCCCAGCATCACCGGCAGCGAGCGCACGCCCATCTGCCTGTCGCCGTCCACCGACTTGAAGTCGTTCAGCGTCATGATGCCGTGCGCGCCGACGCTGTAGAGCGCGGCTGCCGCCAGGATGCCGCCGCGCGGCAGTCCGCCGCCCATGATCGCCGCGGCGGTGAACCAGGGCAGCCCCTCGTAGCAGGCGCCGCAGGCGGCGTTGCCCAGCCAGCCGTTCAGCTTCAGCCGCAGCGGCGGGGCGCTGTAAGCCCAGGCGAGTGCGAGGCCCAGCACGGTGGCGCCGAACGCCCAGGTGCCGAGTGAAGCGGCCACCGCGAGCGAGAGCACGGTCCACAGGCCAGCCAGCGTGAGCCCGCCATGGCCGGGCACGCGGCCGGACGGGATGGCACGGCCGGGCTCGTTGATGGCGTCCACGTGGCGGTCGTACCAGTCGTTCACCGCCTGGCTGGTGCCGGTGACCAGCGGGCCGCACAGCGCCACGCCGGCGGCCACCAGCAGCCAGCGCCCGTGTGCCGGGCGGCCGGCGGAGACCACGCCGCAGCCGAACGCCCACATCGGCGCGAACCAGGTGATCGGCTTGAGGAGCTCCAGGCAGGCGGCGAGGCCCCGGCGGGGTGCGGCAGGTGCGCGGGCGGCGCGCGCTGCTGGGGAGCGGGTGAGAGTGGCGCCGGACATGTCAGTTCTGCTCGTTGGTTGCGAGGTCGCCGAGCCCGTAGCGGCGCAGCTTCACGTAGAGGCTCTGGCGCGACAGGCCGAGCATCTCGGCGGCCGAGGCGCGGTTGTCGCCGGTCAGCTCGAGCGCCGCCTCGATGCAGAGTTTCTCGATGACGTCTGTCGATTCGCGGACCAGCTCCTTAAGCGAGACGCGGCCGATCAGCTCGGTCAGCTGCTCGATGGAGCGGGGCAGGGCGCGCGCCGCACGGCTTTCCACCTGCAGGCGCGGGCCGATGTTGCGGATGGCGAAGCCGAAGGAGGGCGCCCCGCCGTTGCCGATGGCGACCGCCGAGATCTCCACCTGGGCGGCGGCGCCGTCGTCGGTGTGCACGGTGGTGGTGAAGAAGCGCACCGATCCGCGCTGGCGTAGATTGGTGATCAGCACGTCGAGCTCCACGCCGGAGGTGCCGATCCAGCGGTCCAGCGACTCGCCGCGGGCGAGATCCTCGTTGGCCAGGCCTGCAAGTTCGAGGAAGGCGGCGTTGGCGGTGAGGATGTTGCCGGCGTTGTCGGTGACCACGAACCCGTCCGGCGCGCTTTCGACCAGCTTGAGCAGCTTGCGCTTGACGTCCGGCACGCTTGCACCTTCGGTCACGGCCGAGATGCGCACCAGGAACAGCGTGGAGTTCTCCTGGCGGAACAGCGAGGCGGCGACCATGACGCCGGTGTTGCCACGGGCCAGGCGCGCGGGGAACTCTTCGGCGCGGCCGTCGGCGCGGATGGCGGCCAGGTGCGCCTGCACGCTTTCCAGCGTGTCGGTGGCGAAGATCTCGCCCAGCGCCTGACCGGAGGCCTGGTCTGGCTTCGCGCCGAACAGCGCGCGTGCGGCCGGGTTGGCTTCGACGACTCGGTGACGCACGGTGTCGAGGATCACCACCGCTTCGGACGACATTTGGAACAGCAGCCGGTAGCGCGTCTCCACCTCGCGCATGCGCGAATAATCTCGCTCGATGGATTCCTGCGCCATCATCAGGCGCTGCTGCAGGGCCGACATCGCGCGCAGGTCGCGCCCGAAGGCAACCATGCGGCCGTTCTGCCCCACCTGCACGGCGCAGTACAGCACCGGCACCGAGCGCCCGTCCGAGGTTGCGTGGTTGATGTGGCGCCATTTCGGCCGCGCGTTGTGCAGCGCCGCATCGGCCAGCAGGTGCGTCACTTTTGGACGGCTGTCAGCGACCACCGTGCCGAGCAGCGGCGTACCTACCCAGGTGGCGCTGGTGTCGAGGTCGTTGGAAAGTTCCTCGCTCTGGAAGGCGATGTCGCGGATCGTGCCTTCGCTGTCCACGATGAGCGCGATGTCGGAGGCGGTGGCGATGAGGGTTGCCACCGAATGTGCATCGAGGTCGCCGAGCGACGCACCTGGTGTGTCAAAGGTTTTCACGAGGGCAGAGATCCTCCACTGCATGCCCGTTTCCTCGCCTATCCGCGCCGCGTGTGTGTTTGGACGCTTGCTGCGCCTTGGAAGAAAGCAAGGCTTTCTTTTTCGGAAAAAAGAAGCAAAAAGCTCTTGCGAGCGCTGTCGCGGGAACTTGAAACGACACGCCTCAACCCGGCAAACCCAACGGAAGCAAAAGTTTTTTGGTTCTTTTTTTCAAAAAAGAACTGCTTGCTTTCTTCTACCATGTCGCCCGCTCCTGCACGGACACCAATTCCTGCGCGCACCGCACCGCCTGCCGTCCATCCGTCGCGGTGCCATCCGCCCCCACCATGGCTGCCAGTTGCGGGTTCATCACGAACGGCGGCCCGCCAACCAGCACGCCCACCGCGCTGTTGCGCGAGGCGCGGCGCAGCGTGCGGATCAGCCCGGGCAGCGCGTCCAGATGTGTGTCGCAAGCGAGCGAGATGCCGACCAGGCCGTACCAACCGGCCGCGACGATGGCTTCCAGCGCCGCGCTGGTGGGCATGTGTTCCTGGCGCACCCGCCAGCCGGCGCGACGAAAAAACTGCGAGACCATCGCCAGGCCGAGCCCGTGCTGTTCACCCGGCATCTGCGCCAGCAGCGCGCTGGGAGCCGCGTCTTGTCTCGTGGTGTCGCCGGCGAACGCGGTGTCAAGCAGGCGCATGACGTTGCCCAGGCGCAGCACGCCAAGGGTCACGTCGGAGAAGCTGCAGTCGTCCTCTTCCCACATCACGCCCAGGCGACGGGCGGCGGGCGTGATCAGGCCCAAATAGAGCGACTCGATGGGCGTGCCGGCATCGTGCAGGCTGGCGACAAAGGCGTTGGTGCCGGACTGACTGCCGTAGGCGGCGAGCTGGACGAGGGATTGGACCTGCCCGGGGTCAGGCGCGGCCGCAACAGTCAGGACAGGCGCCAGGGAGAGCGGGCGGCGGGCCTGCAGCAGGCGGGGGATCACCTCGTCTTCCACGGTGCGGGCGAGCACCTTGGCGCGGACTTGGGCAGGAGACTCGTGGGCTGCCCGCGCGGGACGCTGGCCGGCTCGGACCAGGCGCATCGCCTCGCTCTCGGTCCAGCGTGTGTCTGTGGCGGAATGCTGTCTCAATGGGATCTCACCGTGCTCAACCGGGCGCGCCGTCCTGCCGCCTATTGAAGCCGGCTTTTGGTGGAAAGTGTCAAGCTAGATTTACGTAAGGTTTGCTTGACAGTTCTTCGGGCCGCGTCTTAGCGTCGGTGTCAGAGGCGCGGGACCCGGCGTGCGGGTGTCAGGCGCCATGGAGACGTCAGACAATGTTCGTCCAGTCCACGGTAGGCCGGCTGATCACCGCCTTCGACACCTGCCCGTTCGGTGCAACCACAGGCCGGCACGTCCATGCGTTCCAGCCCGGGTTCTCGCAGGCCGGCTTTCCCCGTGTCGCTGCGTCGCAGCCCGGCATGTCCCGGTCTGGCGCGTTGCGTTCGGGTTTCGGGCAGCACCGTGGCGCTGCGCGGCCACTCTACACGCCGGAGGAGAAGCGCCGCCGCGACGCCTCGCCCTGGACCGTTGTGCAGGGCGTGCTGGCGCCGGTGCAGTTCCTGGTGTTCGCCGTCAGCCTGGCGCTGGTCTTGAACTACCTGGTGACCGGCACGGGCGGGCAGGCGGCCACCGCCTCGGTCGTGGTCAAGACGCTGGTGCTCTACACCATCATGGTGACCGGCGCGGTTTGGGAGAACGCGATCTTCGGACAATACCTGTTCGCGCCTGCGTTCTTCTGGGAGGACGCGGTCAGCATGGTGGTGATTGGGCTGCACACCGCCTACCTCGCGGCGCTGCTGTCAGGCGCGCTTGACAGTCACGGCCTGATGCTGCTGGCGCTCGCCGCCTATGCCACCTACCTGGTGAACGCCGTACAGTTCGTGCTGAAGCTGCGCGCGGCGCGGCTGGCCGACCGCGACCCCTGGCACCGCGCGGCGCAGGGGATGCGCGCCTGATGTCGGCCGCCCTGGGTTTGGGGGACGTGGCCGTCACCGGCGGCTGCACCGAGGCACCGGTATTGCGCGAGCGCGGTCAACGCGAGGTGTTCTGCGGCCTGACCGGCATCATCTGGCTGCACCGCAAGATACAGGACGCGTTCTTCCTGGTGGTGGGCAGCCGCACCTGCGCGCACCTCATCCAGTCCGCAGCCGGCGTCATGATCTTCGCAGAGCCGCGCTTTGCAACCGCGATCATCGACGAGCGCGACCTGGCTGGCCTCGCCGACGCCAACGACGAACTGGACCGCGTGGTGGGCCAGTTGCTGGCGCGCCGGCCGGAGATAAAGCTGCTGTTCCTGGTGGGCTCCTGCCCGTCCGAGGTGATCAAGCTGGACCTCTCGCGCGCGGCTGAACGCCTGTCGCAGACGCACATGCCGCAGGTTCGCGTGCTGAACTATTCCGGCAGCGGCATCGAGACGACGTTCACCCAGGGCGAAGACGCGTGCCTGGCCGCACTCGTGCCAATCATGCCGAAGACGCCAGCTGCGGCTGCGCCGTCGCTGCTGGTAGTGGGCGCGTTGGCAGAGGTGGTGGAAGACCAATTGCGCCGCCTGTTCGACGCGATGGGCATCACCGAGATAGGCTTCATGCCGCCGCGGCGTTCTGTGGACCTACCTGCTGTCGGGCCGAACACGCGCCTGTTGCTCGCACAACCTTTTCTCGCCGACACCGCGCGCGCGTTGGAAGCCCGCGGTGCCGTGCGCCTGGCTGCGCCGTTCCCGCTCGGCGCTGAAGGCACCACCGCGTGGCTGCAGGCGGCGGCGACCGAGTTCGGCGTGTCGGCTTCGCGTTTCGAGGCCGCGATCGGGCCGTCACGCGAACGGGCAATGCGAGCGCTGGACAAGTTCCGCGGCGAACTCGCCGGCAAGCGGATTTTCTTCTTCCCGGACAGCCAGCTTGAGATACCGCTGGCGCGATTCGTCGCACGCGAACTGGGCATGGAGCTCGTCGAAGTCGGCACGCCATACCTGCACCGCGCCCATCTCGGCGCCGAGCTGGCGCTGCTGCCGCCGGGCACCGCGCTGAGCGAGGGCCAGGACGTGGAGCGCCAACTGGACCGCTGCCGCGACGCGCGCCCGGACCTGGTGGTTTGCGGTCTGGGATTGGCGAATCCGTTGGAAAACGAAGGCATCTCGACGAAGTGGTCGATCGAGCTGCTGTTCACGCCGATCCAGGGCTACAACCAGGCGCACGACCTGGCCGAGCTGTTCGCACGGCCGCTGGTGCGCCGCATGAAGCTGGCGGTCTGAGCCGATGCAGTTGACTTTGTGGACGTATGAGGGCCCGCCGCACGTAGGTGCCATGCGTATCGTCACCGCGATGACCGGCGTGCACTACGTGCTGCACGCGCCGCAGGGCGATACCTACGCGGATCTGCTGTTCACCATGATTGAGCGGCGCCGCAAGCGCCCGCCGGTGACCTACACGACGTTCCAGGCGCGCGACCTGGGCGGCGACACTGCCGAGCTGTTCAAGAACGCCGCGCGCGAGGCGTACGAGCGTTTCGCCCCGCAGGCGTTGCTGGTGGGTGCGTCCTGCACCGCAGAGCTGATCCAGGACGATCCCGGCGGCCTCGCACGTGCGCTGGACCTGCCGGTACCGGTGGTTGCGGTGGAGCTGCCCGCCTACCAAAAGAAGGAAAACTGGGGCGCGGCGGAGACATTCTACCAATTGGTGCGCGCCTGCGCAGGTCCGCACGCGCCGGCGCCGGGCGTGGTGCGTGCACGCGGCGAGCGTCCCCGCTGCAACATTCTTGGGCCCTGCGCTCTGGGTTTCCGCCACCGCGACGATGTGCGTGAGATCACCAAGCTGCTTGGCCGGCTCGGCGTGGACGTGAACGTGACCGCGCCGGAGGGAGCGTCGCCGGCCGACCTCGCGCTTCTGGGCGACGCGGATTTCAACGTGGTGCTGTATCCGGAAATCGCCGGGCAGGCGGCGGCGTGGTTGCAGCGTACGTTCGGCCAAAAGGCGACGAAGACCGTGCCGATCGGCATCGGTGCCACGCGCGACTTCATCGCCGAAGTGGCCGCACTCGCCGGCATCGACGCCTCTGCGGTGTTGGCGGCCGAGTCGTCGAACTTGCCGTGGTATTCGCGCTCGGTCGACTCGACTTACCTCACCAACAAGCGTGTGTTCATCTTCGGCGACGCCAGCCACGTAGTGGCGGCCGCGCGGGTGGCGAGCGAGGAGATGGGGTTCGCGGTAGTGGGCCTGGGCACGTACAGCCGCGAGTTCGCCCGCGAAGTGCGCGAGGCTGCGAAACTTCATGGCGTGGACGCGCTGATCACCGACGATTACCTCGAGGTTGAAGCGCGCGTTGCCGAGTTGCGGCCTGAGCTGGTGCTGGGCACGCAGATGGAGCGCCACATCGCCAAGCGGCTGGGCATTGGTTGCGCGGTAATCTCGGCGCCAGTGCACGTGCAGGACTTTCCGGCCCGCTACTCGCCGCAGATGGGCTTCGAAGGTGCAAACGTGATCTTCGACAGCTGGGTGCACCCGCTGATGATGGGACTGGAGGAGCATCTGATCACGATGTTCCGTGAAGACTTCGAGTTCTCCGCCGACGCTGCGCCGTCGCATCTGGGCGCCGGTTCGGCAGCCAAGCTGCCAGCCGAACTGCTGCGCGCAGCTAACCCGGAGCCGGTGACCGCGCCGTCTGCAGAGGCCACGCATTGGGAAGCGACGGCTGAAAAGGAACTCGGCAAGATCCCGTTCTTCGTCCGCGGCAAGGTGCGCCGCAACACCGAACGGTTTGCGATCGAACGCGGGTTGCCGGTGATCACGCTGGACACGCTCTACGACGCAAAGGCGCACTATGCACGTTGAGAAGGTAAGTGCGGCGCTGACCGGCGCGACGGCTTTGCATGTCGCGGAAACCGCGCCGCCAAATGTCACAGGAACTGTGCCACTGCGTGAGACGGAGGCCGCGCCGTTGCGCGTCGTGTTCGTGACGATGGACAGCCACTTGTCGGCTGCCATGTCGCGCGCCGAACACAAGCTGCGGCAGGAAGTGCCCAACCTGTGCGTGAGCGTGCACGCAGCAGACGAGTGGGGTTCGGACGAAGCGGCGCTTGCTGCCTGCCACGCGGACATCGCGCGAGCCGACGTTGTTGTGGCCGCCATGTTGTTCCTCGAGGACCACGTGCGTGCGGTGCAGCCCGCGTTGCTGGCACGCCGTCACTCCTGCGACGCCATGCTGTGTTGCATGTCGGCCGGCGAGATCACCAAGCTGACGCGGGTCGGCAAGTTCGACATGAGTCAGGAAGCGACCGGTGCGCTGGCGATGTTGAAGAAGCTGCGCGGCAAGCCGGCGGCTGGAAGGAGTGCCGCCGAGGCGTCGAGTGGCCAGGCGCAGATGCGCATGCTGAAACGCCTGCCGAAGCTGATGCGCTTCATCCCCGGCACCGCGCAGGACGTCCGTGCCTACTTCCTGGCCCTGCAGTACTGGCTGGCGGGATCGGAAGAAAACCTGACAAACTTGGTGCGCATGCTGGTCGAGCGTTACGTGCCGGCAGAGAAGACGTCGCTGTTCGGTCTGAAGAAGACCGAGGCGCCCGTCGAGTACCCCGATGTTGGGCTGTATCACCCGCGTGCTGCCGGGCGTATCGTGACGCGACTGGACGAGCTGCCGGCGTGGGGCGCGAAAGGCACCGTCGGCGTGCTGCTGCTGCGCTCCTACCTGCTGGCGGGCAACGCCGCGCATTACGACGGCGTGATCGACGCGTTGGAAAAGCGCGGCCTGCGGGTGATCCCGGCGTTTGCCAGCGGCCTGGACCAGCGCCCGGCGATCGAGGCGTATTTCACCTGCGACGGCGCACCTGTGGTGGACGTGGTCGTCTCACTCACCGGATTCTCGCTTGTTGGCGGTCCTGCCTATAACGATCGCGAGGCCGCCGAGAGCCAGCTGGCAGCGCTCGACGTGCCGTACGTCACCGCGCATCCGGTTGAGTTCCAGACTGTCGACTCCTGGGAACGGGACGCGCGCGGCCTGCTGCCGGTGGAGGCCACCATCATGGTGGCGATCCCCGAGCTCGACGGCGGCATCATGCCGATGACCTTCGGCGGCCGCTGCGGACGTGCGCAGACCGCCAACCCTTGCCCGGGTTGCGACGGTGCGCGCTGCACCCGAGACATGATCAGCCATACCGAACGCGCGACCACACTGGCGGCACGTGTGGCCGCGCTCGTCGCGTTGCGGCGCAAGGCGAGGGCGGAGCGGCGCATCGCGGTCGTGCTGTTTAACTTCCCGCCCAATGCCGGTGCGATTGGCACGGCCGCCTACCTCGCGGTGTTCGAATCGCTGTTCAACACGATGGGCGCGCTGCGTGATGCCGGCTACACGCTCGACGTGCCGGACAGCGTGGACGCGCTGCGCACGATGCTCCTGACCGGCAACGCCGCACAGCACGGCACCGAAGCTAACGTCGCCGAGCTGATCAGCGTGGACCGCCACGTGGGCGCGCAGAAATGGCTGGGCCAGATCGAGGGCCAGTGGGGTGCGGCACCCGGCAGGCAGCTCTCCAACGGCCGCAACATTTTCGTGCTGGGCAGGCATTTCGGCAATTTCTTCGTCGGCCTGCAGCCTGGCTTCGGCTACGAGGGTGACCCGATGCGTCTGTTATTCGAAGGCAGCTTCGCGCCCACCCACGCTTTCGCCGCGTTTTACCGCTGGATACGCGACGACTTCCAGGCCGACGCGGTGCTGCATTTCGGCACGCACGGCGCGCTTGAGTTCATGCCGGGCAAGCAAACCGGACTTTCGGCCGATTGCTGGCCGGACCGGCTGATTTCCGATTTGCCAAACTTCAATCTCTACGCGTCGAACAACCCGTCTGAAGGGTTGATAGCCAAGCGTCGCGCGTCGGCTACCCTGATCAGCTATCTCACCCCGGCGGTGACGAAAGCCGGGCTGTATCGCGGCCTGGCGGATCTGAAAGCTTCACTGGACCGCTGGCGCGCGATGGAGCCGGACGCCGATGCCGAGCAGCGCTGCATGCTGGCCGAATTGATCCAGGCGCAGGCTGCAACGGTGGATCTGGCGCAGACCGAGCCGGCATGGGGTGACGAAACCGCCAACGAAGAACCGGCTCACGGGGAAGCGGGTAGCGACGATGCGCGTCGCGGCGCGGCAGCCGCGCATATCGATCGCCTCGCGACGACGCTGCTGGAACTGGAGTACACGCTCATCCCCGACGGCCTGCACGTGATCGGCGCGCCGCCGCACGCGGTAGCGCGCGCGGAGATGCTGGACGCCGCCAACATTACCGAACCCGCCGAGCGCGCGCGCATCGACGCGTTGCTGGCCACCGACCACGAGCTGCCGGCGATCATCCGCGCTCTAGATGGCCGCTACGTAAAACCGGCGCCGGGTGGCGACCTGATGCGCACGACGGAGATCCTGCCGACAGGACGCAACCTTCACGGTTTCGACCCTTTCCGCCTGCCAAGCCTGTTCGCCATGCAGGACGGTGCACGCCAGGCCGCACGCCTGCTCGCGCGCCACGCCGCCGACGGCAACGGGTTTCCGGAAACTGTAGCGATGGTGCTGTGGGGCACCGACAACCTGAAAACCGAAGGCGGCCCGATCGCGCAGGCGTTGTGGCTGATGGGTGCCGCACCGCGCTTCGACAGCTACGGCCGGCTGTGCGGCGCCCAACTGACACCGCTCTGCGAGCTCGGCCGCCCGCGCGTTGATGTTGTGCTGACGCTGTCGGGCATTTTCCGTGACCTGCTGCCGCTGCAGACCAAGCTGCTGGCCGAAGCCGCGTTGCTGGCGGCCAGCGCCGACGAGCCGCTCGAGCAGAATCACATCCGCCGTCACGCGCTCGCCTTTATCGCCAGCCACGGCGGAGAGATGACCCAGGCGGCTTTGCGCGTGTTCGGCAACGCTGACGGTGCTTACGGCGCCAACGTCAACACCATGGTCGGTAGCGGCGTGTGGAACGACGAGGACGAGCTCGCCGACGCCTACGTCAACCGCAAGGGGTTCGCCTACGGCGCCGACGGGCGGCCGCAGAAGCAGACCGCACTGCTCGGGCAGATCCTGGAACACGTCGACATCACCTACCAGAACCTCGACTCGATCGACCTCGGCGTCACCACCGTCGACCACTATTTCGACACGCTCGGCGGCATCACCCGCGCGGTGCGGCGCGCCCGCGGCGGCACCACCGCCACCGTCTACATCGGCGACCAGACTCGCGGCGACGGCGCCGTGCGCACGCTGTCCGAGCAGGTGACTCTGGAGACGCGTACCCGCGCGCTCAACCCAAAATGGTACGAGGGGCTGCTCAAGCACGGCTACGAAGGGGTGCGCGAGATCGACGCCTGCGTGACCAACACGCTCGGCTGGTCGGCAACGACCGGTGAGGTTTCTCCCTGGGTGTATCAGAAGCTTGCGGAAACGTACGTGCTGGACGATGATATGCGAGACCGGTTGGCTGCCCTGAACCCGACCGCCTCGCTGAAGATCGCCAACCGGCTGATCGAGGCGAGCGACCGCAACTATTGGTCGCCGGACGCTGACACGCTGGACGCGCTGCGTCGCGCCGGCGAGGAACTTGAAGACCGGCTCGAAGGTGTCGGTCCGGATATGGGTGTGGAGATGGCAGCATGAGCGAGACCCTGGCGCGCCCGAAGAACAATCTGCTTCCCAAGCGCGGAGACGGCGAGGGCAGCGTGCAGGTGCAGCTTGACCCGAACCTGAAGATCGGCACGGCCAAAGTGTTCGCCGTCTACGGCAAGGGCGGCATCGGCAAGAGCACCACGTCGTCGAACCTTTCCGTGGCGTTCAGCAAGCTCGGCAAGCGCGTGCTGCAAATCGGCTGCGACCCGAAGCACGATTCCACCTTCACGCTGACCAAGCATCTGCAGCCCACCGTGATCGACGTGCTGGAGACGGTGAACTTCCACTCCGAAGAACTCCGTGTCGAGGACTTCGTCTTGCAGGGCTACAACGGTGTCATGTGCGTCGAAGCCGGCGGCCCGCCGGCCGGCACCGGTTGCGGCGGCTACGTCGTCGGCCAGACGGTGAAGCTGCTGAAGGAGCACCACCTGCTCGAGGAGACAGACGTGGTGATCTTCGACGTGCTGGGCGACGTCGTCTGCGGAGGCTTCGCAGCTCCTTTGCAACATGCGGACCGCGCGCTGATTGTGGCCGCCAACGACTTCGACAGCATCTTCGCGATGAACCGCATCGTCGCCGCCATCGCCGCCAAGGCGCGCAACTACAACGTCCGCCTCGGCGGCGTCATCTGCAACCGTTCTGCCGCTACCGACCAGGTGGACCGCTACAACGCCGCCACCGGCCTCTCCACGCTGGCGCATTTTCCCGACCTCGACGTGATCCGCCGGTCGCGCCTGAAGAAGTCCACGCTGTTCGAGATGGAGAGCTCGCCGGAACTCGAAGCCGTCAAGCTGGAATATTTGCGGCTCGCCGCACAGCTCTGGGCCGGCACCAAGCCGCTGGAAGGCACGCCGCTGAAGGACCGCGAGATATTCGACCTGCTGGGCTACGAGTGATGAGCACCTACGTCTCCCGCCGCGCCGAGCTGGAAACCTATTTCGACCGCACGGCCGCCGATGCCTGGGCCCGGCTCACGTCGGATGCGCCGGTTAGCGGCATCCGTGCAAAAGTGCGTGCCGGCCGCGACCGCATGCGCGCCACGCTGCTCTCCTGGCTGCCGGACGATTTGCGTGGAGCGCGTGTGCTCGACGCAGGTTGCGGTACCGGTGCGCTCGCCGTGGAAGCCGCACGCCGCGGCGCCACAGTCACCGCGATCGACCTGTCCGCCACGCTGATCAGCCTGGCGCGCGAGCGCGCGCCGCGCGATCTCGGCGCCGGCCGCATCGACTTTGCCGTTGGTGACATGATGGACCCTGCACTCGGCAGTTTCGACCACGTCGTCGGCATGGACTCGCTGATCCACTACCGCGCGCCCGACATGGTGCGCGTGGTGGGCCACCTCGCAGCCCGCGCCAGCAATTCCGTGCTGTTCACCTTCACGCCGGCAACCCCGATGCTGACGACGATGCTTGCCGTGGGCCGCATGTTCCCGCGCGGCGACCGCTCGCCCGCCGTCGAACCCGTCTCCGTTCGCGCCCTGCAACGCCGCATCGGCGCGGAACCCGCGCTGTCCGGCTGGCACGTCGCGCGCGACCACCGTGTCAACGCGGCGTTCTACACGTCGCACGCGCTGGAGCTCGTCCGTCGGTGAGCCTCGCCGCCCCGATCCCCGCGCGCGTGCAGCGGCTGAACGCCAAGCTCGCGTCCAAGTGGAGCAGCATCGGCCCCGGCTTCCTGCCGTTTGCCGATGCCGCAACCGACTCCCTGCCGCTCGGACGTCTGCTGCGCCTGTCGCTGTTCCAGGTCACCGTCGGCATGGCCGCGGTGTTGCTGATCGGAACGCTCAACCGCGTGATGATCGTCGAACTTGGCGTGCCGGCCTGGCTGGTTGCGGTCATGGTGTCGCTGCCGCTGGTCTTCGCACCGTTCCGCGCCATCGTCGGCTTCCGATCGGACAACCACCGCTCGGTGCTTGGCTGGAAGCGCGTGCCTTACCTGTGGTTCGGCACAATGCTGCAGTTTGGCGGCCTGGCGATCATGCCGTTCGCGCTGATCATCCTTTCCGGCGACAGCAACGGTCCCGTCTTCATCGGCCAGGCCGCCGCCGCACTCGCGTTTCTGTTGGTCGGCGCGGGCTTGCACACTACGCAGACCGTCGGTCTCGCGCTGGCCACCGACCTCTCGCCGCCGGACAAGCACCCCAAAGTCGTCGCATTGCTTTGCATGATGCTGCTGCTGGGCATGATCTTCAGCGCGCTGCTGTTCGGCGTGGTGCTGGCGCATTTCTCCGAGATCCGGCTGATCCAGGTGATCCAGGGCGCCTCGCTCGCCACCATCGTGCTGAACGCGGTCGCCCTGTGGAAACAGGAACCGCGCCGCCCGGCCGAGACCGCGCACGACCGCGCCCGCCCCAGCTTCGCCGCCGCCTGGGCCGAGTTCGACCGCCATGGCACCGCGCGCCGCCGCCTGGTCGCCCTCGGTTTCGGCACCATGGCTTTCAGCATGCAGGACATCCTGCTCGAGCCGTATGGCGGCCAGGTGCTGCACCTGCCAGTGGGCGTGACCACCGCGTTCACCGCGTTGCTGGCCGTCGGCGGGCTGATCGGGTTCGGCATCGCCGCCAAGCTGCTCGGCCGCGGCATGGACGCCTACCGCCTCGCCAGCACCGGCGCGGTTGCCGGCTTGTTCGCCTTTTCCGCACTGCTGTTTGCTGCACCCATGCAATCGACTTTGCTGTTCGGCACTGGTGTTTTCCTGATCGGCCTCGGCGCCGGGCTGTTCGCCCACTGCACACTCACCGCTGCAATGGGCATGGCCGGCAGCGGGCAGATCGGCCTCGCTCTGGGCATTTGGGGCGCGGTGCAGGCATCTGCGGCCGGCATCGCGGTGGCCTCCGGCGGGCTGATCCGCGACGGCGTGGCGCTCGTCGCGTCACGCGGCGCGCTCGGCCCCACGCTCGCCGACCCCGCCACCGGCTACGGCGTCGTCTACACCATCGAGATCGGGCTGCTCTTCGTCACCCTGATTGCCGCCGGCCCGCTGGTGCGCGGCCCCGTCCGGCAAACGCACGGGCTTGCCTACGCACCGGCCACCACCGCCTGAACAGCCGCGCCTACACGCTCCCGCCTACACGCCAAGGACAAAACCGATGAGTCCAGCCAACATTGTTGCCCATTTCGACGTGGCCCAACTCGCCATCTACGTGTTCTGGGGCTTTTTCTTCGCCCTCATCTGGTACTTGCGCACTGAGGACCACCGCGAGGGTTACCCGCTGGTGCCCGACTATGCCGGCCAGTCCGTGATGGACTTCCCACCGATGCCGAAGCCGAAAAGCTTCATCATGGGCGACGGCTCCGTGGTCCACGCGCCGCGCGAGCAGGACAAGCCGGAAACATTCGCCGCACGCCAGGTGCTGCCCTGGGCCGGCGCGCCGTTCGAGCCCACCGGCAACCCGATGGTCGACGGTGTTGGTCCCGCGTCCTACGCGATGCGCCATGACGGGCCGGAGGTCGCCTACGACGACGGCCTGCCGAAGATCGTGCCGCTGCGCACCGCCACCGATTTCTTCTTGTCCGTCGAAGACCCGAACCCGATCGGTTTCACCGTGCTCGGCGATGACGACAAAGTCGCCGGCACTGTGGTCGACGCCTGGATCGACCGTTCGGAGTACATCTGCCGCTACCTCGAAGTGGAAACCGCACCCGAGCTCGGCGCGCGGCGCGTGCTGCTGCCGATGCACTACGTCAAGGTCCGCCCGAAGCAGGAGGTGATCAAAATAAACGCCGTGCTGGCCAGGCATTTCGCCGAGGCGCCGGGCCTGCGCGAGCCGGACTCGGTGACGATGCGCGAGGAGGACAGAATCACCGCCTACTACGCCGGCGGATCGCTCTACGCACGTCCGCAACGCATGGGACCCGTACTATGAACGCAATCTCTCCGCGCCGTCTGGCGCCCAGCCTCAGCCTGCCCGGCCTGCCCGACGGCGAGCAGATCCTCTGGCAAAGTGCGCCCAAGGCCGGTGCGTTGACCCGCCGCGTCTTTCACCTGCGTGCCGTGGCGGCCTACTTCGCCGTCATCATCGCGATCTGTGCGGTGCACGCGGCGGCGTCCGGCGTCTCGCTGCACGCAATGGCGGCCTCGTTGCTGCATCGCGTGCTGCTGGCCGCGGTGCCGCTGCTGCTAATCGCCGTGTACGCCCGCGCCATCGAGCGTACCACGCTCTACAGCATCACCAGCAAGCGCGTGGTGATCAGCTTCGGCATGGCGCTGCCGCTGAAGTTCAACATTCCGTTCGCCAAGATCGAGTCTGCCGGCCTGCGGCTGTATCCGGACGGCACCGGCGACATTCCGTTGCAACTGCTGCCAAGCGAGCGCCTGTCCTACCTGGTGATGTGGCCGCACACCCGTCCCTGGCGCTCGGCGCGCACGGAGCCGATGCTGCGCTGCGTGCCCGGCGCAGAACAGGCGTCGCTGATCCTGGCGGAGGCGTTGGCCGAGGACGTCAGGCTCAAGACCCGGGTGGTTCGGTTGGGGTTGGCCGCGTAAGCGCTTCTTTTTACAAAAAGAAGCAAAAAACTTTTATCAGCGCTGTCCCGGACCGCTCAACCGGCGTACGCTCAAGAGACAAAAGTTTTTTGGTTCTTTTTTTCAAAAAAGAACTGCTCGCTTTCTCCTTTAGGGCCTCGCCCATGACCACCAGACCCAGTTTCCCTCGCCCCGTCCTCTTCGGCGCCGGCGCGCTCGTCGCATTCACCATCTGCGCCGCCGCCTACGGCCGCCTGACCGGTGGTGGCGTCGAGCCCCCCAAGGCATTGATCACCGCGCAGCGCATCCTCAGCTTCGCCGACCGTGACGACGGCGCCGTGGTGGTGACGCTCGCCAGGACCGGCCAGACGCTGGACGTGATGACCGGCCAGAACGGCTTCCTGCGCGGCACGCTGCGCGGTTTCGGCCGCACCCGCCGGATGGACGGCATCGGCTCCACCCCGCCGCTGCGCCTGACCGGCTACGCCGACGGCCGCCTGGTGCTGTTCGACCCGCAGACCAACCGCGTGGTGGAACTCGAGGCGTTCGGTTCGGACAACGAGGCGGTGTTCGTGCGCCTGCTGACGATGCAGCCGCGCGCGCAGACGGCCAGCACGGCACGGAATGCCACCTGATGGGCGTGTTCTCCGCCGGCACGCTCGACATCGACTGTGACGTGGATCTTGAACGATCCGACGACAGCTTCCACGCCTACGCTATCCCGCGCGTGGACATCCAGCCCGGCGACCGCCTGGTGATGCACGGCATGCCCACCCGCCTGCAATACGGCGAACACCGCAGCTTCTGCGCCCGTGCCACGCTGACCAGGGCAGGGGCCCTGCGCCGGGCCTGGACGCAGTTCGCCGGCCTGTTCGAGCTGACTAGTTTGTACGAAGTGGGTTTCCAGCCCGACGAAGAACTCGTGCTGCACCCGAGGAGAACGCCATGAACGCGATAGCCAAGATGGGCGACAAGCCGGTTACCGCCGCCGACAAGCGCGCCGACGGCCCGAACGAGAGCACGCTCTACGCCCAGCAGGACACCGTGCTCAGCCCGCGCTTCTACACCACCGACTTCGAGGCGATGGCGCGCATCGACGTGAGCCGCGTGCGCGCCGAGTGGGACGGCCTGATCGCCGAGTTGCGCGCCGACCACAACCGCAACCACTTCGTGCAGACGGAGGTGTTCAAGCAGGATTTCTCCTCGATGCCGCCGGCGCTCCGCAAGGAGTTCCTGGAGTTCCTGGTCAGCTCGGTCACCGCCGAGTTCTCCGGCTGCGTGCTCTACGCCGAGATCAAGAAGCGCATCCCCGAAGGCGACATCCACGACCTGTTCGCCTTCATGGCGCGCGACGAGGCCCGCCACGCCGCCTTCATCAACGAGAGCCTGAAGGATTTCGGCATCGGCGTGGACCTCAGCTTCCTCACCAAGACCAAGAAATACACTTATTTCAAGCCGAAATTCGTCTTCTACGCGACCTACCTGTCGGAGAAGATCGGCTACGCCCGCTACATCACCATCTTCCGCCACCTGCAGCGCCACCCGGAGCGCATGATCCACCCGATCTTCGGCTGGTTCGAGCAGTGGTGCGGCGACGAGTTCCGCCACGGCGAGGCCTTTGCCCTGCTGATGCGCTCGGACCCCAAGCTGCTGACCGGGCTAAACCGCCTGTGGGTGCGCTTCTTCCAGCTCGCCGTGTTCGCCACGATGTACGTGCGCGACCATGCCCGCCCGGTGTTCCACGAGGCGCTCGGCATGGACCCCACCGAGTACGACTTTCAGGTGTTCCGCACCACCACTGAGATCTGCAAGCAGGTGTTTCCCGTCACGCTGGACCTCGACAACCCGGTCTTCGCGCGGGGGCTGGAGCGTATGCGCCGCATTACCGAGGCCAAGGCGCGTGCCCGCGCACAGGGCGGCGTGCTGGGTGCTGCGAAGAACCTCGCTCTTACTGTGTCGGCCGGGCTCACCTTCGCGCGCCTGTTTCTGTTGCCTGCGCACAGCGCCGAGCTGCCGGGCCAGGTGCGCCTGAGCCCCTCCTGGTAGGCCTGGCTGGATGACTCCGACTACCTTGGCCGCGCTCTACTGCCTGTTCGTCTGGTGGTTTTCCACCGGACTCATCGTGTTTCTCAACAACCTGCCGCCGCGCACCTTCCGTTATAGTTTCAGCGCCTTCACCCTGGTGGCCGTCGTGTCGTTCTACCGTCTGGCGGCCGGCAGCCAGGACTCCAGCCTGGCCGGCGCCTACGCCGCTTTTACCTACGCCGTGCTGGTTTGGGGCTGGCACGAGATGGCGTTCTTCATGGGCTTCCTGACCGGCTCGCGTAAGACCGCGTCGCCTGCGTCGGCCACCACCTGGCAGCGTTTCGGGCACGGCGCCGCCGCCTGCATCGACCACGAGCTCGCCATACTGGCCACCGGCGTCGCGGTGATGTGGGCCACCTGGGGCGCGCCGAACCACATCGGCCTGTGGACCTTCATGATCCTGTGGGGCATGCGGCTCAGCGCCAAGCTGAACGTGTTCCTCGGCGTGCTGAACCTGGGCGAGGCGTTCCTGCCGGCGCACCTGTCCTACCTGCTAAGCTTCATGGCGCACCGCAGGATGAACTGGCTGATGCCGGTATCGCTTGTCGGCGGCACTGCGCTGACCGCCCTGCTGGTGATGCATGCCGCCGCACCCGGCCACACGCCGGCCCAGTCCGCCGGCCTGGTGTTCCTGATCGGCATGACCGCGCTGGCCGTGCTGGAGCACGCGCTGCTGGTGCTGCCGCTGCCGTTTACCGCGCTGTGGAGCTGGTGGCTGCGCACCTCTGTCCGCGGCACGCCCGAGCCCCACATCGTGCCCAACCGCAAGGCGCGCGGTCCGCGCCTCTCACCGCGGCCCCTGGTGCCAGCGTTCTGGCACCTGGTCCGCTTCGGTAACCCCGTCCTCGGAGGCGAGCCATGAACTACGACGAATTCTTCGGCCGTGAACTCGACGGCCTGCGCACCCAGGGCAATTACCGGGTGTTCGCCAACATGCAGCGCCAGCCCGGCGCTTTCCCGCGGGTGATGCACCAGCGCGCCGGCGCCACCGAGGGGGTACGCGAGGAGGTGACCGTCTGGTGCTCCAACGACTACCTCGGCATGGGCCAGCACCCGTCGGTGAAGGCCGCGATGCACGAGGCGCTGGACGTCTGCGGCGCCGGCGCTGGCGGCACCCGCAACATCGCCGGCACCAACCACTACCACGTGCTGCTGGAGCAGGAACTGGCCGACCTGCACCACAAGGACGCCGCCCTGCTGTTCAACTCCGGCTACATGTCCAACTGGGCGGCCATCGGCACGCTGGCCTCGCGGCTTGCCGGCTGCGTGGTGCTGTCGGACGCCAAGAACCACGCCAGCATGATCGAGGGCGCCCGTCACAGCCGCGCGCGTATCGAGGTGTTCGCCCACAACGACCCGGCCGACCTCGACCGGCGCCTCGCAGCACTCGACCCCGCGTTGCCAAAGCTGGTGATGTTCGAGAGCATCTACTCAATGGACGGCGACATCGCGCCCATCGCCGAGATCTGTGACGTGGCGGAGCGTCATAACGCGCTCACTTACCTCGACGAGGTGCACGCGGTCGGCCTCTACGGCCCGCGCGGCGGCGGCATCGCCGAACGCGAAGGCCTGATGGACCGGGTGGACGTGATCGAGGGCACGCTGGCCAAGGGCTACGGCGTCATCGGCGGCTACATCACCGGCTCTGCCAACCTGGTGGACTACGTGCGCAGCTTCGCCAGCGGCTTCATCTTCACCACCGCCCTGCCGCCGGCCATTGCCGCCGGCGCGCTGGCCAGCATCCGCCACCTCAAGGCCAGCGACACCGAGCGCCTGGAGCAGCGCCGGCTGGTGGCCCTGCTGCGCCGCCGGCTGGACGCGGCCGGCGTGCCGCACCAGGCGAACCCCAGCCACATCGTGCCGGTGATGGTGGGCGACGCGACTCTGTGCAAGCAGATCAGCGACACGTTGCTGGAGCAGCACGGCGTCTACGTGCAACCGATCAACTACCCCACCGTGCCGCGCGGCACGGAGCGGCTGCGCATTACGCCGTCGCCGATGCACACGGATGCCGACGTGGAGCACCTGGTTGGGGCGCTGTCGTCGATCTGGTCGCAGCTCAGGCTTCAGCGGGCGGCGTAGGAAGCAAGGCAAGCAGTTCTTTTTGGACAAAGAGAGTCAAAAAACTTTGCCCGAAGCTGTCGCGCGCTGGACAAACCTCTGCGACAGCAGGGATAAAGTTTTTTGCTGTTTTTTGCAAAAAAGCAGGCCTTGCTCTCTGTGCCCGTCACAACGTTTGCGCTTCTCGCTCGTTAGCCTGCAGCCCAGCAAAGCGGCACATTAGGGGAGAACGTGAAATGACCAGCTTTTCCGGACACTCGCGGCGCGGCGTCCTCCGCACCGGCCTGACCATCCTTGCCGGCGGCGTGATGGCCACCGTCGCTCGCGCACAGGATGCCGACAGCAAGGTCGAGCAGAGCGTGGTGCAGTATCAGACCATGCCGAAAGACGGCGCCAAGTGCAGCGGCTGTGTCAACTTCGTGGCCCCTAACGCCTGCAAGGTCGTGGCGGGCAACATCAGCCCCGAGGGCTGGTGCGTGGCTTACGCACCTAAGGGAAGCTAAGGAAGCAGTTCTTTTTTGAAGAAATAACCAAAAAACGTCTGCCTTCGCTGCAGCGAACTCTTCGGGTAGTTCGGCGACAGCGGAGGTAAAAGTTTTTTGGTTGTTTTTTCAAAAAAGAACTTGCTTGCCTTCCTTCCCTTCACCAGTCCGCTTCTGTAGAAGGCGCCCTTCGCACCCAAGGCCCGCCGAACCGATGAACGCGCTAGCTGCCCTCACCCCCGTACTGCGTGTCCTGCACCTGTTCGTCACGCTCGCGATGATCGGCGTGGTGCTGATCCAGCGCAGCGAGGGCGGTGGCCTGGGCATCGGCACCAGCCAAGGCATGGGCTCGTTCATGAGCGGCCGCGGCACCGCCAACCTGCTCACCCGCACCACTGCCATCCTTGCCGGCCTGTTCTTCGCCATATCCATGAGCCTCGCATTGCTCAACAAGGGCACCGGCGGTCCGGGTCGCGACATCCTGGCCGTGCCCACGCCGCCGGCGTCCGGCCCAGCTGTGGCCGGCTCACCGGCGAAAAAGCCGGTTCCGGCCAAGCCCGGCCCGCAGGCGCCGCAGGTTCCCCTGCATTGACCGCGCTGGCTTCGGCCAGCGCCACTACGGACGTTGCCGTCATCGGCGGCGGCGTCGCCGGGCTCGCCGCCGCAGTTTTGCTGCGGCGTTCCGGCCTGGCTGTGGAGCTGATCGAGGCCGGCCAGCGCATTGGGGGCCGCGCCTACACCGACCACCCGGCAGAACTCGGCCACCAGACGTTCGACCACGGCGCGCAGTGGCTGCACGCGGCTCATCGCAACCCGTTGGTAGGCCTGGCGCAGTCGCGTGGGGAGACGGTCGGACCGGACACTCCTTGGGACAGCCGGATGCAGGTGATGGACCCGCCTGGCCAGCAGGCCGATCACGAGGCTTACGGCCGGGCGGAGGCGGCGTGGCAGGACGCCGTAGCTGCCCGTCTCGCCGGAGTGGAGGCGGACGGCCTGGCCGATTGCAGCCTGGCCGACGCGGCTGGGGCAGTGGCAGACGACCCGTGGACCGCGACGGTCGAGACCTGGGAGGGCGCCATCATCGCCGCGGCCGACGCGGACGAGCTGAGCCTGCGCGACTGGCACACCAACGAGCTGCAGGGCGAGAACTACGTCACCCCCGGCGGCCTGGGCGTGCTGCTGCAGCGCCTGCTGGCCACGCCGGCCCGGCTTGGCGTGCGCGCCAGATCCGTCGCCGCAGAACCCGGCGGCGTGCGGGTCGAGACCAACCAGGGCACGTTGCGCGCCGGCGCCGCAATCGTCACCGTCTCTACCGGCGTGTTGCGCGCCGAGGCGATCGCGTTCTCTCCGGGCCTGCCCTACGCGGTGCTGGAGGCGCTGGACGGCCTGCCGATGGGTCTGCTGAGCAAGGTCGTGCTGCGCGCGGCAGGGCCCGACAGGATGGGCCTCGCACCCGGCAGCGGCGTCTTCCGCCGGCTGCCGCGGCGTGGCGCGCCGTTCCTCTCCGCCCATTTCTGGGCCGACGGCTCCGACCTGGCGGTGGGCTTCGTCGGCGGCCGCGCCGCCTGGGCGCTGGCCCACGACGCGCAGGGCGCCGGCGCGTTCATGCGCGCCGAGCTCGCCGCCACCTTCGGCCACGATGTCGGCTACCTGTTCGCTCCGGACACGTTCGCTACCAACTGGGGCGCCGACCCGGACTTCCTCGGCGCCTACGCCTATGCGCGCCCTGGCCACGCCGGCGCGCGCGCTACCCTCGCCGAGCCGTTGTGGGACGGCCGGCTGGCGTTCGCCGGCGAGGCGGTGGCCACCGACGGACTGGCCGGCACGGTCGCCGGCGCCTACCAGACCGGCCGCGCGGCGGCGCAACGCATCCTGAACGGGTTCACGGCACCGCCGGCTTGCGTGTAGAAGGATCGCCCATGACGCGGTTCGTATTCATCACCGGCGGCGTGGTCTCCTCCCTGGGCAAAGGCATCGCCAGCGCGGCGCTGGCCGCACTGCTGCAGGCGCGCGGCTACCGCGTGCGGCTGCGCAAGCTCGACCCCTACCTCAACGTCGATCCCGGCACGATGAGCCCCTACCAGCACGGCGAGGTGTTCGTCACCGACGACGGCGCGGAGACCGACCTCGATCTCGGCCATTACGAACGCTTCACCGGCGTCTCAGCCACCAAAGCCGACAACGCGACTACGGGCCGCATCTACTCCGAGGTGATCGCCCGCGAGCGCCGCGGCGACTACCTGGGTGCGACCGTCCAGGTAATCCCGCACATCACCGACGCCATCAAGGAAGCCATCGTCCGCCGCACCGACGATCTGGATTTCTGCCTCATCGAGATCGGCGGCACGGTGGGCGACATCGAAAGCCTGCCGTTCCTCGAAGCCATCCGCCAGCTCGGCAACGAGATGGGCCACGAACGCACCATGTTCATCCACCTCACTCTGGTGCCGTACATCCCCAGTGCCGGCGAGCTGAAAACGAAACCGACCCAGCACTCGGTGAAGGAGCTGCTCAACGTCGGCATCCAGCCGCACATGCTGCTGTGCCGCTGCGACCGCCCGATACCCGAGAACGAGCGCCGCAAGATCGCCAGCTTCTGCAACGTGCGCCCCAGCGCCGTGGTCCCCGCGCTGGACGCCGACACGATCTACGCAGTCCCCATCAGCTACCACGAGCAGGGCATGGACCGCGAGGTGCTGCGCCACTTCGACCTGCCGCACGAAGACGCCCCCGACATCACCCGCTGGCAGCGCATCGTCAACATCGTACGCGCGCCGGAGGGCGAGGTGCGCATCGCCATCGTCGGCAAATACATAAACCTTCTCGACAGCTACAAGAGTCTGGCCGAAGCGCTCGCACACGGCGGCATCGCCAACCGCGTGCGGGTGAAGCTGGATTGGGTGGACAGCCAGATCTTCGAGCAGCCCGACACGGTCACCAAGCTGGAAGACGTGCACGGCATCCTGGTGCCGGGCGGCTTCGGCGAACGCGGCACGGAAGGCAAGATCGCCGCGGTGCGTTTCGCCCGCGAGCGTAAGATCCCGTTCTTCGGCATCTGTTTCGGCATGCAGATGGCGGTCATCGAATGCGCCCGCAACCTGGCCGGCCTGCCCGAGGCGTCCACCACGGAGTTCGGCCCCTGCGCAGACCCCGTCGTGGGCCTGCTGACGGAGTGGGCGCGCGGCAACGAGGTGGAACGCCGCGCCGAGGGCGGCAACCTTGGAGGCACCATGCGGCTGGGTGCCTATCCTGCGTCTTTGCGGGCTGAGTCGCTGGTGCGCGCGATGTACGAGGGCGCCGGCGAAATTTCAGAGCGTCACCGGCACCGTTACGAGGTTAACGTGCACTACCGCGAGCGTCTCGAATCGACGGGGCTGCGGTTTTCCGGCATGTCGCCGGACGGAGTGTTGCCGGAGATCGTCGAGTATCCGGACCACCCGTGGTTCATCGGGGTGCAGTATCATCCGGAGCTGAAGAGCAAGCCGTTCGCGCCGCATCCGCTGTTTGCCGGGTTCATTGCGGCTAGTGTTCTGCAGTCGCGATTGGTGTAGGCGAGCCAGCGCCTCTTTTTTTGATAAAAAAGAAGCAAAAAAACTTTGTCTCTCGCTGTCGCGGACCGTTCTGCAAACGAGTACGCAAAAAACACAAATTTTTTTGTTTTTTCAAAAAAGAACTGCTTCCTTCCTTAAGTATGATCCAAGTCATACTGCGGCACCGGCGGGATCCGATCCCCCGGAACCGCCGGCGGCGCTTTCGGCGATCCCGGAAGCTGCAGCGGCGCGGTGTTCGCAGGGTAGGTATTGTCCTGCAGCGTGTAGGTGGACATCCGGCCGGAACGGTCGAAGAACACGTTCAGCGTGCGCAGCTTGACTGTGCCGCTCTGGTTGCTCGACCAGGCGTAGCTGATCTGCGTGCTGCCCTTCTGGTTGTCCAGCAGGTGCAGGCCTTCGCTGTTGGGCTGGCCGAGCAGTGCCACCGCCTGCGCCCGAGTCGTCTTACCCTGGCGCAAGCTGGCGAGAAGCTGTTCGTCGATCGGCGGGCTGGCCTCACCCGGAAGCGTGCTGCCGAAGCCGTAGAGAAACAGGCGGCCGTCGAAGAAGAACACCACCGCGATTTTGTTGGGATGCTCGGTCGCCGGCAGACCGGGCCCGTTCGGTGCGTAGAAGTAGAAGAAATGCGTGATGGAGAACCGCGTTCCCGGCGCGATCACCTTCGAATCGGGCTTGGCAATGGCGCTGGTGGTGCTCTGCTTCAGCGGCGGGCCGAGCGCTGCCTGCACCTCTGCCGGGGTCGTCTGATCCAACGCGAAACCGGCAAAGGCGCTCTGCGGAAAGTTGCGGCCGGCCGGACCTTGCAACGCGCGTGGCTGCAGCACCGCTTGCGGAGGTGGGGCACAGCCCGCAAGCATGGCAAGGCAGATCGCCACGCACACGTGCCGGATCGCAAGCCGCATCGTCGCCGCCCCTATGCCGTCAGGCCGCTTCCTGGATCATCGCGCGGACCTTCGGGTAGATCGAGCCAGTCCAGGCCCGCCCGCTGAACACGCCGTAATGCCCCGCCCCTGTCTGCAGGTGGTAGCTCTTGCGGGCGGCCGGGATGTTGCTGCACAGGTCGAGCGCCGCCATCGTCTGGCCCACGCCGCAGATGTCGTCGCGTTCGCCTTCGACTACCAGCAGCGAGGTGCGGCGGATAGCGGCGGGGTCCACCTTCTGGCCGTGCCAGGTCATCTCGCCTTGAGCCAGCAGGTGTTCCTGGAAGACCCGCTCCACCGTCTCGAGGTAGAACTCGGCCGGCAGGTCGGCCACCGCGAAATACTCGTCGTAGAAGCGGCGATGGGCGGCGGCACCCTCGGCGTCCTCGGCAAACAGGCGGCGCAACTGCGCGAGCTGGGCGTTGATGTGGCGGTCCGCGTTCATCGCCATGAAGGAGGCGAGCTGGTAGAAGCCGGGGTACACGCGGCGTCCAGCGCCCGGGTAGCGGGCAGGGACGCTGGAGATGGCCTTGCGCTCGTACTCGCCGATGCTCTGCTTCTTTGCCATGGTGTTGACGCGGGTGGGGCTGCTGCGCGTATCGATCGGGCCGGCCATCAGGGTGAGGGTGCGCGGAGTTGCCGGGTTGCGCGCCTGCGCCATCACAGAGGTCGCCATCAGCGCCTGCACCGCGGGCTGGCAGATCGCCAGTAGGTGGGTATCGGGGCCCAGCACCTCGAGGAAGTGGATGAGGTGGTCCACGTACTCGTCCAGGCCGAAGCGGCCGGCGGAGACCGGCACGTCCCGCGCGTTCGCCCAGTCGGTGATGTAGACGTCGAAATCGGCCAGCATGGTCTGCACCGTGGGGCGCAGCAGAGTGGCGAAGTGTCCCGACATCGGCGCCACCACCAGCACCTTGGGCTGCGGGGTCAGGTTGTCCTTCTCGAAGCGCAGCAGGTGGCCGAACGGGGTGGAGGCGACCACTCGCTCGGTGACCGCCACGTCGCGGTTGTCCATCTTTACCGAGTTGATGGCGAAGGGGCGGCGGGCATGGGTGATGACGGACGAGGTGAACAGTTCGGCGCCGGCGGCCATCAGCCGCACGGCCGGAAGCTGTTTGAGGCGCGGCACCTGGCCTAGGAAGCCCAGCCACAGCGAGGCAGCTTGCCGCGCAGGTGCCAGGAGGTCGGACTGTGCCTGGTAGAACTGATAGAGCATGATGCCCAGATTGAACGGGATCGGCCCGTTGCGAAAGAGATAAGACGTATACCTCGAGCGCCTGGGGCGCACGGGGGTTGCCGCTGGTATAAAGCGGCCGGATGAACAGGCCGTGCACGCGTAGCTGGGCAGGAGGCAGGGTTTGGGCAAGGTGGACGAGGTCACGGTCCGGAGCGCGGCCGGCACGAGCGCGCAGGGGACCGGCCCGGCACGGGCTGGTGCAGCGCAGGCGGTGCTGACCATCAGCAGCCGCAACTACTCCAGCTGGTCCCTGCGCGGCTGGCTGATCCTGCGGATGTCCGGCGTGGCCTTCCGGGTGGAGCGGATGTCCAGCGACGACGCGGTGGCACGCGCCGAGCTGCTGCAGCAGACCAGCTCGATCCGCATTCCCTCGCTGGTCCACGACGGCGTGGAGCTGTGGGACGTGTTGGCGATGGCCGAGCACCTGCACGAGCTGCGGCCCATGGCCGGCCTCTACCCGGCCGACGTGGCCGCGCGCGCGCATTGCCGGTCCGTCAGTGGGGAGATGCATGGCGGCTTCGCGGTGCTGCGCGCGGCGCTGCCGGTGAACCTGCACGCCTCCCGGCCGAACTTCCCGCTATGGTCGGGCGTGCGGGCGGACGTCGCACGGGTCTGCGAGATCTGGCGTTCCTGCCTGGCGGCCTATGGCGGCCCGTTCCTGTTCGGCGAACGGCAGACGGTGGCCGACGCGATGTTCGCACCGGTGTGCACGCGGTTTACCACCTACGATGTGTATACCGATCCCGTCAGCGAGGCCTACCGAGCGCAGGTGATGGGACAGCCGGACATGCAGGCGTGGATTGCCGAGGCCAGGCGGGAGCCGGAGTTAGTGAGCGAACTGGAGATGGAGGGGGAGTTCTGAAAGAGCGTTAGCAAGGCCTTCTTTTCTGAAGAAAAGAAGCAAAAGACTTCTGGCCCTGCTGTCGCGGACTTTCCCTCGGCGTGGACTGGAGAAAGCCAAAGTTTTTGGTTTTTCTTCAAAGAAGAACTGCTTCCTTCTCTCAATCAACAGCATGATGTGACTAGGAGCGCCGCGCCGCTTTCATTGCATCGCCAAATTCTGGTTCAGGCAGGCAATCGATGGAATATGGAACTGCTTACGACACACATACCAACCCCGGCGAGGCTGCCTCCTTGCAGACCGTGCTTCTGATCATGGGGAGCACGCGCGCAGGCCGGCTTTGCCCTATCCTCGCCACCTGGGTCGCCGGCATCGCACGCAGCTCCGCCGGGATTGGCTGCGAGGTGGTGGACCTCGCCGATTGGCCCCTGCCGATGGACGACGAGCCCGGCATTCCGGCGCTCGGCGGCTACGTTTGCGCGCATACGCGGGCCTGGAGCGAGAAAATCGCCGGCGCGGACGCGTTCGTGTTCGTCACGCCGCAGTACAACTGGGGTTACCCCGCCCCGCTCAAGAACGCCATCGACCACCTCTATGTGGAATGGGGCGGCAAGCCGCTCGTGATCGTCACGTACGGCGGTCATGGCGGCGGGAAATGCGCAAACCAGCTCAGGCAGGTTGCAGACGGGCTGAAGATGCGCGTGATGCCAACGGCGCCTGGCATCACTCTGCCACACGATGTGATCCGCGGTGCCCCGATCGATACCGGCGTGCACCTGGCCGATCAGGTTGGCCCGGTTCGGCAGGCGTTCGTCGAGTTGCGTAATGCGTTTGCCGAGGCGGCATTACCGTCGGCCTGAGCGCGTCGTGACTGGCGGCTCGTTTGGTAAGCGGTCGAGAGTGTCGACCCAAGGAAAGTAAGCAAGCGGCTCTTTTTCAAAAAAGAACCAAAAACTTCTGCTGTCTTAAGCGCGTGCTGCAGAATCTCGCGACAGCAGGGAGTAAAGCTTTTGCTGTTTTCTTCAAAAAAGCAGGCCTTGCTTTCTTGCCGGGCCGGAGGTTGCACGCTGTCCCGCAAGCTGTTTGCCAAGAGACAAACCTGTCTTGCCCCCCTCACACCGTTGTCCTACGTCTCGCCCCGGGTCACGTCCCCCCACCGGGGCGCGTCTCTTCTGAAAGGGAGGGCTGCTGCATGGCTTACGCCAAACCGGACCTGCGTCCGACGAACCCCTGCTTCTCTTCCGGCCCCTGCGCCAAGCGTCCCGGCTGGTCGCTCGCCGCGCTGGACGCGGCACTCGTCGGCCGCAGCCACCGCGCGCCCGCGCCGAAAGCGGCGCTGGCCGAGGTGATCACCCGCTCGCGCGACATTCTCGGCCTGCCGGCGGACTGGCGGCTCGGTATCCTCCCCGGCTCGGACACCGGCGCGTTCGAGGCCGCGATGTGGAGCCTGCTCGGCGCCCGCGGCACGGACGTGCTCTCCTTCGAAAGCTTCTCCGAGGGCTGGGCTACCGACGCCGTCCGCCAACTCAAGATCGACGCCCGCGTGCTTGGTGCCGCTTACGGCGAACTGCCAGACTTGGCGCAGATCGACTTCTCCCGCGACGTGGTGCTGTGCTGGAACGGCACCACCAGCGGCGTCCGCCTGGCCAACGGCGCGTTCATCCCAGCCGACCGCGCGGGGCTGGTGCTGTGCGACGCGACCTCCGCGGCCTTTGCGATGGAGCTGCCCTACGACAAGCTCGATGTGGTCACCTGGTCCTGGCAGAAGGTGCTGGGCGGCGAGGCGGCGCACGGCATGCTCGCACTCTCACCGCGCGCGGTGGCACGGCTGGAGAGCTACGTACCAGCCTGGCCTCTGCCGAAGATCTTTCGCCTCACGACAGGTGGCAAGCTGACCTCCGGCATCTTCGCCGGTGAGGCGATCAACACGCCGTCCATGCTGTGCGTGGAGGATGCGCTTGACGGCCTGCGCTGGGCGGAGAGCGTGGGTGGCCTGCGCGGGCTGATTGCCCGCAGCGAGGCGAACCTGGCCGCCATCTCCCGCTGGGTGGCCAGGAGCGACTGGGCCGGCTTCCTCGCCGCCACGCAGGCGAACCGCTCGAGCACGTCGATCTGCCTGACCATCACCGCGCCCTGGTTCGTGCAACTCGGTGCGGACGCGCAGGCGGCGGCGGCGAAGAAGCTGGCCTTGCTGCTGGAAAACGAGGGCGTGGCGTTCGACGTCGCCGCCTACCGCGACGCGCCGCCGGGACTGCGCATCTGGGGCGGTGCCACGGTGGAGACCAGCGACGTCGAGGCGCTGCTGCCGTGGCTGGACTGGGCGGCATCGCAGGTGGAGGCCGAACATTCGCGTGCGGCGGCGGCGTGAGCGCGATGCCGAAGGTCCTTATCTCCGACAAGCTTTCGCCCGAGGCCGTCAGTATTTTTCGCAATCGCGGCATAGAGGTTGACGTCGGATCCGGCCTCTCGCCCGCAGAGTTGCGGGATGTCATCGGCGCCTATGACGGGCTGGCGATACGGTCTGCCACCAAGGTGACGAAGGAATTGCTCGAGGTCGCCACCAACCTCAAGGTGGTCGGACGTGCAGGCATCGGCGTGGACAACGTGGACCTGAAATCGGCCACGGCGCGCGGCGTGATCGTGATGAACACGCCGCACGGCAACTCGATCACCACCGCCGAGCACGCCATCGCCATGATGATGGCGCTGGCACGGCAGATCCCCGAAGCCACCGCGTCCACGAAAGCGGGGCGCTGGGAGAAGAACCGCTTCATGGGCACCGAGCTGACCGGCAAGACGCTTGGGCTGATTGGCGCCGGCAACATCGGCTCCATCGTCGCCGACCGTGCGCAGGGGCTGCACATGCGCGTTGTGGCGTACGACCCCTATTTGTCCGAAAAGCGAGCGCTGGACATGGGTGTCGAGAAGCTGGAGTTCCACGAGCTGCTCGCGCGCGCCGACTTCATCACCCTGCACACGCCGATGACGGAGGCCACGCGCAACATCCTCGGCCGCGACGCGCTGGGCAAATGCCGCCGCGGCGTGCGCATCATCAACTGCGCCCGCGGCGGGCTGATCGACGAGGCGGCACTTGCCGACGCAATCGCCGCCGGCCAGGTAGGCGGCGCGGCGCTGGACGTGTTCGAGACCGAACCGGCCAAGGAGAGCAGGCTGTTCGGGCTGGAGAACGTGGTGTGCACGCCGCATCTGGGGGCGTCCACCAACGAGGCACAGGAGAACGTTGCGCTGCAGGTTGCCGAACAGATGAGCGACTTCCTGCTGACAGGCGCTGTGACGAACGCGATCAACACCGCGTCGATTACCGCCGAGGACGCGCCGCGCCTGCGCCCCTACATGCGGTTGGTGCAGTCGCTCGGCGCGTTCGCCGGTCAGCTCACCCGCGCGCAGGACGGCGCCATAAGCCGCATCGTCATCGAGTACGAGGGCGCGGCCGCCGCACTCAACCACAAGCCGCTGACCGCGGCCGCACTCGCCGGCCTGCTGGCACCGGTGCTGTCCGGCGTGAACATGGTCAACGCGCCGATGATGGCGCGCGAACACGGCATCGACGTGGCCGAGACCGTGCACGACCGGCCGAGCGAGTACCAGACGCTGGTGCGCATCACGGTCACCACCGACCGTTTCACCCGCGCAGTGGCCGGCACGCTGTTCGCCGGCAACAAGCCGCGCCTGGTTGAGGTGAAGGACATCCGCGTGGAAGCCGATTTCAGCCCGCACATGCTGTACGTGACCAATCAGGACAAGCCAGGCTTCATCGGCAGGTTTGGCGAGACGCTGGCGCGACACGGGATCAACATCGCGACGTTCCACATGGGGCGAACTTCGGCGGGCGGCGATTCGATTTGCCTGGTTTCGGTGGATGGTACCGTTAGTGAGGACGTGCTTGCGGAGGTTCGGCAGTTGCCTCTGGTGGTGCAGGCTAGTGCGCTGAGCTTCCAGTAAAAAAGCGGTTCTTTTTTGAAAGAAAGAACCGAAACACTTTGTCTCCTGGGTATCTGTCTGTGGAAAGGTTCGCGACAGCCGTGATTAGAGCTTTTTGCTTCTTTTTCTCGAAAAGGAAGGCCTTGCTTTGCTTCACGCATTGATCTTCGACGTCGACGGCACGCTTGCCGAAACCGAAGAACTCCACCGCCTCGCGTTCAACGCAGCGTTCGAGAACAAGCAGCTGCCGTGGGTTTGGGACGTGCCGCTCTACACCCGTCTGCTGGAGGTGACCGGCGGCAAGGAGCGCATCCGGCACTACGTCGCCACGCACGCGCCGGCCCACACGCTCGACGACGCTGCTGTCGCACGCCTGCACGCCGACAAGACTCAGCGTTACACACGCATGGTCGCGGCTGGTCGGTGCGCGCTGCGACCCGGCATCGAACAGGTGCTGGTCGACGCGGCCGCGCAGGGCATACGTCTGGCGATCGCCACGACCACCAGCCGGCCGAACATCGATGCTCTATTGGGCGCCACGCTCGGCCGCAACCCGTTCGAGGTTGTCGCCGCCGGCGACGAGGTAGCCGCCAAGAAGCCCGCACCCGACGTCTACCAGCTCGCGTTGCAGCGCCTCGGCCTGCCGCCCGAGGATTGCCTGGCCATCGAGGACACGGTCAACGGCCTGCGCAGTGCGCAAGGTGCTGGTCTCGCCTGCGTGCTCACGCCCAGCCTCTACGGTGGCGGCGGCCCGTTTTCCGGCGCGGCGGCGGTGGTGGACGTGCTGCGCCTGTCTGATCTCGTCGCCCTGAAAGCTTGAACCTGACGCCCGCCCCCTCAAACGCAGCTGCCAAGCGCGCGGTCTGTAGGTTCGCTTGAGAGCGCCGCTTACGCTGCCTGTGCCGTCGCGCATAACTTCCGCAAACCCAGCGATGAGGCGCACACAAACGTGGCACAACCTGGCCAGGTCAATGCGGGATAACCGCGTCGCAGGTCGGATGTTTACCGCTGCTTCACAAATGGGAGACGAACGTCGTTTCCTGAACCGTTCGCGAGCCACCATGCGTTAATACGTCCCGGCAACCTTAGCGAGGGTGGTGTGAGCAGCGAGACGGCGACCCTGATCGGGTTCATGGGAAATTTCGGCCTTTACTCGGCCGTGGTCGGGTTCGCGGTCATGCTGCTGATGCCGGAGCGGAGCGGACACCGGTTCGGTGGTGCGATCGCAATAGTGGGCGGCCTGGGCGCTGGTTGCGAACTGGTGCTTGCGCACACGTTGTGATTGATCGGCCGGGCGCTCGTGTAGATCGGCATGTGCGGTGGTTCGTAAGCAACCATAAAGCAAGCGGGTCTTTTCGCGAAAGAGGAGACTAAGAAACTGCGGTTTCGAGGCGGGCTACGTATAACTGGCCGCCTGACCGGCCAGAGTTGTGTCGCTTCCCTATTTTGTTTGGTCGACGCAGGGGTTCTCAAACAGGTGCACCGGCGTCCGTGGTTTTCGGCTATGCTGGCCCGAGGGTGCTCTGCGCTCTGCAGAGACTTCGAGAAGCCATACCGGGTGATCGTCCCAGTTCCGCACACAATGGTAGTGTCTGACGGTTTTGTGAAGCGAAACCAACCTCCATAATGCATCTGCAAGTTGCATCGGCCAGTAACGACTCAGCGGTATATCTGCGGAGTTGCGGCATGAAGCGATTTCACAAGCATCCGGACCCGGATGTCGAGCGCATACTCGACGAACTGGCCAAGCAAGGTGGCGACTTGAACCTTATTGACGACTTCGCCAGGCGAGCGTCGGAGCGAAGTCTGATCGGCCAGGGCACCGGTCGCGCGCAACGGGCCGATAGCCAGGACTGAAACAAAGACGGGCTCTGACTTCAGTCTGGTCGCACGGCGGTCGAACCCTCAACCCTTGTTGGGCTTCTGACACAAACCCCAATCTGCGCTTACAATCCCAGGTCATGGGTGCACGAACAGCAGCCCTCTCTTTCAAAGAAAGAACCGAACAAGTTCTCTCGCTGTTGTGTCAATGGCGTCGAACCTGTCGTTGCATCGTCGGCAAGCGTGACAGGACGTTTCTTGCTTTTCTTGAAGAATTCCGTCGAAACGTTGGAGGTCCGACCCGGAGTCGAACCGGGCTACAGGGATTTGCAGTCCCTTACATAACCGCTCTGACATCGGACCGTCGCGCGCGGTGCGGCCGTATAGAGGCTGAGGCCATGAAAGGAAAGCGGTACTTTTTGCAGCCGACGCAGAGGCTGCAGAAAGACAGCCCAGGGTAGGCGTTCTGCGATCTCTCATCGGGGAGGAAGGCTTTTGCCCGCCTCGCCTGGACCCATCGCCGCCCCCCCGCTAAGAGAGCGCCTCTTCCGCGGAGCCGTCCCGTTCATGTCCCCATCCGCCCCCTCCATGTCGCCGCAGGCATACGCACTTGCGCGCAACCTGATGGTGGACGGCCAGTTGCGGCCCTCCCGCGTCAACGACAAGCGCATCCTGGACGCGATGCGGCGCCTGCCACGCGAGGCCTACGTGCCCCAATCCGTGGCAGGCCTCGTCTACATCGACCAGGACGTGCCGTTGGGCGGCGGGCGGGTGCTGCTCAAGCCGCTGGTCATCGCCAGGCTGATCCAGCTCGCGCAGCCGCGCGCCGGCGAGACGGCGCTGGTGGTGGGTGCCGGCCCCGGCTACGGCGCTGCGCTGCTGGCGGCGTGCGGCGTGCAGGTCACCGCGCTGGAGGAGGATGCCGCCCTGCTGGACCTGGCCCGCGCGGCGCCGGCGGATCCCGACCGGCCGGGCAGCGTGGCGCTGGCGCAGGGCAAGCTGGCGGCTGGCCATCCCGAGGGCGCGCCTTACGACCTGGTGGTCATCGAGGGCGCAGTGCGGGAGATCTCCGAGGTGATCGGCCGTCAGGTGGGCGCGCACGGGCGGCTGGTGGCGGTGGTCTGTCCCGAAGGCGGCACCGGCGTGGCCGTGTTGGCCGAGCCGAGCGTGGGCGGCCTGCGCGCGCAGCCGGAGTTCGACGCTTCGGCGCCGTTGCTGCCGGGGTTGTTGCCGGCGCCGAGCTTCAGTTTCTGACGCTGGGCAGAGGCTAGGGTCTTCTTTTTCGAGAAAAGGAAACAAAAAGCTTTTGCTCAGCTGTCGCGGTCAGCCGAAACGACATGCCTCGACATCGCGCAACCAACGATTGCAAAGGTTTTTGGTTCTTTTTTCAAAACAGAACCGCTTGCCTTGCCTTCTCGGCAACGTGCCGCCGACGGAATTCCCGGCGCTGTTGCCCGCATGTCGTTGGCGGCGCACGGCTTCGTGTGGCAGACTGTGCCTCGGATAAGACTGGAGTAAGCCGTATGCGCCTGTTGCGCGCGACCGTGTTGGCTTGTGGTGTGGCGGCTTGCGCTTTGGCGGCAGCGGACCCGGCCGCTGCGCAAAGCCGGCAGCGGAGCAACTACGTTCCCGCCGGCCCCGGCATGGCGCGCACCATCGCCATCGACACGCCGGACAGCGTGCCTCACACCTTGGCCCAGGCGCTGGGCATCGCCTACGAGAGCAACCCGCAGCTGACCGGCGAGCGCGCGCATCTGCGCGCCACGGACGAGAACGTGCCGACCGCGCTGGCCGGCTGGCGGCCGACGATCGCGGTGACCGCGCCGACGAACCTCGGGCTTGAGGCCGGAAAGATCGAGATCCGGGGCCCGTGCGACAACCTAACCTCCCAGCCAACCGCATTCGTTCCGCACGGCTGCACCAGAGCCGGTAAGGGTGAGGCGCTTATTTCCGAGAAGAACAACCTCTCGCCGCAGAACAGCACCCTTTCGGTTACCCAGTACCTCTACCGCGGCGGCCACACCACTGCCGCCACCCACGAGGCGGTCAACAGCGTCTACGCCGAGCGCGCCCGGCTGATCGCCGAGGAGGAGCAGGTCTTCACCGACACGATCAACGCCTATGTGGGCGTGATCGAGGACCGTCAGCTTCTCAAGCTGGACCAGGCCAACGAGCAGGTGCTGGGCGACGAGCTGAAGGCGATCAACGACCGCTTCAAGGTGGGCGAGCTGACCCGCACCGACGTGGCCCAGGCCGAGGCCGCCCTGGCCCAGGCGATCGCCACGCGGCAGACCGCTGAAGGCACGCTGGAGACCGCCAACGCCACCTTCGTGCGCGAGGTGGGCGTCCAGCCGCCCGACGACCTGGCCGACCCGCAGCCGCTGAAGCTGCCGGTGAAGACCGAGCTGGACGCCGCCAACCTCGCCATCTCCAACAACCCGACCGTGCTGGCCGCCAAGTTCAACGAGACGGAGCTGCGCGACGCGGTGGACGTGGCGTTCAGCGCGCTTGGCCCCCAGCTCTACCTCCAGGGCACCGCAAACTACGCGAAGAACGTCTCCTCCGGTGCCGGCCAGACCGCCGAGATCAACCGTGAGTATGGCGTCACCGGCACCCTCAACCTCACGCTGCCCATCTACCAGGGAGGCTCGGAATACGCCGCCATCCGCGCGGCGCGGCAGAACTTCCTGCAGGCGGTGCGCCAGACCGAGGACGCGCAGCGCGCCGCCCGCGAGCAGGCGGTGCAGGCCTACGAGACGCTGGTTGCCGCCCGCGCCTCGATCGCCAGCTCGCACGTCGCAGTCCGCTCCAGCGAGATCGCGCTCGAAGGCCTCGAGCGCGAGGCGTTGGTGGGCTCTGCCACCACGCAGGAAGTGCTGATCGGCCAGCAGAACCTGCTCGCCGCCGAGATCACCCTGGTGCAGAACATCACCAGCCTGGTCACCGCGTCCTACGGTGTGGCCTCTGCCATCGGCCGGCTCACCGCCAGCGACCTCGGCCTGGGCGTGCCGCTCTACGACGAGACCGCCTACTACAAGGCGGTGCGCGACCTGCTCTGGGGCACCGGCGACCGCGCCGTCCGCGAGCCGGGACGATGACCGCCGCATGACGCCATCCGACCACAGCCCGGGGACCGACCCCTCGATGGAGGACATCCTTGCCTCCATCCGCCGCATCCTCTCCGACGGAGACGGCGAGGCTGAGGCGGGCGGCGAGCGCGAGGCCAGGCCTGCGCAGTTCGGCGAACAGACGCCCACGTTTGAACAGGAAGGCTACCCACCGCCGCCCGCCTACGCGAAGCACCCGCCGCATCACCCGGCAGACGAGCCGGGCCACGCCGCCGAGGACGACGTGTTCCTGCTGGACCAGACGATGCTGATCGAGGAGCCTGCGCCCATGCAGCCCGAACCCAACGTCAACCGCTACGCCAACGAGCCGGTTGCTGCCGCCCCCCCGGAGGCCGATTTCAGCCACCTCGACGCCGGCGACCACCCGTCCGAGCCGCTGCTGGCACCCAGCGCCGCGGCGGCCACCACCGCCTCGCTGGGCGCGCTGGTCCGCGTGGTGCAGCGCCAGACTCAGGCCTATCACGGCGGGCCGACGCTGGAGGACATGGTGCGCGAGGAGATCCGGCCGATGGTGAAGGCCTGGCTGGACGAGCATTTGGCGCCGATGGTGGAGCGGATGGTGCGGGCGGAGATTGATCGGGTGACCAACCGGAACGGGTAGCAAGAAAGCAATCGGTTCTTTTTTGAAAAAAAGAACCAAAAAACTTTTGCTTCCTCGGCACCCGCTTCCGGAGACTCCGCGACAGCGCTCGCAAAAGCTTTTTGCTTCTTTTTCTCGAAAAAGAAGGCCTTCCTTCCTTTTTAGGGCCTTCCCTTGCTCGACAAGACCTTCGACCACGCCAGCGTAGAACAATCGCTCTACGAAGGCTGGGAGCGCGCAGGCGCCTTTGCCGCCGGCCAGACGCCAGGCGCGCCCTACACCATCATGATCCCGCCGCCCAACGTCACCGGCGTCCTGCACATGGGCCACGCGCTGACCTTCACCCTGCAGGATGCGCTGATCCGCTGGCGCCGCATGCAGGGCCGGGACGCGCTGTGGCAGCCGGGCACCGACCACGCCGGCATTGCCACCCAGATGGTGGTCGAGCGCGAACTGGCCGGCGCGCAGACCAGCCGTCAGGCGCTCGGCCGCGACGCCTTCCTGGACCGGGTCTGGCAGTGGAAGGCGCAGTCCGGCGGCGCCATCACCCAGCAGCTGCGACGGCTCGGCGCCTCGCTGGACTGGCAGCGCGAGCGCTTCACGCTGGACGAGGGTCTGAGCCGGGCGGTGCGCGAGGTGTTCGTCACGCTGCACGAGCAGGGGCTGATCTACCGCGCCCGACGCCTGGTGAACTGGGACCCGAAGCTGCAATCAGCGATCTCTGACCTCGAGGTGGAGAGCCAGGAGGTGCGGGGCCACCTGTGGCACATCCGCTACCCGGTGGACGGCGCGGACGGTCTGCACCTGACGGTGGCCACCACAAGGCCGGAGACCCTGCTGGGCGACACCGCGGTCGCCGTGCACCCCGACGATCCCCGCTACGCTGCCCTGGTCGGCCGCCACGTGGTGCTGCCGCTGACTGGCCGGCGCGTGCCGGTAGTGGCCGACACCTACTCGGACCCGGAAAAGGGCACCGGCGCGGTGAAGATCACGCCGGCGCACGATTTCAACGACTTCGCCGTCGGCCAGCGCCACGGCCTGCCGATGCCCTCTATCCTCGACCGCCAGGCGCGCATTACCCTGGCCGAGGTAGAGCTGCAGTCCGTGCCCGGCCTGGCCGACACGGCTTTCACCCGTACGCTGGATGGGCAGGGCCGCGAAGCCGCACGCGCCGCGGTGGTGGCCGAGCTTGACCGGCTGGGCCTGCTGGAACGCACCGAGCCAAACACCCACCAGGTGCCGCACGGCGACCGCTCCGGCGTGGTGATCGAGCCGCTGCTGACCGAGCAGTGGTACTGCGACGCCAAGACGCTGGCCGGACCGGCAGTGGCGGCGGTCGAGCAGGGCCGCATCACCTTCGTGCCGAAGCAGTGGGAGAACACCTTCTTCGCCTGGATGCGCGACATCCAACCCTGGTGCATCAGCCGCCAGCTTTGGTGGGGCCACCGCATCCCGGCCTGGTACGGGCCGGACGGCAGCGTGTTCGTCGCCCGCAGCCAGGCCGAGGCAGAGGCGCAGGCGGCCGCCAAATACGGCACGCCTACCGCGCTGGAGCAGGACCCGGACGTGTTGGACACCTGGTTCAGCTCGGGCCTCTGGCCGTTCTCCACGCTCGGCTGGCCAGAGCGCACCCCCGAGCTGGCCCGCTACTACCCGTCCGACGTGCTAGTAACCGGCTTCGACATCATCTTCTTCTGGGTCGCCCGGATGATGATGATGGGCCTGCACTTCATGGGTGACGTGCCGTTCCGCCACGTGGTCATTCACGGCCTGGTGCGCGACGAGCGCGGCCAGAAGATGAGCAAGTCCAAGGGCAACGTCATCGACCCGCTCAGCCTGGTGGACCAGTACGGCGCCGACGCGCTGCGCTTCGCCGTCTGCCAGCTGACCGGCCCGGGGCGCGACATCAAGCTGGGTGCCGCACGGGTGGCCGAAGCGCGCAGCTTCGTCACCAAGCTATGGAATGCCGCGCGATTCTGCGAGATGAACGGCGTGGCGCCGGTGCCCGGTTTCGACCTGGCCGGCGTGGCCGCCCCGCTGTGCCGCTGGCTGCTGGACGCTGCGAACCAGGCCGTCGCCGAGGCCGACTCCGCGCTCGAAGCGTTCCGCTTCGACGACTACGCCGGCGCCTGCTACCGCTTCACCTGGAACGTGTTCTGCGACTGGTTCGTCGAGCTGGCCAAGCCGGTGCTGATGGGCGCCGACGGGCCGGAGCGTGACGAGCTGCGCGCCACCGCCGCCCACGTGCTGGGCGTCATCCTGCGCCTGCTGCACCCTGCCGCCCCCTTTGTGACCGAGGCGCTGTGGGACGCCTTCGGCTATGGCGAGGCGTTGAGCCTGATCCATGCGCCCTGGCCCGTCGCCTGCACAGTCACTGGCGCCCAGGCGGCTCGCGACGAGCTCGGCTGGGTGATCCGCTTCGTCACCGCCGTGCGCACGGTGCGCGCCGAGATGAACGTGCCGCCGTCGCTAAAGGTGCCGATTCTCCTGCGTGACGCCTCGCCGCAGACCGCCGCCCGGGCGAAGACCTGGCTGGATGCGGCCACTCGCCTGGCGCGTGTGTCCGAGGTGGGGGATGCACCCGCCCAACCGCCGGCCGGCTGCGCCCAGATAGTGCTCGACGAAGCGACGCTGCTTCTGCCGCTGGCTGGTCTGATCGACCTGGATGCCGAACGTAGCCGGCTTTCGCGGGAGCGCGCGCGCGCTGCGGACGATCTGGAAAAAGTGCGTCGCAAGCTGGGCAATGTCGATTTCGTGGCACGTGCGAAGGCCGATGTGGTAGAGGAAAACCGCGAACGTGCCCGCGCCGCGGAACGCGAGGTGGCAAGACTCGACGCGGCGCTTGCGCGGCTGGACTAGGTGCGGTTTGGAAGCTCAGCGCGGCTGGCAAGCACGCTCCACTTTGGGCGAAGCATGTCGCAAGTGATCAGTTGTCTCATTTATAAATCATAGTCTTGTTTTTTGTTTGGTTTCCGGTCTATGAACGTTTGTGTCCGCATCGGACGTTGTCGGGGGCTGTGTTGGACGAACTGATCGAGGGGTGGCTGAACGACCCGGCCAAGCGGCTGTCGTTGCGCTTCCCGGACAGGCTGGAACATCGTTTCGAGCTCGATACGGGTGCCGAACGCAGCCGCACGCTGATGGTGTTGGGCGCCCTCGGCTTCCTGTTCAGCGCCCTGCTGTACCCTGTCCTGTGTGACAGCTTGCCTGACGTGACCCGCCAGAGCCGGATACTCTACCTCGACCTCTCCATGCCGGTGGGCTTCGCGGCGGCGGCGTTGATGCGGCTGAACCTGCGGCCGCTGCTGCGCGAGGGGCTGGCCCTGCTGGCCAATTTAGTCTTCGCCTGCGTCGTCATGTACCTGTTCTCGATCACCAGGGTGGCGTACGCGCCCGTCGTCGTTGCCGGGGTGACGGCGCTGATGGTGTACAACGCCGTCGGGATCCAGTTGCGGTTCGGCTACGCGCTGGCGGCGATGGTGGTGATCGTCGCCGCCTACGTAATGGCCCTTTTGTCCCAGCCCGGCATCAGCGCGGTCGAGCTGCGCAGCCTGGTCATCATCGCCGTCGCGATCGGCGCCTACCTGATGCTGGCGAACTGGCGGCTGGAGCGCGCAGCCCGGCGCGCCTACCTATTGATGTTGCGTGAACGCCTGCAGCGGCAGGACCTCTCGCTGCGCAACCTCGAGCTCGACGAGCTGGCGCGGCGCGACCCGCTGACCGGGCTTGCGAACCGCCGCGCCTACGATTCCTGGATGGCGACCGTTTGGGCACAGGCTGCGGCAGCCGACGGCGGCGGCGCCTACCTCGGCCTGATCGTCATCGATGTGGACCGCTTCAAGGCCTACAACGACTTCTACGGGCACGCCTCTGGCGACGACTGCCTCAAGAAGATCGCTGTGTGCCTGCGTGACCAGTTACGCGGCACCACCGACCTGGCCGCACGGCTGGGCGGCGAGGAATTTGCAATCCTGTTGCCGGGCCAGTCCGAAGAGGTCTGCGCCGACATCGCCGAGCGGGTCCGATTGGCTGTGCATCGCCTTGAACTGCCGCATTCAGGGCTGGGGCCGCAGGGCATGGTGAGCGTCAGCGCCGGCGTGGCCAGCTACGCCGTGCTGCCCGGTGCCTCGCCGGCCAGTCTGTTCGAGGCCGCAGACAGCGCGTTGTACCAGGCCAAGATCTCCGGCCGGAACCGGGTGTGCGTCGGCACCTTCACCGTTGTCGCCAGCGTGCCGGAGACGGTCGACAGGTAAGCAAGCAGTTCTTTTTTTAAGCAAAGAACCAAAAAACTTTTGTTCCCTTGAGTATGCTGTGCGGACGAGTCCGCGACAGCCGAATAAAGGTCTTTTTGCTTCTTTTTCTCCGGAAAAAGAAGGCCTTCCTTATCTGGAGTAGGTTTTCTGTTCACTCCCTCACGCGCCCACGCCGACCTCGGCTCCGCCTTCTACGACGAGGTCGAGCCCGCCCGTTTTCCCCAGCACATCCTGCGCTACCGCAACCAGAACTGGGCGCAGCGCCTGGGCCTCGGAGAGCTTTCGGATGCAGCCTGGCTGGAGCATTTCGGCCGGTTCCTGCCGCTGCAGGGCAGCTTCGAGCGGCCGCTGGCGCTGCGGTACCACGGCCACCAGTTCCGCAGCTACAACCCCGAGCTGGGCGACGGGCGCGGCTTTCTGTTCGCGCAACTGGTGGACCCGGTGGACGGGCGGCTACTGGACCTCGGCACCAAGGGCAGCGGCACCACACCGTGGTCACGCACCGCGGACGGGCGATTGACGCTGAAGGGCGGGGTGCGCGAGGTGCTGGCAACCGCCATGTTGGAGGCGTTGGGCGTCTACACCTCGAAATCGTTTAGCCTGGTGGAGACCGGCGAGGCGCTGGTGCGCGGCGACGAGCCATCCCCTACGCGCAGCGCGGTGTTGGTGCGGCTCAGCCACACGCACATCCGCATAGGCACGTTCCAGCGTTTCGCCTACCTGCAGGACACGGTCTCGCTGCAGCGACTGGTGGACCACTCGGTGGGGGTGGCGATCGGCGAAGCGTGGCGTGAGGATGCGGCCGAGCGGACTGTGGCGTTCCTCGAGGCGGTGTGCCTGCGCGTGGCGCGGCTTGGTGCGTCGTGGATGGCGGCCGGGTTCGTGCACGGCGTGCTCAACACCGACAACATCAACGTCACCGGCGAGAGCTTCGACTACGGACCCTGGCGTTTCCTGCCAATTTACGATTCGGCGTTTACCGCAGCCTACTTCGATCATTCCGGGTTGTACGCGTATGGCCGGCAGCCGGACACGCTGCTGTGGAACCTGGTGCGGCTGGCCGAGTGCCTGCTGCCACTGGCGCCGCAGGTGCGGCTGGAAGGCGCGCTGGCCGCCTACGTGCCGGCGTTCCGGCGGGAGCTGGCGGCCAGCGTTGTGCGCAGGCTGGGGCTCGCCTCGTGCGGGGAGGATGCGGACGCGGCGTTGTCGGAGGCGTTCTGGACGTTTCTGCAGCGGTCCGGTGCGCCATTCGAGCAGGTTTTCTTCGACTGGTTCTGCGGCAAGCAGAGCGAACAGCGCGCGCGGTCCGGGCCGGCGTCGGCGCACTACGCAAGCGAGGTGTTCGAGCAGTTCCAGGACCTGCTGTCCGGCTACGAGGCGGCGGACCCGTCGGCGCTGACACATGGGTATTTCGGCGGTGCGCCGTGCACGATGCTGATCGATGAAGTGGAGGAGATCTGGGCGCCGATTGCCGCTTCCGACGATTGGTCGGGGTTCAATGCGAAGCTGGCGCGCATTGCACAGATGGGAGATGCCTATCGGACTGTTCTCGTGCCCGCCGCCCAGTGACAAGCAAAGCAAGCGGTTCTTTTTTTGAAAAAAAACACCAAAAAACTGTTGTTCCCTCAGGCGCGCGCTGCAGAACCATCGCGACAGCAGGATCAGAAGTCTTTCGCTTTTTCCTTCAGAAAAGAAGGCCTCGCCTTTTTTGCCGAACGTCAGGCGCGCTGTTGCGGGTAGCTGAACGGCACGTCTTGCCCTTTTTTCGAAAAACAGCGTTTGTCTTCTAGCTAGTCGCCTGCAGAACGGTCGTGTCGCTTGCCTCGACCGGCAGCCGTGTGCGGAACGCTCGCCGCAGCAGCCAAAGGCTGAACGCCGCCTGCACGCCTGCAGACAGAATCGACAGGTACCAAAAATCCACGAGTTTCGCTGTCGGGTACTGCGCCAGGAACAGGCACGGTACAACGTAGGTGAACAGGCGGCTGGCGCTGCTGACGAAAGACGGCCGCGTGTCGCCGATCGCCTGGAACATGCCCGAGCAGGCGAAGACCGCGCCGACGGCCACGAAGTTCACCGAGATCGTACGGAGGTAGACTGCCGAGACGGCGAGGACGGCGGGGTCGCTGCTGAACGGGCGAACGAATAGTTCCGGGCGCCACTGGCAGCTTGCGGTCAGTACCAGCATCACGCCGATGCCCATCAGAAGGGACGTGCGGAACGTCTCGAGCACGCGGGCGCGCTGCCTGGCGCCGTAGTTCTGTCCGGCGATTGGTGCCGCAGCGAACGAGATCGCCATGGTCGGCAGGAACATTGCCTGCATGACTCGCGCGCCGATGCCGTAGCCGGCCTGCGCCACTGGCCCGTAGCGCCGGATGGACCAGTAGATGACCGACGTGACCAAGAAGAGCAGCAGGAACTCGCCTGCTGCGGGCAGGCCCACTTTGGCCAGGCTGAGCCAGACGGCCAGCCGGGGCGCCATTTCGGCGCGCTTGGCGTGCAAAACGGTCTGAAAGCGCGGCAGCAGCAGGGCAATGGCGACGGTGCTGACGGTTGCGGCGATGGAACTGGCCAGACCGGCGCCGAAAGCGCCGAGCGGGTGGCCGGTGCCCCAGCCGGCGATCAGCACCGGCGCCAGCAGCACGTTCAGCAGGACAGAAGCCGTCTGCAGCAGCATCGTCGGGCGGACCACGCCGGTGGCGCGGAGCGAGGCGCCCAGGGCGGTCCCGGGGAACATGCAGGCCAGGGAGGGTAGGAACCCGTAGAGGTAGGCGCGCCCGAACGCGGCAGTGGGCATGTCTGCGGCGAGCAGGCGAGAGGCAGCACCGGCCAACACGTAGCCGGTCAGCAACGTGGCCACCGCGGCGATCAGCGCCATGCCGAGCACCTGGTTGAACACCAGGCCGGCATAGGCGTGGTCTCGCCGCCCGACCGCCTGGGAGACCAGCGACAGGCTGCCGACGCCGATGAGTTGGCTGGCGGCCAGTGCGAGATAGAACACGCCGCCGGACGAGGCCACGCCGGCGATGGCGTCCTTGCCGAGTTGGGAGACGAAGTAGAGGTCCACCAGAAAGTAGGCGGACTGAAAGACGAGCCCCATGGCGATGAAGGCGGCCATGCTGACGATGTGTTTGGCGATCGGGCCGCTTGTCAGGTCGGTCACGTCTGGCGCCTTGCGGGAGGGCGCTCAGGTTAGCAGGGTTGGAGCGGCCAAAGGAAGAAAGCGGTTCTTTTTTGAAAAAAGAACCAAAAACTTCTGTCTTGGCTGTCGCGAGCCTTTCCGGTGAACGCGCGACAGCGGAGACGAAAGCTTCTTGCTTCTTTTTCTCGAAAAAGCAGGCCTCGCTTCCTAAAACTCCGTTGGCGGCATGAAATCCGGTATCCCACGCAGGATCTCGGCAATGGTGTCCGCGTGGCCCGGTATCCGGTTGGCCACACCGCGCAACGTCTCCGCACCTGCCAAGCGGTTTGCGCTGCCGGTAGCTACAGCGTCGGCGCCGGCGCGCACCATGGCCACGCCGGCCCGCGTCTCGTTGACCAGCGTCAGCACCTGCGCGACCTCGCGGCCCTGCTGTTCGATCGCATGGTTCAGCGCGTTGCCGAGTTCGTGCTGGCCGTGGATCAGTTCGGATAGTTCGGCGACGCGGCGGCTGGCCAGCGCCGCCTCCGACCGCAGGCCGGCAACCATCGCCTGCATCGCTGCCAGCGCCTGGTCCGCGCTGGATGCCATCTGGTGCAGGTTGGCGGCGAGGTCCGCACTGACGCGGTGTTCCGTGCCGCCGCCTGCGGCTTGCGCGCTGGCGGCCAGGCCGCAATGGCCGGCCATCTCCAGCACGCGGGCAATCTGGTCTGCGCTGCGGCTGAGCACCACAACCTTGTCGTTCAGGCCGAGCAGGCTGCGCTGGGCGCCGAAGGCCGTCTCCGCCCCGCGGGTGGCCACGTCCGACATGCGCCCGATCTGCGCGGTGACCGTGGAGATGGCGGCTGTCAGGCCAATGGTGCGGTCGATCAGGCCGGAGACGGCCTGCTCTGCAGCCAGCGATCCCTGGTGTGTGGCGGTGGCGTCCTGGTGCAGACGGGCGGAGACGGTGATGAGCCCGGACGCAGCGTCGGCCGCCGTCTCGCCGTCCCGGCGCAGCCGCGAGGCGAGCTGGCTGGCGTGGTCGCGGCCGGCCTGCAGCGCCTCGTTGGCGGTGGTGGCTGCACCTTCGAGGTGCTCGCGATGGGCTGCCAGGCGGCCGACCCGGAACACCGCGTCCGCCGTGAGATTGGCGATGCTCTGATAGACGTCCTCGTCCGGGTTGCCGGCCGCTGCAGACGATCCGGCCTCCAGGCGCTGGCGGAGCTGGTTGTAGATGCGAGAGGCGCCGAGATGGGGCTGTTCGGCTGCCTGGTGCACGAGCAGAAGACCGGCAAAAGCCGGGACCAGGGCGCCCAGCAACGAGACGACCGCCATGGTTTGCGGGCCGTATGTCCCGCTCAGCGACAGGCCTGTCCAGACGCCGATGGCGGTCAGCACGGCGATGAGGCCGAAGGTCAGGTCCAGGACGTGCGGCAGCCGGGAGGGTGCGGTGGCAGCGCCAGCCGGCGTATCGGCATAAGCGGGTGAGGAGTTGAACATGGCGACCTCGGGGGAGGTTAGGTTGGCGTAACATTTAGCCCTGAGAGGTTTGGGAAAACTTAACGACGGACCGCGGATCGGGCGGAACGGTCGTAGCACCGGCTTGCCTCATGCCGACCGAGGCCGCAGAACCGGCCGATGCACAAGATCCTGCTCACCACCGCTCTCTGCTGCCCGACCCTGGCGCTGGCCAGCGGACTGGCGGCGCCGGCCGGAGGCTATAGCGTCGAATATACCGGGTTCTCGCACGGGTTTACGGTGCTGAAATTTGCCGGCACGCTGAACATGACGCCTACCGGCTACGGCGCGCACATCACCTTCCACACCGCCGGGATGGCCGCCTGGATGCTTCGCACCGACAACGACAGCGAGGTGGCGGGCAGTTTCCAGGGCGACCGGGCGGCACCCAGCCTGTTCAGCGGCACCGGGCACCTGCGCGGGACCGCGCGGGAGACGCGGATCGCCTACGCTGACGGCAACCCGGTGGTGCAAGTGCTGACCCCGCCGGTGGAACGCGAACGGACGGCCGTGCCGCCGGACCAGACGAAGCACACGATCGACACGCTGAGTGCGGTGGTTATGCTGGTCCACGACGTAGCCACCACCGGGCGCTGCGACGGCACCGTCACGACCTTTGACGGGCGCCGCCTGGCGGTGCAGACCTCGCACACGTCGGGGACGGAGAGCCTGCCGCGCACCGACAAGTCGATGTTCGCCGGGCCGGCGCTGCGCTGCGATTTCGACGGACAGCAACTGGCCGGGTTCGTGACGAACGAGAACCAGGCCAGCCTGCGCAAGCCGCGGCACGGCACCGCATGGCTGGCGCCGGTGCTGCCCGACGCGCCGCCGGTGCCGGTGCGGGTAGCGTTCGACAACAACATCCTTGGGCAGGTGACGCTTTACTTGACGTCTGCCGCGCCGGCGCCGGCGAAGTAAGCAAGGCCTTCCTTTTCGAGAGAAAGAGGCAAAGAGCTTTTGCGAGCGCGGTCGCGGCAAGCCGAAACACTGCGCCTCGACACGGCACACCCAAGAGAGACGAAATTTTTGGTTCTTTTTTCAAAAAAGCACTGCTTGCCTTGCTTAGCGCGCATTCCGCGTTACGCCTCGATTTGGTGAACCTCGCACACGGCCTTATTTTCCAGCCTAAGCCCCTAGAGGAGTGCCGCCATGCTGAACCCCGCCTCGCCGCTGAAGCTCGCGGACCCGGACCTGTTGCGTCAGGCGAACCTGATCGGCGGCGAATGGGTGGCGGCCGATAGCGGGCGGACGGTGGCGGTGCGCAACCCGGCCAACGGCGAGCTGGTGGGCGAGGTGCCCCGCGCCGGCCAGGCGGAGACGCGCCGCGCCATTGCGGCAGCGTTCCAGGCGCAAAAAGGCTGGCGCAAGCTGACCGCCAAGGAGCGCCAGAAGCCGCTGCGCCGGCTGTTCGACCTGATGATGCAGAACCAGGAGGACCTGGCCGTCATCATGACTGCCGAACAGGGCAAGCCGCTGGCGGAGAGCCGCAGCGAGGTGGCCTACGCGGCGAGCTTCATCGAGTTCTTCGCCGAAGAGGCCAAGCGGGTCTACGGCGACACCATCCCGCCGCACCTGCCGGGCCGGCGCATCATCGTGCAGAAGGAGCCGATCGGCGTGTTCGCGGCGATCACGCCGTGGAACTTCCCGGCGGCCATGATCACCCGCAAGGCGGGGCCCGGCTGGGCGGCGGGCTGCGCCGGGGTGATCCGGCCGGCGACGCAGACGCCGTTTTCAGCGCTCGCACTGGGCGTGCTGGCCGAGCGCGCCGGGCTGCCAGCGGGTATTTGCAACATTGTGACCGGGCCGGCGACCGAGATCGGCGGCGAAATGACGGCCAACCCGGACGTGCGCAAGCTGACGTTCACCGGCAGCACTGCGGTGGGCGCCAAGCTGCTGGCGCAGTGCGCACCGACTATCAAGAAGACCAGCATGGAGCTGGGCGGCAACGCGCCGTTCATCGTGTTCGACGACGCGGACCTCGACGAGGCGGTGCGCGGGGCGATCGCCAGCAAGTATCGCAACACCGGCCAGACCTGCGTGTGCGCCAACCGGCTGCTGGTGCAGGATACGGTGTTCGACGCTTTCACCGAAAAGCTGACCGAGGCGGTGGGCAAGTTGCGTGTGGGCAACGGCATGGATGAGGGGATCACGCAGGGCCCGCTGATCAACGCCGACGCGCTGGCCAAGGTGGAGGCGCACGTGGCCGACGCGCTGGCGCGCGGCGCGCGGGTGGTGACCGGCGGCAAGCGCCATGCGCTGGGCGGCAATTTCTACGAGCCGACGGTCTTGGCAGACGTGCCGCGCGAGGCCGACATCTTTCGCGACGAGACGTTCGGGCCGGTGGCACCGCTGTTCCGCTTCTCCAGCGAGGAGGAGGCGGTGGAGATGGCCAACGACACCGAGTTCGGGCTGGCCGCGTATTTCTACGCGCGCGACGTGGGCCGCGTGTTCCGCGTAGCGGAGGGGATCGAGGCGGGGATCATCGGCATCAACGAGGGGATCATCTCGACGGAGGTCGCGCCGTTCGGCGGTGTGAAGTTCTCCGGGCTGGGGCGGGAAGGGTCCAAATACGGCATCGAGGATTACCTGGAGATCAAGTATCTCTGTCTGGGCGGCGTCGGTTGAGGCGCGATGCCGTCCTGCTGGGCGCAGCGCTCGGCATGCTCTGGGCGGGTACGGTGTTGGGGAAGGGTCCGATGACCAAGTCCGTCGCGCGCGGCACGTTCGAGGTGACGCTGAAGCCGGTGGCGGGTGCGGACGCCTCGATCGGCAGCATGTCGATCGGCAAGGTGTTCGTGGGCGACCTGCAGGGCACCAGCGTTGGGCAAATGCTGGCGGTGCGCACGCCCGTGGCCGGTTCTGCCGGCTACGTGGCAATGGAGCGGGTGACCGGCAGCCTGGCCGGGCGCCGCGGGTCGTTCGTGCTGCAGCATAGCGGCACGATGAACGGCGGGTCGGCGAACGCGGTCATCACGGTCGTGCCGGATTCGGGCTTGGAGAGTTTGAAGGGCCTGCAAGGGGCGATGAAGATCACCCAGCCTGGCGGGGTGCACCACTACGAGTTCGACTATCAGCTTCCTTCGTAAAGCAGGGAAGCAAGGCCTGTTTTTTTGACAAAAAGCAGCACAAACCTTTTGGTCCTGCTGTCGCGGAATCTTCCTTCAACGAGTACCCGAGGGAGCAGAAATTTTTTGGTTCTTTTTGTCAAAATAGAACTTCTTTCTTAGGGTATCTCAAGGCATGGACTACGACCTCTTCGTCATCGGCGGCGGATCCGGCGGCGTGCGCTGCGCCCGCATCGCCGCAAGCCACGGCGCGCGCGTGGCGATCGCCGAGGAGCGCTATTGGGGCGGCACCTGCGTCAACGTCGGCTGCGTGCCGAAGAAGCTGATGGTGCAGGCGGCAGAGTACGGGGCGTGGACGGCCGACAGCCACGGGTTCGGCTGGAACACGCAGCCGGGCGAGCACGACTGGGCGGCGCTGATGTCGGCCAAGGACGCGGAGATCAAGCGCCTGAACGGCATCTACGTGCGGCTGCTGGAGACCGCTGGTGTCGCCTGGTTTTTCGAGCGCGCGGTGTTCGTCGACGCGCACACCTTGCGGCTTGGCGAGCGTACGGTCACGGCCGAGCGCATCGTGATCGCGGTGGGCGGGCATCCGAGCTGGCCGGACATTGAGGGTGCGGAGCTTGGCATTGTTTCCGACCGGGCCTTTCATCTTCCGGAACGGCCACGGCGGGTGACGATGGTGGGCGGCGGCTACATCGGTGTGGAGTTTGCCGGCATTTTCCGTGGGTTGGGGTCGGAGGTGGACCTGCTGTATCGCCAAAGGCTGCCGTTGCGCGGCTTCGACCACGATCTGCGAGAGGCGCTGGTGGAGTCGTTGCAGGAAAGCGGGGTCAGGCTGCATCCGAGCGTGATGCTGCACCGCCTGGAGCAGCTGCCGGACGGTAGCAAGCGGTTGCATCTGACCGACGGGCGCATGTTCGACAGCGACCTGGTGTTCTTCGCCGTGGGACGCGTGCCGAACACCAAGAGGCTTGGCCTGGAGGCGGCAGGTGTGGCGGTAGCCAGTAACGGTGCGGTGGTGGTGGACCGGCAGGACACGACGAGCCAGGCCCACATCTTCGCCATCGGCGACGTGTCCAACAAAATGAACCTGACGCCGGTGGCGATTGCCGAGGGGCACCACCTCGCAGACCGATTGTTCGGCAAGCAGGTGCGCAACTGGTCGTTCACGGCGATCCCGACAGCGGTGTTCTCCGCCCCGCCGATCGGCACGTGCGGCATGACGGAAGAGCAGGCGGCCGAGTGCGGCCCAGTGGACGTCTACGTCGCACAGTTCACGCCGATGCGGCACACGATGAGCCGCCGCCGCCGCCGCACGCTGATGAAGCTGGTGGTGGATCAATCAAGTCAGCGCGTAGTGGGGGCGCACATGATGGGCGACGACGCGGCGGAGATGATGCAGTCGATCGGGGTGGCGATGACAGCCGGTGCTACCAAGGCGGATTTCGACAGGACGATCGGGATACATCCGACCTCGGCAGAGGAGTGGGTGACGTTGCGGACGAGAACGCGGGTGAGCGGGGTAGGGAAGGCAGCGGAGTAGAGTTGAGAGTGGTGGCAAGGGAGCGAAGCAAGCGAATTTTTCGAGAGAAAGAAGCACGGAGTTTTGAGGCCATCTCGCAACTGGCTACGAGGCAAGGTTTTCGCGACGGCCCTGGCCGTTGAGTGCCTGATTGGCAAGGTGAGAGAGGCCGATTTTAAAAGAGCAATGACAGAGTGCTCAATCGGGGAACCGTCTATGCGTCGATGGCAGGCGCCGGGAAACAAGCTCTACGCATGCTAAAACGAGCTGCCTGATTTCCATTCGGCAGGTCAACGACTCGGCGTGTAATTTGCAGACTGGCCGTGTCAAACACCCACCGGCGTAATTACACCGTGTCTAGAAGTAGAGATTAATCCGGCAGCTACTGTACCTTGGCGTGTTTATGGACTGGCGTTGACCGTCTAGCAAAATTTAGAGTAGTGCCGGGTAAAACGTAATATTCAACCACCAAGGACACAAAGACCTTGAAGAAGAGAGAGGACGGTTAGCCAAGACGACCAGATAGCTTTGGCAGGACACGAACGCAAGAATCCGAAGGACAGTCTTAGCGTCCTTGGGAACCTCGTCGGTAGCTCGCTCTCTTCTTGGTGCCTTGGTGTGTCTCGTTCCGCAGCCAAATCGGTCAAGAAATCTGCCGAGCACCCGAGCGCGCGGCTCGGCAGCCTAAATTGCGGTCGACGCCGCGAGTAGCCGCCAGGATGACCGTAGTGACTGGAGCTAAACAGCTAGCTTCACTTACTGTGCGTCGCCCGTGCCAGCCTGCGGCGATGTGCTGTCTTGCCCCTTCGAGACAATTTCCGTGTAGACCCGCTCACTGAACTCATCGAGCATCTCCGACTTCTGTCCCTGCGTCGGCAGTGACGTACGTGCGGCCACGATCGGGCAATACGCGATCGTCAGGCTGTTGATGACGTCCGCTTGTTTTGCCTTCGGTGCGCCGGCGCGCACTTTCTCGACAAGCTGCTCGGCGCTGTTGAGGATGTTCTGGTCGTCGGTGTCGGCGAGCAGCTTCTGCACGTCGGGTTGCGCCACAACCTTCGCCGTGTCGCTTTCTGCAAGCTTTGGGCATCCGCCTGGCAGGTTCATCGCCAGCATGGTTTGCGTGGTTGGCCGCAGCGGTGCCACCTCGCCCGGGCCCACGGTGGCCGGCGCGCCGTTGCCCCAGGCCTGGCGCACGTAGTTGGTGGCATCGGCCACCTCCTGGTCTGTCATGCGTGCGCCGATCGCCGGCATCGGCGAGTAGGGGCCCTGCGCGTTGATGCCGCCGAGGATGACGCGGATCACCGTCTGCGCACCCTGCGCGTAGACCACGCCGTTGCCAGCAAGGTTGGGCACAGCACCGGCCAGACCCTGGCCGTTCTGCAGGTGACACGAGGCGCAGTAGTTCAGGTAGGATTGTGCGTTCACCGCGACCTGCTGGCTGCCCGCCACCGGCTCACGTCTCTTGAAGCCTTCCTTGGCCGGCGTCTGCTTGAGGTAGTAGACGATGTCGTGCAGGTCGCTGTCGGTCAACTTGCCCAGGCTCTCGTGCATCGTCTGCGCCATCGGGCCCACCACCACGCCCATGCCCTCGGCGTGTCCGGTCTTGAGGTAGGTGTAGAGCTGGTCATCGCTGTAGCGGCCGATACCCTGGCTCTTGTCGGACGTGATGTTGGGCGCGTACCACTTGTCGATAGGGCCGCCGCGAAGATTGGCGGCCATGCTGGTGTCACCCAGCATGTTGTTACCGTTATGGCACTCGCCACAGTGTTCCAGCCCTTGCACCAGGTAGGCGCCGCGGTTGATCTCCGCCGACTTCGCAGAATCCGGTTTGAAGGTTCCGTCGCGGAGGAACAGCGCGTCCCAGCCGATCAGGCCGGCGCGGATGTTGAACGGGAACACCAGCTTGAGCGGCTTGCGCGGCGCATCTACCGGCTGCAGCGAGAACAGGTAGGCCTTGATCGCCAGCACGTCGTCGCGCGTCACCTTGGTGTACCAGGGGAACGGCATCACCGGGTAGAGGTGCTCGCCTTTCATGCCGATGCCCTCGTGGAACACCTTGTAGAACTGCTCGTCGCTGATCTTGCCGATGCCGGTTTTCTCGTCCGGCGTGATGTTGGGCGTGCTGATCGGGCCGAACGGCGTGTTCATGTATAGACCGCCGGCAAACGGCTTGCCGCCCGGGGCGGTGTGGCAGGCTTCGCAGTCGCCGGCGGTGGCCAGGTATTTGCCGTGTTCGATCAGGGCCGGGTCGGCGTCCGCCGCGCGGGCGGCCGGCGCCGCCATCAGGGCAGCCACACACGCCGAGGCGCCGAGCACCGTCTTGAAACCGCCAAGCTGAACTGAATTGCGTCGCATCAATGCCAACTCCCCAGTGTCGTTGCAGGCCGGCGGAAAGGGCGGCCGATCCGGGGAGGCAGCTTGCCCGCGTGCACCGCACTGGCGCCCGCCTCGGCCTCCCTCAAGGTAAGGTTAGAACCTCTATGCAACAGCCATCGGCCCGGCGGGTTTTCGATTACACAAAGCATTTTACGCGCGCCTCGCGTCGCCGCATGGTGCCGGCCACACCTGGGCGGGCACCGCGATGGACGACGAAGATTCCGGACAGGAACGCTGGGTGGCCCGCACCGCTTCGGCTTTTCTCACGGTGGAGCACGGCGCCTACATGGCGTTGGGGCTGCTGCTCTCGGCCGCTGCCCTGATAGCCCTGGCCGGCGCCGCCTGGGTGCTGGTGGCAGGGCTTGCCGACTGGACCTCCACACACACCACGTTCCTGGTCATCGACCGGCTGCTGTTCGTGCTCATGCTGATCGAGATACTGCACACCGTGCGCGCCTCGATGCGGTCCGGCGCGCTGACCAGCGAGCCGTTCCTGGTGGTGGGCCTGATCGCCACCATCCGCCGCGTGCTGGTCATCACGCTGAAATCCTCCGAGACGACGAAGGAGGACACGATGACGGACATGGCGCAGCGGATCTTTCACGCCTCGATGATGGAACTGGGCGTGCTCGCCGTGCTGATCCTGGTTATGGTGGTCTCGATCCGGTTGCTGCGACGCACCGACACCACTGACGGACATCTGCCATGACACTGATCCTCAACGTGCTCTGGGTGGTGTTCGGCGGCTTCATCATGGCCACGCTCTGGCTGCTGGCCGGCATCGTCGCGGCAATCAGTATCGTGGGGCTACCCTGGGCACGCGCCTGCTTTACCATCGCGTCGTTCTCGCTGTGGCCGTTCGGACGCGAGGCGGTGAACCGGCGCGACCTGACCGGGCTTGAGGACCTGGGCACCGGGCCGCTCGGGTTCCTGGGCAATATCGTCTGGTTGGTGGTGTTCGGGGTGTGGCTGGCGATCGGCCACCTAGTCTCGGCGGTGGCGTGTGCGGTGACCATCATCGGCATCCCGTTCGCGTTCCAGCACATCAAGCTGGCGGGGATCAGCCTGATGCCGGTCGGGATGACGGTGATTGATAGCGATCGGTTCTATCGAAGGTAAGCAAGCGGTTCTTATTTGAAGAAAAGAACCAAAAAACTTTCATCTCTGCTGTCGCGGAGTCTCCTGCATTTAGTACTAAGGAGCAAAATCTTGAGGTTCTTTTTTTCAAAAAAGAACCGCTTGCTTGCCACACAGACGCAGACGTTCGGCCACCAGAAAGGGGCCGCCGTCCCGCTGGGTGCAGACGGACATCGCCTCGACCCGCCGGCTCACTGCGAGTGCTGGCGCGAAATATTTGGTCGCTTCGGGCAAGACCCGGGCCATCTCGGCCGCTTGCAGGCGGCGCGACAGGGTCACGTGGAAGAACCACTCTTCCAGCACGTAGGGGTAGCCCCAGCGCTGCAGCATCGTCTCCTGCCGCGCTGACAAGCCGGCCTTGCGGCGTTTTGCCAGCTCGTCCGCGCCGGGCTGCAGGCGATGGCGATCGGTGCCCAGCACGCACGCGTCGCACAACGCCTGCAGCGCCGGGCAAGGCGCCGATTCACGCAGTGCGATGAAGCCGGACAGATCGCTCACCCTCAGAGGGGGCATGTCGAACGACGCCACTCGCGCAGCCACGTCGCGCGCGGCGGCGACGAACTCCTCCCAGCCGGTTGCCAGGCGCATCGGCGGCCGCAGCGTGGCGTGGAAGCCGTAGACGCGCGGCGCCTCGGTCAGCGCAGAGAGGCCGTCCACGTCGGGGTGCGGGACGAGCGCGCCGGTCTCCGCGTCGCGGCCCAGCCAGGCGGCGGCGAGGGCGGCTAGAGGGTCGTGAGGCTCGGGAGTCCAATACAGGGCTACGCGCACAAGGATGTTCTGTCTTGCGAAGTAAAACCAAAAAACTTCTGTCTCTGGGGTGCGCGTCTGTAGAACGGTCCGCGACAGCCGCCCAAAAAATTTCTGCTGCTTTTGTTCAAAAAAGAAGGCCTGCCTTCATATCACCCGCACCCCCTCGAGCCAGACCTGCCGCACCACCGGCGCGCCGTCATGCACCCGCACCCGCACCAGGTCCGCCCGCTTGCCCACCGCGATCTCCCCGCGGTCCGCAAGCCCGGTCATCCGCGCCGGCGCGCTGCTCACCATGGCCACCGCAGCCGGCAGCCCAACCGTTTCGGACGCGATGAAGGCGGCGTGCACCAGGCTGCCGGGCACGTAGTCCGACGCCAGAGCGTCCACCACGCCCGCGCGCAGCAGGGCGGAGACGGCCACGTTGCCGCCGTGCGAGCCACCGCGCACCAGGTTCGGCGCACCGGCGATCACCGACAAGCCGGCCGCCTTGGCCGCTTCGGCCGCGTGCAGCGAGACGGGGAACTCGCTCACCATGATCCCGTCGGCCAGGTTGGCGGCGACGTCGTCGTCGGTAGCATCGTCGTGGCTGGCGAGCACTGCGCCCACCTCCCGCAGCCGCTCGAGCAGGGCGCGCCGGTTCGGCACCAGGTGCTGCGCGCGCTGGCGCCAACGCATGGCGATCTGCTCGTCGATGGCGGCCTGGTTCAGCCCATCCTGGCGCAGCATGCGGCGGTAGCGCGCCAGGTCGCCGAACTGGCCGAAGCCTGGCGTGTGGTCCATCAGGCTGACCATGCGCAGGGCAGGGTTGCCGGCGTGCATCTCGAGCTGCGCCATGAGGTCGGGTGCCGGCAGCTCGCAGCGCAGGTGCAGCAGGTGGTGCGCCTTGAGCAAGCCGGTTGCCTCTAGCGCCGCAAGGTCGGCGACGCCTTCGCGGCAGGTGCGGGTGCGGTCGTCGTCCAGCCCGGCCTGGCCGGCGCATAGCGCGTCGAACACGGTGGTGATGCCGGAGGCAGCGCATTGCGCGTCGTGCGCCAGCAGGGCGGCGCGGCTGGGCCAGCGGGCGTTGTACCGCGGCATCACCTGGCGCTCGAGGTTGTCGGTGTGGAGGTCCACGCAGCCGGGCAGCAGGTAGTCGCCGTCGAGGTCGCAGCCTGCGGCAGCGCCGGGCTGGATGTCGGCGATCAGGCCGTCGCGGATCACCACGGTTGCGGCTGTCGCGTGCTGCGGCAGCACCACGATGGCGTTCGTCAGGATCGTCTCGGCAGGGGTTTTTTGGGTCACGGCGCACTCGTGCAGTCGGGGGATGCGTTACGACAGGCACGTCGGGGCTGTCCACCTGGGCAAAGGAAGCAAGAGTCTTCTTTTTCGAGAAAAAGAAGCAAAAAGCTTTTGCGAGCGCTGTCGCGAAAAGCTGAAACGACGCGCTTCCACAACGCGCACCCACAGAGAGCAAAAGTTTGTTGGTTCTTTTCAAAAAAGAACTGCTTGCCTTGCTTTCTTTCTCCCTGTGCCGCGAACCAACCAAACCAAGCTCGACGATGTCTGCTAGAATGCCCGCGCTAATTCGAAGGACACGCATGTCGCAACCATCCGCCTTGCTGGTGACGGCGCCATTTGGCAGTTACGCACTCGGTGCGATCGTGACCGATCCAGGGCTGATCGCTGCGATCCTGACGGGGCCTGACCGCCTCAACGTCGTTGCGATAAACCTTGGCGGCGGCGGCGGCGGCGCAAGCCCGGTAGAGACGTTGAGCGTCGGTGTTACGAGCGCGGTCACCGGTATGCCGCTGTCCATTTCGGGTGCGGTGGCGAACGCCACGCCCACTGCGCTGGACTACTCGACGAATGGCGGCGCCACCTGGACGAGCGTCGGCAACTTCGTCCTGGGTGCGAACGGCAACTGGACCGGCCTTGGTCCCATCTACACCACGGCGCAAGCCGGCAGCCTGATCGTGCGGGATGATGCGGCACAAAGCATCGTCTCCGCACCTGCCAGTTTCTTCGTGACGCCGCCTTCAAGCGGTACCGGGACGCTGGCGCTGAGCGACGGTTCGGCGATCAACGGCGTGGGCACCGGCCTGTCTGCCGGCAGCATGGGTTCGCCGCAGCGCCTGGCGGTGCAGTTCGGCACACTGCCGAACACGGTGGCCGATGGCGGCGCGTTGACGACCACGCAGCAGACCCTGGCCGCGCTGGCCACGTCCACGCTGTCGTCGTCCGGCGGCACGCTCAGCGGCCCGCTGTCGTTCTCCGGGTCAGGAACGCTCTCCTCGAGCGCTGCGATCTTTCTGCAGCCGGGCTCGCAATTGTGGCTCGGCGCGCAGGCCGGCACGGGCGCGGTGTACTCCGCGACGATCGGCGGCGTCACCAGCAACCCCGGCACGCTCGCCACCAACAAGATGTGGAACAATGCCGGCGTGGTGTGCCTGTCCAGCGGCGCCGCCGCGGCACCCCTGCCGACCTTCGCGCCGGCCACGCTGCCCTCGCAGCCGCTCGCAGACGTGGCTGCCAGCAGCTCGATCTTTTCGCATAACGCCGGCATCGTGCCGCAGCCGCCGGCGATGCTGGCGGCCCTGCGCGAGACCGACCGGCGAAAGCTGCGCGGCTTCAACTTCGGCGAGGTGTGGCAGCCCTCGTCCTTCTACGATTGCTGGCCGAGCCTGCAGAACTACTTGCTCTACGCGCAACTGATGTATCGCGCGCAATCTGGCACCGGGCTGGACAACATCGCCGAGCGCAACTTCGTCCAGGTGTTCCTGCCGGCCGGCAACTACTACGTCAGCCAGCCTGTGGTCGTGCCGGAGAACGTCATGATGGGCGGGCCGGGCCGCATCATCCCCACGCCGTACGTGGGTGCGCAGAGCGGGACCGGCACAGTCTCCGGCGCCTTCGACGGCAACGCCAACCCGACGGCGAACTACATGCCTTGCGTCGTCGTGGTGCCACGCGCGCACCTGGGCGACCTCAACATGTGCGTCTCGTTCGATGGCACCTACCAGCACAAGACCAGCGGCGTCTGCCTGGGCAAGAACTGGCAGGCGGTGGCGGGCGGGACCTGCACCATCGCCAACGCCGGGTCCGGTTACGCGGTGGGCGACATCTGGGTGGCGGCCAACCCGTCGCTGGCAACATACAGCGGCTTCGCGGTGACGGTGACGGCGGTGAACGCGCAGGGCGGCATCACCGCGGCGACGATCAAATTGCAGGGTGCATACGCGCTGCCGCCGACGTCGTACAACGGCGCGCCGTCACTGCAGCAGCAGCAGTGGACGCCGGGCAACGGGTTCTCCGTGTTCGACCCGGCCAACCCCGGCGCGTTCCTGATGAACAAGGCGTTCCGGTCGGACTTTGCCACGCCCAGCCCGGGCACTGGCGCCACCATAACCCCGCCCTGGGTCGCGGACTTCATCACCGGCGGCAACCAGTATCAGTGCGGGGCAGGAGTGACGGCCGGCACCCAGGCCGGACGCATCCAGCTCACCGGCAGCGTGCCGGACAACTACAACGCCAATTACGGCCCTACCTTCTGCGTGATGTTCGGGGCCAGCCTGGAGTTCGAGGTGGACTCCATCCAGGGCATCGGCGGGCATGCCGGCATCTGGGTGCGCTACGCACAGGACATCCGCATCGGCCGGATGAACATGGTGAACTCGAACATCTTCTTCTGGGCCAGCGGTGCGGGATCCGTCGAATGCGCCAACGCGGTGGCCGACACCTGCGGCTGCATTGCGGTGATCGACCAGTCACACGGCGTCCGGCTGCACGGGCGCGGCTTCTTCGAGGAGGGCAACATCAAGCCGGGCTGCCCGGCGATCAACCCGCAGGGGGCCGCTTTCCTCATCGGGTCGGTGAGCAGTGCCACGTATCCGGTCTCCTGCTGCGACCTGAAATGGACGCTGCCGAACATGGGCGGGCTGCCGGCCAGCACGATCGCGTCGCTCAAGCTGACTGCGCCCAACACGGTGGCGGCACCGATGGCGGCAACTGCGGTGCTGTCCTACCTCAACAGCAGCGTCATCGACCTGACCGTGTCCAACCTCTCGCAATACGGCGGCGCGCCGGCGCTGCTGCCGACCTCGGGGATCTACGCCATCGGCTACGGCGTGGATCCAGGCAACGATTTGCGCGGCGCGCTGGACACGGTGCCCACCATCGACGGCGTGGCCCCGCCGGCGCAGATCGTCAAAGCCACGTCCAGTCAGGGGATACGCTGCGGCGTGCGGGTTTGGGACGGGCTGCACCAGTGCTGGGTAGGACCAGGCAACGTGGTGGAGATGTTCGGCAGCACGGCGCCGGTGAGTGGCGCGTCGGGCACGGCGGCTGGCCTGGCAACGCCGGGGTCTACATACGTGGATACGGCGAGCGGGGCGGGGCGGCGGTATGTGAACACCGGGACGCAGAGCGCGCCGGTTTGGGCCTGAGGCATGGCCAGGGGCTCTGCCCTGGACCTCGACGCGCAAGCGTGCACCGCACGGTGAGGCCAGCTAGCCCCCGTTGCTCGAAACTGCGTTAGGTATAGGTCACAAGCACGACTGCCCTTAGCGGCGTCCAGGGGCAGAGCCCCTGGCCTTCCTGGCTCCCGAAGTAGGACTCGAACCTACGACCGAGCGATTAACAGTCGCTTGCTCTACCAGCTGAGCTATTCGGGATCAGGGTGCAGCCGTATAGCCCCCCGCCGTGCGCCGGTAAAGCCAGGAGTGAGCACCTGGTTTTTAGGATGGTGCGGGTGGCCGGACTCGAACCGGCAAGGGCTTTCGGCCCGGCAGATTTTGAGTCTGCTGTGGTTACCATTTCACCACACCCGCGCGCCGCAGATATAGCCGCGCCGCCATCCCCCGGGCAAGCAATGCACCGGCGTCTCAACCTGGATCACAGCCACGCGATCCATGTGCATTGTCACATGACTGAGATGGTTGCGCTTGGGGGAGGCTGTATTCCTCGGCGCGGCACCGGCGACGAGGCAGGGCGGGTGCACCTCAGCCTTCAAACAAGGAAACTCAGCCATGACACGGAACCAGTGGTGGAAGACCACTTGCGCGTTCACAGCCACGCTCGGCCTGTTGCAGCCCACACTGCTGATGGCCGCCGAGCCGGGCGTCACCGTCGGTCCGCGCTCCAGCGCGCTCGTCGCGTCCAGGTTGGTCAGCGCCTCGGCCGAGCCGAACCTGACGCATGCCGCCAAGCTGGCCTTGCTGCGCCACAACATTAAATACGTGTTCGTGCTGTTTCAGGAGAACCGCTCCTTCGACCAGCATTTTGGCACGTTCCCGGGTGCCACCGGCCTGTTTCTGGCCAACGGCCAACCCAGCAGCAGCGCGCCCGGCTACACCCAGCAGATCGTCAACACCGACAACTCCGTCGGCACGATCTCGCCCTTCAAGATCCCCGCGACCGTCGTCAACACCGCCGGTCACACCGTGCAGCTCTACCCGGCAGACACCGACAGCGTGGACCACTCGCACGCCGGCATCGACAACTCCATCGACTACACCGGCGGCACCACCAAGAACGACCGCTACGCGCTCGACGAGGAAGGCCTGACGACGGACGCCAACGGCAACATCGTCTCGGCAAGCACCGGCGCGCCGCTGTCCAGCCTGGCCGCTCCCAGCCTGGAAGCCAAGCAGGCGGGCGAGCTGGCGATGAGCCACCTCGACTGCGACACCATCCCCTTCCTGTGGCAGTACGCCGACCGCTTCGCGCTGTTCGACAACTTCCACATGACCATCACCGGCCCGTCTACGCCCAACGCGATCGCACTGATCGCCGGCCAATCCGGCCTCACGCAATGGGCGCTGCACCCGGGCACCTCGGCCAAGAACGTCGCCGGCAGCACGCTGGCCAGCAGCGGCGGCGAGCCTGTGACGGCCGACCCCGGCCCGTTCGCCGGCTCGAACCTCGACACCTCGAAGGTGAAACCGCCCTACGGACCGAACGACGAGTCGCCGGCCACGCCGGCGCTGACGCAGACCTACGCCTCGCTGCCGCTCTCCTTCATGGGCAGCAACATCAACACCATCATCCAGAGCGACGAGAACCCGGCGCTCGACCTGGTCGACGTGCAGAGCGACATCGCCGCGGTGGCCTCGGCCGACGCGCCGGTGAACTGGGGCTGGTTCCAGGAAGGTTACGCCCATGAGCCGACGGACGGCTCCGGCACGACTACCTACGCCACCTACATCACCCACCACAACGCGCCGCAATATTTCGGCTACCTCGGCGACAACACGTCCGTGCTGAAAACCAACCTGCACGGTCTGCAGGACTTCTACAGCACCGTCCACGCAGCCGCACTTCCGGGGCCGGGCGTGTATTATGTGCGCGGCGGCTACGGCAACAATGACGGTCTGGTGCCGGTCGACCCCACGACCTCCATCCAGCAGAACTTCGCCGGCAGCGACGACCACCCCGGCTACTCCGACGCGCAGATCGCCGAGGCGTTGCTGGCCGACAGCATCAACGCCATCGCCAGCTCGCCGTATTGGAGCCAGAGTGCGATCATCATCACCTACGACGAGACGGACGGCCTCTACGACCAGGCGCCCTCCTCGATCCGAGTGAACGACAGCTTCGGCGCACCGCTTTCCGGCGGCCCGCGCATTCCGACGATCGTGATCTCGCCCTACGCCGCGGTGCACACGATCCACAGCCAGTACACGGAGCACAGCTCGGTCATCAAGTTCATCGACGAGCTGTTCAACCTCACGCCGCTCGAGAACCTGCCGGACGAAGCGCGCGCCAAGAAGATCGGCGCCAAAACGATCGAGCCGAACATGGGCCCGATCGACGGCGAGGGCAGCCTGGGCGACATGACCAGCGCGTTCGACAACGCGCGCCTGTCCGGCACGGCCGCACCGCTGCCGGCGTCCTACGCGATGATCGCCGAGAAGACCGTGCACACCCTGCCGCATTACAACGGCCAGGGCTGCTACACGCTGAACATCGTGCCGACCGACTACGCGGGCGGCAAGTTGTTGGACCCGGCGCCGGCCGACTTCAACCCGCGGCCTAGCTCTTCGCCTGGCTTGCCGACGGATCCGTCCTGGGTGCCGTAAGAAAAGAAAGCGCCTTCTTTTTAAGAAAAACAAAAGCAAAAAGCTTTTACGAAGGCTGTCGCGGACTCCTCGGGAAAAATCCGCGACAGCCGAGAGTAGGCGTTTTTTGATTCTTTTTTTCAAAAAAGAACTGCTTGCTTGGGCTGAGGGCGCAACCCCTCAGCCTTTTTGTCAGGATTACAAGAATGCGCATCGCCTACGCCGTGCTGTTCCTGCTCGTCGCATGCCGCGCCCAGGCCGGCGCGGTTCTCGACGGCATCAAGCAGTCGCACAGCCTGCAGTGCGGTGTGGTCACCGCGGTTGCCGACGAGACCACCGAGGACACACATGGCGACACGTCAGCTTTCGGCGCCGACATCTGTCGCGCGGTTGGCGCGGCCGTGCTCGGCGCACACGCGCAAACGCAGATCCATGCTTTCCCGTCAGAGGCTTTGGCATATGCGTCGTTGCAGAAAGGCGAGATCGCGCTGATCGTGGGCGCCACGCCTGACCCTGGGCTGGCACGGCGCTACGGTGTGGCCTACCTCACGCCCGTATTCTTCGACGGCCAAGGGCTGATGGTGCACCGCGACCGCGGCATCGCGTCGTTGCGCGACCTGGCCGGAAAGCATGTCTGCCTGATCGGCACCACAGACGCCGCACTGCGGCTGGCCGACGCCACGCGTGCGGCCGGCATCAAGGTAGTAACGTTCCCGTTCGAGGAGGTTGGCGAGATGGAGGCGGCGCTGGTCGGCGGCCATTGCGATGCCGAGACGCAGGACTTCTCCAAACTTGCAGCAGGCCGCAGGGGTTTTCACGGCCGCATACATGATTTCGTCATCTTGCCGGACCGGCTCAGCCTTGATCCGTTGGCACCGGTGGTGCGGACCGGCGACGCGGAGTGGGCGCGGGTCGTCGAGTGGGTGGACGCGGCGCTGGTAGAGGCGGAGATCAGCGGCGTGACCGCAGGCAACGCCGAAGCGATGCGCGCCAGCCCGGACACCGTGGTGCAGACGCTGACCGGCGCGCGGCGTGGTCCGCAATGGGGGCTGGGCCTGGCGGATGATTGGAGCCTGCGGGCGGTCGAGGCGGCCGGCAACTACGGCGAGGTGTTCGCGCGCGACCTGGGGGTCGGTTCACCGATGTTTTTGGAGCGGGGGGTGAACAGGCCTTGGGTTCAGGGCGGGATGCTGTGGGGAGAGCTCCAAAGGTAAGAAAGCAGTTTTTTTCTGAAAAAAAGAACCAAAAAACTTTTGTTCCCTGGGTACTCGCTGCAGAACCTTCGCGACAACAGGACCAAAAGTCTTTTGCTTTTTTTCTTCAGAAAAGAAGGCCTTGCTTACTTCGCCCGGACAATCCCCCGCACCCGCCTCACCAGCCTGCGCATTGTTTTCTGGCCCGGCGTGCTCGGCTCCGACGGCACGAATTCCGGCCCGTCCGGCAGCGCTGAAGCCATGTCGTGCTCGTCCGTCAGCAGTGCCGGCAGGATAAACCCCATGCCGAACAGGTGCAGCCAAAGTCGTTCCAGCACGTAGCCGTAAACTTCGTGACCAAGCGAGGCGCGCCGCAGGTTGGAAAGGGCTGTTTCGGGCACCGTCATCAGCCGCGACCGCCTTGCCGCGAACACCGCGCCGTAGGCGAAGCGGCCAAGCAGGTTGGCATCCGCCTGTGCTGCCAGCGTGGGCAAGCCGCACATGGCCAGGAAGTGGGCGGCGATGTTGGCGCCGTTCGGCAGACGGTGCACCCTGCGGTAGGTTTCCTGCAGCCAGAACGCGCCCGCATCGTGGAAGCCCAGCGGCGTCCAGCTCTGCAGCGAGAACAGCTCCGGCCGCACGCGCAGCCCGTCGATGAAGCCGCCGGTCTCGCGCGCCAGCACGCGGGCCGGCGGGATGTCGCGCTTGGCCTTCCACCGCCAGGACAGCGGCTGCACATCCGCCCAGCGATGCGCCGCCTGGAGCAGCTCGAGGAAGTCCGGGCTGTGCTCAAACGGATCGCCCTGCGCGAAGACGACAAAATCGTCGTCCTGGCTGCCGCCTGCCTGACGCAGGCCGAGCACGTGGGCGAGGTAGGTTTCGGACTCGCGGCCCTGGTTCGGCCGTGCGGTGATGCTGGCGGCGTACGCGCCCACCGCGCCCGATGGGATCGCGGTTCCCTTGTTGTAGACGATCACCTCGAAGGCGGGGGGCACGTCGGCCAGCCAGTCGAGAGCCTCAGCATACCGCGCAACGACGAGTTGGTGCATTGGCGGACACTCCGTTCGTTGGGCGTCAGGAGACGGAGAACTGCGCCCAGCTGGACGACACGTAGCGGCCGAGCGACGGACAGATGACGTAGACCCGCCAGGCGTAGCTGCCGAGGCCGGGGCTGGGCATGCGGTCGGCGGACAGGTTTGTGGTGTCGGAGAACACTTGCGTCGGCTCGCCGCCGTCCAGCCGCACCACCTCGACGAAGTAGCTGGCCGGTGCCGGCGTGGGCGCGGCCGTCCACACCAGCGGCACGCTAGCGGCAGCGTGCAGGAGGGCTTTCGGCTCGGGGAAGCTGAGGGCGGGCGCGTCCACGGTGCTGCCGGGCGGCTGGGTCTGGTTCCAGCCGCGGCCGGAAGCGGCTTTCAGCCCGTGCTCGGAGGCCTGTTTGAACCAGGCACGCGCCAGTGCGAGGTTGCGCGGGACGCCGTCACCCGCCTCGTAGAGCTGGCCTAGGTCAAAGCCGGCGCGCGCCACGCCCCCTGTAGCCGCGGCGGCGTACCAGGTGGCGGCCTGATGCGAGTCATGGGGGGTGCCGCGGCCGGCATCGTACATGACCGCAACGTTCAGCGCCGCCTCCGCAAGGCCGAGCACCGCGGCGCGCCGATACAGGGTGAACGCAAGGGTGGCGTCGGAAGGCTGGTGCTTGCCTAGGTCGGCGTCCACGGCCTGCTCGAAGATCAGTTGCGGATCTTCGGCGCGGGCTGCGCTTGCCGGCGCAGCGGTGATCAGCGTGCCGGTCAGCACGATAGCGGCCGCTCCGGCAGCCAGGTACCCGGCCGCAACCGGCTTGCCGGTCGGGATGCCGGGTCTGGGGTCGGACAATGCCTACTTCCAGGTGATCTCTGCGCGCCGGTTCTGCCCATCCTTCGGGTTGCTCGGGTCGGCAGGGTCGGTCGCACCCTTGGCGAGGATCTGGAAGCGTTCGGCAGGAATGCCGCGGGCTACCAGGGCACGGTAGACCGAGTCGGCACGCTGTTGGGACAGGCGGATGTTGGTCTGTGGCGAGCCGCTGGAATCGGTGCCCGCAGCGACGGTCATCAGGATCGGCTTGCCGTCCCGGTAAAGGCGGGCGGCATGGTCGAGCTGGGCCAGATCCTGCGCGCGGATCGCGGCGCTACCCGGCGCGAAGTAGACGTCGATGGCGTCAGGCGCGGCTGAGCCTGAGGCTGCCGGTGCGGCGTTAGCGTTCGGGTCGGGCACTGTGGTGGCGGCAGGTGTGACGCCGGGCCGCCCTGACGCCGATTGGGCAAAAGCGGGTGCCAATGCCGGGGCGAGCGCCGCAAGGCCGATGATAAAACCGAGCCGGACTGTGTGCATGTAGCGTATCTCCCTCAAGGTAGTTGGATTTCGACGGTTCCCGGGCGTCGCGGATGCAACCCTGGCGGCAACAGAACAAGTGATGGCTGTAGGGAGTTGCCATCCAGCCGCGGCCAGTCGGCTTGCGAGAGGGTTTGCGCGATCACATGCGCGAGCGGTTCGTCATCGGTGTAGAAGTATGAGATGGCCCGGCGTGCCGGTAAGGCGCGCGTCGGCCTCGCCCTGATGTTTGTGATGCCCTCTTCCTGCAACCTGATCGCCAGCGGACGCAGCCGCCGCAGGGCTTCGGCGTCGCGGTCGGGGTAGAGCAGCAGGACGGCGGCGGCGGCGGTGCTGTTGAGCCGGCCGGCGGCGGCTTGGCGGGTGCGCGGGTCGCTTGCCGATGGCGGAACGGGCAAGGTGCGCACGCTGACCGGCGATGACAGGTCCGACAACGCTGCTGGCGGTGCGGCCGAGCCTGCGCTCGCGACGGCGGAAGCTGGCGCGGCCGGTGCCGGCGAAGCGGGCGGGGGTAGAGCGGGCGATGCGGCCTGAGGTGCAGGCTGGGCCGGCGGGGACGCGGCAGATACGCCGCTTCCCCCTGGCTGGGTCGTTTCGACTGTCTGGGCGCCCGGCTGAGGTGGCGAGGCACGCGGGCGCCCGCCGCCTGCCGAAGCGCTCGCCTGAAGCTGGCGCAACCCTGCGATCTCTGCCTGAGTCGGCGCCACCGCGTCCGTGCCGTTCCCAGACGTCTTAGTTGTAGGTGCGTTGTTTGAAGACGGGCCGGTCGCGGGAGGAGCGTCCTGCGCGGACAGGCTCGGCGGTGCGGCCGCTCGACGATCCGCTTGCGGCTCGACCCTGCCGGCGCGGTCCGGTCTGGCGACACCCGTCCGACGAGGTGTCGCAGAGGCCGGCGGTTCCACCCCGAAAACCGGCGCCGCCGTCGCGTGCGGCTGGCCATCCCGTGAGGCGGCCGAGGCGAGGCGCTGGCCGCCTTGCGCGGCCGAACCCGCGGTCGAAGCCGCCAGGCCGGACTCCGGCGAGCGTGAGGCGGGGAGGGCGTGCGGCGTCTCGCTCTGGACGGCCAATTGGTCAGCCCAGAGCGGCCGCGTTGTGCCGCCGCCGTGCCCGCTCCGCTCGTAGGTCACGAAGACGATGCTGGCCAGCGCGGCGATACAGGCGGCCGCAAGGCTGAGCCGGAAATCGTCCTTCCAGATGTCTGACCTGGCTGTCACCAGGCGCAGGGGTGAGATGCTGGCCCAGGCTTGCCGCCAGGCCGACACCCAGCGCGCGCGTGCCGGCACCTGATCAGGCTCGCGCCCGGTCTGCAGGGCGCGCGTGACCATGTCCGTATCCACACCCGATGCGTCTTCGGTAGAGGCAACGAACAGCACGGCGGCGAGGTCGGCGCGCAACTGCCGCTCCGAGCCGCGGGCGAAGCTCACCAGGCAGGCAACCGCCTGGCGGTCCAGCAACCCCGGCGGATGACCCAGCGCGTGCAGGCGTTGAGCGATCGCCGACTCCGCCTGGGAACGGGTCAGCGCCCTGTCGGAAGCGGCCTTGACGGAGCTGGTGGAAGCGGTTTGCACGTCAGTCCTCGTCGTTCACGCGTCGGCCGCCGGAATCCGCCGGGCAGCGTCCCGGCCAGGGGTGGGATGCGAAAGCCGCGGTCTGCCGGGCAAAGCAATACGGTTGTGCAACGCAAGCCGGCGCCTGGCGTTCGCAGCACCATCGTTCGCATGGCATAAGGGAGCCGGTGTGAAGCAGCCTGGAGTTCGTCGAGCGTGAAAGTCTCCCAAACCGGCAAACGTCCCACAGGATCGGCTCTGGCCAGCAGGTCTGTCGGTCCGCGCCGCGCTACGTGGCGAGGCTGTACGCCGGGCGCTGCACTCCTGGCTGCCTCCTCGGCCGCGGCGCTGTGGGCCGGCAGCACCGGCGCCGCGCGCGCCCAGGTCATCGACGAATACGTCAACGCCGACATACCCGGCTATGACACCCAGGCTGGCGTGACCGTGGCGACGCGGTCCCGACCCGAGTACGACGCGCCCGGCATCCGCGTGGGCAACTTCATCCTCACCCCGGTACTCTCCGAGAGCGCCGGCTACGACGACAACGTGACCGGCACGCCGCACGGCAAGGGCAGCGCCCTGCTTGAGACCAACGCCAGCGTGAACGCCGCCGGCGGCTGGTCCGACACCAAATTCGCCGCCGGACTGAGCGTCGACGACAACGAGTATTTCGAGCAGTCCGGCCAGAGCTTCACCAATTGGTCGGCCGCCCTGGGCGGCAGCCACGAGTTCGGCCGCGACACCTTCTCCCTCGGCGCCACCTTCCTCAACCTCAATCAGACGCCACGCCAGCTGGACGTGCCGGGGCTTGATACGGCCATCGCCTACCGCGTCGCGGACCTGCGTTCTGACTACCACATCGATCTCGGCCACATCTTCATCCAGCCGGGTGTGGACGTAGGATATTACAGTTTCGACAACGGGACAATCGGCGGGCAGCCCTACCTGCAGACGTATCGCGATCGTCTGGTCGTCTCGCCGGAGCTGATCGGCAGCTACGAGTTCGCGACCAGACGGCGCTTCGTGGTGATCCTGCGCGATACGCAATCGGATTTCGACCAGGCACCGCCCGGTCTGCCAAGGCAGAACTTCAACGACGCCTCGGTCCTCGCTGGCCTCGCCTACGACGCCGACGGCATCATCACGTTCCGGCTGCTGGCCGGCTACGAGGAGCGCAGTTTCGCCAGCAGCAAGTACCAGTTCATCAACGCGCCGATCGTGGAAGGTGCTGCGACCTGGACGCCCACCGGCCTCACCACGGTGACCGGGAGCGCCGCGCGTTACATCGAGGACTCGGCGGCCGAAAACACGGTGGGCTTCACCGAGACAGCGCTGAAGCTCCAGCTTGACCACGAATACCTCCGCAACGTGATCTTCACCATACACGCCGCCTACTTCATTGACGATTACGGCGGCAGCGGCGCCGGCTCCTCGGCCAGCCAGACCTACTTCACCGGCGGGTTCGGCGGGTCGTACGCGCTCAACCGCAACGTGCGGCTGGCGGCAGACTATACGTACTCCACGCGGAACAGCGGCAACGCGCAGGCGATACCTGCTGCGACCGTCGCCACGGATTTCTCCCAGTTCGGCGGGGCGTTCGGCGGCAACTACTCGGAGAACACGTTTCGGTTGACGTTGCGGTTTGCACTGTGAAGCAAGAAGCTGACGGGTCGCTGGGTAGACGCCGGCGGAGAGGTCCGCGACAGCCGAGGCAAACGCTTTTTGCTTCTTTTTCTCGAAAAAGAAGGCCTTTCTTCCTTCGTTGCAGGAGCCACAAAATGATTCGCCCGTCTCTCCTCCTGTGCGCGGCTATCGCGCTGTCCGCCTGCTCGCCGGGTGCCGACCTGCAGCCGTTGCCGAGCTACACCTCGACCGGCTACCACCTGGGCGGCGGCGACCAGATCAGGGTGATCACCTTCGGGTCGGACCAGTTGAGCGGACAGTTTCACGTCAACGACGAGGGCGAGGTGGCGATGCCGCTGGTTGGCACGGTGCACGCCGCCGGCCTCACGTCGGACGAGTTCGCTGCCAAGCTGCAGTCCGAGCTTGCCGCGCAGAAATACGTGCGCGAGCCGCGCGTTTCGGTCGAGGTGCTGAGCTACCGGCCAATTTTCGTGTTGGGCGAGGTGACCAAGCCGGGGCAGTATAGCTACTCGCCCGGAATGACCATGCTGACGGCGGTTGCTGTGGCGGGCGGGTTCACTTACCGCGCGGTGGAAGATTACGCGTCCGACGTGCGCACGACGGGTGGTGCGGCGGTGACGGGCAAGATCACACCGCAGACATTTCTCGCACCTGGCGATGTGATCAAGATCTACGAGCGGCATTTCTAGGAAGGAAGCAAGGCCTTCTTTTTTGAAAAGTAGCAAAAACTTTCGTCACTTGGGCGCGCGTTGTCGCAAGGTCCGCGACAGCCAGGCAAAAATTTTTGCTTCTTTTTTCAAAAAAGAAGGCCTTGCTTCCTTACCTGGCCGTCCGCAGCGCCCAAACGTCCGCCAACAGCCGCCGTCCGCCGTGCAGGCACAGCATCGTCCCCAGGCAAGCGCCGTAAGACAGCACCAGGTCTCCCAGAAGCAGCACCGGCGTCGGCCAGCCCGTACCGTCGCGCGCCGGTAGCAGCAGCAGCGCCGCACCGGCGACAGCAAGTCCTGCCAGGATGGGCGCCACACCCCGCCCGATGTCTGCCAGCCGCACCGGCCCGCTCCTGGTCGACCCCCATAGCGGCAGCCCGACAATGGCCGGCGACGCAAACGCGTAGGCCCGTGCCACCCCAAGCGGCCCCCAGTGCAGGCCGGCCAGGATGGAGGCGAGTAGCGCCACCCCGCTCAGCAGCCCGTAGTGCAACTGAGCCTTCACCCGTCCCTGACTGACGAACAGCCAGTAGGCGGCCGCACCGAGCGGCACCAGCATGGTGGCCAACGACAGCGTGCCGACGATCGGCGCTGCCCCGTTCCAGCCCGGTCCCAGCACCAGCGGCACAAGCAGGCCAGACTGTGTAGAGGCCCAGAGCAGCCCAGGGGCTGCCACCAGCAGCAGACCCTGCAGCATCTGCCGGTGTGCGCGGGCGTATGCGGCGTCCGTGTCCTGCAGGCGGGAAAGTAGGGATACGGCAACCCTGTCGATCGGCAAGGCTACCTGCCACCACGGCACGATCACCAGCTTGTAGGCGCGGTCGTAGAGCCCCAGGGCGACTGCGCCGTTGAGACGGCCAATCAGGATGGTGGAGAGGTTAGTCTCCAGATAGGCCAGCAGGTTGAAGCCGGTGAGGTGACCGCCGAAGCGCAGCAGGCCGCCCAGCCCTGCCTCCCGCCGCGGTGATCCCGGCCGCCAGTCCGACAATGCCCAGGCCAGCGCCAGGATGGTGGCGGAGTTGGCGGCCTGCATCATCACCAGCGACCAGGCGCCGCACCCGGCGCGGGCTGCCAGCACGCCGGCGGCGAACGCGGCGGACGCGCAGGCGACGTCGATGGCGGCCAGGCGGGCGTAGCGCATGTGCCGGTTCATCAGCGCGATCTGCTGGGCGCCGGCGCCGCTCAGCACCAGCAGGCTGCCGGTGGCAATGGTGACCCAGATCAGACGCGGCTCCTGGTAGAACCAGGCCACCAGCGGCGAGGCGAGCGCCAGCAGGCAGGCGAGCGTGACGCTGACCCCAAGGTTGATCCAGAACAGCGCGTTGAGTTCGCCCGCGCTGATGCTTGGTCGCTGCACAGTCGCCTGTGTCAGCCCGAGATCGTTGAACACCTGCACGAGCGAGATCACCGGTGCGACCATCGCGATGAGGCCGAACTGGCTGGGCAGCAGCAGGTGGGCGAGCACGATCTGGGAGGTGAACTGCAGGCCGAAGCGGATTCCCTGCGACCCGAAGGTGAGCGCGGCGCCGCGCACCGAAGCGTGTTTGAGGCTGGCACGGTCTGCGCCACTCACGACCGCGTCCATCAGACTGTGCGTTCCCCAAGAGCGAAGCAGGCTGCAGGACGCTGCCGGACCAGCGCTGCGGACCCCCGGGCCGTGGCGGCCCTAGTGGACGAGAGTCGCGACCAGACCGATGATGACGACCCAGAGTGCCAGGCCGAAGGTCAACCCGAGCACGATCCCACGTGCGGGGCCGACCCGGTCTCCGGACGTTTCGGTTATCACAGCACGGCCCCTGGCGCTCACCGGGCGCATCGGCAGGACCAGCGCGCGGGGCTGGCCGCCCACATGTGCCTCGATACCTGGAACAGTCCAGACGCCGGTGGTCGGTTCAGGTAATGCAGCCATTGCAACCTCGGGTTCTGCGCGTTTCGGATGCGCTATGTAAAACGTGGGTAACGGCCTTGTGATCTCAAATGATATAGTGTTTTTTTCCGGGAAAGCCAGCGAACAAATCAACCTATGAGTGTTTCGGGCGGGAAGGTCAGTGCAATCAGCCATTTTCTTCCACCCACAGGAGAGCATGTCGTGCCAGGCAAGCTGTCAAGACCACGCGGTTCGTAACACCCGTACTTTCGACTGTCCGGATTAACGAAACGTTGCGGCTCTTTACGGCAGCTCCGCCGGACGCTTGCGGCACCACGGCCGCTGTGCTGGATGCAGTCATGGAACACCCCTCTTCCTCCAGCCGCATCCTGATCCTGGATTTCGGCAGCCAGGTGACGCAGCTGATCGCCCGCCGCCTGCGCGAGGCGGGGGTGTATTGCGAGATCTTCCCCTACACCGCCGACGCCGCCCGAATCACTGCCTGGCAGCCGCGCGGGCTGATCCTGTCCGGCGGCCCGGCCAGCGTGGGGGATGATGGCGCACCCATGGCCGACCCCGCCATATACCAGCTGGGCTTACCTATCCTGGGCATCTGCTACGGCCAGCAATTGATGGTGGCCCAGCTCGGGGGCGTGGTGCAGGGCAGCGACCACCGCGAGTTCGGCCGCGCCACCGTCGACGTCACCGCCGACTGCGCGCTGTTCGGCGGCGTATGGCGGGTGGGCGGCCGCGAGACCGTGTGGATGAGCCATGGCGACCGGGTGACCGCGCTTCCCCCCGGTTTCGCGGTGGTGGCCACCAGCGAGGGCGCGCCGTTCGCCGCGATCGCCGACGAGGCCCGGCGGATCTATGGCACGCAGTTCCACGTCGAGGTGGTGCACACGCCGCACGGTGCCGCCCTGCTGCGACGCTTCGCCCACGACGTCTGCGGCTGCACTGGCGACTGGACGATGGCCGCTTTCCGCGGCGCAGCCATCGCCCGCATCCGCGACCAGGTGGGCGACGGCCGCGTCATCTGCGGCCTGTCCGGCGGCGTGGACAGCTCGGTGGCGGCCGTGCTGCTTCACGAGGCGATCGGCGACCAACTCACCTGTATCTTCGTCGACCACGGCCTGCTGCGGACAGGCGAAGCGGAGCAGGTGGTCGAGACCTTCCGCGGCCGCTTCCACGTGGAGCTGGTGCACCGCGACGCCTCGGACCTGTTCGTGGGCGCGCTCGCCGGGGTCATCGACCCGGAGACCAAGCGCAAGACCATAGGCCGGCTGTTCATCGACGTGTTCGAGGAGGAAGCGGCCCGCGCCGGAGGGGCCGACTTCCTCGCCCAGGGCACGCTGTATCCGGACGTGATCGAGAGCGTGTCGGTGACCGGCGGGCCGTCGGTGACGATCAAGAGCCACCACAACGTGGGCGGCCTGCCGGCACGGATGCGGATGAAGCTGGTCGAGCCGCTGCGCGAGCTGTTCAAGGACGAGGTGCGCGTGCTGGGCCGCGAGCTTGGGCTGTCCGACGCGATCGTCGGGCGCCACCCGTTTCCAGGGCCAGGGCTGGCGATCCGCATCCCCGGCGAGGTGACGCGCGAGAAGCTGGACATTCTGCGGCGTGCGGACGCGATCTACCTCGAGGAGATCCGCGCGGCGGGGCTGTACGACGCGATCTGGCAGGCGTTTGCGGTGCTGCTGCCGGTGCGCAGCGTTGGCGTGATGGGCGACTACCGCACCTACGACCAGGTGTGCGGCTTGCGCGCGGTGACCAGCACGGATGGTATGACGGCGGACGTCTACCCGTTCGACATGGGGTTCCTCACGCGCGTGGCGGGGCGGATCGTGGGCGAGGTGCGGGGGATCAACCGGGTGGTGTTCGACGTGACCAGCAAGCCGCCTGGAACGATCGAGTGGGAGTAAGGTTCTTACCTACCGATAAATGAAAAAGTGTCAAAGCAAGGCCTTCTTTTTCGAGAAGAAGAAGCAAAAGCTTTATTGCGACTGTCGCAGTCTCGCTGGCAGGCAGGGCCGTGCAATCAGATAGACACCGTAAGCCGTTCGTTTGCAGCGCAAAAGCGTCTATGAGCGAAGACCCTCTTGACGATAGTGTAATAACCAGGCCATGGAAGCTATTTGGCAGGTAGCCCCAAATGTTGTGAAATATATCGGAAGGCTAACTGCGTGTCTGTCGTGGCTTCCAAAGAACGCTAGCCAAGCACTTCCGATGGTTGCGAAAATAGCCCCGATCAATATGGCAGTTATCAACGCCCGAACAGCATTTCTGACTGGTAAGCTGACACCATCAAAGAAGATCAACCGCGCTGCGAACATGATGGCGAACGCGAGGGCGAACGTCACCATCCCGTCAACGTCCAGGGCGTCGATTGGGTCACCACCCTGCCTCGCGATCAACCCTCCGCCAATTGAGATGCCAAGACACGCGAAGCCGACGCAGGCTAGCGCAAGACTTATTGTGTACCCAGATGTCGGAACGACCTCGCTCTGAGATGTTGACTTCATGCAGCGTGCGCCGTGACTGCATGAATTTGAAGGAAACGGAGGAACTGATGAAAGGACGAGCTATCCTCAAGCACTTCCTCCCGTACCATCAACCCGATGGAACCTGCGCCTGTCACCTTCCCACCCACCTCGAGCTTCAGTTGACTGCCCTGTAACGTGAGTATCGCCTTGAGCTGTTCCGTTCGGATTTGCGAACGCAGGTTGGCACGGTCGGCCAATCTGTGCAAACGGTCAGCGGCAACCGCATTGATTGTCCTCGCCGCCTTCGCCTCAGCGGCGGTGGCAGTCGCAGCGTCGAGGGCCCGGAGGCTCTTTATCTCCAACACTTCTTTCACGATCTTATAGCTTCCGTAGGCCACGTCCGGCAGCGTCATCACCGTCGCAAACAGACGATAACGCTCGGTTCTCCTCTTGAACTTCTCGGCGCCTTCGTCTTCGCCATCCATTTCGAGAGCATACGAGTAGGTGTCCGTGCCGAGCAGGAAGACGCTGCCTATAAGCGCAATGCCGCCTATGATACCCAAGCCAGTCGGGATGAGGGCAATTGAGATGGCGATGCCTATTACGTCGAGTGCCACGCCGATGCCGTCGTCCTAGTGTGTGGTGAAAGCACGGCTGACTGCTTTTACCATAGCGTCGCCCATGGCCCGCTGTATCTCTGCCTGTTTAAGCTGAGATTGCAGTTCCATCTGCACTACATCAGAAATAAACGCTCTCACTCTGTTCCAAAAACCGACCTGGCGGGGAGCAGGTGGCGGCGGTTTGTTCCACTCGAACACGACGACATCGCCAAAACCATCGTCATCCCGTTTCGGCGCGCGCAACGGATAGAGGTTGCCGTTTGCAGTCCAGGCTATGCCGGTGCCGGGACCGCAAGCCTTGTCTACGAACCGTCCGAGATACTCGGTTGCCTCGACAGGCGACTTGTAAGGCCCCCACTCCGGACTAAGCGTTACGGTCATCAACTCCCCCCTCCCAAAGGTCGATAGCTACTGACTAGAGCATACGCCTAAACCTGGCTCGGAGCCTTACGTTCTCCTAACATAATTATGACAATTTCTTGTTCGACCTAGGCAGTCGCGGTTGCAGCCGCTACTCCGCCGCCTGCCTTACCTCCACGCTCGCCGGCGCCACCGCCGCGTCCGCCTGGAACGCCTGCAGCCCGGTCTGCCACCGCCCCAGGATCAGCGCGTGGATGTCGTGCGTCCCCTCGTATGTGTTTACCGCCTCGAGGTTCATCACGTGCCGTATCACGTGATACTCGTCGGAGATCCCGTTGCCGCCATGCATGTCGCGCGACACCCGCGCTACAGCCAGCGCCTTGCCGCAATTGTTGCGCTTCATCAGGCTGACCATCTCGGGCACGGACTCGTGCTCGTCCATCAGCCGCCCCAGCCGCAACGCACCCTGCAACCCGAGTGCTATTTCCGTCTGCATGTCCGCCAGCTTCAGCTGGATCAGCTGGTTGGCCGCCAGCGGACGGCCGAACTGCTTGCGGTCCAGCGTGTAGCTCCGCGCGGCCTCCCAGCAGAACTCCGCTGCCCCCATCGCCCCCCAGGCGATGCCGAAGCGCGCCTTGTTCAAGCAACTGAACGGACCCTTCAGGCCGCGCACGCCCGGCAGCAGGTTCTCCTCCGGCACGAACACGTCGTCCATCGCGATCGAGCCCGTCACCGACGCGCGCAGCGAGAACTTGCCTTCGATCTTCGGCGTGGTGAACCCGTCCATCCCGCGCTCGAGGATGAAGCCGCGGATCGCCCCGTCGTCGGTCTTGGCCCACACTACCGCAACATCAGCGATCGGCGCGTTGGTGATCCACATCTTCGCCCCGGACACGCGGTAGCCGCCCGGCGCCGTCCGCGCCCGGGTGATCATGCTGCCGGGGTCGCTGCCGTGATCCGGCTCGGTCAGCCCGAAGCAACCGACCAAATCGCCGCTCGCCAGCCCAGGCAGGAATTTCTCCCGCTGCGCCTCGGTGCCGAAGGCGTGGATCGGATGCATCACCAGGCTGGACTGAACGGACATCGCCGAGCGGTAGGCGCTGTCCACCCGTTCCACCTCGCGGGCGATCAGCCCGTAGCAGACGTGGTTCACGCCCGCACAACCGTAGCCCTCGATGGTCGGGCCGAGCAGCCCCAGCGCGCCCATCTCGCGGAAGATCTCGCGGTCGAACGTCTCGTGCCGGTTGGCCTGCAGGATGCGCGGCATCAGCGCGCCCTGGCAGTAATCGTGCGCCGCGTCGCGGATGGCGACCTCCTCGCCGGAGAGCTGCCCTTCGAGCTTGAGTGCGTCCAGCCAGGTCATGGTGTCTCCCCTGTGTCTTCAGCGTCGGCGCGCAGCCTGCGGAAGCTTCGCACGCTGAACGGCAGCATCAATACGTATATGAGCCCGGCGGCGGCCAGCGCCAGCCACGGGTCGGCCACCAGTAAGGCTGCAAAAAACCCGGTCCCCAGCAACAGGAACAGCACGTACTCCGCCGGCACCTTGAAGTTCTTGAAGCTCCACACCGGCAAGCTGGAGACCAGCAGCAGCGAGGTGCCCACCAGCATGGCGGCCACGAAGCCGGACGATTGTGCCGCCACCTGCATGCGCACCCAGCCCTGTTCGTTAGCCTCCAGCCATAGGAACAACGGCAGCAGCACCACGCCGGCCCCGGCTGGTGCCGGCACGCCGGTGAAGAAGCTCTGCGCGTAGGCCGGCTTCGGGCTGGTCTCCAGCGCCGCGTTGAAGCGCGCCAACCGCAGCGCCATGCACACGGTGAACATCAGGCACGGCATGAAGGCGAACCGGTTGGTCCCGTGCATCGCCCAGACGTACAGGATCAGCGCCGGTGCCACGCCGAAGCTGCAGAAATCCGCCAGGCTGTCGAACTCGGCGCCGAAGCGGGAGGTGGCCTTCAACAGCCGCGCCAGCCGTCCGTCCAGCCCGTCGATGATGGCGGCCACCACCACGGCTAGCGCTGCGGCCTGCCAGCGCGCGTCCAGCGCGTAGCGGATGGAGGTGAGCCCCGCACACAACCCGAGCAAAGTCAGCAGGTTGGGCATCATCCGGTTGAAGGATGGGCCCTTGTAGCGCGGCCTGCGGCGGGAGCGGCGGCGGGCGCCGAACGGGCGACCCTGGCGTGGGGGTGCCTGGTCCACTTAGGCGCCCAAGCTGGCGAGCACCGTTTCGCCGCCCACCATGGTCTGACCCACCGCCACCAGCGGCGTCACACCCGGCGGCAGGTACACGTCGGTGCGGCTGCCGAAGCGGATGATGCCGAACCGCGCGCCGGCGTGCACCGTGTCGCCCGGGCGCACCTCGCACAGGATACGGCGGGCTACCAGACCGGCGATTTGCACCACCGCTAGGTCCTGGCCGGACGGCGTGCGAATGGCCAGCGCGTTGCGCTCGTTGTCCTCGCTCGCCTTGTCGACGCTGGCGTTGAGGAATTGCCCCTTGTGGTAAGCGATGCGGGTGATGGTGCCCTCGGCCGGCACGCGGTTGACGTGCACGTTGAGGATGGACAGGAAGGTCGCCACCCGCCAGCGCGGCGCCAGCCCCAAACCCAGCGCTTCCGGCGGGGTGGCGAGCTGGACCGAGACCACCCGGCCGTCGGCGGCGGAGAGTACCAGGCCGGCGCGCGGCGGCGCCACACGCTCCGGATCGCGAAAGAAATACAGGCAGAAAAGGGCGAAGATCAGGCCGAGCCAGAAAACGCCGAAGCCGGTGAACAGGCCGGCTACGGCGACGGCGGCACCGGCGGCGATGAATGGGTGCCCGGCGCGGTGCGGCTTGGCCAGCACCAGGCGCAGTGTGTCGAGCGTGCTCATTTCAGGGGTGATGGGTCGGGAGAGAGAAGGAAGCAAGGCCTTCTTTTTCGAGAAAAAGAAGCAAAAAGCTTTTATCTCGGCTGTCGCGGTCCTTTCGGCGAGCGCGCGGCAGCGGAAGCAAAAGTTTTTTGGTTCTTTTCTTCAAAAAAGAACTGCTTCCTTCCTACTGCTTCACTACCGGCAAATCGACAAAGCTGGCACTCTGCCCAGCATCGAACACCTTGATGGTCGCCCGCCGGTAGTCCCCAGGCTTGGCGAAGAAGATGTTCTTCACGAAAGTCTGCGGGTTGCGGTCGTAGAGCGGGAACCAGCTCGACTGCACCTGCACCATGAGCCGGTGCCCGGGCAGGAATGTGTGGTTGGCGGTGGGCAGCGGCAGCTTGATGAGCTGCTTCTGGTCGGACGGCATGGCTTCCGGCTTGGATGGGTCGTTGCGGTAGCGCGCGCGGATGATGTCGGCGGAGACCATCAGCTGGTAGCCGCCCAGGCGCGGCTCGCGGCCCATCTGGTCGGGGTAGACGTCGATCAGCTTGACGACGAAGTCGCCGTCCGTGCCGGTGGTGGACGCGAACAGGTTGGCCACCGGCTCGCCGGCGATGTGCAGCGGGTCAGTCAGCACCTGCGAGGTGTAGGTCAGCACGTCGGTGCGGCTGGAGGCGTCGCGCTGGTCGCTGGTCAGCCAGGTCTGCCAGCTGGCTTCACCGGCTTCGCCCTCGATGTGGATCGGCCGCGGCAGATAGGGCACCGGGTGGGCGGGGTCGGCGACGTAGCTGTCGAAACCGGGCACTGCGGCCGCCGGGGCAGTCAGGCTCAGCCTGAAGCCGGACTGCAGGTAGAGCGGCGTGTGCTCGATGCGGCAGTCCTTCTCGCAGCCAGCGGGCCAGGCGGGCAGGCCGTGCCACTCGTTGGTGCCTGTCTGGAAGGCCTCGACGGTGGACAGGCCGAGCGGCGGCGCCTCGTCCTTGAGGAAGTGGTCGAGGAAGGGTTTGAGCAGGTGGGCGCGGAAGTAGGCGGCGGTGTCGCTGCCGAACGCGATCGGGCCGACGGCGTCGCCGTTCAGCCGCTCCTGATGGTGGAACCACGGGCCGATCACCAGGAACAGGTTGTTGTTGGCGTCGTGCGGCTTGACCGCGCGCCAGACGGCGATATTGCCGTAGATGTCCTCCTGGTCCCACAGCGAGTGCACCAGCATGGTCGGCACGCTGAGGCCCTGCTGGGCCAGCAGCTTGTCCACCGCCTGGTCCTGCCAGAACGCGTCGTAGGCGGGGTGGAACATCAGCTTGGCGGCGAACCCGGTCTGCTCCAGGCCGTGCAGCTTGGCCATGTCGCCGGCCGAGCCCGCCTGCAGCCAGGTATCGTAGTCGTCGTAGGTATCCGTCCACCATTTCAGCGAGGAGCTGCGCGTGGCCTCCTGGTCGTGCACGTAGACCAGGCTGTCCTGGCGGAAGGCGCCGTGGTGGAACCAGTCGTCGCCCATCCAGCCGTCCACCATGGCGTTGATCGGCACCGCCGCGCGGAGTGCCGGGTGCGGGTGGAACAGGCCCATCAGCGAGGTGTAGCCGTCGTAGGAGATGCCGAGGATGCCGACGCGGCCGTTGCTCTCCGGCGTATTGTGCACCAGCCAGTCGATGGTGTCGTAGGTGTCGGTCGAATGGTCCACGTTGGTGGTGTTGAGCGGTCCAATCAGCGGGCGCGTCATCGCGTAGTCGCCCTCCGAGCCGTACTTGCCGCGCACGTCCTCGATGACGCGAATGTAGTTGTCGTGCGCCACCAACTCGTCGGCCACGTCGCCGCTGCCGATGAGTGCTTCGATGTGCGTCTTGTCGTCGCCGAAACGGCCGCTGGCGCCGTAGGGGCTGCGCGAGAGCAGGATCGGCGCGCGGTGGGCGCTGCGGGGCACGTAGATGACGGCGTGCAGATGAACGCCGTCACGCATCGGGATCATCGCCTCACGCATGGTGTAGTCGAAGCCGTCGGTGTGGGCGTGGAAGGTGGCCGGCATCTCGTTGGCAAGCTTGGGCAAAGGCGGGGCGGCGGCCGGGGGCTGCGGCGGCATCTGCGCGGCGGCTGCGAACTTGGTTACAAGCAGCAGGCTGCCCAGGACGGTCCGTTTCATGCGTGCTCCGGAGGATGATGGATGTGCCATGCTGTCGGACGGACCGACCCTGGCCGATGCTGACGTTTCCCCGCCCGGTTCTGGCCAACGGCAGGGCTTGAAGGATAAACAGCGCTACGCGTGGACGACAGGCGACCGCTGTTTGGCTGACGGCGCGCGCGGCTACTCGCTGAGCTCGATCTCGAACGTCGCCTCGATCTCGACGGGGGCGTCCAGCGGCAGGCTGGGCACGCCTACGGTAGCGCGTGCGTGGCGGCCGGCCTCGCCGAAGATCTCCACTGCCAGGTCCGACGCGCCGTTCATCACCGCGGGGTGGCGGGTGAAGTCTGTGCTGCAGGCGATGAAGCCACCAAGGCGCACCACGCGGGCTACACGGTCCAGGTCGCCCTCGCAGGCGGTGCTGAGGTGGGCCAGCACGTTGAGCAGGCACTGGCGGGCGGCGGCCACCCCGTCTGCCTCGCTGACCGTCCCGCCGAGCTTGCCGGTCCAGCCGAGCTTGCCTTCGACCATCGGGAGCTGGCCGGAGACGACCACTAGGTTGCCGGTCAGCACGAAGGGGACGTAGGTGGCAACCGGCGGCTGGGCTGCCGGCAGCGTCAAGCCGAGTGCGGCGAGCCGTTCGGAGATGCGTCCGTTCATCAGGTGGTCCCCTGGCATGCGCGGCTTTCGCCGTTGAGTGCTGCTTGCACCGCCTTGTGGGTGCGACGCAAGCCGGTGCGAGGTTGGCGCCGGGTGAGGGGCCGAACCCCGACGCAACAACAGCGACCGATTGGGCGACGTGAACGAGCCGGCCGTCGACTATTGTGGGCCCGGGCTGATGGCGGGCTCTCGATGGTTGTAACAGGCTAGGGAACGGTTCTTAATTTGTGAAAAAGAACTAAAAGACTCTTGTTCCTGGCGTAGCGTGTTGGTGAGGCGTGTCGTTTCACAAACCGTTATGGATACAGCAAGAGAAGTGTTTGTTTTCCTGAACAGGTGACGAAGCTTTCCGGTCGTGCGAGCCCCGACAGGGCGGCGGTGATGGCGCGTGAGCAGCGGGGCATTCGTGTGTGCGAAGTAGCGAACCTTTCCGCCGGCATACCCCCCAAGTGACAAAAGTTCTTTGGTTTTTTTTTAAAAGAACTGCTTTCGTGGGCAACGGTGTATTCACGCAGGCGAAGAGCGCGCGATAGATACACGTTCGTATTGAAATACGACACGTTCGTTAACGTGGGCGAAAGCACGTTGCGTCATCCTGTGTTCATCGACACCACGAATGGACATACAACATGGTCGCCTCAGCCAATACTACGGGTGTCGTAGTCTACACAGGCCTCGGGCAGCCTGGCGATCTGCAGGATCCGAGAAACTGGGCGGGCGATGTCGCCCCGAGCGCCGGGTCATCCGTCCTGTTGCCGATCAGCGCCACGATCCAGGCGCCATTCACGGTCCGCGGGTTCAATGCGGACGGTAACGGAACGGTCACGATAGAGAATACCCCAACCACGACTGCGGATAATCACTACACCAGCTTCGAGGTGAACGGCGGCGCTACTACCGTCTTCACATCGTCGGCAACGTTGCAGGATGCTGGCGGCTGCCTCATCGGTGTCGATTCGTCGGCCACCTTGGTTTGCGCAGGGCAACGCTGCGTCGGGAAGCCACCTCACCACCACGTCCGTCAAGATCGGCGAGTTCGCCGAAGGCCGCGGCACGGCGACCATCGACGGGGCGACCTGGACCGATTCGCAGAACATGTATGTCGGGCAGTATGGCGCGGGCTCGTTGACCATAACCGATGGTGGCCAGGTTAGCGTGGCCGAGGGCTTGGCGGTCGGCGCCATGCCGGGTTCCACCGGCACGGTGAGCGTGACGAATGGCGGCACCTACGCGGTGGCTGGCGGTGCGCGCATCGGCGGCGGTGCGCCGGACTTGCCGGGCGGCACGGGCGCGGTCACGGTTGGCCAGCACAGCGCCTTTTTAGTCGGCGGCTTATTGCAGGTCTCCTACGACGGCGCGTTGACCCTGGCTGGCGGCGCCGTCGCGGTAGGCGGTGAGGATGGCGACGTCCGGCTGGCGCAAGGCGGCAACATTTCCGGGTTCGGCTCGCTGGCGCTGACGCAAGCAGGCGGCACGATCGGCGACGATGGCACCATCACCGCGGCCGGCGGCACGCTGGCGCTGTCCGGCCAGCTGGTCGGCAGCGGTACGCTGGACATCGGTGCCGACAGCTTGGCCCAGGTCACCGGCGCCGCGATCGGGGTCGCCAGCATCGCGTTCGCCGGCCCGGATGCTTCGCTGCAGGCGCGGGCGATTTCGAGCCACGCGACAATCAGCGGCTTCGCCGCGGGCGACGGCCTGTTGTTGCCAGGTGCGACGGCGCTGAGCTGGGACGCCGACCACGACGTGTTGGCGGTGAGCAACGGCAGTCAGGTGGTCGACCAGCTGCACTTCGGCGGTAACTACGCCGGCGAGACGTTCAGCCTGTCGCATGCCGGCAACGAGGCGGTGGTCAGCGTTGGCCCCTTGCTGACACATCACTAACTTTGGACGGGGCAAGGCCGGCGCACATGGTCCGGCCGCCTGGCGCTCTGCTGCCGGCTTCTGCGGCCAGGTCCTGACCTCGTCGGCTTCCTCTCCGATACGCTTGCTCGCGACGTGCTCTTGCGGATTCTGCTTCGGGTCGCTCGTGGCGTGGGGTGATGCCGATTTCGACGTGCGTAGGTAGCTGCCGAATGCTGCGACGGCGGGCCCTGCAGCCGCGTGGCAACATGCATTTTTTGCATGCCCTCAGTTTGGAAACGTCGGGGCCGGCAATCGGTACGGCTCGCAGTCACGAAGGCGAGTAAGTTGGCAGCCAAATCTACGACCGTGGAACAACCGACTCGAGCATCCCTGACAAGACAACAAAAAAACTTGCAAATTAAACCAAGGTTAACTATCACGGTTTCGTGATACTAATCCATTGCGTCTCAGTTGGAGCCTCAACATGACCCTCAGCGCGACCCTTCGCAGCAATTCGTCGCAGTCCTTGAAAAGCATGAGTGGGGAGCTTGAGGACGCCCTGGTTTCACTGATCACCTACACAGAGCACATCGGCGAGTGCCAGGGAGAGCTTGTTCCAACCATCCTCGACGTGCGCGCGCTCAACGCACTCCGCTCCGTCTACAAAGCCGCGCTGCTTCGGCCGTTCGACAAGCCTGCCAGGCGTCGAGCCGGCCAGGTCGTCAAGCTGGTGACCGCGGGGCAGGCGCCTCGCCCGGACGCGACCTTGCACGCGATTGGCTAGAGGGTTTCGGCTGCTCGCGTGAGGCGGGCGGCCCGATCACACGGCCGCGGTGCACTGTCATGGTAGTGGTGCCGGGTGAGGGGATTGAACCCCCGACCTTCGGTTTACAAAACCGCTGCACTACCGCTGTGCTAACCCGGCCCTTCGCGCGTTTAGCTTGGCTTCTAGCTGGGAGGCAAAGGCAAGCGGTTCTTTTTCGAAAAAAGAATCAAAAAACTTTTGACTCCGCTGTCGCGGACCTTTCTGAAGATCCGCGACAGCCGCGATGAAAGCTTGCTTCTTTTTCTCGAAAAAGAAGCGCTTGCCTACCCCCGCTTCCAAGCCATCCCGCCATCCACCACCAGCGTCCCCCCGACCACGTAATCCCCTGCGCGAGAAGCCAGGTACACCGCACTCCCTGCCATGTCCTCCTTCGCCCCGATCCGGTGCGACGGGATCACCTTCGACACCTCGTCGGCGTGGTCGCGCGCCACCTTGTTCATGTTGCTGGCGAAAGCGCCCGGCGCGATGGCGTTGACTACGATGTTGTCCTCGATCAGCCGCAGCGCCATGCGCTTGGTCAGGTGGATCAGCCCGGACTTGCTGGCGGCGTAGGAGTAGGTCTCCTGCATGTTCACCGACACGCCGTCGATGCTGGCGATGTTGATCACCTTGGACGGCTTGTCCTGCGTCGCGTGCACCTTCAGGGCCGCGTGCAGCGCCTGGGTCAGGAAGAACGGCGTCTTGACGTTCAGGTCCATGACCTTGTCCCAGCCGCTCTCGGGGAAGCTGTCGAAATCCTCGCCCCAGGCTGCGCCCGCATTGTTGACCAGGATGTCCAGCGCACTCTCGTGGCGCAGGTAATGCTCGGCCATCGCACGCGCACCCACCGCGCCGGCGCAGTCGCAGGGCAGGGCGATGCAGGTGCCGAACTCGGCCAGGCGGTGCGCCGTCTCCTCACAGGCGGACGCCTTGCGGGCGGAGACGTAGACCTTGGCGCCGGCGCGCAGGAACCCCTCCGCGATCATCTCGCCGATGCCGCGCGAGCCGCCGGTGATCAGTGCCACCCGTCCGTGCAGGGAGAAGTAGTCGTGCATGAAGCGCCTCCTTGGCTGTCTCTGGACGCCCGCAATGCCAAGCTGCTGACAGCTCGACAAGGCCTGCCCCGGGCCGTGCCGGCCGGCCGTGTCGCATTCCCGGCGTCTGGACGGGACCGCCTGAGAACCGGGGCCTCCGCCGTGCGCTCCCACTGTAAGGCGCGGCTGGAGGCGGCGATGAACACGGCGTCATGACGCCGGTTTCACCGTAGCGCCGATGGAACGTTCACGCCTGCAGCTTTAATGCAACACGCAAGCGGCCATTCCCGCTGAACACAAACTAATTGGAGAGGTCACCATGGCTCGAAATTCTCGCAGGTATCTTGGCCGGACGCTGGGCGGCCTGTTGCTGGCCAGCACCGCGGCCGGCGGCCTCGCCCTGCTCGGCTCCAACACCGACGCTTTCGCGCAATCGAACGCGGCGACCAGCCAGTCGGCCGACCAGGTGGTGGCCCCCAAGCCCGGCGCCATCGACCCGGGCCAGGTCAGCCACCCGCTGCCGGATTTCGTCGCCCTTGTGCATAGGGTGAAGCCGGCCGTCGTCTCCATCACCAGCCACATCCGGCCAGACGCCGAGGAGGAGCAGCAGCAGGGTCAGGGCATGCCGGGCTTCGGCGGCCACGGCATGCCGTTCGGCTTCCCGTTCCCGTTTGCACAGCAGCAACCCCAGCAGCGCACCGTCGAGGCACGCGGGTCGGGCTTCATCATCGACGCCAACGGCACCATCGTGACCAACAACCACGTCGTCCGCGGCGCCAAGACGGTCTCGATCACGCTGGACGACGGCACCGTGCTGCCGGCGCGCGTGGTGGGCACCGACAAGGCCTCCGACCTGGCCGTCCTGAAGGTCAAGTCGGCTCACCCGCTGCCGTTCATCAACCTGGGTGACAGCAACGCGGCGCAGCCGGGCGCTTGGGTGGTGGCCGTGGGCAACCCGTTCGGCCTGGGCGGCACGGTTACCGCCGGCATCGTCAGCGCCCGCGGGCGTGACATCGGCGAGGGCAGCTACGACAGCTTCATCCAGATCGACGCTCCCATCAACCAGGGTAATTCCGGCGGCCCGCTGTTCACCCAGGACGGCAAGGTGGTCGGCGTCAACAGCGCCATCATCTCGCCGAGCGGCGGCAGCGTGGGCATCGGCTTCGCCATCCCATCCAACACCGTGAAAAGCGTCGTGGCCCAGCTCGAGCGGTCCGGCCACGTCACCCGCGGCTACATCGGCGTGCAGGCGCAGGCGGTGAACGCGGCGATGGCCAGCGCGCTCGGCCTGCCGGCGGGCGACACTGACGACCGCGGCGCGCTGATCGCCAGCGTCGAGCCGGACGGTCCTGCGAGCCACGCCCAGCTTGCCGCCGGCGACGTGATCACCGCTGTCAACGGCCAGCATGTTGGCAACCCGCGGGAGCTGGCCATCAACGTCAGCCAGGTGACCCCCGGCACGCCGGCCCACCTCGACGTGGTGCGGCAGGGTCACTCCCAGACGATCGACGTGACCGTAGGCACGCTGCCGACCGAGAACGCCGGCCGCAGCGGTGTGGCCCCGGCCAGCGAAAGCCAGAGCCTCGGCGTGGCGCTGTCCGGCGTCACCCCGAACCTGCGCCAGCAGCTGGATCTGCCGGAGGGTGCGCGCGGTGCGGTGATCACCCAGGTGAAGCCGGGCTCTGCGGCCGAACAGGCTGGGCTGCAGGCGGGCGACCTGATCACCGGGGTGGGTGACCACACGGTGTCCGGCACGGCGGAGGCTGGGCGGCTGATACGCGAGCAGCTGAAGTCGAGCCAAGCGGTGGCGCTGCGGATCGTGCGTAACGGCGAGCCAATCTTCGTTGCGGTGTCGACCGGGAACGCCGACCAGGGTGACAGCTCGGACGACGGCAACGGTTGAGCCGCACCGGAGGCCTAGCGTCTCGACCCAGTGAGGTCCGGTAAGAGACGTAAGGCCTTCCTTTCTGAAAAAAAGAAGCAAAAGACTTCTGGTTCTTCAGTCGCGATGGTTCTGCCAGCGCGCTCCCAAGGGAACAAAAGTTTTTTGGTTCTTTTTTTCAAAAAAGAACCGCTTGCTTGCTTCTGAGCGGCAGAAAAAACCGAAATGTTTCGCTCGAGACCAAGCGTTCGGTTCATATTTGAGAAAGGCTTAAGGAGTCCCCACCGGCGCCAGCGTCTCTATCGTCGTCTCCCGCAGCAGCGCTGCGAAGAGCTGCAGTCCGTCCGCGCTTCCACGGTCCTGCAGCGTTCCCGACTTGAACTGCACCGCGAACAGCTCGGCTTGTTCTGCGATGATGAGCGCTGCTTGCCGCATTGCCTTTTGCGCCAGCACTATTTGCAGCTCCTCGGAAATGTCTTGCCATTTTGAAGAGGTTTGCGCACGGGTTTTCATGTGCCCGAGGATAGGGCGCGGTGGTTAACCAGTTGTGCAAGCCGACGGGCTCCGGTGCTGTCTGACAGGAACGTGATGGGTGCTCAAACCTCGCGAGTCAGCTCATAAAGTGCGACGGTGGCCGCGGCAGAGACGTTCAGACTCTCCATTGTTCCCGGCATCGCCAGCCCTGCGAGTTCGTCGCAGGTCTCCCGCGTCAGCCGGCGCAGGCCCGCACCTTCGGCGCCCAGCACCAGGGCGATCCTGCGGGCAGCCAGGTCGGTGCCGCGCAAAGGCGCGGCGTCCGCAGCCAGGCCGACGGTCCACAAGCCGGCAGCCTTCAGCGCTACCAGCGTGCGCGAGAGGTTCACCGCGCGGATCAGCGGCATGATCTCCAGCGCGCCGGATGCGGCCTTGGCGAGCGCGCCCGTCTCGTCTGGCGCGTGACGGTCCTGCACGATTACTCCGGCGACTGCGAACGCGGCGGCCGAGCGCAGTATGGCGCCGACGTTGCGCGGGTCCGTCACCTGGTCGAGCACCAGCAAGGGGCCGGGGCGTTCCAAGACGCTGGCCAGCACCGGCGGGGGCAGCGGGTCGGCCAGCAACGCCGTCCCCTGGTGCACCACGTCGCGGCCGAGGAGCTGGTCGAGCCTCGCCCGTTCCATCCGCTCGGCCGGCACCGACCATGGCCGTGGCAGATGTTCGGCCAGGCTGTGCTCGGCCTCCTCGGTCAGCACCAGCCGCCGGCAGCGTCGTTGCGGGTTAGCCAGAGCTGCCGCCACCGGGTGCAGGCCGTATAGCCAGATCGTGCCCGCCGGCGCCTGGCCGCGGGAAGGGCCGGGGGCTCGGCCGTCCCTGCGGGCGTGTGCGTCGGATGCTGGGGGGGAGACCGGCTGCCGCTGGCCCGTGTCGGGCCGCGAGCCTGGCTGTCTATTGCTGTGGGGCGGTTTCATCGGCGCGGCTATACAGCCCCGTGGCAGACGCGGCTACGGTCGGCGTCTCGTTGACAAGCACTGCCGCGCGGCATATCCGGCTCGCCTGCCGCGCGCGGCGGAGGGGTGCCCGAGTGGCTAAAGGGGGCGGACTGTAAATCCGCTGGCTTCGCCTACGTTGGTTCGAATCCAACCCCCTCCACCAAAATAGCTTGTAAGCAACTGTTTTTACTGTCTTTTGTAAGACACTATTTCGCCAGCCGTCGCCCTAGCCCACACGTGAGAGTTGCTTTGGTTTGTCTTTGCGACATAGCGCGCCAAGGTAAACTTTTTTCTTGCGGCGGCTCGGCGAGCGTGTGTAGCCACGTCTTCAGCGGTGTTGATTGTTTGTGGCGGGGCCACATGCGGGAGCCGCGATCCAACCGGGCCGGGGGTCCAGGGGGAGCCGTTAGTCGGTGCCCTAGTCCCCGTTCACTGCGACGAGCGACAGGTCGGGGCACTTGGTTCAACCAAGTCCAGGTGTCGCCATGTCCGATACAGATTTCATTCCCCGCGGCGTTTCGAAAGACGCCGCCGCCGCGCAGCTCGGCATCTCCAAAACTCAGATTGAGCGGATGATCGCCGCCGGCACCCTGATGGGGCTGAAGGTAGGCCACCGCACGGTTGTGACCGTCGCGTCCATCGACGCTTTCTGGGCATCCCTGCCGCGAGCAACCTTTCCCTCACGCGCGCCGTCAAAGAAAGCCGAAAACCAGAAAGCAGCCTGACACCCCCGCACGCGGTAACGTGCGAGGGCGGAAGGCTTAATGTGTCTTGGAGGTGCCGGGTGGCACGCTCTGGATACACACGCCCAGACTCCGTTTCAAGCACGCCGTGGGCGGTCCCCCTCGAGAGGACCAACCATGCCTGATGCCCACAGCTTCTACAGACAGTCCGACCCCGACCAAAACCGCGCCTTCCGCGGTTGGTCGCGCCAGCCCTTGCCGCGTAATGCCGCCGCACTGGACCGCCTGGCCGACCTCGAGCTCGCTCACGGCCACTATCACGCGGCCGACCGCCTCGCGTGGCTTGCGGCCGGGTTGCGTGAGGTGGCGCAGTGACACTTCTCGCCAAAGCCCTTGCGCTCGCGGAGCGCGGTTTTCTGGTGTTTCCTTGCGGAGCGGACAAAAGTCCGACGTGCAAGGGTGGGTTCCAAGCTGCCGAGCGCCAGCCCGACAAAGTAGAGCGACTATTTCGCCGCTGCGGTGGCGAGCTGATCGGCATGCCGACCGGCCCCGCCAACGGTTTCGACGTGCTGGATTGGGACCCCAAAAATGGCGGGCGAGAGTCCATCGCTCTGCTTCGCCCGCGACTGCCAGACACGCGCGAACACCGCACCCGCAGCGGTGGCGGGCATCTCGTCTTTCTGCACCGTCCCGGCGTTCGGAACACTGCCAGCAAGATCGCGCCGGGCATCGATACGCGCGGTGACGGCGGGTATGTCATCTGGTGGCCTGAACACGGCGGCCTGATATCGAACGTCGCACCACCAGCACCCTGGCCTGCCTGGTTACTGCATGAATTGCTGCGAAAGCCGGATCCGACACCCGGGGAGCTCGCCTGGCGCGAACGCGTGAAGGGTGACGAGACTTATGCCCGCCGCCTGGTTCAACGTCAGCTCGAGCGCGTGGCCAGCGCTCCACCTGGTCGAAGGCACGACACACTGCGAGCTGCCGGCAAGGTGATCGGCGGCATCCTGCACCTGGACAACGATCTCACCCGCAGCAGCGTGGAGCGCGAGCTCTACTCGGCCGTGAAGGAGGCCGGCGGCGACGACGTGGTGAAAGCCAACGCTAAGGCCACGATCGCCTATGCGCTGGACTGGGGCAAAGCACATCCTCTGACGCCGCGAGGCACCAATGGCTAACGGATTGGACGAGCGCTTTTCGGCCGCGTTCGATGCACACGACGCGGGTCAATCGTCGGGCGCCATGTTCACGGACGCTACCGCAATCATCCGTCTCGCTCGACTGGACAGCCTCGAATATGACCGGGTTCGGGAAAGCGAAGCAGCCAAATTAAGCATCCGCGTCAGCACTCTTGACGCCGAGGTGCAAGCCCAGCGCCGGTCGACGCGTCAACGCGACGGAGCAAACAACAGCGGGTCAGCGCTACCTCCGCGTTTCAGCGACGACGGCCTCGCGCTCGCCTTCACGGCCCGCCATGCCAGTCATCTGCTCTATGTCCCGGCATGGTCCGCGTGGCTGCGCTGGAACGGTTGCAGGTGGTCGAAGGACGATGTTCTGGCGGTCTACGATGCCGCGCGGGTTGTTTGCCGGGACATCGCAGCCGACGCGGCGGGCGAGCGCGGCGGGGAGGACACTGCCAAGTCTCTCACGTCTGCTCACACTGTCGCCGCTGTCGAGCGGCTTGCCAGGTCGGACCCACATCACGCGCGTTCAGCGGAAGTCTTCGACGCTGATCCGTGGTTGCTCAACACACCCGGCGGCGTCGTCAATCTCCGCACCGGCCGCATCCGGCCGCACAGACCCGACGACATGCTCACCAAGGTTGCAGGCGCGACACCCGGCGGCGCGTGCAGGCGCTGGATACGGTTTCTCATCCAGATCACCCAGGGCAATCGCAAGCTGATTCGCTACCTGCAGCGTTTCATCGGCTACACGCTCACCGGCTGCATCACCGAACACGCGTTCCTGTTCTGCTATGGCCCCGGCGGCAACGGCAAAGGCGTCCTGTTCTCGATCGTGCAAGCCCTACTCGGGGATTACGCCACCACCGCCATGCACGACGTGTTTATGATGCAGCGGAACGAACAACATCCCACCAACCTCGCGGCACTCCGCGGCGCTCGCATGGTGGCCGTCACCGAAACCGAGGAAGGCCGCCAGTGGGCCGAGGCCAGGGTGAAGGCCATCACCGGGGGCGACAAGATCAGCGCCCGCGTCATGCGCGGCGACCCCTTCGAGTTCTCCCCAGTGTGCAAGCTCTGGTTCTCCGGCAACCACAAGCCACCCTTGCGCAACCCTGACGCAGCCATGCGCAGGCGGATGAACTTGGTGCCGCTCACCTACGTCCCGAGGGTGCCCGACACCGGCCTTGCAGACGCCCTCCTGGCCGAGTTGCCGGGCATCCTGGCATGGGCGGTCCGTGGTTGCCTGGAATGGCAGCGCATAGGCCTGCAGCCGCCGCCCACCGTGACGGCCGCCACCGACGAGTATTTCGCAAGTCAGGACAGCTTGGCCGAATGGCTGACCACCCAATGCGAACGCGTGCCCGGCGCATGGACCACCACCCGCAGCCTCTTCAACGACTGGAAGGCCTGGATGACGGACCGCGGCGAGGAGCCAGGCACGGAGAAGGCCTTCAGCGACGCCATGCTGAAACACGCGCCAAAGGAAAAACAAAGGGCTGGAATGGCCTTCATGGGCATCCGACTGCTCGCCTCATGCATGGGGCCGAGGTGAGTGTGCAGGGTTGTGCAGGGTTTGCGGATATACCCGTCACGTCAGGCGTATGTGCATCAGTATATACCTTTTCCCTATACGGCCGAAATAGCAAACCCTGCAAACCCTGCACAACTCAAAATAATCAAGGTTGATATGGCTCGGTAAGACTTCTCTTGCACCAGTATGACGCGGAATGATGATTTTGACGACCTGAAGAATAGTGTTGAATGCCCACGAACTGCTTCTTTACATTCAAGTCTATTCAACGAGGGCGCGTGTCGAATGACGCATGGTGGCAGGCGAGTGGGGGCGGGACGGAAGCCTGGCGGTGGGCACAGCCATCGCACGCCCGAAATGAAAGCTCTCGCCAACGCGGTTGTGCGCAACGTGCTCGCGGCGGACAGAAACCCGGTGCTGCGCCTGGTCGAAATCGGATATGACCCTGCTGTGCCTGTCGAGGTGCAAGTATCGGCGTGCGCAGCTGCGGCGCCTTACCTGTTTCCCCGCAAAAGCTTGGACGTGACGGCCACCGTCGCGCTGGACGCTCCCAACGCCAACGCCATCGTGGAAAAGCTACTCGGCCGGCTTGCGCGCCTTCCGATCGGAAATCTCCCGACCATCGAAGGCGACCGACCGAAGGAAATCGTCGGATGACGGGGTTTCTGGCCAAAAAAGTGTGCCAAAGTGTGGGCTGGAAAAAGCCGGTTGCAAAGGCCGCCGTAGAACCGGCGCTTTTTGCCGTGGTTCGGTGGAAGATACGTCCGTCACGGTGCCGCAAGTGAGCCGTCTAGCCGCAGTTCTGGGCGCTTTGGCAGCGCTTCCAGATCCCGATCGTCGCGCCGCTCTGGAAGCGCTCGAGCCGGCCGAGCTGGCGACGCTGCAGTGGCACTGGCCGCTCTGGGCGAGGCCTGACCAGCTACCGCCGCCGCGTCAGCGTGAGGGGCTTCCTGACTGGCGCACGTGGGTGCTGCTGGGTGGCCGAGGATCGGGCAAGACTCGCACTGCGGCCGAGACGGTGCGCAGCCGTGTCGAGGAAGGCCGGGCGCGTCACATCGGCATCATCGGCCCGACTGCGGAGACGCTGCGGCGAGACGTGGTGCAAGGCCCATCTGGCTTGCTGGCCGTTTGTCCGCCCTGGAACATGCCGGTCCACGAACCATCCCAGCGCCGGCTTGTGTGGCCGAACGGCGCGGTGGCTTACCTGCTGTCCAGCGAGGAACCGAACCGCATCCGCGGCCCAAACCTGGACTTCTTTTGGGGAGATGAGCTCACGTCGTGGGCGGATGCGGAAGGTTGCTGGTCTAACCTGCAATTCGCCTTGCGCATCACCGGGCCGAAAGGGGATGCGCCGGCTGGGATCGTGTCCACTACGCCGAAACGGCACAAGCTGCTGAAAGCGATCCTTGCCGATCCGGCGACGGTGCGCACCAACAGCACCACGTTTGACAATGCGGCCAATCTGGACACGGAAACGCTGGCCTACCTGCGGCGCCGCTACGACGGCACCACGCTCGGCCGACAAGAGCTGATGGCCGAGTTGCTGGACGACGCGGAGGGCGCGCTGTGGACCCGGGCGAGCCTGGATGAAATGCGGGTCTACGTCGCACCTGAGATGAAACGCATCGTTGTTGCGGTCGACCCTGCAGGCTCCAGCAACGCCAAGGCCGACGAGACGGGCATCATCGCTTGCGGTCTGGGCGTGGACGGCCGCGGTTACGTCCTGGCGGATGCGAGCGGGAAGTATAGCCCGGACGGATGGGCGCGTGCTGCGGTCAACCTGTATCGCAGCCTGAAAGCGGACCGGATTGTTGCCGAAAAGAACTACGGCGGGGAGATGTGCGAGGCGACGATCCGCGCGGTCGACCGGAATGTGCCGGTGAAGATGGTGCATGCCACGCGCGGCAAGGCGGTGCGCGCGGAGCCGGTTGCAGCGCTCTACGAGCAACGCCGCGTGTCGCACATTGGCGCACTGCCTGTTCTTGAAGATCAGATGTGCGGCTGGACACCCGGTGACTCCGACAGTCCCGACAGGATGGACGCGCTGGTTTGGGCTTTCACCGAGCTGATGGTGCAGCCTGAGAGTGGGCCGGCCATCGTTCGCAGTCTCTACGACGGACGCCTTTTGAGCGGGCCGCCTGGCACGCCCGAATACGTCAGACACCCTGGCGGGAAAGCAATCTCGCACGATGGCACGCCCTACGTTTGAAAGGATACACCATGCCAGACGATACGACCGACACTCTGCCGCCGGCCATCCGCAAGGAAATCATTGAGGCGCAGCACGCAAAGATTGCCGCGTACGCCAATCAGCTGCAGGCGGCGCGGGCCAAGCAGGTGGAGGCGGTGATCGCCGCGTCGGCGGCAGAGGATGCGGTGACGACTTCAATCAGGAAGGCGGCAGAGTCGGGCACCGACCCCGATCTGGCTGTGATGATGTCGCTGCAGCAGGCGCAGGCGCAGGCGGAGTTGCATGGCAGGATGGTGCAGCATTTAGAGCGCATGCACCTGGACGCGCAGGCAGGCCTGAAGCCGGCGCAGCATCGGGCGCACATCGGCATGTATGCCCGTGCCGTGCAGCGGCGGATCGAGGCCGCGGCGAAGATCGAGACGGCCCGCTCGTTGGCGCTGGAGGGTAGGCGGCTACACGACCTGGCAACATCCTCGATTCAGGAAGCGCATCGTCTCGGCGTGCAGCACCCACAGCCGAACGGCTCTGGCGGCCTGTCCATTCAGATGCCGGTGCCGCTGATCGAGACAACGACCGAGGAGGGGGAACGGGAGTTCTGGGCGAACCGCAGCGCGGTTGGTGCAGAGTGGCCGCACACGCCTGAGGATCAGCTTCTCACCACGCATCCGTCCGGCCTGCAGGTGGCTGCATGAGCGCCCTCTGGAAAACCGAGCTGGACGAGCTGAACGAGCTGCGCCGGCAACGAGGTCAGCCCGTGTCGCACGACGCCAAGGCGATCGCGCGGGATCTGGAACGCCGCAGCGAGTTGCCGAAGCTGGCGGCAGGCGACAACCGGGCTTTTTTGAGGAACCTGGACAAGATCGCGCGCGGCGACGCGACGGTTGAGAGAGAGTGACATGGCCAACGTAACCCCGGTTTCTAACTTCGTGCCATCGGGCACGCCGACCACCAGCCTTCCAACTGGCATGAACGGGCTGGGCCAGGTGATGAATCTGCCGGCTGTGGACGCGAGCAACGTGCAGTTGGCAGTGACCAACAAGGGCGACCATCCAATTCAGGTCGACATCGGCGCGGTGAGTGCGACGCCATATTCCTATCTGCTTGCGGCGCCGCTGCGCGTCGGGCCGAACAGGACGCTCCTGCTGTCCGGCCTGCCCATGCTCGCTGCAGCTACAGCGACGACGGTGTCCGTCTCGTCCTCGGCGCCTGGCTGCGTGGCGACGTTCCAGCGAGGCTCTCTCACGACATCGCAAGTGGCAGCGTAATGGCAGCGCAAATTGGTCCGCACGACTTTTCGACGCCCGTTGTCGCAATCGTCTGCGAAGATCACCCGGACGGGTTCGTTCTGATTAATCGAAGTGACCTTCAGCCGGAGCTCCACAAGCTATACACGGCAAAAGCTGCTTCAAGATGATTTGCAAGCGCGGCGAGGCTGACGGGGCCGCGCCGGTCAATTCGGTAAGTGACCGACATACAAAAACACCGAAAGCCGGCGGCGGGCCTATCCAGTCCGCGCGGCCGGCACCCTTTCAGTCGAGGCAAACACCATGAGCGACACACAAACCGACGATACGACCAAGACCGACGCAGTAGAGACCGACCCCAACTTCTCTGCAGAGCGCATTGAGCAGAACATCAACGGCAAGAACGTCAGCTGCATGCGGGTGACGTTCGGACCGACGCGGCGCACGTTGGTCACGCGGGACTTGTCGCTGGGCGACGACTTCAATCTGATGGCCCTGGCCGGCGACCTTTCTGACAATCAGAAGTGGATGCTAATGGCCAGAGTGGCTTTTAGCACGATTACTGTCGACAGCTTGCCGATTCACTCACACACAAAAAAAAGCCAGCTCAACTGGACGCTTGATCAAATCGGCATCGATGGCTTGCGCGCTTATCTTAGGGGGGCCGGTGAGCTTGCGGAAAAGGAGGAAGACGTCCAGGCCACGGCAAAAAACTGAGCAGGCACGGCCGTTTTCGTGACGTCATTGTGCTAGCGAAATCGGGCGTGCCCTACGAAGTTGCGGAGACGTGGCCCGCCTCACGCCGACTGGCGGCAATGGTTATTCTCGGAGAGATGAACGGGCAAGTTTTCGATTGGGACCAGGCGCTTTGTTTAAATTGTCATGAAGTTCTCGTCGATCCCGCAGTTTCTGGACTTCCTGCGCACTCGGCCGGGCGCTGTCGAAGCTGCGCAGAAACGCGGCTTGGAGGCTGCCGGCCGAATGTTCCAGACGACGGCGCGGGACATGATCGGTGAGGAGATCCCCGATTGGGCGGACCTGGCAGCGAGCACAGTGGAAGAGAAGCAGCGGCTTGGGTTCACGGACCGTATCTCGCCAACTGATCCGCTCTACAGAACCGGCGAGCTTCGCGCTTCGATCCGCTCCGTTGTGGACGGCAGCCGCGTGACGCTGGGCACTGATGATCCGGTGGGCGAGTGGCAGGAGTTTGGGACGCAGCGCATGCCTCCGCGCCCGTTCATCGGGCCGGCGGTCCACAACGATTACAGGGACGCGGCCGAGCTGATCGCCAACTACGAGCTGGGCGCAGCGATGGGCCTGAACGGGCCGCTGAAGCCAATCCGGCGCCGCGATGGGGAGACCGGTTAGGTGACGACGCCGGCCGCTGCCAGCCCGGTCCAGGCGAGGACGAAGGCCACGGTGGCGAGGAGGCCAAGGGCGGCCGCGCTGGCAATGCCGGTAAGCACCAGCAGCACCATGCCAGGCCGTGCATCTTGCCTGTCCAGCGAGACGGCCGCGTGCCGGGCGACAAAATACGGAAGGAAGTAGCGCATGGTTGAGTCTTTCGCCGTAGAGGCGTCGCTAGAATGGAAAACGAACGTTCCGGCCGTGCTGCGTCAGGTGATGGCGGCATTCGAGGATGTCAACAAGGCCGTCGGTCTGTTCCGGGACAGCCTGGCCGAGTTGGGGAGCTCGGGCAAAGGTATCGGCGCCTTGGTGCGCCAGCTGGACAAGCTGCGCGTGCCTACCGAGGCCCTGGACGGCCTGAGCAAAATGGGCACCGTCACCCGGACGCTCGCGGACGCGCAATCGGCCCTGGCGCGGGATGCGCGGGAGACGGCAACCGCGTGGCGGGAGATGGCCGCGGCATCGCGTCAGGTGCGCGTGCCGGGCTCTGGTGGGAGTGGTCGGGGCAGTAGCGGACGCGGAGGCAGCCACGGGTTCACCCATGCCGACGCGATGGACACGGCGATGGGCGCCCAAATGCTCGGCGATGCCGGTCTGGGGCTCGCTGGGCAGGCGTTCCACGCCTACGCCGACGTGCAGTTGCAGACCACGCTCGCGCAGGCCGACAAGCGCGTCTCGGATGCGGTGATGGGCCAGGCGAACGACCTGATTGCGACGCTGCAGAAGCGATACCCCGCGCTCACGCAAGCCGAAGGGTTGACGCTGTTTCGGAATAGCATGGGTATTTTCGGCAACGCGGACGAGTCGCTGGCCGCGCTGCCGGGTGCGGTCCGGCTGCAGCAGCTCTACCAGCTCGCTCCGCTGGGCAAAGGCGGCACCGGCGGCAGCGAAGTCCAGGCGGCCGAGAAAGCAGGCGATGCCATGCAAAGCTTCATCGACCCGAAAACGGGGAAGCTGGACACCGGCATGTATCAAAACTGGATGGACTTCCAGGCGCGCAGCTACCTCGCCGGCGGCGGGCTGGTGGACGCAAAGAACTGGCTGGCCTTCGCCCGCACGTCCCGATCGGCCGGCATCGGTCTGTCGCCTCGCGCGCTGGAGGAGACGCAAGCCCTCCTCGAAATGTCGCCAGGCCGCACAGGCACTGCGCTCATGTCCGCATTTCAGGTGTTCGGCCCCAGCACAAAGCACATGACAAAGGCGAACCGAGGCGCCTGGAACAAGGTCGGCCTGCTCGATAAATCCGGCGACATCGTAAACCAGCAACTTTACCAAAAAGACCCATACGCGTGGGTGTGGGACGAGATGGTCCCGAAACTCGCGGCGCGTGGCATCAAAACCCGCGAAGAAGTGTTGAAGTGGCTGACCGAGAACGGCCAGCGCGGCACCGTGTCGGGCATCCTTGCAGACATTGCGATCGGCAAGACGCCCATCCAGAACACCGCCACGAAGATGGAGAGTCAGGACCCGACAACCGTCGACAAATTGGTCAACACGGATGTGGGCAAGCTGGCTGCTTTCCACGCGGCCGAGACGAACTTCCTGGTGGCGCTCGGCAAGTTTGGCGAAGGGCCAGGCATTACCTTGCTGACCGACCTGACGACAGCCCTCAACTACATGGTGAAGGAAGCCGAAAAGCACCCGGACGCGGCGAAGAACCTGATCGGCGTCGGGCTGGGATTGTCTGTGCTGTCCAAGGTGGCCGGCGACAGCGCTATGGCGGCGCTGTTCATCGGCGGGCCGCTCGTCAAGGGCGTGGTCGCGCTGTCCAGGGCGCTAATCCCCTTCGGCGCGGGCGGCCAGGCTGAGACGGCAATCACGATCATGGCCGGCACTGGCGTCGGTTCGCTCATCGCACTTTCCGGAGCGATCATCGCGCTCGGCGCCGCCGCTGGTTACGCGTCGCTTCAGTTACCGCCAGCGTTGCCGACGGCGACCCCCGACAAGCCAAGCGGCCAATTTGGGCGAGCGCTACGGACCGGAGTTTTTGGGGCTTCCTCAGGCGTGTTCGGGACGTTTATTGACATGCTTGGGTTGGACTTCTCCTCGCCGCCGGCTGCTACCGCACCAGGTCAAACCTCCGCGCATGCGCCCGGGCCGGTGACGGTGGAGACGACGAACCACATCTACGTCGACGGGAAGAAGGTGCAGACTACGACCAGCACCTCGCAAGGGATCGTGCAGAGCGGCACAACTGGCCACGACTCGTCTATGAGCCTGTATCCTTCGGGCCTACCAATGGGAGGATATAACTGATGAACGACGAACTGAAAAAAGCTGTAGGCCTCACCTATCCGCTTCCAAGCCTTCTGCCAGTGACAAGCAGCAGCGAGGCGGCGCGAGTCCTGGGCAACATGCTCGGGCTGAACGGTCCGCTTACGGAAAGTATCCGCGCCATGGAAGCGGCAAGCCGGGCGCGCACCGAACCTGCCGCGTGGCCAAGCCCGCGGCGCAAGGTGCATGTCCATGTGCATGTGCACTCTGGCGACGATGGGGCGACAGGTGAGTGACGTGCACCAGGTGCTCACGTTCGACAACGTGCGGCCGTCGCGGCTGACGCTGGACGAGTTGCTTGCGGGCACGGTGCGGGTGCAGGTGTTCGATGCGGTGGAGGGCGTGCCCGTGGTGCTGGGGATGTCGAAGCTGGCGGACGGGGCAGAGGTGCTTGATGAAACGAGACATGGACCTGATACGGACGCTCTTGTTAAAGCTTGAAGACTTCCAGCTCGTAGCTGGGACTGTCGATAGCATTCCGTATGGCGATGATTGGTTCAAGATCGACGGGTTTGACCTAGACACAATTGTCTACAATGCGAACTTGCTGGAGCAAGCCGGATTTATCCATTCGCCTCCGCATTCTGGCGGGATGATGGCTCTCGGATTCGCCGGCTTAACCTGGAGCGGTCACGAGTTTCTAGATGATATTCGCAACCCCGAAGCTTGGCGAAAAACTAAGGATGCGATGAAGAAGGTCGGCGGCTTTGGTCTAGAGATTGCGGCTCAGGTCACAAAGCAATATCTGAAAGATGCGCTCAAGACGCATCTAGGCCTTACGATATGAAAAGGCCGGGGTGTGTACCCCGGCCTCTCTGTTATCGCTTGGGTGGGGGCGCGCTGTCATACGGCCCACCAGGCGGCCAGCGAAAACCGCGGGAGCTCACGAAGCGATCTCCCCCAGCATATCGCGCACCAGACTGTGCAGGTGTTCCCCCACGCAATCCCCCTCGCTGCCGGCCACGCTGAGGTACACCGACCGCAGCACCCGCGCCTTGGCCTTGATGCCTTCCGGGGTCCGTGCTGGCAGCTGAAGCACACGGTCAGCGTTGGCCCAATAGCTGGCGGCTGTCTCCTCCCACTCTGCATCACTACCGCTGCCAGCTTCCATCCAGGCCGCCTGCTGGCGGTCTATAGCGGCCACGCCCGATGCGGCTTCCAGCAGCTCGCCGTCCAGTTCGGCAGCCTTGCCAAGACTGGCAGGAGCGGCGCCCAGCACCAGCAGCGCAGCGCCGGTGCCGAACAGGCGGCGACGGCTTGTGGCGGCGCTCACGCTGTCACCGCCTGGCCGTCAAGGCTCGCCAAAATCATGAGTGACTCGTCGGTCACAGCACTGCCCGAATTGGCGCGTGTGTCCGCCAGGGCGAGGCGCATTGCCTCCCCGTGCAGCGCGCGCGCCATCTGCCCAAACCTGCTGTGCAAGCCGATGTAGGCTGTCAGCAGCTCGCGAGACGCCTCCGGGTTTCGGCGACATGCATCCTCTAAAAACGGCATGTCCCGACGCTGCGACACTTGGCACATCCCCATCACGGGGAACTCGTTGGTAGATGCCGCCAACCAATGGCTGAGGCTGGCGGGCGAGCGCTCCCAAAGCGGGAACGTCTCGCGAAAGGGCGACAGCCCCAGCCGGGCGTGCCACGGGTCTTCCCGATCGTCGGGTCGACGCAGACGAATGATCGCGGCGCTCATGCTGCGATCCCCGCGGCCAGCTGGTTGACCAACGAGGCGGTGAGCCTGCCGATCATGTCGTGCTGCGGCCATCCGGCGTTGTAGGTCTGGATGGCGCGCGCCTTCGCCTGCAGCCCGGCCAGCGTGCGCGCCGGCGTTTCGGCCAGCCATTCGCCGGCTGCTTGTTGCTCCTCTGACGCGGCTTGCTCGGCTTCCTCGTTGGCCTCCAGCTCGGGCGAGCGTGGCGCGTCGGGGTCCACGTCGGTGAGCAGCAGAAGACGGGCAAACTCGCCGTCGAGCTCGATCAGGCGGGTGGCGGTGGCGATCAGCTTGGCGTCGGGGTTCTGGGCGGCGCCGGCCGGCAGGGTGGCGACGTTCAGCGCGGTGCCGGCCAAGGAGGCGGTGACGACTGTCAGCATGGCCCGGCGGCCGACGGGCGGCGCGGGCGGCAATGTGGTATGGTCGTGCGTAGCCGTTGGCATGGTGGTCATAGCTCCATCCTCGGTTAGGCCGGACGGGGTGTTGGTAGCGCCCCGGCCGGCTGTTCCGTTGCGAAGAAATCGCAACAGGGTTACGATACCGCATGGCCGATGAAATCGCAACAGGGTTCACATTTCTGCCGGTGCAGTGCAGGATGGCTCGCGTCGCGGTCGGCTGGGGCGTGCGCGACGTTGCCACTGCCGCAGGCATCTCAACCAACACCGTCGCCAGGTTTGAACAAGGAGAGGTGCTCAAAGCCTCAACCCTGGCCGCGATCCGCGCCGCGCTGGAGGCCGCCGGCGTCGAGTTCATCCCAGAAAACGGGGGTGGGGCTGGGGTGCGTCTACGACGCTAGAGCGCCGCAGCCCATTGTCAGTAAGCGCCAAAGTGCCACATACGATTGCCCACGTGGTCGGCGTTAGGCCATACTGGCGTTGTCAAGTCGCAACAATTTCGTGACTAAGCATTTTGGCGGAAACAACCTGTTGACCTTGCGACCCCAGACCGTCCAACGTGAGTCGTTAGATGGCCGTTAAAACTGACCTGCTCCAAGAAATGCGCCGAAACCCGGCGGGCGACTGGAGCATTAGGGATGTCGAGAGGGTTTGCAGTCATTATGGCGTACGGTGCACACCTCCATCCCGAGGAGACCACTACAAAGTTTCACACGGAAGCCAAGCTATCATACTGACCATACCTGCTCACCGGCCTATAAAGCCGGTTTACATCAAAGAGTTAGTCAAGTTCATCCGGGCTTGCGAGGATACTATATGAGTGACCTAGCATACGGGATCATAGTCGAGCGGCTTTCCCAAGAGGATGGCGGAGGCTATCTGGCCAGCGTTCCAGACCTGCCTGGCTGTATGTCGGACGGTCCGACCCGCGAGGCTGCTTTGCATAATGCAGAGGATGCAATCGCCTGCTGGATTGAGGAGGCTGAGGCTCTAGGCCGCGATATCCCTTGCGCGACACCTCATAGGATCTACGCCTAGCCGCTCGGTCGATGTAAGCGCAACGATTACCACGAGAGCAAGGCCGGGGCAGGCTTTCCCCGGCCTTTTTGTATGCTGACCTAATCGCCCTTACCGTTCTACCCTGCCCCGCAATGTTCCGCCCAGTCAGCCATAAGCACCCGACGTTTGTCGAGCAGATCGCCACGCTGGTAAGCCGCTTCAGTCTTGTCCTTGACCGTGTGCGCCAGCGCTGCCTCCGCAATCTCGCGAGGATGGTGGGTCGCTTCGCCGCACCAGTCTCGGAACGTGGATCGGAACCCATGCACTGTGATGTCTCCGCGCCCCATGCGCCGCAGGAGTGCCGTCATGGCCATGTTTGACAGCGGCGCCGCTTTCTTGCCGCCGGGGAACACGTAGCCATCCCCCTCGGGCGGTTTTGACGGCAGCATAGCCTGCAGCACTGCGGCCGCAGCCGGAGCTAGCGGCACCCAGTGTTCCCGGCCGGCTTTCATGCGGTCAGGCGGGATCGTCCAAACGCCCGCACTAAGGTCGATTTCGCTCCACCGAGCTTCGATGGCCTCAGTAGTCCGGGCGGCCGTCAGGATCGTGTATTGCAGCGCCAAGGCGGCGGTGCCGCCTTCCGCGCGCACAAGGCCCAGGAAGGCGCCAACATCCTTCCAGGGCAGCGCTGCGTGGTGGGCTATTGCCCTCACCTTCGCCCGCTTGGGAAGCAGGTTGGACACGTGCCCGCGCCACCTGGCCGGGTTGTCTCCGGATCGCCAATTCCGGGCCTTTGCGTAGTCCAGAATGGTCTCAATGCGACCTCGGACCCGAGCGGCTGTCTCTGGCTTGGTGGTCCACAGCGGCTCGATCGCCCGCATCACGTCGCCAGTCTCCACCGAGGCTACCGGCATGTCGCCCATGATCGGATACACATAGCTGTCCAGGGTCTGGCGCCACTGGTAGCGGTGCTGCTTATTCCTCCACGTCGGCTCGTGAGCAGCTATATACATCGCACCCACAGCCCGGAACGTGACAGCTGCAGCCTTCTCGGCCGCCTGTTCTGCTTTCTTCGTCTGCCGCTGCTTGAGGGGATTGATGCCGGCGTGCAGGAGCTTGCGCGCATCCAGCGCCGCCTCTCGCGCCTCGCCCAACGAAACCAGGTCGAGGGGGCCGAGCCCCATTTGCTGCTGCTTGCCTTGGGTCGCGAAGCGGAACAGCCACGAACGATGATCGGCATCGCGGACCTGAAGCCACAGTCCCTTGCCGTCGCCATACCGGCCAGGCTTCGTCAGAGACTTCACCTTCAACGCATTCAGCTTACCCACCGGACTCTCCGTCGAACTAACAAGCCCACACGCCAGCCCACATTCTGTGCTGGCGCTTAGTGGCTCGTCAAGACGCGGTATGTGGCGGTAAGTGCCTGTAAAGCCGAACTAGGGCGTCGTTTTGACGCGGTATGACGCACCCTGATGGTTCGATGGATAGGAAACCCCCTCCACCATCGCTTCGCAGCCGTTGAACCTGGTTTCAAATGAAAGCTGCAAGGAGCTCCTGCTGCACAGTGAGCAGTCGACCGCGGCGTCTGGGCAAAGGACGACAACAGCTGCTCGGCCTCCGGACAACACCTGCTGGCGACTAGGCAGAGCCGCCCAGGCGCATCTCCGACGCTACCTGCCCGTCATCTTGCAGTGACCCCTGTGAGCCGCCTTTCTGCTGTCTGGGCAAAAACAACGACACGATCGACGCGACCGTGATCAGACCGGCAATACCCTCGTAAATGACCTCTTGCATGAGCATCCTCGGTTAAAGTTGGTTTATCGTAATGAATAGTCGCGTGCGGTGTCTGTATGCGCTTGCAGCGTGTCGGCTTAGCTGGAGCGCTGTCGTCGATGCCCGGGCGAATTGCCGCTGATGTCGCTCACATCGGTTGCTGCGCCCGTGCACATCCTCCCTGCGGACGTCTGAAAAAGGGCGGTGCCTAAGCACCGCCAAGTTCAGGGAGGAAACCACGAGGTGTCCGCAACCTCGCGTTGAGTATGTAACAGGATCTTCTCGTTCACGCAACTGTTACTTGTAATTTATTTCGGCAAATACGGCGGCTGCCGACGCACCGGAGCGTCGTCGAAACGTGGAGAACTCACCTGGACCACCTCACTCTGTTCGGGCTGGTCGCGGTCACGCTGATGCTGGTGACCTACGCCCTGGAGGCGCGCAGCCACTGGTTCGTCCTGGCGTTTGCCGGTGCCTGCTGCCTCGGCTCGGCCTATGGCTTCCTGCAGGGCGCCTGGCCGTTCGGCGGCGTCGAAGCGGTCTGGTCGCTGGTCGCGTTGCGCCGTTGGTGGCACGCGGGGCGGCGGACCTAGCTGATCCGGGGCCAGCCCCCAGGCAGCACGCTTTGAGCAGCTCAACATCCCGCCCAGGCGACGCGAGACAAGCTCCGGTCCGCGGCGGAAGGCCGCCTGCGCCAGCCGGGCTAAACGGTCCCTTAACCTTCGTCGCGTATTCCTGGACCCAGCACCACCAGGTCCACCGCAATGCCAGACCCTTTCCTCCTCGCAACCTGTGCCACGTCGTGCCTGTCCGCCGCGCTCGCCTGGCACATGCGCAAGGCCGGCAACGTGTACAGCACCTTGGAATCGGCCAACGCTGCCTTGCGGAGCGACCGGCAGGTCGACCTGTTCCGTCTCTCCCGCCGCGACTCGCTGACCGGGCTGTCGAACCGCGCGGCCTTCCTCGAAACACTGTCCTCCCAGCTTGTCCGTGGTCCGCTGGCCCTCCTGCTGATAGACCTCGACCGTTTCGACGCTGTGAACGCCAACCTGGGCGAGGCTGGCGGCAACGAACTGCTTGCCGCCTTCGCCGGCCGCCTTCGCGCGCTGGTGACCGAACGCGACCATGCCGCCCGGGTCGGCAGCGACAGCTTCGCCCTGTTGATCACCCGGCCGGACGAGCTCGAGCTGCTCCCGCGCACCGTCGCGCAGGTGTTCGCCGTGCTCTCCATCCCCAACCCGGCGTCCGGCGAGCTGGTGGACACGGCGCTCAGCATGGGTGTGGCCCGCGCACCCGGCAACGGACGCTCTGCCGAGACGCTGATGCGTGCCGCCCGGGTCTCTCTGACGCACGCCAAGAGCCTGGGCGGCGGACGCTTCCACCTCTGCGGCGAGCGCGAGGCGGCCGACATCCTCGACCGCGAGCAGATGCGCGCCGAGCTGCAGCGCGCCATCGAGGCGGGCCAGGTGGTGCCATACTATCAGCCGGTCGTCAGCTTGCCCTCCGGCCAGATCGCCAAGTTCGAAGTGCTGGCGCGCTGGAACCATCCCAAGAACGGCCTGTTGCTGGCCGAACAATTCATCCCGCTCGCCGACGAGATGGGCCTATCCGGCCAGATCAGCACGGCGCTGCTGCGCCACGTGGCACACGACACGCGGGAGTGGCCGGCCTGGTGCCGCTTCGCGGTAAACGTGTCTGCCGGTCAGGTGCGTGAGCTGATTGGCCTGCTGCGCACCCAGCCGGGGACCTGGCAGCGCCGGATGGACATGAGCCGGCTCGACGTCGAGATCTCCGAGACCGCGCTGATGGCCGACCGCGCGCTGGTTCGCGAGCTGATCGACGTGCTGCACGAGCACGGCGCGCGAGCCGTGCTCGACGATTTCGGCAGCGGGGCGTCGAACTTCCTGCATTTGCGCGACCTGCCTTTCGACAGCATCAAAATCGGCAAGGTGTTCGTGCAGAGGCTGGCCGTGGACCCGCGTGCCGAGGCTTGCGTCACGGCGATGCTGTTGCTCGGCAAGGGACTGGGCATCGACATCGTGGCCGACGGCGTGGAGACCGAGGACGTGGCCGAACGCCTGGGTCAGCTCGGCTGCCACTTCGCCCAGGGCTTCCTCTACGCGAGGCCCGCACCGGCGGCTGCGGCAGCGGCGCTGCTGGGGATCGAGCCAAACGTGGCGGCGCTCGTAGCGGCCTGAGAAAGCAGTTCTCTTTAGGAAAAAAGAACCAAAAAACTTTTGCTCGGGCTGACGCGGACCTCTCCGCACCACACACGTGAGGGACTAAAAGTGTTTTGCTTCTTTTTTTCCAAAAAAGAAGTCCTTCCTTCCTTCCTATGCGCGGCTACCCGATCTTCCTTCAACTCGAAAGCCGCCGCGTCGTCGTCCTCGGCCGCAACGAGGCGGCCGACCGCCGTGCCGAGCTGTTCACCTCGCTCGGTGCCTGCGTAGACCGCCCCGCCAGCCTGGCAGGGGTGGATCTCGCCGGCTGCGTGCTGGCCGTCGCCTCCGGCCTGCCCGAGCCCGTGCTCGCCGCCTTTTCCGCCGCGGCGCAGGCAGCCGGCATTCCGGTCAACGTCGTCGACCGGCCGGAGCTGTGCAGCTACATCACGCCGGCGATCGTCGACCGTGATCCGCTGACAATCGCCATCTCCAGCGGGGGCGCCGCCCCGGTTCTGGCGCGGCTGTTGCGTGGCCGCATCGAGACGTGGGTGGCGCCCGCCTGGGGCCGCCTCGCCGCACTCGCCGACCGCTTCAAGGCCGAGACGCGTCGTCGTCTGCCCAACATGGTGCAGCGCCGCCGCATGCTCGAGCGCGTCTTCGCCGGCCGCGTCGCCGACCTGATGCTGGCCGGCGACGAGGCCGCGGCCGCCACCGAGTACGCTGCCGAGCTGGACGCGGCGGAAGCCGGCCTCGCGCGCCCCGCCCCCGGCATCGTCCATTTGGTCGGCGCCGGTCCGGGGGCGGCCGACCTGGTCAGCCTGCGCGGCCTGCGTCTGCTGGGCGAGGCCGACGTGATCGTGCACGACCGCCTGGGCACCGCCGAGGTGCTCGAGCTGGCCCGCCGCGACGCCGAGCGCATCGACGTCGGCAAGAGCGAGGGCCACCACACCATGCCGCAGCGCGACATCAACGCGCTGCTGGTCCGCCTGGCCCGCGAAGGCCGCCGCGTGGTTCGCCTGAAGGGCGGCGACCCGTTCATCTTCGGCCGCGGCGGCGAGGAGCTGGACGCGCTGCACGAGGCCGGCGTTGCCTGCGAGGTGGTTCCCGGCATTACCGCGGCGTTGGCCTGCGCCGCCTCAGCCGGCATCCCGCTCACCCACCGCGACGCCGCCCACGCCGTCACTTTCGTCACTGCCCATCGCCGCCGGGAGGATTTGGGCATCGACTACGCCGGCCTGCTGCGCCCCGGCGTCACGCTCGCCATCTACATGGGCCTGGCGACTTTGCCGCGTCTTTGTAACGAGCTCGCGGCTGCGGGCTTCTCCACCGCGATGCAGGCAGTGCTGGTGGAGAGCGGCGGCACGTCACACACGCGCGTGCTGCGTGGACCGTTGGAGGAACTTGCCGTCTCGGCCGGCGATTGGGCCGCCGGCGGGCCGGTGCTGATCCTGCTGGGCGGTACGGCCGATCGCCTGCCGCAACAACTTTCGGTTGACCTTTGATCAAAATATTTGCTGCATTGCACACCAACTTCCCCGCGAAACGTGCATTTGTGTGGCGCCGACAGGCCCTCCATGGCACATCGCTCGCCCAAACGTGTCAATGCGGACCCGAATAGATCACATGCAGAGTTCCAAGGTCGTCGAGGTCGACGGCGTGTTCGTCGGCGCTGCAATCCGGCTGCCCGAAGGCTGGCAGTTCGTTTCGGCCGACGTACGGGCCAGCGGTGCCGATGGTGCTACGGCGGCCACGTTTGCCGGTGCGCAGATGCTGGCGCGGCAGGCGGTGGCGACCGCTCGGTGGGAGACGCAGAAAGCAAGCGGTTCTTTTTTGAAAAAAAGAACCAAAAAACTTTTGTCTTCTGAGTCCAAGCTGCAGGAAACGCCGCGACAGCCGGACTAGAAGTTTTTCGGTTTTTTCTTCAAGAAAGAACCGCTTGCTTGCCTTGCCTAGAACACCACCACCTGCCGCACCCCTACACCATCGGCCAGCCGGTCGAACCCCTCGTTGATCTCACCCAACCCCAGCCGATGCGTCAGCAGCCGGTCCACTGGCAGCCGCCCGGCGCGGTACATCGCCACGAACCGCGGCAGGTCGCGCCGCGGCACTGCCGAGCCCATGTAGCTGCCTCTTACCGTCCGCTCCTCGGCTACCAGGCTCACGGCCGGCACCGCGAACATCCGGCTGGGATGCGGCAACCCTGTCGCCACCGTCGTCCCGCCGCGCCGCGTCGCCGCGTAGGCCTGCGCCAGCACCGCCTCGTGCCCCACCGATTCGAACACGAACGCCGCCCCGCCTGCCGTGGCTTCTCGCACGCCGGCCACCGCGTCCTCGCCGGCCGCAACCACGGTCGTCGCCCCAAGCGAGACCGCCAGCGCCCGCTTCTCCGCAGAAGGGTCTACCACCACGACCGGGTTTGCCCCGGAGGCCACCGCGCCCAGCACGCAGGCCAGCCCCACGCCGCCCAGTCCGAACACCGCGACGCTGGCGCCAGGCGGCACCCTCGCCGTGTTCACCACCGCGCCTACGCCCGTCATCACCGCGCAGCCGAACAGGGCGGCCACCTCCATCGGCAGCGCGCCGTCCACCCGCACCGCGGACCGCGCGCTGGTCACCGTGAACTCGGCGAAACCCGAGACGCCGAGGTGGTGGTTCACCGGACCGCCGCCGTCGTCGCACCAGCGGCGCCCGCCGCCCAGCAGCACGCCGGCGCCGTTGGCGGCCGCCCCCGGCTCGCACAGCGCCGGCCGTCCCTCCGCACAAGGCAGGCACGCCCCGCAGCTCGGCACGAACGAGAAGATCACCTGGTCGCCCGGCACGAACCCTTCCACGCCAGGCCCGCACGCCTCCACGCTGCCGGCCGCTTCGTGCCCCAGAACCATCGGCATCGGCCGTGGCCGGCTGCCATCGATCACCGAGAGGTCCGAGTGGCACAGCCCCGCCGCACCCACCCGCACCAGCAGCTCGCCGATGCCGGGCATAGCCAGTCCCACCTCCCGCACCGCCAAGGGCCGGGAGTCCGCATACGGCCGCGCCAGCCCCGTCTCACGCAGCACTGCCGCCTTGGTCCTCACGCGCTCGCCTCCGTTACCATCAGCTGCTCCAACGCGCCCCGCAGACGGTCACCCACTTCCATAGGGCGCCGGGTATCGCGATCGACGAACACGTGCACGAACCAGCCTTGCGCGGCCGCTGCCTCCGCATTTTCTGCGAACAACCCAACGCCGTAGCGCACGCTGGACCGGCCAAGCTTCTCCACCCGCAGCGCCGCCTCGACGTTGCCCGGAAACGCCAGTGGTGCTGCGTACGTGCAATGCGATTCCACGCACAGACCGATCTGGCCGCCGGCGTGGATGTCCAGTCCGCCGTGCCGGATCAGGTAGAAGTTAATCACCGTGTCGAAGTAGCTGTAGTAGACGACGTTGTTCACGTGGCCGTAGACGTCGTTGTCCATCCAGCGCGTGGCGATCACGTGCATGAAGCGGTAGCCGGTGCGCATGTCTGACGTATCCTCAGCGAGCAGCTCTTTTTTAAAAAAGAACCAAAAAGCTTTTGCTTCCGCCGTCGCACGCTCGCCGGAGAGGTCCGCGACAGCGGAAGCAAAAGCTTTTTGCTTCTTTTTCTCGAGAAAGAAGGCGTTCCTTCCTACCCCAACCCCGCAAACAACCCGGTCGACAAATACCGCTCCGCAAACGACGGCACGATCCCCACGATCATCTTGCCTTTGTTGTGTTCCGCCTTTGCCAGCCCAAGCGCCACGTGCAGCATTCCACCCGACGAGATCCCGATCGGCAGCCCCTCCGTTCGCGCGCAGCGCCGCGCGGCGGCAATCGATTCGCGTTCTGACACCGTCACCACCTCGTCGATCTCCGACATGTCCAGCACCGACGGCTTGAACCCCGGCCCGATCCCCTGGATGCCGTGCGGCCCCGGCTCGTCGCCCGACAGCACGGCACTCTCGCTCGGCTCCACCCCCACCATCCGCAACCCGGGCCGGCGCGGCTTCAGCGCGCGGCCCAGGCCGGTCAGCGTGCCGCCGGTGCCCGCGCCGGCCACCACCATGTCCACCTGGCCGGCGGTGTCTGCCCAGATCTCTTCGGCCGTGGTGGCGGCGTGGATCGCCGGGTTGGCCGGGTTGTCGAACTGCTTCGGCATCCAGGCGTGCGGCGTCTTGGCCACGATCTCCTCGGCGCGCGAAATGGCGCCGGCCATGCCCAGCTTCTGCGGCGTCAGCTCCACCTGGGCGTCCATCAGCCGCAGCATCCGCCGCCGCTCGATGCTGGCACTCTCCGGCATCGTCACGATCAGCCGGTAGCCGCGCGCGGCCGCCACGAAGGCAAGCGCGATGCCGGTGTTGCCGCTGGTCGGTTCCACCAGTATGGACACCCCGGGCGTGATCTCGCCAGCCTGCTCGGCGGCGTCTACCATGCCCAGCCCGATGCGGTCCTTTACAGAGGCAAGCGGGTTGAAGAACTCCAGCTTCAGCATGAGGTCGGCTACCAGAGCGTCTTCCGCCGTTAGCCTGGGCAGCCGCACCAGCGGCGTGCCGCCCACTGTTTGCAGCACGCTGTCGTATATGCGCCCCCTGGGTTCTGCCACGGCGAAGACCGGGCCGCGCGACGCTATTCGGTTGGACATGAGAACACCCCGGCGCGATGATGGAACGATGAAACGCAGATCGGCAAGCCAACGCGGAGGGGGCCAGACAGACCGCATCGGCTGCCCACCGCCGGCATGATCGTCCGGCGCGACCGCGGCATGCTGGCCGTGCTGATCATCCTCGACGTCGCCTTCCACGCCGGCCGAACCAGCACCGTCAGCGCGGCCGACATTGCCGAGCGCGCAGGCCTGGCCCGCCGGGGTATCGAGCCGCTGCTGCAGACCCTGTCACGCTCTGGGCTGCTGGAGAGCATCCGCGGCCCGCGCGGCGGGTATCGCCTGGGCCGCCCGCGCCGCGACATCCACCTCGACGAGGTCGTCCGCACCGCCCTGTGCGAGGACCACCCGGCCGAGGACGGGCCGAAGGGCGACCTGCTGGAGAAGGTGGTCTCGCTGCTCTGGGGAGACCTCGACCGCGACGTTGCCACCCGGCTGCGCGGGCTGACGCTCGAAGACCTGGTGCGGCGGGCGGAAGCTGCGGGGCTGGCTCGGCCGCTATTGGAGCCTATCACGTTCTCCATATAGGCAAGCGCTTCTTTTTTGAAGGAAAGAAGCAAAAAACTCATGGGCGCGCTGTCGCGGCGTGTTGCGGCCATGGGCTCGATGGACACTCGGACGACGCTGTAACCGGGCCGGTGCTGCTTCTCCGCCTCATACCCGCCATGACGCACTCCTGCTGCTGGCGGCAGATATGCTCTCCAGAGCTGTTGATAACTGGGAACCCCGATCCGATAACGTGGAAATAACCGCAGACGGCGTCGCAGGCCTGGGAAACGCACCCGTCCTCTCCACGTAGTCGAAACTGACGCCCGCTACCGAGGCTCCGCATGACCGCAAAACTATCCGCCGTCGAGACACTGAAGACTGAAAGCCACCGCCTGCGCGGCACGCTCGCGACCGAGCTGGCAGAAGGCGGCATCCAGGTCAGCGAGGACGCCTACCAGCTGCTGAAATTCCACGGCAGCTACGAGCAGTTCGACCGCGACACCGCCACCGACCGCAAGCAGCACGGGCTGGAGAAGGAATACCAGTTCATGCTTCGCTGCCGCATGCCCGGCGGCCGCATGACCACAGCGCAGTATCTTTATTTCGATCGCCTGGCCGACACCCGTGCCAACGGGTCCATCCGCATCACCGTCCGCCAGGGCATCCAGTTTCACGGCATCCTCAAGGGCGACCTCAAGCCGGCCATCGCCGACATCAACCACACGCTGCTCACCACCATGTCCGCCTGCGGCGACGTGGTGCGCAACATCATGGCCAGCCCGTCGCCCTATCACGACGCCCGCCAGGCTCGCATCGAAGCCGACGCACGCATGCTGTCCGAGCACCTCAAGCCGAAATCGCGCGCCTATTACGAGATCTTCCTCGACGAGGCGCCGCGTGGCGACGCCGAAGAGGACGAGCCTCTCTACGGCCCGACCTATCTGCCGAGGAAGTTCAAGGTCGGCATCACCCACGAGGCCGACAACACCATCGACGTGCTGACCAACGACCTCGGCATCGTCGCCAAGTTCGATGGCGACACGCTGCTCGGCTACAACATCGCCATCGGCGGCGGGCTGGGCATGACCCACAACAACGCCCGCACCTACCCGCGCCTGGCGACCCCTATCGCCTTCGTGGGTCCGGACGACCTGATCCCGATGGTCGAAGCAGTGATCAAGCTGCAGCGCGACAACGGCGACCGCACCAACCGCCGGCGCGCCCGGCTTAAATACGTGATGGACGACCGCGGCCTGCCCTGGGTGCGCGAGACGCTGGCCGCCTATTACGGCCGCCCTTTCGAGGACGCCCGGCCGATGAAGCTGGAGGTGCCCGACCTACTCGGCTGGCACGAGCAGGGCGACGGCAATCTATGGCTTGGCATTCCGGTGGCGGCCGGACGAATTGTCGATGGCGGCCACACGCAGCGCTGCGGTAACCGGCTGCGCACTGCGTTGCGCCAGATCGGCGAGCGTTTTGCGCCCAACTACATCATGACGCCGCAGCAGGACGTGATCCTGTCCGACATCGCGCCGGCCCACCGGCCCGCCATCGACGCGTTGCTCGCCGAGCACCACGTCGCCACCGCCGAGACGCTCTCGCCCATGGCGCAGTACGCGCTGTCCTGCCCGGCGCTGCCGACCTGCGGCCTGGCGCTGACCGAGGCCGAGCGCATGCACCCCGAGATCGTCGGCGGCATCGACGCGCTCCTCGCCCTGCACAACTTGCAGGATCGCCGAGTCAGCGTGCGTATTACCGGCTGTCCCAACGGCTGCGCGCGCACCTATGCCGGCGACATCGGCATCGTCGGCCGCATGCCTGGCTTCTACGCGATCTATGTGGGTGGCGACTTCGAAGGCACGCGCCTCAGCTTCAAGCTGCGCGAGAAGGTGGCGCATGCCGAGGTGATCAGCACGTTCGACCCGTTGTTCGCCGCTTGGTCAGCCGTCGGGGTTGCTGGCGAGGGGTTCGGGGATTTTTGCAACCGGGTGGGGCAGGAGGCGGTGGCGGGCTTGTTGCCGGAGGCGAGGTCGGCCGCCTAAGGCAAGCAAGCGGTTCTTTTTTGAAAAAAAGAACCAAAAAACTTTTGCTCCCGTCGGGTGCGCCGTGGTGAAGCGTGTTGTTTTACCCGTCCGCGACAGCCGTAGCTTCTTTCTCTCGAAAAAAAACGCCTTCGCTTGCCTTGCCTATTTCTGTGCAGCGCTCAGCCGATACACGTCGATCCGACCGTCGTAAGTCGGCACCAGCAGCCGCCCGTCGGCAACCACCGGCGGACAGAATTTGCTGTAGCTGAACCCTGCCTGTTCCCAAAGCAACCGCAACGTTGCCGGTCGGCTGCCTGAGGCCGAGGCGAAGTTCGTCGCATCGTAGGCGCGTATCACGCCCGCCACCGGATCCGTGTTGGCGTCGCCGTTCAGCGGTGCAGTTCCCCAGACGACACCCGCGTCTTTGCCGTTTGCCGATAGCGTAAGCATGCCGCCTGGCATGCCGCCGATGCTGCCTGCGTCTTGCGCCAGTGCAGCGGAGGCGACGGCGGTGCTGTGGGCAAGCAGCTTCGTCCGTCCACCCTGCGTCATCGAGAACGCGCGCAGTTGCGCGTTCTCGCCCCAGGCGAACAGCATGCCGCCATGCGATGCGCTCTGCCAATACACCGGCGAGCCGTGCAGGTGGTGCGTCTTGAAGCCTGGTTGCGGCTTGAAGTCCAGGTTTCCGGAGGGCGTCGCCCCCGCGTAGGCAGGGTTGGCGGTATCGGGGTCGTAGGTCAGGAAAACAGGTGGAGTCGCGAGCTTCGAGAGATCGCCCACCGTGCGGCCCATGTCGTTCCGGTCCACGGCGTAAAGCACGCCATCCTTGCCGGCGCCCAGCACCAGGTCCGTGCCGGGCGGCAGCACCGGGCCGCTCGATCCTAGGTCCTGGTCCGCGTAGTCGTAGCCGCGGCGGAACGGCATCACGTCGGGAATGGTCCAGTCCCGGCGGTCCGCGTCGCGAAACGGCGTGAACCAGTCGGCGAGGTCGAGCGACGTGCCGTGCGCGTTGTTGTGCAGCGTGAGCCGCACGAAGCTCTCCGCGTGGTCGCTGCGGCCGTTGAAGTCGGTAATGCTGCCGTTGGCGCCGACGAGATAGCCACCGTTTGAGGTCAGCGCGTAGACGTTGCCGGAGTCGTCTGCGGACAGGCCTTGCGCGCCCTGCCAGATGCCGCCGCCGAAACTGCTTGGCGTGGACGTCCAGGCGCCTGCCTGATGCCAATCGTCGACATCGAACGCCACCACCCAGCCGTGGTGACCGAGCGTTGCGTCCGGCTGAGACGGAGGTTCATCGTCGCCCGTGGTGGCGACGTAGAGCATCTTGTGGTGGTGCGGATCCGGCGCATCGGACAGCGGCACCAGCAGCAGCGCCGCGCGCTGCTTCTGCACCTGGCTGAGCGACACGGTTTGTCCGGCCGCGTTGACGGCGGTCGCCTGCACCGGCAGCGGCTGCGTCTTGCCTGGCGGCGCCGCGCCGTCGCTCAGCCGCAGCGCGTTGAGGTGCAGCTGACGGTCGCCATGGCCATCGACGATCCAGGCCACGGCGTAGATGAGGCCTGCGCCGCGGTCGATCACCGGCGTGCTGAGGATGCCGAACGAACGGTTGATGCCGTAGACGTCCACCGCGTCGCCGGACGCCGGCAGGAACGGCGCGCCGAGCGAGACCGGGTGCGGCCAGAGTGCGGCGCCGCTGTCCGCGTCGAACGCCCAGACGTGGTTCGACATCGAGAATGCATAGACAACGTCGTGCACCTTGCCGTCCGGCATGCTGACGCCGGGGACGTAGAGCGGCTGCGCCTCGATGCGCGGGTCGTCACCGGCCAGCACCAGCGAGAACGCGCGGGTGAGGCCCCGCGCGCGGATTGCATCGGGGGTCAGCACGCGCTCGGCGGTGTTCGCGCCGGTGCGGCCGTTGTCGTAGGAACGGGTGAGCACGGCCTGCCTCGAACCGGGTTGCGTCACCGCGCCGTCATTGCTTGCACCGTGCGAAGCGTCGCCTGCGGCACCGGGCGAAGTGTTGCCTGCGGCACCGGGCGAAGTGTTGCCTGCGGCACCGGGCGAAGTGTTGCCTGCGGCATCGGGCGAAGTGTTGCCTGCGGCATCGGGCGCGGTGGCGCTGCAAGCCTTCGGCGACGCGGTGAGGTCGATCAGCTTGAGGTACTGCGCCTCGTATGGGGACGTAGACCATCCGGCGTCGTTGTCCGGCAGGCGGTTGAGCGAAACGTAGATGCCGTTGGCAAGCAGGTTGGCACCCGTGACGCTGTCGGGCCAAAGGCAGGTCTTGCGTTCGTTCACCGCGGTAGCGGCGATGTTTCTGACCTGGTAGCGGTGGTCGCGGCGGATGCCGAATATGTTGGCGCCGCCAAACGGCACGTCGACGTCGAAGCTGCGCCCAGGCGGAGTGGTGCTCGCCGATCTCAGGTCGAGGTTGACGAACGCGAACACCACGTCGGTCTTGGCGGGGTCGCCGCCGGGCTGTGCGGTCTTGCCGACAGCAAAGATGTTGTCCGCGGCGCCGCCACCCTGCAGGCTGAGAGGCGAGCTCCACTTGCTGCGCAACGCGGCGCTCTGCATACGCGCGTGCGACACGGCGGTGTAGAAGGAGAGCAGGTGATGCGCGTCGCCGCCGCTGCGGTCGAGCTGGCGCCATAGCGGCATCATGGAGTTGTAGGTCAGGAACTGCGGGATCGGCTTGTGGAAGTTCGTATCCGTCTCGTAGCGCTCGTAGCCGAACGGCGCGCCGGCGGACGGGTCCGATGCGCCGGACGGCGGCACGATGGTGCCGGCCAGGCCCAGCTCCTGCCCCGGGAAGATCAGCGTGGCGCCGTACATCGCGCTGTTCACGGCGAAACGGAGCGCGCCCTGGTAGGGGTCGCGGTAGCTGTCCTCGTCTTGTGAGGTGGTGTTGAGCAGGATCAGCGCGTCGCCGTAGAAGCTGCGCGCCGCGAACATGTGCTGCAGGTCTGTCGCGGTGGTGGCACCGTGCAGGTCGCTGACCAGGCTGTCGTTGATGATGTCGAAGTGCCGGGCGGAGCGGTAGCCGACATGCCCGCCATCCAGGCTCTCTGCCATGAACACGAAGTCCCACCGCCGCGCCCGCGTGCGGTTGACGATGTACTCCCAAGCCTGCGGCGGCAACCCCTGTGCGAAATCGGCGCGCAGCCCGGAAATGCCGCCCGCAACGTTCAGCGCTGCGTGCCGGCTGTTGCCAGGATAGCCGGTCTGGCCGAGCCAGAACTGAAGGTAGTCACCGAAGTAGCGCCAGAGGCCCTGCGTGACATGGTCGAAATGGCCAGACGCGTCGCCGCTGGCGGTCTCGCTACCCACGCTGTAGTCGAACCAGTCGGCTTCGTTCTGGTAGGCGCCGGCATCGGACTGGTTGGCAACCAGCGCGGCGTAACGGCCGAAGAAAAAGTCGGCCACGTCGGTCCATTTGCCGAAGTCGAAGCGGTCTGGCGCATCCGCCACGTCGTCGGCGCCGCTTGCCCGCATGTCGTACTCACCGGCGCGCGAGAACACGCGTGCTTCCACCGCGCTGACGGGCGTGGTGTCTGGTATCGCCTTGTCCGCCCAGTAACGCACGCCGGCCGGCGCCATCTCCAAATCGTGTGCAGCGTGGTTGAACGGCACGTCGAGGAACAGGCCAATGCCCTTCGTCGCCGCCTTACGCGCAAACGTCTGGAACTCGGTCATTGCCAACGCGCGGCCTGCAGCATTGTCGTTCTCGGCCATGCTTGCGCCGGGAAGAAGTCCGGATGCCATCAGTGGCATCACTGCAAAGTAGTTTTTCACCGCGTAGGGACTTCCCAGCGCGAAGGCCTGTCCGGTCGTAGGATCAGTCAGGCGGCCGGCGATGCCGCGCGGATGGATCGGCTGCAGCCACAGCGTGTTGACGCCGAGTTGCTGCAAATACTCCAAACTGAAATGCGCGCCCGTGCCGGAGGCTGGTGCAGACATCGCGGCGAAGGTGCCGCGTTGCGCGGGAGAAGTGCCGCTTGCGGCGGTGCTCAGCGGGTTGGCTTCGTAGAGCTGGACGTCGCGCGCCTTTGCCGGCGAGACGACGATGGCGAAATCGCGCTTGAAGACGCCCGGTGCGCTGGCCTCATTGTCATACCAGTGCCAGGTGCCGGCAGGGTCACTGGCTACACGGTAGCGCGCAGTGACGCGGTAGGCGCCAGTCTTGCTGGCAGCGAGTGTGACCTGGTAGCCGCCGGGGACCGGCTGCATGCGAACGGCGTGGTAGTAGTGGCGCTCGTCGCCGACGTCGATCGTGTTTCCCAGCGGCGGGCTGATGCCTTCTTCCACGCTCTCGGAACCGACCATGACGGTTGCAAGGTCGCGCCGATCGAGGTTGGTGAACACGTCGGCTTCCACAACGTCGGGTGCCTGCGGATCGAAGAAGATGGTGATTGGGACAGAGTCGTGCGCCACCTCATCGATGAACAGGTGAGACATGCCGTAATCGGCCTCGATCTCGCCACTGCTGCGCTCCGCAGACGCAGGCGAGATACGAAGGCTGGAAGCGTAAGCTGGCAAGATCGGCCTGAGGACAAAAGCCAAGCACAACAGGCACCAGGCAACACATTTTGCCGGCATAGGTCCTCCATCAACTTGTAATGACGAAATACTTTGGGTGATCAGCGTTCGAGGGCCGACATTTTGCTGCAATCGTGCCAAGCTGGGCAAGGTGTTTCCGCGTGGTGCGTGGTAAGCAGAAGCAAGCAGTTTTTTTTTAAAAGAAAGAAACAGGAGGCTTTTGCCCCACTCGGCTGGGCTGTCGAAGGTTCTTGGTCGCCTGAACGACGCGCAACTGACATGAAGCAGGTCAGCCTTACGTAAGAATGCTGTCGCCTATTGGCACGAAACGACCTGAAAACAGCAATGGGGTTCCCCCCACAGGCATAGGGCGGCGTGCAGGTCAGCACGTGTCGTGCACAACTGAGACACGCGTCATCACGGTGCATGCCCGCCCGGAAGAGAATCTTTTTGGTTTTTTCAAAAAGAATCGCTTGCCTTACCCTCTGACTTTTTCCAAGCCTCAGAAAATCCAGGTAAAACCGGCTAAAAATCCTAGCCCAACGCGATTTCACGCGGCGCAGTGTAGGTAACATCGACTTCGAACGGCGAGCCGTGAGCGGGCAGCCCCGCACCCTTGGCGACAATCGCGTACCACCCGGTTACTGGCAGTCGTATGTTGAAGGCGGCCGGGAACCGCATCGCGTGCGCCGCCTCGGCAAGCACTGCGCCGTCCGGTGTCATAAGCCGGAAGATCAGGCGGGAGCTTGCGCTCCATCCCGCGTCATGCACGAAGGTCGACACCGCAACCTCCGTGCCGGCAGCACAGAACACGCGCCCAACCTGCACGTCTGCGTTGCGCGCTGCCGGAATGTCGAGGTCGTCAGCCCCGAAAAATGTCTGCGTGGTTACGCGCGGCGTCACCGTGTTCGGCTTGTCCAGCCCGGCCCGGCTGAAACACAGGTAGCTCTGGCCGCGGCTGTAAGCGTTGCTTGGAATGGTGAAGCTGGCATTGCCTTGAGCATCGGTCCAGACGTCGTCGTGGTGGCCGCTGTAATCGTGCAGTTGCACGCCGGGGCCGAACGCGGTGGCCACACGCAGCGTGCGGCTGTTCCAGGTGTCGAAGTTCAGGCAAGTCAGCAGACCGGGAGCACCCAGGCGTTCCACGACGATAACCTTGCCGTCGAGAAAACGCGTGGTGGTTCCGCCACCGGCAAGGTTCTCGTGTATCCAAACCATATTGTCGATCCACGGCTTCAGGCCGTAGGCCCCGGGCCACACGTCCGGTCCGAAATAGTCCTTGCCGAACACGAAGGGATAGCCCTCGATGCTCAACAGGAAGGCGTAGGCGAGCAGCTTGTTGTTGCCGACCTGCTGGTCGAAGCTCGTGTCTGTGTCGGGGTTGTCCACGAACGTGACGGCCTGCTCCGGCCGTCTAGCCGCGAAGCCGGCGCCCTCGAGCACGCTCGCGTCGTACGAGTTGCACGCGGTCTGCAGGCTGAAATGCAGCGGGAAGTCCTCTGCCAGAGAGCGGCCCCCCAGCGGGGCCGCGTTGGCCCACCAGTCGATAGCGTCCGAGCCGTCGAAATACTCCGCGTAGAAGAACTTGTCGGCCATCGCACGGCTGGTCATGAACTCGCGTGCGAACGGCGCCCATATGCCTTTGGCGTCGTCGAAGCGCGCGCCGGCCGCACCCGTCGTGCGGAACACCCAGTCGCCGTAGTCGAGCGCGTCGTCGATCGTGTGCCGCGGCGGGTCGCAATTCTGGTAGACCAGCTCGTCGCCAAAACTGAAATCGTAGAAGCTGTTCGGCACTGCGTCCTGCGGCCGGTTTGCCGGCGGCACCTCGCGGAAGCACCCCGGGTCGAGCGCGCCGCGGCCTGTAAGGGACATCCCGTCAGCGCCAAGGAAGCGATACCCACCCGCGCCCGCATTGGCGCCGATGCGCTGGTGCAGCACCAGGTCGAGGTAGGTGTCCAGCCCGCACGCATTGGCAACGGCAACCAGGCGTCGCAGGCGCTCTGCCGTTCCGTAGCGCGTCGGCAGGCCGCCCTGCTGGTTTTTCGACCCGATGTCGCGCGGGTCGAACAGGCCGTAGCCGTCACAACCGTCATAGGCGCCACCTTGCGCTTTGCCAATCGGGGGCAGTTGCAAGGCGGTGAAGCCGGCCTGCCGCAGTGCGTAAGCCTGACTGGCCAGGAAATCCCACAGCCAGGGTCGGCCAGGGTCGGTCGTCGGCGCCGGCACGGTGATCTTGTCGCCGTTCGGGGCGATGAACCTGCCCCAGCCGATGAATGCCACGCCCAATATTCTCGCCCCCGGATGTTGGGTCGGGGAGTATGCAGCAGGGCAGGGGAGCTAGGCATCGGGCGGGTGAAGAGAGAAAGCAAGGCAAGCGTTCTTTTTTGAAAAGCGAACCAAAAAACTTTTGTCACTGCCGTCGCGGACTCTTGCGCGGCGTGTACCTGGAGAGCAAAAGTTTTTTGGTTCTTTTTTTCAAAAAAGAAGGTTTTCTTCCGTCCTTCCTCGGTGCGGATTTACGTTGCGCTCCCGACAGCCTACGCTCGCACGTCTTCCAAAGGTCGACCCACATGAAGTTTTGGCCCGCGCTCGCAGCAACCGGCCTGGTCTGCGCAAGCCTGGGCTACCTGGCAGGCCGTACCGGCGTGCCTTACACGTTGCAGGCGCATCAGGCAGCCGCCGTCACCCCGCTCCGGCCCAGCGGCATCAAGGTCGCACCCGCGCCCGCACCGCGATCCGCACCCGCCGTCCCCGTCGCCCAAAGCGGCGTGCGCGCGTTGAACCTGCTGCGCGTGGCGGTGGACACGCACGGCAAGACCGCCCAGGCCTGCCTGGTGTTCTCCGCCGGCCTGGCCACCGGTCCCGACATCCATGAGGCAGACTTCCTGCGCATCAAGCCCGCCATCCAGATGGCCGTGCAGGCCACCGGCGAGAGGCTCTGTCTGGCCGGACTGGAGTTCGGCACCGCCTACGAGCTGACGGTGCTGGCAGGCCTTCAAGGTGCCGACGGCTCCCGCCACCTCGCCGACGAGACCCTGCCGCTCAGCCTGGGCGACCTGCCGCAAAGCCTGAAGTTCGCCGATGACGGCTTCATCCTGCCGCGCGACCTGCCGGGCGGCCTGCCGGTCGCCACCGTCAACGTGCCCCGCGTGCACGTGCGCGTCGAGCGCATCACCGACCGCGTGCTGGTCCGCACCGGCTTGGGCCAGAACTACGACGACAACAGCGGCGGCTACGACCCGGAGACTCAGGCCAGCTCGGACACGCTCGGCGTGCCGGTGTGGGACGGCAACCTCGCCATCAAAACGGCCCGCAACGAGCGCGTGCTCACCGGCTTCCCGCTGGCCCACGTGCTGGGCCCGCGCCTGCCCGGCGCCTATCGCATCACCCTGACCAGGACAAAGCCGACCTCGGCGAACGACACCGACACCGAGGATGACGGCCCGCAATACCGCTGGGTGTTCGAGACCGACCTGATGCTGACGACCCATCGCGGCACCGACGGGCTGCACGCCTTTGTCCGCTCGCTGGCCACCGCGCGCCCGGTGCCCGGCACCGTCGTTACCCTGCTGGGTGCCAACAACGACGAGCTGGGCGAGGCCACGTCCAACGCGGACGGCGAGGCGGTGTTCGCCGCCGGCCTGCTGCGCGGCGTGCAGGGCCACGTGCCCCGCATGGTGATGGCCTACCACGCCGACGACTTCACCGCGCTGCAGCTCGACAAGCCCGGCTTCGACTTCTCCGACCGTGGCGTGGACGGGCGTTCCGACCCCGGCCCGGTGGACGGCTTCCTCTACACCGACCGCGGCATCTACCGCCCCGGCGAGAGCATCGACCTTACCACCATCGTCCGCGGCCCGCTGGCCGAGCCGTTGCCCGCCGGCCAGGCGGTCAGCATCGTGCTGCGCCGTCCGGACGGCGTCGAAGCCGGGCGCTACCGCCTGGAACCCAACGCGGTGGGTGCCGCCGCCCAGGTGATCCCGCTCAAGACCACCGCCCCGCGCGGCACCTGGCACCTCGAAGAGCTGCTCGCGGGCACCAAGACGCAGATCGGCACGCTGGACGTCCAGGTGCAGGACTTCGTGCCGAACCGCCTGGCCGTCGACCTCTCGCCGGACCGCACCAGCGTGGCCGCCGGCGCTCCGGCCACCATCGCGGTCAACGCCCGCTATCTCTACGGCGCCCCGGCCGCCGACCTCGAGGTCGACGCCCACGTGCAGCTGCAGGCCGATACCTCGCCCATCGCCGAACCCGGCTGGCAGTTCGGCCGCGCCGGCGAGCAGCTCAACACCGACTCGCAGGATCTGGACGGGCCGAAGACGGACGCCCAGGGCCGCTCCTCCGTCGTGGTGGACCTCGACAAGCTGAAAGTGCCGCAGACCAGCCTGCCGCTCCGCGCCGACGTCACCGTGTCGGTCGCCGAACCCGGCGGACGCGCGACCGAGCGCCAGACCAGCCTGAAGCTGGCCACCCACCCCGTGCTGCTCGGCCTGCGCCCGCCGTTCGCCGATGGCCACCTCGACGAGGGCGAGGCCGCCGCCGTCGCGGCCGCCGCCTTTGCGCCGGACGGCACGCGCGTGGCCGCCCATGCCGACTTCCGCCTGGTCGAGGAGGTCACTGACTACCACTACTTCTCCGAAAACGGCGCCTGGCAGTGGAAGGTCTCCACCCACGACCGCCCGGTGACCTTCGGCGCCATCGACATCCCTGCGGCGGAGGGCGGCACGAAGATCGGCCTGCCCGCGCTCGGCTGGGGCACCTACCGGCTGGAGATCGAGGACCACGCGAGCGGTGCGGCCACCTCAATCAAGCTGCACGGCGGCTTCGGCGAGGAACAGCAGGCCGACAGCCCGGAAAAGGTGGCCGTCTCGCTGATAGGGCCGCCGCCGCGTGCCGGCGGCCAGGCCCACCTGCACGTACAAGCCCCCTTCGCCGGCCAGATGCTGCTGACGGTGGAGAACAGCCGCGTGCTGGCGGTGCACAGCGTCTCCGTGCCCGCCTCCGGCGCCGACATCACGGTTGACGCCACCGCAGACTGGGGCGTCGGCGCCTACGTCATGGCAAGCGTCTACCGCCCTGCCGGCGAGGCGTCCGGCCACGCGCCGGTCCGCGCCGTGGGGCTCGCCTACGTCAAGCTGGACGAAGCCGACCACACCATCGGCGTGGCTTTGCAGGCCGCCCCCGTACTGCGGCCGCGCACCCACCTCGACCTCGGCGTGGCGGTGACCGGCCAGGCGGCCCAGGGTCCGGTCTGGCTGACGGTCGCCGCGGTGGACGAGGGCATCTTGCAGCTCACCCGCTTCGCCAGCCCCGACCCGGAGGCGCATTTCTTCGGCAAGCGCCGCCTTGCGGTGGACGTGCGCGACGACTACGCCCACCTGATCGACCCCACCGCCACCCAGGGCGAGCTGCGCGCCGGCGGCGACCTGGACGGCGCCGGCCTAAGTGTGGTGCCGACCCGCACCACCGCCCTGTTCAGCGGCCTGGTGCATGTCGAAGGCGGACACGCGGTCATCCCGATCGACCTGCCGGACTTCACCGGCGGGCTACGCCTGATGGCCGTCGCCGTCAGCCCGGCCGGCTTCGGCCACGCCGACCTGCAGGTGCCGGTGCGCGACCCGGTCGTCGCCCAGATCAGCCTGCCGCGCTTCCTCGCCCCCGGCGACAGCGCGCGGATGACCCTGCTGGCGCACAACGTAGAAGGCCAGGCCGGCACCTACCACGTGCACATCGAAGCCGACGGCGCGCTGGCCATGCAGCCGGTCGACGAGGACCTGCCGCTCGCTGTGCGTCAGGCCGTGGTGAAGACCTACAAGCTCTCCGGCCGCACGCTCGGCATCGGCCGCGTCGTGCTGACGCTGAGCGGTCCCGACGGCCTGCACATCGTGCACGACTGGCAGATGCAGGTCCGCACCGGCTTCGAGTCCGTCACCCTGGTCAGCCGAGCCGACCAGGTGCCAGGCGAGACGGTGCAGCTGACCCGTGCCATGGCGCGCGGCCTCTCGCCGGACGGGGCGACCATCCGCGCCAGCTTCTCCTCGGTCGGCAGCATCGACCTGCCCGGGCTGCTCGCCTCGCTGGACGAATACCCGTTCGGCTGTTCGGAACAGCTGGTCAGCAGGGCGATGCCGCTGCTCTACGTGCAGGAGGCGGCCGCCGCCACGCTGGGCGCCTCCCCAGTCGACCTGCGCCTGCGCGTGCAGGACGCCATCGACAAGCTGATGGAGCGCCAGGACGAGTCCGGCGCCTTCGGTCTGTGGCGCGCCGGCGACGGTGAGGCCGAACCCTACCTCGGCGGCGAGATCCTCGACTTCCTTACCCGCGCCCGCGCCCACGGCTACCCGGTGCCCGACGCCGCCCTGAGCCGGGCCGCCAAGGCGCTCACCAATTTCGACAGCGGTAACTGGATGGTGCACCGCTTCTGGTTCTTCGCACCCAACAGCCCGCAACAGGCCGACCGCGACCAGCAGATCGTCGACGCCGGCCGCGCCTACGCCTTCCTGCTGCAGGCGCGCGCTGGCCAGGCCGACCTCGCCGATTTGCGCTACTTTCACGACCAGACGCTGGACAAGCTCGAGCCGCTCGGCCAGGCGCAGCTCGCCACCGCGCTGGCGATCACCGGCGACCAGGCACGCGCCGCCCACGCCTTCGACGCCGCCGAGCAGGGCCTCGCCACCGAGCAGGACGGCCTCGCCTGGCGCCTGGCCGATTTCTACCGCACCAGGCTGCGCGACACCGCGGCGATGATCGCGCTCGCAGAGGAGGCCAATTTGCGCCCGCGCGTGGACCGCCTGCTGCAGTCGCTGGAGCGGATGGACATGCGGCCCGACCGCCTGACCACCCAGGAGCAGGGCTGGCTGGTGATCGCTGCCGGCACGCTGCTGGAGCGCGCGGGCCCGGCCACCATCAGCATCGACGGCACCGTTCAGATGCCGCAGGCAGTCGCCGTGGTGCGGCGGGACGCGGCCGCACTCGGCCAGGGCGTCGCCATCGGCAACGCCGGGCGCGGGCCTCTGACCCGAACCATCGCCGTGCACGGCCTGCCGCTGCGCGCGCCGCCTGCCGGCAACGCGCACCTCAGCATCAGCAAGACGATCACCGACGGCGACGGCAACACAGTGGACCTGTCGCACCTGGTGCAGAACAGCCGGCTGGTGGTGCACCTGTCCGGCAGCGCGGACGACGACGCCTACCACCAGACCATGCTGGTGGACCCGCTGCCCGCCGGCTTCGAGATCGAGCGCGTGGTGGAACCCTCCACCAAAGCGGCCGAGAACGGCCTGCCGTTCCTGGGCGACATCACGCCGACGAGGATCGCCGAGAAGCGCGACGACCGCTTCATGGCGGCTATCGACCTCAGCCGCGTTTCCGACCACCTGGAGAACGACGACAACGACAGCAACAACAGCGACGACGATAAGCAGAAGACGTCGAACCGTGCGTTCAACGTCGCCTATGTGGTGCGCGTGGTCTCGCCCGGGCGTTTCCTGCTTCCGGCAGCGAGCATCCGTGACATGTACCGGCCTGACGTGCAGGCGCGCGGCGCGGTCGGAAGCGTGACGATACAAGAGAATTAAGCATGTTCTTTTTTGAAAAAAAGAACCAAAAAACGTTTGCCCCGTTGTCGCGCGCTCTCCCACGCGTCGCGCCCCAGAAACCAAAAGTTTTTTGTTTCTTTTTGTCAAAAAAGAAATTCTTGCTTTTGTTTCTCTTGCCTTTTCTTGACCTTGCCTTCCCGCCCTCGCTCACCCGCTACAACACAACTTCCGTAGAAGTCCTGGCCAGTGACGGTTTTTCGCTCGCCGCCTTCCCCGCCCCGGGTGGCGTATGGCGTCTGCGCACAAGCCCGTCCGGCGTTGACCCCCGCTACCTTGCTTTGCTGGTAGCCGCCGAGGACCGTCATTTCTGGCATCACCCCGGCGTCGACCCCGGTGCGCTGCTGCGTGCCGCGGCGCAGTGGCTGCATACCGGCCACATCGTCTCCGGCGGCTCCACGCTCAGCATGCAGGTGGCGCGCCTGCTCGAGCCGCACCCGCGCGGCGTGTTCGGCAAGCTGCACGACCTGGTGCGCGCGGCGCAGCTGGAGCGGCGCTACGCCAAGGCCGAGATCCTGGCGATGTACCTCACTTTGGCGCCGTTCGGCGGCAACATCGAGGGCGTGCGTGCCGCCAGCGTGACCTGGTTCGGCCACGGCCCGGAGCACCTCTCCGCCGGCGAGGCAGCACTGCTCGCGGTGCTGCCGCAATCGCCTAGCCGGCGGCGGCCGGACCTGCACGTCGGCGCCGCAAGGCTAGCGGTGGCGCGGCTGGAACGCCGGCTGGCTACCGCGGGCGACGCACCCGGCTGGCTGCACGGCGCGGCGGCGCCGGATTGCACGCGCCACACAATGCCGCGTCTGGCCGGGCTGTTCGCCGCCGGGCTGGCACGGCACGCGCCTGCCGGCAGCGGTGTTCGCAGCACGATCGATGCGGACCTGCAGCGCCGGCTGGAGGGGCTGCTCGCGCGCGAGCTGGCAGGAACCGAACCGCAGGTGGGCGTGGCCGCGCTGATGGTGGACAACCGCAGCCGGGCGGTGCTGGCCAGCGTCGGCGGGCGGGGGGCCGCTTACCCGGGCGGCGCGCTGGACCTGACGCGCACGCGCCGCTCGCCCGGCTCGGCGCTGAAGCCGTTCATCTATGGTATGGCGTTCGATGCGCTGCTGCTGCACCCGCTGACGCTGATCCCCGACGCGCCCGGCCTGATCGCCGGCTACGCGCCGCGCAACTTCGACGCCACCTTCCACGGCGCCGTCACCGCGCAGACCGCGCTGCGGCAATCCTACAACGTGCCCGCCGTCGAGCTGCTGAGCCGCGTCGGCCCCGGCCGCTTCGTGGCCGCGCTTCGCCAGGCTGGCGCCACCCTGGCGCTACCCGGCGCACGCGCTAGCCTGGCCGTCGCCCTCGGCGGCCTTGGCATCAGCCTGCGCGACATGGTCGCACTCTACGCAGCACTCGGCGATGACGGGCGCGCGCAGACGCTCGCGACCGAGCCCGGCGCCACCTTCGAGCGCAAGCCGTTCATCGGCCCGCTCGCCCGCTACTACCTGCGGCAAATCCTGACAGGCTCGCCGCCGCCGCCCGGCATGGCCTACGCGGCGCTGACCGGCGGCCGCGAGGTGGCGTTCAAGACCGGCACCTCCTACGGCTTCCGCGACGCCTGGGCCGTCGGCTACAGCAAACGCTTCACCATCGGCATCTGGACCGGCCGCGTCGAAGGCACCCCGCGCCCAGGCGCGTTCGGCCGCGCCACCGCCGCGCCGCTGATGCTGGACGCCTTTGCCCTGCTGCCGTCCGAGGAGCCGAGCGACGCCGCCATACCACCGGGCGCGATTACCGCCATACGCACCGCCGACCTGCCTGCGTCCCTGCGCCGCCTGGGCGGCTTGCCGGCCGAGGCCGCGCCCGGCATGGCGATGGACTACCCGCCCACCGGCGCTTCTGTCGACCTGCTGCCGGCAGCAGGCGGCGGCTTCGGCCCGATGGAGCTGCGGGTGGCCGGCGGGCAGGCGCCGTTCCGCTGGCTGGTCAACGGCGTGCCGGTGCCTGGCCGCGACGCCGTGCTCGCCTGGCAGCCGGACGGGCCCGGCACGGTGCATGCGACGGTGGTGGACGCGACGGATCATGCGGCAAGCAGCGTGTTCGTGCTGTTGCCGTAGCAGGATCAGGTGATGGTCGCTCTTGCAGTTCACTGCGGAGGGACAAAAGCGAGCGGTTCTTTTTTGAAAAGAAAAACTAAAAAACATTTGTCTCTTGGTTTTGCGCCGTGCGGCAGCATGTCGTTTCAGTTCCACGAAGGCGCGAGCCTGTCGGCAGCCCGATGCAGTTAACTCTCGTGAAAGCGCGCGGATGGCACTGACCGAGAACGGAAAAGCACGGACTGCTTTTGGCAAAGGATAGCAGACAACCTTGACTGTCGCCGACGCTTCCGCGGCTCACCCGGTATGAGCACTTTTTGGCCGCTCACGGAAGCTGCTTACCCTGTGGAAAAGTTTCGAGCATCAATTGTATGAAATTAATCGCCGTGCTTCTGCACGGCTACATTTGAACCCCGACCTCTGATTGATAAGGCAAGCGGTCCTTTTTTGGAAAACCAAGAAACTTTTGTTTCCTGGTTTATTTGCTGCGGAAACTCCACGACAGCAGGACCGAAAGTCTTTTGCTGCTTTTCAAAAAAGCACAGACATTACCCTGCTTCCCGGCTCCGAGATGTCAAATTCATAATCGCTGGTATCAGTTCAGGCGTAGGTCGGCCTTGAGAGCGCACCGCGCTGCGCTTGCTCGCGCAATGCAGGTTTGCAAGCACCTCAAATCAAAAAGCCCGTCTCCGCGCTGTCGCAAACGTCTCAGCCCCGCGCCACCCGAGAAGCAAACGTTTTTTGTTTCTGTTTCCAAAAAACAACCGCTTACTTTCTCGTCACGAGTATCGCCCGAAAATCATTCACGTTCGTCCGCGTAGGCCCTGTCACCACCAGGTCGCCAAGCCCGGCAAAGAACCCGTACCCATCGTTGTCCGCTAGCATGGCCCGCGCATCCACCCCTGCGCGCGCCAACGAGTTTGGCCCTAGCAAAGCGCCGGCGTTGTCCTCGGTGCCGTCGATACCGTCGGTGTCGCAGGCGATGGCGTGGATGCCGGCGTGGCCGTCCAGTGCCACGGCCAGCGCCAGCAGGAACTCCGCGTTGCGTCCGCCGCGGCCGCCTCCGCGCACCGTCACCGTGGTCTCCCCGCCGGAGATCAGCACGCAGGGCGGCTCTGCCGGCTGGCCGTGCAGGGCGCATGCCTGCGCCATGCCGGCCATTACGCGAGCCACCTCGGCGGCTTCGCCCTCGATGGCGTCGCCCAGGATCAACGGCGTGATGCCGGCCGCCCTGGCAACCGACGCGGCGGCCTCGAGCGATGCCTGCGGCGTCGCGATGACGACGGTGCTGGCGTGGTCAAACGCGGCGTCGTTCGGCTTTGGCGTCTCCGCCGCAGGGTCGAGTAGGCGGGCCTCTACGGCGTCGGGCGGGCTGATGCTGTAGCGTGCCAGCACTCTGCGCGCGTCAGCCAGCGTGGTGCCGTCGGGGACAGTGGGTCCGGAGGCGATCACCGAGGGATCGTCGCCCGGCACGTCCGAGATCACCAGGCTGACCAGCCGGGCAGGGGCGGCGGCAGCCGCGAGACGGCCGCCCTTGATCGCCGAGAGGTGCTTGCGGACGCAGTTCATGTCGCCGATGCCGGCGCCGCTGCGCAGCAGCGCCCGGTTTACCGCCTGCTTGTCCGCAAGCGTGACGCCGGGCGCTGGCAGCGCCAGCAGAGAGGACCCGCCGCCGGAGATCAGGCACAGCACCAGGTCGTCCGGGCCGAGCCCCTGCACCATGGAGAGTATCCGGACGGCGGCGTCCTGCCCGGCTGCGTCCGGCACCGGGTGGCCGGCTTCGACCACCTCGATGCGCGGCGTGCCGACCGCTGGAACACCATGACCGTAGCGGGTCACCACCAAGCCAGCGAGCGGCCGGTCGGCAGGCCAGTGCGCCTCCACGGCCCTGGCCATGGCAGCGGCCGCCTTGCCTGCGCCCACTACCACGGTGCGGCCGGCCGGTGGCACGGGCAGTGCGGGCGGAACGCAGGAGGCGGGCGCGGCTGCCTGGACGGCCGCTTCGAACATGCGTTGCAGTAGTGCTCTTTCCAACGAGAAGCTCCGATTACGCAAGGAGGCAAGGCGTTCTTCGAGAAAAGAAGCAAAAAGCTTTGTCGCTGCTGTCGCGGACCTTTCCAACGACGGGTGCCCAGGAGACAAAAATTTTTGGTTCTTTCTTTCAAAAAAGAACTGCTTGCTTTCTAAACCACTGACAAGATCACCTTACCCACGTGGCTACCCTTCTCCACCCACGCATGCGCCTCAGCAGCCTGCGCAAGCGGGAACACCCGGTCGGTTTGCGGCTTCAGCTTGCCGGCCTCGATCCATGGCCACACGACCCGCTCGACGCCCGCGATCAGCCGGGCTTTTTCGTCCGCGCTGCGCGACCGCAGGGTGGAGCCGGTGATGACGGCACGCTTGGCCATGATCTTCATCACCGGGATCGTCACCTCGGCGCCGCCCAGGCTGGCGATGAAGACGATGCGCCCGCCAGGCTTCAGCGCCTCGAGGTTGCCCGCGAAGAACGCGCCGCCAACCATGTCCAGGACCACGTCCACACCGCCCTGTGCGGTGGCAACGGCGGCAAAGTCCTCTGCCGTGGTGTCCACCGCGACGTCCGCGCCGAAACGCTCCGCGGCGCGTGCCTTTTCCGCTCCGCGCCCGGTGGCAATCACCCGCGCGCCGGCCGCCTTGGCCATCTGGATGGCCGCCACCCCGATGCCGGAGGTGCCGCCGTGCACCATGAACGTGTCGCCGGCCTTTAGGTGACCCTCGTCGAACACGTTGGCGTAGACGGTGACCCCGGTCTCCATCAGGCCGGCGGCTTCGATGAAGCCCAGCCCGGCGGGGATCGGCAGCGCGTGGCGCGCGTCGCAGGTGGCGTATTCGGCGTAGCCGCCGCCGCCCAGCAGCGCACAGACCCGGTCGCCGACGGCCCAGCGGCCAGTCGCCGTTACCACCTCGCCGGCTACCTCCAAGCCCAGCGTCGCCGGGGCACCTGGCGGCGGCGGGTAGGCGCCCATACGCTGGAAGATGTCCGGCCGGTTGACGCCGGCGGCGTGCACCTTGATCAGTATCTCGCCAGCGCTTACCTGCGGTTTCGCCTGGCGCGTCAGGTGCAGTGCGGAGGCGGGGCCTTTGCCGCCCTCGACGGCGATGGCGGACATGGTTGCGTCTTCAGATGTGGTCATGAGCGGGTCATCTCTCGCGCTGGTTCGCGGAAAGCAAGCAAGCAGTTCTTTTTTGAAAAAAAGAACCAAAAAACTTTTGTCTCTCATAGGTTCGCGTTGGTGAAGCATGTCGTGTCAGCCGTCCGCGACAGCCGATGCAAAAGTTTTTTGCTAGCCTGCTTTCTTCCTTACGCCGCCAGCTGCCGCAACAACCCCTGTGCAACCAGCGTCTCCGCAATCTGCACCGCGTTCAGTGCCGCACCTTTGCGTAGGTTGTCCGACACGCACCAGAACCCCAGCCCGTTGGCCACCGTCGGGTCGCGCCGCAGCCGGCTGACGTAGACCGCGTCCTCGCCCTGGCAGTCCGCCGGCGTGATGTAGCCGCCGTCATCGTGGCCATCGACCACCACCACGCCGGGCGCGTTACGGAGCAGGTCGCGCGCTTCGCCCACGTTGACCGGCTGTTCGAACTCCACGCTGATCGCCTCTGCATGACCGATGAACACCGGCACCCGCACGCAGGTGGCGAACACGGCGATGTCGGCGGCCATGATCTTGCGTGTCTCCACCGCCATTTTCCATTCCTCCTTGGTCGCACCGTCCTCCATGAAGCTGTCGATATGCGGGATGCAGTTGTAGGCGATGTTCTTGGTGAAGATCTGCGGCTGCGCGGGGTCGTTGACGAAGAACGCCTTGCTGCTGGTGAACAGCTCGTCCATGCCTTCCTTGCCGGCGCCCGACACCGACTGGTAGGTAGCCACCACCACGCGGCGCACGCCGTAGCGGTCGTGCAGCGGCTTGAGTGCGACCACCATCTGGATAGTGCTGCAGTTCGGGTTGGCGATGATGCGGCGCTTCGTGTGGCGTGCCAGCGCCTGCGGGTTCACTTCGGGCACCACCAGCGGCACGTCAGGCTCCATGCGGAAATGGCTGGTGTTGTCGATGACGATGCAGCCGGCCGCGGCCGCCCGCGGGGCGTGCACGGCGGAGACGGCGGCCCCCGGGCTGAACAGGCCGAGGTCGGTGCCGGCGAAGTCGAACGTCTCGGTGTTGCGCACCGTCAGCACGGTCTTCTCGCCGAAGCTGATCTGCTGGCCCACCGAGCGCGGCGAGGCGAGTGCCACGATCTCGTCGACCGGAAAGGCGCGTTCGGACAGCGTCTTGATGATCTCGCGCCCGACTGCGCCCGTGGCGCCCACCACCGCGACCTTGTAGCCCATGCAAGCTTCTCCCGCGACCTGATGGCCCTGGAGTGGCAGACCGCGGTGCGGCGGGCAAGAAGGCAGGGCAAGCGGCTCTTTTTTGAAAAAAAGAACCAAAAAAACTTTCGTTCCCCGGAGTACACGCTGCGGTAGACTCCAGCGACAGCAGGACCAAGAGTTTTTTCTGCTTTTTTTCAAAAAAGCAGGCCTTTCTTTCTTCTCATGGCGCAGCCGGGAGCGCGGCACGGTTGCTCCCTGACGATCCTGACCCGGAGGTCAGGACGCCATCCCTGCACCTCTCGTCGCCTACAACGAGGCGATCGGCGGTCCGCAAGCCGGCCTGCTCTTGGTGAGCGTTCGCAGGCGGCGGGCAGCATCGTCTGCGATCTGTCGGGCCGGATCGCCTCGCGCTTCCTGTTCGTAGAGCTGCTGATGCTGGCGCTTGGCCTGGGGCCAGGCCAGGTGGCGATGGCAGAGGCCGAAGTTACGGGCGGCGGGTTGGTCGGTGTATGCCGGACACCTGGACCTCGGGGTTCGATAGCAGCGGAACCGAGACGCATCTCTGGCCACTCTGCTCCACCAGGCTCAAAACCGCCCAGAAAGCTGAACCGACCCTGATGGCACGAAAGAAGTGTCCCATGAACTGCTGACCAACGCAGACATGTCATCGTGAGGTTCAACCGTGGATGATGCCGCGGATGAGGCGGCCGATGTGCAGCCTCGTCCAGATGTCGGCCGCGGTGAAGCTGGGCCGTGCTTTGACCGCACGCCAGTAGCCGGCCAGCGCCGGTCGATCGGTAAATTTTGCTTCCATGCCGACGAACTCCATGCGGGCAAGAAACGCCGTCCATACGACGTCAGCGGCACCGTAATCAGGGGGGATCATCATGGTGCCGCGTCCGGCAAGATGAGTTTCGAGCCGGTCAAGCAAACCGATCGCTTCCTCCTGCCGTGTCGCTAACAAATCGGTCGCCATCTCGGGATCGAAGGTGCGCTCGCGCTCGGCAAAGACCGCGGCGCGCGTATCGTAAACGTCGGCAAGTTCGGGGTTGGCTGCAGCCAACCGCAGAGGCCGGCGACGAGCGGCGGCCATCCTCGCGGGTATGACGGCGCGTGCCAGTGCGTGGTGGGCCAGGAACCCGCCGAAGGTCAGCTCCTCGATCGGGTAAGAGTAATGCAAGTCGATCCAATGTGTGGTTTCAGCTTCAAACTCCCGTCCGGCCCTCACCAGCGCAAAGTTCAATATTTCCCGGCTTGCATCGAGGACACGCCCGGGAAGCACCAGCGTTGGAACCGTCATGTTTGGATTGAGCCTGGCATACGCCGGCAACTGCTGGCCGCTTCGGAAATGGATATCGACAAAACCCTGCTCGTGGTCGATTCCGGCCTCTGCCAGGGCCAGTCGCGCGATCATCGAGAAGTATGACGACGGGGCGTGGTAAAGCCTCGGCCTGATGTTGCCGGGCGTTGTTGTGACAACGCTCATTCCTCAACCTCGCTGCGGGTAGCTTCCTGGTGCCAGTCCGGTTTAGGGCGCGCACCCGCTCGCTGAGCCTCCTTGCCCGCTGAACTGCATTTCGGTTCCGCTGCCGGACCCCCGACCATCCCAGGCGCACGCCTTTCTCCCGACGCTGAATGCTGAGGACTATGGCCGCATCGTCGACTACCCGCCCGGCCGAGCCTGCAGCATCTACTTGGACGCCTGACCGACGGTTGCCTCAGGCCAGTCCGCGACAGCCGCCCCAAAAGTTTTTTGGTTCTGTTTTTTGAAAAAGAACTGCTTGCTTTCCTTGCCGCCCTGCAACCTCCATCCCTTCGAAACCTTCCACCCCCGCCCTCCCGGAGACCCGCACCCTTTGACCGACGCCCCAGGCGCCCCCGGCATCGCGCCGCGCTGGACATCCAGCGACAAGAGCGGCCTAGGCACTGCGCTTTCAGCCAGCAGCCAGGTTTGGTTCACGCTGAGCCACGGCATCCTCAACGAGTGCTACTACCCCCGCGTCGACCAGGCCTGCACCAGGGATTTCGGCTTCATTGTCACCGACGGCTACGGCCTGTTTGCCGAGGAGAAGCGCGACGCTGATAGCGTGGTCCGCACCTTCGCAGACGGCGTGCCGGCCTACGAGCTGACCAACACGCACCGCCCCGGCGAGGGTGCCAAGCCGCGCTTCCGCATCGTCAAGCACGTCATTAGCGACCCGCGGCGCGACGTGGTGCTGCAGCGTGTGCGGCTGGACCGGCTGGACAACTCGCCGCTGCGCCTGCACGCGCTGCTGGCGCCGCATCTGGTCAACGCCGGCACCAGCAACACCGCCTGGCTGGGCGACTACAAGGGCCAGCAGATGCTGTTCGCCGAGGGCGGCGGCGCGGCCCTAGCGCTAGCGGCGAGCCGGCCGTGGCGCGCGCGCTCGGCGGGCTACGCCGGCACCAGCGACGGCTGGCAGGACCTCTCCCGCCACTTCAAACTGACCTGGAGCTACGACCGCGCGGTGGACGGCAACGTGGCACTGGTGGGCGAGGTGGCGCTGCCTCAGGACGACACGGTGGTGTTCGCACTCGGGTTCGGCGCGAGCCCGATGGAGGCCGCCTTTCGCGCCCGCGCCAGCCTGGCCGACGATTTCGACGAGCTGGCGGCAGAGTACGTGAACATCTGGCGCGGCTGGCAGTCCGGCCTGCGCAAGTTGGACCGCGACGAGACCGCGCGCGGGCCCCACGACCACAACACCTACCGCGTCAGCACCGCCGTGCTGCGCACCCACGAGGCGCCGAGCTTCCGCGGCGGCTACATTGCCAGCCTGTCCATCCCCTGGGGTGCGACCAAGGGCGAAGACGACCTCGGCGGCTACCACCTGGTCTGGCCGCGCGACCTGGTGGAGACCGGCCAGGCCCTGCTGGCCGCCGGCGCCCATGCCGACGCGCTGCGCGTGCTGGAGTACCTGCGCAATACCCAGGAAGCCGACGGCCACTGGCCGCAGAACAACTGGCTGGACGGCTCGTCCTACTGGCAAGGCGTGCAGATGGACGAGTGCGCCTTTCCCATCCTGCTGCTCGACCTCGCCCTGCGCGAGGGGGCCCTGGCGCCCGGCCGCCTTCCTGCCTACTGGCCGATGGTGCGCGCCGCCGCCAGCTTCCTGGTCCGCAATGGGCCCGCAACTGGCCAGGACCGCTGGGAGGAGAACGCCGGCTTCTCCACCTTCACGCTGGCCGTCGAGATCGCCGGCCTGCTCGCCGCGGCAGACCAGGCGGTGGCGGCGGGAGAACCCGCCATGGCCGCCTTCCTCACCGACACCGCCGACGCCTGGCACGCCGCACTCGACGATTGGACGTTTGCCCGCGGCACCGGGCTTGCCGCCGAGCTGGGCGTGGACGGCTACTACGTACGAATGGCGCCCAACACCGGGCCGGGTGCCGGTGCGGACCTCGGCCGCATGCTGCAGATTAAGAACCGTCCCGAAGGCCAGGGTGCGGTGCCGGCCAGCGAGGTGGTCAGCGCCGACGCCCTGGCCCTGGTCCGCTTCGGCCTGCGCGCGGCATCCGACCCGCGCATCCTCTCCACTATCCGCGCAATCGACCACTGCACCCGCACCGAGCTTGCCGCCGGCCCGTGCTGGCACCGCTACACCGGCGACGGCTACGGCGAGCACGAAGACGGCGCCCCGTTCGACGGCACCGGCATCGGCCGGCTGTGGCCGCTGTTGGTCGGCGAGCGCGCGCATTTGGCCGTGGCCGCCGGCGACCTGGACCAGGCGCGCGCCCTTCTGGACACGATGGAGAGCTGCGCCAGCAGCGGCGCCCTGCTTCCCGAGCAGGTGTGGGACAGCGAGGACATCCCCGAGCGCGAGCTGTATCGCGGCCGACCCAGCGGCTCTGCCATGCCGCTGGTCTGGGCGCATTCGGAGCACGTCAAGCTGCTGCGCTCGATTGCCAACGCAGCGGTGTTCGACATGCCGCCGCAGACCGCGCGGCGCTACGTGCACGCCACCAACATCGCACGGGTGACGCCCTGGCGGCCGGGCTTCCAGCCAGACCGGCTCGACCCGGGACGCACGCTGCGCATCGAGCTGCCGCGGCCATGCGTGGTGCTGTGGAGCAAGGACGATTGGGCCAGCTCGGCAGAGCGGCGCACGGCGGACACCGGGCTGGGCGTGCACACCGCCGAGATCGCGTGGGACGAGTGCAGCGGTGCAGACGGCGTGGTGTTTACCTGGCGGGATGCGGAGACGAACGCCTGGGCGGGAAGCAACGTGCTCGTGCGGGTGAAGTGAGCAAGGCCTTCTTTTTCTGAAAAAAAAGAAGCAAAAAAACTTTTGGGCGGCTGTCGCGGACCTTCCCACACGACGCGTCTCGAGTAGCGAAAGTTTTTTGGTTCTTTTTTTCAAAAAAGAACCGCTTGCTTTCTTCGTATTGGAGCTCCCCCATGAACGACGGCTCAGCCACCACGCGCCCTACCTCGCCCGGCGCCAAGGTGAGCGCCGCCGGCGCACACCCGGCACCGCCGGCCACGCTGGTGATTTTCGGCGCCCACGGCGACCTGACCAAGCGGCTGCTGATGCCGGCGCTCTACAACTTGGCCGGCGGCGGGCTGCTGGACGACGGCTTCCGCATCGTCGGCGTGGACCGCGTGGCGTCTGACGACGCGCATTGGCGCGACGAGCTGACGTCCACCATGCAGGAGTTCACCCAAGACAGGACGGCCGAGTTCTACGTCGAGCGCGTGGACGACAAGGTCTGGGGCTGGGTGACACAGCGGCTGAGCTACCTGCAGGCCGACTTCACCAAGACGGAGGACATGGCAAAGCTGGCCGACCACGCGAAGGGCAACGTGGTGTTCTACCTGGCAATCGCGGCGCGCTTCTTCGGCGACGTGGTCGAGCAGCTTGGCGGCGCCGGGCTGCTGAAGCAGCAAGAAGGCGCGTTCCGCCGCGTGGTGATCGAGAAACCTTACGGTGCTGACTTGAAGTCGGCGAAGAACCTCAACGCGCGCGTGCTAGGCCAGGCCGACGAGTCACAGATCTTCCGCATCGACCACTTCCTCGGCAAGGAGACGGTGCAGAACATCATGGCGCTGCGCTTCGCCAACGGCATCTTCGAGCCGCTGTGGCGCCGCGACCACATCGATTACGTGGAGATTACCGCCGCGGAGACGATCGGTGTCGAGCAGCGCGGCGCGTTCTACGAGCCAACCGGCGCGCTGCGCGACATGGTGCCTAACCACTTGTTCCAGTTGCTCAGCATGGTGGCGATGGAGCCGCCCAATTCGTTCGATGCCGAAGCGGTGCGTAACGAGAAAGCCAAGCTTCTGCAGGCAATCCATCCGGTAAGCGCCGAAGACGCGGTGCGCGGCCAATACGATGCCGGCAGCGTGCAGGGCCACGACGTGCCGGCCTACCGAAACGAACCCAACGTGGCAGCAGACAGCAACACGGAAACCTACGTCGCGCTGAAGCTGACGATAGACAACTGGCGCTGGGCCGGCGTGCCGTTCTACCTGCGCACCGGCAAGCGGCTGGGCGGACGGCAGACCGAAGTTGTGGTGCATTTCCGCAAGCCGCCTTACGCGCTGTTCCGCGACACACCGGTCGAGGCGTTGACGCCCAACGTGTTGACGCTCGACATCCAGCCGCATGAGGGGCTGACGCTGTCGATCAGTGCGAAGCACCCAGGGCCGAAGATGGAGCTCTCACCGGTGCAGTTGCTGTTCCGCTACAAGGACGCGTTCGAACTTGCGCCGAACGTCGGCTACGAAACGCTGATCTACGATTGCCTGATCGGCGACCCGACGCTGTTCCAGCGCGCCGACATGATCGAGGCGAGCTGGGCTGCGGTCGATCAGGTCATCCAGCATTCGGGTGGCGCGCCGGAGCTGTATCAGGCGGGGAGCGCGGGGCCGGATGGTGCTGACGGGTTGCTTGGGCGGGCAGGGCATTCTTGGAGTGTGATGAAGGCGTAAGAAAAAAAGCGGTTGTTTTTTGAAGAAAGAACCAAAAACTTTTGTCTCCGGTCGGTGCGTGTTGGTGAAACCTGTCGTTTCAGCCGTCCGCTACGGCGGAAGCAAAAGCTTTTTTGGTTCTTTCTTCAAAAAAGAACTGCTTGCTCTTTACGGGTTGCTGACCGACTGCGGCGTGCCGGCCTTTGCCACCGTCGGCATGCCCAGGAACGACGCCACGATCGGGGTGCCCACACCAACGGACACGCTGTACGTGGAGCTCACATTGGACTGCACCACGCCGTTATAGCCCGGGATCTCCGTGTGGTAGGCGCGCCGGCCACCCTTCGCCTGCCTGGCAGCGAGGCTGTAGATGTAAGGGTTCACATTGCCCATGCGCCCGTTCTTCTCCACCAGCAGCGCCAGCACGCCGGCAAACTCCGGCGAGGACACGCTGGTGCCGATCACGCCCACGAACTCGCCGCCGAACGAAATGGCAACAGCGCTGCGATCCGTGTTGCCGTAGCCGTTGTAGGGCTTGTTGCCGCCGTTGCAGACGTTGTCGGTTGGGTTGTAGTCGGTTGCACCGCCTGGGCAGCCACCCACCTGCATGCCGATGTCCGGCGTGTCGCGCATGGTCGAGCCCGTGGTCACCAGCGACTGGTAGCTGGGGGCTGCGAACAACACGCTGGCGCCGCCGCCGGCACCCCAGACGTGTCCGGTCACCGTGCCGCCGAGCCCGTAAGGATCTTCGTTTGCCTCCTGGTCCAGCCATGCGTTCTCACCGGCGTAGCCGGACGAGAGCGTGGTGACGTCGTACACGGTGACCACGTTGGTGCCGCCGACCGCAGTCACGTTTGGGTCGGTTGCGGGCGTCGAAGCACCGGCGATGTAGTGCCCGTTCTTGCCGTTGAAGTAGCTGAGGCTGATGCATTCCTTGCCGGCGGAGTCACCCGAGCTGGCCAGGAAGGTCTGACCCTGCGCGTTACCCTCAAGGTAGATCTCGTGTTCGTAGAGCAGGGTGGCGGTGTAATCCATGCCGCCGTTGTAGCTGGGCAGGTAGTAGGACTCGCACTCGCCAAACGACGAGCTGACGACGTCAAGCACGTTGTCGTCCACGACGTCGGTGTAGGCGTCGATGATGTTCTGGTCGCTCAGGCTCGGGATGTTGTAGAGCACGACGTGGGCGCCCGGCGCGCCGCCGACCTCTTCCTGCACGTCAAGCGAGGCCTCGAAGGAATCGTCGCTGTTCGCGTTGAACGGTGCGCCGCCGTTCACCACACGGCGCGCGTATAGTGCAGGGTCCGGCTGGCCGGTTGTGGTGCTATACTTCTCATGGTCGAACACTGCCTTGACGTCGGAATCCAGCACGTCGCTGGAGATCACCGTGCCGATCGTCGCACCCACCCCGGTGAACGGCGCGGCGGTTCCGCCTGCCGGTGTCACGCTCGCAGTGGCGGACGGATAGACGTAGGCCTGCTTGAGGTCGTCGTACCAGTAGGTCCCGTCGGGCCCGTAGCGATTGTCGACGCCGGTTGCACTGAGACGTCCGGTCGAGCGCGCGTTGATGTGACGCTCGATCGGCTCCAGCCCAACGATGCCCGCACCTTCCGCGGCCAGCTCCGCAATCGGATGAATGGTCGAGACCGCCGCCACGTGGCTGGCGCCATTGCGGCCACGCACCGTCGCCAGCGTGGTGGCGAAGCTCTGCTCGATCAGCGATGACGCGCCGCTGACGCTTAGGCTACGCGTGTGGGTGGCGGTGATGGTGAAGCCGCGCGCCTGCAAAGCGCTCGCGACGGTGCTTAACGACTGCGCCGTCGGGCCGAAGCGCAACCCGAACTCGGCCGGTGTCAGCCATTTGTGGTAGCTCGGCGAGGCTGCGTCCTGCTGCTCGGCGAGAAGCGTGTCCAGGGCGGCACGGTTCCGCAGCGGCAACGTCACCGTGAAGGCAACGGTCTGCGACGCTTCCGGCTTGCCAACCACCGTGGTGGTCGGATTGGCCATCGCCATGTTGCCGGCGGTCAAGCCAGTTCCGCAAAGCATACTTGCGCACAAGAGCGCTACCCTAACTCGTTCAGTCACTCACGATCTCCGGGAAAACGCGCATGGGCGCGAGGCAGCAGAATGCTCGTCGCCGCCGGTCCAGGTCGGGCCGGTTGTCACGATTTGCACTCAACCGTAACTAGGGATGCTCCGGTGGGCAAGCGCGTCCGACGCGAGTCTCGCTGGTTTTCGAGACTATTGCAGCGGCGACGAATAACGGTTGCGTGTGCCGCGAGGAGAAGGCGCGACGAATTGTTCTGCGCCCTGGCGGCATTTCTCATCGGCACAGACGGAGACGTTCCAGAAGCCGTACGTTGCCTGACCCTGGCCGCCATTCGTGCTTGTCGGATCATGCGCAGCTGTTAGTGTTGCGGGCCCGGCCGCTTCGTCCCCGCAACTCGGCCGCTACCTCACGCGGAGTCCTCATGAGCGATTGCGATCGGAAACGCGGCTTCTTCAGCGCCGTGGGCTGTTTGCTGTTGACAACAACACTGTCGGGGCTCGCCGCCAGCGGAGCCAACGCCGCAACGCCCTATGCGCGCGCCGCGACGCCGCGGCCGATCGACACCGGCGCGCTCGACTCGCAGCCGGCGAGCGCACCCATCACCGTGAGCGTGGCACTCAGGCTGCGCGACCTGCCCTCAGCCGAAGCGTACATGCGTCACGTCTCCACGCCAGGTGACGCGCTCTACGGGCACTTTCTCACCCCCGCCCGGTTTCGCGCGAGCTTTGGCCCGGCGGACGCGGACGTCGCGCGGGTGACAGCCTCGCTGCGTGGTTACGGGCTGACGGTGGAGCGTTCAGGCACGACGCTGCTGCATGTGACAGGCGCACCGGCCGACCTCGAGCGTGCCTTCCAGGTCAGCGTGCACACCTACGCCGTGGCTGCGCGCGGCAGCCTGTCAGGTTACAGCTTCTACGCGCCGACGCAGGCACCGACGATGCCCGCCGGATTAGGCGACCTCGTCAGCGACGTCATCGGGTTGGACAGCCGGCCGGCGATGCACCCGCACATGCACAGCGTACCTGACCAGCTACGCGCCAGCGCCAGTCAGGCCGGCACGCCGGCCGGCGCACTTCCGGACATGCCCGGTTTCTACACCGTCACGGACTTTGCCGACTACTACAACGTCAATCCTGTGTACAAGGCGGGCGTCACCGGGGCTGGCCAGACCATCGGCATCGTCACCTTTGCCAGCTTCACGCCCAGCGATGCGCTGACCTACTGGAACGGGCTCGGCCTGCAGGTCAGCCAGACGCGCATCACCCAGATACGTGTCGATGGCGGCGCCGGTGCGCCGAGCGACGAGGCAGGATCCGACGAGACGACGCTCGACGTGGAGCAATCCGGCGGCATCGCACCCGGGGCGAACGTGCGCGTCTATGTCGGTCCCAACACCAACCAGTCTTTCGTGGACACCTTTGCGCGCGCGATCGACGACGACATCGCCGAGACCATCTCCTGCAGCTGGGGCGATTGGGAGATCTACAACGACGTCGCCAACGCGCCGGTGACGAACCCGGTGACCGGAAAGGCGTCCGGCACGCTGACTGCCTTGCACCAGTTGCTCGTGCAGGCCGCCGTGCAGGGCCAAAGCGTGATCGCCGCCGCCGGAGATAACGGCGCCTACGACGCCAACGACGAGCAGACGCCGCCCGATTACAGCCTGGCGCTGAGCGTCGACTACCCTGCCAGCGACAGCGCGATTACCGCGGCCGGCGGCACCACGCTGCCAGGCACGCAGACCTACACGGTGAAGCACCACCCTGACGTGGTCATCGACATTCCGCACGAGCGCGTCTGGGGCTGGGACTACCTGCTGCCGCTCTGCACCGCGCTGAAGCTGGACCCGGTCAGCTGCGGCATCCTGCCAGTCGGCGGCGGCGGCGGCATCAGCGTGCACTTCCCGGTGCCGGACTATCAAAAGCAGCTCGCCGGCGTCCGGTTAAGCCAGGCCAACCAGGTCCTGATCGACGAAGATGTCGTCCCGCCTAAGACGATCTACACCTTTCCCGCCGGATACGCCGGACGCAACGTTCCCGACATCTCGGTAAACGCGGACCCGGAGACCGGTTATGTGATCGGCTACACGTCCAGCGCTGCGGGCAGCACCTATGGTTTGGAAACTTTCATTGGTGGCACTAGTTTTTCGGCCCCGCAGATCAACGGCGTCAGCCAGTTGCTGGTGCAGGTAGCAGGTCGCCGGTTCGGACTGTTGAACTACATGCTTTACGGTTTGCAGCAGCCCTATGCACGGCCCGGCGCGCCGCTGCGCATCATCTCGGCGGGCGGCAACGAGTTCTATCATGGGCGTGCAGGCTACAGCCCGGCGGCCGGCCTGGGGACGATCGACGTTGCCAACATGGCGGCTGAGTTGAGATAGATCCTACCTGTAGGAAAGGCTAGGCAAGCGGTTCTTTTTTGAAATAGGAACCGAAAAACTTCACGCCCGAGCTACGCGCTGCAGAAGTGGCGAGACAGCCGGAGGAACAGTTTTTCGGTTCTTTTTCATAAAAAAACCGCTTACTCTCTCCAATCTCAAGACGTCAGTGCGTTATTCCGAGCGGCCAGGATCAACGCTCGCATTCGCCTGACGCTCTCTCCAAGTCCTTCGGTGATCGCTGCGCCGATGAGGAAGTGTCCGATGTTGAGTTCCGCCACCTGCGGCATTGCGGCAATGCGCCCCACGTTCTCGTAGGTCAGCCCGTGCCCGGCGTGACATTCCAGACCGAGTGTTCGGGTGAGTGCTGCGGCATCGCGCAGCCGCTCCAGCTCGCCGGCCCGGCCAAGCGCGTAGGCGCCGGTGTGCAGTTCCACCACTGGCGCGCCAAGCTCGGCTGCGGCGTGCAGTTGCGCAGGGTCTGGGTCGATGAACAGGGAAACGCGGATGCCGGCCTCCCGCAGCCTCGCCACGATCGGGCCTAGCGTGGACGCCAGGCCGGCGGCATCCAGGCCACCCTCGGTGGTGACCTCGGCGCGGTGTTCAGGGACGATGCAGCAAGCGTGCGGGCGGGCCTGCACTGCGATGCCGACCATCTCCTGCGTCGCGGCCATTTCCAGGTTGATGGGTGCGGAGAGCGCGGCGCGGATGCGGGCCAGGTCGTGGTCATGGATGTGGCGGCGGTCTTCGCGCAGATGCAGCGTGATGCCGTCGGCGCCGGCGTCCAGCGCGATCTGGGCGGCATGGAGGGGGTCGGGGAAGCTGCCGCCGCGGGCGTTGCGGAGGGTGGCAACGTGGTCGATGTTGACGCCTAGGCGTGGCATGGCTTGCTCCAAAGGCCAGGGGCGTCGTGCATAGCACGCTTCCGCGTGACGTCCCTGGACCCCGTTGGGGCCCGAACCCCGTTCCTGGAGAATCGGACGTGTCAGGCGCCCCGCGCTGAGGTGATGGGGTCTGGGGCCAACTGGCCTCAGCTGGGTCCAGGGGTGGAACCCCTGGCCCTGCCTATATCGTCCGCCAGCGCGATCGCCGCAATAAGGCTCCCCGGATCAGCCAGGTTTTTTCCCGCGATATCGAACGCCGTCCCATGATCCGGCGACGTCCGCACGATCGGCAGCCCCAGCGTCACGTTCACCCCGCCGGCCATGTCCAGCGTCTTCAGCGGGATCAGCGCCTGGTCGTGATACATGCAGATCGCCGCGTCGTAGCGCGCGCGCGTGGCCTCGGTGAACATCGTGTCGGGCGGGTAGGGGCCAGTGACGTCGATCCCCTCGGCCCGCAGCCGGTCGATGGCCGGCTGGATGATCGTGGCCTCCTCGCTGCCCATGCGGCCCTGTTCGCCGGCATGCGGGTTCAGCCCGGCGATGCCCAGGCGAGGCGCCGCAATGCCGAAATCGGTGATGAGTGCGGCGTACGTGGTGCGCGCGGCGGTCACGATCGCGTCCGTGGTGAGCAGGTCGAGCGCCGCACGCAGCGAGACGTGGATGGTGACCGGCACCACGCGCAGCATCGGCGAAGCGAGCATCATCACCTCGCGCCCCGGGACGCCGGTCAGCGCCGCAAGGAATTCGGTGTGGCCAGGATGCGGGAAGCCGGCCGCCATCAGCACGGATTTGGCGATCGGGTTGGTGACGACCGCGCTGGCCTGGCCGGATTGGGCGAGGCGGACTGCCGTCTCGATGCTGGCGATGGTTGCCGGCACGTTGGCCGGGTCCGGGTGGCCCGGGTTGGCGGGGCGGGCGAGGCTGAGGGGCAGGACGGGGAGGGCGTCAGCAAAGTCCGCCTGGCCGAGTTCGGTTACCAGCTGGATCGGTGCGTAGGGGGCGAGCCAGTCGGGGTCGGCGAGGATGGCGAAGGCGGGGCCGGTGTGTCGCAGGGCGCGCCAGGCGCCGGCGGTGATCTCTGCACCGATGCCGGCGGGGTCGCCCATGGTCAGGATCAGCAAGCAAGCAGTTCTTTTTTGAAAAAAAGAACCAAAAAGCTTTTGTTCGCTTGCGCGCGCGTTGCGGGAGAGTCCGCGACAGCCGTGATGAATGCTTTTTGCTTCTTTTTCTCGAAAAAGAAGCGCTTGCTTCCTTTCATATATGCAACGCCCGCCCGTCCACCGCGAGCGCCGCCTCCTTCACCGCCTCGCTCAGCGAAGGATGCGCGTGGCAGATGCGCCCCACGTCCTCGGAGGACGCACCAAACTCCATGGCGGTGGCGATCTCGGCGATCAGCGTGCCGGCGTCCGGCCCGATGATGTGGGCGCCGAGGATGCGGTCGGTGGTCTTGTCTGCGAGGATCTTCACGAACCCCTCGGTCGCACCCATCGCACGCGCGCGGCCGTTGGCGGTGAACGGGAACTTGCCAACGTTGTAGGTGATGCCGTCTCTTTTCAGCATCTCCTCGGTGGCGCCGATGCTGGCGACTTCCGGCCAGGTGAAGACCACGCCGGGGATGACGCCGTAGTTCACGTGGCCAGCCTGGCCGGCGATCAGTTCGGCGACGGCCACACCTTCCTCTTCGGCCTTGTGGGCGAGCATGGGGCCGGTGATGACGTCGCCGATGGCGTAGATGCCGTCCACGTTGGTGCGGTAGTGCGGGTCAATCTTGACGAAGCCACGCTCGTCCAAGGCGACGCCGGCCTCGGCCAGGCCGAGCTGGGCTGTGTAGGGGCGGCGGCCGATAGCGACGAGCACCACGTCGGCGTGCAGGGTTTCCGTAGTACCGCCCTTGGCGGGTTCCATGGTGAGGTCAACGCCGTCGGCGGTCGCGTTGGCGGCGGTGACCTTGGTGCTGAGCTTGAACGTCAGGCCCTGCTTGGCGAGCACGCGTTCGAAGGTCTTGCCGATCTCGCCGTCCATGCCTGGGACGAGGCGGTCGAGGTACTCCACGACGGTGACTTGCGCGCCGAGGCGGTGCCAGACGGAGCCGAGCTCGAGCCCGATGTAGCCGCCGCCGATGACGACTAGGTGTTTCGGGACGGTGTCGAGCTCGAGCGCGCCGGTAGAGGTGACGATGCGGCGCTCGTCGATGGTGACGCCGGGGAGCGGGATGCTCTCGCTGCCGGTGGCAACGACGATGTGGCGGGCGGTGTAGGTGCGGCCGTCGACGCTGACGCTGCCTGGTGCGTCGACGCGCGCTTGCCCTTTCAGCCAGGCAACTTTGTTCTTCTTAAAGAGGAACTCTACGCCTTTCACGTTGGCGCTGACGACTTCGCCCTTGCGGGCTTGCATGCGTGCGAGGTCGAGTGTCACGCCGCTGACGTTGATGCCGTGGTCCTTGAACGAGCCTTGCACCTCGTGGAAGTTTTCCGAGGATTGCAGCAGCGCCTTGGACGGGATGCAGCCGATGTTGAGACAGGTGCCGCCGAGGGTTTCGCGCTTTTCCACGCAGGCGGTGCGCAGGCCTAGCTGGGCTGCGCGGATTGCGGCGACGTAGCCGCCCGGGCCGCCGCCGATGACGATGACATCGTATGTGTCGGCGGCTTCGGTGGGCTGTGTGGGTGCGGACGGGGCGGCTTGCGAGGGGGTGGCTAGCATCGGGGCGGGTGGCGCTTCTGGTTGCGGCGTGAGCGCGGGCGCGGGCGACGGCGACGGCACGGCTGATGCTACGGACTCGTCGATGGTGGCGAGCGTGTCGCCGACAGAGACTTCCGCGCCTTCCGCGGCCTGGTGCGCGCCGAGCGTGCCGGCTGCAGGTGCGTTCACCTCGACGGTGACCTTGTCGGTCTCGAGTTCGACGATCGGTTCGTCGGCTTGCACGTTGCTGCCAGGCTGCTTCAGCCAGCGCGCGATGGTCGCGGTGGTGACGCTCTCACCTAGAGTTGGGACGACGATCGTTGTGGTCATGGTAGCCTTTACGTGAGAAGCGCGCGTGCTTCTGAACCTGATCTTAAGATGGGTTCTTGAACTGCAAAATGAAGCTGTGGCGGCCGGCAACTGCCGCACCGTTCAGCATCATCGGCGCGGCGCGCAATCCAGGCTGTTCGATCCACGAAAAACCTGACTGGCCGAAAGCGCTATCACCCCACACCTGTGCGACGCAGCAGTCTATCAGATGGCCTGCTGTGTCGATTGCACAGCTTATACAGACGACTCCTTCACGCGCTTCTGCCGCATAGGTTTTCGGGTAGACAGCGGACGGGACGCTGACCAAACCCCGCAGTGGCGCGTCATGTCAAACACAGCTCCCGCGGGTTGATCTGGAGGAACGTAGTAGGCTGGGAGACAGGACCTTTCCTAACCGTGCCGACGACAGGCCGTTCGGGCGCGGACGTTTCAACTTGGCTTGCGTGCGCAGCCGTGCAGCAAAGTAGTAAGAGATACGTTGGCGCGGCGGCTACGCGTCGATCGTGTATCAACGCGTTCAGTCTCGCTGACGCGGCATGTTCATACAGCTTCACCTGCTCCTGACAGCATTCTCTACAGTCCCAGCAGCAACCGCCGCGGATCCTCAATTCCCTCTTTCACCCGCACGAGAAAACTCACCGCCTCCTTCCCGTCGATGACCCGGTGGTCGTACGACAGCGCCAGGTACATCATCGGCCGTATCTCGACCTTCCCACCCACCGCCACCGGCCGGTCCTGTATCTTGTGCATCCCCAGGATCGCCGATTGCGGCGGGTTCAAGATCGGCGTGCTCATCAGCGACCCGTAGGTGCCGCCGTTGGTGATGGAGAAACTTCCCCCCGTCAGCTCCTCCAGCTTCAACTGCCCGTCACGCGCACGCCGCCCCGCGCCGGCAATCGCCGCCTCGATCTGCGCGAAGCTCATATCCTGCGCGTCCCGCAACACCGGCACCACCAGCCCGGACGGGCCGCCCACCGCGATGCCCATGTGCACGTAGTTCTTGTAGACGATGTCCTCGCCGTCGATCTCCGCGTTCACCGCCGGGTATTCATGCAGGCCGGCGATGCAGGCGCGCACGAAGAAGCTCATGAAGCCTAACCGCACGCCGGCGTTCTTCTTCTCGAACGCGTCCTTGTACTCGCTGCGCAGGGCCATCACCGCGGACATGTCCACCTCGTTGAAGGTGGTCAGCATCGCCGCGGTGTTCTGCGCCTCCTTCAGCCGCTGCGCGATGGTGCGGCGCAGGCGCGTCATCCGCACCCGCTCCTCGCGCGCATCCGCCGTCCTTGGCGCCTTGGACGCGGCCTGCACCTGCGGGGCGGCCGCGCTCGCCACCGGCGCAGGCCGGTTGAGGAACGCCAGCACGTCGCCCTTGGTGATGCGTCCGTCCTTGCCGGTGCCCGTACCCATCACCTCGGCGGAGACGTCACGCTCCTGCATCATCTTCGCGGCCGCAGGCAACGGCGCGTGCCCGCTGCGGTCGGCACGGAATTCGGCGGGCGGTGTCGCCGGCCGCGCCACCGGCCCGGACGGAGCAGCGGGCGCCTGCACGCCAGGTCCGGACGGTGCTGGTTGCAGCTTCGCCGGCGACGGCTCGGACACCGCATCGCGCGCTGCGTCCGGTTCGGCCCGCGTGGCCGGGGCCGCAGGAGTGTTGGCCTGCACCGGCGCAGGAACACCCGCTGCAGCTTGTCCGCTTGACGCGGCGTCCGCACCTGTCCGCGCCGGTGGCGAAGCTGCGCCCTGCGCTGCCGGCACCGTTGCCGGCTTGGCGGAAACGCTGTCCTGCACACCCGGCACCGCGCCCGGCGCCATCGCAGCCCCACCGGCGGCGATGCTGCCCAGCACCGTGCCCACCTCCACCTCCGCACCCTCCTCGACCGAGGGACGCTCCATCACCCCGGCGACGCTGGCGTTGACCTCCACCGTCACCTTGTCGGTCTCCAGCTCCACCACCGGCTCGTCTGCCGCCACCGCTTCGCCGGCCTTTTTCAGCCAGCGCGCCACGGTGGCCGTGGTGACGCTCTCGCCCAGGGTGGGCACCAGGATGTCGGTCATCGGCCTTACCCCTCCACGCCCAGCGCGCGGCGCACCAGGCTGGCCTGCTCGGCCGCGTGCACCTTGGCGAGCCCGGTGGCCGGGCTCGCCGCTCCCGCGCGGCCGACGAACTCCGGCCGTTTGGCCTTGTGCTTCAGGGCGGTCAGAACCCGCTCGATCCGGCGGTCCACGAAGCTCCAGGCGCCCATGTTCTCCGGCTCCTCCTGGCACCAAACCACGTGCTGTGCCTTGGCATACGGCTTCATTGAAAAGGCGAGCGTCTTTTCCGGGAACGGGTAGAGCTGCTCCAACCGCAGGATCGCCACGTCACGCAGGCCGCGGTCGCGCCGTTCCGATAGCAGATCGTAATATACCTTGCCGCTGCACAGCACCACGCGCTTCACCTCGGGCCCCGGCGCGATGGCGTCGGTCTCGCCTATCACCGTACGGAAGCGGCTGTCGCCGGCCATCTCTGCCACCGGGCTAACCGCGAGCTTGGCACGCAGCAGCGATTTCGGCGTCATGATCACCAGCGGCTTGCGGAAGTTGCGCTTCACCTGGCGGCGCAGCGCGTGGAAGTAGTTCGCCGGCGTGGTGATGTTGGCCACCGTCATGTTCCGCTCTGCGCAGAGCTGCAAATACCGCTCCAGCCGGGCCGACGAGTGTTCCGGCCCCTGGCCCTCGTGCCCGTGCGGCAGCAGCAGGGTCAGCCCGGACATGCGCAGCCACTTGGTCTCTCCGCTGGCCAGGAACTGGTCGATGATCACCTGCGCGCCGTTGGCGAAGTCGCCGAACTGCGCCTCCCACAGCACCAGCGTCCAAGGGTCGGCCAGCGAGTAGCCGTATTCGAAGCCAAGCACGCCGGCTTCCGAGAGCAGCGAGTTGAACACCTCGAAACGCGCCTGCCGCGGCCGGATGTTGTTCAGCGGCACGTATTCGTTCTGGTTGGTCTGGTCGATCAGCACCGCGTGGCGCTGGCTGAACGTGCCGCGCTGGCAGTCCTCGCCGGACAGCCGCACGTGGTGCCCCTCCAGCAGCAGCGAGCCAAACGCCAGCGCCTCGGCCGTCGCCCAGTCGACACCCTCGCCGGTCTCGATCATCGCGCGCTTGGCGTCGAGCTGGCGGGCGATCTTGGGGTTGAGATCGAAGTTGGCCGGCACCGCCGCCAGAGCCATGCCAACCTCATGCAGCTCGCTCTCGCGCACCGCAGTGGCCTGCTCGGTCTCGTCCTGCGCCTCGTCGGTCTTCAGGCCGCGCCAGTTGCCTTCCAGCCAGTCCGCCTTGTTCACGCGGTAGGACTGCGCGGCCTGGTGCGCCTCGTCGTAACGCTGGAACAGGGCGTCCCACATCGCTTGCGCGTCGTCGGCCCCCAGCACGCCCTCGCCCGCGAGGCGACGTGCGTAGAGCGCGCGCGTCGTCGGCCGGTCCTTGATCGCGCGGTACATGATCGGCTGAGTGAAGGCCGGCTCGTCGGTCTCGTTGTGGCCGTGGCGGCGGTAGCAGACGATGTCGAGCACGAAGTCGGTGGCGAATTGCTGGCGAAACTCGGCCGCCATGCGCGAGGCAAACACCACCGCTTCCGGCTCGTCGCCGTTGACGTGGATGATCGGCACCTGGATCGATTTCGCGATGTCAGTGCAATACAGCCCCGAATACGCGTGGGCGGGCAGGGTGGTGAAGCCGATCTGGTTGTTGACCACCACGTGTATGGTGCCGCCGGTACGGTAGCCAAACAACTGGCTCATCGCCAGCGTCTCGTAAACCAGGCCCTGGCCGGCGAAAGCCGCGTCGCCGTGCAGCAAGATGCCCATCACGCTGCGCCGCGTGTCGGTGTCGCCGGCCAGGTCCTGGCGCGCGCGCACCTTGCCCACCACCACAGGGTCCACCGCCTCGAGGTGGGAGGGGTTCGGCTGCAGCGAGAGGTGCACCATCTGGCCGGCAATCTCGACGTCGGTGGACGTGCCGAGGTGGTACTTCACGTCGCCGGAGCCCTGCACGTCGTCCGGCTTGAAGCTGGCGCCGGCAAACTCGGAAAACAGCGCGGTCAACGGCTTCTTGACGATGTTGACCAGCGTGTTCAGCCGGCCGCGATGCGGCATGCCGATGACGATCTCGCGCGTGCCGGCGGCCACCACGCTCTCGATCATCGCGTGCAGCGCCGGGATGGTGACCTCGCCGCCTTCCAGCCCGAAGCGCTTGGTGCCGACGTAGCGCTTCTGGCAGAACGCCTCGAAGCCCTCGGCGTCGGTCAGCTGGCTGAGGATGGTGCGCTTGGCGGCGGCGTCGAAGGCGGAGAGCCACGGCGCGCCCTCGATGCGGCGCTGTATCCAGGCCTTTTGCGTCGGGTCCTGGATGTGCATGAACTCTACGCCGACCGGCCCGCAATAGGAGCGGCGCAGGATGTCCATGATCTCGCGCAGCGTGGCCGTCTCTCGGCCCAGCACGCGGTCGATGAAGATCGGCCGGTCCCAGTCGGCATCCGTGAAGCCGTAGCTGCGCGGGTCGAGCTCCGGGTGTGCCTTCGGCTTCTGCAGGCCGAGCGGGTCGAGCTGGGCTTCGAGGTGGCCGCGCACGCGGTAGACGCGGATCATCATCAGCGCGCGTATGCTGTCCAGCACCGCCGCACGGATGGAAGCTTCGGTGCTGGTGCGCCGTTCCGGTAGGGCTGAGACGGGTTGCGGGTCGTCGAAGCCGGCGGGGCGCGGCGCCCAGGACGCGCCAGTGGCGTCGGTCAGCACGGATCGAACCTCGTCGTTCAGCGAGGCGAACAGGTCGGCGAAGCTCTCGTCTACCGAGCCCGGCGCCTCGACCCACTTTGCGTAGAGCGAGGCAATGAAGGCAGCGTTGCCGCCGTTGAGGGCGGTGGCGAACATGTCGGCGCCGGGCATCGGCCGTGGTCTCCTGTAGATCTCGAGCGGCGTCAGTCTAGCGCGCCTGGTGTGGCAAAAATGGGTGCAGGCTGTGGCTTTTGAGGAAGCGGCAGCACTGTGTCAGGGACATGGCTGAAGAAAGCGGTGCTTTTTTGAAAACAGGAACCAAAAAACTTTCGCGTCCGCCCGTCGCGTGGGCTTCCGGCGACACTGCGACAGTGGAAGCAAAAGCTCTTTGCTTCTTTTTCTCGAAAGAAGCGCTTGCTTATCTTTTTAGCGCCTTGACCATCGTGCTCCCCAGCGCCGAAGGGCTCTCCGCCACGTGGATCCCCGCGCTGCGCATCGCCTCGAACTTTGCCGCCGCGGTGTCGCGCCCCCCGCTGATCACGGCACCCGCGTGCCCCATGCGCCGCCCCGGCGGCGCCGTGCTGCCGGCAATGAAGCCCACCACCGGCTTGGCCGACTTCTCGCGCGCCAGGAACTCGGCCGCGTGGATCTCGCTGGCACCGCCGATCTCGCCGATCATGATGATGCTTTCGGTTTCCGGGTCGGCCAGGAACATCTCCAGCACCTCGATGAAGTCGAGCCCCTTTACCGGGTCGCCACCGATGCCCACGCAGGTGGACTGGCCGAGCCCCGCAGCCGTGGTCTGCGCCACCGCCTCGTAGGTCAGCGTGCCGGAGCGGCTGACGATGCCCACCTTGCCGCGGCGGTGGATGTGGCCGGGCATGATGCCGATCTTGCAGGCGTCCGGCGTGATCACGCCCGGGCAGTTGGGCCCGACCAGCACCGACTTCGTGCCTGACAGCGCACGCTTGACCCGCACCATGTCCAGCACCGGGATGCCCTCGGTGATGGTCACGATCAGCTCCATGCCGGCCTCGATGGCCTCGAGAATGGCGTCGGCGGCGAACGGCGGCGGCACGTAGATGGCGGTCGCCGTGGCGCCCGTGGCCTGGCGGGCCTCGGCCACCGTGTCGAACACCGGCAGGTCCAGGTGGGTGGTGCCGCCTTTGCCCGGGGTGACGCCGCCGACCACCTTGGTGCCGTAGGCGATCGCCTGCTCGGAGTGGAAGGTGCCCTGCGCGCCGGTGAACCCCTGGGTGATGACGGTGGTCTGCTTGTCGACCAGGACGGCCATCAGTTGCTCTCCTTCACGGCGCTGACGATCTTCTGGGCGGCGTCGGCCAGGTTGTCGGCCGAGATGATCGGCAGGCCGGAGCGCGCCAGGATGTCCTTGCCGAGCGCCACGTTGGTGCCCTCCAGCCGCACCACCAGCGGCACCGACAGGCTCACCTCGCGGGCGGCGGCCACCACGCCCTCGGCGATGACGTCACAGCGCATGATGCCGCCGAATATGTTGACCAGGATGCCCTCCACGTTCGGGTCGGACAGGATGATCTTGAACGCCGCCGTCACCTTCTCCCGCGTGGCGCCGCCGCCGACGTCGAGGAAGTTCGCCGGCGAGGAGCCGTAGAGCTTGATGATGTCCATCGTCGCCATCGCCAGGCCGGCGCCGTTGACCATGCAGCCGATCACGCCGTCGAGTGCCACGTAGTTGAGGTCGAAGCGCGCTGCCTCGAGCTCTTTGGGGTCCTCCTCCGCCTCGTCGCGCAGGGCGGCCAGCTCGCTGTGGCGATAAAGCGCGTTGTCGTCGAAGCTGACCTTGGCGTCCAACGCCACCACGTCGCCGGATTTGGTCACCACCAGCGGGTTGACCTCGACGACCGCGCAATCCAGTGCAACGAACGCCTTATACATCGCGTCCACGAAGCGGGCGAAGGCGCCGGTCTGCTTGCCGGCCAGCCCCAGGCCGAAGGCGAGCTTGCGGGCGTGATAGGGGAAGATGCCGGTGGCCGGGTCCACCGCCACGCGCAGGATCTTCTCCGGCGTGTGCGCGGCCACCTCCTCGACCTCCATGCCGCCCTCCGTGCTGGCCATCACCAGCACGCGCGAGGTGTCACGGTCGATCAGCAACGACAGGTATAACTCGCGCTCGATGTCGCAGCCGGCCTCGACGTAGACGCGGCGGACGTCGCGGCCGCCGGGGCCGGTCTGCTTGGTGACCAGCGTGTGGCCGATCATCGCCTCGGCGGCCGCCCGCACCTCCTCGGCCGAGCGGGCCAGCCGGACGCCGCCCTTGCCCTGGGGATCGTCCTTGAAGTGGCCGGCACCGCGGCCGCCGGCGTGGATCTGGCTTTTCACCACGTAGACCGGACCGGGGAGCTTGGCGGCGGCTTCGGCAGCCTCCTCGGGCGTCCAGGCGGCGAAGCCCTGCAGCACGCTGACGCCGTAGCCGCGGAGCAGCTCTTTGGCCTGGTATTCGTGGATGTTCATCTTGATGCACCCCAAGAAAGAAAGCAGTTCTTTTTTGAAAAAAAGAACGAAAAAACTTTTGTCTACGCTGTCGTGCGCTCGCCGGATAAAACCGCGACAGCGGAAGCAAAAGTCTTTTGCTTCTTTTCTTCAGAAAAGAAGGCTTACTTCGCTTCTATCTTCTTGAAATCCTCGATCAGCTTGCGCACCGCGTCGCAGCTCTTGTCGAACGCCGCCTGCTCTGCGCTGTCCAGCTTGATCTCGACGATGCGCTCCACACCGCCGGCGCCGATCACCACCGGCACGCCTATATACAGGTCGTGCAAACCATACTGGCCGGAAAGCAGCGCCGCGCACGGCAACACCCGCTTCTTGTCCAGCAGGTAGCTTTCCGCCATCGCGATGGCCGACGCCGCAGGCGCGTAGAACGCGCTGCCCTTCTCCAGCAGCTTGACTATCTCGCCGCCGCCATTGGCCGTCCGCGAGCAGATCGCGTCGATCTTGTCCTGCGTCGTCCAGCCCATCTCGATCAGGTCGGGGATGGGGATGCCGGCCACCGTGGAGTAGCGGGTCAGCGGCACCATGGTGTCCCCGTGGCCGCCCAGGACGAAGGCGGTCACGTCCTCCACGCTGACGTTGAACTCGTGGGCGAGGAACAGCTTGAAGCGGGCGCTGTCCAGCACGCCGGCCATGCCGACGACCTTGTTGGCGGGCAGGCCGCTGCGCTGCTGGAGCTGCCAGACCATCACGTCCAGCGGGTTGGTGATGACGATGACGAACGCGTCCGGGCAGTGCGCCTTGATGCCGTCGGCCACCTGGTTGATCACGCCGGCGTTCTTGGCCAGCAGGTCGTCGCGGCTCATGCCGGGCATGCGGGGGAAGCCCGCGGTGACGATCACCACGTCCGAGCCTGCGATGGCGGCGTAGTCGCTGCCGCCGGTCATGTGGCTGTCGAACAGGTCGACGCTGCCGGACTGCATCAGGTCCAGCGCCTTGCCGGCGGCGACCCCGCCGAACACGTCGAACAGGACGACGTCGCCCAGCTCCTTGAGTCCGACCAGGTGGGCGAGCGTGCCGCCGATGTTGCCGGCGCCGATCAGCGCGATCTTGTTGCGGGCCATAGTGGTCCTTGCGGTGGGGGTGGGATTGCCGCGGGTGCTAGACCAAAGGATAGGGGTCTTCAAGCGCCGCCGGCGCCGACCCAGGCACGCTCAAGGCGGTGAGGCGAGCGAGCACGTCGCCTTGTGCCGCCACGCCATCATGAGCGCGCTGCGGACGCTGGCCGGATCGGCGTCGGCCAGCATCACGTTGGTCGCACCGTTGCGTCCCCAGCCGCCCGGCACCGGCGCGAACATCGTTGGCTCGGCAGCGACCAGCATGGCCTGCTGCTCAGGGGTGAGCACCACCACGCCGCGCGCCTGCCAGAGGGTGGCGAACACTCCGCCCCGCACGCGGAAGTCGGGGTGGTTCATGTGCGCGCCCTCCTGCGCTTCGGGAAGTGCCAGGGCGAGCTGCCGGAAGCCGTCTTCGGTCATGGCAAGCAGGAAAGCAGTTCTTTTTTGAAAAAAAGAACCAAAAAGCTTATTTCCGCTGTCGCGGTCATTTCTTGAGAGGTGTCGACGCCGCTGTCGGACAGGTCACCACGCTTCCACACGGCGCGCCCACCAGAGACAAAAGTGTTTCGGTTCTGGTTTTCAACAAAAAAGAACTGCTTTCTTCAGGCGGCCGACTTCTTCTTCCCGTCCCCGAGCATCCCGTGCACCCGAAGATGATGCCGGAACTGGTAGTAGCTCAGCCCTAATTGTCGCGCCGCTTCGGCCTGGTTGAACCGGCACGCCTCCAGCGCCGACTGCAGCAGCCTCGCCTCGTAGGCGCGCGTCGCCGCTTCGAACCCGCCGGCGGCCGCTGCAGGCTCAACGGTGACGAGTGTCGGCTGCGGCAGCGTGCCGGGGTTCGCGGGCTCGGGCCCTACGTGGCGCGAGGCGGCCGGTGCGTAGCTCGAGGCGAACGGGTCCAGGATCACCTGGCTTAACTTCTTCTCCGGATCTGCCATGCGGTAGACGCTGCGTTCGACGGTGTTGCGCAGTTCGCGCACGTTGCCGGGCCAGCTGTGGCGCATCAGCGTGTCCATCGCGCGGTCGGTGAAGCCGGCGAAGAAGTCGCGTCCCATCTCGCTGGTCATGCGGGTGGCGAAATGTTCGGCGAGCACGGCGATGTCGTCGCGGCGGGCGCGCAGCGGCGGCACAGTCACCACGTCGAAAGCCAGGCGGTCCAGCAGGTCGGCGCGGAACTTGCCGGCTGCAGCCAGCTCCGGCAGGTGCACGTTGGTGGCGGCCACCACGCGCACGTCCACGTGCAGGGTCTCGCTGCCGCCGACGCGCTCGAAGCTGCCATATTCGATCACCCGCAGCAGCTTCTCCTGCACTGCCTGCGACGCGGTGGCGATCTCGTCGAGGAAGATGGTGCCGCGGTCTGCCAGCTCGAAGCGGCCGGGCCGGCGGCGCTGTGCGCCGGTGAAGCTGCCGGCCTCGTGGCCGAACAGCTCCGAATCGAGCAGCGCGTCCGGCAGCGCGCCGCAGTTCAGCTTGATCAGCGGTGCCGACCAGCGCGGCGAGAGCAGGGCCAGGCGGCCGGCGACGAGCTCCTTGCCGGTGCCGCGCTCGCCGATCACCAGCACCGGGCGGTTCAGCGGCGCGGCCTGAGAGATGTGCGCCAGCATGTCCAGGAACGCGGGCGACTGGCCGATCGGCGTGGGAAGTTCGGTCGAATTTGCCGCTCGCGCCAAGGCCTGGCTCCATTTGCCAACATCTGGCCTTAGCACCCTATCCCGGCCGCCGCCCTCCTCGCAAGGAGATCAGAAAATCGTTTGTTTGCAAGCGCTTAAAGGGTTGGCACGGCGCCTGCAATCATGAGGACAGGCCACCGAGGCCGACCGATCAACAGGAGATACCGCCATGACGACGATCAGCATGAACACCCACAGCTTCGCCAGCTACGCCGCCGAGCGTTCGCCGCGCAAGTCCTTCGCCGGCCACCTGGCCGAGCTTCAGGCTCGCCACGAGCAGGCGCCGCGCCTCGCCGCCGTGGTCGGTGCCGCCTCCCGCCTGGCGCTGGCCGCCATCCCGTTCGGCGCGCTGGCCTACCTGTTCGTCTACGTCTGATTGCGGCATCATCGCGTCTACTCAAGGAACCCGGCCATGGGCATCTTTTCCCGCCTTGCTGACATCGTGAACTCCAACCTCAACGCCCTGCTGGCCAGTGCCGAGGACCCGGAGAAGATCATCCGCCTGATCATCCAGGAGATGGAGGACACACTGGTCGAGGTGCGCTCCTCGGCCGTGCGCAGCATCGCCGAGCGACGCGAGATGGAGCGCCGGCTGGAGGCGCTCAAGCGCGAGGAAGAGGACTGGCAGGAGAAGGCCGAGCTGGCGCTGACCCGCGGCCGCGAAGACCTCGCCCGTGGCGCCCTGCTCGCCCGCAGCCACCGCGCCCAGGCACGTGCGTCGGTGGAGAAGCAGGTGGCCCAGCTGGTGGCAGCCCTGGCCCAGCAGAACGAGGACATCACCAAGCTGCAGACCAAGCTGGCCGACGCCAAGGCGCGCGAGGCGAGCTTCGCCCAGCGGCGAGCGACGGCCGGCAACCGCATCAAGGTGCGCGAGAAGCTGCACGACGAGCGCATCAACGATGCGTTCCTGCGCTTCGAGACGGCTGAGCGTCAGCTCGACCACATGGAGGGACGCGTGGAAGCTTACGACCTCGGCCGGGCACCTAATCGCCAGCCGACCTTGGAAGACGAGCTGGCGACGCTTGCTGCCGACGCCGGCATGAACGACGAGCTGGAGGCGCTCAAGGCGCGTCTGGGCAACCGGATGCAAGCCAAGACGGACACCAAGACGGAAGGGTGAAGCGAGCTCATCATGTCGACCTTCACGATCCCGCCCGTGCCGCCGATTTCGCCAATCCCGAGCATGGATTCGTTGAACGAGTTGGCAAGATTGGCGGTGCTGCAGCCCCACGACCACGTCAGCGACTTCACTGCGATGGTGATCGTGGTGGCCGCGTTGCTGATCTGCGTGGCGCTGCCGATTTTTCTGCATTACCGCAGCAAGGCACGCGCATTGCAAGCGGCAGCACCTGCGGATCAGCCGGCGATGCGCGAGCTATGGGCGACGGCACGAAAGATGGAAGAACGCATCGGTTATCTGGAAGCGGTGCTGGACACCGAGGTGCCGGGCTGGCGTAGGGGAGGGGTGCGATGAGTACGTCGATGCGGTCCGAGCGGCAGCCGAGCTGGCAGTCACGCCTGCAGGACTACGCTGTGCGGGACACAGGATTGATCAAGGGCGTCTGCGCGCGCATCGCGGAGCGCGCCGGCGTTCCGGCCTGGATGCCGCGCGCCGCGTTCCTGATGTTCGGCCTGATGCACTGGCTGCTCGCGGTAATCGCCTACGTGGTGCTCGCCAAGCTGCTGTGCGGCCGCACCCGCGTGGGCTCGGCGCCCGACGAATTCAGCACCGAGTCCCCGCCGCCCGGCGTCGTGCGGGACCGGTTCAGCGCGCTGGACGCCCGGCTGGCCGACTTGGAGCGCGCGAGCCTGCAGGAGAGCGACCTGCGCCGCGCGTTCCGGGACCTGGAGCGCCGCTGAGCCTTGGCGATACGCGCGAAGACAGTGACGGTGCCACCGCGGCGCCGCATCGTCATGGTGCTCGGCATGCACCGAAGCGGCACCTCGCTGTGCGCCAACATGCTGCAGGAACTCGGCGTGGACATGGCCGAGGCGCAGTGGCTGAGTGCGGAGAACGCGCGCGGCCACTGGGAACGCCCGCGCATCAACGACCTGCACGACGAGGTGCTCGCCCTGTTCGGCCGCGCCTGGAACGCGCCGACCCATCATTTGGCGCTGCCGGACCAATGGTGGACCGACCCGCGCGTGGCGCCGATCAGCGAGACGATCGCGACCTATGTCGAAAAGACCATGTCCGCGGACCGGCTGTTCGGCTTCAAAGACCCGCGCACCGCACGCCTGCTGCCGATGTGGCCGACCTTGCTCGACAGGCTGGGCGCCGAGCCCGTCTACGTCTTCTGTGTGCGCGACCCCGCGCAGGTGGCCCGCAGCATCACCGCGCGCGACCGCCTGGCCGGCGACCAGGCCGCCTATCGCTGGCTGGTCTACAACGCGCAAGCGGTGGCCGGGGTGGGTCGCGCGCGCGTCTGCGTGGTGCGCTACGAGGATTGGTTCACCGCACCCGAGGCCAGCATCGCGCGGCTGGCGCAGGCGGTTGGCCTGCCGCCGCGGGCCGAGCTCGTGTCTGTGGTCGACGAGGGTTTGCGCCACGACGCGCTGGGTGCGGCGGAGCCGGTGCCGGAGCTGGCTGCCGAGATGTTCCGCCAGATCGGCGCCACGTCCGATCGTTTTGATGCGAAGCTGATCGAGCAGGCAGCCACCGTGCTGGGGTGCGAGCGCGCGGTGCTGCCGTTCCTGCGCGACGCGGCGCTGCTGCCGTTGAGCGTGGCCGAACAGAACAGGGCGATCAAGGATCTGCACGCGCTGATCGAGAGGCTTCGTGCGGAGGTGCATGCGGGCAAGCAGGCGGGAAGGTTCGAGAAGGACGTAGCGTAAGAACCAGGCAGCTCTTTTTTGAAGAAAAGCACCAAAAAGCTTTTGTCTCCTGGCAACCCGATTTCGGAGATACCGCGACAGCGCTCGCAACAGCTTTGCGTCTTTTCTCGAAGAAGCTTACCTCACTCCGTCTACGATTTGCCTGAACAGCACTGCCGGCAACCCGCCCCCCATCACCCCGCGCATCGGCGTGTCGTCATCGTTGCCGATCCACACGCCGACGACCCGCCCGTCCACCGCGCCGATGAACCACGCGTCGCGGTTGTCCTGTGTGGTTCCCGTCTTGCCAGCCACCGTCTGCCCCGGCAGCGCCGCAGCCCGTCCGGTGCCGCAGCACACCACCGCGGCCATCATGCGTGCCATCATCTCGGCGATGTCCGGGTTCACCACGGCGCGAATGTCGGGCGCGGGCAGGGCGGTCGGCGTGCGGTCGATGGTAGCGCCCTCGATGCCGTGCGGGGTGACGCGTTTGCCGCCGTTGAAGAAGGTGGCGTAGGCGGTGGTCATCTCCAAAAGGCCGACCTCGCCGGTGCCGAGTGCGAGCGCCGGCACCTCGGGCAGCTTGTCGGCGATGCCGAGCCGGTGGGCGGCGCTGGCCACTGCGGGCGGACCGCCAGAATCCTGCATCAGCCGCACGCTGGCAGTGTTCAGGCTTAGGGCCAAGGCTTGCTGCAGGGTCACTTCGCCGCGCCAGCCAGGTTCGAAATCCTGCGGGCTCCAGTTGCCGATGCGCAAGGGTGCGTCCAGCACGGTGTCGTCCGGGCGCATACCGTGCTCGAGTGCGGCGAGCCAGACGAACGGCTTGAAGGAGGATCCGGGCTGCCGCCGCGCCAGCGTTGCCCGGTCGTAGGCGCCGGCGCCGTAGGTGCGCCCGCCGACCAGGGCGCGCACGGCGCCGCTGGCCGAGTCCAGCACGACCACGGCGCCCTGGCTGGCGGCGGCGCGGTGGCCGGGACCGTCCAGTAGCGCGGCAAGCCGGGTCTCGGCGAGCGTCTGCAGCCGACTGTCCAACGTGGCCCGCAGCACCGCGTCCGCACCCGGCGGAACCAGCTTTTCGGCTTGTAAGGCGGCCCAGTCGGCAAACCAGCCGCCGCCTTGCGGGCGGGCGAAGCGTATCTGCGCCTGCGCGTCTGCGGCGGCCTCTGCGGTGATGTCGCCGGTGTGCACCATTGCGGCGAGCACCTCGCGGGCGCGGGCGGCGGCTGCGGCGGGGTCGGCGCGCGGGTTGAAGCGGGAGGGTGCTCGCGGCAGGCCGGCGATCACGGCCGATTGCCACAGCGAGAGGTGGCGTGCGGAGACGCCGAAATACAGGTGCGCTGCGGCGTCCACCCCCCAGGCGCCGGAGCCGAGGTAGACCCGGTTCAGCCAGATCTCCAGGATCTCGGCCTTGCTGAAGTGGCGGGTGAGCCAGATTGTCAGCAGCGCCTCCTGCACCTTGCGGCGCAGCGTGCGCGCGTTGCTGAGGAACAAGGTCTTGGCCACCTGCTGGGTGATGGTGGAGCCACCCTGCACCACGCGGCCGGCGCGGAGGTCGATCGCGAAGGCGCGCAGCAGGCCCCACGGATCCAGGGCGCCATGCTCCCAGAAGCGGCGGTCCTCCACCGCCACGGCGGCTTGCGGCAGGTAACGCGGCAGATCCGGCAGGCGCAGCGCCTCGCCGAAGACGTCGCCGTAGGTGGCGATGGTCGCGCCGTTTCGGTCCTGCAGGACCAGGCTGGGGCGGCGCATGGCGAGGAGTGCGTCCTGCGGCCGCGGCAGGTCGCGGGCGAACCAGACCAGCACGATTGCGCCGGCCACGCCCAGCCATATGGCGGCAATCAGCGCCAGGCGCAGCGCCCGCCAGGGCATGCGCAGCCTGCGAGGGCGTTTTGCGGGCGGCACGCGCCAGGGCCTCTCCGCGGGCTGGCTTGGCTGGGGAATGGCCGGCGCGCGATACATACGGTGTCCAGGCTAGGCGCGGTGCAGGGCGGGCGTGACTGCAGCGCTCTGCCTAGTATGTAGCGCAACCGGGCTGGACATGGCAGTGGGCGCGTTGGCAGGGTGCGGCCTTCTGCCCGCCTGGCGGAATGGTAGACGCAGCGGACTTAAAATCCGCAGCTTTCGGGCGTGCCGGTTCAAGTCCGGCGGCGGGCATCGCGTGGGTCATCTGACATACTAAGAAAGCAAGCGGTTCTTTTTTGAAAAAAGAACCAAAAAACTTTGTTTCCCAGGGCGCGCGCTGCAGACAAATACCGCGACAGCTGGCCCAAAAGTTTTTTGCTGCTTTGTTTCAAAAAGGCAGGCTTTGCCTTGCCGGACTTCAGAGAGCGAAACGTCGCGCAAAGCTGTGTAGTTGGCGACGTCAACAACATGCTCCGGTGTTCCGACACTGCCCTGGTCCGCTTGCCGGCATCCAGGCCGTTCTCGAAGAAAATCCGGATCGACTGCCCAAAAGCTTCAGCGTTCCGGGGCGGCGAGCGCGCCGCGGTCCAAACCCGTCGCTCAACTTCTCCGTAGTTCATATCTCGTTGCGCTCGGTAGCGGGACTAACGTTTGTTCTGGCGGCGAGCGGTCGTTCGACCACCTCTCATTTCGCAAGCCTTGCGCAGCGTAAGCGCCTACTTGAAAACGCCCGTGATACTTACCTGAGCGTTTGAATTTCTTCGTGTCGGCAGAAGACAGAACAGCCGGAAGTCGCCGTTGCGTGACCAGAGTTGCGCCGGTTGTATCAATGGCCTGCCTCTTGCGGGCACAAGGAGCGAGACGTGGATTTGACAGCCGAGCGGCGAAACAATTTTGATACCTTGCGCATCCTCGCCGCAATGGCAGTGCTTCTGTCACACGCCGTGCCGCTGACCGACGGTACGGATCGCGCCGAACCTGTCGCCATGCTGAGCGCCGGTCAAACGACCGGGGGATCGATCGCAGTCACGGTCTTCTTCGTGATGTCCGGCGCCCTCGTCACATCGAGCTTCCTGCGGGCACGTTCGCCGGCCGCGTTCGTCGCTTTCCGTGCGCTGCGCATACTGCCGGCGCTGTGGTTTCTGCTTGCCGTGCTGGCCTTCGTCGTAGGCCCGCTTGTCTTCAGCGAGTCGGTCGGTCGATACCTGGCGTCGCCTGAACTCAATGTGTTCGTGGCGCGCAACATGGTCTTCCTGCACACCGAGAATCTACCCGGGGTATCCGCAGGCAATCCCTTCCCCTCGTCATGGATGGTCCGCTCTGGACCCTGCGTTACGAAGTTGCCTGCTACGGGCTGGTTTTGTTGCTCGGGGTCTGCAGGCTTCTGCGCGCGGGACCGGTGCTGGCAGTTTATGCGGCTGCATTAGCAGCCTGCCTGCATTGGCCCGCAGACGTGCGGCCGCCACTGGCCTGTGCGTTCTTCGCCGGCGCGCTGATACAGATCACCGCCAGGCAGACACGGCCATGGTTGGCGGCCCTGTGTGCGGTCGGGTGGTGTCTGTCGCTGTTGACGTCGCACTACGTGGTCCTGGCCTGCGTGCTGGCGCCTTATCCGATTCTGGCCCTGGCACGGTCGAGCCGAATTCGGCTTCCCCGCCTCGCACGGTACGGCGACGTGTCCTACGGCCTCTACATCTACGCTTTCCCAATCAGCAGATCACCACGCGTGTGCTGGGCCAACAGGCGGTTGGGCTGCCAGCGTGATGGTCGCCACGCCAGCGGCGCTTCTGTGCGCGTTCGCGTCGTGGCGGTTCATCGAGCAGCCGGCGCTGCGGTTGAAGAAAGGCGTCCTGTTCTCCAGCCGCACTGCCAAACTGCCGCTTCCGGGCTGAGCGGCTTGCACGCGCAGGCTACGCCCTGTCCTGATGTGGTTGCCACGGCCGCGTGGCGATCAGCGACTTCACCAGGCCGGCAAACCGCTCATTTTGGATGAGCGCGTCGGGGAACAGCGCGGACATCATCCGTCGGTCCAGCAGCGTGGCGCTTTGCACCTGGCTCATTGCGGTGCTCACATCGGGAGCCATACCCCAGTTTTCGCGCGCTTTGCGCATCAGCATGGAAACCCGGACGGATTGCGGCAGCCAGTGGAAGAAGGCGGTTGTGCAATGCGGCTCGATCGGAAACCAGAAATACGGCGTCTGGACGAAGTAGCCTGACGCCAGCCGCCGCACCTCCGCCGCCATGGATCGCATGTCGTCCCAGCTCCCCACGTGCTCGATCACCGAATTCGAGTGCACGAGGTCGTAGGACAGGTTTGCCTCGGCAATCCGCCACGGTGGCTTTGGACATCCTGTCCGCGGGCATCGCGTCGCACTCTGGTGCGGAGGCTGTCGGGGGCACCGGCATGGCCGCGCTGATCGCTACCTTGCGCAGCCGTTACGAGTTGGTCGTGCTGGACAGCCCGCCGGTGCTGGCGGTCGCGGACGCCATCCTCATCATAGACCTGGCCGACATCACGCTTCTGGTCTGCGCCTGGCGCGCCACGACGCGTGACACGATCGGCCACGCGGTGCAGATGCTGCGCGCGGCCGGGACACCGCTCTACGGCGTCGTCATCAACAAGGCGCCGCAAACCGACCAGCTCGGTTACACCCGCGACCTCTACACGTACAGGACCAAAATTGCCGCTTGATCGCCGGGCAGGGGGCGAGGCCGCCGCCGCACTGGACCGTCTTGCCGGCCATTGGGCCGCCCGCAACGCAGCCGTGATGGTCGCCTCGCTGGCGTTGGAGTACGGCCCACAGTTCGGCCGCTCCATAGTCCTGGCGCGCAGCCTGGCGCCCGCAGAATTCGGCCTTGCCGCGTCCATGGCGATCCTGCTGGCCTTGGTGGACATGGGCACCGGCATCGGGGCGGACCGCTACCTGGTGCAGGCAAAGGATGGCGACACCGCCACTGCGCTGGCGATAGCACACACGCTGACGCTGGGGCGCGGCGTGCTCAACGCCGGGTTGATCCTGCTGCTCGCCCCCATCACGGCGTCCGTGCTGCACGCGCCCGGCGAGGCCGGCGCCTATGCCTGGCTCGCAGTGGTTCCCCTGCTGCGCGGCCTGGAGCATCCTGTGGCCGGAACAGGTGCAGCGCGGGCACCGCTTCGGCCCCTGGGCGGCCGCGAGCGTAGTGTCCAGCGTCGCCGGCCTCGGCGCAGTCTGTGCGGCGATCTGGGTCCTGCACGACCACCGCGCTGTCGTCTGGCGCCTGAGCGCACAGGCGCTCGCCATGGTCGCCGCCACCCACGCGCTCGCCGCGGTGCCCTACCGGCTGTCGCTGGCTGCCGTGCCGCTGCAACGGGCGCTGCGGTTCGGCGTGCCGCTAATGGTCAACGGCCTGGCCCTGGCAGCCATGGCGCAGCTCGACCGGTGCTGGTGGGCTCGTTCCTCGGCCTGGCGCAGCTGGGGCGTTACAGCCTGACGGTCATGCTGTTCTACCTGCCGAGCTCGCTGCTGCTGCGCGCCTTGGTGTCCGTCTTCCAGCCACGCCTGTCGGCGTGCTGGCACGCTGCGCCCGTCGCGTTTTCCACGCATGTTTCAACGGGTCACCTTGGGCGTCTCGCTGGCGGCAGTGGCGAGTGCCGTCGTCGTCTGTCTCGCTGGCAACCCGCTGCTGGGACTGATCTTTGGCCGCGACCTTCAGGTGGGAGACACGTTCTTCTGCGTCTTCGGCCTGGCCGTCTACACGCGGTTCGCGAAGAACGGCGTGAACGTGGCCGGCCTGGCGATGGGACGCACGCGAGACCTGATGATCGCCAACCTGTTCGGCATGTCCGGGCTGTGCGTGACGGCCGCCGGCCTGATGGTGTAGCCGTCGCTGGTGGTGGCGGCGATTGGCGGGATGGTCGGCGACATAGCGGGTACCCTGGCGGCTAAGCGGCATCATCCAATGCCCAGCGCCGGCAATGATCCAAGTAGGCACCTTCGTGCGAGGCGACCAGTTCTACAACGCTGTTCCACAACCACGACGGGGCATCTAGCGATTTAGAGCGGTTCCGGTTGAGGTCGGCCGACCAGGCCTTTCGGTCCGCGGCCGTCAGCTGGCGCGCGTGTCCCCGGCCCACGACGTGGGCCAGGAACTCAGCCACGCCCATCGCCTCCTCACGCGTCAGGTGCTCAATCTCGAGCTTCAGATCCTGCGGCAGCAGCTCCCGCAGGAACACACCTTTGCCGAGCAGGCGGGACGCGATCATCCGGCTGCCCAGGAAAGGCGAGAGGGCGCGGGCGCCGGCGACGACGCGCTGCGCGTTGTCACGCGGCATGTCCTTCGTGCTGTGGGGCGCCGCGGCGGCGATTGCCTCCTTGACGTCCATCAGGCAGTGACGCTCGGCCTTGCCGCTGCCGATCGCCACGAGCACCGCCACCCGCAGCAGCCCGAGGGAGCTGCAGCCCTTGCGCCAGTAGGCGGCGTCCAAAACCCGGACCGGAGCATCGTCCTCGCGGGAGCGCAACAGCGTCGCTAGGCGGCTGACCTCCGCCTCGGCGAACAGCGCGTCCACTCCCTTGCGCTCGTCTCTTGTCAGCGGCCAGAACCGCTTGCCGAGCGGTATGGCTGGGCCGTCGCCTTCGATGCGTTCGTCGGCGAGGTGCTTCCAGCTTCGTCCGGCCGCCTCACGCATCACCAGGCGGACGGTCTTCGGCATGGCGTCCTCGCTGTCGACGGTCTCGCCCTGTGCCTCGGGTGCGAAAGCCGTCTCGTAGCCGTGCACCATACGCTCGATCATCAACGCAGTGGTGACTCCTGGCAGGTCCGAGCTGCGCGCGGCCATCGCCATCGAGAGTGCCAGCCGAACGAGGTCGTGCGCCGGGTTGCCGATGACGGTCTGGTCCAGGTCACGGACCTGGATGGCAAGAGCACCCTTCGTGCTGGCAACCGGACCGAGGTTGCCGACGTGGCAATCTCCGCAGATCCAGGTGTCGGGGCCTGCCGGCAGGGACAGCCGCGCCGAGTTCTGCAACCACTCGTAGAACCTGACGGTGCTGCCACGGACGTAAGCATGGGCCGAAGCCGCCATCTTACGGTTACGCTCCTCGGTGAGCGCCTTGCCCCTTTGGTCGGGTTGAACGGTGGGACTCTGCTTGGTGGCCAATGTCTCGTGCTCGATATGAGTGTGTGCTTAACACACTCGTATAGGTTTGTCGGGGTGCACCATAGTCCACGCCTTCGCGATCACGCCCGAGGAGGAAAAGCGAGACTCTTCTTTTTCGAGAAAAAGAAGCAAAAAGCTTTTGCTTCGGCTGTCGCGGACAGCTGAGGTAGTGTGTCTTTCCAACACGCGCCTTATAAGGCAAAAAACTTTATGGTTCTTTTTTTAAAAATAACCGCTTACTTTGCTTACTTCTGCAGCGGCACACCGGTCGGAGGCTGCATCTGTTGTGAGCGGGCGCCGGCCGGCGTCTGATGAGAGAAGCAGCCGAGCTCATAGCAGCCGAACAGGGCCGCAGCGCCCACGCCGATGGCGATCTTGGTGCCTGTAGACAGGCCTGCCGGGGCTGCCCGACCTGCCGCGCCAACGGTCGCCACCAGCCGTTGCGCCTGTTGCGGACCGCCACCGGCGGGGATCAAGTCCACCTTGATCTGGCTCCCCGGCGGCAGCGAGCCGACGTAGCCGGCGAACGCTGTCAGGCTTGCGAACACGCGGCCGTCGACGGCGATGATCTGGTCGCCCTCTTTGAAGCCGGCTTGCGCGCCAGGCGAGCCGCGCCGCACCTGCTTGACGCGGATGATGTCGAACGCCAGCCCGTCGTCGGTGATGTGCTGCGCGCGCTCAATGTCCATGCCGAGCGCACCGCCGTTATGCGGCAGCGACGCAGCGTCCTCCGGCGTAACCAGCCGATAGCCCATCGGGTTGTCTGCCCGGGCCGGCACGCAGGAAAATGTGAGAACGCCGGCGCACAGCACCGCGGCGATGCGCCTGCGCATCGGGCTAGACCGACACGGTGCCTTCGTCGGGCACCTTTCCATTCGGCGTCATGCCGTTCACCGCGTTGGGTAGATGCTGGCTGAGTTGCGAGAGGAAGTCCTGCGGCTGCATGCCGGACTGGCTCGCCATGCTGGAAACACGATCCTGGCCCAGCACGGACTGCAACTGGTCCGGCGAGACTGATTGGTTCGGACCGTTGCCAACCCAGGATTGCGCGATGTGGCCAAGCCCAGCCTGCTCGAACATCGAGACTAGGCCGCCAACCCCGCCGGCGCCCATGCCACCTGGCATGCTGCCGCCGCCCATGCCGCCCTGCTGGTTGAGGCCGCCGCCGAGCAGGCTGGCCAGCACGCCACCCATGGGGGAGGCGCCGCCGCCAGCGCCACCCCCCATCAATCCTCCGATAACTTGGTCAAGTAATCCCATGTGCTGTCTCCTTGTATTGCCGTTGCCGGATCAGCGAAGCGCGCGGCGGCCGAAGACTGCGTGGTAGAGGACCAGCACGACGATAGCGCCAACGACGGCCACGAACATGCTGTAGATGTTCAGCCCGGTAACCGGCGCCGCACCCACCAGGGTGAATAGGTAACCGCCGACCATGGCGCCCACGACGCCGAGGATGATGTCGAGCAGCAGACCCTCGCCGCTCTTGTTGACGATCTTGCTGCCAATGAAGCCAGCGATGAGGCCCAGGATGAGCCAGCCGATGATAGACATGTTCGTTTCCTTTCAGGATGAAGACGGACGCAAGCCGTTATGGCCTGCGTCCGCTTGCGTGCGTGGCTGAAGCGTTCGCCGACTTCCCTAACGTGATAGGGAGGCAGGAAGTCGCGTCAGAATATTACCTTGAGCGAGCGTTTTGTCCGGCTGCGAGCCCCTGGCGCCAGGAACTCCCTAGCGGACGGCCCGCTGCGAGACCTGAATGCGGCGTTGCACCGCCAGGGCACCGCCGATGGCCGCCGCGATGGCGCCCAGCAGCAGGTCACCGAAGCCGGCAAACGCCGTCTTCGAGGCTGCCGCGGCACTCTGGTCTGCGGCGTTTTTTGCCGTCTGGATGGCCTGATCGCGAGCCTGTTTTAGCTTGGCTTCGTTGGCGTCGAACTGCTTGGCAGCGTCGTCCGTGCTGATGTGCTGCTGCGCCGCCATGATGGCAATTATGCGCTGCTTGGCCGCCGGCGCGTCCGGACCGCCTTTGGTGTAGGTCGCCAGGTTGGTGACCACCTCCTTCTGCGCGTCCTGCGGCGTCATGCTCGCCGGGTCCGGGTTGGCCGGCTTGAGGTAGCTTTGCGCCTGCTGCTGCACGATGTTGGGTGACACGCCGGCCGCCTGGGCCGCGTCCTTGATGCCGCTACCCGCGGCCGAGGTTACGCTGCCGAGTGCCGAGAAGCCGCCGCCGATGATGCCGCCCACTGCCGACGACAACAGGTAGATGGTCAGCAGCGTGGCGATGCCCCAAGTGACCAGGCCGTGCAGCAGCCCGTCCCAGCGCAGCTCTATGCCGGCCAGCCAGGCCGCCACGTAGCCGCCGAAGCCCAATGCAATGATGCTGCTGACCACCCACCAGACGCCGGCGCCGATGCCGAAGCTGCTGGCGTCCGGCGTGGAACCGGCGTTGGTGTTGACGGTGCCGAGCCCGATGCCTGCACCCAGCATGCTGAGCAGCAACTGCACCGCCACGACCAGAATGACGCCGCCGAAGATCGCCGCCCAGGATATGCGCCGGTGCGTATGCGCGCCGCCGCCGATCAAGGTCGTGGTGGTTTCGACGACGCCGGGCGGGCGGACGAGCGGGTCGTTGTAGTTCGTTGCTGACATTGGTGTCTCCTTCGACTGCCCGGGGGCCGGTCTTGGTGATTAGTTCAGTCTGGGCGGCCAATAGGCCAGGCAAGCGGTTCTTTTTTGGAAAAAAGAACCAAAAAGCTTTTGTTTCCTGCACACGCGGCGACGGAAAATCCGCGACAGCAGGAACAAAAAGTTTTTGCTGCTTTTTTCAAAAAAACAGGCCTGGCTTTTTCACTAATTTCCGAAAGGTGCCAGTATCAGGTGCTGGTCTTGCCCGTCGTGGTGTCGTAGGTCGTGCCGGCCGGCTCGCCGGGTAGTTTGGTGATCTCCACGTCTTCGCGGCGTACAGTGTCGCGTACCGTCTCGGTACGTTCGGTGGCTTCCTTGCGCAGGGTGATCTCTTCCTTAACCCGCGCGGTTTTCGACACTACTGCCTCCTCGGCAGACTCGGTCATCTCGATCGTCTTGTCGGTCCAGTCTGCATCCGAGACGGTGCGAACGTCGGTGACGGGATGACGCTCGATCGTAACGTGTTCGTCACGCAGGCGGACCTCCTCCTCGACGGGCGTTTCGACGACGAAGCGGCGGATGCGGGTGGTGCCGCGGTTGAGCACGCGCTTGCCGACCGCCAGCGTCTCCTCGGAAAGCTGAATGGTGCCGCCGTCCGTCGACGCCGCCGCCGCCGCCTTCGGCATCGTCTCGGCAACCGGTGCGACGCCTGCCAGTGGCGTGCTGGTGGTCGTGGTGGTCTGCGACAGGCCGTAGCTGTCCGCGCGCTCGTCGATGTCGATCGGATTGTGCTGCTCGAGGATTTGCGTGACTTTTTCGGCGTGAGCGTCGCCAATCTTCACGGTCACTGCAGTGGAGCCGCTGGTGACGCTACGGTCGTAGACTGCGGTGTCGTGGTCCGGCTCGCCGCCGAACAGGCTCGACCAGAAGCCGGTGCCGTCGGCGGAGCGCGCCGACGGTGCGGTCGAGCTGCCAGCGTAACTACCTTCCTGGGCGTGGCGATGGATGGCCGATTCTGGAATGCCAGCTTGCAGGAGGTCCTGCACGGCAAGCTCGGCGTGGGCGGGCGTGTCGTAGACGGCAACGATTGTCTGGTCTGTCATGACGTGGAACTCTCTTTCTGCTGACTTGGCTGGTTGCTGACGTGCTGATCGGGCCTGTGTTGGCAAGTTGGTGTTCAGCGTCACGGTGCCATCCGCTCGCACACTGCTGGCTGCCGCTTTCCGGTTGCTGGTGTCGCACCCTTTCCCGGCGCGGTGAGCCACCCGGACGTGTCTGATCCGGACGTCGTTCTTTCCAGAAAGGCGGTGCTCCGCACGAACACCTCCTGATGACCGGGATGATCGTGACGCGGCCTTCCTGGCGCGTCCTGCGGGTTGCTTCGACGACGCGGCCGATGGTTGCGCGCGCGACATCCCCTGCCTCGCGCGACAGCCTCACAGCGGTTTGCCGACCGTGAAGTTGCATGTCGGCGATCCGTATCGTCTCAACGGCCGCAAGGCGCCGTGACACGAGGGCGCAATCCTGCCACGGCTCCAGCGCTGTCACGCTCGCAAGAATTGACCGCTGCAAGGAGCGGACCTGACCGTCCGCCGGCATCACGACACGACCTTCGGCACGAGGGCCACGTCGAGATGGACAGGTGCGTGCCGCCTGTTGGCCACCGGCGAGCACAGCATCGCGTGCTGCACCATCGAGTGCCGACTGGCCGCCGCCAACTGCCTCGTGCATGTCGGCAAGTGGCAGGTGCCCAACTGAGTGTGCGGCCGCGCCGTGCCGTGCGCCACCAACCGGCACCGCAGGATGCGCTCGGCCGCCGAGGCTGCATGAACGAAGCCGTTTGTCGACGGCTTCACAGCTAATCCACCCCGCGGTAGCTGCGAGGTACGACCGTTCGCTGGCGAAAATAGCGTGCGTCGGCTATCGCTACGTCCCAAGGATCCTGCATGGGCGCACCTGCACATGGTCGGACTACCCGGGCCAGCATCTTTCCTGCACGGGCCCGTGCGAACTTTCTTGGGAACCAATGCTGGACTGGGACGACCTCCGCTACTTCCTCTCGACTGCCCGCAACCGTACGCTTGCCGCGGCGGCGAAAGACCTGCGCGTAACCCAATCCACAGTTGGACGCCGGCTGGCATCCCTGGAAAAATCGATCGGCGTTCGCTTGTTCCAGCGCAATGCCGACGGCTTCGTCCTCACGCTTGCCGGCGGTGCGATCCTTGCGCACGCGATGCGCGTTGAAAGCGAGGCGCTCTCGTTGCAACGGACAGTTCAGCGACAGGCAACGCACGTAACAGGCATGGTCAGGGTCATGGGCTCACAACTGGTCACCACTCACTTGCTGGCGTGTTGCTTCGCCGAGTTGCACGTGCGGTCCCCCACTATCATGATCGAGCTGCATCCGATCGCGCCGGAGGACACGTCCGCGGCCAAGAACGTGGACGTGACGGTGCAATTGCGCGCGTTCGAGCGTGACGAACTCGTAGCGCGCAGGTTGGGCTCGGTGGCGTTTGGATTTTACGCGAGCAGCCGATACCTCGAGAGGTGCGGATTTCCCGACACCGACGATGGTTGCGCGGGACACCAGCTCATCACTCTGGCCGACGACCGGGAGCTGTCCGCACAAGCCGCCTGGCTATCCGGCTGCGGCAGGCGGGGCGACGTGGTCCTGCGCAGCGACAGCTACGAAACGCAGCATCGCGCGGCCGTCAGCGGCGGCGGACTCGCAGTGCTGCCGCGCTTCAAGGCCGATGGGGAGCCGGACCTAAAACTGCTCGCGACAAAAGCCCCAGTCCCCTCCGCCGACATCTGGCTCGGCGTGCAACGCGAGAACCGTGATGTTCCACGTGTGCGGGGCGTGCTTGATTGTATTGCGTCGGCCGTGCGCGCGCGGGCGGCGGCGCTTGATCCGGGGAATGTTTGAGACGGGTTCTAGTAAGCCTCATCTCGTCTTGGATCTCGGGGATTGGAACGGGCGATGGGCAAGCGATTCTTTTTTGAAAGGATCTCGCTGACGACGCATGTTGTTTCACGCGGATGACGTAAGTGTTGGCGCCTCGGGTCGGAACAAAAAGCAAGGCCCGCTTTTAATGCTGCCGAGGACTTTTGTGCAGCACGCACCCGAGGAAACAAAAGTTTTTGGTTCTTTCTTTCAAAAAGGAACCGCTTACTTTGCCTGTCGCCTTCCATCGCTCATAACCTGCAAGGTGCGCCGTCTGGCGACCTAGACGCCGCCCTGCACCTGCGCTGACCAAACACCGTCGATGGCGAGCAGATCCGCTTCGCCAACACGCAGACGATAGCCCGCATCTCGCAACATGGCTTCGACCGTATCACGTTCGCCGGTGGGCAGGGCCCAATGCTCGAGCTGCACGACTCGCGGCGCGTAACCCTCGCCCAAAACCTGCCGCAACACGTTCAACTCGCATCCTTCCGCGTCCACCTGCAGCAGGTCTATCCGCTTGAGCCCGCACCGCTCCGCCACCGAGGCCAGCGTCAGGCACGACACCGCTTCGCGCACGGAGTGTTGCATCAGCGCCATGTGCAGGTCTGCGTCTACCCCCACGCCGCCCAGCGCGTTGCGTTCCGGATGGAACGACCCCAGGCCCTCGGCCCAGTCCGGAACCTTGCCCGAGCTGGAGGCTGCGCGGCTCACGCGCGTCATCTCGCGCGTGCCGTCGGTTTGCATCAGCGCAGCGTTCACCAGCATCACCTGCGGCGCGTCCGCGTAGTTGGCTGTCAAGGCAGCGAACAGGTCGGGCAGCGGCTCGAGGATCACGCCGGACCAGCGGTAGTGCTTCACGAACGCGTACACCGGGTCGAACCGTTTGCCGTCCATCCCGCCAACCTGAAGGAAACGAACGTCCGTTACCGTCCGCGCCAGTGTGTGCAGCACCGTGTGCATGAAGTGAGCATAGGACTGACCGTAAGCCGGATCGGCGATCGCCAAGCGCTCTCCTGCGGCAAAGCAGGCAAGGAAGTCCTCCTGCTGGTAGGCTACAGCCTGCGCGTGGCGGAGGGCGTCAGCCTCCATCGCTGGCTCGGCGAGCTCGTCTCCCGTCGTGCTGGATTCGGTCATTGCGTTCTTCGGCTCCTTCGACCTGGAATTGATCCTCGGTTGGCGCAGCTTCCTGCGGCGTCGCGCGCTCGGAAAGGCGTCTCAGGCAACCTCGACCTGGCCGAGTTCGGCGCGCTACGCCATTAGGCGGCCGGGAAGGTAGCATTCGTCTGTCACCTTGCCCGAGCAGCCGCGGTCGTGCTCAAGCCCAGGCTAGCGCTGCGTCTGCGTCGGGTCGGGCGGGTGCCCCGCATCGCCTGGACGACCAGCACTTTTCCGGGCGGCGTCCGTGTGCGCCTCATCGTTGCTGCTAGGGCCATCAGGACCTCCTGTGACGGCGGACCTGGACGATCGCCCACGCTTCGCGGCCTCTGTTGCACAATTTCTGGCTCAACCTGCTGACGCGCTTGTTCGGCACGATGTCGCGCTCGTGAACTAGCCGGAGCAGCAAGCCAGCCTGTCCATCTACTTCTTAGGCCGGCTGACGCCGACGGATGACAGACAGGCATTGGCCTTCCAAACGGCGACCACCCGATAGCCGCGCGATGAGCAGCAGGGCGAACAGGAACGCCACCGAGGGGTCAGACGCGTCTACCCGGCTCTTCTGATTGCATGCAAATCGCCTGCTGGTTGTGCGATTGCGAGAAGTGTTTCAAATCTTTGCGAACTTTCAGCCTGTTCGATCGCTGAAAGCCGAGATGAAAACATACGCATCCGCACCCGACACACAAACAGCCGTCGCAAGAAGCCGGGAACTGAGAGAAGATTCGCAACGCTGCCGCGCACAGGTGACCGAGGTCGTCGAGCAGTCCAAGAACGCGGTCATGGCCTCTCAACGCTATCGTCAGGGTATTGAGAGCGAGAGGCGGAACTGCTGGTTCATCAGGCACAGACCGTATGACCGGTCCGCTTGCAAGTCAGTGTGCTTCTGCAAAGTGATCAAGGCGATCATGCCGGCCTGTTGAATCTATGTGCCTTCGATATGCCCGTGCGAAGCCGGGCTTCGTTCAATTCGAGCGTTGTCGCTCACTCAACCATCCTGCGCGGGGCGCGCCCACTCACCTTTAAATGTCAACTGCCCGAGATAGACCGCACTGCCAAACAAGTCACGTACCCGGACGATGAAGCTCTGTCCTTCATCATCGACGAGTTTTCCCTTCGCGAGCTGATACAGCGTTTCCACGGCCTCGCACCGGGCGGCTGCGTCGGTGGCCAGCTCGGTTCCCTCATCGTCGCGCACTACGCCAGCACGGTCTTGGAAGTCGAAAAAATAGAGTGGCATTTCGAGACTCCCACTTTACGCAGGATTATCTAAACGGAGCTCTCTCCAACCGGAGTTCAAGTTTCTGTTTACTGCCTACCGCGACTGCGGGCCATCTGGGTCCGCGTCCTGCAGAAAGCAGCAAAAGCACGGCAGACAGTGCTTTTTTGAAAAATCGCCAAAACCTTCATTTTTGTAGATCGGCGTGGTGTCTCAGCTCTCCGCGACAGCCGTGAAAAAGCTTCTGGCTTCTTTTCATGAAAAAAAGACGCTTCCTTCTGCCAGCCAACGTAGCCAGACCTGCCCTGTGCCATGCGGTATGGCCGCACAACGACAGCATCGTTATTCAGCGGACATGGTCGACGTCCCACCTTCACCACGTTTGTTGAGTATTCCGGGCTTACCCGCCTTGCTGGGCGCGCGCAGTTTCTCGGCGCTCGGCTACCAGATGCAGGCGGTCATCCTTGGCTGGCAGATGTACGCGTTGACGCACAGCGCATGGTCGCTCGGGCTCGTCGGGTTGGCGCAGTTCGCGCCCTTCCTGGCGCTCGTCTTCGTGGCCGGCACCGTGGTGGACCGCACCGACCGGCGCCGCATCGCTGCCATCTGCCAGGCGGCCGAAGCAGCAGCCGCGCTCAGCCTGGCGGTCATCTCGCTGCTCAGCGCGCCCACACCGGCGATGCTCTACGCGCTGGCTGCGTGCACCGGCACCGCGCGCGCATTCGAAGCGCCCAGCCTGCAAGCGCTGCTTCCCAGCCTGGTGCCGCAAGCCGCCTACCCGCGCGCGGCTGCCTTGTCGTCCTCGGTGTTCCAGTGTGCGGGCATCGCCGGCCCCTCGATCGGCGGGCTGCTCTACGGCGCCGGATCGGGGTTTGCGTATGCGGCGTGTGCCGCAGTCTTCACCGTCGCCGCCTGTTGCAGCGTCCGGCTGCCAGCCCGGGTACGTCCGGCCGCGCAGCCGCCGCCCACACTGGCCTCGTTCTTCGACGGCGTAGGGTTCGTCATGCGCCGACCGGATGTCCTGGGCGCCATCTCGCTCGACCTGTTCGCGGTGTTGCTGGGGGGAGCGACCGCCCTGTTGCCGGTGTTTGCCGCGCGGGTTTTGCATGCCGGCCCGCTTGGGCTGGGCTTGTTGCGGGCTGCACCAGGTGCAGGCGCTCTTCTGGTCTCGGTCGGTCTGTCGCGCTGGCCGTTGCAGCGGCGACTCGGGCCGGCGATGTTCTCGGCCGTCGCGGTGTTCGGCATCGCCACCGTCATGTTTGGGCTGTCCACCTCGTTGCCGCTGTCGGTAGCTAGCCTGGCGCTGCTTGGCGGGGCGGACGTGGTCAGCGTGGTGATCCGGTCCACGCTGGTGCAGATGCGCACGCCCGACGAGATGCGCGGCCGGGTGGCGGCGGTGAACCTGTTGTTCATCGGCTCGTCGAACCAGCTTGGTGAGTTCGAGAGTGGAAGCCTGGCTGCGCTGATCGGCGCCGTGCCTGCCGTCGTGGTTGGCGGGGTTGGCACGCTCGCGGTGGCGGCGGTCTGGATGGGGTTGTTTCCTGGGCTGCGCAGGCTGGATCGGATCGGGTGAAAGTAAGCGGTTCCTCTTTGAGTATTCGTTGGAACGTCGCTTGGCGGCCATCTGACGTGGTTGTGTCAGGCGATAGCGTGCTAATCGCACGCGCTCCGGTGCTTATGGACGTGGAGGATCGCCATGGCGGCTCAGACCAATGCCGCCGCCGAGGTAATTCGCTTCAGTGCTCGAAGAACCGGGCCAGCTACTTCACCAAGCCGGACTTTGAACGGACACTGAAAAAGAGGCAAAAACGTTTGTCTGCGGTGGGTGCGCCGGGTCGAAGCGTGTGGTGTCAGCCAGCCGCGACAGCCGCTTCAAAAGCTTCTTGCTTCTTTATCTCTAAAAAGAACGCCTTCACTTTTTCTCCCCAGCGACGCCCAAGACGATATCAGCCCGATCCGGCGACTCGGCACTGATTCCAGTCGTCCCCTCCGCCACAGCCCGGATACGATCCGACAGCAACCCCGCCTGAATCATCACCGCGCGCGCCGCCAATGCCCGATCCAGCGACAAGCGTCGCGCGGTGGACGGGTCGTCCGCCGGCCCTGGCGCCCAAGCAGTGATGGAGACGGTCTCGGCCGGGCTGGCCAGCGCCTTGGCGGCGACGCCGCGGATGGCCTCGACGGTGGCCGGGTTCAGGTCCGACGTACCTGGGCCGAAGGTGATCCGGGTGCCGCCGGTGATGGCGGAAGCTGCCCCGGTTGCGTCCGCGCGCATGGGAACCGGCGGCGGCGGCGGCGGCGGATGGGCCGGCATGACGATGGGCGGCGGCACGATCACCGGGTGTGCCGGCGGCAGCGCCGGCATGCCGATCGCGGTCAGCTTTTTGGCTGCTGGTTTGGCGGCCGGCGGGCGCCGTGTCGGATGGTGGCGCGGCTGCGCAGCTGGAGCATTGGCAGGCGCCGCGGGCGCGGGGGGCAGCTTGTCGAGCGCGTTGGAGTTCGTGCTGACCTGGGCCAGCGCGGGGGTGGCGAGCAGGCAGACGGCTAGAATGGGGAGGCGCATGCGTCGGGTATAGGTGAAGAGAGGACACAAGGAAGGCCTTCTTTTTTGTGAAAAAAAGCAAAAAATTTTCGGCTCGGTTGCCGCGGACTTCCCCGCGGACGTGTAACCCAGAGACCAAACGTTTTTGGTTTTTTTCAAAAAAGAACCGCTTGCCTTACATTCCTTCCGGGTAATCCGCCCCCAGGCTCGTGCTCTCCCAAGTATCGAACTCCTTGCCCATCGCCGCGAGCTTGCCGCGCACCACGTCGAGCGCCTGCTTGCCCAGCAACAGGTGCAGTGGCGGCGTCTCGCTTTCCACCGCCGTCACGATTGCCTGGGCGGCGCGCACCGGATCACCCGGCTGCTTGCCGGAGTAGCCGTTGATGGTGCGCCGGCGGGCACCGGCAGTTTCGGCATAGGCATCGATGTCCGTCTTGGGCATGCGCAGGGAACGGCCGGCCCAATCGGTGCGGAAGGGTCCCGGCTCCACGATGGTGACACCGAGGCCGAGCGGCCGAATCTCACCGGCCAGCGCCTCGGACAAACCTTCGACAGCGAACTTACTGGCGTTGTAGTAGCCGACGCCGGGAAAGCCCACGAGGCCGCCCTGCGAGGAGAGGTTGACGATGTGGCCGCGACGGCGGGCGCGCATGCCCGGCAATACCGCGCGGATCATGGCGATCAAGCCGAACACGTTGGCTTCGAACTGGGCGCGTATCTCGTCGTCCTCACCCTCTTCGATGGCCGCCATGTAGCCGTAGCCGGCGTTGTTCACGAGCACGTCGATGGCGCCGAACTTTTCTTCCGCTGCGCGGACGGCGTGGGCCACCTGGTCCGGCTTCGTCACGTCAAGCGACACGGCGAGCGCGCGTTCCGCATGCCGGTCGGCAATGTCCTGGACGCGACCGGCATCACGTGCGGTGACCACCGCGCGGCCGCCGCGTTCGAGGATGACGCCTGCGATCTCGCGACCGAACCCGGTAGAACAACCGGTGATGAACCATACGCTGTCTTGAGAGATGGACGGCAAACGCGCGCTCCTGAGAAAAAAGAATAGGCTTCGGCTTGCAACCTAGACACACCAGCATGCCGCCTCGAGGTTCGAGACAGCGCCTCAGTGCAGCCGTAGGTTGCAAACTCGTTCGAACTTCGCAGGACTCAACCACCCTGCTGTCAACTCGTCCAATTGGTCACCGTCAGAGCACAAGCGGAGGGCCTGAGATTCACGAAGCCGTGTATGTGTCAAAGAGTTTCGGTTTGCAGCCGGACGCTTGTCCACTCTGGCATACTCTCGCACACGTGATACGTTGTTGTTGGTAGAAGCGCTGCCGACCGCGGTATTGGCTGCACCCGACGATACTCCTGTTGCGTATCAATATCGCAGCGGCACCGGATGCCGTGACGTTCACCTCCAGCAGACTGGCCACACTTCATGGTTCCCTTCGCCGTTCTCACGACGCTGTCACTGCTCGGCTATCACCTGACGTTCGATGCGGAGATGACGTCACAGCCGGACATGTCGCAGTTTATCAACACGTTCCAGAACGGCGACACTCGCCTGTACGGCAACCTCGAAGCCGAAAACTACGTCCCATACGACGTTACGAACCCGGCGCAGCCTTACGTCTTCAACAACGGCACGCTGACGTTCAACGCCACTCCGGTGGCGTCCGGCAACGTGCCTTACACGTCCGGCATGGTTGAAACGTACGGGATCTTTCAGCAGAGCAGAGGATATTTCGAGATCCGCGCGGCGATGCCGGCGGGGCAGGGGTTTTGGCCGGCCTTCTGGCTGTTGCCGAACACCTACTATCCGGAGATCGACATCCTCGAGCAACCCAACAACAGCGGTACGGATACGGACTACTGGACGCACACCAGCACGCCCACGGTCAGCACCGGCGGATTCACCAACACCGGCGTGAACGTATTTCAAGGCTACCACACCTACGGCTTCCTCTGGCAGAACGGCACCATACAGTACGTTTTCGACGGCTCGATGGTGGGCGACCCGCAGCCCGAGCCGGCTGGCCTGGTCGGGCTCGACATGTACATGATTGCCAACCTGGCGGTGGGCGGCCAAGGCAGCTGGCCCGGCGTTCCGCTGACCGGCGCGTCGTCCAGCTACAGCATCGATTACATCCGCGCCTTCTCGAACGACCCGGCGATGCCGGCGGTCGCTCAGCAGCCGATCTCCTCGCCGGACGGCGCCAACACCACCCCGGTGCTGGTGCCGCCCACGCCAGCCACGCCGAAAGCCATCGGCGCCGGCCCGGACACGCTGATCCTGCAGATGTCCGAAGATGCCTACCAGGGTGACGCCCAGTTCACCGTCACCGTCGATGGCACACAGATCGGCGGCACGCAGACGACGACCGGCAACCATTCGCAAGGCCAAACCCAGGCCTTCACGGTGCATGGCCGGTTCCGCACGCTGAAGCACACCGTGACCGTCAACTTCCTCAACGACGCGAACGGCCCTCTCGGCGACCGCAACCTCTACGTCACCGGCGCCAGCGTCAACGGGACGCCGATCACCAACGTCAACCTGGCGCTGCTCGGCGACGGGCCGCAGAGCTTCAACTTCTGGGACGCGGCCACCGCACCGGTCAGTTACGGAACCGGTCCGGACACCTTCGTCTTCGGCATCAGCCAGTTGCCGGTCAGCCAGAACGCCCATTACAGCATCTACGTCGATGGCAAGCTGCTCGTCTCACGGATCGCAGCACCCGCGCTGCGTAGCTACGGCCAGAGCCAGGTGGTCAAGCTGGCCGGCAACTTCGGGCCGACGTCGCATACGGTGGAAGTGAGCGTGGTCAACACGCCCGCTGCCGGCACTACCGGCAGCCCCACGTCGCTTTCGATCGACAGTCTCAGCTACGACGGCGTCGTGGTGCCGAACAGCGCGGCCATCGTGGCGAGCCCCGGTGCGGTGCAGTTGCAAACGCCGGTGCAGCAAGCCGACACGCTGACCGTGGCGATGACCGAGGACGCTTATCAGGGCGACGCGGTGGCGCAGATCAACGTGGACGGCGTGCCGGTGCAAACCCAAACGGTAACTGCGGCAAACAGCGCGGGCACGCCCCAGACGTTAACGCTGCAAGGCAATTGGGGCGGTGCGACGGTGGCGCACAGCGTCGTGGTGAACTACCTCAACGACCTCTACGTCGCACCAGGTTCGGACCGGAACCTGCACGTCCAAAGCGTGCAGTTCGACGGTACTACGCTGAACACCCTCCCAACCAACATGATGATCGGCGGGCCGGCGACCTTCAGCTACGTGCCGCCGGCTGCCACCGGCTGGACACCGGTTACGTCCGCGAAGAAGGCGGCCGCGAAGTAGGCGGCAGCCGCGCCGGAGGAGCGCGGCTGGTGCAAAAACATGCCATGCAATCAGTTCTTTTTTGAAGAAAAGAGCCAAAAAACTTTTGTCTTCTTGGGTGCGCGCTGCAGAACCATCGCGACAGCAGGACCAAAAGTCTTTTGCTTCTTTTCTTCAGAAAAGAAGGCCTTGCCTTCCTTGCCTGACGCCTTCAGGCAGTGCCCGGTTCGGCGGAAAACAGCGCCTCCTTTCCAGGCTTGTCCTTCCACTCGTCGGCGTCAGCGGGTGCGGTGCCCTTGCGAGTGATGTTGGGCCACTGCGTTCCGTAGATGCGGTTGCGCTCTGCCCAGGGGGCGGCCTTGTCGTCGCTGTCCGGCACGATCGCCTCGGCCGGGCATTCCGGCTCGCACACGCCGCAGTCGATGCATTCGTCCGGGTTGATCACCAGCATATTCTCGCCGACGTAGAAGCAGTCCACCGGACAGACCTCCACGCAATCCATGTATTTGCACTTGATGCAGTTCTCGGTGACCACGTAGGTCATCGTATTCTCCAGTGAGCTTGACGCTTGACGGCGCGATATGGCCGCTTGCGCCGCATGGCGCAAGCTAGCCGGGCAGCACCCGGTATAGCGCCTGTGCCTCAGGTGCGGGACCGCGGCGCTCCGTCAAGGCCAGGACCTCGATCACCCGGACGCCGGAATAGAGCGGCAGGGTCAGCACGTCGCCGATGCGCACTTTGGCGTGCGGCTTATCGGTGGGCTGGCGGTTGATGCGGAGCAGGCCGCTCTCGGCCATGCCGGCACAGGCGGTGCGGGTGGCGGCGAAGCGGGCGCACCAGAGCCATTTGTCGAGGCGTTGGCTTAGCAAGGCAAGAAAGCAGTTCTTTTTTGAAAAAAAGAACCAAAAAACTTTTGCGAGCGCTGTCGCGGAGCTTCCTTCAGCGAGTACCCGAGAGACAAAAGTTTTTTGGTTCTTTTTTTCAAAAAAGAACTGCTTCCTTACTTTCTAAAGTTCGCCAGCGCCGCAAACGGCGAATCCGGCCGATACACCGGCGGAGGTGTATCCACACTCCGCCGCCGCGGCTGCGCGATCATCGGCGGCGGCGGCGGCCCGAAAACCGCGGGCGCCAAAGCCGGCGCCGGCAGGATACGCAGCCCCAGACCCCGCAGCACCGCCGGCAGCACCTCCACCCGAACGCCCAGCCGCTGTCCCACCTCCGTTGGCACCGGCGCCGGCTTGCCGCGGGTGGAGTAGGCGAGCTCCGCCGCCACCCGCTCGGCGATGTCCAGCCGCAGCAGCACCGGGCCCGCCTCCACCCAGCCCAGCATGGCGAGGAAGCCGGCCATAGAGCCATCCGGGGGGGTGATCGAGACCAGGCCGGGATTGGGCAGGTCCGGGACCGGCACCCGCGCACGGATGGCCCAGAGCTGCGCGCGCAGCTGCGCCGCGCGGGGTTTGAGCAGGTCCGGCACGTAGAGGGCGAAGCGGCCGGCGCGCACGCCGAGTGCCTTCAGGCGGCCACGCAAGGGCGGGGCGATCTCGGCCTCGGTGCTACCCACCACCACGCCGCCGGCTTCCAGCAGCCGGTGCAGCGGGCCGCGCAGCTCGGCCTGGCCGCCGGCCCGGGCGACGGCGGTGAACAGCGGCGCCAGCTCGCGGGCGATACGGCCGTCGATCCAGGCTTGCAGGCGCAGGCGGATGCGCTCGCGTTGCGGGCCGTCGAGGAACTCGCTGTCGATCACGTCCACCGCCGGCCGGGTCAGGCTGGCACCGGGCCGCAGCCTGGCCACCGCAGCATTAGGGCCGCCCTCGGCGGTCCAGGTGATCGTGTGGTGCGGTGTCAGCGCGAAGGCGCCGTCACCCGCCGTCTCCAGCATGGCAACCCGGCGCGGCATTTCCTGGCAAAGCGAGCGGCGGGCGGCGCGCAGCACCAGGCGCTTCTCCGGACCCTCAGCAACCGGGTCGGGCAGAAAGGCGAAGCCGGCGACGTGGCCCACCGCGTGGCCTTCCACCACCACCTCGCCGCGTGGGGTCACCGCGGAGAGCAGCTCCTCACCGCCCTCTGCCGCCTCCAGCCGCCGCATCAGGTGGGCGGCCCGGCGGTCGACGAAGCGGGCGGTCAGCCGCTCGTGCAGCACGTCGGAGAGCTTGTCTTCAATGTCGCGGGCGCGGGCCTGCCAGGTGGCGGCATCCGGCACCCAGTCGCCACGGGCGGCGACGTAGGACCACACCCGCACGCCGGACAGCCGTGCCATCAGCGTGTCGATGTCGCCCTCGGTTCCGGCCAGCGTGGCGAACTGGCTGGCCAGCCAGTCGGCCGGCAGCAACTCGCCGCGCGCCAGGTGGGCGTAGATACGGGCGCAGAGGCGGACGTGGCTGTCGTCGGTGATCTTGCGGAAGTCCGGCACCTGGCAGGCTTCCCACAACATGCGTAGCTGGCGGCGGCCTTGCGCCAGGTGACGTATCTCGGGGTCGCGGGCCAGCGTGGAGAGGGTGTCGAGGTCGCTGGCGTCGTTGCCGCGCACCAGGCCGGGGATCGGCGGCGGCGCGGTCAGGCTGTCGAGCAGGCGGTCGATATGGCTGAAATCGAGCTGGGCGTTGCGCCAGGCGAGGCTCTCGATCGGGTCGAAGACGTGGGCTTCGACGGCGTCCACGATGTCGTCGGGGATTTCCGGGCAGGTGGCGGTGGTGCCGAAGCTGCCGTCGCGCATGCCACGGCCGGCGCGGCCGCCGATCTGCGCCACCTCGGCGGCGTGCAGGCGGCGGGGGCGGTGGCCGTCGAACTTCTGCAGCCCGGCGAAAGCGACGTGGTTGACGTCCATGTTGAGGCCCATGCCGATCGCGTCGGTGGCCACCAAAAAATCCACCTCGCGGTCCTGATACAGCGCCACCTGGGCGTTGCGGGTGCGCGGCGAGAGGCGGCCCATCACCACCGCGCAGCCGCCGCGGCGACGGCGGATCAGCTCGGCGATGGCGTAGACCTCCGCCGCGCTGAAGGCGACGATGGCGCTGCGCGGCGGCAGCTTCACCAGCTTGGTCGGCCCGGCGTAGGTGAGCTGGGAGAGCCGCGGGCGGGTCTCCACCTCGGCCTGCGGCACCAGGCGCTGCAGCAGCGGGCGAATGGTCTCAGCACCCAGGAACATCGTCTCCACCAGGCCGCGGGCGTGCAGCAGCCGGTCGGTGAAGACGTGGCCGCGGTCCGGGTCGGCGCAGAGCTGGATTTCGTCGACGGCGACGAACTCCACGCGGCGGTCGAGCGGCATGGCTTCCACGGTGCAGCTGAACCAGCGCGCCTCGGGCGGCACGATCTTCTCCTCGCCGGTGATCAGTGCGACCGAGCGCACGCCCTTGGCGGCGACCATGCGGTCGTAGTTCTCGCGCGCCAGCAGCCGCAGCGGGAAGCCGATGATGCCCGAGCTGTGTCCGAGCAGGCGGGTGATCGCAAGGTGGGTCTTGCCGGTGTTGGTCGGGCCGAGGACGGCGCGCACCCTGGGCGCGAACATGTCCTTGCCGACTCGGAGGGAGGCGCCCGACATGCGCCAATGATTTGATGTGGCGCGGGCGAATGCAAGGTGCAGTCGCATGCCGGACGTAGCGGGTCGGCGACGCTGCCCCCCAAGGAGGATGGATGTTCGACCGCGCTCCGGATTGCTTCGTTGACCAGTCAGAGGGTGCGCTGCCGGTCCACGCTGCCCGCCCCGAGTCGCTCCCGGTGCTGCTGGGTGCGCTGCCGGCGGACCAGGCGGCCTATCTGCGCGGGTGCGGCTTCAAGGCCGAGGCGGGCCGGGTCGTGCTGCTGCCCGGACAGGCCGGGCTGGGCGGCGCTGTGCTCGGGTTGGGCGAGGAGACCGGCCCGTATGTCTGGGGAGCACTCCCGGCGGTTTTGCCTGCCATGCCGTGGCGACTCGGCGAGGGGGTGGAGGACGTGGCCACGGCGGTGCTCGGCTGGGCACTCGGCGCCTACCGCTTCGTGTCGTTGAAGAGCGCACCGGCCGAGTCGCGGTCGTTGCTCGTGTTGCCAGAGGGCCAGGAGCGAACGGTTGCGCAGGCACGCGCCGTCTGGCTGGTGCGAGACCTCGTGAATACACCGGCAAACCTGCTCGGCCCTGCCGAACTGGCCGCCTGCGCACAGGACGTTTTGGCTAAACGCGGTGTTAACATGAAAGTGATCGAGGGTGCGGCGGTGGCGAAAGCCTATCCTGCCCTGCAGGCTGTCGGGTGCGGGTCGTCGCGGCCGCCCTGCGTCGTAATCGGCGAGTGGCGGTCGGCTACCGCGTCCACTGACGCGAAACTCGTCTCGATTTGCGGCAAGGGCGTGTGTTTCGACACCGGCGGCTACGACATTAAGAGCTCGGCCGGGATGCTGCGGATGAAGAAAGACATGGGCGGCGCGGCCATTGCGCTGGCGGTGGCCTGCCTGGTTATCGACGCCGGTCTGCCGGTGCGTCTGGAACTTAGACTTGGTTGTGTAGACAACATGATTTCCGGACATGCGATGCGGCCTTCGGACGTGCTGCACACGCGCGCCGGACTGTCCGTGGAGGTCGGCAACACCGATGCGGAAGGCCGCCTGGTGTTGTGCGACCTGATAGCGGAAGCGTGCCTTGCCGCCCCTGACCTGCTGCTGGATTATGCGACGCTGACCGGGGCGGCGCGCGTAGCACTTGGCCCGGATCTGCCAGCGATGTTCAGCAACGATGATGTTGTGGCCAGCTTGTTTGCCGAGTCGGCTACAGCGGTACACGATCCCGTGTGGCGGATGCCGCTCTGGCAGGGTTACAATTCTTGGCTTGAAAGCACCGTTGCCGACATCAATAACGTTTCGAAGGAGGCGCATAGCGGAGCAATCGTAGCGGCAATGTTCCTTCAACGTTTCGTGTCCAAAGGAACGCGGTGGGCGCATTTTGATGTCTATGCCTGGAACGACGTCTCCAGGGCAGGGCGGCCGTCAGGCGGAGAAGCGCAGGCCTTACGGGCGACGGTCGAGGCGATTACCCGGTTCGTCTCTTTGGCGGACCAGCAGCCGGGACACGGACCAGTTACCGGGTTGACATAGGCGTGTGTTGAAGTTTCGGTAACGAACCCGATGGTGAGTATCGGAAAGGATTTTAGAACTTTCTTTGTTTAAGCGGCTTAGACCGTTCACGATCCGATCGGCCTTCGAATCGGTATTGAAACGGGCTTTAGGCAGCTGGAACAGCAAATGGTCTCTGAGAGCGAAAGGAAATGAAAATGGCTGCTGCATCTTCTCAACAATCCGACCAAATGGTCGGCATCCTGCGGGACACCATTGTGGCGCTGGTGCGCCGTGACGGCCCGGACCTGTCCGCCCGGCAACTGGGCGTGTTCCTGACCTGCTACCTGCAGGATGGTGCGCATACGGTTCGTGGGCTCGCGGCCGACCTCAACGTCTCCAAGCCGGCAATCACCCGTGCGCTGGACCGGCTGGGCGAACTCGACCTCGCACGCCGCAAGGTGGACCCGATGGATCGCCGCAGCGTGCTGGTTCAGCGCACCCTGAAAGGTGCTGCCTTCCTGCGCGACCTGCGTTCGATCATGAACGAGGCGACCTCCCCGTCCCGCAAGACGGTGGCCGCCAACGAGGAACGCCGTAGCGCACGCGGCGGCAGCCACGGCTGAAGCCCGTCACGCGTCGCGCCCCGGGGAGGCTACCCCGGGGCGCGCGCGGCGCCTCACCAGCAGGCCAGCTTAGCACGACCGGCGCGCGACCAAACGTAGAATAGCCAAATCGGCTGCGGCGTCAGCGCGATGAATGGCATGATGGGCTTGAGTGTCCCCGGGACTTGCCCGAAGGCCACGCAACACGCCCCGCCCCAAGCAGCCATTGCCCAGTACACTGCACTCACTTTCCAGGCAGCTAGACCCGCCCGGTTAGCGACTTGATACAGGTGTCCGCGATGCGCTTGCGTGAGCACCTGGCCGGTGACCGCCCGTCTTGCCAGCGTAAAGACGACGTCGAACAGGATGCCGGCGAGCATCATCGGCACCAGCAGCACGGAAAGCGTCTGAGCTCCGAAGCGTGCTGCCAGAACGCCGAGCACCGCCAGGACAAAGCCGCAAAACTGACTGCCGACGTCGCCCATGAAGATGCGTGCGCGCGGGAAATTGTAGGGCAGAAAGCCGCCGATGCCTGCGGCTAGCACGAGGGCTGCCACGGTGGTGAACAAGTCGCCCTGATTACCGGCTATCCCGGCCAGCACGAGGCAGGCTATTGCCACCGACCCGCCCGCCAGGCCGTTCAGCCCGTCGATGAAGTTCACCGCGTTGGTGGCGAGCAGGATCCAGGCCGCCGTCAGCGGGATGCCTAGCCAGCCCGTGTCGATCGCCCCCAGCCAAGGCGTGTGCAGCACCTCCAGGCGCAATCCGGTGGCGATAGCAACCAGGCAGGCTGTCAACTGCGCTGCAAGCTTGATGGTGAACGACCAGCTACGCACGTCGTCTGCGTAGGAGATTGCGGCGATGAACACCGACGCGGTGATCAGGCCAAGGAACGGCGCGTCCGGAACGCGCGCGCGGCCAGCACCGGCGTAGAGGACCAGCATGCCCGCCAGGAAGGCGGCCACGATGCCCACGCCGCCGCCCTTGGGCGTAGGCTGGGTGTGGGAGCTGCGTAAGCCCGGGTAGTCGAGCGTGCCGAACCGGATCATCAAGCGGACCACGGCGGCCGATAGCAAGGCGAGCAGGATAGCGAAAGTAACGTAGGCGAGGGAGCGCATTGCGCGCTTAAGGCCTTCTTTTTTGAAAAAAAGAAGCAAAAAACTTCTCTTTCCGCTGTCGCGCGCTCCAGAACAGACCCCCGACAGGGAGCAAAAGTTTTTTGGTTCTTTTTTTCAAAATAGAACCGCTTGCCTTATATGCCGCCGCGTGAAGCCCTCCCAGCGCTCCGTCAACCGCATCCTGGTGAACGTCGCGCTCGACGGCGCCTTAGCCGCCATAGCCGCCCCGCTTGCCCGCTGGATCGCCGACCCCCAGGGCGGCCTGCTGCACCCGCTGTGGTTCCTAGCCGGAGGCGGCATTACCCTGCTGCTGGGCGGCCTGCCGTTCCGCCTTTCGCAGCAGTATTGGCGCTTTTCCGGCCTGTCCGACCTGATCGGCGTGATGGGCGGCAGCGTCGCCTGCGCTGGCCTGTTCGCGCTGCTGCTCGAGGTCACCGGCTTCCAGCTGCCCACGCTCACCTTCCCCATCGTCCACGCGCTGACACTGATGGTGCTTCTCGGAGTCCCGAGGCTGGGCTACCGCGTGTATCGCGGCCGGCCACGCCGCGTGTCCGACGACCCGGCGCTGGAGCGCGTGCTGCTGGTGGGCGCCGGCGACGCTGCCGACGCGTTCATCCGCGCGGCCGCTGCCGACCAGGCGACCGGGCTGCGGATCGTCGGCCTGCTGGCGCTGGTGGACCGCCAGGCCGGGCGGCGCATGCACAACCTGCCCATCCTGGGCACCGCCGGCCAGGCGCGCGACGTGCTGGCCCAGCTCGCTCGTCGGCGCCGTACACCCTCGGCGCTGGTGGTCACCGAGCCGGAGTTTCTCGGCGCCCCGCTTGCTGCACTGATCGCCGATGCGGAGTCGGCCGGGGTGCCGGTGCGCCGCGCCCCGCGGCCGACCGCACTCACCTCGGCCGAGCGGATTGAGCTGCGGCCGGTGGCAATCGAGGACTTGCTCAACCGCCCCCAGGTGCGGCTCGACCTGCCCGGCATGGCGCGGCTGGTGTGCGGCCGGCGAGTGCTGGTGACCGGCGCCGGCGGCAGCATCGGCAGCGAACTGGTCCGCCAGCTGGCCGCCCTCGGCCCGGCTCTGCTGGTTCTGCTGGACCACAGCGAGTACGCACTGTGGCAGATCGACCTGGAGCTGGCGGAGAGCTGGCCGGACGTGCAGCGCCGCCCGGTGATCGCCGACATACGCGACAGCGACCGTATCGCGGCGGTGTTCGGCCAGGCCGCGCCACACTTGGTGTTCCATGCCGCCGCGCTGAAGCACGTGCCGATGGTTGAGGCCAATCCGCTGGAGGGCCTGCTGACCAACGCCTGCGGCAGCCGCATCGTGGCCGACGCGGCGCGTCGCGTCGGTGCCGAGGCGATGGTGCTGATCAGCACAGACAAGGCGGTCAACCCGTCCAGCCTGATGGGTGCCAGCAAGCGGGTGGCGGAGATGTACTGCCAGTCGCTCGACATTGCAGCGCGCACCGGCCTGCGTGCCGGCCAGGGCCTGCGCTGCGTCACCGTGCGGTTCGGCAACGTGCTGGGCAGCACCGGCAGCGTGGTGCCGCTGTTCCGCCGCCAGCTGGAGCGCGGCGGCCCGCTGACGGTGACCCACCCGGACATGCAGCGCTACTTCATGACGGTGC
>CAXSZX010000001.1:0-871198 GCA_964242115.1 uncultured Acetobacteraceae bacterium | reverse complement strand
CTTCTTTTCTTCAGAAAAGAAGGCCTTGCTTCCTTGCCGGACGTCGCAGGGTCAAGACGTAGGGCCGCTGGTATCACTCTCATCGCCGCCGCTCATGATTTGGCGGCAGGCCGAAGCGCCCGCGATAGGCAGCGCTGAACCGCGACGGCGTTGCGTAGCCGCAGGCCGCACCCACCGCCGTCACCTGCATCGCCGTCTCGCGCAGCATCGTGCGCGCCCGTTCCAGCCGCAGCCCCGCCGCGTACGCCGCCGGCGTCTGGCCGAGGTGCCGCCGGCACAACCGCTCCAATTGCCGCGGCGAGAGGCCGACGCTGCGCGCGATGGCGGCAGCCTGCAACGGCCAGGCGCCCGGATCCTGCATCATGCGCACTGCCGCCTCCAGCTTCTCCGGCGCGGCAAGGCCGGCGCTGCGCTGCCGCTCGGTGCCGGCGCGCACCCGTTCGACCAGGAACTGCGCGGCCACGTCGGCGGCCAGCGCCGGCCCCAGCCGCGCGTCCACCATCGCCAGCATCAGGCTGATCGGGGCGATGCCGCCGGTGCAGGTCACCCGGTCGCGGTCCACGGCGAACAGGTCGCCCGTGAACTCGATTTCGGGGAACTCCTCCTCGATCGCGGTCAGGTTCTCCCAATGGATGGCGCAGCGCCGGCCGCGCAGCAGCCCTGCCTCGGCGAGCGCGAAAGCGCCGGTGCACAGGCTGCCGAGCGGCACGCCCTCGCGCGCCAGGCGGCGCAGCGCGACGGTCGCACGGGAGTCCACCGCAGCGCGCACGTCCACGCCGCCGCAGGCGAGCAGCAGGTCGGGCGCGTGCGGCATTGCGCTGAGCGCCGTGGTCGGCTGCAGCGTCAGCCCGTTGCTGGCCACCGCCGGCGCGCCGTCGGGCGTGACCACGTCCCACACATATGCTTCGCGGCCGCTCAGCCGGTTGGCCATGCGCAGCACCTCGACGGCGTTGGCGCAGGCAATCATCGAGTAGTTCGGCAGCGTCAGGAACGCCAGGCGGTGCAGGGCGCCGAAATCCATGCGCTTACCGGTCGATGGTCAGGTCGCTGGTCGGCCGGGCGCAGCACAGCAAAGCGAGGCCGTCGTCGATCTCGCTCTGCAGGATGCCGCCGTCGTGCCGCATCTCGACGCTGCCCGACAGGATCCGGCTCTTGCAGGTGCCGCAAACACCCTTGCAGCAGGCGAACGGCAGCCGCATCCCGGCGCGGCGGGCGGCCGCGAGCACGGTGGTGTTGCCGCTGCAGACGATGTCGCGGTCCTGGCGGGCGAAGCGGATGGTGAAGGTAGCCGTCGCGGCCTCGGGCCGCACCGGTGCCGGCGCGGGTGCCCGCAGCGGCACCACCTTAGCCGGCGCGCTGGCCTCGCTGCTGACGTCCAGCCCTGCGCTCATCCGCTCGACGTACCATCGGCAGAAATCGTCCACCAAGCCCTCGGTGAACGGCGAGTACGGGCCCGGCTCGTAGACAGGGCTCGCCACGCCGGCCTGGGTCATCTCCACCAGCGCTGCGTCCTGCCGGTTGGTCGCCTCCCACACCGCGACCAGGTTTGCCGGGTCGTAGTCCACGCCCTCGACGGCGTCCTTGTGGACCAGCCAGGTGGTGCGCAGCAGCGTGCGGCCGGCATCCAGCGGCAGCACGCAGAACGTCACCACGTGGTCGGCCATGAAGTGGTGCCAGGCGTTCGGCTGGGTCCAGAAGGTCAGGCCGCCCAGCCGCGCGTCGGTCAGATGGCCCAGCAGCTTCCGGCAGGCGCTCCGCGTGTCGCCGGTGTGGCTCTCGCCGGCCTGGTCCAGCGGCAGGCGCTCGGTGCGGTAGCCGGTGGCGCGTTCGGTCAGACGCTCGATGCGGCGGGACGGCAGCCCGGCCGCCTCCCATGTCGCGTGCATGTCGGCCACCAGCGCGTCGTAGCGCGCTGCCTGCGCCAGTTCCTGCCCGTCCAGCGACGCCGGCGCGAAGCCGAAACCGTAGGCGAACAGCGGCACCGTCAGCTCGGGGTGGTTGGCCGCGCAGTGGTAGCACTCGCGGTTGTTCTCCATGGTGAGCTTCCAGTTGCCGTGCTCGACCAGGTCCACCTGCCGCGCCACCTTGGCGTCACGCAGCCCATGCGGCAGCAAATACGGCTCCATCGCCGACGCCATCGCCGCGATGTCGTCCGGCGGGTCGTTAGCCAGGCAGACGAACAGCAGGCCGGCCACCGAGCGCAACGCCACCGGACGCAGGCCCCGGCAGGATGCGTCGAAGCCCTCGCCCATGTGGTCGGCGAACAGCAGCGCGCCGTCCAGCCCGTAGGTCCAGCTGTGGTAGCGGCACACCAGGTTGCCGACGCGCGACTTGCCGTCCGGCACCAGTTGCGCGCCGCGGTGACGGCAGACGTTGTGGTAGGCACGCACCTCGCCGGCGTGGTCGCGCAGGATGACGATCGGGGCGCGGCCGATGCGGATCGCCATCACGTCGCCCGCCTCCGGCACGTCGGGCTCGTGGCCCACGAAGATCCAGTGGCGGCCGAAGATCAGGTCCATGTCGGCGTCGAACACGGCCTGCGCGGTGTAGAACGCGGCGTCGAGGCTATGGCCGGGCCGGCGGGCGGCCAGCAGGTGCGGAAGTGTGTCGGACACGTCGGTATCCTGCGTTTGCATACGCCATGTTGCCTGATCGGGGAAGCAACCGCTAACAGAAAACCGGCATGCACTGCGCATTTTGCGACATTGCTCAGCCACGTCGCAAAAACGGCTTTCCACGCCGCTCCGCGCCGGTGTTACGCTTGCGGGGTCGTCAAGGAACCCGCGCGCTGACCACGGCACCGATGATCGAAACCGAGGGCGTGCGCTGCGTGTTCGGCGCGCGCGACCGCGAGGCGCTGGCCATGCTGCGCGCCGGCGAGAGCCGCGCCGCCATCATGGAGCGTACCGGCACCGTGGTCGCGCTGAACGACGTGGCGTTGCGGGTAGACGAAGGCGAGCTGCTGGTCGTCATGGGCCTGTCCGGCAGCGGCAAGAGCACGCTGCTGCGCTGCCTCAACCGCCTGGTGACACCCTGCGCCGGCGCGATCCGCGTCGCCGGCCAGGACGTGATGGCCATGCGCGGCCAGGCGCTGCGCGACTTCCGCCGCCGCCACTTCGGCATGGTGTTCCAGCACTTCGCCCTGTTCGCCCACCGCACCGTGCTGGAGAACGTGGAGTTCGGCCTGGAGGTCCAGGGCGTGGCGCGGCCCGAGCGGCGCCGCGCGGCGGAGCAGGCGCTGGACCTGGTGGGCCTGGCAGGCTGGGAGGACAAGCGCCCCGGCCAGCTCTCCGGCGGCATGAAGCAGCGCGCCGGCCTGGCCCGGGCCCTGGCCGCCGACGCCAGCATTCTGCTGATGGACGAGGCGTTCAGCGCGCTCGACCCGCTGATCCGCCACGACATGCAGGCCGAGCTGGTCGCCCTGCAGCGCCGGCTGAAGAAAACGATCGTCTTCGTCAGCCACGATTTGGACGAGGCCGTGGCGCTGGGCGGCCGCATCGTGCTGATGATGGACGGCGCCATCGTCCAGGACGGCACGGCGGAGAGCGTCCTCGCCGCGCCGAAGACCCCCTACGTGCGGCGCTTCGTCGAGCACATCGACGTCTCCGCCGTGCTGCGGGTGCGCACGCTCGCCGACCGCACCGCGCCGCCGCCCGCCGGCGCCTGCCCCGTGCTGCGCGGCGAGATGACGCTGCGCGAGGCGTTGCCGCTGCTGGCCGACGGGCCGGACGGAATGGCCGTGCAGGACGAGGCCGGCCGCCACCTCGGCGTGCTGACCCGCCGCGCCGCACTGGCGGCACTGGCGCGCCAACCCCTCAAGGAGGAGCCCGCGTGGCCGTCGCATTCCCCCGCTTCCCGCTCGACGATCTATGCGACAGCGCCCTCGATTGGCTGACCGCGCACCTGTCCGGCACCACGCAGGTGCTGAGCCACGTCGTCGCCGCGTGGGTGACCGGGCTGACCGGCGCGCTGCAGGCGGTGCCGCCGCCGCTGTTCATCGTGGTGGCCGCCCTGCTGGCTTGGCGCGCGGCCGGCTGGCGGCTGGGGCTGCTGACGCTGGTTGGGCTCGCCTTCCTGTGGGACCTCGGCCTGTGGTCGCCGATGGTGACGACGCTGGTGCTGGTGGTGGTCTCCACGACCGCCGCGGTGCTGCTGGGCCTGCCGCTGGGCATCGCCGCCGCACTCAGCGTGCGCACCTGGCGGCTGGTGGCCCCGTGCCTGGACGTGATGCAGACCATGCCGAGCTTCGTCTACCTGATCCCGGCCATCCCGTTCTTCGGCCTGGGTGCGGTGTCCGCCTGCTTCGCCACCGTGGTGTTCTCCGCCCCGCCGACCATCCGGCTGACCGCGCTGGGCATCCTGCAGGTGCCGCACGAGCTGACCGAGGCGGCCGACGCGTTCGGCTGCACGCCATGGCAGAAGCTGGTGAAGGTGCAGTTGCCGCACGCGCTGCCGACCATCATGGCTGGGGTCAACCAGACGATCATGCTGGCGCTCTCGATGGTGGTGATCGCCGCGATGATCGGCGCCGGCGGGCTGGGGCGCGAGGTGTGGAGCGCGATACAGCGGCTGGAAGCAGGGCGCGGGTTCCAGGCCGGCATCGCCATTGCGGTGTTGGCGGTGATACTGGACCGGGTCACCAACGCCATGGCTCGACGGTTACGGCCGGCATGAAGGGCAGGAAGGAAGGCCTTCTTTTTCGAGAAAAAGAAGCAAAAAGCTTTTGTTCCGGCTGTCGCGGACCACTGAAACGACACGTTTCAGCTTCGCACACCCAACGAGAGCAAAAGTTTTTTGGTTCTTTTTTTCAAAAAAGAACTGCTTGCTTGCTGTGATAAACCGCCGCCACCTCCTCCTAGGCGCTGCCGCCCTTGCCGCCGCGCCTTGTTCCGCCCGGGCCGCCGGCAAGGCGCCGGTGCGCATCGCGTGCATCGAGTGGTCGGACGCCGTCGTCGCCAACAACATCCTGGCGGTGGTGCTGCAGGACATGGGGCACGAGGTCACGCTGATCCCGCTGTCCGCCGCTGCGATGTGGCAGGCGGTGGCGTTGGGCGAGGCCGACTGCATGGTTGCGGCCTGGCTGCCCGCGACGCACGCGGCGTACTACGCGAAGCTGCGCGACCAGGTGGACCTGATCGGCCCCAACGTGACCGGTGCGAGGCTTGGCTGGGCCACGCCGGATTACACACCGCTGAACTCGATCGCCGACCTGAAGTCGCAGGGCGGGCTGGTGGACAACAACGTGATCGGCATCGACGCCGGCGCCGGGGTGATGCGCTTGTCCGAAAAAGCGATCGAGGCTTACGGGCTCAGCAACATCACGCTGGTCGACGGCAGCGACGCGACCATGGTGGGCGCGCTGAAGCAGGCGGTCGCCAACCGTCGGCCGATCGTGGTCACCGCCTGGAGCCCGCATTGGATCTTCGCTGCGTACAAGCTGAAATACCTGGCCGATCCGATGGGGGCGCTCGGCGGGGCGGAGACGGTCAACACCGTGGCACGCCGCGGCTTGCAGGCCGACATGCCGGACGTCTACGCCGTGCTAAGCCGGTTTCGGCTGTCGCTGGATGACGAGCAGGCGGTGATGCTGCAGAACCAGGTGCGCCATGCAGACCCTGCTGCCACGGCGGCGGCCTGGGTGGCGGCGAATGCTTCCGTGGTAAAGGCTTGGCGGGGCTGAGGTGTTGAGAAGAAAGCAAGGCCTTCTTTTTCGAGAAAAAGAAGCAAAAAGCTTTCGTCGCGGCTGTCGCGGACAGGTGAAACGACACGTTTCACCACGCGACACTCGAAGAGACCAAAAGTTTTTTGGTTCTTTTTTTCAAAAAAGAACTGCTTGCTTTCTTCTTTGCTCAGCCTGTGGTGTAGCAAGATGATCTTCGACGTGATCGTGGTAGGCGGCGGCGGCATGGGTAGTGCCGCCGCGTGGCAGCTGGCCAAGCGCGGGCAGCGCGTGCTGGTGCTCGAGCGTTACGACATCCCGCACGCCAACGGTTCGTCGCACGGCATCAGCCGCATCATCCGCCTGCCGTATTACGAAAACCCAGCCTACGTCCCGTTGCTGCGCAGGGCTTACGAGTTATGGCGCGAGGCGGAAGCGGCGAGCCGCCGGGAGTTGCTGGTGACCACCGGGTCGGTCGACGCGAGTCCGGAGTGGGACCCGCTGTTCCAAGGCGCGCTTGCCTCGGCCAGGCAGCACGACCTGGAGCACGAGGTACTGACCGGCGCAGAGGTGAACGAGCGTTTTCCCGGCTACAACTTGCCGGAGCGGCATCGCGCGGTGTTCCAGCCGGACGGCGGCCTGGTGGCCAGCGAGCGGGCCGTGGTGGCGCACACTGAACTGGCACAGGCGCGCGGTGCGGTGGTGCATGCGCGCGAGCGGGTTCTGGGTTGGGAGGCGGACGCTTGCGGCGACGGCGTGACGGTCACCACCGGGGATGGCCGGTACGAAGCGAGCCGCCTGGTGCTGACCGCCGGCGCATGGATGGATGAGATGGTGCCGTTGCTGGCAGGCCGCGCGGTGGCTGAACGCCAGGTGCTCGCCTGGCTGCAACCGCACCGGCCAGAGCTGTTCATGCCGGACCGGTTTCCCGTCTTCAACCTGCAGGTCGAGGAGGGCCGCTACTACGGCCTGCCGATCTACGATGTGCCCGGCTTCAAGTTTGGCCGCTACCACCACCAGGAGGAGACTGGACGTCCGGAAGCGTTGCTGCTGCACGAACCGGACGCGGCCGACGAGAAACTGTTGCGTGCGTTTGGCGAGCGCTACTTTCCGGCCGGCGCAGGCCCGGTGGTTGCGTTGCGCGCGTGCATGTTCACCAACACGCCTGACGAGCACTTCGTTTTGGACCACCATCCCGCCCACAAGCAGGTGGTGCTCGCCTCGCCGTGCAGCGGTCACGGATACAAGTTCTGCAGCGTGGTCGGCGAGATACTGGCCGACCTTGCCACCGGCGACGGCACTACGCGGCACGACATCGCGTTCCTGCGGCTGAACCGTCCCAGCCTGGCACCGGCCTTGGCCTGCACCGCTGCCTAGAGCGCTTGCGACATCGTTGAATCGGATAAGCAGGCCGGAACGCCCCAGCTGTTTGTTTAGCCGAGCACCTGCATCCGACGGGCGACCCTGTTGCTCCGGTGATGCTCCAGAGCGTGGTTCGACCGCACGGAGCCATACGCTGGTTGCAACCTGCGAGGTCTCTGGCCTGCCCGGCTCAGGTGATTCACGGACCACGTGATCCAGGCAGCGTGCGGCCTTCCGAGCAGAAGCAGGTGCCAAGTTTTCAAGAAGAGCAAATAGCTTCTGCATGCGCTGCCGCGGCCGACTGAACGACGCGCCTCACCATGCCAGGCCTCCGGAAGCAAAAGTTTTTGGTTCTTTTTTCAAAAAAGAACTGCTTGCTTTCAAGCCCGGTCGCAGACGACCAGAGCCACAGCTACTCCCCAAAAGCTGCAACGTAACCTCTGCACCTGTGCCGCCGGCCTCACACGCGAAAGCTTGCTGCCCGGGGATGGTCGCGCGTTGCGGGCAATGCCGTGCGGAACGATTCGCAAGTCTCAGAACAAAGCTCGGGCGCGAAGCTGCCCGCCAGAAACATGAGCTGAACCGACAGGACGCACCCGACACGAAATAACTCCGCCACGCAGGACCACTTGCGGTAGCATAGCCGACAAGTTGTTCGCCGCTTGAGACGTCACGCGCAGGAACCGGATAGTAAATCGCTTCGGCGCAACGGGTGAGCCGGCGTCATCAGACAGACTTTGAAGCAAATCGTATTTCTCTTGCTCCGTCCATGCCGAAAACACATCACCCCATCTACTTTCGGTCTGCGTGGTGCTGTTGCCGGCGCGCCACAGGAGGTGGAGCGCTACACGACTTTATGGTTGCCCTCGGATCGATTCACATGCAATCGTCGCTCGAATGTAATGTCGTGAGCCTAAGGCAAGCTCACTCGGCGCGATCTGCAGATTAGAGAACGCAGCGTTGTGTTGGACAATGGTGGCGTAGCTGAGCAGTCGATGCGGCGCCTGGTGTGGCAATGTTCAGACTTCTGGCGCCGCGGCAAACCGTTCGTGGGGGAGCGGACGGCCGGTCCGCGACAGCGTCAACAGCAGCCGGTTATGTCGACACGATATCAGGCAGTGGGGGTCTTGAAGCATGGTGTGGGGCAAGAGCAAGGATTGCGGCGAAACGATCGGCTGGCTTGGCTTGCGGAAGACTCTGCTGTCGGGTGCAGCCGTTGGCGTCGTGTTGGCCTGTGCCGGCCATGCCGGCGGTGCTGCCGCCCAGCCTGCCGCTACCCAGCCTGACGCCGCCACACCGGCCACGACGACGCCGAACAGCTCGAAACCCGCAACGCCAAAGAACGCCGCGCAAAGGAGCGATTCCGTTGAGGTCGTTACCGTCACTGCGCAGCGCCGTGTCGAGAAGTTGCAGGACGTGCCAATCTCAATCCAGGCGTTGAGCGGCGCCGAGCTGAAGCGATTGAACGTCGAGAACTTCGACGACCTGGTGGCGCAGCTGCCGAACGTGACGGTCGGCGGCTTCGGCCCAGGCCAGGACAACATCTTCATCCGCGGCCTGAGCGTGGGCGGCGACGAGGGCGGCCAAGGCGGCGGCGGCGTGGGCTCGTTCCCCAACGTCGCAGTCTACCTTGATGACCAGTCCGCGCAGATACCGGGCAAGAACCTCGACGTTTATGCCGTGGACCTCAACCGCGTCGAGGTTCTCGAAGGTCCGCAAGGCACGCTGTTCGGCTCCGGCGCGCAGGCCGGCGTGCTGCGCTACATCACCAACAAGCCGAACCTCGAGACGTTCGGCGGCACCATCGACGCCGGTGGCGCAGGCACTGAACACGGCGCGCTGAGCGGAAACACCGACATCACACTTAACGTCCCGATCATCAAGGACGAACTGGCCGCTCGCCTGGTGCTGTACGACGACAACCGCGGAGGCTACATCAACAACGTTGCCGGCACCTTCGCTCGTCAGCCGACCGACAAGGGCATTCACTACGCCTACTACAACACCGTCGGCGGCAAGCCGCAACTGCAAGCGCCGAACGCCACCAACTCGATCAACAATTACGGCCGCACCAAAAACGACATCAACCCGGTTACCTATCAGGGCGTCCGCGGCGAGGTTCTGTGGGACTTTGCGGAGGACTGGAGCGCGCTGCTTGCCGAGTCCGCACAGCGCCTGAGCGCCGAGGGCGTGTTCTACGAGGAGCCCTACACGTCGGGCGCCAACCCGGTGAAGCTGCCGCCGCTGTCGGTGGAGACTTTCGAGCCAAACTCGAACAAGGATACGTTCGAGAACACCGCGCTGACCATCAACGGCCGCGTCGGCTGGCTGAACATCGTCTATGACGGCGCCTACCTCATCCGCAACACGCAGCAGATCCAGGACTACACCAACTACGCGCGCGGACTCTACGCGGATTACTACCAGTGCCAGGCGGCCAACAAGACTAAGGGTCCAGGCCATGCGCAATGCTACTCGCCAGGCGCAACCTGGGTGGATACCGAGCGCGATACACATCTTAGCCAGGAACTTCGCCTCAGCACGCCCGACACCTGGCGTCTGCGCGCCATCGGCGGGTTCTACTTCGAGGATTTCTCGGTTGGCGACCGCACGGACTTCAACTATCTTACCGCGCCCGGCTTCGTGCCGATCGCCGCAAAACCAGGCACCACTCTGAACGATCCGAGCCCGCCTGGTCCCAGCACCGGCTTCTTCAACGACCTCACTCGCGGCTACAAGCAATACGCCATCTTCGGGTCCGCCGACTACGACATCATCCCGAAAGTCCTCACTGTTACCGCTGGCACCAGGTGGTTCGAATTCTACGACTTCCAGAAGGGCACCAAGGTCAGCGGTTTCGGATGCAACACCTATAACGGCTACGCCGGCGCAAGCCCCTGCACCGCCGGCGCGCTGAACCTCGCGAGCCTCGACCAGCAGAACAGGGCTTACGGCTTCAGGAGCCGTGTCAACGTCACCTACCACGTGACGCCCGACCTCCTGGTCTACTACACGTGGTCGCAGGGCTACCGGCCGGGCGGCTACGACCGTACGCCGCCGGAGGAGAAAAGCCATGGCGCCGTCATCTTCCAAGGCAGCGACGAATACCAATCCGACTCGCTCACCAACAACGAGATCGGCTACAAGACGCAGTTCTTCAATCATCGCCTGACGATCAACGGCTCGTTCTATGACGAAGACTGGACGCACGTGCAGGACCGCCTGTTCGATCCCGGCGCGTTCGGCAATCTTGCCTTCACCGCCAACGGGCCGAACTTCCGCGTGCTCGGCACCGAGATCCAGGCCTCTACCCACCCGATGACCGGCCTGACCACGGACGTGAGCGCCTCGTTCAACGACAGCAAGCAGCTCACCTCACCGGGCCTCACAGGCGTAAACGGCGGCACTTTGCCGAACTCTTCCGGTCTGTTCGGCCAAGTCGGCGACACGCTGGCGCAATCGCCGGCGTTCAAGACCGCTTTCCACGTCCGCTACGAGTATCCGATCGAGCAGTTCCTAACCTTCGTCCAATTGGGCGTCACGCATTCCTCGCACACCCACTCGTCGGTGGGCGGAACGCTCATCTCCGTCAGTCCGAACTTCTATAAGAACAATCCGGTGTTCAACTTCTACGAGAGCCCAATCACCAAGCTCGACATCTCCGCCGGCGTTCGCCACGACAACTGGTCGTTTACCGCCTATTGCGACAACCTGACCAACGAACGCTCGCCGGAGTTCATCAGCGCCGCGCAGTTCGTGCAGTCGGTGATCGTGGACAGGCCGCTGACGGCGGGGGTGAAGCTGAGCTATAGCTTCTAAGAAGCAAGCAAGCGGTTCTTGTTCGAAAAAAAAACCTAAAAACTTTGGCTTCCGCTGTCACGCGCTTGCCGGAAAGTATCGCGACAGCGGAGACAAAAGCTTCTTGCTTCTTTTTCTCGAAAAAGAAGCGCTTGCTTCTGCGACATCTCGCACGATAGTTCGGCATGCCGACGTCCGACGTAGAAGCCGAAGTCATCCGCATCCGCGGGCTCATCCAGGCCGCCGACCACCACTCCGCGCTTGCCGCCGCAGAGGCGCTCCGCCAGCGCGTCCCTGGAAACCGCGACGTGCTGTACATGATCGCCGTCAACCAACGCTACCTCGGTCGCGCACAGGCCGCCCTCGACACGTTGGCGCAACTCGAGGCGCTGCATCCCGCCTACAGCCGGCTGTTCCAGGAACGCGGCCATAGCCACGCGGCACTCGGCAATCCGGGCGCCGCCCTGCACGCTTACCTGCAGGCCGTCAACATCAACCCCGCCTTGCCGGCGAGTTGGCACGCACTGTCCATTCTCTACCGCGCCTCAGGCCGGCCGCCAGAGGCTGAAACTGCTGCCAGCCACGTCAGCAAACTGAAGTCGCTTGCGCCAGCCGTGGTCAACGCCACCAGCATGTTTGCCGACGGCGAAACCCACGAGGCCGAACGCGTCGTACGCCAACACCTCAAGACCAATCCAACGGACATCGAAGCGATGCGCCTGCTGGCCCGCATCGGCATGAAGCTCGACATCCTCGACGACGCCGAGTTCCTGCTCGAAAGCGTGCTGGAATTTTCACCGAACTACCACTTGGCACGGCACGACTACGTGCGCGTGCTACTGCAGCGACACCGCAACGCCCGCGCGCTGGACGAAGCCAAGATACTGCTGCGCGCCGAGCCTTCCAACCGCGACTACCGCGCGGTCTACGCCACCGCCTGCCTGGCGTTGGCCGACTACGACGAAGCCATCACCACCTATCGCGGCCTCATCGCGGCGGCACCGGATGCTGCCGACCTCCACCTCTCGATCGGCCACGCTTTGAAAACCCTGGGCCGCCAGCGGGATGCAATCGCATCCTACCGCACCGCCGCCGAGGTCACCCCCAGTTTCGGTGACGCCTACTGGAGCCTCGCCAACCTCAAAACCTACCGCTTCACCGATGATGAGATCGACCGCATGCGCACCCAGGAAGCAGCGCAATCGACCAGCGCGGTCGACCGCTACCACCTCTGCTTCGCCCTCGGCAAAGCCTTCGAGGACCGACACGACTATGCCGGTTCGTTTGTGCATTACGAACGCGGCAACGCGCTAAAGAAACAGGAACTCACCTACCGCGCCGAGGCTACCGAACGAAACGAGCGTTTGCAAAAGGCCGTGTTCACGCCGCAGTTTCTTGCCCACCGGGAGAACTACGGCTGCCCGCGCCCGGACCCGATCTTCGTCGTCGGACTGCCACGCGCCGGCTCCACCCTCATCGAGCAGATTCTCGCTTCCCATTCGCAAGTGGAGGGCACCATGGAACTGGCCGACATCTCCCGGCTCGTGCTGCGCCTGCAAGGCCGCGCCCACAACGAAGAGGCGCCGCGCTACCCCGGCATCCTTACTGAGATCCCGCCCGAACAACTGCAAAGCTTCGGTGAGAAATACCTCACCGACACGGCCATCTACCGCTCAGGCAAGCCGTTCTTCATCGACAAGAACCCGAACAACTTCCGCCATCTCGGCCTCATCGAACTCATCCTGCCAAACGCGCGCATCATCGACGCGCGACGCGAGCCGATGGCCTGCTGCTTCAGCAACTTTAAGCAGCTTTTCGCCGCAGGACAGGAATTCACCTACGACTTCGACGACATCGCCCGCTACTACCGCTCTTACGTCCGCCTCATGACGCATTGGGAGACCGTGCTGCCAGGCAAAATCCTGCGCGTTCGACACGAAGACGTGGTAGCCGACCTGGAGGCGAACGTGAGGCGGATTCTGGATTTCTGCGGCCTGGCGTTCGAGCCGCAATGCCTCGAGTTTTACAAGACGGAGCGTAGCGTGCGCACCGCCAGCTCAGAACAGGTGCGCCGGCCTATCTACACCGAGGGGCTCGAGCAGTGGCGATACTTCGAGCCTTGGCTTGGGCCGCTAAGGGACGCACTCGAAGGAAAGCAAGCAGTTCTTTTTTGAAAAAGAGAACCAAAAAACTTTTGCTTCCGCTGTCGCGCGCTCACAGGACAGAACCGCGACAGCGGAAGCAAAAGCTTTTTGCTTCTTTTTCTCGAAAAAGAAGCGCTTGCTTTCTTACATCGCAACCACCCGCAAATCCGGCACCGCCGCCGGCCGAACCTGCCTGCTGCGCCGCCCATCGATCGCCACCGGCACGTCGCCCTGTATCGTCACCCGCCGCACCACCCGATGCTGGCTGCCGTAATCGTCGATCGCGTAGTGCTGTGTGGCGCGGTTGTCCCAGATCGCGATGTCGCCGGCGCGCCAGCCCCAGCGCACCGTGTTCTCGGCCCGCGTGACGTGTCCTTGGAAGATCTCGAACAGCCGCCGCGAATCCGACGAGTTCATGCCGACGAACTGCTTGAAGAAGCCGCCCAGCACGATCGCGCGTTCGCCGGTGACGGGGTGGATGCGCACCAGCGGATGCTCTGCCTCGAACACGGTGGAGATGAACTCCGCCTGGTAGGCGTCTAGGTTGCCGTCCTGTTCAGTCATGTTCACCGCGTAGTCGTAATCGTTGCTGTGCACCGCCCACAAACTGTCGGCCAGCGCCTGCAACGGCCGCGGCAGGCGCTGGTAGGCTTCCACCGTGTTGGCCCACATCGTGTCGCCGCCCGCCGGCGGTATCGCCACCGCACGCAGGATGGAGGCCGACGGGTAAGCGGCCATGAAGGTGACATCGGTGTGCCAGATGTTTGCCTTGCCGCCGTGGCGCGAATCCAGTTCGAGCAGAAAGTCGCCCTTCTGGTCAGGCGCAGTCGGGTGCGTCACCGGCATGCCCCAGCGCTTGCCGAACGCCTGGTGTCCGGCGTCGTCGAGGTGCGACTGGTCGCGGAAGAACAGCACCTTGTGCCGCGCCAGCGCGCTGCCCAGTGCCGCCATCATCGCGTCGTCGAGCCCGTGGGCGAGCCGCACGCCGCGCACCTCCGCGCCGATCCGGCCGGCGATGGCCACCACGTCAAGACCGCAGCTTGTGTCGGGCGAGTTTGGGAAAGGCTTGGCGGCTTCGGTCATGCAGCGCTCCGTTCTGCGAGGGTGAAGGATGGCATCTCCTGGCTCGGCCGCGCGGTGAGAAGCCAGGCTTTCAACACCGCGACGTTGGCCGAGTACGGCCGGCCCGCGTGTTCGGCGACGAAGTAGCCGCGCTGGCTGCGCAGCGGCTCGGCCGCCAGCCGCACCAGCGTCCCGCTGGCCACCAGGTCGTCGATGATCGGCTGCCAGCCGATGCTGACGCCTTGCCCCAGCAGCGTCGCCTGCAGCACGAGCTGCGCGTTGTCGAAGATGAGCTCCTGCCGCCCTGGCGCCAGCGCCATGCCGTGCGCCGCAAACCAGTCCGCCCAGCCGAACCAGCGCCGGCCGCTCGTCCCGCGCAGGTGCAGCAGCCTGAGCTCCGCCACCTGCGCAGGCGTCACCGCTGCCGTCGCGCACCCGGCCTCGTCCGGCGGCCCCTGGTGCAACAGCCCCTGCGCGGCCAGGTAGCCCGGCGTGCAGACCGGGTAGACCGCCTCGCTGAATAGCAGATCAGTCCGGAACCCGGACCACTCGCCGGTGCCGAACATGATGGAGATGTCGAACGCCGCGTCGGTCCGCTCGAGCTCCGCCTGCGTCGTCGCAACGCAGATCTCCACGCCCGGCAGCAGGTCGCTGAGCGCGCCCAGCCGCCCCATCAGCCAGAAGCCGGCGAAGCCGTAATCGGTCAGGATCTGGATCGTCTTGCCGCCGGTGTCACGCCGCGCCAAGGTAACGCCGTCGGCCAAAGTCTTGAGCCCGAGCTGCACGCTCGGCAGCAACGCCGCACCGCCGGTGGTCAGCTCCACGCCACGGTGGCGCCGGACGAACAGGGCCACCCCGAGCTCGGCCTCCAGTTGCGCCACGTTCTGGCTCACCGCCGCCTGGGTCATCAGCAGCTCGTCCGCGGCCGCGGTGAAGCGCCCGTGGCGGGCCGCCGCCTCGAAGACGGTCAGCGCGCGCAACGGCAGCCTGTTAAACCGCGATGACATAAGTCTGCCTTATCGGACGCGACAGAAACACATCGGAAATTGCTTGTTCGAACAGAAAAGGCTGATATTACGGTCGTGTCAAGAAAAAGGCCCGCATGGTGGATGCCCATCCCGCGATGGCTCCCGGTCGAGAGGCCAGCCCGGCGCAGCCAGACTCTGGCCGCCTGCTGATCGCCATCGGTGCCGCTACCGCCGCCGCCCACATCGGCAACAACTTCACCACCTTTCTGATCGGTGGGCTGATGGAGCGGTTCGGCTTCACCCCCGTTCAGATGGGCGCGTGGAGCATGGTCGAGACGCTCTCCTACGCCGGGGCGATGTTCCTGGTCGCACCCCGCGTGGCCAGCCTCAGCCCGCGTTTGCTGCTGCTGGCCGCCGGCGTGCTGGTGGTGGCGGCACAGTCGGCCTCGGCCGTCTCCGCCAGCCTGCCGCCGTTGCTGGCCGAACGGGTCGCCTGCGGCCTGGGCTTCGGGCTCGCCAACACCGCGCTGAACCTCGCCGCGGGGCAGACCGCCCACCCGGCGCGCGCCATCTCCGTCGGCATCGCCGGCCAGACGATGCTCTACGCGCTCATCAACCTCCTGCTGCCGATGGTGGGAGAGCGTTACGGCGTGGCCGGCATGTTCGCGGCCCTCGCACTGCTGTCGGCCGCCTTCACCGCCGCCGCCGCCTGGCTGCCGAACGCGGCGCCGCTCGCCGCCGGCCCGCTGGCCGCGGCACCGCGCGCGCCCATCGGGCCTGACGGGTGGCGGGTGCTCGCCGCGGTGTCGTGCTTCACCTTCGGCAGCCTGGCGATCTGGCAGTTCATCCAGCCGGCGGCGCGCGTCATCGGCATCTCCGCCGTGACCTACGGCCGCGACCAGAGCGTGGCCACCCTGGCCAGCGCGCTCGGCAACCTGGCGCTGGCCGGCGTGGCCGCCCGGCTCCGGCGCAGCCTGCCGCTCACCCTGGCCCTGCTCGCCTGCGGCCTGTCCGCCGCGGCACTCACCACGGTGTCCAACCACGCGGCATTCGCCTTCGCCCTGGTGCTGTTCAACACGAGCTGGTTCATCACCTACCCGCTGCTGCTCGGGATCGCCTACGTGGTGGACCCCACCGGCCGGCTCGCGGTGCTGAGTTCGGCTGCCTGGCTGCTGATGATGTCGGCAGGCTCGCTGGCGACCGGGGTGGTCGCGCAGGTGCTGGGCGGCTACACGCCGGTCGGGCCGCTCGGCATGGCCATCTGCGTCAGCGCCATCGTCGTGATCCGGCCGCTTGCCCGGCGGTTCGATATGGCGCATGCGCCTGAAACGTTTCAAGAAAGCAGTTCTTCTTTGAAAAAAAGAACCAAAAAACTCTTGTCTTCTTGAGTACGCGCTGAAGAAAACTCCGCGACAGCCGGACCAAAAGTTTTTTGCTGCTTTTTTTCAAAAAAGCAGGCCTTGCTTTCTGACGCATGAACATTGACGAAACCCACGACCCCGCCCGCGAAAGCTGGGTCCGAAGCGCTGCCGCCCACGCGGACTTCCCGATCCAGAACCTGCCGTTCTGCATCTTCAGCCCCGGCGCAGACCCGCGTGCGGGCGTGGCGATCGGCGACTGCATCCTGGATCTGCGCGCCGCCGCGAAGGCCGGTCTGTTGCCGTCAGAGCTTGCCGGCGCCCTGGCCGCGCCCACGCTGAACCTGCTGTTCGCGCACGCTGCGGAGGCGCGCCGCGCGCTGCGTCGCGCCGTCTCCGACCTGCTGAGCGAGCCGGCGCACCGTGGCCAGACAGAACCGATGCTGCACGCGACGCAAGCCTGCGTCCTGCATCTGCCAGCGGCCGTCGGCGACTACACCGATTTTTACGCGGGCATCCACCACGCCACAAACATCGGCCGGCTGTTCCGGCCGGACAGCCCCCTGCTGCCGAACTACAAGCACGTGCCGGTCGGCTACCACGGCCGCGCCTCCTCCGTCCGCGTGTCCGGGGTGCCGGTGACGCGACCGCACGGCCAGACCAGGCCGGCAAGCCAGGATGCACCCGGTTTTGGGCCGAGCGTGCGGCTGGACTACGAGCTGGAGCTGGGCGTCTGGATCGGGCCGGGTAACGCGCAGGGCAGCCCCATCCCCATCGGCGAGGCAGACCGGCACGTGGCCGGGCTGTGCCTGCTGAACGACTGGTCGGCGCGCGACGTGCAGGCCTGGGAGTACCAGCCGCTGGGGCCGTTCCTGGCCAAGAACTTCGCCACCACCGTCTCGCCCTGGGTGGTGACGGCCGAAGCGTTGGCGCCGTTCCGCATCCCGCAACCCGCCCGGCCGGAGGGCGATCCGCGGCCGCTGCCCTATTTGTGGAACGATGCAGACCAGCGCTCAGGCGCCTACGCCATCGCGCTGGACGTGCACCTGAGCACCACGCGCATGCGCCAGGCCGGGCTCGCTGCACACCGCCTCAGCCGCGGCCATGCGCATCACATGTACTGGACCATCGCCCAGCTGGTGGCCCACCACGCTTGCGGCGGCTGCAACCTTAACCCGGGAGACCTGTTCGGCACCGGCACGATCTCCGCACCCGCGGCTGACGGACTCGGCAGCCTGATGGAAATCACGCAAGGCGGCACCCGACCGTTGACGCTGCCCTCCGGCGAACAGCGCACATTTCTGGAAGACGGTGACGAAGTCACCCTCTCCGCGCGCGCCTCCGCACCCGGTTACGTCTCCATCGGTTTCGGCGCGTGCAGCGCGCGCGTTGAACCGGCGGTTGGCCTCAACTGAATTCGGAAGTTCGGCAAGCGGTTCTTTTTTGGAAAAAAGAACCAAAAAACTTTTGCTTTCTTGGGTGTCACGCTGCGGGAGAGTCCACGACAGCAGAAACAGAGTTCTCGAAAAAGAAGGCCTTGCTTTCTCGCTCCCGGCCATCGTAGGCGTCAGTGTTTCGAACTGCTGGTATCAGGCAATCTTTTCCTGACGGCGCTGCGGCGAGTTCCATCTGACATTTCTAAGCAGTTCACTGTGTGCTTAAAATAATCCGATCTACCCTGGCCGGCTGAGACAAAGATGTTTACAAGCCCTGCGACAGCACCGGTGACCAACGAAAAAGTAAAGCCCGCTTCCAAAAGCAGCAAGTCACGTGCATGTCTTCTATCGGGAACTCGCTGGGAACACTCAATGAAGAATGCAAAGTTTCCTGATTTTAAGTTCGAGAAGTCGTTCGTGCCTTGACGTCCAAAGGTCAAATTCCCGGGCCAAAGAACAGAACTCCTCGCCCTGCTGTCGCGGGTTTCTTTGCATCTGAACTCATGCAGACAAATACCGATCAGAGGTAAGCCTGAAGGCCGCTCACATGGCCGGCGTAGACGCCAGCTTGTCGAGCCGAGGCGAGGCATTTCTTCCGGAAACAATGCTCTCGCGGAAAGCTATAACGGCACGCCTCACCAACGCGCGCCCACGAGAGACAAAAATTTTTGGCCTTGCCTTGTGCTGGTCTCCTTCGTCACCGATCCGCAGCAGCAAGCGCCCCTCCACCGGTCAGCAGGAACTCCGCCCGCCCGCGCAACGCTGCGAACGCGTCCGGGTCCGTCCCCGTCACCAGCACCTGCGCGTCCAGGCGCCCCAGCTCAGCCCACAGCGCCTCCCGCCGAGCCGCGTCCAGGTGCACTGCCGGCTCGTCGAGCAGCAGCAGCGGCGACCACCCCCGTTGCTCGCCGATCAGCGCCGCGTGCGCCAGCAGCACCCCGATCAGCATCGCCTTGCGCTGTCCGGTGCTTGCCTCGCCGGCGGCAAGCCCACTCGCCGCGTCGGTCAGCTGCATGTCCGCCCGGTGCGCGCCCAGCGTGCTGGTGCCGGCCGCCGCGTCCGCAACGCGGCGCGCTTGCAACTCGCCGCGCAGCCAGGATTCCACCGCCAGCGCCGGCGCCCGGGTCAGCCGGTCAGCCACCGGGTCCGCCAGGTCCATCCGCGCGCGGGGGAACGCCTCCGTGCCCCACGGCGCCGCGTTCAGCCGTGCCACGAACGCCGCGCGCGCTGCGGACAGCGCCACCGCGTGCCGCGCCATCGCCTCCTCCAGCCCGGCGAGCCAGGCCGGATCCGCCCTACGCCCAGCCTGGCGCGCGGCGGCCAGCACGCGCCGCCGCTCGGCCATCGCAGCCTCGTGGGCAGAGGCCTCGCGCGCGTGCCCCGGCTCCAACGCCCACACCAGCCGGTCGAGGAAGCGGCGGCGCCCGCTCGCGCTCTCCTGGAACAGCTGGTCCATCTGCGGGGTCAGCCACACGGTCGCCAGCCTTGCCGCGATTTCGGCCTGGCTGCGCGGCTCGGCGCCGTCCAGCCGGAAGCTGCGCCGCTCGCCGCCGCCCTCGGCCAGCCCGGTGCCGATGTCGGTCTGCACGCCGTCACACAGCAGGCGCCCGGCCACCGCCCAGGTGCCGGGCCCGCCGCGCCGCGCCATCTCCGACAGGCGCGAGCGGTTGAAGCCCCGCCCAGGCCCTAGCAGCGCCACCGCCTCGAGCAGGTTGGTCTTGCCCGACCCGTTTGGCCCGGTCAGCACCACGATGCGGTCGGCCGGACGCCAGGTGAGCGACGCGTAAGTGCGAAAATCGGTCAGGACCAGGCGCGTCAGGGTCAGCACCGCGCGGGTGCTACACCGGATGGCGCGCAGTGTCATACCAACAGGCCGAAACCTCGACCGGTGACAGGTAAGCAAGCGGTTCTTTTTTGAAAAAAAGAACCAAAAAACTTTTGTTCCCTTGGGCACGCGCCGCAGAACCTTCGCGACAGCAGGACCAAAAGTCTTTTGCTTCTTTTCTTCAGAAAAGAAGGCCTTGCTTGCTTGCCGGACGTCGAAGGCAAGGCAAGCGCTTCGTTTTCGAGAAAAAAGAAGCAAAAAGCTTTTGTCTCGGCTGTCGCGGCGGGCTGAACCACACGCCCGGCCTGCGACGAGCCTTGCTAGCTCTGGCGCCGATCGGCAATGGGCGGCGCACGCGCGCGCCGTGTCGTTCACGGCACAATCATTGCTTTGTTCGAGAGGGAACCATTCCGCACCTTGCGCTACGCGCGCCGGCGGTGGGAGGGTCACGGAACGGTAACCGGGGGGTTCTGGGGTGGCAGGCGCAAGGGGACGATGGGTCGGCGCGAGCGTGCTCGCGATCGTGGCGGCGCAGGCGGGCGCGCATGCGCAGGATGCGGGCCCCGGCTCGAACGGCGGCGTGAAGGGCATCGAGGAGGTGATCGTCACCGCGCAGAAACGCGCGGAAAAGAGCCAGCGTGTGCCGCAAAGCATCCAGGTGCTCGACAGCAAGAAGCTTTCCCAGTTGCAGGTGAACGAGTTCCAGGACTACCTGAAGTTCATCCCCAGCCTGACCGCCAACAGCGTCGGCCCCAACATGACGGAGATCTACTTCCGCGGCGTCTCCAGCAGCAACGATACCAACCATTCCGGCCCGCTGCCCACCGTCGGCTCGTATTTCGACGAGTTCCCCACCACCACCATCGGCGGCACGCTGGACGTCCACGTCTACGACATCGCGCGCATCGAGGCGCTGCCAGGCCCGCAGGGAACGTTATACGGCGCCAGCTCGGAAGCCGGCACGCTGCGCACCATCAGCAACCCGCCCAACCCGTCCAAGTTCGAAGCCGGCTACGACCTTCAGGGCAACGTGGTGGACCACGGCGGCGAAGGCGGCGTCGCCGAAGGCTTCGTCAACATCCCGATCAACGACCACGTGGCGATCCGCATCGTGGGCTTCGACGAGCACGATGCAGGCTACATCGACAATGTGCCAGGTACCCGCACCTTTCCCACGACCGAAGCTCTGTACGGGCCGCAAGCCGCGACAGTGAACAACCGCGCGCTGGTGAAGAACAACTTCAACCCGTACGACAGCTTCGGCGGCCGCGCGGCGCTGCGCATCGAGCTGCCGGACGACTGGACCATCACACCCAACGTCATCGTGCAGGACCAGCGCACCAACGGCATCTTCGCCTACGTGCCGTCCGAGGGCGACCTCAACGTGCAGCGCTTCCAGCCCGACACCAGCCACGACCGCTGGATACAATCGGGTGCCACCGTCACCGGCAAGTTCGGCATCTTCGACTTCACCTACGCCGGCGGCTTCTTCGTGCGCGACCTGGTGACGCAGAGCGACTACACCGACTACTCGATCGCCTACGACACGGTGTACGGGTCAGCCGCCAATTGGCGCAACGCACAGGGCAACGTTCTGCAGCGGCCGTTGCAGGAGATCCGCGGCAAGGACCACTTCACGAAAGAGAACAACGAGTTCCGCCTCACCTCGCCGGCGGACGCCAAGCTGCGCCTGATCTTCGGCGGCTTCCAGGAAATCCAGCAGCACCAGATCATCCAGCGCTACCAGATCGACGGCTTCGGCCCGCAGATCTCCATCCCCGGCTGGCCCAACACCATCTGGCTGACCGATCAGCTGCGCACCGACCGCGACGAGGCGCTGTTCGGCGAACTGTCGTACGACGTATTGCCCAACCTGACAGTCACGGGCGGCGTTCGGCCCTACTGGTATTACAACTCGCTGAAGGGCTTCTTCGGTTTCAGCCAGGGCTACGACCAGGAAACCGGATTCGGCGCCGGCGAGGGTGACGAAAAGCAGAACTGCATCGCCAACCAGGCTTACAACGCCGCACCCTGCGTGGACCTGAACAAATCCACGTCCGGCAACGGCGAGACGCACAAGATCAACATCACCTACAAGATCGACGCGGACAGACTGGTCTACTTCACCTACTCGACCGGCTACCGGCCCGGCGGCATCAACCGCAACGCCAATTTCGGCGCCTACCAGGCGGACTCGCTGACCAACTACGAGGTCGGTCTGAAGAGCAGCTGGTTCGGCCAGCGTTTCATCTTCAACACCGCGCTGTTCGACGAGGATTGGAGCCAGTTCCAGTTCTCGTTCCTGGGCCCGAACAGCCTGACCATCATCGAGAACGCGCCGTCCGCCAACATCAAAGGGCTGGAGTTCGAGACCCAGGCGAAAGCCACCAACAACCTCAGCTTCTTCGGCGGCGCACAGCTGGTCGATGCCGAGCTGAACTCGAATTTCTGTGGCACAAACCCGGTCACCAACACGCTGGAGACCAACTGCTCGCGCGCGACGGCCCAGGCGCCGTCCGGCACGCAGCTTCCCTACACGCCGGCCTTCAAGGCAAACCTCACCGCGCGCTACACCTTCCCGGTGTTGGACTGGGACGGCTTCGTGCAAGGCTCGTTCGAATACCAGACGCGCACGCAAGTGGCACTGCGCGCGTCCGACAAGCTGGTGCTCGGCAGCGAACCGTCCTATCCGAATTTCGATTTCTCCGCGGGCGTGTCCAAGAACAAGCTATCGCTTAGCCTGTTTGCGAAAAACGCGTTCGACGAACGGGGGCAGCAGAACCGCTACGTCGAGTGCACGGTGGGGGTGTGCAACACGGTGTACGTGCTGCCGATCCAGCCGTTGACCGTGGGGATCAAGTTGAGCCAGCGGTTCTGAGGAGGAGGAGAGCAAGCGCTTCTTTTTCGAGAAAAAGAAGCAAGCTTTTGTCTCGGCTGACGCGGAGTCTTCGGCGACGGGTGCTCACGGAAACACAGGTTGCGCGCTTTTTGCTGGAGAGCCTTGTGCCGCTGTGTTTCGCTCTGAAACAAAGCTGGTGGCAGGGCCAAATCCAACGACTGGCGTGAGGCTCAATCGATCGGACGACGCAGAAAGCTGTCGCGGCCAGCTTGAAAGACATGCTCGAACACTACGCAGCCGAGATAAGAAACCTCGTTTTCACTCTTCAAGCTGGCCGTGCATCTGCCATCACCCACCTGCCGTCCACGCTGTCGCCGAGCAGAACAAGAGTGCTCCCGTTCGAGAGCACACGCCGAACCTATCGACGCTACTTCGAACAGCAAGCCTCACCACGGCACAACCGAGAGAGACAACCGTATTTTGGTTCTTTTTTTCAAAAAAGAACTGCTTGCCTTGCCTGTCCTTGCTACACCTGTAGCCAGACTGAAAGCCCGCAACGTAAAATGACGTCCGCGCCCTTGCAGCAGGCGCTAGAACACGCTGGTCACCTGCTCGCCTCCCGCCCCGAACTCGCCATACGTCAGGCGCAAGCCATTCTGGACGCGATGCCTGCCCACCCGCAGGCGCTGCTTATCCTCGGCGCCGGTCAGCGTCGCACCGGCAACGCGGGCACAGCTGCCATCATCCTGCGCCCGCTCGCCGCCGCTCAGCCCACAGCCGCTGCGGTCCATCACGAGTGGGGCCTGACCCAAGCCGAGCTCGGCGACCCCGCCGGCGCCATCGCCTCGCTCACCCACGCGGTTCAACTGAAACCCGGCCTGGCGCAAGCCTGGCGCGCGCTGGGCGACGCGCACACGCTGGCCGGCGACGCGCAGGCTGCCGACGCGGCCTACGCCCGGCACGTCCGCGCCGGCGTGCACGACCCCGCGCTGATGGAAGCCGCCGCCGCCCTGTGCGACAACGACCTGCCGTTGGCCGAGCACCGTCTGCGTGCGCACCTCCGCGCCCATCCTACCGACGTCGCTGCCCTGCGCATGCTGGCGGAGACCGGCACCCGCCTGGGCCGCTACGCCGACGCCGAGCGCGTGCTGGCATCCTGCCTGCGCCTGTCGCCGAGTTTCTCCCTCGCCCGCTACAACTACGCGCTGGTGCTGCACCGCCAGGGACGCAGCCAGGACGCCGCCCCGCACCTCCGGCAGCTTCTCGCCGCCGACTCGCGCGACCCGACCGTGCTGAACCTGCTGGCCGCCTGCCTGGCGGTGACCGGCGACACCGACGAGGCGATCGCCGCCTATCAGGCGGTGCTGAAGCTGGCGCCGAACCAGCCGAAAATCTGGCTGAGCTACGGCCACGTCTTGAAGACCGCCGGCCGCCGGCCGGAGACGGTGCAGGCCTACCGCACCTGTCTCTCGCTTGCCCCCGGCCTGGGCGAGGCATGGTGGAGCCTGGCCAACCTGAAGAACGAGCCGTTCTCCGACGCCGATCTGGCCGAGATGCGCAGCCACCTGCGCGCCATCGATCCACCCAACGAGATCGAGCACGTCGCTAACCCGTCGGACCATATCAAGGATGTCGCCCACCAGCAGGGAGGGGTCGGACGTGTCGCCGACCTGCGGGGAGCGGTCGAGCATGTCGCTCATTCGCAGGGAGAGGTCGGGCCTGTCTGCAATCCGCGTGGAGAGGCCGAGCGTCTCGCCGACCCGCGGGGGGCGGTCGAGCGTGCCGCCGACCCGCAGGGCAAAGATGGGTCTGCCGACCCGCAGGGCAAAGATGGGTCTGCCGCCGGCCCGGCTGGTGCGACGGAGCAGGGCGGACACGACGCTGGCACGCAATCGGCCGCCAATGCGCAGGGCGAAGATGGCTTCCACCTGCACTACGCGCTCGGCGCGGCGCTGGAACGGCGGGGCGCCTACGCCGCTTCCTTTGCCCACTACGCGCAAGGTGCCCGCCTGCGCCGCACCCAGATCGACTACAGCGCCGAGCGCACCCACGCGCAGCTGCTGCGCGCCCGCGCCCTGTTCACCCGCGCGTTTTTCGCCGCGCGCGCCGGCTGGGGCTGCCCGAACCCCTCGCCGATCTTCGTGGTGGGGCTGCCGCGCTCCGGCTCCACCCTGATCGAGCAGATCCTCGCCAGCCACAGCCAGGTGGAAGGCACCATGGAGCTCCCGGAGCTCACCAACATCGCCCGCGACCTCCGCCCGGGCGCCGGCGAGGACACCTACCCGGACGTGCTCGCCACGCTGGATCAGGCCGCCTGCGCCGGGCTTGGCGAGCGCTACCTCGACCGCACGCGCGGCTACCGCAAGCTCGGCCGGGCGTTCTTCATCGACAAGATGCCCAACAACTTCGTCCATGTCGGGCTGATCCAACTGATCCTGCCGCGGGCCACGATCATCGACGCCAGGCGTGCGCCGATGGCCGCCTGCTTCGCCGCCTTTAAGCAGCATTTCGCCCGTGGCCAGCACTTCTCCTACGACCTGGCCGAGCTTGGCCGCTACTACACGGACTACGCGGCCCTGATGGCGCATGTGGACGAGGTGCTGCCAGACCGCGTCTACCGGGTCAGCTACGAGGCCATGGTGGAGGACACCGAGGCCGAGACGCGCCGCATGCTGGCGCATTGTGGCCTGGCGTTCGAGCCGGCCTGCCTGCGCTTCCACGAGAATCCCCGCGCGGTGCGCACCGCCAGCTCAGAGCAGGTGCGCCGGCCGATTTACCGGGAGGGGTTGGAGCAGTGGCGGCGGTTCGAGGCTATGCTTGCACCGCTCGAAGCGGTTCTTTTTTGCAAAAAAGAACCAAAAAACTTTTGACTCCGCTGTCGCGCGCTCGCCGGAGAGGTCCGCGACAGCGGAGATAAAAGCTTTTTGCTTCTTTTTCTCGAAAAAGAAGGCCTTGCTTTCTCTTCCGGGCGGCCCCCAGCCGCATTGCGTAGAGCAGTCGACCATACAATTGCGATCGCGCCACACCATGTTGCGATGCAACAGCCTTCCATCCGGCGCCGTGCGGTCATAATGGAAGCATGCGGACACGGGCGTGATTGCCAGGCCAGTTCGCTGGATTGCAGAAGCTACGAAGGAATTCGCCAATGCAGGACGTGGCATTCGCACCGACTGACGAGAGCGCCGCCAAGGCGAGCAACCGCCTGCACGAGATCATCGTCGTCGGCGGCGGCGCGGCGGGCCTTGAGCTGGTCACCAAACTGGGTGACACGCTGGGCCGCCGCGGCCAGGCGCGCATCACCCTAGTGGAGAAGTCGCGCACCCACATCTGGAAGCCGCTGCTACACTCCATCGCCGCCGGCGGCCTGCGCCGCTCCCAGCACGAGCTGAACTACCTGGCCCAGGCGCGCTGGCACCACTTCACCTGCCGGCTGGGCGCGCTGGCCGCCATCGACCGTGACCGCCGCGAGATCCGCATCGATGCCACCATCGACGACGAGGGGCGCGAGGTCACCCCGCCCCGTACTTTCCCCTACGACACGCTGGTGATTGCCGTGGGCTCGGTGACCAACGATTTCGGCACCCCGGGTGCGGCCGAGTTCGCCGTGCCGCTGGAGACGCCGGAGCAGGCCAGCCGCTTCAACAAGCGCATGGTCAACGCCTGCCTGCGTGCCAACGCACAGCCCGAGCCGGTGCGCCCCGGCCAGTTGCACGTGGCCATCATCGGCGCGGGTGCGACCGGCACGGAGCTGGCCGCCGAGCTGCACCGCACGGTGCGCGAGGTGGTGGCCTACGGCATGACCCGCCTGGACCCGGAGCGCGACGTGAAGATCATCCTGATCGAGGCCGCGCCGCGCATTCTGCCGGCATTGCCCGAGCGCATGTCGGCCGCCACCGCCGAGTTGCTGGCCAGCCTGCACGTGGAGGTCCGCACCAACGCCCGCGTGGCCGAGGTGCGGGCCGACGGCGTGGTGCTCTCGGACGGCGAGGTGATCCCCTCCGAGCTGGTGGTGTGGTCGGCCGGCGTGAAGGGCCCGGACTTCCTGGCGAAACTGGGCCTGGAGGTGAACCGCACCAACCAGATCGTGGTGGACCGCACTCTGCAATCGGTGACTGACCCCAACATCTTCGCCATCGGCGACTGCGCCGCCTGCCCGCGCGAGGGCTTCCCCGCCGGCGTGCCGCCGCGCGCCCAAGCCGCTCACCAGATGGCCGCCCACATGGTCGAACAGATCAACCGGCGGCTGGACGGCAAGCCACTCACGCCGTTCACCTACCGGGATTTCGGCTCGCTGGTCTCGCTGGGGCGCTACAGCACGGTGGGCAACCTGATGGGGTTCGCGGTCGGGCGGAACATGTTCATCGAGGGTTACTTCGCGCGGATGATGTACCGGTCGCTTTACGCGATGCATCAGGCTTCGCTGCACGGGAAGGGGTCGACGCTGTGGCGGATGATCACGAGCTTCGTGGCGCGGCGGCCGGAGCCGGGGGTTAAGCTGCACTGAAGGCAAGCGACCAAGAAACTTTTGTTCCCTTGGGCGCGCGCTGCAGGACATTCCGCGACAGCAGGGACAAAAGTTTTTGCTTCTTTTCTTCAGAAAACAAGGCCTTGCTTCCTTGCCAATCTAAGGCCGCTGATACGACCTGCCTGCGTCAGCCGCCCGATCTCGCCTGATGTAAACAGACGGTATTGCATCAGCGACGTAATCAGTCGCGAGCACCTGCCTTAGGCATGGTATGTATTTTTCCGGGTTGTACCGGCCCCAGACCACCCAGCCGTCGTAGACGATCACCGGCGGCGGCCGCGCCTGCAGCTCCTCGCACAAATCGCGCGTCCGGCCGAACCACGGGGTTCGCGCGTAGTCGGCTTCCCAGGGCAGGTAGGCGTGGAACCTGCGGGTCGGCAGGAAGCCTGCGGGCAGATAGAAGTTTGGGTCGTAGGGGATGACGAGCAGCCTCTCGCCCGGCCGCAGCACCTGCGCCACACGGGCGTAGCTCGGGGTATGGCGGTCCACCTTCAGGAACTGGAGCGGCGCCGCCTCCATCTGCGCACGCGTCATCCCGAACGGCGAGCTGATCGCCTGCCGGTCCACCATCTCCACAGACGCGAGCAGCACGAACAGCAGCCCGGTCGTGACCCACGCCGTGCGGAGGTCGGGCCGCGTGGAAAGGCGGAGCGACAGCAACGGCAAGGCAAGCGACAGCAGCGCCATGCCGGAGACGAGGAGCGTGCCGTCCTGGAAGCCGGTGTTGCCCCGCACGTCCGACATCGCGATGGCGGCCAGGGCCAGCACCATGCCTGCGCCGCGCCAGGCGGGCCGGCGCGCCGACGCGCGCATCCTGGCCGTGGCCAGCACGAGGACACCGGCTGCCAGGGCCAAGACCGCGACGGATTGCACAAGCCGCCGGGGATCGGCAGACAGCTCCAGGCTGGCCACGAAGCTACGCCAGCCGAAGCCTATGTAGTTCACGTAATAGCGCTGGTTGACGACGACGTGGTAGACGAGCCAGCCAACGAAGTCGGCGTAACGCGCCATCCAGGCCGCGACGATCGCCACCCCGGCGAGACATCCCCACGCTGCCGCCGACAGCACCCGATCAGTCCGCTGCCCGGGCGGACCCGCCCAGAGCAGGACCGCAGCACTGGCGAACAGCAGGACGATGGTGGGTAGCAGCGCGTAGGCCGCCGCCCCCATCAGCGCCAGGCTGATGCCCGCGGCCGCCGCCTGCCAACTCGCCACCGGCGCGCCGAACCACGCCGGCACCACCAGCCAGGCAAGGACCACGGCGCAGAGCAGGCCGCCCAGCACGTGGTAGTTCACCTCGTTGAGCGCCTGCACCAGCCAGGGTGCCGCCATCAACCCGAAGAACAGCGCGCCGGCCCACAGGCGGGTCGCGGCACCGCGCAGCGCCGGCGAGGTCACCACGCACCCCCCGGTCAGCAGCGCCGCGAGGCAGATCGCCCACCGCGAGTCCAGCGGTTCCTTCCAGCCGAACACCCAGCCCGCGCCCTGCGCAACCATGAAGGACAGCGGCCCGTGCGCATCGATGTAGTCGCGATACAGGCGGTCGCCGGCCTTGATCGCGCGCGCACCGAGCAGGTGGCCGCTCTCGTCGCCGAAGGAGAGGACGTGGATGCCGTGCACGCAGCGTATGGCGAACCACACGAGAGAGAAGCCCAGCAGGACCGCAGCCGGCAGGTAAGGCCTGGTTGCGACGGCGGCGAGGGTGCGGGCGCGCGTGCCCGGTGGGCGCGAGAGGGCTGCGCTCACCCCTGCCGGGTGGCGTAGAGGGCCGCCTGTATCCTGCTCCGCAGGTTCAGCTTGCGCAGGATGGCGGTGACGTGCGCCTTCACCGTGCTCTCCGAAATCGACAGCTCGTAGGCGATGATCTTGTTGGCCTTACCGGCGGAGATCATCTCCAGCACCCGCCGTTGCTGGGCGGACAGCGAGGCCACCGCCGCCGCACGCTCCGGCACGCCGTCCATCGGCGCGTCGGCCGGCAGGCTGATCTCGCCGGCCAGCACCGCGCACAGCGCCGCCCGCATGCCGTCGCGCGAGAGCGACTTGGGGATGAAGCCGGCCGCACCGCAGCCCATCGCCTGGTCCACCGTGTCGCGGTCCTCACGGCCGGAGACGATCACCACCGGGGTAGCCGGCGCGGAATTGCGCAGCGCCAGCAGGCCGGCCATGCCGTTCATGCCGGGCATGTTCACGTCCAGCAGAACCAGCTCGAAATCCTGGCCGGCCAGCGCCGCCTGCGCGTCCTCAAGGCTGCCGCACTCCACCACGCTGGCGTGCGGCAGGGTGGACTCCACGATCTGCGCCAGCGCGTCGCGGAACAGCGGGTGGTCGTCGGCGATCAGCACGGCGCTGGGGCCGGCTTCGGCCAGGTGGGCCGGGGCGTCCGTTGCGTTCGCTCGCAGGGCGGCGTTCTGTCGGGTCATCAGGACAAGTTACCGTCGGGCGAAGCTGGGGGCCAGAGGCTTTCTGGGGCGATCGGCGGAAGGCAAGCAAGCGGTTCTCTTGCAAACAACAACCAAAAAACTCTTGTTCTCTGGGCGCGCGTTGACGGGTCCGCGACAGCGGGACCAGAAGTTTTTTGCTGCTTTTCTTAAAAAAAACAGGCCTTGCCTACCGCACCGGGGAAGCCAGGCAAGTCACCCTGCAACCGGAGCGTGTCGGAACGATCCGACCCGACACCAACGACACAGTCCGAGTGTGTCCAAAAATCCTCTTTCGACTAAAGTCGTAGAGGACAGCGCCGCTAGTTCATCGCCACAGTGCAACGGCCAGAAGGGCTGGAACACCTGCTCAGGCACGGTTCCGCGTCGATGCGGGGGCGTGTCGAAGCAAGAATCATGTGGAGGCTGCGTGGAACGCGGCCCCTCGGGGAACGAACGATGAAGATCACCACCGCAACGCTACTCGCCACAACTGCAATATTTGTGTGCGGCGCCACAAGCGCAATGGCCGACGACTACACCGACCTGCTCGAGATCCTGCACGCCCGTGGCAGCCTGTCCGCGAGCGAGTACAAGTCGTTGCTGAACAAGCACACGCATGGTGGCAGCACGCGCGCCGCACGCCGCCGCGGCACCGCCACCACGACCACCACGCAGACGACGGAGACGACCGACGCGGAGGCAGAGTCCCGGCGCGACGCGCTGGCCGCCGCCGCCAGCGCCGCCTCCGCCCAGGCCTCCATGCAGAAGATGGAGGCGATGCAGAACCAGATCGAGTCGAGCCCCGACCTGGCGCACGTCCTGCCCTACAAGCCGGGCAAGGGCGTAGACCTGCAGGTGGGTGCGGTAGACTTCAACATCTCCGCAATCATCAACGGATTTTACACCTACTCCAGCGCCGACAACAAAGCCGCCGGCCCGGGCGGCGGGCTGTCGGACAACAGCGGCTTCGACTCGTCGGCCATCCGCAACGGCCTGCTGCCGGGCGCGCTCATCGTCAGCGCGGCGACCAAGCAGGAAGGCTACGACATCTCCGCGGTCATCGGCGTCTATCCGGGCATCAACTCGGCCTCGGTCGGTGCGCTCAACGCCAACAACGGCGGCAACTCCACCGCGCTTGGCACACCCGGCGCCGACTTCCGTAAGGTGTACTTCACCGTCGGCACGCAGAACTACGGCACAGTCAAGATCGGCCGCGACATCGACATCTTCGGCGCCGACGCGATCCTCAACGATGCCACCCTGCTGAGCGTGGGCGCATCCGGCGGCAACGCCGACCCCGCCAACACCTCGCTGGGCCGTATTGGCTTCGGCTACATCTACACCGACTTCCAGCCGCAGATCAGCTACATCAGCCCGATCTTCGCCGGCTTCCAGGCCACCGTCGGCATGTTCGAGCCGCTCAACGAGTTCGACTTCGCCGGCGACGATCCCTACACCAAGCTGCCGCTGTCGGGCAGCGCCACCGCCCACAACGTGCCGGAGTTCGAAGGCAAGGTGACCTGGGACAAGAAGACGCCCGGCTTCTCGGCGCATCTGTGGACCGGCTTCATGACACAGCCGGAACAGGGCATCTCGACGACGTCGGCTGAAGGCGTCACCGCCCAGGGCCGCAGCAGCAAGGTGGCCGCAGCCGGCGAAGTGGGCGGCTCGCTCACCTTCGGCCCGGCAGCGTTCACCGCCTACTACTATTACGGCAGCGGCGTGGGCACCACGGGCAAGTTCTTCGACGGACTCTCGCCCCAGGGCAGGCTGCGCAACTCCGAGGGCGGCTACGTCCAGGGCAGCTTCAACGTGACCAAGAAGCTGAAGCTGGTTGCCAGCTACGGCGAGAGCTCGCTGTATCAGGCGCCAGGCGAGTTCGATCCGGACCTGGTTCGCCGCAACGAGGCAGAGATCGGCGCGGTCTACTACAGCCTGACGGACTGGGTGACGCTGGTGGGCGAATACGCACACCAGGAGTCGAAGTCGCACGGGCCGTTGGAGACGACGTCCAACGCGTTCACGGCGGGTGGAATCCTGTTCTACTGAGGTAGCAAGCCTCTTCTTTTTTGAAAAGAAGAAACAGAAGACTTTTGTCTCTGCAGTCGCGGACACCTGCGCACCGCACGCCTAAGAGGACAAAAGTTTTTTGGTTCTTTTTTTCAAAAAAGAGCCGCTTCCACTTGCCGCGTCAGTTGCACCCCATGCACCACGTCCTGCCCGTCTCGCAGGCTCTGCAAACGGCTCTGGCACACGCGCAGCAGTCCGAGCGCCGCCTGCCGACGCTCCCACGGCATCGGCTGGCCCAGCAGAACCAGGTCGAGCCCTTTCAGCATGCAGGCAGCAACTTCCACCTGGCCCTGCTCGCAGGCCTGCTCGAACGCCTGCTCGATCTTGTCGCTCAGGCGGCGCTTGACAGGGCCGCGCCCGTCCGCACCCAGCACCGGATAGGAATTCATGTCCGCTCTCCCCCACTAAAAGCGCCTGTGCGCCGCTCCTGACCTGAGATAGCCGACGTTAATGAAAATAACGATAACGCAACGTCTACGTGGTCGTTTGTTTGGTTTTCAGTGTGACAGGCATCCTCCGGCCGCATCGGTGCAAGGCAAGCAAGCGGTTTTTTTTCGAAAAAGAACCAAAAAGCTTTTGTTGCCTGAGGCGCGTGTTGCAGGAAGATACCGCGACAGCCGGACCAAAGTTTTTTGCTGCTTTTTTTCAAAAAAGCAGGCCTTGCTTTCCTCGCCAGGCTATGAGGACTGAAACACACAGGGCCGCGACGCGCGCTCAGCTTTGCCGGAGTGCGCAGCAAGGATGTTCCCAAACCCCACCACGGCCGTGCCCGCATCGCCGGATCCCGTCTGCGCCCTGGTGGTCGACGCGGAGGAGGATTTCGACTGGGCCAAGCCGGTCGCCCAAACCCGCCACTCCACCGACTGCATGCGCCACGTCACCGACCTGCACGAGGTGGTCGGCGCCTACGGGTTGCGCCCCACCTACCTGCTGACCTACCCGGTGCTCGACGACGACGATGCGGTGCAGCTGCTGCGCCGCCAGCTCGCCGCCGGATTGTGCGACGTCGGCGCCCAGCTGCACCCCTGGGTCAACCCGCCGCACGCCGAGGCCGGCGAGGCCGACCCGCTCGCCGCCTCCTACTCCGGCAACCTGTCCGGCGGACTCGAGGACCGCAAGCTCGCCGCCCTGAGACAGCGCTTCGTCGAGCGGTTCGGCCACGCGCCCACCATCTACCGGGCAGGCCGCTACGGGTTCGGCGCGGGCACCGCCGCCCTGCTGGAGCGCCACGGCTTCCTGATCGACACCAGCGTGGCGCCGCGCACCAACACCGCCGAGGAGGGGGGGCCCGACTACACCGGCTACGACTTCGCCCCGTTCTGGTTCGGCGAGAACCGCCGGCTGCTGGAGGTGCCGCTGTGCCGCAGCATCGTCGGCTGGGGCGGACGCTGGGCGCCTGCAATCCACCGCCGGCTGTCGGCACCGGCGCTGGCCAGGCTGCGCATCCCCAGCCTGGTCACGCGCATCCGGCTGGCCGAGCGCGTCACCCTCTCGCCGGAAGGCAACGACGTGGCCGCCATGCTGCGCCTGCTGCGCCACCTGCGCGCGCGCGGCCAGACCGCGTTCGTGCTGAGCTTCCACAGCTCGTCTTTGGCAGTCGGACACAACCCCTACGTCCGCAGCCGCGCCGACCTGCACTACTTCTACGACCGGCTGTCGGGCGTGCTGGACGCGATGTCCAGCCGGCTCGGCTTCCGCTTCGTCCGCCTGGCGGAGATGCCGGGCCTGCTGGGCGCCGACGGGTGACCCACCGTCTCCCCAGCGCCGGCCGCGTGCTGCTGGTGGCCAACAACTTCCCACCCGTCCGCGGCGGCTCGGCGGCCGTCTACGCCAGCCTGGCGCGCTGTGCCGGCAGACGAATCATCGTGCTGGCCCCCAAGGTCGCCTACGCCGACGGCCTGCCCACCATCGGCTGGCGCGAACACGACCGCCGCGCCGGCTACCGCATCGACCGGCTGCACCTGCTGCGTACCTCCATGCCGCGCACCGTGCCGCGCGGCTTGGCCAAGCTGGTCTTTTTGGCGCGCGACGCAGCGCTACGGGTCAGCGTGGCCGCGCATATCGCCGGCACCATCCTGGCGGACGGCGTGCGCACCGTCTGCATCGGCGAGCTCTCCGCCAGCGGCTGGATCGCCCACCTGCTGGCGCCCATCCCCGGCGTGCGCACCGTCACCTACGTGCACGGCGAGGAGATCACCACCGAGGATTTCTACGACAAGGACCACGCACGCCTGCATCGTGCGCTACTACGGACCGACGCCATCGTGGTCGTCAGCCGCTTCACCCAGCGCGCGGTGGCCGAGCTGCTGGGCGGGCAGGCGCTCGCGAAGACAGTGCTGATCGAGAACGGCGTGGACAACGCCCGCTTCACCCCTGGCGCCAAGGCGGACGACCTGGTCGAGCTGTACGGGTTGCGCGGGCGTTTCGTCTTCGTCTCCGTCTGCCGCCTGCTGGAGAAGAAGGGCGTCGACCACGCCCTGCGCGCCTTTGCCCAGATCCGCGCCACGGCGCCCGCGTGCCGCTTCCTGGTGGTGGGCACCGGCCCCTATCGCGCCGCGCTGGATGCGCTGGTGGCAGAGCTGGATTTGGGCGCGCACGTGGCCTTCGCCGGCCAGGTGGCCGACGCCGACCTGGCCGACCACTACCGCCTGGGCGACGTCTTCGTCATGCCCAACCGCGAACTGCCGGACGGCGACACCGAGGGGTTCGGCCTGGTGTTCCTCGAAGCCAACGGCTGCGGCCTGCCGGTGATCGCCGGCCGCGACGGCGGCAGCACGGACGCGGTCACCGACGGGGTGAACGGCCTGGTGGTGGACGGCCACTCGGTCGCCGCGGTCGCGGCCGCGATGCGTCGGCTGGTGGACGACGACCCGCTTCGTAGCGCGCTGGGGCGGCAGGGGCTGGAGATGGCGCGCACGGCGGGGTGGGAGGGCAAAACGCAGGCGTTCCTGGCGGTGTGTGATGCAAGGAAGCAAGCAGTTCTTTCCTAGAAACCAGAACCAAAACGTTTGGTTTCTTTGCTGCACGCTGCAGAAGTGTCCGCGACCGCGGGTGTAAAGATTTTTCGGTTCTTGTTTTCAAAAAAGAACCGCTTGCCTTGCTTACCCCGACGTAGCCGCTGCCAGCACAGGCCCCGTCCGCCCCGCCTGAACAAGGATCGCCGTGCGTAACCCGGCCCGCGACGGCGCCGGCAGCTCGAAGTTGCGGCTCTGCCCGGTCCACGCGCCGAGATAGGCCAGCTGCCGCACCACGTTGCGGTGCGGCAGCGTCTCGCCGGCGTTCTCGCCGCGGTGGATCGGTATCTGCACCAGCGCCGGGTCGTAACGCACCAGGACTACTTGCCCGGACCCGGAGCCGGCGCCCACCTGCGCCTGCGTAGCCGACACGCTTACCACAGGACCGCCCTCGCCGCGCTCGCCCTTGCGCATCAGCGCTGCCACTTCCGCCGACTCGGCACCCACACCGTCCACGCGGCCGTTGACCACCACCTGCGGGGTGAACACGCCGTCATGCCCCAGCGACTGCGCGTAGTCGTATTGCCGTTGCGTAAAATCCTTGCTGCCGAACGTGTCTTTCCAGCCGAGGTAGTCCCAGTAGGTCACCTCCCAGCTTAGCGCCAGCACGTCTGGCCGGCCGGCGACGGCGAGCACGTTGGCGTTGGCAGGCGGGCAGGAGGAACAACCCTGGCTTTGGAACAGCTCGATCACCAGCGGGTGCGCCGCGTCGGCGGCGAACGCGCCAGGCGCGAGACAGGCAGACGCCGCGATGGCAAAACTGCAGGAGGCGGCGAAGAAGAGTGCTTTCACGGTCCGATCTCCTGCCTTGCGGGCTGCATTGGTCAGCAGGAGTTTCGCGCCGACACCACCGCCGGTTACGAGGCGCCCATGTAATCCGCTTTGCCGAGCTTCACGCCCTGGTTGCGCAGGATCGCGTAGGCGGTGGTCAGGTGAAAGTAGAAGTTCGGCAGGACAAAGTTCGTAAGGTAGTCCGCACCGGAAAAGGTTATCTCGCGTCCGGGGAATTTGAGGGTGACTACCTTTTCTTCACTGGCATCGAGCTGTGCTTGCGTGACCGTCTCCACGTAGGCGATGGTCCTGCTGATCCGCTCCTGTAGCTCATCGAAATTGCTTTCGGTGTCGGGGAAAGACGGCACCTCCAAGCCGGCTAGGCGGGCGGCAGCGTTCTTCACCGTGTCGGACGCTATCTGCACCTGGCGCGAGAGCTTGTGCATGTCCGGTGCCAGCCGCGCGTCCACCAGTATTTCGGGCGCGAACTTCCTGGCTTCCGCGTCGGCCCGGGCTTTCTCCAGGCAGGCAGCGAGGTTTTTCAGGCCGCGCACGAAGACGGGGACGGACGCGGTGTACATCGAGAACGACATGGCGTTTCTCCTGAGAGCGGGGCAGCGTAAAACGATAGCAAGCGGTGCTTTCTTGAAGAAAAGGACAAAACTTTTGTTCCCTGAATTACACGCACAGGGATACTCCGCGACAGTAGGACCAAAAGTTTTGTGCTGCTTTTTGCAAAAAAAGCAGGCCTTTCTTTGCGGTCTACGGCCGGCTTACGCACCGCGCTACGAAAAGCCAAGCCATTCTTTCTAGTCCCTAACACCTGCGTACTCCCTGGTGGGGATTGCTGAAGCATAGTCTTTCGGCTGCGTCCTGCACGCTGTCAGAACGCCGCCTCCTCCAGGTCCATCATGCTCGCCTTGCCGGACTTGATGGCGCTCCACAACGCGCCGGTCTGCGGCAGCAGCCGGTCCGCGAAGAACTGCGCAGTCGTCAGCTTTGCCTTGTAGAAACCGGCATCGCCGTTGGCGCCCGGCAGCTTCGCCTCGGCCACCTTGGCCGATCTCGCCCACATGAAGCCGAGCGCCACCAGGCCCATCAACCGCAGGTAGTCAGTCGCCGCGGCACCGGCCTCCTCCGGGTCCCTCAACGACACTGTCGCAAGATGCGCCGTGGCCTGCTGCAAGGCCGCGAACGACTTGGCCAGCGGCAGCACCTTCGGGTCCGCCGCGTTCTCCTCGATGAACGCCTGCACCGGGTGGAAGAACTGGCGTAGGAAACGGCCCATATGCGCCGGCATCTTGCGGCCGACCAGGTCCAGCGCCTGTATGCCGTTGGCGCCCTCGTAGATCATGCAGATGCGTGCGTCGCGAACCAACTGCTCCATGCCGTGGTCGCGCACGTAGCCGTGTCCGCCATAAACCTGCAGCGCCATGCTCGAGAGTTCGAAACCGAGGTCGGTGAACAGGGCCTTGACCACCGGCGTCATGATGGCGACGAAATCCTCCGCCTCCTGCCGGCGCTGCGGGTCGTTCGCCTTGCTTTCCAGGTCGAGCGCGGTCGCCACCCAGCCCGACAGCGCGCGGCAGCCTTCCACGTAGGCACGCACCGTCATCAGCGTGCGCCGCACGTCAGGATGCACGATGATCGGGTCGGCCGCACGGTCCGGGTACTTGGCGCCGGAAAGAGCGCGGCCCTGAATGCGGTCCTTCGCGTAGAACGCGGCACTCTGATATGCGGTCTCCGCCACGCCCAAACCCTGGATGCCGACGGAAAGCCGTTCCGCGTTCATCATGGTGAACATCGCGCGCATACCCTTGTTGGGAGCGCCCACCAGCCAGCCAACCGCGTCGTCGAAATACAGTTGTGCGGTGGCCGAACCTTTCAGACCCATCTTATGTTCGATGGCGGTGCAGGTGACGCCGTTGCGCGCGCCGGGACCGCCGTCCTCGTTCGGCACGAATTTCGGCACCAGGAACATGCTAACCCCCTTGATGCCCTTCGGCGCGTCCGGCAGGCGTGCGAGCACCAGGTGCACGATGTTCTCCGTCAGGTCGTGCTCGCCGGCGGAGATGAATATCTTCGCACCGCTGATGCGGTAGCTTCCGTCATCCTGCGGCACCGCCTTGGTGCGCATCATGCCGAGGTCCGTGCCGCATTGCGGCTCGGTCAGGCACATCGTGCCGGACCAGGTGCCGTCGATCATCTTCGGCAGGTAGCGTTGCTTCAGCTCGTCGCTGCCGTGGCCTTCCAGCGCCAGCGTCGCGCCGTGTGTCAGGCCTGGGTACAGACCGAAGCTGAGGTTGGCAGAGCACTGCATCTCCTCGACCATCTTGCCGAGGATCTCCGGCAGGCCTTGGCCACCGTACTCGGTGGGCGACGACAAGCCACCCCAGCCGCCCTCGCAAAACCTCTTATAGGCGCCGACGAAACCTTTCGGCGTGCGCACCACGCCGTTCTCCAGCCGGCAACCTTCCTCGTCGCCGCTCGCGTTGATCGGCAGCAGCACGTCGGTGGCGAACTTGCCGGCTTCCTCGAGGACGCTGTCCATAAGTTCCTCGGTCACGTCGGGCTGGTTTATTTCGGCAACGTGAGCGGCGGAGTTATGGAGCTCGTGCATGACGAAGCGCATGTCGCGCAGGGGGGCTTTGTAGACTTGCATGAGTATTGATCTCCAAAGAAAGTTCTTTTTGGAAAAACCAAAAACTTTTGTTTCTGGGGAGCGGGGCAGCTCAAACGCCTCACCCTAAAGGACCAAAAGTTTTTTGGTTTTCTTCAAAAAAGAACTGCTTGTTTTCTTAATTGCGTAACGGCTTCCCAGTCTCCAGCATGTGCTCGATCCGCGCCAAAGTTCCAGGCGTCTTTAGCAAGCGCATGAACGACTCCCGCTCCAGCTCCAGCAGCTTGCTTTCTGTCACCGTGTCCACGATGTCAGTATCCCCGCCGGTCAGCACGCGCGCCAGTTCGCCGGCCACAACCACGTCGTGCGGCGTAGCCACGCCCAGCTTGCGGAAGCCGGCCACCGCCTGGTCCAGCACAAGTCTGCCGGACGGCCCCGGCAGCACGATCTCGCACGGTTCAGGCGCCTTGTAGTCCACCGCCAACTCCAACGCGCGCGCCTTGGCGTCTGCCAGCAATCGGTAGCGGTTCATGGTCACCCGGTCGGTCGGCCGCAGAATCAGCATATCGGCCGCATCCGCAGCGGAGCGCGCCACCTTGGCAGTGCTCACCATTTCGAACACGCGCATCGGCGCTGGCATCGGCCCCTTCGGCGACTTTGCGTTTGTTGCCCAGCGGCCCAGCATTTCCTTGCAGCCACCCCAGCCTGGCAGCAGGCCAACGCCGCACTCCACCAGACCGGCATAGGTTTCCGCGTGCGCCTGCACCGCGTCGCTATGCAGCAGGAACTCGCAGCCGCCGCCCAGCGCCATGCCGGCCGGTGCGGCCACCACGGGAAACGGCGCGTATTTCAGCTTCTGCATCACGTCCTGACCGGTGGCGATCGTCGCCTCCACCTGCATCCAGGCCGCAATGTTGGCCGCGAAGATCGCCAGCCCAAGATTCGCACCAACGGAGAAGTTCGACCCTTCGTTGTAGATCACCAGCGCCTTATATTGTTTCTTGACCAGCGCGATCGTCTTGCTGACCAGGTCCATGATCTGATCGTCCAGCGCGTTGCTCTTGCTGGTGAACTCGAAGCACAGCACGCCGTCGCCGATGTCCCAAACGGCGGCGGACGCGTTGCGCAACACCGGCTTGGAGGCGCGCTTGACATCCTCCAGCATCAGCACGCCGTCCGGCCGCATCACGTCGTGGTAGTCGCCGTCCTGGCCGAGGAACTGACGCCTGCCGTTCTCAACTCTGTAAAATGTTCTTCCCGCCGCACGCTCCAGTGCAGGCGCCACCATGAAACCGTCCGCGCGCAGGCGTTCGGTCAGCCAATCGACACCCACCATGTCGATCAGCTCGAACGGCCCGTGCTTCCAATTGTAGCCAAGCCGCATCGCCTCATCGATCGCCACGATCTCGTCGGTGGCTTCCGGCACCAGCTTGGCCGCGTAGCCTAGCATGTGGCCCATCACCGTCCAAGCGTAGTCGCCAACCTTGCCCGGCGTGTCCATCAGCTTTCGCAAATCACGGCCGGCGGCGGCCAGCTCCGGCAACTCGGCCGGGCGCTCGGGCCGGAACGTGCCGGTGGCAAGGTCGACCGCCTCCTTGCTGCGCTTGCCGCCCGCTTTGTTCAGCCGGTAGAAGCCGCCCTTGCCCTTGCGCCCGGTGTAGCCGGTTTCGATCAGCGTCCGCATCACCGGCACGTCGCGGTTGACGCCGTGGAACTCGTCCGTTTGCGGCAGCGCGCCGGCCATGCTCGCGTTGACGTGCGGCGTCAGGTCCAGCCCGACCAGGTCCATCAGCCCGAACACGCCGGTCTTCGGGACGCCGAAAGGCCGGCCGAGGATGGCGTCGGCCTCCTCCACCGTCAGCCCCTGCTCCAGCGCCGCCGTCACCGCGCCGGTCATCCAAAACACGCCGAGCCGGTTGGCGATGAATCCGGGACTGTCCTTGCAGGCAACCACGCTCTTGCCCATCGCCACGTCGCAGAAATGGCTGACGCGCGCGGCGAGAGCGGCGTCGGTCTGCGGCCCGGTCACCAGCTCCAGCAGCCGCATGTAGCGTGGCGGGTTGAAGAAGTGGGTGATCATGAAGCAGCTTGCGAAACTGTCGGGCATGCCCCCAACCAGCGTCGCGAGCGGAATGGTCGAGGTGTTCGACGAGACCGGCGTGCCGGGCTTACGCACAGCGTCCAGCTTGCGGTACAGCGCCTGCTTGATGTCGAGCCGCTCGATCACGACCTCGACGATCCAGTCGCACCCGGCTACGCGCGCCAGGTCGTCGTCGATGTTGCCGGTTTCGATCAGCTTCGCCGAGGCAGCCGACATGAACGGCGCCGGCTCGGTTTTCAACGCGCGCGCCACCGCAGCTTCGGCCACTGCGTTGCGGCCGCCCTCCTTCGGCACGATGTCGAGCAGCAGCACGCGCACGCCCGCGTTGGCAATCTGCGCGGCGATCCCGCAGCCCATCACGCCGCTTCCGATGACGGCAACCTTGCCGAACAACTCGGGCACAGACTTGACCGGCTCCGTTGCAGGCTGGCTCGGCGAAGCTGCAGAGATGCTCGACGACGCCGCCGGCGCGGTCAGTCCTGTCGTTGGTGCCTGCGCCGGCGCGGCGTTCAGCAACTCCGCCATCACACCGCCTCCAGAACGGTGGCGATTCCCTGGCCACCGCCGATGCATTGCGTGGCGATCGCGTATTTCCCACCCTCGCGCTTGAGCAGCGACGCCGCCTTGCCGACGATGCGCGCACCGGTCGCCCCCAGCGGATGACCCAGGGCGATCGCGCCACCGTCCAGGTTCACCGTCTCCGGCCTGAAACCAATCTCCTTCATACTGGCAATCGCCTGGCTGGAGAACGCCTCATTGAGCTCAACCACGTCCATCTCTGACGCATCAAGGCCGGCCCGCTCCAGCGCCTTGCGCGACGCGCGCACCGGCCCGATACCCATGATGTCCGGCTCGCAACCCGACACCGCGATGCTGCGGATACGGGCCAGTATCGGCAATCCATGCGACACCGCGTACTCCTCCGAACACACCAGCACCGCGCTCGCGCCGTCGGTCAGCGGCGAGGACGTGCCCGCTGTCACCGTGCCCTCCGCGTCAAACGCAGGCTTCAACCCGGCCAGCGCTTCGGCCGTCGTCTCCGGCCGGATACAGCCGTCGCGGTCGACCACGCCACCCTTCACGGTAATCGGCACGATCTCGTCGTCGAACTTGCCCGCCGCCTGCGCCGCGGCCGCCTTGCGATGGCTGGCAACTGCGAACTCTTCCTGCTGCCCGCGGGTGATCTGCCACTTGCGCGCCACGTTCTCCGCCGTCTCGCCCATGCCCATGTAGGCGCCGGGCTGCTTGCCCGCGAGCGTCACGTTGAACAGCGGGTTGTAGCCGCCCATCGGCACGCGGCTCATGCTCTCGATGCCGGCGGCGATGAACACCTGGCCTGCGCCCATCTGGATCTGCCCGGCGGCGATGTGCACGCTGCTCATCGAACTGCCGCAGAACCGGTTCACCGTCATGCCGCCCACGCTCAGCGGCAGGTCCGCCAGCAGCCCGATCAGGCGCGCCACGTTCATGCCCTGCTCGCCCTCCGGGAACGCGCTGCCGACCACGATGTCTTCGATGTCTTCGGGTGCAACACCGGTTTTCGCGATCAGCCCGCGTATCACCGTGGCTGCCATGTCGTCGGCGCGCACCCGCGCCAGCGCGCCCTTCTTGGCCGGCGTGAACGGCGAACGGGCGTAACCGGCGATGACGACGCTAACCATGTCTACTTCTCCCAAGTTCCGCCTAGCCGGCGGTAAATCCCAACTGCCGGCGCAAGCCGGTGTGCCGACCCTTCAGCCAGCCGCTTTCCTGCGTCCGGCGGGCCCGGCATGCGCGGCCTCCGCCTGGCGTTGCACGTCTTCCAGCTCGCCGATCGTCTGCTGCAGCGCGCTCATCTGCTCGCGCAGAGACGAAAGGCGTTTGGCAACGCCCGTGCGCAGCAGCCGCAACTGCTCCGCCTGCGTGTGATCCACGCCGTAGAGGTCCAAGTACTCCCGGATTTCCCGCAGCGAGAACCCAAGCCGCTTGCCGCGCAGGATCAGGATCATTCGTGCGCGGTCGCGCGGCATGTACACCCGCGTGTTGCCGGCACGCTGGGGCGAGATCAGCCCCTTATCCTCATAGAAGCGGATGGTGCGCGCGGTGATGCCCAGCTCGCGCGCCAGTTGCGTGACCGTGCGAAACGCGTCGGCACCCGGCGCGGCGTGGCTCTGCTCTGCCATACGATGGGCTTCGGGACGGACCACCCTGCTTCCCTATACGTCAACTTGCTTACGTAGATATAGCAGCCGCGATGGGCGATGCAAGCGCCGCGTCGGCATGGTTGGTCAGGAAGAAAGCAAGCAGTTCTTTTGGACGAAAAGAACCGAAAAACTTGTGTCTCCCAGGGTGCGTCGAGGTGAAACGTCTCGTTCAGCCATCCGCGACTGGCAAGCAAAAGCTGTTTGCTGCTTTTTCTCAAAAAAGAAGGCCTTGCTTTCTGCTGCTCAATTCGTGCCCAGCGTGAGGATGATGACCCCAAGTTGCAGCGCTTCCCGCTTTTACGTTTGACACGCGATCGGAACACTGGAACCGTTGCGGCCTCAACCAGGCCCGGAGACGGAATTGAGTCACATCAAGCTTGCAAGCTGGCGTTTCGCCCTCTCGGCAGCCGCAGCCCTCGCCACCGTGCACGCCACCCGCGCCGAAGCCCCCCGGCTGGTGGTGCAGGCCGTCAGCGACGCCCAGACCGTGGCACTCCCCGGCAACATCCGGCCCGAAGCACGCCTCGCCAACGACCGCGGCCCGGTCGCAGACGGCTTGGTGCTCGAACACATGCAGTTGCTGCTGCAGCGGCCCGCCCAAACCGAACGGTCGCTGGACAGCCTGATGGCCGCCCAGCAGGACCGCGCCTCGCCGCTCTACCACGCCTGGCTGACCGCCGCGGAGTTCGGCACGCAGTTCGGCCCCGCCGCCGCCGACGTCGGCGCCGTAGTAGGCTGGCTGCAGGCGCACGGCTTCACCGTCAACGGCGTGCAGGCCGGCCGCACGTTCATCGACTTCAGCGGCACCGCCGGACAGGTGCGCCAGGCTTTCCAGACCGAAATACACAACCTCGACGTGGCCGGCATCCACCACATCGCCAACATGACGGACCCGCGCATCCCGGCCGCGCTGTCCGGCGTGGTCGCCGGGATCGTCTCGCTGCACGACTTCCGTCCGCATGCCAACTTCAAGCCGCGCCCGGCCTATACCTTCACCAGCGACGGCAGCACGTTCGAAGCCGTCGTGCCCGCCGACCTCGCCACCATCTACAACTTCAACCCGCTGTTCTCCGCCGGCATCTCCGGCCAAGGCCAGTCGATCGTGGTGATCGAGGACACCAACGTCTACAGCACTGCGAACTGGACCACCTTCCGCTCGGTGCTCGGCCTGTCCAGCTACACCGGCGGCAGCTTCACCCAGACGCACCCCACCGGCAGCAGCGCCTGCAGCAACCCCGGCGTGGTCTCCGGCAACGAGAGCGAGGCGACGCTTGACGCCGAGTGGGCCAGCGCAGGCGCGCCGTCGGCCGCCATCGTGTTGGCCTCCTGTTCGGACACCAACACCACCTTCGGCGGGCTGATCGCACTGCAGAACCTGATCAACTCCAGCGCGCCGCCCGCCATCGTCAGCATCAGCTACGGCGAGTGCGAGGCGGAAAACGGTGCCACCGCCAACGCCGCGTTCAACACCGCCTACAAGCAGGCCGCAGCACTCGGCACGTCGGTGTTCGTCTCCGCCGGCGACGAGGGTGCGGCCAGCTGCGACGCCGACCTGACAAAGGCCACGCACGGCATCGCGGTCAGCGGCTTCGCGTCCACGCCCTACAACGTGGCCGTCGGCGGCACCGACTACGGCGACACCTACGCCGGCACCAACACCACCTACTGGAACACCACCAACACGAGCACCTACGGCTCGGCGAAATCCTACATTCCCGAGATACCCTGGAACGATTCCTGTGCCAGCGTGCTGCTCAGCACCGCGTCCGGCTACAGCACCACGTACGGCAGCAGCGGCTTCTGCAACAGCTCCACTGGCAAGGAATACTACCTGACCACCGCCAGCGGCAGCGGCGGTCCCAGCGGCTGTGCCACCGGCACCGCGTCCACATCCGGCGTGGTCAGCGGCACCTGCAAGGGCTACGCAAAACCGTCCTGGCAGAGCCTGGTCGGCAACCCGGCCGACGGCGTGCGCGACATGCCCGACGTTTCGCTGTTCGCCGCCAACGGCGTGTGGGGCCACTACTACGTCTACTGCGACAGCGACACGCAGGACGGCGGTGTGGCCTGCACCGGCGCGCCCAGCGGCTGGTCCGGCGCCGGCGGCACCTCGTTCGCCTCGCCCATTGTGGCGGCAGTGCAGGCGCTGGTGAACCAGAAGCAGGGCGCCAAGCAGGGCAACCCGAACCCCACCTACTACAAGCTTGCCGCCGCCGAGTATGGCAGCGGCGGCAGCACCACCTGCAACTCGAGCAAGGGCAACACCGTAGGCTCGTCCTGCACCTTCTACGACGTCACCCTTGGCGACATGGACGTGGACTGCACCGGTACGCACAATTGCTACAAGCCGAGCGGCACCTACGGGGTGCTGTCGACGAGCAACACGACTTACAGCAAGGCTTATGGAACCGGCACCGGTTGGGATTTCGCGACCGGGATCGGCACGTTGAACGCGGCTAATCTTGTGAACAACTGGTAGCAAGCAAGCGGTTCTTTTTTGAAGAAAAGAACCAAAAGACTTTTACGTCCTGCTGTCGCGGACAATTGAAACGACACGTTTCACCGACACGCACCGACAGAAGGCAAAGTTTTTTGGTTCTTTTCAAAAAAACTGCTTGCTTACTTATGCTGAAACACCGCCGCCCGCTTCTCCACGAACGCCGCCATCCCTTCCTTCTGGTCCGCCAGCGCGAACGCCGCGTGGAACAATCGCCGCTCAGCCCGCACACCCTCGGCCAGCGTCGTCTCGAACGCGCGGCCCACCGCCTCCTTCACCATCATCGCCACCGGTAGCGACATGCCCGCGATCGTCGCCGCCGTTTGTAGCGCGTCGTCCATCAGCGCAGCCGCCGGCACTATCCGCGCCACCAGCCCGGCGCTCAGCGCTTCGGACGCGTCGATCGTGCGTCCCGTGAGGCACATCTCCATCGCGCGCGCCTTGCCCACCGCACGCGTCAACCGCTGCGAGCCGCCGATGCCGGGTATCACGCCCAGCTTGATCTCCGGCTGGCCAAACTTCGCGGTGTCGGCAGCCAGGATGAAGTCGCACATCATCGCCAGCTCGCAGCCGCCGCCTAGCGCCCAGCCGGCCACCGCGGCGATCACCGGCGTGCGCACCCGCGCTACCGCGTCCCAGCCGGCGAACCAATCCGACGCGTAGGCCTCCGCTGCCGATAGGTGCTGCATCTCCTTGATGTCGGCGCCGGCGGCGAACGCGCGGTCCGAGCCGGTGACCACGATGCAGCCGACGCCCTCGTCGGCGTCGAACGCTGCAAGTGCGGCGACCACTTCACGCATCACCTGCACGTTCAACGCGTTGAGCGCGCGTGGCCGGTTCAGCGTGACGATGCCGACGCGGCCCTGTGTTTCGGTCAGGATCGTTTCGTAGGAGCTCATGTGACACTTCCTGTGATCTCGAGAGTCCGAAGCCTCACGCTTTCTACCGATCAAGAAGGCAAGGCCTGCTTTTTTGAAAAACAGCAGCAGAAAACTTCAAACCCTGCTGCCGCGACGGTTCTGCAGCACGCACTCAAGGGAACAAAAGTTTCTTGGATCTTTTTTTCAGAAAAGAACTGCTTGCCTTGCCTCATGTCCGCAGGAGCGCGCTCAGTAGAAACTCCGTGCCGGCGTTCGACACCGCACGCCAGCGAGCCTCAAGCGCGGCCCGAGCGCGCGCGGATGGCGTTGATCACGGCGGAGAAGTCGGCACCGCCCTCGCCCTGCGCGTCCAGCGCGGCGTAGATCTCTGCCGCGTGCCGCCCCAGCGCCGTATCGGCGCCGGACGCCTCGGCCGCCTGCCGCGCCAGGTTCAAGTCCTTCAGCATCAACGCCGCAGCAAAACCGGCCTGGTAGAAGTTGTTGGCCGGGCTGGTGGGCACCGGCCCGGGCACCGGGCAGTTGGTGGTCAGCGCCCAGCACTGCCCCGACGAGGCCGAAGCCACGTCGAACAACGCCGTGTGCGACAGGCCAAGCGTCTCACCCAGCACGAACGCTTCGCAAACCCCGATCATCGAGACGCCGAGGATCATGTTGTTGCAGATCTTCGCCGCCTGCCCTGCACCTGCCGCACCGCAATGCACGATCCTGCGCCCCATCGCCGAGAGCACCTTCTGCGCCTCGGCGAACGCTGCGTCGTCACCACCCACCATGAAGGTCAGCGTGGCGGCAGCCGCCCCGCCGGTGCCGCCGGAGACGGGCGCGTCCAGGCTCGCCATGCCGGCCGCCGCCGCCATCCGGTGTGCCTCACGCGCGCTCGCCACGTCGATGGTCGAGGAGTCGATGAAGAGCGTGCCTGGCCGCGCCGCCGTCAGCAGCTCGCCGTAGGCCGCCAGTACGTGTCGGCCGGCGGGCAGCATGGTGACCACTATGTCCGCGTCGCGCACCGCCGCACGCGCGTCTCCGGAGGGCGTGACACCCTTGGCCTGCGCCGCCTGCATTGCCGCTTCCGAAAGGTCGAAGCCGGACACGCTGTGCCCCGCTGCCACCAGGTTGCCCGACATCGGCGTGCCCATGTTGCCGAGGCCGACAAATCCGATCCTTGCCATAGCGCGCCTCAGGACATCGTCGGGATGACGAAGCTGGAACCACCCCCGGCAGCGTTCTTCACGTTGGGCGTCCAGCGCTGCGTCACCGTCTTGGTCTTGGTGTAGAACCGGATCGAGTCCGGTCCGTGCTGGTTGAGGTCGCCGAAGCCCGAACGTTTCCAGCCGCCGAACGTGTGGTAGGCGATCGGCACCGGTATCGGCACGTTCACTCCCACCATGCCGGCCTGCACGCGGGTCGAAAAATCGCGCGCCGCGTTGCCGTCGCGGGTGAAGACCGCAACCCCGTTGCCATACTCATGATCGTTGCACAGTCTAAGCGCACCCTCGTAATCCGCAGCACGCGCGATGCTCAGCACCGGGCCGAAGATCTCCTCGCGGTAGATGCGCATCTGGGGCGTCACGTGGTCGAACAGGCTGCCGCCGACGAAGAACCCGTCCTCGTAGCCCTGCATGCGGAAGTCGCGCCCGTCCACCAACAACTTTGCCCCTTCCGCCTCGCCGACTGCCACGTAGTCGTGCACCCGCTGGACCGCCTCGCGGGTCACCATCGGGCCGTAATCGGCCGCCGCGTCGTTCGACGTGCCGATGCGCAGCGCCTCCACCCGCGGCACCAGCCTGCGCACCAACTCGTCCGCTGTACGCTCGCCCACCGGCACCGCTACCGAGATCGCCATGCAGCGCTCGCCGGCGCTGCCGTAGCCGGCGCCCACGAGCGCGTCGACCGCAAGATCCATGTCAGCATCGGGCATGATCACCATGTGGTTCTTCGCACCACCAAAACACTGCGCGCGCTTGCCGTGCTTGGCAGCGGTTTCGTAAATATACGCGGCAATCGGCGTGGATCCCACGAAGCCCACCGCGCGTATCCGCGGCTCCTCCAGGATCGCGTCCACCGCCGCGCGGTCGCCGTTGACCACGTTGAAGATGCCGGGCGGCAACCCTGCCTCGATGAACAGCTCTGCCAGGCGTAGCGGCACGGACGGGTCACGCTCGCTCGGCTTGAGCAGGAACGCGTTGCCGCACGCAATCGCCGGCGCCGCCTTCCACAGCGGGATCATCGCCGGGAAGTTGAACGGCGTGATGCCGGCGACCACGCCCAACGGCTGACGCATGGAGTACACGTCGATGCCGGTGCCCGCCGCCTCGGTGTACTCGCCCTTCAGCAGATGCGGTATGCCGATGGCGAACTCGGCTACCTCCAGCCCGCGCTGCACGTCGCCGCGCGAGTCCGGAATGGTCTTGCCGTGCTCGGCGCTGAGCAGCCTTGCCAGCTCGTCCATGTGCACGTTGAGCAGCTCGACAAACCGCATCAGCACGCGCGCGCGGCGCTGCGGGTTGGTCGCCGCCCAGCCCGGCTGCGCGTGGGCCGCGTTGCTGACGGCGTTCTCAACCTCGTGGGCGCCGGCCAGCGGCACGCGCGACTGCACCTGGCCGGTGTTGGGGTCGAACACGTCGGCAAACCGCCCCGAAGTGCCGGCCACGTGCCGCCCATCGATGAAATGCGTCAACTCCCGCATGGCGTCTCTCCCGTTGTTCTTGCAGCCGTTCAAAGCACGCCAGGCGACCGCCGGCTAGGAGCGGCGCGCGCCTGGCGGTGAGAGGGCACAAGCAAGAAAGCGCTTCTTTCTGGAAGAAGAAGCAAAACTTTTGTCTCTACGAGGTGCGCATTGCTGTGAACGCCGGGAACTCATACCCCTGGTTGAGCCTGCAAAACCGTTGATCGACGGCAAGGAAGCAAGGCGTGCTTTTCTTGAAAAGAATGCAGCACAATGCTTTGTCCCTGCTGACGCGAAGGTTGTGCAACGCACGCCCAGGGAAACAAAGGTTTTTTGGTTTTCTTGCTTTTCAAAAAAGCAGGCTTTGCGTTCTGTCAAAACCTGGAGGAAAGCGGAGGCACAATCCTAGGCGTAGTAGCGCAGGATGACAGCGTGCACACTGACTGCGATGCCTGCCAAGGGAAACAGCAGCACCGGTGCTGTCAGCCAGTATGACATTTTCGCCTGCGCCCGGCTTAGCATTCCGAGCAGCAGCGCGGGCGGCAGAAAGTAGCGGCCCTGGATGCCGTCGACGACAGGGCTGCCGACGACGGTCCAGGTCATGTATTGCGCCAGGCCGACAGCCGCGATGCCGCCGGCAACCGCCACCAGCGTGCAAGCCAGCACGAGTGGCGAGGGCGACGCCGCGGCGCCACGCAGGCACGTCCAGAGTGCGAGGCCGAGACAGGCCCAGGCGGCATCTCGGTAGGCGCGCGGCAGGCCGATGTCGAGCCATCCGAGCTGTCCGATGAAGCTGCGGCTGATCAGCACGCCATTGGCCACAGCCGTGTGCACGGCCAGCAGCGGCAAGCGCCAAGGATGGCTGGCGAGCAGCCGAAGCTGCGCGGACGGCAGAACCACACCGTCAGCGCGGGCCGGCAGCGGGAAATACTGTGCGCCTCGCCACGCCCAGGCGAGCACCACGACGACGACGCACGACAGCCCCGCTGCACGCCAGGCCGGCTTCACCGGTGCTGCCACCACCAGGGCCGCGAACGGCAGGTAGGGTGTGCGCGACATCGCGACGGCAGCGGTCAACACGCACAGGCCGGCAAACGCCGGGCGTGGCCACGCGGCACCTGGTCGTTGCAGATGCAGCAGCAGCGCTGCGGTCAAGGCGGTGCAGGCCAGCATCGGCCCGTCCTGTGCCACGGCGGCACTGACCGACATCGACATCGGCAGCAGCAGGATAGCGTAGAACCACAGCGCGGCGCCGCCCGCCAAAGCGATCGCCCACGCGCCGATCGCAACCGTCGCAAGCCCGGTGGCGAGCCGCATCAGCACGAGCCCGTTCGGAAGGCCGAGGCCGAGCGATCGGGCGAGGGCAGCGGCGAGGGACGCGGGCAGGTAGAAGAACGGCGGGTTGATCGCCGTGTTGGGGTAGCCGACGGGCACGGGGCTGCCCCAGGGCAGCGGCCGGAACGCCTCACGCGTGACGACGCGGTTGGAGGCCGGTCGCAGCGGAGCCGTCTGTTTCGCCAGTTGGGCGAGTCCGCTGTCTGCGGCACCACCGAACTCGCCGTCCGGGATGCGGACTCCGAGCAGTCCGAAGTGGCTGACCTGGTCGGCGCGGAACGCATGCGCCGCTTCGTCGGCGTTTTGCAGTGGCGGCATCAGCGGCGCCAGCAGCAACACGGCCAGCAGTGCAACGGCAGCGTAGGCGGCTGCCAGGATCCTCGGCGCAGGCACCCGTCAGTACCGGTCCGACAAGACCCGCCACACCCTTTCCGGCCGAATCCGCGACAGCGCGCCCAAAAGTTTCTTGGCTCTTTTTGTCAGAAAAGAACCCCTTGCTTGCGTCACGTCAGCAGCCCCGAGCCCGCCCCGCTGGCCGTCTCATCGGCCAGCGGAGGGTCAAGGTAGAGCGGGCTGGTCAGGTATCGCCGCAGCCAGAACCGCGTCAGCACGCCCATCGTGGCGGCCACCGGCACCGCCAGCATTACGCCCACGAACCCGAACGCGGCACCACCGGCGAACAGCGCGAAGATCACCCACACCGCCGGCAGCTCCACCCGGTCGCCGAGGAAGCGCGGGTAGATCACGTAGCCTTCCAGGATCTGCCCCAGCACGAAAACGCCGGCAATCCGCAGCACGCCGGCGTAGGTGGGAAACTGCGCGAACGCCAGCCCGATGGAGACCACCGCCCCGGTGATGGTGCCGACGTAGGGGATGAAGCTGAGGAAGCCCGCCGCCAGCCCTACCACCAGCCCCAGCTCCAGTCCCATCAACGACAGGCCGAGGGCGTAGAACAGGGCCAGGATCAGGCAGCACATGGCCTGGCCGCGCACCCAGGCGGAGAGGATGCGGTCCACCTCGCGCGCCTGCGCCCGCAACACGCCCTGGTAGCGGCGCGGCAGCCAGCTATCGACCATGGCAACCACGTCCGGCCAGTCGCGCAGCAGGTAGAAGCTGACCACCGGGGTCACCACCACCAGCGAGGCGACGTTGAAGATGGCGTAGCCGCCGCCCACCACCTGGCGTAGCGCGCCGGCGAAGAAGGTGACCATGTCGCCGGCCTGGCCGCTGACGAGCTCCTCGAACTTGGCGTCGACGATCTCGGGGCCGAATTTCTGCTGCAGCCAGACGATGCCGCGCCCGGCAAAGGCGGACAGGCCGTGCACGTAGTCCGGGATGTGGGTGATCAGCAGGCCGATCTGGTCGACGATCAGCGGATACAGCAGCAGCGCGAACAGCAGCAAAGCGAGGATCAGCCCGACGATGATCAGCAGGGCCGCCAGGCTGCGCGGCACGCGGGCGCGGGTCAGGCGCGCACATGCCGGGTCCATGGCGTAGGCGATGCCGCAGGCCGCCACGAAGGGCAGCAGGATGCTGGCGAACAGCTGCAGCACCAGCCAGACCACCACCAGCACGCCGGCCAGCAGGGCGATCCGCTGGGTGCGGGTCGCACCCGGGCGGGGTTGCTGCACGGGAACGGAGGTGGCCAGGCCAGTGCGCGGGTCGTGGTTCATGCGGGCCTCGCGGTGCGGACGACGTAGGCGCTTCCGGAGGCCAGCGTGCTGGCGGTAACCAGCACGATCGCGGCCCAGCGCAGGGTCGGCAGCGCCAGCCCAAGCGCGTTCAGCCCCAGCACCAGCGCCACCAGGCCGATCTGCAGGCCGGTGTTGAGCTTGGAGATGCGCAACGGCCGGATAGCCACCGGGTGGCTGGTGACCCAGAGCAGCGCCACGCCGCCAACGATCACCAGGTCGCGGAAGACCACCAGGATGGCCAGCCAGTCGGGCAACTGGGCGGTGGCCGCGAGGGTCACGAACATGCCGATCATCAGCGCCTTGTCGGCCAGCGGGTCCAGCGCGGCGCCGAGCACGGTCCCGCCGTGGCGGCGTGCCAGCCAGCCGTCGATGGCGTCGGAGATGCCTGCGGCGACGAAGCAGGCAAAGGCGGCGGCGAAGCTCTGGTGCAGCACCAGCCAGATGGCCAGCGGCACCACGCATAGCCGCGCGAAGCTGATGACGTTGGGCAGGGTGAGGATCGCATGGCTCGGCTCGGGCGTCTCGCCGGTTCGCGGCGGTACCGCCCGGCCGGTCCCGGGCGGGACAGCTTGGCCTGACGCCGTCGGAGTGGTGTAGCCGGACTCCGGCAAGTGGGCGTGGCCGGTTTCCGGCGGGTGCGCGTCACCTCCTGGTGGGAGCGCTTCTCCGATTGCGGGCAGAGGCGCTTCGCCGGTCCCGGGCTGAGGCGCTTTGCCGGTCCCCGGCAGAGGCGCTTCGCCGGTCCCCGGCTGAGGCGCTTCGCCGGCCCCGGGCTGAGGCGCTTTGCCGGTCCCCGGCTGAGGCGCTTTGCCGGTCCCCGGCTGGGCCGCCAGGCCGGTGTCAGGCATCTCCGGCCTTGCGCTCAGTGCTGTTCCCCATGGCATCATTCTACCCTATCCAGCCGCAGTTGCGAGCTTTTGGGGAGAGCATACCGCGTGACGACCTACCGCGACGCCGGCGTGGACATCGAAGCCGGCGACGCGCTGGTGGACGCCATCACGCCCGCCGCCGCCGCCACCACGCGCCCCGGCGTTATGGGTGGCCTGGGCGGCTTCGGGGCGCTGTTCGACCTGCGCGCGGCCGGCTTCACCGACCCGGTGCTGGTCAGCTGCACGGACGGCGTCGGCACCAAGCTGATGGTGGCCATCGAGAGCGGGCTGCACGACCGCGTGGGCCAGGACCTGGTGGCGATGTGCGTCAACGACCTGGTGGTGCAGGGCGCCGAGCCGCTGTTCTTCCTCGACTACTTCGCCACCGGCAAGCTGGCGGTGGACGACGCGGCCCGGGTCATCCGCGGCATCGCCGAGGGCTGCCGCCTGTCCGGCTGCGCGCTGGTGGGCGGCGAGACCGCGGAGATGCCCGGCCTTTACGCCGCCGGCCACTACGACCTGGCGGGCTTCGCGGTGGGTGCCGCCGAACGCTCAGCCCTGCTGCCCGGCACGGTGCGGCCCGGCGACACGCTGCTCGGCCTGCCGGCCAGCGGCGTGCACTCCAACGGGTTCTCGCTGGTGCGGCGGATCTGCGGGATCGCCCGGCTGGGGTGGGGTGACCCGGCGCCGTGGTCGCCGGGCGAGACGGCGGCCGCCGCCCTTATGGCGCCGACGCGGCTCTACGTGAAGCAGGTGCTCGCCCTGCACCGCGCCGGCCTGCTGGGGGCCGCCGCCCACATCACCGGCGGCGGCCTGCCCGGCAACCTGCCGCGCGCGCTGCCCGCCGGCACCCGCGCGGTGGTCGACCGCCCGTGGCCGGTGCCGCCGGTGTTCGCCTGGCTGGCCCGCGCCGGCAAGGTGGCCGAGGACGAGCTGCTGCGGGTGTTCAACTGCGGCATCGGCATGGTGCTGGTGGTCGCCAACCCGCAGGAAGCCACTGCCACGCTGGGCGAGATGGGCGAGACAGCGTTCCCGATCGGCCACGTCGAGGCGTGCGACGGCCCGGCAAGCGTCCGCTTCGACCTGCCGGCCGGCTGGCCTGGGTGAACGCCTGCGTTTGCTCCGGAGGTTCGCTCACGGAGGGCCCAGTAAGCAGCAAGCTGACACCAGCAGCCCGGGAGGCTTACCCTCGTGAGTTTCACAGGCGGGTAGAAAGCAAGGCCTGCTCTTTTGAAAAAGAGCAGCAAAAAACTTTTGTTTCTGCTGTCGTGGACTCTCCCGCAACGCGTAGCCCAGGGAACAAAAGTTTTTTGGTTCTTTTTTTCAAAAAAGAACTGCTTGCCTTGCCTGCCACCGGGCCGCGGGTATGACGCCCGGCCGCAGGGCGCGAGCACCGGCCGAGCGCCTGACAGTCGCAATCCTGATCAGCGGCCGGGGCAGCAACATGGAGGCGCTGATCCGCGCCGCAGCAGCGCCGGACTACCCCGCGCGCATCTGCCTGGTGGTCTCCAACAACCCCGACGCGCCCGGCCTGGACGCGGCGCGGGCGGCCGGCGTGCCGGCGGTGGCTATCGACCACCGCGCTTACGGCCGCGACCGTGCGGCGCACGAGCAGGCAGTCGACGCGGCGCTGCGCGCGCACGGCGCCCAGGCCGTGTGCCTGGCGGGCTACATGCGGCTGTTCACGCCGTTCCTGGTGGAGCGCTGGCGCAGCCGTATGCTCAACATTCACCCAAGCCTGCTACCGGATTTACCCGGCCTGGACACCCACGCGCGCGCGCTGGCCGAAGGGCACACGGAACACGGCTGCACGGTGCACCTGGTGACGGAGACGATGGACGCGGGGCCGATCCTGGCCCAGGGGCGCGTGAGCGTGCTGCCGGGCGACGATGAGGCGAGCCTGGCTGCGCGCGTGCTGGCGCAGGAGCACCTGCTGTATCCGCGGGCGTTGGCGGAGTTTGCGAGGCAAGCAGTCCTTTTCTGAAAAAACGCCAAAAAACTTCTGCTTCCGCTGTCGCGCGTTCGCCGAAGAAGTCCGCGACAGCCGTAGCAAAAGCTTTTTGCTTCTTTTTCTCGAAAAGAAGGCCTTGCCTTGCCTAATCCGCCGCCAGTCGCTCCTCGAACCTGGACCGATACAACGCCGCTCCAAAACCCTGGAAGATCGAAGCAGACACCGGATTGCAATCCGGATCGAACTCCGGATGCCACTGCACGCCCAGCACGAACGGCGCGGAGCCGTGGCTCACCGCCTCTATCGTGCCGTCCGGTGCCACCGCCTCGACGCACAGTCCGGCGCCCAGCCGGTCGATGCCCTGGTGGTGCAGGGAGTTCACCTCGAAGCCGAGCCGTCCGGTGATGCCGGCGAGCCGGCCGCCTTGCGCCAGCGAGACCGCGTGGGCCGGTGCTGCGCGGCGCAACGCGTCTTCCGGCGCGGCGCAGGCGTGGGGCACGCGGCCGGGCACGCGGTCGAGCTGGCGGTGCAGGCTGCCGCCGGAGGCCACGTTGAGCTCCTGCAGGCCGCGGCAGATCGCCAGGATGGGCGTGCGGCGGCGCAATGCGGCCCTGATCAGCGGCAGCGTGGTCGCATCCCGCCCGTGATCCGCCAGCCTGTCCGGCATGCGGATGGCGTCGCCATACAGGCGGGGAGCCACGTTGGACTTGCTGCCGGTCAGCAGGATGCCGTCGAGCCGGTCGAGCAGCGGTTCGGGGTCTGTCAGGCCGCCGAGGGCGGGTAGCAGAACGGGAATGGCATCGGCATACTCGGCAACGGCGCGCACGCAGAAGTCGGAAGCGGCGTGGTTGGGGATGCCGTTCGGGCCGAACGACTTGCTGCAGCAAGAAATGCCGACGAGTGGTTTCATTCCACGTAGTGTGCAGAACGAACGTGACCGTTTGAACAACAAAATGGCCCCGGCCGCGAAGACCGGGGCGGTGTTGTTTGCCTGCCGCAGTGCAGCAGGCGTCTCAGCTCAGTGCACCGAGCCGTAGGAGGGTGCGCCCAGCCCGGAGCAGGTGCATTCGTCGCCCACCTTGCTCTGCGGCACAGCGGCGCAGGTGTAGAAGCCGGCCGCGCAGATGCTTCCGTAAGGACGCTGGTCCTGCGAAAGCTGCGGGGCCGGGCTTTGCGCCGGCGGGGCGGCGGGCGGGTAATAGCCCGGCGCCGGTGCCGGGTAGGCCGGCGGGTAGTATGGGTAGGGGTAGGGGTATGGTGCCACCGGCGGTGCCACGACGACCGGCGGCAGGGCGAAGCCGAAACTGACCCAGGCGCGGGCCGGGGCGGGTATCAGGGTAGCCCCCGCGAGCGCGGCGATCGCTGCTACGCTTAGGGCAAGGCGTTTTGGCGTGTGTGTCATGATGCTACGTTAGACGCCAAACGTGACGCGATTGTTTCCCAAGCTTGAGAAATCGTGACTCCGGAGCGGCGCGCAACAGAAAGCAAGGTCTTCTTTTTTGAAACAAAGCAGCAAGAGACTAATTGTCCCCGTGCTCGTCCAGCCGCCTCGTCTCGTCGTGGAACGACTCGCTGTTGCCACGGGCCAGGGAACAAAGGTTATTAAGTCTTTTTTCAAAGAAACACTGCTTGCTTCGCTTACTTGTCCCCGTCTGTATCCACAAACGTAAACAGCTTGGCGTCATAAGGCCCCCCAGGCTGCACGTTGGACATACGCAGCCGCGTCTCGCGTCCTTGCGCGTCGACCACCGACCAGCCCACCAGCGCCAGCGGCGCTGCGTTCAGCGCCAGCGTCAGGCTGCCGTCGGCCGGCGTCTTGGTGCGCACCAGCGTGATCAGCAGCTGGCCCTGCGGCCGATCGAACGCAGTGACGGTGACGTCGCCGGACAGGCGGATGGTGTCGGCCAGCAGCAGGCCAAGCGGGGTTTGGTTCACCGGAATATTGGTGGTCTGGTCGAGCTTGGAGTCGTGGAACACGACGGTGCCGCCGCCGGCGACCAGCAGCAGCGGGCTGGGCGGGTCGTATTGGAAGCGCATACGGCCAGGGCGCTCCAGCCACAATGTGCCGGTGGTGGTGGCCCCGTCCGGGCCGACCTGCAGGAAGCGGGCCTTCAGCGCGCGCAGGCCGTTGAGGTAGGCGGCCACCTGGCGGAGCGCAGCCTCGTCGGCGTCCGACAGCACAGCGGCGTGCGTCTGCGCGCGGGCGGCGAGGGGGACGGACAGGAGGACTAGGCAGAGGGCGCGGCGGGGGAGGGGCACGGACAGGTCCAAAAACAAAGGAAGCAAGCAGTTCTTTTTTGAAAAAAAGAACCAAAAAACTTTTGTCTCCGCTGTCGCGCGCTCGCCGGGCGAAACCGCGACAGCCGGAACAAAAGCTTTTTGCTTCTTTTTCTCGAAAAAGAAGACTCTTTCTTTCTGCTTTCAAACGTCGACCAAGTGAGCCAGCTGGCGTGGTTCTCTGAGCACCGGATCGGAGAAGCGCGCCACCTGGCGGCCAGGACGGCTTCTCAAACAGACACTTAAGCTGGCACACCCTTGCTTGTGCTGTATTCGAAATGCAGCGCCGTCCCTGGCCTCGCGATCGGGTGGATGGCGTGCGCCGCCATCGCCGCCTCGGAAAACCCCTGCAGGATCAGCTTCAGCTTGCCCGGGTAGGTTACCACGTCGCCGACGGCGAAGATGCCCGGCACCGACGTCTCGCAGGTGGCGGCGGTGACCGCCACGTGGCTCAGCTCCAACCCCAGTCCCCACTCGGCGATCGGCCCCAGATCCATCGAGAGGCCGAAGAACGGCAGCAGCCGGTCGGCTTCGATGTGGCGCGTGGCGCCGCCTAGATCCGCCACTTCCACGGCACTTAGGCCGCCGTCCGTGCCGTGCAGGGCGTGTAGCTGGTAGGGGATCACCATTTCCACCTCGCCGCGTGCGGCGGCCGCGTCCAGTTGCGCGGCGGTCTCGGGAGCGGCGCGGAACTTGGCGCGGCGATGCACCACGTAAACTTTCGCGGCGACGTCCTTCAGCTGCAGCGCCCAGTCCACAGCGGAGTCGCCGCCGCCGGCGATCACCACGCGGCGGCCGCGGAAGTCCTCGCGCCGGCGAACGTAGTACTGCACCGCGCCGGTGGCCTCGTAGGCGGCCAGATGGTCCAGCGGCGGCCGGTTGGGGCCGAACGCGCCGGCGCCGGCGGCGATCAGCACGGCGCGGGCACCCACCGTGTCGCCCTTGTCGGTGCGCAGGGTGAACGCGCCCTGCTCGCCCTCGAGTGCCACAACGGTGCGGCCGAGCAGGCGCGGCGGCGCGAACGGGGCGATCTGCGCCTCGAGTTGGCCGATCAGCGCGCCGGCGGCGATGGCGGGGTGGGCGGGGATGTCGAAGATCGGCTTTTCCGGGTAGAGCGCGGCGCATTGGCCGCCCACCTCGTCCAGCGCGTCGATCAGCACGGTGTCGAGCTTGAGCATGCCGCACTCGAAGGCGGCGAACAGGCCGACGGGGCCCGCGCCGATGATAGCAACGTCGGTGTGGATCATGCTCGCCTGGTGCGGTTTATCGTCGGGACAAAAGCCATGCAGGAGAGATGTGTGCAAGGGGAGCCGTGCAACCAGGCGCCCGACGAGGAGGCGCTCGGCGATAAGCCCAGCCATGACCAGCCTCTCTACGAGCAAAGTGGGCTGGAACGCCTGGCCGCCGAGCTCGCCCGCACGCTGCGCCCCGGCCACGCGGTGCTGCTGAGCGGTCCACTGGGTGCGGGCAAGACCACCTTCGCCCGCGCCCTGTTGCGCGCGGCGTGCGGCGACGCCGGCCTGGAGGTGCCCAGCCCAAGCTACACGCTGGTGCAGAGCTACGCGGCGCCCGGGATGGTGCTGCACCATTTCGACCTGTGGCGGCTGGACGGGCCGGAGGGCCTGGCCGAACTCGGCTGGGACGACGCGCGCGCCGGCGTGGTCATCGTCGAATGGCCGGAGCGGCTGGGCGGGCTCGCACCTGCGGACGCGCTGCAGGTGACGTTCACGCCGGCGGGCCAGACGCATCGACAGGTGGCCGTGCGGGACGGAAGGCAAGCAGTTGTTTGCTGAAGACAGGCCGGAAGACTTGAGGTTGGTTGTCGCTGCCCTGCTGGAAATCATTGGCTCTGTATGAGAGCGACTTGCAGACCAAGGTTCTCATGCCAGCGACGACAGTCCGGCACCCAAGGAAAAGGCAAGGCCTTCTTTTCTGAAGACAAAAAAGCAAACGACTTTCGTCCCTGCTGTCGCGGAGGTTGCCGCAGCACGCGCCCTGGGTGCGCGTCAGTCAGCCGTCTGCAGACCGGTCCGCGACAGCCGCACCAAAGCTTTTTGCCTCTTTTTTTCGAAAAAGAAGATTCTTGCTTTCCTTTCCCCTTGCTACAACGCCCGCAGATGGACGCCATACTCCTAGCCGCCGGCTTCGGCACCCGCATGCGCCCGCTCACCGAAACAACGCCCAAACCCCTGCTCCAGCTCGGCGGCCGGGCCCTGCTGGACCGCGCGCTCGACCGCCTGGCCGATGCCGGAGTAGCCCGCGCGGTGGTCAACGCGCACTGGCAGGCCGGCCAATTACGCGCCCACCTGCAGGCACGCACGCAGCCGCCCGAAACCGTGCTGCGCGAGGAAGCCAGCCTGCTCGACACCGGCGGCGCGGTGATGGCGGCGCTGGCCGACGGCCTGCTGGGCGCGGGCGAGGCGCCGTTCTACGTCGTCAACGCCGACACCGTCTGGCTGGACGGACCGATGCCGGCGCTGGACCGGGTGGCCGACGCGCTGACGCCGGGAGCCGACGCCGCCATCCTGGTGCACCGCACTTTCCAGATTCACGCCGACGTGGGTTACGGCGACTTTTTCCTCGACCCCTGGGGCGTACCGCGCCGCCGCGGCGAGCGCGAGGTGGCGCCCTACATCTACGCCGGCGTGACGCTCGCCCGCCCGGCCCTGTTCGCCGGCTGGCCCGCGGGTGCCGTATCGATGAACGCCGTGTGGGACCGGGCGATCGCCACGCGCAGGCTTGCCGCCGTGGTGCATGACGGGCTGTGGTTCCACCTGACCCGGCCGTCCGACCTGGACGAGGCCGAGTACGCGCTGGCCGCCCAGCTGACCGGCCCCACCACGTGAGCCTCTCCCTGCGGCCGTGCCTGGCCACGATCGCCCCCAATTTGCCGTTCCTCGACTCGCTGGCGGCCTGGTGGCTGGACCGCGCGGGGAACGACCCGATGGCCGCCGCCGACGGTATCTTCCTGGTGCCGACGCGGCGCGCCGCCCGCGGCCTGGCCGAGGCCCTTCTGCGTGCCGGCGGCGGGCGGCCGTTGCTGATCCCGCGCATCCTCGCACTTGGCGGACTGGACGAGGCGCCGCTGGCCATGCAGGGCGCGCTCGACATCCCGCCCGCCGTGCCGCCGGCGCGCCGGCTGGCGGTGCTGAGCCTGTTCATCCTGGCGATGCGCGGCGAGAACGGCGCGCCCACCGAGGCCGACCGCGCCTGGGTGCTGGCCGAGGAGCTCGCCAGCCTGCTCGACGAGGCGGCGCGCGCCGAGGTGGACCTCGCCAGCGCGCTGCCCGGCGCGGTGGGCGAGGCGTTCGCCGTGCACTGGCAGGTGACGTTGCAATTCCTCGGCATCGTCACGCGGGAGTGGCCGGCCTGGCTGGCCGAACAGGGCTTCTCCGACGTGGCCTCGCGCCAGATCGCCCTGCTGGACGCGCAGACCGCTGCGTGGCGGGAGGCGCCGCCCGCGCTGCCGGTGATCGCCGCGGGAACCACCGGTGCCATCCCCGCGGTGGCGCGGCTGCTGCGGCTGGTGGCTCATCTTCCGGGCGGCATGGTGGTGCTGCCCGGGCTCGACCGCACGCTGGACGAGGCAAGCTGGGACGCGCTGGAGGACAGCCACCCGCAGGCCAGCCTGCGCGCGCTGCTGGCCGCCCTGCAGGCGCGCCGTGACGACGTGCAGGACTGGGCGGAGGTGTCCAGCGCTGCAGCCGCGCCGCCAAGGCTCAGCGCGGGGCCTGCCGCCAATGGTGGCGAGCGGCCTGCCGCCAACGGCGGGGAGCCGCGGCCGACCGCCGGCGGTGGGCAGCTTGCCGCCAGCGTCGAGGAGCGGCCCGCTGCCAGCGGCGGCGGGAGGAGCGCAGCCGGACCCGCCGGCATCCTCGCGCGGGACTCCGTCACGCCGTCCTGCCCTGACGGGCGGGTGGACGCCTGGCGCGTGGCACTGCTGCCGGCGGCCTCGCTGTCCGCCTGGCAGTCGCCGCCGGCATTCGACGTAGCAGGGCTGCAACGCCTGGCACCGGCCGACCAGCAGGAGGAGGCGCAGGCCATCGCCCTGGTGCTGCGCGAGGCGCTGGAGCAGCCGCACGCCCGCGCGGCGCTGGTCACGCCCGACCGCCAGCTGGCTCGCCGCGTCGCCGCCGAGCTGCTGCGGTTCGGCGTGGTGGCCGACGATAGCGCCGGCGAACCGCTCGCCGAGACGCCGGCGGCGGTGTTCCTGCGCCTGCTCGCCGAGGCGGTGGCCGAGGACCTGCGTCCCGTGCCGCTGCTGTCGCTGCTGAAACACCCGCTCTGCGCCGCCGGGCTGGCACCGGCCGAGTGCCGTCAGGCAGCGCGGCGGCTGGAGCGCGAGTGCCTGCGCGGCGCCCGGCCCGGACCCGGCATCGATGGCCTGCGCGTACGCGCCAGCCAGCGGGAGGCGTCGCGTGCGCGAGCAGCCGCAAGCCGAGGCGCCGCCACCCAGGGTGATGCATGGCGTGCGCATCCAGTTGAAGGCCGAGACGTCGGCGGCCGCAGCATGCGCGGCGTGGGCCAGGGCGGCCTGCTCGACCGGCTGGCCGACTGCCTGCGCCCGCTGCTCACCCTGGCAGAGGCGCCCGACGCCACGCCGGACCTGGCGCTGACCGCCCTGCTGCAGGCGGCCGAAGCGCTGGCAACCACCGACGAGGCCGCCGGCGCTACCCGCCTATGGGCGGGCGAGGACGGCGAGGCCGTGGCCACCCACCTCTCCGCCCTGGCCGAGGCGCTGCCGATCCTGCCGCCGCAGCGCCTGGCCAACCTGCCCGGCCTGCTGGACGCGACGCTGGCCGGCGCCGCCGTGCGCAGCCGCCGCAGCCTGCGCGGCCGCGACGGCACCGAACACCCGCGGGTGTTCATCTGGGGCCTGCTGGAAGCGCGGCTGCAGACGGCGGACGTCATCGTGCTGGGCGGGCTGACCGAGGGCGTGTGGCCGCAGACCGCGGACTCCGGCCCGTGGATGAACCGGGCGATGCGGGCGGCGGTGGGGCTGCCCTCGCCGGAGGAGCGCATCGGCCTGTCCGCCCACGACTTCGTCATGGCGAGCTGTGCGGCGCCGCGCGCCGTGCTGTGCGCGCCGCGCCGCAAGGACGCGGCACCGGCGGTGCCGGCCCGCTGGCTGGTGCGGCTGGACGCGCTGCTGGAAGGCCGCTTACGGCTGGGCACGCACGACGCCGCCGCCTGGGTGCGGGCACTGGACAGGCCGGACGGCCCGCCGCGCCCGGTCAGCCCGCCAGCGCCCGCCCCGCCGGTGGCGCTGCGCCCGCGCAAGTTGAGCGTCACCGAGATAGAGACCTGGCTGCGCGACCCCTACGCAATCTACGCCCGCCACGTGCTGCGCCTGCGTGCGCTGGACCCGCTGGAGCAATCCGCCGACGCCGCCGATTACGGCACCATCGTGCATGCCGGCCTGGCCCGCTTCTTCCAGCACACCGGCCTGGCCTGGCCGGCCGACGCAGAGGCCCGCCTGGTGGCCGACATGGACGCCGCACTGGACGAGGCCGCCATGCGCCCGGCGCTGTCCGCCTGGTGGCGGCCGCGCCTGCGCCGCATCGCCATCTGGGTAGCGCGCGCCGAGGCCGACCGCCGCAGCGCCGGCCGCCCGCTGGCTATCGCCCCCGAGAAGCGCGGCGACTGGGTGCTGGACGCGCCGGCGGGCCAGTTCACCCTGCGCGGGATCGCCGACCGCATCGAACGCCGAACCGACGGCTCGATCGCCATCCTGGACTACAAGACCGGCACGCCGCCCAACACCAAGCAGGTCGCGGCGGGCCTGTCCCCACAGCTGCCGCTGGAGGCGGCGATGGCGCAGGCGGGCGCCTTTGGCCCGGAGCTGTGCGGCGAGGTGGGCGAGCTGGTGTTCTGGCAGATCTCAGGCGGCTACGAGCCGGGCAAGGTGGTCAGCCTGTTTGCCGGCAAGCCGGAGAAGACGGAAAGCGTGGCGGCGATGGCGCGCGACAGCCTGCACGCGCTGGTGGCGGCATTCGACGAGGCGGGGCAGGCCTACCTGTCGCAGCCTTCGCCGGGGGCAGCGCCGCGGTTTTCGGATTATGCGCGGCTGGCAAGAGTGGCGGAGTGGGCGGCGGCGGCGGAGGAGTGAGCAAGCAAGGCCTGCTTTTTCGAGAAAAAGAAGCAAAAAGCTTTTGTCACGGCTGTCGCGGACGGCTGAGAGAACACGTGTGATCCTGGCTGCGTTCAAAGAACCAGCAGAAACTCCTAGTCCTGCTCTCGCGAAGTCTCCCTCAGCCCGTACTCCAAAAACCAAAAGTTTTTTGGTTCTTTTTTCAAAAAGAACCGCGTGCTTACGTCAGCGCCCCCCGCAACCCAGCCGCCAACCCTGCCCTGTCATAAGGTTTGGCCAGCAGCGGCAAGTCCTCGCCCTGCCCGCCGGCGAACCCTGAGGTCAGTAGCACGCGGATTTCCGGCCGCAGCGCCCTGGCCCGTCGGGCCAGCTCCACGCCGTTGGTGCCGCCGGGCATGATCACGTCGGAAAACAGCAGGTCGATGCGTCCGGGTGCGGCGAGCTGCGTCAGCGCTGCTTGCGCGTGGTCGGCGGTCAGCACCGCAAACCCCATTTCTGCCAGGCTGTCGACCACCGTCTCGCGCAGGTCGCGGTCGTCCTCGACCACCAGCACGGTCAGACCGTCCCCCGACCAGCCTGGCGGCACGCCGCCGGCCTCGCTTGCAGGCTCCGTCTCCAGAGCGGCACCGGTGCTCGGCAGCAGCAGCTCCACCCTGGTGCCCTGGCCCGGCTGCGAGAGGATGCGCGCCTCGCCGCCGGCTTGCTTGGCGAAGCCGTAGACCTGGCTCAGGCCGAGCCCGGTGCCGCGGCCCACGTCCTTGGTGGTGAAGAACGGCTCGAACGCGCGGGCGGCGGTGAGCGCGTCCATGCCCAGCCCGCTATCGGCCACGCAGACGCATACGATGGCCCGGGGATGATGGTCGGAAGGCAGGCCGGCAGGGTCGCCTTCTGTGCCCGCAGGCGGATCCGGGTTCCCCACCGCACCTGCAGGGGTGTCCGGACCGGCCGCGAGGTTGCGGGTGCGCACCAGGATGCAGCCGCCCTGCGGCATGGCGTCGCGCGCGTTGCCCACCAGGTTCAGGATCGCCGCCTCGAAGTGGCTGGGGTCCAGCCGCACCGCGCCCAGCTCGGGTTCCAGCGCCAGCTCCACCTGGCAGGCCACGCCGGCTGCCTGTTCGAGCAGCGGCCTGAACGCCTGCAGCCTGGCGTTGAGGTCCACCAGCACCGGGTGCACCGTCTGCTGGCGGGAGAAGGTCAGCAGCTGCTGGGTCACCGCGGCGCCGTGCCGGGCGGCCAGGCCGATCTGCTCGGCCAGTTGCCGGGCGCGCGGCATGCCGGCGCACTCGCGTTCCAGCGCCTCCGCCCGGCCCAGCACCACGGTGAGCAGGTTGTTGAAGTCGTGCGCCACCCCGCCGGTGAGCTGACCCACCGCTTCGAGCCGCTGCGCCTGCAGCAGCGCCGCCTCGGCCAGCTGCCGGCGGTCGATCTCGGCGTGCGCCAGGCCGAGTGCGGCCTCCTCGCGCCGGGCGGTGCGCAGCGCCAGCCGGGTCATCACCAGCAGCGCGGCCAGCGCCGGCAGGCCCCACTCCAACTGGTCACGCATGCTGCGCCACCACAGCCCGACGACGACGCTTCGGGTGCGTCCGGCCACCACGTAGAGCGGGTAGCCCGCCACCTTGCTGTAGGCATAGAACCGCACGGGTGCGTCCGGGTCGACGATAGAGCGCGCTTGGAAGGTTCCGGACTCCCTGTTGGCGCGGATTGCGGCGTAGAACGGCGCGGTGGCGGGCGACACCCGCGGCAGCCCGCCCGCCGGCGGGTAGCGGACCAGCATCTGGCCGTCCTGGCGGATCAGGGCCAGCACCTTGCCCTCCGGCCCGGTGCCGCCCTCGCCCACCAGCATGCGGTAGAAATCCTCGAAGAAGCCGGGCGAGAGGGCGACGTTGATCACCCCCTCCAGCTGGCCGTCCACGCGCCACGGCCGGGCCAGGCCGAACAGCATCCGGCCGGTGATGGCAGCGCGCTGCAGGCTGCTGACGTAGACCCCGTCGTAGCCGCCCATGATCGCGCGGAAGAAATCCCGCCCGGAGAGGTTCACGTCAGGCGGCACCGGGTAGGTGTTGGCGCTGACCATCGGCTGGCCGGTCTTGTCGACCACCAGCACGCCCTGCAGCTGCGGCAGGCGGGTCAGGATCTCGGCCATCCGCTGGTGCAGTGCCGCCTGGCTGGCGCGGATCGCCGGCGCGTCCATGCCGCGCACCAGGTCGGTGACCCGCTCGGCCACCTGGCTCTGGCCGTCGAACACCCGCTCGGCCTGCTCGCGCGCCACTTCGCTCACGCGCTGCAGCTCACGCCGTGCGTCGGTCAGCGCGTGGCGGAAACTGCTGTAGGAGACAGCGACGAACAGGCAGGCGGGCAGCAGCCAGATCGCGGCGAGCAGCAGGCGGAGGACGGCCGTCGAGTGAGGCCGGGGCGTCAACCTTGCGTAGAAGGGCAGCACAGGCGTTTCCGTGGCAAGGGAGAGGTGGAGCGCAAGGGAAGCTGGCGCTCGGTCGGGCACCGGGCGGAGGCGACCCGCATCATGCGCTCATCCGCACAGCCAGGCCAGCAGGGGTTCCCACAACGCGGTACGGGCGCCCGACCCGGCCACCATGCCGACGTGGCCCGCCTGCGGCCGCATCACCACTGCGCCCGGCATGGCGGCTGCCAGTGCCAACGCGCTCCCGGGCGGCACGATGCGGTCGCGGCCGGGCACGGCGATGAAGCTGGGCAGATCCGGCGGCCGCACCTCCAGGCCGGCGCAGCGCCAGACGCCGCGCGCCGGCGTGTTGGCGCCGTACCAGCCGCCGATCACCTCGCGCGCCACCGGGGCGGCCAGCGGCACGCCGTCGCTGAGCCAGTCCTCGATGGCGACGAACCTCTCCGCGCGGCCGCCCTGCTGGTCCTGGGCGCCGAACGCGCGGTATTTGGCGGCCACGCTGCCCGGCTCGGCGAGGCTGAACAGCACCTGCAGCGAGTCCACCGGCAGCACGCCGAGGCCCAGCGCCGGTTCCAGCAAGGGCAGCCATTCGCCCAGGCGGCGGGCGGCGGTCTCATTTTCGGCCCAGAAATCCCACGGGGTGGCGAGCAGCACCAGGCGGGTCACCAGGTCCGGCCGGCGGGCGGCGGCGGCCACCGCCATCAGCCCGCCCATGCAGTAGCCGGCCAGCGTTACCCGCTCGCCCACCGCGGCCAGCGCGCGTTCCAGCCGTCCGGCAATGTAGTCGGTCAGGGTGAAGCTGCGCGCCGCCGCGTCGGGCCAGCCCCAGTCCAGCAGCAGCGGGCGCACCCCGCCTGCGGCCAGGAAGCGCAGCATGGAGTGCCGCTCGTCGAGGTCCAGCACGTAGGCGCGGTTGACCAGGCTGGGCACGAACAGCACCGGCGGCGCGCCGGCGGGGCCGTAATCCAGCAGGCGCGAGCCGCCTTCGGCCCAGACGCAGGGCGGGTCGGCCACGCGGCGTTCGAACGGGTGGCGGCGGTAGGCGGCGATGCCGGCGAGCAGGGCCGCGTCCGGCATCGGCGCCGGCGGGTCAGCGCCGGCGGAAGCCGGGGTCCACGCCGCGAAGCCCGGCCAGCTCCCGCTCCAGTTCGTCCACGCGGGCGGCCAGTCGCTCGAGCCGTCCATCTCCGGCCGGCCTGCCTGCGGCTGGCCGAGCGGCGGCTGGCCCGTCTGCGGCTGGCCCGTCTGCGGCTGGCCCGTCGATGGGGCGCCATCCTGGGCCGGGCTCCCCTGCTGCGTGTGGCTGTCCAGCGTGCGCGCCAGCACTGCTTGCGCCAGATGGAACAGCAGCGGCCGCGGGCCCCGCCGGCGGTTGGGCCCCGGTGCGTCCGTCCGATCGCTCATGCCCTGCGCCCGCCGCGCCGGGGCCGGAGTGCTGCGCCGGCGGCACGCCGCGAGCGGCCGAGGCGGTTGCCTGCATGGCCTGGGCCCAGAACGTCAGCAGCGCGCCGCCTGTCTCTGCCAGTTCCTGGTCGCAGGCGAGCGCTGCGCACTCGCTCTGCCAGATGCCGGCCCAGTCTCGCATCCATAGCGGCGTGCCGGGGGGTCGGCTGCCGGGTCCGCCTGTCATCACCCATTCCGATCGTCCTCGTGCAGCCGGTATAGCCCGCCAGCCTGAAACAGCGCCCGCGCAAAGTTTGGCCGGCGCGGTCTAGCCCACCCGGGGAGTAACCAGGATGGGATGGTGTGGCAGCCCGCGCCGCTGGGGGGGCCTGCGGCACGCGGTTGGTGCGCTGGTGCGCACATGCTAGCGTCCGGCGATGCGCTTCACCATCGGCCGCCTGTGCGCGCCCACGCGCGCCAGGGTAGGCGGAGACACACGATGACCCAACTGGACGGACCGCCCGCGCCCGGCGAGGAGATCTCCCTGCCGCCGGTGGTGGTGAAGAAATACGCCAACCGCCGCCTCTACAACACCGAGAGTTCCAGCTACATCACGCTGGAGAACCTCGCCGACATGGTGCGCGTGGGCCGCGACTTCGTGGTCTACGACGCGCGCAGCGGTGACGACATCACCCGCTCGGTGCTGACCCAGATCATCGTCGAGGAGGAGAGCAAGGGCCGCGCCCTGCTTCCCACCACCTTCCTGCGCCAGCTGATCGGCTTCTACGGCGATAGCCTTGGCGGCATCGTGCCGCGCTACCTCGAACACACCATGAGCGCCATCGCCCGCCAGCAGGAGCAGATGCGGGCTGCGATGCAGACGACGATGGGCAACCTGCTGCCGCCGGGCCTGGAGGAGATGCGCCGGCAGAACATCGCGATGATGGAGCGCGCGATGAGCCTGTTCGCGCCGTTCTACCGGCCCACCGGCGGGGAGTCCCCGCCACCCGCCGAAGCGGCGGCGCCCGATCCCGTTGACACTGCCGCCCAGCAGCAGATAGACGCGCTTCAGCGCGAGGTTGAACAACTACGGCTGCTTCTCGCCTCGCAGCCCGAACTACCAGCGCCGCCGGCGGCGGCGGCAACGCCGGTGGCAGAGAAGATGCGGCGCAAGTCCGGTCTACCGGACACCTGATGGACGACGTTACGACCGCATACAAAGATGATAATAGTTGTAGTAGAGCTATGTAGAACGATACGACGCTCAATTTAATGTTTATTTGCTTTTGAGCTATCTGTTTCGACGAAGAAGCGTTAAGTATGCGTGTGCGGCCCGAGGCAGGTAAGACGCACCTGCTGCGCGACGGGCGATAGCAGCCTGCAGAATCGGCAAGTGCCCGATTAGTGCCGGCGAAAGCTGGGAGGCTTAATATGACCGACACCGACTATGGCGACCTGTCCGGTGACGCGGACGTATCCTCGGACGTCTTCCACGAACCCGAAGGCGCGCGGCACATCCCACGCGCCAACAACGCCGACCGTCACGTCGGCGCCCGCATACGCGAACGTCGCGTGATGCTGGGGCTCTCGCAGCAGCAACTGGCGGTGATGATCGGCGTCACCTACCAGCAGGCTCACAAATACGAGCGTGGACTGAACAGGATCTCCGCAGGGCGGCTCTACGACATCGCCAACGTGCTAAGCGTGCCGATCTCCTGGTTCTTCGAAGGCATCGACGAGGAGCCCGCCATGGCCGAGATGAGCCCGCGGCAACGCATGTGCCTCGAGCTCGCCCGCAACTTCGCCATGATCGACAACCTCAAGCACCAGGAAGCGCTCAGCGCGATGGCCCGGGCATTGGCGCAGGCGGAGGCCGCGGGGTCGCTTTAGCTGGTGATCAAAGAAAGAACTAAGGCCTTCTTTTCGAGAGAAAGAAGCAAAAAGCTTTGCTTCAGCCGTCGTGGACTGTTCTTGACTAAGTACGTTACTGGACTTTGACTATTTAGTCTTATGGCCTCGCACTTCGGTGGTAGGGGTGGCCGGCCAAAATCGACTGCGCGCGGTAGAGCTGCTCGGCCAGCAGCACCCGCACTAGCATGTGTGGCCAGGTGAGCGGTCCGAGCGAGACGACCGCCTGGGTACGGTTGATGACGGCCTGCGGCAGGCCCTCGGCGCCGCCGATGAGGAACACGGCGGATTGACCGGCAGCGCGCCAGCCCTCCAGCACGCGCGCGAAAGCCTCGCTGGAGAGCGATGCGCCGCCCATGTCGAGCGCCACTGCGAAGCCGTCGGCCGGCAGTGCGGCCAGCATTGCCTCTCCCTCGCGCCGCTTGACCTCGGCCGGAGCGCCGTACCCGTCCGGCAGCTCGGTGACCGCCAGGCGCGGGCGCAGGCGGGTGTTGTAGCGCTCGAACAAAGCGGCTTCCGGGCCGGCGCGCAGCCGTCCAACCGCGATCAGCCGCAACAGCGCGCCGGGCCGAATACCACGTGGTGCATGATGCGCCCCGGCACCAGCGTGAAGCCGCCGGCGATGACCAGCGATCCGGCGAACAACGAGACCATGGCGATGGCGTGCCGCCGCACACGGTGGCGCCGCGCATGCAGGACGGCAAACGGGATGACCGCAAGCGTCACGATGGAGATGACGTGCACGAAACTGAACCGCCCCGGCCGCAGCGCCTGGATGCCGAACGAGCTCAGCGCGATCGCCGCCATGATGAGAAGCCAAACGTAACCAAGCGTACGATGCGGTAGCGTACCTTTCGGCGCCGCAAGCTGCACGATCCCCAGCGCCAGCGCCGCCAAAGCCAGAAACGCATGTAGCTGATACAGCGGAGGTGCCGCGAGAAGCGGTTGCCAGCTCAAGGCGTACCCGAGGAGACGGAAGTCTTTTGCTTCTTTTCTTCAGAAAAGAAGGCCTTGCTTGCCCTACATGTTCTGCGCCGCCGCCTCATCGAACTCCGCCCCCCACATCTTCTCCAGAGCATAGAGCGCCCGAGCATCCGGCTTGAACAAGTGGATGACTATGTCGCCCGCATCGATCAGCACCCAGTCCGACCCGCCCGCGCCTTCGATGCGCACCCGTTTCACGCCCGCTTCCGCCAAACGCTCTTCCAGATGCGTGGCCATCGCGGTGATCTGCCGGTCTGCCAGCCCGGTGGCGATCACCATGCGGTCGGCGAAGCTGGCGCGGCCGGCGAGGTCAATGGCGACCACCGCCTCTGCCTTGTCGCCTTCCAGACTATCGACGATCACCGCCTGTAGCCTGCCCAGCAGGGCCGCGTCGGCCGGTTCGTCGCGTTTGCCGCGCGGGCCTGCTGCCACCGCCTTCTTGCGTGCGGTGCCCGGCGACTTGGCCGCTTCCTTCAGCGCGGCGGCAGGTTTGGGGGCGCGACGCTTGGGCTCGTTGGGGCCGGAGGTGGCGGGCGGTGCTGGCTTTCGGGCGATCGGTTTTCTCCTGCTTCGGCGGCGCGTATGGCGGTGGCCGATAGTGCGTGCTCGCGCGCGGCCAGGAAGATCCAGGCTGGTGCGGGCAAGTCGGCCAGCACCGGCCCCTGGCGTGCCGCGCGCCTGGCACGGGCCAGGCGCTGCGCGGCCCGGGACGCGAGCGCTGCGTGAGTGTATGGGGGCCGCGGCAGGACCGCAAAGGGAACCGCGCGCGCGATGGCCGTCCAGCCACGCCAGCGCGGGAACTGTGTCAGGTTGTCCGCACCCATCAGCCAGACGAACCGCACGCGCGGGAAACGGATTTTCAACGCACGCAGCGTGTCCAGCGTGAAGCGCGTACGGAGGTGCCGTTCGACGTCGGTCGCGATGATGCGGCGCGGTGCTGCTGCGGCCAGCGCGCGGGCGGAGGCAAGGCGCTGTTCAAGGGTGGCCAAGCCTGCAGGACTCTTCAGCGGGTTGCCGGGCGAGACCAGCAGCCAGACCTGGTCCAGCCGCAGCCGCTGCAGCGCCACGCGGGCGATGTGCAGGTGGCCGGCATGCGCCGGGTTGAAGCTGCCGCCGAGCAGGCCGATGCGCATCCGGCGCCGGTCTCCGTAGCGCGGCAGGGTCTGGGCTGGGACGTGGCGCATCGATGCGAGTGTAGCTAGGCTTGCGGCGATGAAACGCCACCTGATCCTGCATATCGGGCTGTCCAAGACGGGCAGCTCGTCGATCCAGCGCGTGCTGGCCGAGCAGCGGCCGGCGCTGTTGGCGCAGGGTCTCTACATGCCGCGCAGCCCCGGCTGGGCGAACCACGCGTTGCTGCCGGCCGCCTGCGTGGACGACCTGAAAATATTGTGGGGCTATCATCCGGGCACCTGGGAGGGGCTGACCCCGCCGGTCCGCATCGCCCGCTTCCGTGACGAGTTCGCGGCCGAGGTGGCGAGCCTGCCGGCAGAGGCGCGCCGCGTGGTGATCACCGCCGAACAGCTCGGCGGTGTGCTGCGTGCGCCTGCGGAGGTGGCGCGCCTGGCGGCGATGTTGCGCCCGCATTTCGACCCTATTCAGGTGGTGGTGTACCTGCGCCGGCAGGACCAACACGCCACCAGCGCCTACAGCGAGTGGTTGCGCAGCGGCATATTGCGCGAGCCGGGGCTGCCCGAAGGCGGCCCCGAGCGCCACCCGGAATACGATTTCGGCGTGTTGCTGGACCGCTGGGCCGGCGCGTTCGGCGACGCCGCCATGGTGCCGCGCATCTTCGCCCGCGAGAGCCTGCGCGACGGCGACGTGGTGGCCGACTTCCTGGCACTGGCCGGGCTGAGCCTGCCTGCGCTGGAGGGCAATGATAAGCGGCAGAGCAATCCGTCCGTCAGCGCGGCGGGCCAGGCGCTGCTGCTGGCGGCGGGACGGCGCATGCAGGCGCGCGCCGGCGACACCGTATGGCGCGACACGCCGGCCTGGCGGCGCCTGGCCGAGTCCACCACCGAATCCTTGCCTGGCCGCGGCTGGCGCCCGACCCGGGCGGAGGCGCGCGCTTTCCTGGCGCGGTTCGACGCCACCAACGAGCGCGCCCGCGCCCGCTTCTTTCCAGGTCAGGCCGGTCTGTTCGACACTTCCGTGGCTGACCTGCCGGAGACGGAAGTGCCGCTGGCCGGCGGCATCGTGGTGGACGCGGCGATCGACGCGCTGCTGCACGAGATGGAGGCCAGCGCGAAGCGCGAGGCGCTGGCCGCGATGGCACAGTTCCGGCTGAACCGGCGGCTGAAGGACAGGGCGGCGATGCGGAGCTGCCTGGTTCGGGCGGTGAAGTTCGCGCCGGACCTGCTGGCCGCGCGGCTGCGCCTGGCGGAGCTGTTCGTGGAGGAGGGCGATCTACGGCAGGCGCTGCCGCACGCGGAGGCGGCGTTGCGGCTGGCGCCGGAGGACGCGGCTGCGCGTCGGCTGGAGCGGCTGGCGGCCGGCAAGGTGAGCGTGAAGGCGGGTTAAACCAAGTAGGCCCTGCTTTTTTGAAAAAGCAGCAAAAAACTTCTGACACGGCTGTCGCGGAGTGTCCTTCAGCGTGTTCTCCAGGAGACAATAGTTTTTTGGCTCTTTCTTTCAAAAAAGAACCGCCTGCTTTTTTCTACCCCCAACTCTCCGTCTCCCCCGCCCGCACCCCCACTTTGCGCTTCGTGCCCCCTGGCAGCTCGTCCGGCCGGCCGAACAGCCAGCCCTGGCCGTAATGGACGTCGAACTCCCGCAACGTCGCGGCCTCCTCCTCCGTCTCCACGCGTTCGGCAACCACGCTGGCGCCCATCGCGCGGGCGATCTCCACCATGCCGGCCACGAAGGCGCGTTCACGCCCCCCAGCCGCGATGCCCGGCACGTAGGACCCGTCCAGCTTGACGATGTCCGGCGTCACCGCACGCAGGATGCGCATGTCGGCGGCGCCGGCACCGAAATCGTCCAGGCAGAAGGGAACGCCAAGCTCGCGGAGCGCCTGCCCCGTCAGCAATGCTTCGGGCAGGTCCTCGATCTCCGCGGTTTCGGTCATCTCCACGATGGCCAGTCCGGACCGGCAGGCGGCGTGCTTGCCCAGCAGCTGGAGGAGGCGGTCGCGAAAGGCCGGGTTCTGCACCGAGTGGCCGGAGATGTTGAAGGCGACCTTGGTGCCGGCTTTGGCCGCCTGGTCGCAGGCCAGCTGGGCGACGCGCAGGTCCAGCTCGTCGGACAGCCCGAGCGCCTCGACCAGCATGACGAATTCCTGCGGTCCCGCCAGCGACAGGTCGGGAATGGGCCGCGGCCGTATCAGCGCCTCGTAGTGATGCGGCACGCGGGTTGCGAGAGAGACGATCGGCTGGAACGCCAGGGCGAACCTGCCCTCCTTGATGACCCGGCGGAGAATGTCTGCCTTAAGCCCCGCCCGGCGCATGTAGCCGGCCAGCTCACAGCCGAGCCCGGCCTCACCCAAACCGTTCGAGCCGTCGCGGGCGAACGCGTTGAGCACGTGGCGCAGCGCGCGCGCCGCTTGCGGCGGGGTGAGGCCGTTCGCAGCCAGGCTCATCCTTGTAGACGTCACCGTCACGTCCAGGCCGTGCACGCGCAACGCCGTCTCGAGCGCACCGGGCGCTGCCAGCGTGTCAAGGTCCGGCGCTTCGGCGCCCAGCACGCCGTAGCGACCGTCGGCGAGCACGCCGGCTTGGGCGCGCGGCGCAAGCTGCTCCAGCGCCTGCTCGAGCGCGCCGGCGTCCAGTTCGGACAGGCCGGCGCCGGATATCTCCACCAGGCAAAGCTCCCGCCCCGCGCCAGACCGCATCTGCGCTTCCGCAGAGCGGGCAAAACCGTGCGCAGTACCGCGACGCAGGACGGCGGCGGCGCGCTCCGGCTGCCGGGCGAAAGTCAGGCACAGGCGGGTCGGTCGGCTTCTGCCGGGTAGCACGATGCCGGCCAGCGCCAGCGGCGTGCGCGCGGGGTCCGACAGACGAACCATCATCGGCCCCAAGCGCCCGCGCTGGACGAGCATGATCAGGGCCGCCTCCAGCGCTTCGTGGTCGGCGGGCGCTATCAGGTCGCGTAGCTTGGTCCCGACAAAGGATTCCGGCGGGCGGCCGAACTTGCTCCGGTAGGCGCCGGTGGCATAGGTGAGCGTGCCGTCGACTGCTGCCTCGGCCATCATGTCGGCGCCGGCGAAGGCGAAGGCGACAAAACGCTCACTGGTGTCCGCACGGCGGAGATGCACCGGTTCAGGCGGCAGCTTGCGGGCGGTGTCCGGCATGACGGTAGAGTAACCGTGCTTGGTTAACCCGAGGTTGCTCTGCCAAAGCAAGGCAAGCGGTTCTCTTGAAAAAGAGAACTAAGAAACCGGTTCCCGGAGTACACGCCGAGGGAGACTCCGCGACAGCAGGAGTGAAAATCTTTTGCTTTTTTTCTTCAGAAAAGAAGGCCTTTCTTCACCCTCTTCCCATAGCCTGACGCATGAACGCCCGCTTCAGCGCGGGCATCCGGTGCACCGCCGCAATGCCTAAATCTCGCGCCGTCCTCACCACCGGGTTGTCCGTGCTGAACAGCCGGTCCAGCCCGTCTGTCGCCAGCAGCATGGACAAATTGTCCGCCCGCCGTGCGCGCTGGTAGCCGGCCAGCAGCCCTGCCGCGCCGACATCCTCGCCGGCTTCGTGCGCACGCATCACCAGGCGGCTTAGCGCCAGCGCGTCCCGCAGGCCGAGGTTGAGGCCTTGGCCGGCGATCGGGTGGATGCCGTGTGCCGCGTCGCCCACCACGGCCAGCCGGTCCGCCACCACCCGGTGCACGTACATGGCCGAGAGCGGGTAGACCCAGCGCTGCCCTACCGGACGGACGGCGCCGAGGTGGCCGCCCAGGCGCAGCGCCACCTCCGCGCCGAAGGCCGCGTCGTCCAGCGCCATCAGCTTGGGCGCGATGGCGGCGCGCTCGGTCCAGACAATGGCGGAGATGTTCTCGCCGGCCTCGCCGCCCGCCATGGGCAACTGCGCGAACGGGCCGGCGGGCAGGAAGTGCTCCAGCGCCGTGCGGTGGTGCGGGCGCTCGTGAGAGATAGCGCAGACGATGCCGGATTGCGGGTAGGACCAGCGCGCCGCGGTCAGCCCGGCCTGGCGGCGCAGCGGCGAGCCGCGCCCTTCGGCGGCCACCACCAGCCGCGCGTCGAAGCTGGTGCCGTCGTCCAGGCTGACCGTGGCGTGGTCAGCATGACGGGTCACCTGCGCCTCGGCCGGGGCGTGCACGGCAAGGTTAGGCAGCGCGTGCAACTTGCGGTTCAGCGCCACGCGCATGCTGCGGGCTTCGACCATCCAGCCGAGCGGGTCCTCGCCCACGTCGCGCGCGTCGAAATGCAGGTGCAGTGGGCTGGCCGGGCGGCCGGGCTTGCCGTCGGAGACGCGTATCTGCTCGATAGGGCCGGTGGGTAGCGGCAGTGCCTCCCAGATGCCGGCCTCCTCCAGCAGGCCGCGCGAGCCGGACGCGATGGCGTAAGCACGGCCGTCGAAGCCGGGGTGCTCCATCGGCTTCAGGCTGGCGCGGTCCACCACCGCCACCTGCAACCCGGCCTGCGCCAGCCGGCACGCGAGCGTGCCGCCAACCGGGCCAGCGCCTACCACACACACGTCTAGCATTCCGGCGACCTTCCACTTCCACTGCCCAAAACATGGGCATACACCACGAGTCCGCGAGGTCTGGTGCCACTCCACAACCACGGCACGGTTCTTGGAACACAACGATTCCTGCCGCACCCGGCGTCCGGCGTGCCGCCCAACTTGAGGATGCCGAGATGAAGCTGGTGATCGCCATCGTCAAACCCTTCAAGCTGGACGACGTACGCGAGTCCCTGACCCCGCTCGGGGTGCAAGGCCTCACGGTGACAGAGGTAAAAGGCTTCGGCCGGCAGAAGGGTCAGACCGAGATCTACCGCGGGGCGGAATACCACGTAAGCTTCCTGCCGAAGGTGAAGATCGAGGTGGCGGTGCCGTCCGACCAGGTGGACGCGGTGGTCGAGGCGATCGCCCGCTCGGCGCATACCGGCAAGATCGGCGACGGCAAGATATTCGTGGTGGATCTAGGGCGTGCGGTGCGGATCCGGACGGGGGAGCTCGACGAGGCGGCGCTTTGATCCCGGCGATCGCGAGCAGTGACATGTGTCGACGAAGGCAAGCGGTTCTTTTTTGAATAAAGAACCAAAAAACTTTTGTTCGCTTGGGAGCGCGCTGCGGAAATCTCCGCGACAGCAGAGACAAAAGTCTTTCTGCTTCTTTTCTTCAGAAAAGAAGGCCTTGCTTCCTTGCCTTGCGTCGGAGCAAAGCCCGCCCTGGGGCCATTTGCCAGCGTGCTAATCGCACGAAGCCGCACCGGCTGTTCAAGAAGCCGACTTCTCAATCGGGGCGAAAGGAAGGCCTTCTTTTTCGAGAAAAAGAAGCAAAAAGCTTTTGTTTCGGCTGTCGCGGACCTTTCAACCGGCGCATACCTGAGAGATAAAAGTTTTTTGGTTCTTTTTTCAAAAAAGAACCGCTTGCTTTGCTTTGGAGCGTGAATGTCCATCACCAAGAAACGCGTCCTCGTCACCGGCGGCGCCGGCTTCCTCGGCTCGCACCTCTGCGAGCGCCTGCTCGGCGACGGAAACAGCGTGCTGTGCGTGGACAACTATTTTACCGGCAGCAAGGACAACATCGGCCACCTGCTGGGTGACCCGAACTTCGAGGCGATGCGCCACGACATCACTTTCCCGCTCTACGTCGAGGTGGACGAGATCTACAACCTGGCCTGCCCGGCCAGTCCCATTCACTACCAGTTCGACCCCGTGCAGACCACCAAGACCAGCGTGGTGGGTGCGATCAACATGCTCGGCTTGGCCAAGCGCACGCGCGCGCGTGTTTTCCAGGCCAGCACCAGCGAGGTCTACGGCGACCCCACCGTCAGCCCGCAACCGGAGAGCTACCGCGGCAACGTCAATCCCTTAGGCCCCCGCGCCTGCTACGACGAGGGCAAGCGCTGTGCCGAGACGCTGTTCTTCGACTACCACCGCCAGCACCGCACGCGCGTGAAGGTGGTGCGCATCTTCAACACTTACGGCCCGCGCATGCATCCGCAGGACGGCCGCGTGGTGTCCAACTTCATCATGCAGGCGCTCACCGGCAAGGACATCACCCTATATGGCGACGGCATGCAGACCCGCGCGTTCTGCTACGTGGACGACCTGATCGAGGGCTTCGTGCGCATGATGGCCACGCCTGACGAGGTGACCGGGCCGGTGAACCTCGGCAACCCGCACGAGATCACCGTGCGCGAGTTGGCCGAACGGGTGATTGCGATGACCGGGGCAAGGTCTCGTCTGGTGCACGCGCCGCTACCGCAAGACGACCCGATGCAGCGCTGCCCCGACATCACGCTGGCGCGAGGGAGCCTCGGGTGGGAGCCGAAGGTGGCGTTGGAGCAAGGGTTGGGGCGGACGATCGCGTATTTCGAGCGGTTGCTGGCGGTGCAGGCCAGGCGGGCAAATGTTACGACGTAAGTAAGAAAGCGAAGGCCTTCTTTTTTTGAAAAAAGAAGCAAAAAACTTTTGGCCCTTGGGGTGGGCCGTGCGGGAGACTCCGCGACAAAAGCTTTTTGCGTCTTTTTCTCGAAAAAGAAGGCCTTGCTTGCTTCCTATAACCCGGACAACGCCGCCAGAAGCACCAGCCCGCGCGACGTCGCCAGCTTGGAATCCCCATGCCGGATTTCGCTGTACAGCACGCAGGCCGAAGCCGCCGCCACCAGCGCGCTGCCTAACCGCCGGGTTGGCTTAATGGTCATCATCAGCCCGCCTGCCAGCTCCGCGCCGGCAGCGATCTTCATGTCGCCGCGCGACCAGCCGAGGTGGCGGAACAGGCCGAGGTAGGATTTGTCGCCGGCGAGCTTGTCACCGCCGGCGATGGCGACCGCGGTGCCGATATAGGGGAAGATGTTGGCCATGAATGCTGCTCCTGCTTGTTGGCGGGCAAACGCGGCACGAGCGGGGTCGTTCGCGCGGGCCTTGTCACGAGGCTTGCGCGGCCGTGGCGTGAAGGGCCTGTTTCTCGGCGATCAGCGTGTCGTCGATGGCGCGCGCGCGCGCGGAGGCCGGCCTGTCGTTCAGGCGCGACACGTAGGCTTCGAACGCGGGGCGCTTGTCCATCGTGCCGAACATCAGGCCGAATGCGATCTGCGACCCCACGTAAACGTCGGCCGCCGAGAAGCGATTGCCGACGAGGTAGTCCTGCCGCGTCAGCACCGCGTCCAGCGTGTCGAGCACCTGGTCGAGGGTGCCGTAGCCGGCCATGACGCGGCGGTTCTCCGGTACCTCGAACCGCAGGGTCTTGTTGGTGGTGGCGGCCTCCAGCGGTCCGGCGCCGAAGAACAGCCAGCGGTAATAAGGGCCGCGCTGGGCGTCGGACACGCCGGGGGCCAGGTTCCGGCTGGGGAACGCGTCGGCCAGGTATGCGCAGATGGCCGCGCACTCGGTCACCACGACGTCCCCGTGTCGCAGCGTCGGCACCTTGCCCATCGGGTTGACGGCGAGGAACTCGGGCGACTTCATGGCGGCGCCAAACTCGAGGATCTCGGTGTGATAGGGCTCGCCCACCTCCTCGAGCATCCAGCGGACCATGCGGCCACGCGACATCGGGTTCGTGTAGAAGACGAGTTCTTCCGGCATGGTGGCGCCCTCCCTGGTTCCTTGGGATGGTAGGCGGGGGGCGGCGGGGAAAGGAAGGCCTTCTTTTCGAAGAAAAGCAGCGAAAAGCTTTGTTGCGGCTATGGCGGGCCTCTCCGGAGCGCGCATTCCCATAACTGTGGATTTTCGTGCTCTTCTCAGAAAGAACAGGTTCCTACGCTGCTACCGGCCGTTCCAGCTCCTGAGTACGGGCTTCGGGTGGAGTGCATTGCACACGTGTTCCGTTGACAGGCAAGGCAAGCGGTTCTTTTCCAAGCAGCAGAAACTTTTGGTCCTGCTGTAGCGGAGTTTCCTGCAGCGTGTACTCCGGGAATAAAAGTTTTCTGGTTCTTTTTTTCAGAAAAGAACTGCTTGCCTTGCCTTCGAAAAGCCGCATGAACACGAATGACCAGAAGCAAACTCCTTGGCCCCGCCTGCCTGGCCCTCTCGCTGTCTGCCGCGCAGGCCGCCGCAGCAGACCCGACCCGGCACGAGTACCACCTGCGCAACTTCGCCACCGAAGGCGGCGCAGTCCTGCCCGACGCGGTCATCGTCTACGGCACCTACGGAACGCTGAACGCCAAACACGACAATGCCGTGCTGCTGCCATCGCACTACATGGCGGACTTGACCGGCTACGACTGGCTGATCGGCCCCGGCAAGGCGCTCGACCCTACCAAACTCTTCCTGATCACCAGCGAGATGTTCGGCAACGGCCGCTCGTCCTCGCCCAGCAACACGCCGGCGCCGTTCCACGGGCCGCACTTCCCCGCCATCACCATTCGCGACGACGTCACTGCAGTGCACACCCTCCTGACCGACGAGTTGCACGTGCCGCATGTGCGCGCGGTGATCGGCTTCTCCATGGGCGCGCAACAGAGTCTGCAATGGGCCGTGAGCTACCCGGACTTCATGGACCGCATCGTCGCCACGTCGGGAACCGCCAAGACCTACGGACACGGCATCGTCCGGCTGGAAAGCCAGATTGCCGCGATCGAAACCGACCCGGTGTTCGACCAGGGAAACTACACCACCGAACCGAAACGCGGCATCGAGGCGACCTCGCTGGTGTGGCTCGCATGGCTGTACTCGCAGGAATGGTGGCGCGACGAACTCTGGCGCGGCGACAACCCGCCGGGCACCACGTTCCAGCAGGCCGTCGACCGCTACAAGACCGAGTTCTTCGCCGGCGCCGACGCGAACGATCTCATCCTGCAGATGCGCGCGTGGGAGTCCAACGACGTCGGTCACACCGCAGCTTTCCACGGCGACGTGCAGGCGGCGCTGCGCTCGATCAAGGTGCCGGTGCTGTACATGCCGTCAGCTACCGATCTGTATTTTCCGGTGGAGGACGCGAAGTGGGAGTCGCAGTTCATCGGCCGTTGCACTTTCCTGCCTATCCCCTCGCTTTGGGGACATCCGGCGGGCGCTGGTGCAAGCCCGGCTGATGCGACGTTTATCAACGAGCATGTCGCGACGTTCATGGCCGGCGAGGCAAGGAAGTAATACCAACCGGCCTGAAGGTTGACCGTTCCAAAGCAAGCAAAGCCTTCTTTTTTGAAGAAAAGAAGCAAAAGACTTCGACTCCGCCGTCGCGGATCTTTCCGGAGAGCGCGCTACAGCGGAATCAAAGTTTTTTAGTCCTTTTTTTTCAAAAAAGGACTTCTTGATTTCTATAAGTCAGCATCATCGCCAGTGAAAAGTCGGCCTGGCGAGTCAGCTGGCGCGGTTTTCCGTGATTACCGGAGCGTCGTGTGAGTAGCACCCTGTCGCATGACAAAACCGCGCCAGATGGCCGCCAGGGCGACCTTTCAGACGGACACTGATGACCCGCCAGCTCCCCCTCCCGCTCGGCCCTATCTTCCACTTCACCAGCGCTGGCCTGGTGGAGGGAAACGCCAACCACCAGGCCCTCGCCTGGCTCGCCGACCCGGCTAGCTGGCCGCTGCACCGCCTTGCTGTCTGCGGCCCCGAGGGCGCCGGCAAGACCCACCTGCTGCACGCATTCGCCGAACGCACCGGCGGCGTGCTGCTGCCCGGCGGCGCCCTGCGCCACCTGGCCGACCTGCCCGCCTCCGGCACCGTCGCGGTGGACGACGCCGACGCAGCGGCCGAGGCAGAATCCCTGCTGCACCTGCTCAACGCCGCCGCGGAGGCAGGCCTGCCGGTCCTGCTCGCCGGCCGCACGCCGCCGACGCAATGGCCGTCGTCACTGCCCGACCTCACCAGCCGCTTGCGGGCGACCACCGCGGTGGCGCTGGACCTGCCGGACGACGAGATGCTGGCCACCCTGCTCGCCCGGCTGCTGGCCGAGCGGCAGCTTCGGGTGGAGCTCCACGTGCAGTCCTTCCTGCTCGCCCGCCTGCCGCGCACCGGCGGCGCGCTGCGCGAGGCGGCCTGCCGGCTCGACCGCGCGTCACTGGCAGACGGGCGGCGGGTTTCCCGGGCCTTGGCGGCGGACGTTCTTGCCGGGATGGACGTCGAGGAAGATTACGATGTCTCGGCCGAGCGTGCGCCGGGTCTGTTCTGAGGCTGCGGGCAGGAAGCAAGCGCTTCTTTTTCGTCGCGGGCCTTTCCGGCGAGCGCGCGACAGCGGAAGGACAAGTTTTTCGGTTCTTTTTCGAAAAAGAACCGCTTGCTTTCTCCCGTGTCTCACGTCCTTCGCTGCTATACACTCCCCCCATGCCACGCTCCTCCACCCGCGCCGCCCAGCACCTCCGCCCCGTGCCGGCCGATGCCGCGCCGGCCCACGCCATGTCGCCCGGCGACCCCAACCGTTTCATCAACCGAGAGCTGAGCTGGCTGGACTTCAACACCCGCGTCGTCGAGGAGGCCGAGAACACCCGCCACCCTCTGCTCGAGCGGCTGCGCTTCGTCAGCATCAGTGCCGCCAACCTCGACGAGTTCTTCTCCGTCCGCATTGCCGGCCTGATCGGCCAGGCGCGTGCCGGGCTGACGAAAACCTCGCCGGACGGCCGCACCCCCGCCCAGCAGCTCACCGCCGTCAACGAGCGGGCCAAGGCGCTGCTCGACCGCCAGCAAACCGTCTGGCTGGAGCTGCGCCACGCGCTGCAAGCGGCCGGACTGGAAGTCTGCGACACCGCGCGCATCAGCGAGGCCGAGCGCAGCTGGCTCGATTCCTGGTTCATGGAACGCGTCTTCCCGGTGCTCACGCCCTTGGCGATCGACCCGGCGCACCCGTTCCCCTTCATCCCCAACATGGGCCTGGTGATGGCGTTGCAGTTGCAGCGCGAGGAGGAGCCGGCCGCCAGCCAGCACGGCGGACAGCACATGCGCGGCCTGATCCCGCTGCCCAGCCAGGTGGACCGCTTCATCCGCCTGCCGCCCGGCGAGCAGCCCGGGCAAATCCGCTTCGTCATGCTCGAAGACGTGGTGGTGATGTTCCTGCAGCGCGTCTTCCCCGGATTCTCCATCACCGGCCAGGGCCTGTTCCGACTGATCCGCGACACCGACATCGAGTTCGAGGAGGAGGCCGAGGACCTGGTGCGGATGTACGAGACGGCGCTGAAACGGCGGCGCCGCGGCAGCGTCATCCACCTCTCGGTGGACGCCGGGATGCCGGAACCACTGGTCGACCTCGTCGCCGACAGCGTGGACGTCAACCGCGACGAGATCAGCGTGCAGGCCGGGCTGATCGGCGTGGTGGACCTGAAGCAACTGATCGTGGACGACCGGCCGGACCTGCTGTTCACCCCCTACACGCCGCGTTTTCCCGAACGCATCCGCGACTTCGGCGGTGACTGTTTTGCCGCCATCCGTGCGAAGGACATCATCGTCCACCACCCGTTCGAGAGCTTCGACGTGGTGGTGCAGTTCCTCCGCCAGGCGGCCTCCGACTCCAACGTCATCGCCATCAAACAGACGCTGTACCGCACCAGCCGCGACAGCCCGATCGTAAAGGCGCTGATCGAGGCAGCCGAATCCGGCAAGTCCGTCACCGCGATGGTGGAGCTGCGCGCGCGCTTCGACGAGGAGGCCAACATCCGCCTGGCGCGCTCGCTGGAAGCCGCCGGCGTGCAGGTGGTGTTCGGGTTCGCCGAGCTGAAGACCCACGCCAAGATCAGCCTGGTGGTGCGGCGCGAGGGTGCGTCCATGCGCAGCTACGCGCATTACGGCACCGGCAACTACCACCCGATCACCGCACGCGTTTACACCGACCTCAGCTTCTTCACCGCCGACCTCGACCTCACGCGCGACGCGATGCGGCTGTTCAATTACATGACCGGCTACGCGCAGCCCGAACGCATGGACGCGCTAGCGTTCTCGCCGCTGACCCTGCGCAGCACGCTGTGCGAGCTGATCGACCAGGAAGTCGCCTTCGCACGCGACGGCAAGCCTGCCGCGATCTGGCTGAAGCTGAACAGCCTGGTGGATCCGCGGCTGATCGACAAGCTGTACGCGGCATCGAACGCCGGCGTGCACGTGATGGCGGTGGTGCGCGGCATCTGCTGCCTGCGGCCCGGCGTGCCGGGATTCTCGGAGAACATCCGGGTGAAATCCATCGTCGGCCGCTTCCTCGAACACGGGCGAATCTGCGTGTTCGGCAACGGCCACCGGCTGCCCAGCCGGCACGCGCTGGTGTTCATCAGCAGTGCGGACTGGATGGAGCGCAACATGGACTGGCGGGTGGAGACGTTCGTGCCGATCCGCAACGCCACCGTGCACGCGCAGGTGCTCGACCAGATCATGGTCACCAACCTGAAGGACACGCTGCAATCCTGGGAACTGAAACCGTCCGGCGAGTGGGAACGCGTGCCGCCTGGGGCGAAACCGGTTTCGGCGCATGAGTACTTCATGACCAACCCGTCTTTGTCCGGACGCGGGTCGGCGCTGCATGGGCCGGTGGTGCCGTTGCCGCGGCCACGGCCGATGCGGCCGGATCGGGTGTTGCAGGATTGAGCAAGCAAGCGGTTCTTTTTTGAAAAAAAGAACTAAAAAACTTTTGTTCTCTTGGGGGCGCGGTGTTGAGGCGTGTTGTTTCAGGTGGCGGCGTCGGCAAAGCTGAGCCGTGACGACACCTGACGCAGTCGGGCTGTTTGGAGTGGTGCTGTATGTCGGCGCGTATGGCGGCCTGCAGCTTGGCAGGCTGAGACTGGCAGGTACAAGCTATACCGCCTTGAACGTGGCTGGCGATCTGGCCGTGATCTTCTCGCTACTGTGGAGTTTCAACCTCGCATCGTTCGTCACACAGGTTCTGTGGCTGATGTTCTCCGTCGTCGGATACCTGCGCGTGCGGAGAACCTAACCAAGCAGCGGTAGTGGGCAAGGCAAGCAGTTTTTGAAGAGAAGAACCAAAAATTCTTGCTTCCTAGGAGTATGTTTTGCGGGAGAGTCCGCGACAGCAGAGGCAAAGTTTTTTGCTGCTTTCTACCCGCCAGCGGACCGTCCATGACTCAACGTCTCAGGCTGCCGATATCAGAAATCCCTCCAGGTGCACCTGGCGTTCTATAGGCTCGCGGTAACAGTCCTCCTGGTGACTCCCGGCACGCCGCCGATCGTCGAGGCAAGAGTTCGTGGACGACAGCAAAGAAACGCTCGTGAAGCTCACTATGAACGAGCAAGACTTGACGTTGCTGTTGAAGGTTTCCTGACCGGCTACGAAACGGTTCGTGCTGAACGCCGACTTTATGCGGCACAGCCTAAAAAAGGCGTGTTGGCTGACATCATTAGAGACGCGTCCCACAGCAACTCGCACAAGACAATACCGCGACAGCCGCAGCAAAAGCTTTTTGCTTCTTTTTCTCGAAAAAGAAGGCCTTTTCTTTTGCCCTTTTCGCGGCTAGGGCCGGCACTCACCCAACCCGGCTAGGCCTTCTTCCGTGCAAGCTGTCCCCGGCCTGATCCTGCTCGCCACGCTCGCCTGGGCGCTCTCCGAAGACCGCCGCGCCATCCCCTGGCGCACCGTCGCCGGCGGCTTTGCGCTGCAGGCCGTCCTGGCAGCGCTCATGCTGCACGCTGCTCCGGCGCGTGCGGCCATCCTGCTGGTCAGCAACCTGGTCACCGCCCTGCAGGACGCCACCGACGCTGGTGCCAGCTTCGTCTTCGGCTATCTGGCCGGCGGCCCCGCACCCTTCACAGCCACCAACCCGCCCGCCGGCTTCGTCCTCGCGTTCAAGGTTCTGCCGCTGGTGCTGGTGATCAGCGCGCTCAGCTCGCTGCTGTTCTACTGGGGCCTCCTGCAGCGCATCACCGCCGCCTTCGCCTGGGTGCTGCGCCGCGCGCTGGGCCTCTCCGGCGCGCTGGCCCTGGGCGCCGCCACCCACATCTTCCTGGGCATGATCGAGGCGCCGCTGCTGATCCGCCCCTACCTCGCCGGCCTCTCCCGCGGCGAGCTGTTCGCGCTGATGAGCGCTGGCATGGCGGGCGTCGCCGGCACAGTGATGGCCATCTACGCCGCGATCCTGACGCCGGTGCTGCCGGACGCGCTCGCCGCCATCCTCACCGCCTCCGTCGTCAGCACGCCGGCGGCCCTGGCCATCGCCGCGCTGATGGTCCCGTTTGCACCAGGTGACAGGCAAGCCGTCTCGCCCGACTACCACCCGCCAGCCAGCACGCTGGACGCCATCACCCGCGGCATAGCGGAGGGCGTGGCCCCGCTCGTCGGCATTGCCACCACGCTGCTGGTCACAGTCGCCCTCGTGGCGCTCGTCAACATGGGGCTGGGTCACCTCCCGCATGGCGGCGCCGCACCCTGGAGCCTGCAGGCGATGCTCGCTCTGCCGCTGCGCCCGGTCATGTGGCTGATCGGCATACCCTGGTCGCAGACGCCGGCAGCATCGTTGCTGATGGCAACAAAGACAGTGCTGAACGAACTCGTTGCTTACGTGAACATGGCGGGGTTGCGGCCCGAAGCACTTTCGGCGCGATCAAAGCAGATCATGGTGTTTGCGCTGTGCGGGTTCGCCAATCTGGGCAGCGCGGGAATTATGGTGGGTGGCATCGGTGCGATGGTGCCGGCGCGGCGCGCGGAGATCGCCAGCTTGGGTTTGCGGTCGATCCTGTCAGGAAGTTTGGCGACGCTGATGAGCGGGGCTTGGGCGGGGTTGCTGGCTTAGGCAAGAAAGCAAGCGGTTCTTTTTTAAAAAAAGAACCAAAAAACTTTTGTCTCCGCTGTCGCGCGCTCGCCGGAGAGGATCGCGACAGCCGCTCGAAAAAGAAGCGCTTGCTTACTTACGAACTCCCGATCAGCACCCCGCACGCCAGAACCAGCGCCCCGCCAAACATCACCTGGAACGCCGCCGTCGCGAAGTTGCTCTCCATGTAGCGCCAGCGGATCCACGAGATCGCCGCCAGTTCCACCACCACCACTGCGCCGGCAGCGTAGGTCGCCGTCCAGAACGCCGGGATCAAATAGGGCAGCGTGTGGCCGATGCCGCCCAGCGTGGTCATCGCACCGCAGATCAGCCCGCGCAGGATCGGCGCCCCGCGACCGGAGATCTTCCCGTCGTCGCTGAGCGCCTCGGCAAACCCCATGGAGATGCCGGCGCCGATGCTGGCCGCCAAGCCAACCAGGAACGCGTTGAAGCTCTGATGCGTGGCGAAAGCCGCGGCGAACACCGGTGCGAGGGTGGAGACCGAGCCGTCCATCAATCCTACCAGCCCGGGCTGCACGATCTGCAGCACGAAGCGCCGGCGCGCGTCGTCCTCCTCGCGCGTGCCGCGGCCGTCCGAAAGATGCTGCTCGGTCAGGTGGCCCGCCTGGCGCTCGTGGCCGTCCTCGATCTCTGCCAGGTCGCCCAGCAGCTTGCGTATGGATGTGTCGGTGCTGCGAGCTGCGGCCGCACGGTAGAAGCGGCCGGCCTGCGCCTCCATGTCCCGCGCGGCCTTGCGCACGGTCTCGATCTTCAGCGTGGGCAGATGCCAATACTGCCGGCTGGGCGAGAAGCCGCGCACGTCCTGACGCCGGATCAGCGGAATGTGCTGGCCGAACTTGTCGGCGTACAGGTCGATCAGGCTGCGGCGATGGTCGTTCTCCTCGACCGACATGTCCTGGAAGATGCGCGCGCTGTCGGGGAAATCCTGGCGCAGACGCTCGGCGAAGTCGGCGTAGATGCGGCCGTCCTCCTCCTCGGAGCTGATCGCCAGGGCCAGTATCTCGCGTTCGGTCAGCGTGTTGAGTTCGCGCATGGCGACTTACCTAGCCTTGGGGCGGGCTTAGTCAAGCTCGTTGCGGTTGGCTGCAAATGCTTCGCAGTTGCTAAGTAAAGCAAGGCCTTCTTTTTCGAGAAAAAGAAGCAAAAAGCTTTTGTCTCGGCTGTCGCGGAGTTGTCCTGCGGCATGTACCCAAGTGACCTAAGTCTGGTCGGGAAGGTTTTCTAAACCTCAAGCCTTGACCCGGGTATTCCGGCGAAACCCGAGACTGCAAAATAACTCTAAGATCAGCACCGTTCAGCGTAGGAGCGGAGATTGCGCCAATCGGTAAGAACGCGCGCCGCTTCGGCGAGGGATTATGCTGTCGCGGACTCCCCCGCAGCTTGCACCCAAAAGACAAAAGTTTTTTGGTTCTTTTTTTCAAAAAAGAACTGCTTGCTTACTTTCTCAACAGCAGCCGGTTCAGCCCTTCCATAGCCGGGAAAAGCGCGTCCCAAGCCCGATCGAACTCGCGCGCCGGGAACGGCTCGGCGATCTGCGCCAGCGTGCGCAAGCCGTCGATGCGGCGCAGGATGGCGGCAGCCAGGCGCGGCAGCGGAACCGGCACGCTCAGCGCGTTGAACTGCGCAGGCAGCGTGCCGTCCGGACGGATGCGGGCGGCGAACTCGGCCATCGGGGTTTCACGCGCAATGGGCACGCAGGCGGGGTTTCGGTGGTCGCGCACCGGCAGGGGTGTCTCGGCGCGGACGCAGTAGACGATGTGGGTGGACATGTTGCCGGCCAGCGCCTCGGCCAGCGCGGCGCGGCCGATCGGGTCCAGGCTGGCGATGCGGGCGCGCAGGCGGGGGTCGGGCAGCAGCAGCGCGGGGTTGTAGGCGGCGGGCTCGACCAGGCAGGCGATCTTCAGGCCGTTCGCGTGCAGCAGGGAGGCAAAGGCATCGATGGTGTAGGCGCGGTCGCGCGGGTTGAGCAGCAGGTCGTAGAGGCCGGCATCGCCGCCGGTGGTGATGTCGGTGAAGTTGGGGTTGGCGGCGAGCCAGGCGGTTTGCGGCAGGTGGCGCAGCACGCGCCGCGCAACCTCCAGGCGTGCGGCGGCGGGCTCGGCCGGCGGCGCCAGGCGGGCGAGCGCGTCCTGTAACATGTACACGCCGGTGCGGCCGTGCGGCGCGTACACCATCAGGCCGAGACCGCCGCCGGGGGCGAGCACGGAGAGCAGGGCGCGCAAGCCGGCGTCGGGATCGGGCAAGTGGTGCAGCACGCCGCAGCAATCGATGTAGTCGAACGGGCCGAGGCCGGAGCCCGGCAGGTCGAGTATGGATTGCAGCTCGAAGGAGATGTTGGTGAGACGGCGGGCTTCAGCACGGCCTTGCGCGGTGCGGCGGGCGGCCTCGCTTCGGTCCAGCCAGGTGACATGGCCGGGCCGGCCGGCCCAGGCGAGCTGCTGGGCCAGCATGATGGCGCCGTCGCCGGTGCCGCCGCCGGCGAACAGCGCGCGGCCGGGATGGGCGGAGGCGGGCAGCCAGTGGTCGAGCTCGCGCAGGTGGCTGGGGCTGCCGATCCACAGGTGCTTCGTCTCGGCGCGCGGGTCGCGGGCGGGGTAGGGCAGCGCCTCGTACTGGGCGGCGAGCTGCGCGTCTGTCGGGTCGGTCATGCTTGGCGTATTAGCCGCGGGATGCAGACCCCACCACCGCGCGGCTATTTCGGCATCGGCGCCGAGGGCGTGTCCAAATCGGCCAACATGGGCGCGCTGCTGCGCACGGCGCACGCCTTCGGGGCGGCGTTCTGCTTCTCGGTGGGGGCTGGGTGGGACTCCCGCGCCGGGCGGCAGTCCGACACCGCGGACACGCCGGCGCACGTGCCGTTCTACCGCTTCGGCACGCTGGACGAGATGCTGCTGCCGGGCGGCTGCGCGCTGGTCGGCGTGGAACTGCTGGAGGATGCCGCCGACCTGCCGAGCTTCCGCCACCCGACACGGGCGGCCTACGTGCTAGGGCCGGAGCGGGCCGGGCTGTCGCCAGCGATGCTGGCAAGGTGCCGGCACGTGGTGCGCATTCCCACGCGGTTCGCGTTGAACCTGTCGGTGGCCGGCGCCCTGGTGCTCTACGACCGGCTGATCCAACAGGGGCGGTTCGCGGAGCGGCCGGTAGGCAGCGGGGGTGCGGCGCCGCAGGAAGCCCAACGGGGCCATGGCGATCCGGTGTTCCGGCGCACGCTGCCGAATTGGAAGAAAGACGTTCTCTCTTGAGAAACAGAGTTAATACTAGTGGCTCTAAGCCTCAACCGTTTGAAGGAAGGCAAGGCCTTCTTTTCTGAAGCAAAGAAGCAAAAGACTTTTGTTCCTGCTGTCGCGGACTCTCCTTCAGCGCGCACTTACGAGACCAAAAGTTTTTTGCTTCTTTTTTCCAAAAAAGAAGGCCTTACTTCCTCGCCTGACCCGCCGTATCTCTTCCCGATGCGCGCCGCCACCCTCCCCGCCCTGCTGCTGTGTCTGGCAGGCCCCGCTCTGGCCGAGCCGCACGGCTTCGCGCCCCAGGCCATCGGCAAGTTCGGCCAGTGGGTGGCCGCCATCCACCCCGAGCCGGGCGGCACCACCTGCTTCGCCTTCACCCGTGCCGAGGCTGGCGGCCAGCGCATGCCCGGCCGCGGCGACGTGGTGCTGAGCGTGACCCGCCGCCCGCGCAGCCACGACGTGGTGGCGATCAGCGCCGGCATGGCGCTGGCCGGCCACGAGGACGCGCAGCTACAGGCCGGCACCACGCTGATGTTGTTCTACATTGCCGGCCGGTCCGCCTTCGCCCGCGACAACGAAGCCGTGCTGGCCACCTTCGCCCATGAGAGCAGCGTGGCCGCCCGCCTGGTGGGCGGACCGCACGGTGCGGTGGCCACCGACCATTTCAGCCTGGCGGGCTTCTCCAGCGCTCTCTCGGCGGTGCAAAAGGCGTGCCCGGCATGAACGTGACCCTGCGCCCCTCACCTTCCTCTCATGCGCCCGCTGCCAACGTGCCCGCTGCCAGCGTGAGCGACGCCGCCGCGCTGACCGAGGCCGAGCGCACCCGCATCCTGGCAAAATCCGCGCTGTTCAACCCGCCGCCGCACGTGCTGCCGGACGGGCGGCGCGACATCGTCGGACTCAGCCGCGAGCAGCTGGCAGATGAGGTTGCCGCGATCGGCGAGGCGAGGTTCCGCGTCAAGCAGATCTGGCATTGGGTGTACCACCAGGGGGTGACGGATTTCTCGGCGATGAGCTCGATCGCGCGACCGTTGCAGGCCAAGCTTGCAGAGCGGTTCGTCATCGGCCGGCCGGTGGCGGCCACCGTGCAGACCAGTGCCGACGACACGCGCAAGTTCCTGTTCCGCTTCCGCGACGGGCAGGAGGCGGAGACCGTCTACATCCCCGACCGCCAGCAGGACCGCGGCGCGGTGTGCATCAGCAGCCAGGTGGGCTGCACGCTGTCCTGCCGGTTCTGCCACACCGGCACCCAGAAGCTGGTGCGCAACCTCGGCCCGGCGGAGATCGTCGGCCAGTTCATGGCCGCGCGCGACAGCTACGCAGAATGGCCCAGCCCGCAGGGCGAGACGCCGCGGCTGCTCAGCACCATCGTGCTGATGGGCATGGGCGAGCCGCTGTACAACTACGAAAACGTTGCGACCGCCATGCGCATTGTCATGGACGGCGAAGGCATCGGCCTCTCACGCCGACGCATCACGCTGTCCACCTCGGGCGTGGTGCCGATGATGGACCGCGCCGGCGCGGAGCTGGGGGTAGGGCTGGCCGTCTCGCTGCACGCGGTGCGCGACGATCTGCGCGACGAGCTGGTGCCGCTGAACCGCAAATACCCGATCGCCGAGCTGCTGGCAGCGTGCCGGCGCTACCCGGGGGCGACCAACGCGCGGCGCATCACCTTCGAATACGTGATGCTGCGCGGCATCAACGACAGCGAGGCAGACGCGCGCGAACTGGTGCGGCTGATCACGGGCATACCGGCGAAGGTGAACCTGATCCCGTTCAACCCTTGGCCGGGCAGCAGCTACGAGCCGAGCAGCGGGAACGCGCTGCACCGGTTTGCAAAGATCGTGATGGAGGCGGGGTTTGCTTCGCCGATACGCACGCCGCGAGGGCAGGATATTCTGGCGGCTTGCGGGCAGTTGAAGACGGAGAGTGAGAAAGAAAGGAAGAAAGTTCTTTTTTGAAAAAAAGAACCAAAAAACTTTTGTTTCCTGCGCTGGCGGACACACTCCCTCGCGTCTTGTGCGACCAAGCGCGCGGTGCAGGACGAAACCGCGACAGCCGCAGTAAAAGCTTTTTGCTTCTTTTTCTCGAAAAAGAAGCGCTTTCTTCCTTACTTTGGGTTCCCGTCCGCATCCGTCTGGGTCGCCTGCGTGTCGAACCTCACGAACAGCGCCACCGTCTCACCGCCCGTGTAGCGGATGAACAGCGCACCATCGCCATGAATCGTGTTGTCGCGCTCGAAGCTGCCCGAGTTGCCCTGCATCATGTGGATGTCGTGGATGCCCTGCTCCGGCGAGAAGCCGAACGTGCTGTCGCTGCCGCCGTCGCGGAAATACGTCCCGAACATGATGGCGACCGCGCCGGCATCTGCCTTGGCACGTTCGACCTGGGCGTCCAGCAGGTTGCCCAGGCTGACGCTGCTTCCGGTGTCCGGGATCGGTTCCATACTGCTGACGTCGAAGAGGTTGTCGCGCAGGTAGTCCAGGCCAGTGCCGTCCGTGCCGGTCTGCAGCGCGGTGAAGCCCTGCGTGCCGGCGGCGAGTGAAGCCAAATCCAGCGCCGGCGAGGTGGTGGTGTAGGCAGGGTCGTAGTGCACGAGCACCTCGCTGCCATCGACCGATTGCACGTTGACGGCGGCGCGAAAGTCCTGGCCGGCGCCTTCTACCCAGATTTCATAGTGCGGCGACTTGCCGGTGTCCAGGCTGCCGTCGCGCACGGTGCCGACCAGCACGCCGTAGTGCTGCGTGCTGGCGTCGTAGTGTTTCGGCCGGCTGCGCTCGAAATAACGTGCTTGGGACATCGGTCTGGCTCCAGGTCGAGACGCTTCAAGCGGCTGGCGAACGGCCAGGATCGGCTACGAGCAGGCCGGGCGCAATCGTCGGACGGAGGGAAACGTGTGAACCTTCGAAGTCGGTGAGGACATGCTGAAACATAGTGTTTGTCATTTCGAACTCGCGGCTCGAGCTTGCCTGATGGTAGAAAGCAAGCAGTTCTTGTTTGAAAGAAGAACCAAAAATTTGTTTTCTTGAGTACACGCTGAGGGAGACTCCGAGACAGCGGGACCAAAAGCTTTTTGCTGCTTTTTTCAAAAAAGCAGGCCTTGCTTTCTTATGCCGGTGAACCTGCGCGGCTGCTTCCATCTTTCCACCGCACGAGCGTTTCCCGACCTTGCTGAGCAGGTGAGCAGGCCTGAGTTTCTGCAGCTAGCTGTCCAAATTGCATCTTTGTCCGACAAGTGGCCCTGCGCGGTCGGAAGATGCTTTAAGCGTCAGCACGCTGACGACGCGCTGGCGCCACCCACTCAAGCTCTCCGCTGCTCCTGCTTCAAACGAAGGATTATCTCTCCCCCTATGATCGACCCGGTCTCCCCTGCTTCGCGCCTCGCCTGGAAGGACCATGCGTTCACCCAAGGCGACCGCCTGCTGGCCGAGGAGACCGCAATCGCCATCACCTACAACCGCGTCACCCACGCGGTGATGATGGCGACACCCGCCGACCTGCAGGACTTCGCCGTCGGCTTCAGCCTGTCCGAGGAGATCGTGCCCGAAGCAGGGTCGATCGAGGACTTCACCATCATCGAGGCGGACGGCGGCATCGAGCTGCGGATGTGGATACCGCCCGCGCACATGGCGGCGCTGGAAAAGCGGCGCCGCCGGCTAGCGGGTGCCACCGGCTGCGGCATGTGCGGCCTGGAAAGCCTGCAGGAGGCGTTGCGCCCGGTGCCGCAGGTGCCGGCGGGGCGCCGCTTCGACGCAGCCGCCATCGACCGTGCCGCCGCCAGCCTCTACGCCGCCCAGCCGCTCAACCAGGCAACGCGCGCGGTGCACGGCGCCGGGTTCTGGACCGAGGCGGGCGGGCTGTTCGCGGTGCGCGAGGACGTCGGCCGACACAACGCGCTGGACAAGCTGGGCGGCGCGCTGGCGCAAGCGGGCGCTTCGGTGTCAGACGGCATCCTGCTGCTGACCAGCCGCATCTCGATCGAGCTGGTGCAGAAGGCGGCGCGCATGGGGGCGCCGGTGCTGGTGGCGGTATCGGCACCGACCGCTCTGGCCAACCGCGCGGCGGAGGCAGCGGGGATGACGCTGATCGGGGTGGCGCGCAGCGACGGGTTCGAGGTGTTCGCGGGCGGTAACCGGATAGGGTAGCGCCAGCGGTCCGGCCGGTAGAAAGCAAGCAAGCGGTTCTTTTTTGAAAAAAAGAACAAAAAACTTTGTCTTCTTGGGCGCGCGCTGCAGAACCATCGCGACAGCAGGGACAAAAGTCTTTTGCTTCTTTTCTTCAGAAAAGAAGGCCTTGCTTCCTTGCTTCGCCACACTTCGTCACTGCGGCTAACCCTCCCCGCTGCTATATCCTCCCCATGGACACCGCCGCCTTCGTCGCCCTGAACCGCTTCGGCTTCGGCCGCCGGCCCACCGACGCGCTGCCGGACGACCCGCGCGCCTGGTTGCGCAACCAGCTTTCCGGCCCCGATACCGCCAGCGCTTCCGGCCTGCCGGACACGTCCGACGCGCTCGCCGTGGTGGCCGAGCAATACGCCATGGGCGCGGCCAGAAAGCAGGCCGGCATGGCCCAGCCGGTCGCCGCCGGCGCCGCCGCCCCGCCGCAGGACCAGCCCAAACCCGCCCGACCGGTGGCCAAGCTGGCCGCCGAGGAGCGCCGCGCCATGCTGAACCAGGCGTTGATGACCGAGGCGCCCTACCGTGAGCGCCTGGTGTGGTTCTGGGCCAACCACTTCACCATCGCCGACCGCTCGCTGCCCACCGCGGGCACCAGCGGCGCCTACATTCGCGAGGCGATCCGCCCGCACGTGACCGGCCGCTTCTCCGACATGCTGCTGGCGGTGATGCGCCACCCGGCGATGCTCACCTACCTCAACAACTCCACCTCCGCCGGGCCCGGCAGCCCGGCCGGCATCCGCCGCCACCTGGGGCTGAACGAGAACCTGGCGCGCGAGTGCCTGGAGCTGCACACCGTCACCCCGGCTTCCGGCTACACCCAGGCCGACGTCACCAACTTCGCCCGCGTGCTGACCGGCTGGTCGGTCGAGATGCACCAGCCGCCGCTCGGCTACCGCTTCCGCCCCAATTTGCACGAGCCGGGCGAGATCGAGGTGATGGGCCGCGCCTGGCCAGCCGGCGAGGAGGGCGGCGTGGAGCTGCTCGGCTGGCTCGGCACCCAGCCGGCCACCTATCACCATCTGGCCACCAAGCTGGTCGGCCACTTCGTCGCCGACGTGCCGCCGGCCCACGACGTCGCGCGAATCGAGACGGTGCTGCGCGACACCCAGGGCGGTCTGGGTGCGGCCGCGCTGGCGCTCATCGAGCTGCCCGGCGCCTGGACGCCAGCTACCAAGCTGCGCACCCCGCAGGACTACGTCATCGGCTGCCTGCGCGCGCTCGGTGCCACGCCGGACAGCGTACCCAACATCATGTCCATGCCGGCCGGGCTGGGCGAGGGGGTGTTCGAGGCGCCGTTCCCGATCGGCTGGCCGGACCGCGCGGCCGACTGGGCCGGCCCGGAAGCCATGCTGCAGCGGGTGGACTACGCCTACGGTCTGTCCGCGCGCGTGGCCGGCACCACCGACCCCGAACAGCTCGGCCACGCGCTGCTCGGCCCGCTGCTGACGGCAGAGACGCTGGGCCAGATCCGCGCCGCCGGCACCCGCCGCGACGGGCTGACCCTGCTGCTGGCCTCCCCCGAATTCCAGAGGCGTTAGAGATGACCACGCTGTGTCCCGACGGCTTCCGCCTGTCACGCCGTCAGGCTCTGCTGGGCCTGGCTGCGGCGTTCACCCTGGGCCGCACCTCGGTGGCGCTGGCCGCCCCGCAGACCGAGCAGCGCTTCGTGGTGATCCTGCTGCGCGGCGCGATGGACGGCATGTCGGCGGTGCAGCCCTACGGCGACCCGGCGTTTGCTGCCCTGCGCGGCCCGCTCGCCTTGCCGATGCCTGGCCAGCCAGGCGGCATCCTCGACCTCGGCGGCACGTATGGCCTGCACCCGTCGCTGGCGCAGCTGCACACGATGTATGCGGGCGGCGACGCGCTGCTGATCCACGCGGTGGCCGGCCACTACCGCAGCCGCAGCCACTTCGAGGCGCAGGACTACCTCGAGGCCGGCGCCGAGCAGCGGCTGAACAGCGGCTGGCTGAACCGCGCCGTGGGCCTGATGCCGACCAGCGGCCGCGAGCTGGGGCTGACCGTGGGCCTGTCCGCCCCGCTGCTGATGCGCGGCACCACCGTGGTGGAGGCCTACGCGCCGGACCATTTCGCCCAGCCCACCGCGGACCTCTACCAGCGCCTGCTGACCATCACCGCGCGCGACCCCGTCGTGGGCCCGGCGATGGCCGAGGGGCTGAAGCAGCGCGGCTTCGCCGCCTCGGCACTCAGCGGCCAGGCAGCGGACCCCAAGCACGACCGCAGCTTCGAGATGCTGGCCGGTGCCGCCGGCCGCCTGCTGGCGCAGGAGAACGGGCCGCGCGTGGCCGCGCTGGAAATCGGCGGCTGGGACACCCACGCCGCCCAGGACCGCCGGCTGGCAGAGACGCTGGGCCAGCTCGACGCCGGGCTCGCCGCGCTGCGCGCCGGGCTGGGCGGAGCGTGGAACCGTACCGTGGTGCTGGCGGTGACCGAGTTCGGCCGCACCGCGCGCATCAACGGCACCGGCGGCACGGACCACGGCACCGCGGGCGCGGCCATGCTGCTGGGCGGTGCGGTCGCCGGCGGACGGGTGCGGGCGGACTGGCCCGGCCTGGCCGACGGCAAGCTGTTCGAGAACCGCGACCTGGCGCCGACGACGGATGTGCGCAGCGTGATCATGGGCGTGCTGATCAACCACATGCACATGCAGCCTGCCAGCATGGGACGGGTGCTGCCGGGGAGCGATGGGGTGCAGGCGATGCGTGGGTTGGTGCGAGCGTAAGGGAAGCAAGCAGTTTTTATTGAAAAAAGAACCAGAAAACTTTTGTCTCGGCTGTCGCAAAACTTTGAACGAAACCCATCGACAACGAACACTCAAGGAAGCAAAATTTTTTTGGTTCTTTTTTTCAAAAAAGAACCGCTTTCTCCCTTTCCCTATCCCCAACAAGCCGATCGTGCGTTTCAGGAAGGTCGCAGCCTGCAGCAAGGCGGAAGCTTTGCGCGTCCAGATCGACCTGACCTGACGCACAGGCCCAAAATCACGTTCGTCCAAGACGAAACAGATCCCGCTTGCTGTGCAAGCTGCAACGTTCTGCGATTGCGGTCAGGGACGTTATATAGAAAATGCCAAATGTTGATCGGACGCAAGCAAGCGGTTCTTTTTTGAAAGAAAGAACCAAGGAACTTTTGTTCCCTCGAGTGCGCGTTGCAGGAACCTCCGCGACAGCCAGACCAAATGTTTTTTGCTGCTTTTTTCAAAAAGCAGGCCTTGCTTTCTTTTTGAGTTTCGATGCTACAAGCCACCGGTCCAGGTATGAAAGCACGCAGGTTTCGGGCAGGTGACACCCCGGGCGCCGGGCCCGGGAGAAGATTCTGTGGCCGTTAGTCTTCGTAGCGTCGCGTTGGGCCATGCCCGCCTGTTCGTTGCCGCTGCCATCGGGGCTGCGTCGCTCGTGGCCATCCCTGCCGCCTGGACCCACCTGACGCGCGGCATCGCTGCCTGGGACGCCGGCGTCACAGCCTACCTGCTGCTGATGCTGGTGCTATTCGCGCGCACGCCCACCAGCGGCATGCCGGCGCGCGCGGAGGCCCAGCAGGACGGCGAGTGGACGCTGTTTTTTCTGGTGCTGGCGGCGATCGGCATCAGCTTCGCCGCCATCATCGGCGAGTTCGGCAGCATGAAGGCGGCCGCACCCGGACCCAAGGAGCTGAAGGTGGCGCTGGTGGCCGCAACACTGGTGCTCTCCTGGCTGCTGGCACAGGCGGTCTTCGCGCTGCGTTACGCGCACGAGTTCTACCAGGCCTCGCCCGATGGGAAGGGCGTGGATGGCGGCCTGGCTTTTCCCGGCGAGGACCAGCCGGACTACTGGGATTTCCTCTACTTCGCGGTGGTGCTCGGCATGACGTTCCAGGTGTCGGACGTGCAGATCACCGTGCGCAAGCTGCGACGGCTGGCCACGCTGCACGGGCTGCTGGGGTTCATGTTCAACACCGTCATCATCGCGCTGTCGGTAAACCTGGCGTCGGGTCTGCTGTAGGACCAGACAAGGCAAGCGGTTCTTTTTTGAAAACCAGAAAACTCTGGTTCCCTAGGGCGCGCGCTGAAGAAACCTCCGCGACAGCCGTAGCAAAAGTTTTTGCTGCTTTTTTTCAAAAAAGCAGGCCTTGCTTTCTTCCGATGCGTGAAAGTCAAAACCCAGGATCGCTATTACCAATCGATCCAACAGAGCCGCGAACCGCCCAAGGTGCGCCCAGCCAAGTCAGGCCGCGGCCTCTGCGTATCGGACCGCTCGTGCTGCTGGCCGCGATGCTGCCGCACGCGATCTACGCCGCCGAGCCGCCGGTCACCGCGCTGGTCGGCGGCACCGTCATCGACGTCTCGCACGGCGGCGACAGCACGCACGACGTTGCCAACGCGGTGGTGCTGCTGCAGGGCACGCAGGTGACGGCCGTGGGCGAGGCGGGCCACCTCGCCGTCCCGCCCGGCGCCACCGTGGTGCATGTGGACGGCAAGTTCGTCATCCCCGGCCTGGTGGACGGCTTTACCGGCATGCAGGACCAGGCCGAAGCGGACGCCGAGCTCTACGAGGGGGTGACCACCATCGGCGCCTCCGGCGACGACCGGCGCGGCGCCATCTACTTCGCCGCCGACCCGAGCCCGCACGTCTATCCGGTGGACAGCGCCGGCACCACGGACGACTGGAGCCTGCTGCGCCCCGATCCTGCCTGGCGCGACCGCCTGGCCGACGCCGGCGCGCCGCACGAGACCACGCCGGCTGAGACCGCCGCCCAGGTGGACGAAACGATCCGCCGCGGGGCCAAGATCATCTGGATCGGCCACAACATCACTCAGGCCAACGCCGCCGCCATCATCGCCCAGGCCCGCGCGCACCACGTGGCCACCTACGGCGAGTTCGTCGCCACCCCCTACCAGGCCGGCATCGGCGCCGGCGTGAACGTGCTGCTGCACATGTCCCGCCTGGAGCTGGGCCTGGCGCCGCCGGAGCTGTTGGCAAAGGCGCAAGCCGACCCAGACGGGCGCGGCGCCAGCCCCGCCTACCTCTCCATCAACGGCGTGGACCCGGCTGGCCCGGCGGTCGCCGCCTACGCCGAGCTGATCGCCGCCCACCACGTGGCGCTGATGCCCACCTTCAGCCTCGCCTACGCGGTGATGCCGAGCCACCGCAACCTGTGGCACGAACCGGCCGCCGCCCTGCTGGACCCGAAAACGATGATGTACGCGGCCGACCCCAAAACCGGCGAGGTGCCGTTTCCGTCCCTCAGCGTGCGCGCCTCGATGACCAGCACGGCGATGCACAGCTTTGCCATCGACACGATCATGATCGGCCATCACATCCCGGTCCTGGCCGCCAGCGGTGCGAGCTGGGAAGGCACGCTGCCCGGGATCTCGCTCCACACCGAACTCGAGTTGCTGACCGACGCGGGGCTGGGTGCGCGCCAGGCGCTGGCGGCGGCCACCGGCAACTACGCCGAAGTGCTCGGCTGGTCGGAGCTGGGCGCGGTGGCGCCGGGGCGGCGGGCGGACCTGGTGGTGCTGAACCGCGACCCGCGGCAGGACGTGCGCAACGTGGACGCGATCGACTCAGTGTATCTGTCGGGGGTTCGGGTGGACCGGGAGGGTATGGTCCGGGCGAAGGGGCATTAGGAAGAAAGCGAGGCCTTCTCCGAGAGGAAGAAGCAAAAAGCTGTTGGGTGCGCTGTCGCGGAAAGCTGATGCATCCGCCTAGTGAGTGCCCGGGCGTCCGCCTTTGGAGCTTTTTGTCACCATGTCGACGCTCCAGCTATGTGGCCGGCGCCGGCGCCGGTAGTTCCGGATGTCGCCGCGCAGGTACCAGTAGTTCGCCAGAACCCACAGGCTGAGCGCGAAGGTTCCCATCACCAGCCAGCGGTGGGCGGACACCAGCAGGGCAATGTGTGACACCGGTCTCTCCTGGCAGGGCTCACCAGAGATGGCGGAGAACACGCGGCCAGGCAAGGCATTGCCAAAGCGTCCGGCCCGCCAAATGTCTCGTAGATGGACACACCGGAAAAACCCGAGGCCGAAGCCAAGCCCGCCCCCGCCCAGCTCCCCAAGGAAATCGGCGGCCCAAAAGGGCCCGAACCCACCCGCTACGGCGATTGGGAAGTCAAAGGGCGCTGCACTGATTTCTGATGTCGGCGTTAAGAACGGCGAGGCCTGCTTTAAAAGAAAGCAGCAAAAACTTTTGCTCCTGCTGTCGGAGGTTTCTGCAAAACGGGCAAGCGACAGACGACGCTTAATTTCGGGCGAGTGTTATGATGCGCCAGCCGCCTAGAACGGAGCCTCTTCCCAGTCGAGCTCCTGGGAAACAAAAGTTTTCTGGTTCTTTGTTTCAAAAAAGAACCGCTTGCCTCTAGCCTCTACCTTGATCATCGGCGCCACCGGCGGCATCGGCGCAGCCCTGACCGCCGCCCTGGCCGGCACCCCGGTCCACCCGCTGGGCCGAAGCAGCGACCCACCCATCGACCTCGCCGACGAGACCAGTATTTCCACAGCCGCAGCGCGCTTGCTGGCGCACGCGCCGTTCGGGCGGATCGTGGTCGCCACCGGCGCGCTCACCATCGAAGGGACCGGCCCGGAAAAGCGCCTGGCCGACCTCGATCCCGCGGTGATGGCGCGAGCGTTTGCTATCAATGCTATCGGGCCGGCGCTGCTGATCAAACATTTTGCGGCGCTGCTGCCGCGCGAGGGCCGGTCGGTGTTCGCCGTGCTGTCGGCGCGCGTGGGCAGCATCGGCGACAACCGGCTGGGCGGCTGGTATTCCTACCGCGCGTCGAAGGCGGCGCTGAACCAGGTGGTGCGCACGGCAGCAGTCGAGGTGACGCGCCGGCGGCCAGCGGCGGTGTTGCTGGCGCTGCACCCGGGGACCGTGCGCACGGGGCTGTCGGCGCCGTTCACCGCGGCGGACCAGGCAATGACGGCGGACGATGCGGCGCGGCGGTTGCTGACGGTGATGGACGCAGCCACCCAGAGCGGGGTGTTCCTCGATTATGACGGGGCTGTAGTGCCTTGGTAGGAAGCAAGGCCTTCTTTTTCGAGAAAAAGAAGCAAAAAGCTTTTGTTGCGGCTGTCGCGGACTCTCCCCAGGCGGGTGCCCAGGAGAGCAAAAGTTTTTCGCTTCTTTTCTCGAAAACGAAGGCCTTGCTTACTTGCTTAACCAAGCCCGCAGCCGCCCCGCCGCGTCCGCCACCACCGCCTCGAACGTCAGCGCCTCAGCGAACGCCCTGCCCGCCTCGCCGATCGCCTGCGCGTCGGCATCGTGCGCCTCCAGCCAGGCGACCAGCTGGTCGAGGTCCGAAAGGTCCTCCTCGACGGGCACGAAATGGACCCATGGCTTCAGCCGGTCGTAGTACCACTGTCTGAACCCGCGCGGCGAGGCGACCTTCAGCACGCAGGAGCCGCTGAGCAGGCCAGCGAACAGTGCGCTCCAGGCGTTGGAGTTGCCGTCGATTACCAGCAGCCATTTGTGGCCGAAGAACGCGCTGCGCGGCACCCGCCCGCGCATCAGCCCTGACGCCTCGATGCGCGCGACCAGGTGCGGCGCGCTGAACTGCACGATGTTGGAGATGCCGACATCGTAGCGGTCGGCGACCGGTGAGCGTGCGGCGCGCGCGCACATATCCAGCCGCGGCAGCCAGGTGAGGTCGTCGGGTTCGTCCGGGCCCGGCGGCTGGTGGCGGAGCTGGCCGGTGGTGGCACCGCGCCAGAAGACGCGCGGCGCGCGGTCCTGCCACGGCCGGTCGTGCAGCGCGGCCTCGCGACGCAGGTCGTCGTAGCCGCCGGAGCCGATGAAGTCCTGGTCGGGCAGCAGGCAGGCGGCCGGCTGGGGCGAGCAAAAGCAGGCGCTGCGCTCGGCGTAGCCGGTGTCGCCGACTTCCAGCAGGAAGCTCGTGTCGGGCACCGGGCCGTCCGTCAGCAGCGCGTCCATCACGTAGATGGCCGAGAGCGCCCGCTGCATCCGCTGCCAGACCCGGTCCGCCTCGGCCAGGTCCACCTGCAGCCTCGCCCGGTTGCCGGCAAAGGTCACCAGCAGGGCGCCGCCGCCCAGCTTGGCTCGGGCCTGCCCGGAATCGAACGGGCTGAACTCGAAGCGGCGCGCCAGGCCCGCGCGGCTGAGGAAACGCTGCAGCGCCATGTTGCCAACCTGGGTGAGCGACACTGCGGAGCTGGCCGGCGGAGTGAGGCGTTCTGGCGCTTCCTCGCCGAACCGGTGATAGGCCCTGTGCAGGGCGGCGCGGCCGCGTGCGGCAGCTTCCCTGGGCATGTTGGCGAGGCTCGCGTGGGTGCGGACAAGCTGGGCTACGAACAGCTCGTCCGCACCGTCCTCGAAACGCTCGCCCCAGAGTTGGGAGAGCGGCCGCATCGTGTATTGCACGTGCCTGCCCAGGCGGGCGGTGACTTCGAGCAGCGGCAACAGCCGCCGGCTGTCCGGCGCGTCCACCATCACCTGCAACAGCACGGCTTCGCGGACCGCTTTGTCCAGCAGGCGCGCCGTCTCCTCGAACTCGCCCGGCTCGCCGGCGCCGCGCAGCTGGACGAACAGCTTCGGGCCGGGCTGGGCGGTGAGGTCAGCGAAGCGGTCGATGCAGGCCTGCAGGTAGCGCCGTCCGCCTGGCCGTGTCGGGTCGCTGTGGTTGAATACGCGGCCGATGCCGTAGGCCTGCCGGTAGGCCAGGTGGACCGCGCCCTCGTCGGGTTCGCCGTGCTTGGCCTGACCGGTCAGGCTCAGATGCTGGGCGGGGTCGGCCAGCACGGTAAAATCCGTCTCGATGCAGTGCCGTATCATCGCCGGGGTGGTGGTCAGCCAGTCGAACGGCATGGGTGCCTGGCTGATGCCGAACCGGCGCAGCACGGCGGCGGCGATGCACGAGGTGCCCAGGCTGACCACCGGGCAGAGCGGCTCGGCCTCAGCAGGCGGCCGGGTGTCCGAGGTTGGCTGGCTGGCCCGCGCGCGCGCCAGGCTGCGCTCGAGCAGGTCCGCCAGCGCCGCCGGGCCGCCTGCGTCCAGCAGGAACGCCACGTCGCGGTCGAACGCGTGCTGGCTGGGCTCGTGGCCGTGCACGCCGCGGTGGGTGGCCAGCGCCAGCATCTCGGCCACCCGGCGGGCGCGCACCGGCCACGTCTCGGTGTGCAGCAGGGCGCTGCTGCGCGGCTCTGCGGCGACCAGCTCCACGGTGACGTCTTCGCCCGGCAGGACGACCGCAGCCGGCGGCGGCGCAGGGCCGGGTGCTGTTGCGGTGCTGTCCGGCCGGCACAGCGGCATGAACCGGAGCAGGTCCAGGTGCTCGCTGCCCCAGTGTAGGACGAAGTCGTCGCCCAGGCGTACGCTGTCGCGCGGCACCACGCGGCGGCTGTCGCGCACCAGCCAGCGCCGGCCGACGATGCGGGACAGGTCGCTGGCCTGGCGCTCGGTTACCGGCAGGAAGCTCTCCCACTGGTTGACCTCCTGCCGGTTGAACGCCGCCTCCGTCCGGCCGCGCTCGGCGCAAAGGCAGTCCGCGCCGCGCGACAGCGAGACGCCGCGTCCGAGGCGGGCGGGGCGCAGCAGCAGCGTGCCGAGCCCGCCCGCGTTCACGGTGACGCCGTCTGCCGGCAGAGCGCGCCAGTCTTCCGGCACGGAGAGGTCGAAAGCATCGGCGGCCGGCAGGGGCAGGTGCACGAGGCCGCCTGCGCGGAGGCAGACGATTGTCCCGTGCCAGGTCAGGAGCAGCATGGGTTCGTTAAAGGCCTTCTTTATTGAAAAAAAGAAGCAAAAAACTTCTGTTTCCGCCGTCGCGAGAACTCTCCGCACCGCGCACCCAGGGGAGCAAAAGTTTTTTGGTTCTTTTTTTCAAAAAAGAACCGCTTCCTTGCTTGCTTCTTGGCTGTTACCGCACCCGAAAACCAGGAGCGAACCCCCCATGAGCGCCATCACCGACATCGTCGCCCGCGAGATCCTAGACAGCCGCGGCAACCCGACCGTGGAGGTGGACGTGGTGCTGGAGAGTGGTGCGGTCGGTCGCGCCGCGGTGCCGTCCGGTGCCTCGACCGGCGCCCACGAGGCCGCCGAGCTGCGCGACGGCGACGCCGCCCGCTACAGCGGCAAGGGTGTGCAGCAGGCGGTCGAGAACGTGCAGGGCGAGATCTTCGACGCGATCGGCGGCATGGACCCGACCCAGCAGATCCGCATCGACGCGCTGATGGTCGAGCTGGACGGCACCGAGAACAAGAGCCGCCTGGGTGCCAACGCCATCCTGGCCGTCTCGCTGGGCATCGCCAAGGCCGCGGCCGCCGAGCTGGGCTTGCCGCTGTATCGCTACGTGGGCGGGGTGTTCGCCCGCACCCTGCCGGTGCCGATGATGAACATCGTCAACGGCGGCCAGCACGCCGACAACCCGATCGACATCCAGGAATTCATGATCCAGCCAGTCTCCGCCGAGACGATGGCCGACGCCGTGCGCGTCGGCTCGGAGGTGTTCGCCGCACTCAAGCGCGGGCTGAAGGAGGCCGGCCACAACACCAACGTGGGCGACGAGGGCGGCTTCGCGCCCAACCTCGCCTCGGCCGACGAGGCGCTGGCCTTCATCTCGCGCGCGGTGGAGGCGGCCGGCTACACGCCGGGCGAGGACGTGACCTTCGCGCTGGACTGCGCCAGCACCGAGTTCTACCGCGACGGCCAGTACGTGCTGTCCGGCGAGGGCCGCACGTTGGATTCGGCCGGCATGGTGGCCTACCTCGAGGAGCTGTGCGGCCGCTATCCGATCACCTCGGTCGAGGACGGCTGCGCCGAGGACGACTGGGAAGGCTGGCGCTACCTGACCGAGCGGCTGGGCGCCCGCGTGCAGCTGGTTGGCGACGATCTGTTCGTGACCAACCCCAAGCGCCTGGCGCGCGGCATCGCCGAGGGCACGGCCAACTCCATCCTGGTGAAGGTGAACCAGATCGGCACGCTGAGCGAGACGCTGGAGGCCGTCGAGCTGGCGCAGCGCGCCGGCTACACCGCGGTGATGAGCCACCGGTCCGGCGAGACGGAAGACTCCACCATCGCCGACTTGGCGGTCGCCACGAATTGCGGCCAGATCAAGACCGGCTCGCTCTCGCGCAGCGACCGCACGGCGAAGTACAACCAGCTGATCCGCATCGAGGCCGAACTCGGGTCGGCCGCCATCTACGCGGGACGCTCCATCCTGCGGACGTAGAGGCACATCCTGCAACCGACCGAGCGCTCGCCCGTTGGAATGTATGGTACTTAAACATGGAGGGTTTACATGGTTGACGAGAACCGCGTTTCCGGTGCGCTGAACCAGGCTGGTGGCGCTATCAAGGAAGGCTTCGGCAAGCTGACCGGCGACAAGAAGACCGAGGCCGAGGGCGTCGCACAGAAGACCGGCGGCAAGGTCGAGAACGCAGTCGGCGGCGCCAAGGACTCGGTGCGCGACGCGCTGGACAAGTAAGTTCGGCTTTCCCGAAAGGGCCTTCCTGGAGACGGGGAGGCCCTTTTTGTTTGATGGCCACGTCTTGCCGGGAGTTGGTTAAGCAAGAACCTTCTTTTTCGAGAAAAAGAAGCAAAAAGCTTTTGCTTCGGCTGTCGCGGACCTCTCCGGTGAGCGCGCGATGGCGGACGCAAAGTTTTTTGGTTTTTTTTCAAAAAAGAACTGCTTGCCTTGCCTTACCCGGTCCGCCATATCCCGCGCGTCGGCGCCACGCCGGCAAATTCACACGCGGGGCACTTTCCTGGGGTTCTACCCCAAGCAAGCCGGTGCCGAGAGGCAACCCCCGCGGAGGCTCAACCGGACTTACCAGGAAAGGACCGCCACACATGGCGATGCCCGATTTTTCATTGCGCCAGCTTCTCGAGGCCGGCGTGCATTTTGGCCATCACACCCGCCGCTGGAACCCGCGCATGTCGCCATTCCTGTTCGGCGTGCGCAACCAGGTCCACATCATCGACCTGCAGCAGACTGTGCCGATGCTGGACCGCGCGCTACGCGCGGTGCGCGACACCACGGCGGCCGGCGGCCGCGTGCTGTTCGTCGGCACCAAGCGCGCAGCCGCTGAATACGTGGCCGACTCCGCCAAGAAGTGCGGCCAGTACTACGTCAACCACCGCTGGCTGGGCGGCATGCTGACCAACTGGAAGACCATCACCGGCAGCATCAAGCGGCTGCGCCAGATCGACGAGATGCTGGGCGGCGACATCCAGGGCCTCACCAAGAAAGAGGTGCTCGAGATGACGCGCGATCGCGACAAGCTGGAGCGCTCGCTGGGCGGCATCAAGGAAATGGGAGGCCTGCCGGACATCCTGTTTATCATCGACACGAACAAGGAGAAGCTGGCGGTCGAGGAGGCCAACAAGCTGGGTATTCCGGTGATCGCCGTGCTGGACAGCAACTCCGACCCCGAGGGCATCACCTTCCCGATCCCCGGCAACGACGACGCCATCCGCGCCATCACGCTGTACTGCGACCTGATCGCCGGCGCCGTGCTGGACGGCATCAGCGCCGAGATGCAGGCCAGCGGCCAGGACCTCGGCGCCATCGAGGAGCTGCCGGAAGCGCTGCTGCCAACGCCGGTCTCGCCGAGCCACGAGCCGGCGCCGCACCATGGCCTGGCCGAGGCTGAGGCCGAGCCGGACATCGCGCTGCCGGAGCTTGAGGCGGCGATGTCGGGTGCAGAGCCGGCGCAGCAGGCGGTCGAGAGCACCTGAAGCAAGCAAGGCCTTCTTTTTTGAAAAAAAGAAGAAAAAACTTTGTTTCTTGGCTGTGCCAGCTTTCTCGCTTTGTCTTGAGACGAGAAGCCGCTGCCGAGAGCCAGGAGACAAAAGTTTTTTGGTCCTTTTTTTTCAGAAAAGGACTGCTTGCTTTGCTCGCTTGCCTAACCGCCACGCGAGCGCTGTCATTTGATTTGTAACCGACTGGAGCCGGGCGTTAAGCCACGCCCGAGCCCGCGACCACCGGAGACCACCGACATGGCCGAGATCACCGCCAGCCTCGTGAAGACCCTGCGCGAGCAGACCGGCGCCGGCATGATGGACTGCAAGCGCGCGCTGACCGAGACGGACGGCGACCTGGACGGCGCGGTGGACTGGCTGCGCAAGAAGGGCCTGAGCCAGGCGGCCAAGAAGTCCGGCCGCGTCGCCGCCGAGGGGCTGGTGGGCGTGCTGTCGGCAAAGAACCGTGCCGCCATGGTGGAGGTGAACGCCGAGACCGACTTCGTGGCCCGCAACGAAACGTTCCAGGCGTTTGTGGAGGCGCTATGCCGTGTCGCACTCGACGTGGGCGAGGATGTGGACACCCTGCGCGCCGCGCCGTTTCCCGGTAGCGAGCGCAACGTCGGCGAGGAGCTGACCCACATGGTGGCCACCATCGGCGAGAACATGACCATCCGTAGGGCCCGCGTGCTGCACGTGCCGTCCGGCGTAGTGGCCACCTACATGCACAACGCGCTGAAGCCCGGGTTGGGCAAGATCGGCGTGCTGGTGGCGCTGGAGGCCGACAACGAGCTCGACGCGCTCGAGACGCTGGGCCGGCAGATCGGCATGCACGTGGCCGCCACCCGCCCGGACGCGCTGGACGTGGACGCGGTGGACCCCGCCGCGCTGGACCGCGAGCGCGCCGTGCTGAGCGACCAGGCGCGCGCGTCCGGCAAGCCGGAGCCGATCATCGAGAAGATGGTGGAAGGCCGCATCCGCAAGTACTACGAGGAGGTGGTGTTGCTGGAGCAGGTGTGGGTGCATGACGGCGAGAGCCGGGTGCGCGCGGTGGTGGCCAAGGCCGGCGGCAAGCTGGTGGCGTTCGAGCGCTTCGCGCTGGGCGAAGGCATCGACAAGCCGACGGGCGGCGACTTCGCGGCGGAAGTGGCGGCGGTGGCCGGAGTTTAGGCGAAGAAAGCAAGGTCGACCACGAAGGACACGAAGAAGGCTCGCACTGGACTGCGTGGTCGACAACCGATGATTTTTTCAGTGCTGTTGATGACGCGGGCAGCATGTAAGCTGAAAGCGCTATTGGCGTAGTCGCGCCAGGGTTTCGGCAAAGCAAGTTAAAGTCGACTTTGAAGGTCGAGGAATACAAAGAAGGTTTCGCACATTGGACTGTGTGGTTGCCGACCAGTACTTTCCTCGATGCTTTCAATCACTCGGGCGCACAGGTAAGCTGAAAGCCCCATTGGCGTGCCAGTAAAACTGACGGCTCGTGTCTCCTGCCGCGTGCGGGTTGCTCGTTGGCTGGGTGAAGAGTGCCCCTGACGCCCGGATTAGAGCATCATCCAACCAAACGGGGTCGTCCGTTGGATACAGATGCTCGCCAAAACAAACAGCGAGAGCGTTTCCGGCCTGCTCACCGGGTCAACGAGGTCGGAAAACACTCGTGTGTAACGGTCGACACCCGAACGCGGCTCGCTTCTTTCTGCTTCGTGTCCTACGTGCCTTCGTGGTCAATCTTTCTTTGCTAAGCCGCAAAGCGTCTGCCAACCGCCCGCTTCACAAGCCACGCGACAACCCCTTCCCCGAACCCGCCTCACCTCGTAGGTTTCGCGCGCCCCATGGACGAACCCGCCATGACAACCGCCCACAAGCGCGTGCTGCTGAAAATCTCCGGCGAGGCCCTGATGGGCAAACGCGAGTACGGCCTGGACACCGAGATGGTCGGCCGCATTGCCGTCGACGTAGGCGACGTGGTGCGCATGGGCGTGGAAGTCTGCCTGGTCATCGGCGGCGGCAACATCTTCCGCGGCGTCTCGGCCGCCGCCAGCGGCATGGACCGCGCCCAGGCGGACCATATGGGCATGCTGGCCACCGTCATGAACGCGCTCGCCATGCAGACCGCGCTGGAAAAGCGCGGCACCGCCACCCGCGTGCAGTCCGCCATCCCCATGGCCAGCGTGTGCGAGCCCTATATCCGCCGCCGCGCCGAGCGCCACATGGAAAAAGGCCGCGTGGTGATCTTTGCCGCCGGCACCGGCAACCCCTTCTTCACCACGGACACCGCGGCCGCCCTGCGCGCCGCCGAGATGGGGTGCGACGCGCTGCTGAAGGGCACCCAGGTGGACGGCGTCTACTCCGCCGACCCAAGGCGCGACCCGGACGCCCGCCGCTACGACGAGCTGACCTACCTCGAAGTGCTCTCCCGCGACCTCAATGTGATGGACGCTGCCGCCATCTCGCTGGCGCGCGAGAACAACCTGCCGATCATCGTCTTCAACATCCACGCCCCCGGCGCCTTCGCCGCGGTCATGCGTGGAGAGGGCGTGTTCACCCGCATCGTCGAGCCGGCTTGAGAGGCTACGCAGGCGGTTCTTCTTAAAAAAGAACCAAAAAACTTTTGTCTCCTGTAGGTGCGCCGGGTTGAAAGACGTCGTCTCAGCCGTGCGCGACAGCGAGAGCAAAAGCTTTTTGCTTCTTTTTCTCGAAAAAGAAGGCCTTGCTTGCCTTGATCGCGGCGCCCGGATTGACGTCCGGGTTGTTACAGACGGAAAGTGCGACCGCTCGCCACCTGCCTGCCCGGGCTCCGACGACTGGTGACCGACGACTGACGACTGACCCGGAGACTGATGAAAGTGGCCGACCTCAACACCCTCAAGGAAGACCTGACCCGCCGGATGGACGGCGCGCTGGAGACGCTGCGGCGCGACTTCGCGGGCCTGCGCACCGGCCGTGCCAGCCCCGGCCTGCTCGAGCCGGTGAAGGTGGAGGCCTACGGCAGCGAGGTGCCGATCACCCAGGTGGGCACCATCGGCGTGCCTGAGCCGCGCATGCTGACGGTGCAGGTGTGGGACCGCAGCCTGGTGGGCGCCGTCGAGCGTGCCATCCGCGATTCTGGCCTCGGCCTTAACCCCGGTTCGGACGGCCAGGTCGTGCGCGTGCCGATCCCGCAGCTGACCGCCGAGCGGCGCACCGAGCTGGCCAAGGCGGCCGGCCGCTACGGCGAGAGCGCGCGCATCGCCGTGCGCGGCGTGCGGCGCGACGGCATGGACCAGACCAAGGCGGCCGAAAAGAAGCACGAGATCAGCGAGGACGACGTGAAAGGCTGGTCCGACGAGGTGCAGAAGCTCACCGACAGCTACATCAAGCGCATCGACGACCAGCTCGCCGACAAAGAACGCGAAATCAAGCAGGTCTGAGGCACCGTGGGCCTGCTGAAAACCGGGCCTGCCATCGCGGCACTTGCGCCGGGCAGTGCTGCCGCGCCCGGCCTCCGGCCGCGCCACGTTGCCATCATCATGGATGGCAACGGCCGCTGGGCCGCAGCCCGCCACCTGCCGCGGGTGGCCGGCCACCGCGCCGGCGCCCAGGCGGTCCGCCGCACCATCGAGGCGGCGATCCGCAACGACGTGGGGTGGCTGACGCTCTACGCCTTCAGCAGCGAGAACTGGCAGCGCCCGGAGGATGAGGTCACCGACCTGACCGGCCTGCTGCGCCACTACCTGCGCCACGAGGTGGCCGAACTGCACCGCGAACGCGTCCGCCTGCGCGGCATCGGCGACCGCGCCCGCTTCGGCCCCGACATCGCCGGCGAGCTGGCCGAGGCGGAGCGCCTGACCGCCGGCAACACGCGGCTGAACCTGACGGTGGCGCTGTCCTACGGCGGGCGTTCGGAGATCGTGGCCGCCGCGCGCGCCGTGGCCCAGGCGGCGGCCGCGGGCATGCTGGACCCGATGGCGCTGACCGAGAGCGCGTTCAGCAGCTTCCTCTTCACCGCCGGCATGCCGGACCCGGACCTGGTGATCCGCACCAGCGGCGAGCGGCGGGTGTCGAACTTCCTGCTGTGGCAGGCGGCCTACGCGGAGTACCTGTTTCCGGAAGTGCTGTGGCCGGACTTCAACGCGGCGCATTTCGAGAGCGCGCTGGCGGATTACGCGGGGCGGGACAGGCGGTACGGGGCGCGGCCTGAGTAGGCAAGAAGATTGACCACGGAGGCGCGAAGGGTGCGAAGAAGAAAGGCGGTGGGTTGCTAGGCGATCAGCGTGGCTGCTTGGTGTTCTTCGTGCCTTGAATCGGACCGCTGGAAAGCAAGGCAGGCAGTTCTTTTTTGAAAAAAAGAACCAAAAAACTTTTGTTCCCTCGAGTGCGTGCTGCAGGTGAGTCCGCGACAGCAGAACCGAAGATTGCTGCGTCAACTCTTTGTCGATCGTTTCGGAAACTTGACGAGATGGTTGCCGGTGTCCAGGCACGGCGTGTTTTTTAAAGAAAGCAATTCGGTATTGCTGTCGCGGAGTTTCCTCAGGCGTGCACCCAAGTGAATAAAAGTTTTTTGGTTCTTTTTTTCAAAAAAGAACCGCTTGTTTCCTTCCTCTTCGCTCAGCAGCCCCAGTGACCAACCCCAAATGGCGAGACCTGGGCGTCCGCCTCGCCTCCGCCCTGGTTCTGCTGCCGATCGGCGTAGGCTCCATCTGCGCCGGTGGCCTGGTGTGGACGCTGTGCCTGTCTGCCGTCATCGCCGCGCTCTGTGTTGAGTGGGTGCTGCTGTGGCGCGCGCGCGTGCCGCGTCAGGCTGCGGGCGGCACCACGCTCGGCGCAGGCCTGGCCTACATCGGCGCCACCTACGCGTCGTTGTGGGTGTTGCGCGGCGGGCCGGCGGGCTTGCTCAACGTGTTGTTCGTCATGGTGGTGGTCTGGGCTGGCGACATCGGCGCCTACGTGGCGGGCCGGGCGCTGGGCGGGAAGCGGCTGGCGCCGGCGATCTCGCCGGGCAAGACCTGGTCGGGGGCGGCTGGTGGCACGCTCTGCGCGGTGGCGTGCGGGCTTGCCGTGGGCTACAGCCGGCCGGTGCACGCGGCGGTATTGGCGCTGGTGCTGAGCGTGGTGGCGCAACTGGGCGATCTGCTGGAGAGTGCGGTCAAGCGCCGGTTCGGTGCGAAGGATTCCGGGCGCATCATCCCCGGCCATGGCGGTCTGCTGGACCGGCTGGACGGCGTGCTCGCGGCGAGCCCGGCGGCGCTGCTGTGGTGGCTGGCGGCGGGGCAAGGGCCTTTGTGGGGCACGGGTTGAGGGAATCGAGCGGCATGAAGACGGTCACCGTGCTGGGCAGCACCGGCAGCATCGGCAAGAGCACGGTGGACCTGCTGGCGGCCAACCCGGGGCGCTACCGCGTGCTGGCCCTGGTGGCCAACAGCTCCGCCGAGGCGCTGGCCGCGCAGGCCATCGCACTGCGCGCCGAACTGGCCGTCTGCAGCGACCCGGCGATGCACAAGACGCTGGCCGCTTGTCTGCAGGGCACCGGCATCCGCATGGCGTGCGGGCCGGACGCGGTGCTGGACGCTGCCCGCATGGGGGCGGATTGGACAATGGCGGCGATCACCGGTGTTGCCGGCCTGGCGCCCACTTTGGCCGCGGCCGAGCGCGGCGGCGCCATCGCACTGGCCAACAAGGAAGCCATCGTGTCCGCCGGCGACGTGATGCTGCGCGCCGTGCGGCAGGCCGGTGCCACCCTGCTGCCGGTGGATTCCGAGCACAACGCCATCTTCCAGGCGTTGGCCGGCAGCGACCGCAGCGCGCTGGAGAAGATCATCCTGACTGCGTCCGGCGGCCCGTTCCGCCTTGCCAGCACGGAGGAGATGGCGCGGGCCACGCCGGAGACCGCGCTGCGCCACCCGGTCTGGTCGATGGGGGCCAAGATCAGCATCGACTCGGCCACCCTGTTCAACAAGGGGCTCGAGGTGATCGAGGCCGCGCGACTGTTCGCGCTCTCGCCCGACGAAATCGAGGTGCTGGTCCACCCGCAATCCGTCGTTCACGGCATGGTCTGCTACAAGGACGGCAGCGTGCTGGCACAGATGGGAGCACCGGACATGCGCATCCCCATCGCCCACACGCTCGCCTGGCCGCAGCGGCTGGCGACCAGCTCACCGCGGCTGGACCTGGCCGCCATAGGGCGGCTGGAGTTCGCGCCCCCCGACGAAGCGCGTTTCCCGGCGTTGCGCCTGGCGCGAGCCGCGCTGCATGCCGGCGGCGGCGCGCCCACCATCCTCAACGCTGCCAACGAGGTGGCGGTGGCGGCCTTTCTGGGCCGGCGGATCGGCTTCCTCGACATCGCCGCGGTGGTGGAGGCGACGCTGGAGCGGCTCGGCACGCCGCCGGCCGCCACGCTGGAGCACGTGCTGGAACTGGACGCGCGGGCGCGGCGGTGTGCGGAAACTCTGAGCCAGGACAGGGCGGTTTGCGCGGCGTGACAGGAAGCAAGCGCTTCTTTTTCGAGAAAAAGAAGCAAAAAGCTTTTGTCGCGGCTGTCGCGGTTCGGTCCGGCGAGCGCGCGATAGCGGAGACAAAAGTTTTTCGGTTCTTTTTTTCAAAAAAGAACTGCTTGCTTGCTTGCCTGACCCCATCTGAGACCTCGGAGAAAGCATGTCGTCCATCCTGAGCATCCTGGAGGCGATCGCCAGCCGCGCGCTGGTCCTGGGCGTGCTCGTCTTCATTCACGAGATGGGCCACTACCTCGCCGCCCGCTGGCGCGGCATCCACGTGGAAGCCTTTTCCATCGGCTTCGGGCCCAAGCTGCTGTCCTGGACGGACCGCCACGAGACGGTCTGGAAGTTGTGCGCGCTGCCGCTCGGCGGCTTCGTGAAGATGCACGGCATGTCGATCGACGTGGCGCACGAGCAGGCAACCGATCAGGAGGCCATCCGCCACGGGCACGCATTCTTCGAGAAGTCGGTGCTCTCGCGCACCATCGTGGTTGCTGCCGGCCCGATCGCCAACTTCCTGCTGGCAGCCGTGCTGTACTCGGGCCTCTACGCCACCATCGGCCGGCCGGTGGCCGACCCTAACGCGCCGGCCATCGTGGGAGAGGTCGCCCCTAACAGTTCCGCGGCAGCGGCCGGCCTGAAGCCGGGGGACGCAATCCGCGCGGTAGACGCTACCAAGATCGCCGCGTTCGAGGATCTGCGCCGGATCGTCTCGGCCAATGTCGGCCACACCCTTGCGCTGCAGGTCCAGCGCGGCACCCAGGACCTCACGGTGCAGGCGCTGATCAAGCCCAAGCCCGGCGACGCCGCGGTGGGCCAGCTCGGCATCAGCGCCGGCGTGGAGGCGATCAACGAGCGCCTGGGGCCACTGGCGGCAATTGCGGCCGGCGTGCGCAACACCGGCTTTGTGCTGTGGCAGACGCTGAGCGGGCTGGTGCACATCATCACCACCGGCCAGGGCGTGCACGACCTCGCCGGCCCGATTGGCGTGGTGGTGATATCCGGCCAGGTGGCCAAGCTTGGGCTAGCGGCGGTGATCACGTTCACCGCGTTCCTCTCGATCAACCTGGGGTTGGTGAACCTGCTGCCGATCCCGGTGCTCGACGGCGGCCACCTGATGTTCTACGCGGCCGAGGCGTTGCGCGGCCGCCCGCTGCCGCAGCGCGCGCTGGAATACGGCTACCGGCTCGGCTTCGCCTTCATCGCGACCTTCTTCCTGTTCATCAGCTGGAACGACCTCGTGCACACGGGTGCTGTCCGCTGGGTCGCGCACCTGATCGGCTGAGCAGGCAAGCCAAGCGGTTCCCTGAGCCTATTGTTCCCTCGGGCGCATGCTGCGGAAGCCTCCGCGACAGCAGGACCAAAAAGTTTTTGCTGCTTTTTTAAAAAGCCGGACTTGCTGCGTTTCCAATCGACATTGGAACTGCTGAATCAGCCTCTTAACTCGGCAAACATGTGTCCGCAGCCGTCAGAATGGCGGACGTGCAGCTACCATGACGGGCGAGCGCCGACTAAACGTCTCGTCGGAGTCTTCATACGCCGTACACGGCAGTGGACGAGACCGGACCAGAGCGGCGACAATCAGTGAGCCCGTTACACAAAGTAGACAGTCTCGCGGGAACTTGCCGGCCGTTGCAACACTTATTTCGTTGGATATAGCGAAAGCCGACTCTGTCGCGCTCTCGTAAAGACCCAGCTATTGTACGTTTCACATATCCTATGCACATCTGACATAGCTCGTTTGCTATGGGACCAGCCCACGCACGGTGCTTTCGCCATCGTGGAGGCCCAACTGCAATACGAGTTGGTTTGCGCACTCACCTAGCGTTTTGCGCATCATACATCTGTTCGCCGAAATCGGCCGCCGGGAGGAGAATCGTTCTCTCCCAACGTTTTCCATTGGAATGTTTCGGCTATGATGGTCCGAACGACGGATTTCCGCAACGGCCTGCTGGCAGTATTGCCGGAGGACGAGGTCGACGTCCTTGAACCGCAGCTCCGCCCGGTCAGCCTGGTGCTGCAGCAGGTGTTGCACGAGCGCGGCAACCCGGTCGAAGACGTCTACTTCCTGGAGAGCGGCGTGGTGTCGCTGACGGCCGACACCGGCGACGTGGCGCTGGTCGAAGTCGGCATGACCGGCCGGGAGGGGCTGGTGGGCACGTCCGCAGTGCTGACGGAGAAGGCTCTGTCGATCCATCGAGGCCTGGTGCAGCAGCCGGGCACCGCGCACCGCATGAGCGCCGTGGCCTTCCGTGCGGCCATCGTGTCCCTGCCGCACTTCCGCCGCCGCTGCCTCTGCCATGTCCACCTGACAATGATGCAGACGGCACAATCGGCTGCCTGCAACGCGCGCCACGACCTGCCGCAGCGCCTGGCCCGCTGGCTGCTGATGAGCCACGACCGCGCCGATAGCAACGACCTGCCGATGACGCAGGAGTTCCTCTCCTACATGCTGGGCGTGCGCCGGGCGGGCGTCTCGGTGGTTACCAACACGCTGCAGGGCGCCGGCATCATCCGCCAGTCCAGGGGCCGGCTGACCATCCTGGACCGCGCCAGGCTGGAAAAGCAGGCGTGCTCCTGTTACCGCTTGGTCGAGGACAACCGGTCGCAGCTTATGTCCTGAGTTGGGCAAAGCACGCGATTTTTCGAAAAAAACAACCAAAAACTTTTGCTTCCTGGGTGCACGCTGAAAGAGACTCCGCGACAGCCGGACTAAAAGTTTTTTGGTTCTTTTTTGAAAAACAGAGCCGCTTGCCTGCTCCTCTTGCAACAGACCGCAACGAGCCCACCCGCCGCATGGACACGCATCACAATCTCGGGTAGCCCGCTCGGACCGCGGCGGGGCCTTTGCCGCCGCGCCCCGCTGACGCCTGGCGGGCGCTCACCTGGGGGTCTCCTGTTGCACCGTTCACGCGCCGCCTTGCTTGCCACGATCTGCGTGCTGTCCGTCTGTGCCCCTCGCAGCGCCGGCGCACAGGATGCAGCCCCGGCCGCCCCGCCGCAGGACCAGGCCGCACCGGCCGGCCAGGCGCCGCAGGACGCGCCCACGCCAGCGCCAAAGCCGCGCCGTCACCGCGTGGCCCAGCAGCGCGCCGGACGGACGGCCGCGTCGCAGGACCGTTCGGACGCGATCCAGAGCATCCGCATCGTCGGCAACCAGCGCATCGAGGAGGGCACCATCCTCTCCTACATGCTGGTGCAGCCCGGCGACGCCTTCGGCAGCGAGCGCGTCGACCGCAGCTTGCGCACTCTCTACGCTACCGGCCTGTTCAGCGACGTGAGCATCCAGCGCGACGGCAGCTCCCTGGTGGTGCACGTGCACGAGAACCCGCTGGTCAACACGATCAGCTTCGAGGGCAACCACAACATTAAGGAAGACGACCTGCGCAAAGCGCTGGAGCTGCGCCCCAGGGCCGTGTTCACCACCCGGATGGCCCAGCAGGACCGCACCAAGCTGCTGGGCGTCTACGCCGGCAAGGGACGCTTCGCCGCCACCGTGGAGCCCTACATCCAGCGCCTGCCGCAGAACCGGGTGAACGTGATCTTCAAGATCGTCGAGGGCCCGGAGACCAAGATCAGCCGCATCGTGTTCGTCGGCAACCACGCCTTCTCGGAAAACGACCTCAAGGGCGTCATCGACAGCCGCGAGGAGCGGTTCTGGCGCTTCTTCTCCAGCAGCGACCAGTTCAACCCCGAGCGGGTGAACTTCGACCGCGAGCTGATCCGCCGCTTCTACCTCGAGCACGGCTACGCCGACATCCAGGTGACCAACACGGTGGCCGAGCTCTCGCCGGAGCGTAAGGCATTCTTTCTTACCTTCCAGGTGGTCGAGGGCGAGCGCTACCGGGTGGGCCAGATCACCGTGAAGAGCAACGTGCCGAAGGTCTCGGCGGCCAACTACGTGAGCCTGGTCAAGGAGCAGAAGGGCGGCTTCTACAACGGCGACGCGGTTGAGAAGAGCAGCGACGCCATCCAGAACGCCGTCCGCCTGGCCAACGCCAACCCGTTCCTGCTGGTCAACCCGCGCATCTCGCGCGACCGCAAGAAGCACGTGGTGGATCTGGAGTTCGACATCGCCCAGGGGCCACGCACCTACGTCGAACGGATCGACATCTCCGGCAACACGGTGACCCGCGACAAGGTGATCCGCCGCGAGTTCCGCTTCGCCGAGGGCGACCCCAACGACCCCACTTTGGTCCGGCTGACCAAGCAGCGGCTGACCGACCTCGGCTATTTCGGCGACGTGAAGGTGACGCCCACGCCCGGCTCGGCGCCCGACCGCGTGGTGATCAACACCGAGCTGACGGAGAAGGCCACCGGCGAGCTCTCGCTGGGCGGCGGCTACTCCACCACGTCGGGCATATTGGGCCAGGCCGGCCTGCGCCAGCACAACCTGATCGGCACCGGCATCGACGCCGGCATCAACGGCACGCTCGCCGCGCGCGAGAGCCAGGTGGACATCTCTGCCACCGACCCGTACTTCCTCGACCGCAACCTGGTGGCCGGCGGCGACATCTTCTACCTGACCAACAACAACCAGTACGTCTCGGACTACAGCGAGACGCGCTACGGCTTCTCCGCCCGCCTGGGCTTCGCCTACAACGACCACATCAGCCAGGCCTTCAACTACACGATCAGCGACCGCGACGTGAACAACCTCAGCGAGTTCGCCAGCGTGTTCGTGCAGGACGAGGCGGGCTACACGCTACTCTCGCAGCTCGGCCAGACGCTGTCCTTCGACTACCGCGACAGCCGGGTCGCACCGCATAGCGGCTTCGTCGTGCGCATCGGCAACGACCTGGCGGGCCTGGGCGGCGACGAGCACTATTTGCGCTCAAAGGCCGACAGCACCTACTTCCTGCCGCTGGACTACTTCACCGGTAACTCGCTGTGGGGCGTCTCCTTCAGCCAGGGCGCCGGCTACCTCTACAACCTGCAAAGCAAGGAGCTGATCATCGACCGCTTCTTCCTCGGCGGCGACAATTTGCGAGGCTTCCTCGACCAGGGCGTGGGCCCGCACTCGGTGGCGTATTCGAGTTGCTTGCAGGGGGTGGCGGCGAACATCGTCGCCAACGGCAACGGCAGCGGCGCCTGCCCGGCGAGCGAGATCTTCTACCACGGCAGCGACAGCATCGGCGGCAACTTCATCTACACGCAGAGCACCGAGCTGCACTTCCCGCTGCCGGTGCCGGCCGATTTCGGGCTGACCGGGCGCGCGTTCGTCGATTCCGGCGGGCTGTCGGGGCTGAACGTGCCGCCGAACGCCACGAGCGAGTGCCTGCCCACGTCGCGCCACATCGGCAACCGCGTCGTCGACGACCACGGCGACACGATAAACAAGTGCTACTACGACACCGGCGCGATCCGTGCGTCGGTCGGCGTCGGCATTTCGTGGAAGAGCCCGTTCGGGCTGATCAACATCGACCTGGGCATCCCGATCAAGAAGGAGCCCTACGACCAAACCCAGGTGTTCAAATTCGGTTTCGGAACGAGGTTCCAATGAGTCGCCCACATCACCGCGCCCACCTAGCCGGCGCAACCGCGCTGGCCTGCCTGCTCGCCTTGGCACCGTCCGTCACGGCCTTCGCGCAGACCAACCCCGGCTACTTCATACCGCCACAGGCTGCCACGCCGCGGGCGCCTGCCGCGCGTAGCGCACCCGCCCAGCACGCGCCGCGCGCGGCGCGGCAGGTGCCGGTGGCTGCCGCGCCGCTGCCGCCCGAGCCGGACGCGGGCGTGGACGAGCAGGCCCAGCAGCAGCAACAGCCGCCGATGCCGCCCTTGCCGCAGCCGCCGGTGCCAAACCTGCCGGCGCTGCCGAAAGGCACGGCACCGCCGCCGGTGGTGATCGGCGTGCTGGGGGTGCCGGAGGTGATGCGCCAGTGCAACGCGGCGCAGATCATCCAGCGCATCATCGGCGCGCGTAAGGCCAAGCTGCAGGCCGACGTGGAGCGGGACCAGGCAGCCTGGCGCGAGCTGGAGCAGGGCCTGCAAGCCGACGCGCCGAAGCTCACGCCCGACCAGGGCCATCAGCGCGAGCGCGCGCTGCGCGACCGCGTCAACAACGACCGCCGCCAGCTGCAGGAGCGCAATCGGGTCATCTCGGAAGCCGGCCAGGTGGCGCTGAACCAGATCGAGAGCACGTTGCTGGCGGTGATCAAGCAGGTGGCCGAAGCCAGAGGCATGAACGTGGTGCTGCACCGCAGCCAGGTGGCGCTGAACCAGCCGCAGTTCGACATCACCGACGAGGTGGTGGCCCAGCTGAACAAGCTGCTGCCGACGGTGCAGATACCCGACGAGGGCGTCGACCCGGCCAAGCTGCCGAAGAACTGGGCCGACGCGTCGGTGACCGCGGCCTCGGTGGCGGCGTCCGCCTCGGCCAGCGCAGCACCGAGCCACTAGCCCACGATGGCGGCCGAGCCGGCCGACATGCCGCATCCGGAGCAAGCGGGCCTGGCTGCCGCCTCTTCGGTAGGCGGATCGATCGTGCCGGCTGGCCAAGGCGCCGCGATGTCGGCGGGACAGCCTGGTGAGTCTTCCGCGGGGCTGAACACCGCTTCTGCCCCCGGGCAGCCTGCGGCCGGAGGTGGGCAACCTGCCACGGCCGTTTCTGGGCAGCTTGCGTCGATTGCTGCTGGGCAAGGTGACGCGTCCGCGTTTGGGCGAGTCGACGCGTCCGCGTCTGGGCAAGCTGCCGCAGCCGCGCCGGGACAGCTGGCCGCTCCGGCAGCGGGGCGGGACGACGCGGCGCAGGCGCTTGCCGAGGGCCAGGGCGACGCTGCGCAGACGCAGGACGACGCGACCGGCTCGGTGCTCGGCGACCCGCGCTTCTTCGAGCGCGCAGGCCCGTTCTCGCTGGACGACCTGTTGGGCGTGGCCGGCGGCAGGCTGGAGCGGGCAGAGCGCGTGGCCGGCGCGGTGCTGGTGGGCGTGGCAGCGTTGCAGACCGCCGCGCCCAACCAGGTGGCGGTGCTGCACAACCCGAAATACGGCGTGGTGGCCGGACGCAGCCGGGCCGGCGTGGTGATCGTGAGCGAGGCGCTCGCCGCACGCGTGCCGCATTCCTGCGCGGCGCTGGTGGTGGCCGACCCGCATCTGGCCTGGGCGCAGGTGGGCCGGCTGTTCCACCCGAGCGCCGCCGCGGTGCCGGGCATCCACCCGACGGCGGTGGTCGATCCGACGGCGGAGGTGGACGCCACGGCGGGCATCGGGCCGTACGCGGTGGTGGGACCCCGCGTGGTGGTCGGGTCGGGCTGTCAGGTGGGTCCGCACGCCGTCGTCCAGGCCGGCGTGGTGATGGGCCCAGGCTGTCGGATCGGTGCGGGGGCCACTGTCAGCCACGCGCTGCTTGGTGCGCGGGTCTACGTCTATCCCGGGGCGCGGGTCGGTCAGGAGGGGTTCGGCTTCGCCATCACCGCGCATGGCTTCGTCAGCGTGCCGCAACTGGGCCGGGTCATTCTGCACGACGACGTGGAGATTGGCGCCAACACCACCGTGGACCGCGGCGCGTCGCACGACACGGTAATCGGCGCCGGCTCGCGCATCGACAACCTGGTCCAGATTGGGCACAACGTCCGCATGGGACGCGGCTGCGTGATGGCGGGCCAGTCCGGCATCGCGGGATCATGCACGCTGGAGGATTTCGTTCAGCTTGGCGCCCAGGCGGGGCTTGCCGGCCACCTGACGGTGGGTGCCAAGGCGCGGATCGGCGCGCAGGCCGGCGTCATGGCGGACGTGCCAGCCGGGTCGGACGTGATCGGCAGCCCGGCTTTGCCGATCCGCGAGTTCTTCCGCAACGTGGCGGTGTTGCGGCGGCTGGCCCGGCGCGGTCCCGCCGGCGGTGACACTACAGGTGCACGCGAGGGTGGGGCGGCCGCTTCAGCCCAGGCCAGGACGACGGAGCCAACGACAGGGGCGGCCGCTCATCCGAACGGGCCAGACGAACCCGAGCCGCCCATGGGCGATGGCGTAGTCGGCGAGCAGAAAGTAGCGGGCTGAGAGATGGACGGGACGGCACAGGACAGCAAGGTGGACCAGGTTCTGGCACACGAAACCCAGGTAACGAGCGAGGCTGAGGTCGGGCGGATCAACGTGCTGGACATCACCGCGATCATGCACGCGATCCCGCATCGCTACCCGATGCTGATGCTGGACCGCATGGTCGACGTGATCCCCGACGTCTCCGCCGTGGGGATCAAGAACGTCACCGCCAACGAGCCGTTCTTCCAGGGCCACTTCCCCGGCCACCCGGTGATGCCCGGCGTGCTGATCATCGAGAGCATGGCGCAGACCGCCGCCGTGCTGGTGGTGCAGTCGCTGGGCCCGCAGGCGGCCGGCAAGGTGGTCTATTTCATGACCATCGAGAGTGCGAAGTTCCGCCGCCCGGTGCAGCCCGGCGACCAGTTGCGCATTCACGTGACGCGAGAGCGCCGGCGCGGCAACGTGTGGAAGTTCTCCGGTGTCGCCCGAGTCGACGGCGTGTCGGTGGCCGAGGCCACCTACTCCGCGATGATCATGGACCACTCCCCGGGTGGGGCGCCTGACGAGGAATGAAGGTGCGTCGCGCGGAGGGTGCCAGGCTGGATGATGGATAGCGTGACCGACCACCTGGTCGAAACCCCGGCGCTGAGCGCGCGCTCACCCGGTCGGGTGCACCCGACCGCCATCGTGGCCGACGGCGCCCGTGTGGCTCCGGACGCCGAGATCGGGCCGTTCTGCACCGTGGGCGCCGGCGTGGAGATTGAGGCGGGCGTGCGCCTGGTCAGCCACGTGGTGGTCGACGGCGACACCACCATAGGCGCCGGCGTGGTGCTCTACCCGTTTTCCAGCGTGGGGCTGCCGCCGCAGGACCTCAAATACCAAGGCGAGCCCACCCGCACCGTGGTCGGCCCGCGCACCCAGATACGCGAGCACTGCACCATTCACCGTGGCACGGTGACCGGCACGGGTTTGACCCGCGTGGGTGCGGACTGCCTGCTGATGGCGGTCGTGCACGTGGCGCACGACTGCGAGCTGGGCGACGGGGTGATCGTGGCCAACAACGTGGTGATGGGCGGCCACGTCAGCATCGGCGCCGGCGCGGTCATCGGCGGGGCGACGGCGCTGCACCAGTTCGTGCGCATCGGCCGCGCCGCGATGGTGGGCGGCGCCTCCGGCGTCGAGGCGGACGTGATCCCGTTCGGCACCGTGCTGGGCAACCGGGCGAGGCTGACCGGGCTGAACGTGGTTGGCCTGCGCCGCCGCGGTGTTGACCGGGCCGGCCTGCACCGGCTGCGGGCCGCTTTCCGGCTGCTGTTCGTTGCCGACCAGGAGAGCGGGGCGACGTTCGCCGCCAGGCTTGCGGAGGCGCGGGGCATGGCGGCGGAAGACGAGCTGGTGGCAGAGATGCTGGCGTTCGTGGACGTGCCTAGCCGGCGGGGGCTGGTTCGGAGTAACGCCAAGCTGGACGAGGAGGCGGGGTAAAAGCCTTCTTTTGCGAGAAAATGAAGCAAAAAGCTTTTGCTTCCGCTGTCGCGGACCTTTCCTGCAAGCGCGCTACAGCGGGGACAAAAGTTTTTTGGTTCTTTCTTTCAAAAGAACTGCTTGCTTCGGCTCAGTGCAGAACCGGCGGCACCTGCTCGTCCATGCCGCTCTCCGTCGCAGCCATTTCCAGCGCGTCCTCGATGGCCGAAAGCGTCCGCAGCAGCTTCAGAGACGCTGCTTCAGCGGCAAGCAGTTTGAGGCATTGCAGGATACCCGTCGCACTCGGTGCCAGCCCTACCTCCAGCTCGTCCACTGAAAACCTCCCTTACTCACGACTCCGTGAGTTCGAATGTAGTCCTACGCAACACGCGACCGAAACGCAATGGCAAAGTCTGTATTTTTGGAATGGACAGGGAAAAAACCGGTTCGGGCCTGGGGTCCTCGCCCAGCGTGCGAGTTGAACCTCCCGCCATTCGCCTGAAAGGCGATTAACAGGTGTCTGGCGCTTTGGGCATCCTCGCCGGCGGCGGCCCGTTTCCCGGCCAGGTTGCGGCCGCGGCACGGGCGCAGGGCCGTGACGTCTTCATCATCGCCTTTGAGGACTTCGCCGAAGCGCCTGTTGTGGCGCCGTTTCCACACGCAGTCGTTCGCCTGGGTGCGGCCGGCAAGATGCTGCAGCTTCTGCGTGCAAACGGGTGCCGTGACCTGGTCCTGGTGGGGCCGGTGCGGCGCCCGTCCCTGCTGGACCTGCGGCCGGACGCGGAGGGCGCGCGCATCCTGGCGCGCATCGGGCGGGCTGCCTTTGCCGGCGATGACGGGCTGCTGGCCGCGGTGGTGCGCGTGCTGGCCGAGGAGGGCTTCCGTATCCTGGGCGCGCACGAGGTGCTGACCTCCGCACTCGGGCCGGCGGGGCTGGCCGGTCGCGTGGCAGCCGATGCCGAGGCGCTGGCCGATATCGAGCGTGGGATCGCCGTGGTGCGCGCCCTGGGTGCGGCCGACGTGGGCCAGGCCTGCGTGGTGCAGCAGGGATGCGTGCTGGCGGTCGAGGCGATCGAGGGCACAGACCGGATGATCAGGCGTGCCGCCGAGCTGCGGCGGCCCGGGCCGGGCGGGGTGCTGGTCAAGCTGGTCAAGCCGGGGCAGGACCGGCGTGCCGATTTGCCGACCATCGGGCCGCGCACGATCGAGGCGGCGGCTGCAGCCGGGTTGCGCGGGGTGGCGTTCGAGGCGGGGGGTACGCTGGTGACCGATCTGGCCGCGTGTGCGGCGGCGGCAGACCGGACGGGGTTGTTTCTGCTTGGCGTTGAGGTAGCCAGGTAGAAGCAAGGCCTGCTTTTTCGAGAAGAAGCAAAGCTTCTGTCGCGGCTGTCGCGGCCCGCCGAAACGACGCGTTTCGTCGTGGTACACCCGGCGGAGCAAAAGTTTTCTGGTTCTTTTCTTCAAAAAAGAACTGCTTGCCTTGCCTTCCCTTTCAGACACTCGAATCACATCAGGAGCCCACCCATGAGTGCTTTCCTTCACACGATGCTGCGCGTCTACGACCTGGATAAAAGCGTTGCGTTCTACCGCGACCTGTTGGGCATGCGGGAGTTGCGCCGCACCGAGGTGCCGGCCGGCCGCTACACGCTGGTCTTCATGGGATACGGCACCAACGCCGAGGGCGCGGCGGAGATCGAGCTCACCCACAACTGGGACCAGCAAGGCCCCTACGATCTGGGCAGCGCGTTCGGGCACCTGGCAGTGGGCGTGCCGGACGTGGCTGCGGCTTGCGACGTGGTGCGCCACGGCGGCGGGCGCGTGGTGCGGGAGGCCGGGCCGGTAAAACACGGCACGACGGTGATTGCATTCGTGGAAGACCCGGACAGTTACAAGGTCGAGTTGATCCAGCGGAAATGACGCGGCGGATCGCTCGGCAAGCGAGGTCTTTGCCCTTTGGTGTCCGGCAAGGAAGGCAAATCCTTTTTTTTGAACAAAAGAGACTTCTGGTCCTGCCGTCGCGAAGATTCTGCGGCGCGCGCGCAAGGGAACAAAAGTTTTTTGGTTCTTTTTTTCAAAAAAGAACCGCTTGCTTTGTCTTGCTTCAGGATTGTGTTCGCTTGTGCTGCAGGCGAAGAAAGGCGGACACCAAGAGACCTACCTGCAGACTGTTCCACCATGAGCCTGCGCTCTTGGTGTCTTGATGGTTGGCTTTCCTTGCGTGGTGGCAACGGCGCGGCGTTTCTCGGAATACTAGCCGAAGCTAGCGTGCCTCGACCGTTCCCGGCGTCAGCCCATGAAGAACGCCATCATCGCACGCGACGCGTCCGGCCCTGCCGGCTCCGTGTAGCTGCCTTGCGTGCTTCCGCCGGACCAGGCGTGCCCTGCCCCGTGCACCAGCCAGCGTTCCAGCACCGGCCGCCCGTAGCGGTCGCGTTGCACGGTCCTCGTGTAGCCTAGCCCGCCTGTGGAGACGCCCTGTTCGGTCTCCAGCGGCCCGTCCGCCTCCACCTGGTCTGCCACCGCGTCGGCGTTACGCGGGTTGACGGTGGTGTCGCGGTCGCCGTGGAAAACGATGGTGCGGGTGCGGTGGCGCCCCTGGCCGGCATGGCCCTGGCGCATGGCGCGGAACGCGCCGGCGACGTCGCGGGCCGCTCCGCAGGCCAGGCCGGAATGGATGCCGGCGGCGGCGAACAGCTCCGGGTAGGCGGCCGCCAATATAGCCGCCTGTGCGCCGCCGGCGGACAGGCCGGCCACGAACACGCGCGACGGGTCGATTGCGTGCGCCGCCATCACTGCACGCGTCATCCCGGCGATCAGCGCCGCCTCGCCCCCCTCGCGCGCCTGGTCGGCCGGGTTGAACCAGTTCCAGCAGCGCTGCGCGTTTGCCGACTGCACCTGGACCGGATACAGCACGTAGGCGCCCTGGGCTTCAGCCAGCTCGTTCATCCGCGTGCCGACGGCAAAATCGGCCGCCGTCTGCGTGCAGCCGTGCAGCATGACGAGCAGCGGTGCCGGTTGCGCGGGCTTGGTGGGAACGTACAACCGGTAGGGCCGGGTGCCGGCAGGGCCGGTAAAGCTGGCACTCTGGAAGAGTGCGTTTGGCGCGCTTTGAGTTTCGGCCGGCGCCACGCCATGCGACCGCGGGTGGACCAGACCTGCGAGCGGGCCAGGCAGGACGCTGTCCAGCGTACGCGCGATCAGTTCGGCCACTGCCGGCTTGCTACCGGGCGCCTGCCTGGCGGCGGTTGCGAGCGCCTGCTGTGCCGCGGTCGCCGACTTCATCAGCCCGGCGAGCCGGCCGCCGAGCAGCCTGGGGTTGAACGGGTTCGTCATGACGCCGGGCTGGCTTGGCTGGCGCACCGCGGGCCGCAGCTTCGGGCGATCGGGTGAGCCTTTGTCGTCGTTCGCACGGGTTGAGGCTCCATCGTGGACATAGGCCGAACCTGCGATATGGTGCAGCGCAGCGTAATGTCATCGTGAGTGCAGGCCAGAGTAGGCAAGCAAGGAAGGCCTTCTTTTTCGAGAAAAAGAAGCAAAAAGCTTTTGCTCTCGCTGTCGTGGACGGCTGAACAACACGTTTCGACACCGCACCTGCCCCGGGTATGAACGTTTTTGTTCTTTTTTTTGAAAAAAGAACTGCTTGCTTGACTGGCTGTGCGTGGCCCGCTGGCGCACCCATCTCCCGGCCTCCACCGGGAGAATACCGTCATGGCCGAGACCACCGATTACACACCGCCGAAGATCTGGACGCCCGGCACGCCCAACGGCGGCAAGTTCGCCAACATCAACCGTCCGGTGTCCGGCGCCACCCATGACAAGGAGCTGCCGCGCGGCCGCCACCCGTTCCAGCTCTACTCGCTGGCGACACCCAACGGCGTGAAGGTGACGACCATGTTCGAGGAGCTGCTCGAGGCAGGCCACGCCGGCGCGGAGTATGATGCCTGGCTGATCCGCATTAACGAGGGCGAGCAGTTCGGCAGCGGTTTCGTGGCAGTGAACCCGAACTCCAAAATACCGGCGCTGGTCGACCACAGCGAGCCCAGCCCGGTGCGCGTCTTCGAATCCGGCGCCATCCTGATGTACCTGGCCGAAAAGTTTGGCGCCTTTCTGCCCACCGAGCGCGCGCGCCGCGCCGAGTGCCTGTCCTGGCTGTTCTGGCAGATGGGCAGCGGGCCGCTCCTCGGCGGCGGCTTCGGCCATTTCTACGCCTACGCGCCCATCAAGATCGAATACGCCATCAACCGTTACGCCATGGAGGTTAAACGCCAGCTCGATGTGCTGGACCGCCGCCTGGCGGAGAACACCTACCTCGCCGGCGAGGAGTACACGATCGCCGACATCGCCACCTATCCCTGGTACGGCGGCTTGGTAAAAGGTTTCCTCTACGAGGCGGGCGAGTTCCTGCAAGTGCAGGACTACAAAAACGTGCTGCGCTGGTCGGACATGATCGCAGCGCGGCCGGCAGCCAAGCGGGGACGCATGGTGAACCGTGTGAACGGTGAGCCGTCCGAGCAACTGCACGAACGCCACGATGCCGGTGATTTCGCGACGAAGACGCAGGACAAGCTGGCGGCTGATTGAAGGCGCGGCTTTCTTCAGAGAAATACAACGCGTTAGCGCTGTCGCGGCCTCTTCCACCGGGTGTTTTTACGGAAGGAAGGGCTGTGGTTGCTCGTCCTGATCAAAGACTAGGAAGCGAGGCCTGCTTTTTTCAAGAATGCAGGCCTCGCCTAGCCTTTCAGCACGGCGCGTATCAGCGCCGCCACTACGCCGACGACCACTACGCCGCCAACATACAGCCCCACGAACCAGCCGAGCCGCGCGCGTGCGCTCAATGATAGCTCGTGTGCGCGCCGACCTTGCCGCGGAACACCCAGTAGCTGTAGGCGGTATAGGCCAGGATGATCGGTATCAGCACGGACGCGCCAACGAGCAGGAACTTCTGGCTCGACGGTGGCGCGGCGGCGTCCCAGATGGTGATTCCCGGCGGCACCAGCAGCGGCCACAAGCTGATCCCCAGTCCGGCGAAACACAGCACGAACCAGCCGATCACGCACAGGAACGGCGTGGCGTGGTGCTCGTGCAGGATGCCCACCCAGAAGCGCCAGGTCAGCAACGCGAGCAGGATCGGCACCGGCGCGGTGATGACCACGCCCGGCCAGTCGAACCAGCGGTGGTAGAACACCGGGTTGAGGAACGGCGTCCACAGGCTGACCAGGCCGATGCAGGCCAGCACGACGAAACTCAGTATTTCGGCGATGCGGCGCATCTGGTTCTGCATGTGGCCCTCGGTGCGCCAGACCAGGTAGGTGGCACCCAGTAGTGCGTAGCCCGCCACCACGGCCGCACCGCACAGCAGCGTGAAGCCGTCCAGCCAGTCCCACCAGCCGCCGGCGTAGGCGCGGCCGTGCACGTGGATGCCCTGCAGCAGCCCGCCCAAAGTCAGACCCTGCGCAAAGGCGGCGAGCGTGGAGCCGGCGAAGAACGCGGTGTCCCACCAGGCGCGGCCGGTGCGCGTCTCGGCGCGGAAGCGGAACTCGAAGGCCACGCCACGGAAGATCAGCGCCAGCAGCATGGAGATGATGGTGGGATACATCGCCGGCATGATGATGGCGTAAGCGAGCGGGAAGACGGCGAACAGGCCGCCGCCGCCCAGCACCAGCCAGGTCTCGTTGCCGTCCCACATCGGCGCGATGGCGTTCACCATGACGCTGCGGTCTTCGTAATCATGTTCCACGCTGAACAGGATGCCGACGCCTAGGTCGAAGCCGTCGAGCACGACGTAGGCCAGCACCGCGAACGCGATGAGTCCGGCCCAGATCATCGGCAACAGATGCGCTTCGGTCATGAAGGAAGAAAGGCCTTCTTTTTCGAGAAAAAGAAGCAAAAAGCTTGTGTTCCGGCTGTCGCGGACCGTTCTGCCCATGCGCGGTCCACTCGCTTCGCTGTGGGTGCTGGCAAGACTCGGCCTGGTGCGGAAGCCTGCGTGCGTTTGCGAGCGCCGGAGCGTCGTGCGCGTAGCATGCTGTCGCACGACAAACGCGAGTGAGACGGCTGCCAGGGCGGGTTTGGCGAGCACCTCGTCATTCGGCCGGCACCGGGCCGCCGTGTAAGCCCTGCATCGGCGCTTCGGGTGCGGCACCGGCCGGACCTGGCGTGATACCCGCCGTGCGGATCGGCTGGCCGGCCGGATGGTCGGACTCGCCGCGCACCGGCGGCCGGCTCATCAGCTTCAGCAGGAAGCCGATCCCCGCGGCGTAGACCACCGCGTAGACCAGCACAAACGCCACCAGCGAGGTCGCGACCCCCGGCAGCCCGATCGGCGACATGCTGTCCGCCGTGCGCATCATTCCATACACGGTGTAAGGCTGCCGCCCGACCTCGGTGGTGATCCAGCCGAGGATGACGGCGGCAAAACCCGACGGGCCCATCACCAGCACGGCGCGATGCAGCCACGGATTGCCGAACAGGTTGCGCCGCCAGCGCTGGTACAGGCTCCACAGCCCGACCGCGAACATCGCAAAGCCGATGGCGATCATGCCGCGGAAGGTGAAAAAAATGATCGTGGAGTTCGGCCGGTCCGCGCGCGGGAAGTCTTTCAGGCCCGGCACCCGACCGTCCAGGCTGTGCGTCAGAATTAGCGACCCGGCGAAGGGCAGCTCGACCTTGTAGCGGGTGACCTCGTTCTTCATGTCGGGGATGCCGAACAGGATCTCCGGGGCGTCGCGCTGGCCGTTCCAGTCGCCCTCCATCGCGGCGATTTTGGCCGGCTGGTAGTGCAGCGTGTTCAGGCCGTGGATGTCGCCCATGATGATCTGCGCGGGTGCCACGATGGCCGCCATCCACATCGCCATCGAGAACATCGTGCGCACCGCCTCGTTGCCGGGGCCGCCGGCGCCCACGTGCAGGGCGCGATCGCGCAGCAGGTGGTAGGCGGCCACCGCGCCCACCACGAAGGACACGCTGAGGTAGCTGGCCAGCACCATGTGCGGCAGCCGCACGGAGAAGGACGGGTTGAAGATGATCGCCCACCAATCCGCCGGCAGGAAGCGTCCGTCGGGTGCGATCGTGTAGCCCCGCGGCGTCTGCATCCACGAGTTCACCGAGAGGATCCAGGTGGCCGAGATCAGCGTGCCCAGCGCCACCAGGCAAGTCGCCGCAAAGTGCAGGCGCGGCCCCACCTTCTGCATGCCGAACAGCATCACGCCGAGGAAGCCCGCTTCCAGGAAAAAGGCTGTCAGCACCTCGTAGCCCATCAGCGGCCCGATCACCGGGCCGGCGCGGTCGGAGAACGCGCCCCAGTTGGTGCCGAACTGGTAGGACATCACCAGTCCGGAGACCACGCCCATGGCGAAGCCGATGGAGAAAATCTTCACCCAATAGCGGAACAGGTCGAGGTAGACCGGCTTGCCGGTGCGCAGCCACATCGCCTCCAGCACGGCGAGGTAGCTCGCCAGCCCGATGGAGAAGGCCGGAAAGACGATGTGGAAGACCAGCGTGAAGGCGAACTGCGCCCGCGCCAGGTGGAAGGCATCCAGAGCGAACATCGGCGGTTCCTTCAGGCGGACGTAGCAGGAAGCAAGCAAGCAGTTCTTTGTTTGAAAAAAAGAACCAAAAACTTTTGTTCCCTGGCGCGCGCTGCAGGAAACTCCGCGACAGCAGGGACAAAAATTTTTTGCTGCTTTTTTCAGAAAAGCAGGTCTTGCTTTCTTACGATTCAGGCCGCGTCATCGTAGTGGAGCACGGCGCCAGGCGATCTCGCCAAGCTGGACGACTGGTATCCGCGCGACGGTCAACGTGGACTGCTTGAGCCGGAACGGCAAGTGCAACGTCTCCTGCCCGACCAGCGGGCCGGAGGTGCCGGTCGCGGCCGGCATCAGCGCCAGCACCACCTTTGCGGTGGCGGCGACCCCTGTCGGCAACACCCCGCCTACCGCCAGCGCGTCCAGCGCGGCACCGGCGCCGGCCACGTCGGCGGTGCCGGAGCCTTCCGGCTGCAGCCGGTCGTCCAGCCCGAGCTTCGCCTCGGCCGCCACGGCCAGCGGTCCCCAGCGCAGCGTCAGCCCCTGTCCGACCAGCGTTCCGCCGCCGTCGCGCCAGGCGCGGGCCTGGTCTTGCGGGTCGGCACTGGCGTCGGCGCCGGCGTGCCTGCCGCCCAGCGGCGGCGAGGTGAGCAGCAGCGTGCCCCCCAGCTCAGCGATGTTGGGGCTGAGCGGCCAGCGGCCGGTATCCGGCAGGCCAAGCCCGGTCGCCTGCGCGTCGAGCCGAGCGGAGATCGACCCCTCGCTGCCGGTCTGACCGGAGAACCTCGCCCGCAGGCTGGCAAGCTGGACGTCTTCGGGGTGGCGGGAGCCGGCGATGCCGCCCTGCATCCCACTTGCCTCGAGCGTGGCGGTGCCGCCATCCACCCCGGTCAGCGGGACCGACGTGCGAAGCCTGGCGGCGGTGAACACCAGCGGCGGCACGTGGGATAGGCGCAGATGCTGCGGGCCGGAGGTGCTCAGCACCAGGGTGGCCGGGTGCAGGATAGAGACCTCCAGCTTCAGCCGGTCGGCGCGCCAGGCCAGCCCGCCCGGCATCAACCTGGCACCACCGTCGATCGCCACGCCGGACACGAGCAGCTCCGCCCTGAACGGAAAGCCGCTGCGCGTGCGTGCCCCGGCGCTCACCGACCAGCCGGACGCGCGCGCCTGCGCCGCCCAGCGGTCCAGCCCGGACTGCAACTGGCCCACGGCCACCCACCACAGCAGAGCGTCGGCGAGCACCAGCGTGGCCAGTGCGGCAGGCGCATACAGCCATCTCCGCACGCTCACCCTCCTCCGGCTGCACCGGGCAGCCAGATAGTCATCCACATCTGCAGCGGCTTCGTGCCGAGATCCGATCTATCCGGTCCGGTATCAAAACGTAACTGCTGACTCACGCTTTCGTGCACAATAGCGAACCTCAATGATTTGAAGGACTTGGCTGAGTTCGTCCACAATCCAGGGTTGTTCGCAGCACGACGCGCGTCGGTGTACATGGCAATGAAAAACCAGTGCTAAGAATGATTTAGCGGTGCCGGGCCGCACCTGCCTACAGCGGCACGGACGCATCATCCACACTCTTATCCACAGCCCCGAACGCGCTGTCTTCCATCGACCGCCAGAACGTCTCGATGCGCTCCAGCATCTCCACGCGCCTGGTACCGGCGGGGATCGGCGGCCCGATCGCCACGTGGATCACACCGCGCCTGCGATCCAGCACGCGGCGCGTCCAGCAAACCCCTGAATCTGTGGCCACCGGCAGCACCGGCAACCCGCTATGCGCGGCCACCGCAGCCACCCCTGGCTGCAGCTTCCTGCGCTCGCCCGGCGGCAGGCGCGTGCCCTCCGGAAAGATGACGATCTGCCGTCCGGCCTCTGCGGCGGCCTTGGTGTCGGTCAGCAGCTTGCGCAGCGCCACGGCGCCGGCGTTGCGGTCCACCGGGATCATGCCGGCCGGCACCAGCATCGGCCCCACCAGGGGCACGCTTACCAGCTCCAGCTTCGTCACGTAGGCCGGCAGTGGCAGCAGCGTCATCCAGACCAGCGTGTCGTACTCGGACTGGTGCTGGCAGGCGAGCAGGGCTGGGCCGCTGCTGGGCAGGTGCTCGGTGCCAGTCAGCACCAGCCGTGCGCCGAGCAGCGGCCGCAGCCCGGCCAGCGCCGCCCTCGCCCAGGCCTGCGACAGCGCCAGCGAGCGGTGGGCCGCCACCCGCCGCACCAGCACGCCGGCCAGGCCGAACGCTATCGTGGCACCGAAGAACCAGACGGCGTAGGCGGCGGCGCGCAGCCTGGCGATCACGCGCGGCCGCCTTGCGTGCCGGGCTGGTCCGCCGCGCCCAGCCTGCCGTCGGCGCCGAGCCGGCCGAGCCACAACTCGGCCGCCAGCCACTTGGTGTATTCGCCGGCCAGCAGGCGCACGGTGGCTAGCCCGGCGTGGCGCAGCGCCGGCGGCCGCACCGGCATCGGGATCAGCGTCACGCGGGGGAGGCTCCTCTGCAGCTCGGTCAGCGCACGGCGCATGTGGTAGCTTGCGGTCACCACCAGCAACGAGTGCAGCCGTTGCGCCTGCACCCAGTCGGCGGTCTCGTCGGCGTTGCCCGCCGTGGTGGTGGCCGTGTGGCCGAGCGTGACGGCGGCGGCAATCGGCGCGGGGTCGATGCCGGTGCCGCGCAGCAGGTCGGACAGGTCCGCGCCGTGGCCGACGCCTGAGATCAGCAGCACGCGGCCGCGGCCTTCCCGCAGCAGGCGCACGCCGGCGGCAATGCGGTCCGCCCCGCCGGTCAGCACCACGATGCCGTCTGCCCTGGCCTGGCTGGCCTCCGCGCGCACCGCCTCGGCGGCGAACCAGGCAAACCCGGCCAGCCAGGCCACCACCGCGGCGCCGGACAGCGCGGCGACGATCGCCACGAGAGGCGGCACGCTACGGCGCTGCGCTATTGCCGGCATGGTGCGGCGTCGCGCGGTCATGGCAGCCGCCGCAGCCAGGTGCGCACGCTCGCCTGCGCTGTGGTCCATCCGACGGCGCTGGCCGCAAGGGGCAGGGTGGCCAGCAGCAGCCACAGTCTTGGCGGCAGGCTGACCCGCATGCCGAACGGCTCGGCCTGCCCAGACAACCCGGCAAGCCCAACCGCCGAGGCGGGGTGGAACGGCGCGGTCAGCCGCGCCACTGCCAGCAGCAACGGCACCGCGGCCAGCGCGCCCACCGCCGCGCCGGCCAGCGCCAGCAACCCTACGTGTCCGGCGAGCCGCCCGGCGAGCATGCCGTCCGTGGCACCCAGCCCGTGCAGGATCTCCGCCGCGTCCCGCCGTGCCGCCAGACCGGCACGGGTAACGATGGCCACCACCACCGCGGCAACACCGCCCACCACGGCGAGCACCAGCCAGAAACACGCCACGAGGCTGCGGGCGAGTTCCAGCAGGCGCATCTGCCACGCGGCACCGCGCGAAAGGGACGCGCCCGGCGCGGCCTGGTCCAGCCTGGCCTCAGTCCCGGCCGGCAGCGCCGCCCGTAGCACGAACACTGCCGGCAGGCCGGCGCCGAGCCGTCCCGCATCCTCGCCGAGCCAGGGAAGCAGCCGCGCCTCCACCTCCGCTTGCGACAGCAGGCGTGCGCCGGTCCCGAGCAACCGGCCCACCGCCGCTTCCCGCGTGACACCGCTCGCCTGCCCCGCCGGCGTGACGCCGCCCGTCTGCTCCGCCGACTTGGAGCCGCCCGTCTGCCCCGCCGGCCTGACGCCACCCGCCGGCTCCGCCGGCCTGGGCACCTGCACGATGGCGGCCTGGGCGGCAGCCTGTCGCCAGCGCCCGGCCAGCGTGGACGCGGCCAGCGTGCCTGCCCCGGCCAGCGCCGCCAAGAAGCTCATGCCGGCCACCACCGACGCCAGTTGCCGTCCCGGCAACCCCGCAAGCAGGCCCACATCGTCCGCCCTGAACAGCCGCAGCCCGGCCATCAGCGCGGCCCCGACGGGCCCGCGCCGGCGCCCAGGATCCCACCAGAAGCTGCTGCGAGATTCGCATCCTGTGTCGCGGGGCCCTGACTGGCGCGGTGTGTCACGCTGTCCCCCGCTCCCGACGCCGCCGCGTCCGCCGCATGGCCGCCGCCGTCCCACCACCCGGCTACCTCGTCCTCTCCCGCCTCGTCCAGCCGCCCCGCCTGCAACATCAGAGCGGGCGCCGGGTGGCGCGCCACCAGCGATGCGTTGTGGGTGGCCACCACCACGCTGGTGCCGAGCCGGTTAAGCTCGGCCAGCAACAGCATCAGCCGCCCGGCCTGCACATCGTCCAGGTTGCCGGTGGGCTCGTCGGCCAACAGCAGCGCGGGCCGGGCCACCACCGCACGGGCGATGGCCACGCGCTGCTGCTCGCCGCCGGACAGCGCGGCCGGCAGCGCGGCCGCCTGCCCGGCCAGGCCCACCCAACGCAACATCTCGGCGACGTCGGCCCTCGCCTGGGCCTCCGGACACCCGGCCAAGCGCAGCGGCAGCGCCACGTTGTCGAACACGCAGAGCTGCGGCAGCAGGCGGAAATCCTGGAACACCATGCCGATCTGCCGGCGCAGCGCCGGCAGGTCCCGCCGCCTTGCCGCCTCCACCTGCACGCCCAGCACGCCTAGGCGGCCGGCGCTGGGGCGCACCGCCAACGTCAGCAGCCGCAACAGGCTGGTCTTGCCGGCGCCGGACGGGCCCAGCAACCAACGGAACGCGCCCTGGGGGAGCTCGAAGGTGACGTCCTTCAAGGCCGGCTTGCCGGGACCGTAGCTGAGGCTGACCTGGTGCAGGCTGAGCATGTTCAGGCTGCGACGACTAGGAAGGCAGCAAGGCCTGCCTTTTTGAAAAAAAGCAGCGAAAAACCGTTGCGCCCGCTGTGGCAGGAGGCTGAGGCGTGCGTGCAGAAGTCGGGCCGGCTACGCCTGGGGCTGCTGTGCGGGTATGATGTTTTCAACCAACGACTCCGCTGCAGGAAACACGATGCGTATCGTCTGCCCGTCCTGTCACGCCGCCTACGACGTGCCCGACCAGGTGGTCGCCCGACGGCGCAAGGTGCGCTGCGCCCGTTGCGGCGCCGACTTCAACGCTGCGGGCAGCGAACCGGCTGTACAACCGCGCCCCGCACCGGCGCAAACACCCGCGGCGCCACGTGTGTTCGCGGCGGAGCCTTGGCCGGAACCCCCGCCGGAGCTTGAACCGGACGAGCCTCCCGCCGTTGCACACGCCCGGGCCAGCGTGGCCGCGGCTTGGGTCGCCAGTCTCGCGCTGCTGGGGGTGATGGGTTGGTCCGCCGTCACCTGGCGGGGGCCGATCATGCAGGCTTGGCCGGCCTCCGCGCGGGTGTATGCGGCGCTGGGGTATGTGAAGTAAGCAAGCAGTTCTTTTGTGAAAAAAAGAACCAAAAAGTTTTTGTCATCTGGGCACCGTCTGAGGAGACTCCGCGACAGCCGAGACAAAAGTCTTCTGCTTCTTTTCTTCAGAAAAGATGGCCTTCTTACCCCGTTCTGACGCCGTCGAGCCCGTTCTCCAGCAGTCGTACCAGGTCTGCCAAGGCCACCGCGAGGCAGCCCTCCGTCGGCGCAAAATCCACGCTCGCCACGTGCAGGAAGATCGCCGAGCCGCGTCCGCGCTCCACCGGCTGGTCGTTCCAGCCGAGCACGCCCACCAGGTCGTAGAGGCCGTCGCGCCGCCACATCTCCTCGTGGCGCGCGTCATACGGCAGCCGCACCATGCGGTTGTAGGCGCGGTCTGCCGGGTCGTCGCACCAGCCGTCTTCCGGCGCGATCGGTTCGACCGGCACTGCGGCGCGCGGCCGGCTCAGCCGGTCGGCGCGGTAGAGCACGCGGCGCAACGCCAGCGTGCCGACCGGGGTGGCGCCGTCACCCTCCTGTTTGTGCGCGGTGAGGCCGGCGCGGCCGATAGCGGCGCGGACCCTGTCGCGGCCGAAGCGCAGGGTGCCGTCCGGCGCCAGCTCGGCGAGGCTCACCCGAGCAGGTGGCCGAAGCGGCGCGCCTTGGTCTCCAGATAGGAGTCGTTCTCGCCGTTGGCGGCGATGGCGTGGCTGAGCCGGCCGGCCACCTCGATACCGTAGGCGGACAGGCCGGCCACTTTGGCCGGGTTGTTGGTCAGCAGCCGGATGCGGCCGATGCCCAACTGGCGCAGCATGGCGGCGGCGGCGGCGAAGCTGCGCTCGTCGGCGCCGTAGCCCAGCGCGCGGTTGGCATCCAGCGTGTCCAGCCTGGCGCGGCCGCCCACGCCGTCCTGCAGGGTGTAGGCGCGCAGCTTGTTGACCAGGCCGATGCCCCGCCCCTCCTGCGCCATGTAGAGCAGGACGCCAGCGCCTTCCGCCTCCATGCGGCGGATCGCCTGGTGCAGCTGCGGGCCGCAATCGCAGCGGCGGCTGCCGAGGATGTCGCCGGTAAAGCACTCGGAATGCACGCGCACCAGCGGGGTAGCGGCGGTCTCGGGGTGGCCGATCAGGATGGCCAGGTGCTCCACGCCACCGTCCTCCGGGCGGAAGGCGACCACCCTGGTGTCGTCGGCCTCCTCGAGCGGCACGCGGGCGTCGGCGACGCGGACCAGCGTCTCGGCCGCTTCTTGCGGGTAGGCCAGCACGTCGGCGGCGCGCACGCTCAGCAGCGCCTCGGTGGACGGGCCTGCCGGAGCCATCAGCACCGCCGGCAGCAGCCGGGCGATCTTGGCCAGCATCAGGCCGGCCGAAGACAGCGCCACCGGCAACACGCCAGCCTGGGCGGTGGAACACACGGGCGGCTCCGCCGTGGGGTCGGCCAAAGCACGCAAGCCGGCAGCACCCAGGCGGGCCGCGTCCACCGGCAGCGCCACCGCGAGCGGCAGGTCGCCGTCGTCCACCTCGGTGACGCCCAGGCCGAGGTCGGCGGCGCGGGTGGCAGCCAGCAGCAGCACCGGCGCACCGCTGGCGGCGGCGAGGCATTCTTCCAGCGTCGCCTGGGTCGCGGTCTCTGCCGGCAGCGCCACGAAGCGGTTGTCGGCCGCGTCGGCAATCAACACCGGCACGCCGCGGCGCATCTCGCCCACCGCGCGGTTGACGTTGCGGGCGGTCAGCTCGAGGGGGCGGAACGGGGTGTGGTTCATCTCGGGACGAAGGCCGCCTGCGCTGTGCATCGTGGCCCATTAGGTCGGCGCCCGGCTTGCGTAAACAAGCGGCAGCTCGGGGCTGGTGGAGTTAAGAAAAGCAAGCGGTTCTTTTTTGAAAAAAAGAACCAAAAAACTTTTGTCTCCGTTGGCTGTGGAAGCTCTCGTGCGTCGCAGGATAGGTCGAGGCCGCTGGACCAGCGCAGGGACAAAGTTTTTTGCTTCTTTTTTTTAAAAAGAAGGCCTTGCTTGCTGTGGAACCGTCAGCCGCGATGCGCCTCGTCCTCCAGGGCATCGCGGAAAACGGCCAGGTCCGGCAGCCCGAGCTTTTGGGCGCCGAGCCGGCCGACCGGGCGCAGGCCGAGGCTGCTGGAGACGAAGGCCGCGTCCACCTCCAGCAACACGTCCGCAGCGAGCGCCGCCTCGCCCGCAAGCCCGGCAGCCAGCAGCAGCAGGCGGGCGATGCCGGGCAGCGCGCCCTCGGTCACCGGCGGTGTGCGCCAGGTGCCGCCGTGCAGCACGAACAGGTTGCCCGCGGCCGCCTCGGCCACTCGGCCGGCGGTGTTGAGCAGGATTGCCTCGTCCGCCCCCGCCTGGGCGGCCTCCGCGCGTGCCAGCATGCTGTCGAGGTAGTTCAGCGACTTGATGCGGCTGAGCGGCGAGTGCTCGTTGCGGCGGGTGGTGGTGGCGAGCACGGCGTGCAGCGGGCCGCCCGGCGGCGGCAGCGGCGCGGCGGTGATCAGCAGCGTGGGGTGCGTGTCGGGCGGCGGCGAGACGCCGCGCCCGCCCGGCCCGCGCGAGAGGGTGACGCGCACGGCCGCCTGCGCGGTGCTGCCTGCCACCTGGCCGATGGCTTCGGCGAGCTCCTCGTCTGGCCAGGGCACCGGGATGGCGAGCACCGCTGCACCGCGGCGCAGCCTAGCGAGGTGGTGCGCCAGGTGGTGCGGCCGGCCGGCGGTGGCGCGGATCGTTTCGAATATGCCGTCGCCGAGCAGGAAGCCGCGGTCTGAGGGGGCGATGCGCGCTGTGCCCGCGTCACTCAGGTGGCCGTTGAGCCAAAGGTTCATGGGGGCGGTGTGGCCTGCAGCGAAAGCAAGCAAGGCCTGCTTTTTTGAAAAAAAGCAGCAAAAAACTTTTTGTCCCGCTGTCGCGGAGTCTCCCTCAGCAAGTACTCAAAGAACAAAAGTTTTTTGGTTCTTTTTTTCAAAAAAGAACTGCTTGCTTTCTTACTCTTCCACCGCGGCGTGAACCCCCGCCTCTCCAGCTCGCCAATACCCCGCTGCCCGGATCTGATCACCCGCGATCCCCTCCTCCTCGACGAGGTAGCGGCGGAGGCGTCGCGCAGTCTCGATCTCGGCCGCGATCCAGGCGTAGGTCTCGCCGGCAGGCAGGGACAGTTCCCGCAGCGCTTGCTCCAGCAATCCGGACGTTCCGGCTGGCGCGCCGGCGCGGGGCAGCCAGGCGACGGAGGCGTTCGCGGCCGTTGGCAGGTGCCGCTCCTCGTGTGCGTCCGCAACTTCGATGAGGACGAGGGCGCGAGCGCCGGGCCGCATCTCCTCCAGGTGCCGGGCGATGGCTGGCAGCGCGGTCTCGTCGCCTGCCAGCAGGAAGGTGTCGCAGTCTTCCGGCATCAGGCGCGACCCGCGCGGGCCGCCCATGCCGATCCACTGCCCTGGTGCGGCTTGTGCCGCCCAGGCGGTGGCCGGTCCCGCGCCGTGCAGGACGAACTCGATGACCAGTTCGTTGCTGATCGGATCGTAGCGCCTTGGCGTGTAGTCGCGGGCTGCGGGCGGGACGGCGCCGTTCGGATAGGCGAGGCCGCCGGCGCCAGGCTGGGGCAGCACCGGCTAGTCCTGGCCGGGTGCGGGGAAGAACAGCTTCACGTGGTCGTCGGGTGCCAGGGAGACGAAGCCGTCGAGCTCGGGGCCGGTGAAGGTGATGCGCCGCATGTGCGGCGAGAGATGCTCCACCCGGCCGACCTGCACGCGGCGTAGCTTGGCCTGGTGGCGTACGCGTATGGATTCGCGTCTGACGTGGTTCATCGAGACCTCCGGGTCGTTGTTCGCGCAGGTTCTTAATCGAGCGAAAGCAAGAGTTCTCATTCGAGAAGAAGCAAATCGCTTTTGTCTCGGCTGTCGCGGACTGCTGAAACGATCCGCCTCAAACGACGCGCACCACGAGTTCAGAAGCAGCAGTTTTCACGAAAGAACTGCCTGCCGCTTCTCGTACTCGCAGGCAAAGACCTCGACCCTTCGGCGTGCGGCGAGGACAGCAAAGTCCTCTTTTCTGAAGAAAAGAAGCAAAAGATTTTTGGACCTGCTGTCGAGAAGGTTTTGCAGCGCGCGCCCTAAGGAACAAAAGTTTTTTGGTTCTTTTTTTCAAAAAAGAACCGCTTGCTTGCTTCTTCCGGTCGAGATCCTGGACCGTTCGGTATCACATCGTTTTTCCGTCTTTGCCGAGGATCTCGGCTGTAGCGCGGTCCAGCACCTGGGCGATCCGTCTGGCTTCGTCCGGTGCGCAGCCGCGCGTGCGCATCAGGGCGCCCTTCAGCGCGTGGCGGGCCTGGTGGAGTTGGTCGGCCGCCTGCGGGTCCGCTGCGTCCAGGCCAGCGAAGGCCTCGCGCACATGGGTCATGCGCCGGCCGATGCGCGCCAGCATGTCCAGCATCAGGTCGGCCTGCTCGCGGTTGGCTGCAAGGTGGGCGCGCCCGGCTTCGGTCAGCGTATAGAGCTTGCGGTTGCCGTCGGGAGAGACGGCGGCATGGCCGATCTCCTCGAGGTAGGTGAGCGCGGGATACACCATGCCCGGGCTGGGGGTGTAGAAGCCACCCGAGCGTTCCTCGAGCATGCGGATGAGCTCGTAGCCGTGCGCCGGCTGCTCGGCGAGCAGGGCCAGCAGCACGAGTTGCAGTTCGGCGGAGCCCAGCTTGCGGCCGCCCGGGACGCCGTCCCCGCCCATGAAACCACGGCCGAAGCCGGCTTGGCCGTGCCCGAAGCCACCTCTGTCACGATGGCGGCCGATGGCGTGGAAGATGTTTCCAGGATGCATTTGCTGTCGGCCAATAATCCTACGATGCATCTTAAGATATGTTTTAAGCTGATTGTCAAACGCTCTGGCGAGAAGGCTTTGACCTTGCTGGCCGTATGAGGGGGCTGATCGCATCACCAAGGTGAACGTTATAACGATGCGCGTTGGCCGGCTGTGTGAGCCCGCGGCCCTCGTTCGAACTCGGGGCCCAGGCCTGCAACGGCGTGCGTCGGCCCGAATAGCTGGCTCTGTTCGGCCACGGACGCCTACTTGCGGGCACGGCGCATCACGCTTTCCCGGATTGGTGAGCCTGCTCGGCTACGGACACCGTCCGGCACCGCAAGGCCGTGCGTTGGTGAGGGTGCAAACGCCGCGTGAGGACACGGGCGCGGAGCTTAGGGAGAAAGAAAGGCCTGCTTTTTGAAAGGCAGCAACAATTTTTCGTCCGGCTGTCGCGGAATTTTACTCGGCGAGTACTACAAGGAACAAAAGTTTTTTGGTGCTTTTTTCAAAAAAAGAACCGCTTGCTTTCTTCCTACAAGCGCCCGCCCAACGAAGGCGCAGCCTCGGCCATGCGCCGTCCCTGCGCCCGCCGGTCCACGCTTTGGCGCATCATCCGCAGCAGCATGCCTTCGCGCAGGCCGCGGTCGGCCACGGTCACTTCGGCGGTCGGCCAGACCATGCTGATCGCTTCGAAGATGGCGCAGCCCGGCAGCACGAAGTCGGCGCGGTCCGGCCCGACGCAGGCGTGGCGTTCCAGCCCGTCCCGCCCCAATCCGCGCAGCAGCGACAGCGCCGCCTCCGCCGCGTCCGCCGAGAGCTGGGTGCCGTCCACCATCGGGCGCCGGTAGCGTTGCAGGTTCAGCGCCACGCCGGCCAGTGTGGTGACGGTGCCGCTGGTGCCGAGCATCCGCACGCCGCCTTGCCTGATCTCCTGGCCGATGCAGTGGATGCGCTCGAACGCCGCCAGGCGTGCGGCCACGTGCTCCACCATATGTTGGTATCCGGCCGCCTCGAAGCCCTGGTGGCCGAAGCGCTCGGCCAGGGTTACGACACCTACCGGCAGGCTGTCGTAACCGATGACGTCGGGTTCCTGGCCGGGCGAGAGCCGCACCCAGGCGAGCTCGGTGGAGCCGCCGCCAATGTCGAACAGCAGGGCGCGCCGGCCCGGGCCGCGCAGCAGCGGGGCGCAGCTCTCCACCGCCAGCTCGGCCTCCTCGCGGGTAGAGATGACGGAGAAGGCGAGCCCGGTTTCCGCGCGGATGCGGCCGAGGAAGGCCGGACCGTTGACGGCGCGCCGGCAGGCTTCGGTGGCGATGGCGCGGATGGCGCGCACCGGACGGCGGGCCAGGCGCGCGGCACAGGCGTGCACGGCGGCGAGCGTGCGGTCCATGGCGACATCGCTGAGCAGGCCGGAGGCCTGCAGCCCCTCGCCCAGGCGCACGATGCGCGAGAAGCTGTCGATCACGCGGAAGCCGTCGGCGGTGGGGGCGCCGATCAGCAGGCGGCAGTTGTTGGTGCCGAGGTCGAGCGCTGCAAAGGCGGACGCATCGGCGCGTGGCGGCTGTGCCGGGCGCGGATGATGCGGCTGCGATGCGGCTGCGGTGACCACGGGTGATGCCCTGACGTCCTATAAGGGGGCAGTCTCAACCACTTAGGCGCGCCAATGCAAGGCCGCTTGCAAGCTGCACGCCGCGCGGTGGGCTGTGGGGCTTGGTTGCGCCTGGGGGAGCAGGCGTGTTAGCTGCCTGCCGCGCACCGGGGCCGCACGGCCCGGCTCCTGGTGGGGGATAGTTTAGCGGTAGAACTTCCGACTCTGACTCGGAAAGCCTTGGTTCGAATCCAGGTCCCCCAGCCAAATCGTCGATTGAGGTGCCGATCGGGCCTTTCCGAGCCGGTCACAGTTGTTTCGCAAGCGGGCTCGTAGCAGGCAGTTCAGGCGCGTGTAGGCGAGGAAGAAAGCGGTTCTTTCTTGAAAAGAACCAAAAACCTTCGACTCCGCTGTCGCCCGCTCGCCGGACGGCATCGCGACGGCCGAAAACAAAGGCTTTTTGCTTCTTTTTGTCGAACAAGGAGCGCTTGCTTATCTTGCCGGCGCTTCCGCCTTTTTGCGCCACAGTCACCTATCCCGCCGCACCCACCGCAACTCTGATGTACATCGCGCGTGACCTCCCTTGACAGCAGCCACACGCCGAGTGCGGCCTTGCCGCCGTGTAACAGGCCGGCCGAGGAAGAAATCTCTTTGATGACCGGCGCCGTCGGCCGCGCGGCAGCCACGGTCGGCATCGGTGCCGAACCGCCGTTCGCGACTTCCTTTCAGGGGCGCTAGAACTTGGGCCGCAATATAGAAGCTGCGCGCTGATCGCGTACGACGTACCGTCTAATGCGGATGCAGCCGCTCTGGAGTAGAGGCCACGGCTGCCGGTGATGGCTGACCTTGAGGTGCAACTTCGCAGACTACCTCGTGCTGAGACCGGTCTGTAGAAAACAAGCTGTTATCGGTGATGCCACGATTAAGCCAAGCGGTTCTTTTTGAAGAAGCAAAAAACTTTTGTTCCTGAAAGTGCGCGCTGAAGGAAACTCCGCGACAGCCGGACCAAAAGTCTTTTGCTTCTTTTCTTCAGAAAAGAAGGCCTGGCCTTCCTTCCTACACTTCGAAACGCCAAGGCGTGAAAGTCCTAGTATTACAACAGGGAAACCGAACCATGCCGACGATCGGACGGTTCGCTGCTCGTCACCGCGCAGAACCGCAAGGGGGTCTGGTTCTTACCCTCGGTCATCGCCCGGCAACCCGTGCAGCCTGGGCTCCTGTACACATTCGAATGGAACACGCTCTTCGTTGTCGAGTGGCGCGCCGACGTGTTCCTCATTGGCGTCAGCGACGTCTACGACACGCACAAGGCGCGGATTTATGCGCTAGACCTGCAGGGCTGGCGCTCAGGCGAAGCGGTAGCGCCGCGCCTCGTGCTTGAGCTGCCTGAGCCGTTCGCCGGCCTCAACGGTGCCACGCTCATCGCGCCGAACGTGCTGCTTGCCGCCGGCATTGCCCGCGTGATCTGACGCATCGACCAATCGGACGACGGGTCCGCCACCGCACGTCTCTGGCTGGAACACGACTCTCTGAAGAACCGCCCCGGCGAGAAAAAGCCCGAGCAGCCGGGCGTGGAACGGGGTGCAGTTCGCGCCGCGGAGCGGGTATGTCTGTTACACCTCCACGTTGCAGCAGCTTCTGATGCGGATCAAGGTCGATCCCGAAACGCTCGACCCGGCGACCTGCCTGAATTCGTCGCCTGCGGACGGCAGTGGGACGACTTCCTCATCGACGAGGACACGGGTTTTGCCTTTGCGACGACACATCGCGAGAACACCATCGACCGGCTCCGGCTCGCTCACGACGGCAACCGGGACGGCAGGACAACCATCGTCGGGGATCCCTTCACGGACCTCCTCGTCGGACCCTTAGCCGGCGCGTGGAGCCGCGCTCCCGGGGAGCACGGCCGGATTGCCTACGTGACGACGGATGGCGGCACAGCGGAGCCGCCGGACGGCCGATATAGGACAGTGAAACGATTGCGGGTCGATCTGGGCGCCGTAGCGTCCTGACCACATGCTGCCTCAAAGGCTTCAGGGTCACACGAAGACAAAGCAAGGCAAGCAGACCTTTTTGAAAAAACCAGAAAACTTCTGGTTTCTTGGGCGCGCGCTGCATAACCATCGCGACAGCAGGACCAGAGGTCTTTGCTTCTTTTCTTCAGAAAGAAAGCCTTGCTTACTTTGCTGTGATCACCGCCGGACTACGGCCTCGCCAACCGCGACGTGTGTCGCCAGCCCGGCCAGCATCGCCCCGATCACGTTGGGCAGCGAGCCCCACGTGGGATCGGGCGCCCACAGGGTGACCACGCCGCTGCCGCCGATTACCACCAGGACGAACAGGTTGGTCACGAGCTCGTTGCGGTTGCGCCCATGTTCCAGGGCCGCCAGCGAGCGTCCCTCGCCCGGCAGGAAGACGCTGACCGGGGCGTCGAGGGCGGGGACGACGCTCTGCGGCGGTGCAGCCGTGGCGTCGGTCTCTTGGGTAAACGCAGCGACCGCGCCCTTTTGCCCAGCGGGATGGCTGAGGATGTCGCCATAGGTATTCCACAAGGCGGTAAGCTCCTTCAGGCGGGGCTCGACAGGATCGTCGCCGGGCGGGTTGACGGCCAGGTCCCTGGCGGCGCGGGCGAGTTCCTTGGCGCGCGCGCCGTGGTCGGCGGGCGGCTTGCTGAGACTGGTAGCCAGGTCGGCCAGTTTGCTCGCAGCCTTTCCGGCGAACCCGCCGGCCTGGACGCGCGCCGAGGCCAGCAGGGCGGCGAGCGCACTGTCGCGGGTGACCACGGTGTCGGTCGGCTTGTCGGGGTCGAGGACCACCAGCGAGTCGGACGCTGCCTTGCGGAGCGCTGCGTAGTCGGGTGCGTCCTTCGGCAGGTCAGGGCCGCCTGCCGAGTCCAGCGCCTCGCCTGCCGTTGCCAGCGCTCTTGCCGCGGCCGCATGGTTGGCCAGGCCCGGCCACGCGCTCACGTCCGCCGCCAGCGAGCGGAGCGGGCCGTCGAGGCTGCTACCGGCCGCCCCGGCGTCGCCGAGCGCCGCCACGAGCGCCTTCCAGCGTGGGCGCAGGGCGTCCTGCCCGCCCTGCGTCAACTTCGCCATGCCATCACTTATCTCGATCGCGTCGACGAGCCGGCCGAGATGGGCCGCGAACGCGGTAAGGTCGCTCGCCGGGTCGGCGCCCCGGCGCAGTCCCACCTCGACCTCGTCGATGCGCTCCCTGGCGCGGGCGAGCAGGCGGGCTAGGTCCGTATCGCCAGCAGGGGCGACCAGGCGCTGCAACCTGTCCCGCAGCCGCGTGGTCTCGATCAGCCCGTCCAGCGCCCGGCGGCCGCCGGAGCGCCACGCGCTGATGTACCAGCCGGCGCCGGCGCCGATGACGATCGCCAGAAAGGCGAGCAGCGGCGTGGCACGCACGCGCACGATCAGCGTCCGCTGCGACCAGCCGCCGCTTGGCCCGCCGACGCCCACATCGATGGCGTAGGTCCCCGGCAGCAGCGTGGCGCTGAAAGACAGCTTCAGCGCGCAGGCGGCGCCGGCCGGCAGCGGAGAGGCGCAGGCGGCGCTGTCGACCGTCGGCATCGGGCCGGTGGCGACCGCGGTCTCGGCGTCTGCCGAACGCCGGGCGAAGGCCACGACGGAGGGCGGCAGGAAATCCAGTCTCCTGGTGGTGGTGTTGCGCAGGCCGAGGATCGTCTCGGCGTGGCGCGGCGCGGTCCAGAGTGCAGCGATGCTCCCCAGGTCGCCCCAGGTCTGCCCGACCGGCTTGGGGTCGGCGAGGAACTCGCTCGGCAGCGTCTCGGCGGTGCGGGTGACGACCACGCGAATGCGCCCGGCTGCCGCGGCCGGCGTGCCCAGCGTGTCGATGACGGTCTCGTACACCCCGGCTTCCGGCAGGTTGGCCGAGAGCAGGAGGGTCGTGTCCTCGCCCGGCTGCAGCACGCCGGAAGCGCTGCCCTCTCCGGTTCGCGTCCAGGTCGCGCGGACAGTCCTGCCGTCGCTCCTGCGCACCAGCAACGCGCTCAAGCGCAAACGGAGCGGTCCCGAAGCGGTGTCGGCGGCAGCGTTGCGGACGTGGATCTCGGTCCCGAGCGTCGCGTCCTCGATCGTGACCGCGGTCTCGACGACATTAGACGGCGCCGGCACGAGCTGCAGGGGGCTGGGCTGCAAGGAATTGGGCTGCGCGCTGGCGGGGGCGGCCAACGCCAGCCACAGCAAGGCCGGGCCGAGACCCATCCGCTTGAGGCGGCGCGCCGTCACGCCTTCTCCTCGGCGGCAAAGCCCCGGCCCAGGTGGGCGTCGGGATCAGGGAGGACTGTCCCGTTTGATCGTGTCGCGCCGGATGCGCTGGCCTGCAGGCTGTCAACCGTGACGGTTCCGAGGAAGCCGCCGGCTTGGCAGACCGACGGGCTGAAGCCGGAGGGCTGGCTGAAGCAGGCGGGGCGGACGTGACGCGGCGCGCAGCTTCCCGCGGCGTCGGCCGCCTCGTAGGTCAGACCGGACGTCGAGCGGCGCACGATCCCGACGCGCTGCGTCATGTGCGGCCCTCGTTGCCTGCAGAATGCACGCTCGGTGCTCCCGGCGGCGCCGGCGGCGTTTCGCCTGCCTGTAGCGCGAGCACCGCGGCGCCTGGAGTGCAGGCAGCCAGGCCCTCGAGGAACATTGCCGCCTCCTCCGTCCGGCGGCGGCGCATGCCGTCCTCGACGGACGTGCCGACCCAGATGCGGATCATCGCCTCGATCAATGCGGCGACGTCGCCGAAACGCCTGGCCTGCATTGCCGCTTTGATGGCGCGCATCTCGCGGTAGCGGTCGAGCGTGTCGCCGGGGTCCTGCGCCTTTGCGTAGGACGCGCCGCGGTTGAAGGTGAGCGAGACGAGCACGCCGAAGCAGTCGTTGCTCAGCGCGTCGCAGTTCGGCAGCGCGTTGAGGGTGCGCAGCGCGAACCTGGGCAGGGTGCTGGAGCGGTAGACCGAAAGCGCTGCCTCCCAGGAGACGGCCACGTCGCCGACCCCGGCGGCCAGCGCCTGCATCGTCTGTGCGGGCGCGGTGCCGCCGTGCACGCCGACGCAGGCGGCAAGCGCGGCGCGCTGGCTCGCCGACAGGCCGGACAGCAGCGCTGTCCAGTCGCGCCTGAACTCGATGTCAGTGACGTAGCCGAGGTCGTAGCCGAAGCCGATCGTCACCCCTGAGGATGCCTGCGGCCAGATCGGCCGGGCGTTGGAGACGTGCTCGTAATACGGGCGCCCGCCGGTCTCGTAGCTCACGATCAGGTCGAAGGCGAAGGGCGAGACGTGCGCGGCGGCTTGCATGGCCTGCGGGCTCGGATCGGTGGAGAGCAGGCCGGCGCCGGGGTCGCCTGGTGCATCCTCGGCGTCCACCTCCTGCTGCTCGCGGTAGCCCAGCAGCGCGGCGATCTCATCGGCAGGCAGGCCAAGGATCTTGTCCGGCAGCAACGACGACGATTGTCCGCTCATGGTCCCCTCCGCACTGGTCTGGCGCGAGCGTAGCGCAACGCGACGTTCCGGTCGCGCACGAAGCAGGCCTGTTGTGCGGACCTGCAAACTCAAGGGCGAACACCGCATTTGCCGTCCAGCCGCCGACCGGCCGGCATGGTGTGGCAGGCTAGCCGCGTGCGGGCGTAGGCGCTATTGTTGCGATCTTAGTTTGGAGCCAAGCTTGGCCATAGAGACCGACGGCTCGCCCAGATCGACCGATTCTGAGCACGGCAGAACCCATCCGACCGACCTTCGCATCGCCGACGAGGTGCGCGGCATGGACGACGGAACCGATCCGTTCGTGGCAGCCGTGCGGGCCACGCGCATGCCGATGATCATCACCGATCCGAGGCAGCCGGACAACCCGGTGGTGTTCGCCAACGACTCGTTCTGCCGGCTGTCGGGCTTCGAGCGCCGCGAGATCCTCGGCCGGAACTGCCGCTTCCTACAGGGTCCCGAGACCGACCCGGAGGCGGTACGGCGCATCCGCGAGGCGGTGGCCGCCGTGCGGCCCATCGAGATCGACATCCGCAACCGCCGCCGGGATGGCGAGCTGTTCTGGAACCGCCTCCTGATGGCGCCGGTGTTCGATACGGACGGAAAGCTGGCCTACTTCTTCGCCAGCCAGGTGGACGTCACCTTGGAGCGGGAGCGGCTCGAAGGCCTGGAGACCGACAACGCCGCCCTGATGGCCGAGCTGACGGGCCGGCTGCACCTTCAGCAGGAGCGCGAGCGCGAGATGGCGTTCGCCATGCGCGCAGGCCGGTTCGGCACCTGGAGCCTTGAGTTCGACGGCCTGAAGCTGACCGCCTCGGAAACCTGCAAGGAGCTGTTCGGCCGCGCGCCCGACCAGCCATTCACCTACCAGGATCGGCTGGCCGCCATCCTGCCCGAGGATCGCGGCCTGGCGAAGGCCGCCATGAAGAACACGCTCGAGGCGCAGTCGGATTACGACGTCACCTACCGGATTGCCCTGCCGGACGGGCAGGTGCGCTGGCTGACCTCCCGCGGTCAGGCCTTCACCGACGAGAACGGCCACCCCCTGCGGATGGCCGGCGTGTCTCGCGACGTGACCGCCGAACGCAGGGCGGACCGCATGCGGGCCGCCCTGGTCGAGCTGAGCAACATCTTCCGCGAGCAGGACGATCCGGACGAGATCAGCTTCGCCGCCGCGGAACTGCTCGGCCGGACCCTGGAGGTGAACCGCGCCGGCTACGGCCTGGTCGACCGCGCTGCCGAGACGATCACCATCGCACGGGACTGGAACGCGCCCGGCATCGCCAGCCTGGCGGGGTTGCACCATTTTCGCGACTTCGGCTCCTACGTCGACGATCTGAAACGGGGCAGGACCGCCGTCGTGGCCGATGCTCGACTGGACGCGCGCACCAGCGGCAACGCCGCGGCGCTGGAGGCGATTTCGGCGCGTGCCTTTGTCAACATGCCGTTGACCGAGCAGGCGGGCCTGGTGGCGCTGCTCTACCTCAACCACGGCACGTCCCGGGCCTGGCCGGAAGACGAGCTGTCCTTCATCCGCGACATCGCCGAGCGCACCCGGGAGGCAACGGAGCGCCGCCGGGCGGAAAAGGCGTTGGCGAGCCTGGCCGCGTCGCTGGAGAGTACGGTCCAGCAGCGCACTCAGGAGCTGATGGCCGTGGAGGAGGCGCTGCGCCAATCCCAGAAGATGGAGGCGGTGGGCCAGCTCACCGGTGGGCTGGCGCACGACTTCAACAACCTGCTGACCGGGGTGTCCGGCAGCCTTGAGCTGCTGCAGTCCCGCATCGCCCAGGGCCGGATCAGGGACGTGGACCGCTACGTCAGCGCGGCCCAGGGGGCGGCCAGGCGTGCCGCGGCGCTGACGCACCGGCTGCTCGCCTTTTCGCGCCGGCAGACGCTCGACCCGAAGCCCACCGACGTGAACCGTCTGGTGAGCGGCATGGAGGAGCTGATCCGGCGCACCGTGGGGCCCGAGATCACTGTGGAGACCATGGCGGCGGGCGGGTTGTGGCCGACGCTGGTCGATGCCAGCCAGCTCGAGAACGCGTTGCTGAACCTCTGCATCAACGCCCGCGACGCCATGCCCGACGGCGGCAAGATCACCATCGAGACCGGCAACACCTGGCTCGACCAGCGCGCGGCGCGCGAGCGGGAGCTGGCACCGGGGCAATACCTCTCGCTGTGCGTGTCGGACACCGGCACCGGCATGACGCCCGACGTGATCGCCAAGGCATTCGACCCCTTCTTCACCACCAAGCCGCTCGGCCAAGGCACCGGGCTGGGCCTGTCGATGATCTACGGCTTCACCAAGCAGTCCGGCGGGCAGGCGCGCATCTACTCCGAGCTGGGACAGGGCAGCACGATCTGCCTGTACCTGCCGCGCCACCTGGGCGAAGCGGACAGCCCGGAACACGCGCCGGAAATGGCGGAAGCGCCGCGCGCGCAGCAGGGCCAGACGGTGCTGGTGGTGGACGACGAGCCCACGGTGCGGATGCTGGTGAGCGAAGTGCTGCAGGACCTCGGCTACACCGCGATCGAGGCGGCCGACGGGGTGGCGGGGCTGAAGATGCTGCAATCCGACGTGCGGCTCGACCTGCTGGTCACCGACGTCGGCCTGCCGGGCGGCATGAACGGGCGGCAGGTGGCCGACGCGGCGCGGGTGACGCGGCCGGACCTGAAGGTGCTGTTCATCACCGGTTACGCCGAGAACGCGGTGGTGAGCCACGGGCACCTGGACCCGGGCATGCACGTGCTGACCAAGCCGTTCGCGATGGAGGCGCTGGCCAGCCGGATCAAGGAACTGATCTCGGACTGAGAGGCAAGCAAGCAAGCGGTTCTTTTTGGAAAAAAAGCACCAAAAACGTTTGCTCTCTTCGGATGCGCTTTGGTGAAGCGAGGTGCTTCAGCTTCCCGCGCCAGCGAGAGCAAAAGCTTTTTGCTTCTTTTTCTCGAAAAAGAAGCTGCTTGCTTTCTTCTGCCCACGATGAGCAAGGCGCTCCCTCATTAACTTGCATCACGCAAGTTAGGTAGCTATCATCGCGATAGTGACCGACAGGTGTGCGCGATGCAGCGGAAAAGTTTCGGCGACATGCAGTGCCCGATCGCCCGCAGCCTCGAGCATGTCGGCGAGTGGTGGAGCATTCTGATCCTGCGCGATGCCGCCCAAGGCACGACGCGGTTCGACGCGTTCCAGAAGAGCCTCGGCATAGCGCCGAACATGCTGACGCGCCGGCTGGGCGGCCTGGTCGAGGCAGGGCTGCTGGAGCGCCGGCGCTACAGCGAACGCCCGCCGCGCGACGAGTACGTGCTGACGCCGCGTGGCGAGGATTTCCGCCCGGTGCTGTGGGCAATCCTGGCCTTTGGCAATCGCCACTACGCGCCGGAGGGCGAAAGCGTGGTCCTGGTCGATGCCGAGACCGGGCAGCGTGCCGAGCCGGTGCTGGTGGACCGGGTGAGCGGCAAGGAGATGAGTCCGGCCGGCTTCCGCGCGGCGCCTGGCCCCGCCGCGTCCGCGGCGGTGGTGCGGCGCTACCTGTCCGCGCCCGGCGGGGCCAAGGCGTGAACGCCCTGGCGCCGGGAAGCCCGTTGCCGGAACAGGTGCTGCAGACCGTGCGGCCGTCGCGGCAAGGACGGCGGCTTATCGTCATCGTGGTGTGTGCGGCCGGCCTAGGTGGTGCCGCCACTCTCGCGCAGGATTGGTGGCGCAACGGCCGCTTCCTGCCGACCACCGACGACGCCTATGTCGGCGGCGACGTGACCGCCATGGCACCGCACGTCTCCGGCTTCGTCGCCGACATACTGGTGGCCGACAACGCGCACGTGGCGGCGGGCCAGCTGCTCGCCCGCATCGACGCGCGCGACTACCAGGCAGCGCTCGACCGTGCCGAGGCCACTGTTGCCGCCCAGACCGCCGCGCTGCACAGCCTTCGGGCGCAGCTTGTGGTGCAACTGGCCTCGATCCGGCAATCCGGCGCTGAGCTCACCGGCAAGGCAGCGCGCGCCGCCTTCACCATGATCGACACCGCCCGCTACGACGCGCTGTCCGTCACCCGTGCGGGGTCCCTGCAGGACGCCGAGCGCGCACGCACCACCGCGCAGGAAGCCCAGGCCGCGCTGGCGTCCTCGCAGGCCGGACTGGCCGCGTCGCGCGCGCAGATGGACGTGCTGGAGGCACAGGTCTCGCAGGCGCAGGCGGCCGTCGCACAAGGCCAGGCCGATTTGCGGCGCGCCAGGCTCGACCTCGGCTACACCGAGATACGCGCGCCGGCCGAGGGGTTCATCGCCAACCGCGCCGTGCGTCCCGGCGCCTACGTCACCGCGGGCACCTACCTGTTCTGCGTGGTGCCCGCCGGGGGGCTGTGGGTGGACGCGAACTTCAAGGAAGACCAGCTGGCCGCCATCCGGCCGGGACAGGCCGCGACGCTGGTAGCGGACGCGGCGCCCGGCACGGTGTTCCACGGCCGGGTGCTCAGCCTGGCGCCGGGAACCGGTGCGGTGTTCAGCGTGATCCCGCCGGAGAACGCCACCGGCAACTTCACCAGGATCGTGCAGCGCGTGCCGGTGCGCATCGCGCTTGCGGCCGGCGACGCGGCACTGGACCGGCTGCGGCCGGGCCTTTCCGTGACTGTCAGCATCGACACGCGGCCGGCGCCGTGAGCATCGGCCCGCAAGCAAGCAAGGCCTGCTTTTTTGAAAAAAAGCAGCAAAAAACTTTCGGTCCTGCTGTCGCGGAGGTTTCTGCAGCGCGTAGTCCAGAAAACAAAAGTTTTTTGGTTCTTTTTTTCAAAAAAGAACTGCTTGCCTCGCCTTTCACACGTCCACACCCGGAGAGTTGGTGAGCACCGCGGCGCCACCCTCCGTCCTGCCGTTCGTGGTGATGTGCGCGGGCATGTTCATGGCGCTGCTGGACATCCAGATCGTCGCCTCGTCGCTGCAGAACATCGGCGGCGGGCTCTCGGCCGCGCAGGACGAGATCAGCTGGGTGCAGACCGCCTACCTGATCGCCGAGATCATCGTCATCCCGCTGTCGGGCTGGCTCACCCGCGTGTTCTCCACGCGCTGGCTGTTCGCCGTCTCGGCGGCCGGGTTCACGCTGACCAGCCTGCTGTGCGGCCTGGCCTGGAACATCCAGAGCATGATCGTCTTCCGCGCGCTGCAGGGCATGCTCGGCGCCTCGATGATCCCCACCGTGTTCACCTCGTCGTTCCACTATTTTTCCGGCCCGCGGCGCGTCTACGCCGCCGCCGTCATCGGCAGCATCGCCTCCATCGCGCCGACGCTCGGGCCGGTGATCGGCGGCTGGATCACCGACACGCTGAACTGGCACTGGCTGTTCTACATCAACCTGGTCCCGGGCCTGGTCATCACCGTAGCAGTGCCGTTCCTGGTACGTATCGACAAGCCGGACTTGTCGCTGTTGCGGGGTGCCGATTACTGGGGCATGGCGCTGATGGCGGCAGGCCTGGGCACGCTGGAATACGTGCTGGAGGAAGGCACGCGCTGGAACTGGTTCAGCGACTCCACCATCCGGCTTTGTGCGTGGATCGCCGGCGCCTGCCTGGCGGGCTTCGTCTGGCGCAGCCTCACATTCGCCAACCCGGTGGTGGATCTGCGGGCGTTCGGCAACCGCAATTTCGCACTTGGTTGTCTGCTGTCCTTCGTCACCGGCATCGGCATCTTCACCACCATCTATCTGACGCCGTTGTTCCTGGGCTACGTGCGCGGATACAGCGCGTGGCAGACGGGCGTTGCGGTGTTCTCCACCGGTGTCGCATCGCTGGTGGGCACGCCGGTGTTCATCCTGCTGTCACGCAGGATAGACGCGCGCTGGCTGATGATGGCCGGGCTCGGCTGCTTCAGCGTGGCGATGTGGCGCTACAGTTTCGTCACCAGCCAGTGGAGCGGCGCCGAACTGTTCCTGCCGCAAGTGCTGCGCGGGTTCCCGCAGGTGTTTGCAGTCGCACCCAGCGTTAACCTCGGCCTTGGCAGCCTGCCGCCGGAGCGGCTGAAATACGCCAGCGGGTTGTTCAACATGATGCGCAATTTGGGCGGGGCGGTCGGCATCGCCGCCAGCGCCGCCATCATCAACACCGCGACGAACACCCACTTCCTGATGATCGCATCGAACCTCACGCCGGCGAACGGTGCGATGACGCGACTCGCCGCTTCGGTGGCGCAGCGGCGTTCCGCCTACGGGGTGGCCGGCGGGCTGGACGCGCACGCAGCCACGATCAAGCAGCTTTGGCAGTTGGCTTACCGCGAGGCGGCGACTCTGGCCTATGCCGATGCGTTCCGCGCCATCATGGTTGCCTTTGCGTTGGCGACGCTGCTGGTGCCGTTCATGCGGCCGGTTTCTGCCGGTGCGAAACCGGCGGCAGCTGCGCATTGAAGCAAGGCAAGCAGTTCTTTTTTGAAAGCAAGAACAAAGAAACTTTTGTCTACGCTGTCGCGCGCTGCGGGAAGCGTGCCTTGTCTTGCAAACCGACCTGGAGCGTGCCGTGTTGGTCGGCACACGCGTTGATCGCCACCGCGAAGGACCACGTGAACAGAGATATGCTTGCGTTCATCCGCGCACGGTGAGTGCCGGCATTTCTAGAAAGCAGGCCGCGGATTTGACCTCTGGAGTCAGGCAAGGAAGAAAGGCCTTCTTTTCTGAAGAAAAGAAGCAAAAGACTTTTGTTCCTGCTGTCGCGAAGGTTTTTGTAGCGCGCGCCCCGGGGAACAAAGGTTTTTGGTTCTTGTTCAAAAAAGAACCGCTTGCTTTGTTTGTCACCGGTCCAGACCAGGAGACGGTTGGTATCTATCCCGAACAAACGCGATGTATATCAATCCGGACAGCGTCACGATGCCGCAGGTGAGCAGCATGGAAAAGTTGACGTACCAGGGCTGATCGAACGCTCTCGGCCAGCAGATATCGGCGATGGCCGCCACGCCCCAGATCAGCGCTGCTATGTTGACCGGCGTGCCCCATGCTCCGAGCGTGAACGCGCCACCCGGACGCCAGCCGGCCAGCCGGGACCACAACGCACCTACAACGATCATCTGGAACGCGGTGTAGATTCCTACTACGGCGAAGCTGACGATGGTTGCCACGATGTTTTGGAAGAACATGCCTGCGAGCAGGATCACGCTGGCGACGATGCCGGAGAGGAGCAGTGCCCTGTTCGGCGTGTGCGTTCGGGTCGAAAACCCGCTGAGCCACTTGCTTCCGACAATCATGTCGTCGCGCGCGAATGCGTAAACCAGCCTGCTCGCGGCCGCCTGCAGGCTGAGGATGCACGAGACGAACGACACCATGATGACGACGGCGACCAGACGCGCGCCCCACGGACCGAACGCCGCCGTCAGGACCATCTCCACAGGATCACCCACTTTGCCCGCGATGACGGCGGGAATGTCCGGCAATGCCAGGATCAGCGCAAGGCACACGAACATCGACGCGGACATGCCGACATAGATCGTGCTGCGCATGGCGCGTGGCACGCTCTCTCCCGGGTTGGCGATCTCCTCTGCCACGTCCCCGCACGCCTCGAACCCGTAGCAGGTGAACAGCCCGACGATGGACGCTGCGAGGAAAGCGGGCGCGTAGCTGCCGCCGTGTGCCACGCCGAAACTTGCAAAGAGAACGCCAACCGGCTGATGACGATGAAATGCCAGCAAATATCCGCCAACGGCGATGGCGCCGAGGAGCTCGCAGACGAAGCCGAACATGGCGACGCGCGCGAGCACACGTGTGCCGGCGAGGTTCACCGCCGTCGAGGCGAAGACGAGAGCGACCGCGATGGCGGTCGTCACCACCGGACCGCCGGCAAAGCCCAGCAAGGGTGCGATGAACGGGGTGGCACCCGCAGCCACCGCCGCGATGCTGGTGAACAGCGCCCAGCCATACACCCACGCCGACATCCAGGCCCACCGCTTGCCAACGAGGCGGCGCGCCCACGGGTACAAGCCCCCGGATATCGGGTATTGCGAGACGACCTCGCAGAACACCAGGCAGACGAGAAACTGCCCACACGCGGCGAGAAGGTACCACCAGATCATCGGCGGCCCGCCGGCCACCATGCCGATGCTGAACACCGAATATACCCCGACCACGGGGGACAGGTAAGTGAACCCCAGTGCAAAGTTCTGCCACAGCGACATCGATCGGTCGAACTGCGTGGTGTAGCCTAGTGCCGCCAGTTGCCGCGCATCTGCGTCGTGCGCCGGCGCCTCATCCGAAGACATGGTGGCCGCTTTCGTGTTGGAAATATGCCCGGCGCCCGTCACCAGCGCACCATGATGTGGCGCGCTATCGTATAATCCTCCAGCGCGCATAGCGAGAGATCCTTGCCATACCCGGACTGCCGCGTTCCGCCGTGCGGCATCTCGCTGGCCAGCATGAAATGCGTGTTGACCCAGACACAGCCGTATCGCAGGCGCGCGGCGATCCGCATCGCCTTGGACGCATCTTTCGACCACACCGACGAGGCAAGGCCGTAGTCTGACTCGTTCGCCCACGCGACGACGTCATCGGTATCCCCAAAAGGTGTCACCGACACCACCGGCCCGAACACCTCCCGGCGAACGATCTCGTCGTCCTGCCGTGCGCCGGCAACGACCGTCGGTTCGTAGTAGAAACCTGGTCCGCTGACCGTGTGTCCGCCCGCTTCGATGGTGATGTGCGGCTGCAACCGCGCACGCTCGACGAACCCCGCCACCCGGGCGCGTTGACGGTCCGAAATCAGCGGCCCGAGCTCGTTCAACCCGTCATCGCACTCGTTGAAGCGCAGCGCTCGCACCGCGTCAGCCAACGCTGCGACGAAACGGTCGTACACCGCCGCGTGGCAGTACACCCTGCAGGCCGCGGTGCAGTCCTGCCCTGCGTTGTAAAAACCGAACGCGCGGACCGCCTCGACCGCGTCCGCCAGGTCAGCATCCTCCAGGATGATGACCGGTGCCTTGCCGCCCAGCTCCAAATGCGTGCGCTTGATGGTGGCCACCGCTGCCGTCATGACCTTGCGGCCGGTTGCGATGTCGCCGGTGAGCGACACCATGCCGACAGCCGGATGACCGATCAGACGGCTGCCAACCGACTCTCCGGCGCCGACGACGACGTTCATCACCCCGTCCGGCAGGAACTCGGCCATGTCTGCAGCCAGCTTCAGCGTGCTCAACGGCGTCAGTTCGGAAGGCTTGAGAACCACCGTGTTTCCCGCCGCCAGCGCCGGGACGCATTTCCACACCGCCATCATCAGCGGGTAGTTCCAGGGCGCGACCGAAGCGACGACGCCGACGGGATCTCGCCGGATCATCGACGTGTGGCCGGCAAGGTACTCGCCGGCGAGAGGTCCCTGCAAGCAACGACACGCGCCCGCGAAGAAACGCATGCAGTCCACGATGGCGGGTATCTCGTCGTGCAGCACCAGATGGCGCGGCTTGCCGCAGTTCAGCGCCTCCAGGTTTGCGTAGGTGTCCGCCTCGGCCTCGATCCTGTCTGCGATCTTCAGCAGCAGGCGGGAGCGCTCGGTCGGGCTGGTGCACCCCCATACCTCGAAAGCACGAGACGCCGCCGACACGGCCTGTTCCACCTGGTTATCGGACGCCTCGGCAACCTCGGTGACGATGGCACCGGTGCGGGGATTGTGAACCGGCAGGCTGGCACCCTCTCCCGCTTGCCGTCGGCCGCCGATAAGCATCGTGGTGTTCAGGCTGGAGGTCGCCGGTGTCGGAGATGCGCAAGTAGGCGCCTCATCGGTCATGCGGTCACGTCCCCTGCGGCACTCGTCGCGACCTCATTTCAGCCGCCCGCCGGCGATCATGTCAACACGCGACCACCGATGTTGATATAAGCCCGCGCCGAGTGGAATGCCGTGCAGCAAGGAAGACAAGGCCTGCTTTTTTGATAAGCAGCAAAAAACTTCGTTCCGTTAAGCGCACGCCGCAGAAACTTCCGCGGCAGCAGGAGTAAAAGTTTTTCGCTGCTTTTTCAAAAAGCAGGCCTTGCTTTCTTCCTGAGCGTCAGGAGCCACCCGGACTGCGGTCGCGCTCACGTTCAGCGAACCTCCACTTTCGACGATCGTCTGGCCGGATGCGTGATCGATTGTAACTCCAATTACCGAACCGAGAACGCGCTGCAGAAACCTCCGCGACAGCAGAACCAAAAGTTTTTTGCTGCTTTTCTTCAAAAAACAGGCCCTGTTCTCTTCCCGGCCCACTGACACCCAACCGCCGGCCTGGCAACCGGACAAGGTGGTTTTGCCTGCGCCCGGCCGGTCGCATAGGGTCGCACCGTGGAGGAAGCGTTGAGGCTCATCGGATGGATCGCGCCCGCAGCAGCTTTTTGGCGATGACGACCGACATCAAGCACGCGGCATGAGTGCTGCCGGCATCGAAAGCATCGGCCGTTTCGGCGCAGCTTCCGGCGACGCTGCAGCCTGTGGTCCTGTCATAAACATCGAGGATCTATGCTTGCGATTCGCAGGCAAGAAGCTGTTCGACAACCTGTGTCTCACTCTGCCTGGTGGAGAATTGACCGCCCTGCTCGGTGCGAGTGGCGTCGGCAAGACCAGCCTGCTGCGCGTGCTGGCAGGTTTCGTTCCGGCGCAAGGCCGCGTCACCACCGGGTCCGGTGCCGCGCTGGGCGGCATGGTCGCCTACATGGGCCAGGATGACGGGTTGCTACCATGGTCCTCCGCCCTGTCCAACGTCACCCTGGGCGACCGGCTGCGCGGGCGCCGGGCGGATCGCGGGCGCGCCATGATGCTGCTCGAAGCGGTCGGCCTGGCAGAGCGCGCCGGCGCGCTGCCGGAGGCGCTGTCCGGCGGCATGCGCCAGCGCGTCGCCCTGGCGCGCACGCTGTACGAGGACCGCTTCGTGGTGCTGATGGACGAGCCGTTCTCCGGGCTGGACCAGCTCAGCCGAGCACGCATGCAGACCCTGGCTGCCCGACTGCTGCGCGGCCGGACGGTGCTGCTGATCACCCACGACCCGATGGAGGCGTGCAGGCTGGCGCAACGCGTGCTGGTGATGTCCGGCTTTCCGGCACGGCTCTCGCCGCCGCTGTGCCTGGACGGCGAGACGCCGCGCGCGGTGGACGACCCTGTGGTATTGCGCACACAGGGCGAGCTGTTGCGCACCCTGCTCGGTCAGCCGGGATGAGGCCGCTGCTGACCTGCGCGGGCCTCGTCTGTGTCTGGTGGCTGGTGCAGGCCGGGCTGGGCGTGCCGGCCTACCTGCTGCCCTCGCCGCCCGCCGTGCTGCGGGCGATGTGGACGCAAAGGTGGCTGCTGGCGGACAGCACGTGGACCACGCTGGTGGAGACCCTGCTGGGCCTTGGGCTGGGTGTGGGCTTCGGCGCCGCCGCAGCGCTGGTGATGGCACAGTCCACGGTGCTGCGGCGCTGGCTGCTGCCGGTGCTGCTGCTGAGCCAGGCGGTGCCGGTGTTCGCGCTGGCACCGGTGCTGGTCCTGTGGCTGGGGTTCGGTATCGCCAGCAAGGCCGCGGTGGCCGCCATCGTCATTTTCTTTCCCGTGACCTCCGCCTTTCACGACGGCCTGCAGCGCGCGCCGCAGGGCTGGCTGGACCTCGCACACAGCATGGACGCGCCGCCGTGGCGCGTGCTGCTGCTGGTGCGGGTGCCCGCCGCGTTGCCGGCGCTGGGGTCGGGGCTGCGGCTGGCAGCCTGCTGGGCGCCGATGGGGGCCGTGGTCGGCGAGTGGGTGGGTGCCTCGTCCGGGCTGGGCTACGTGATGCTGAACGCCAACGCGCGGGTGCGCACCGACCTGATGTTCGCAGCACTGCTGGTGCTGTCGGCGATGACGGTTGGGTTGTGGTGGGTGACGGACCGGGCGTTGCGCCGGCTGCTCTACTGGGCGGCGCCGTGACCGCGCTGGAGAACAGCGCGGACCACGGCGAGGTAGCGTGTGATTGGCCTGAACTGACGCTGGGCGAGTTGGCGCAGGTGGTGTCTGCTTACCCGGGGCTAGGCTTGCCTGAGGCGATCGTCTGGCACAGCCAGCGGCCTTTCGCCGCCAGCGCCATCGTGCGCTGCGCCGGCGGCCTGGTGTTCGCCAAACGGCACGACCGGCGCGTGCGCTCGGTGGCGGACCTGCTGGAGGAGCACGCCTTCATCGCCCACCTGCGCGCGCGCGGCGGCGCGGTGCCGGCCGTGCTTGCCGCTTCCGGCGGCCTGACCGCGGTGGCCGGCCCTGCCGGAACCTACGAGGTGCACGCGCTCGGGCAGGGAGAGGACGCCTACCGCGATGCCCTGTCCTGGATGCCGGCGCGCAGCCCAGCCGACGCCGAGGCGCTGGGCCATGCGCTGGGCCTGCTGCACCGCGCGGCAGGCGGGTTCGCAGCACCCGTGCGACGAACCCGCCTGATCGTGGCAGGCGACGCGCTGATCCGCGCGCCGGACCTGTCCGCCGCGCTGGCCGCGTGGGCGGCGGACGACGCACGCCTGGGCACGGCACTAGCGGGGCGGCCGTGGCGCGCCGACCTGGACGCCACGCTGCTCGGCTGGCACCGCGCCGTGCGGCCGCACGTGCCGGCGATGGCGCCGCTGTGGGTGCACGGCGACCTGCACGCGTCAAACACGCTGTGGCGCGAAGGCGAAGTGTCCGCCGTGCTGGATTTCGGCCTGTCGAACCGCGCGAGCGCGGTGTTCGACCTCGCCACCACCATCGAGCGCAACGCCGTCGCGTGGCTGCGCCTCACACCAAACCACACCGACATAGGCCGGCCCGATCTGGCCTGCGCGGTGCTGCGCGGCTACGACCACGCGTGGCCGCGACCTGCCGCCGAAATGGCCGCGCTGCGCCACGTGCTGCCGCTGGTGCACCTGGATTTCGCGTTGTCGGAACTGGCGTATTTCCACGGCGTGACCGGCCGCACGGGCGACGCGGCGGCAGCTTACGACGACTTTCTTTTGGGCCACGCGGCGTGGTTCGCTGGCAGGGACGGCCGGCAGTTCCTCGACGCGTTGCCTTGATCCGAGCAGTCCGAGGGGTAACGATTATAGGGCAAAGTCACTCTGCGTGCTATGCTTGATCGTTCGTCTAGTTACATGGCGGCGAAATAAATGAGCCCGAAGTTCGACAGACGCACGCAAAGCAAGCAGTTCTTTTTTGAAAAAAAGAACCAAAAAACTTTTGTTCCCTCGAGTGCACGCTGAAGGAAACTCCGCGATAGCAGAACAGAGTTCTTTCTGTTTTTCTCGAGCAAGCGAGCCTTGCCTTTCTCGCCAGACTTCAACGAAGGCTGTTACAAAGTCTTCTGGTAAAGGACTCGAGCGCTGTCACGGGAGGCTGAGACGTCATGCTTCACCACGGCACACCCAGCGAGAGTAAAAGTTTTTTGGTTCTTTTTTTCAAAAAAGAACTGCTTGCTTTCTTGTCGCCTAGCCACCCCGTTCATTGACAACGCCCCCTACCAAGCTGATGGTGGGCTCACCAAGGGGTGCCCCGACAAGGGGCTGAGACACCGTTGGCGCGTCCTTGCGGCCGCGCAGCACGGATACCCTGCCGGACATCCCTGCTTTGCACGGCTGCCCGGGGAACCTGATCCGGGTCATGCCGGCGTAGGGAATGGTGTGGGAAGCCGGCGTTCTCGAACGTCACCCGTGTCATCTCCCTTGGCCGCGCAGGGAGTGTTCGATGCGCGCGGTAGTCTTTCCAATCCTGATGTGCGCGACGATGGGCATGCCTGCGCTGCTGGCGTCGCGTCCTGCGCACGGACAAGTCGCGCCGGCTGCGCCCTCCGTCATCGAACAGGTGATCGTACATGCGCGCACGCGCTCGGCCACCGGGGTGACGGGGGCGGAAGCCGGCGGCGGGCTGATCGGCAAACAGGACGCGGCGGTGTCTCGCAGCACGGTCAGCACCGACTTCATCGCCAAGCAGTCACCGACGTCGAACGCGTTCGACCTGCTGCGGCTCTCGCCGGGTGCCAACGTGTCCACCTCCGACCCTTACGGGTTGTCGCCCGGGGTCAACATCTCTGTGCGCGGGCTGAACGGCGACGAGGTCGCGTACCTGGTGGAGGGCGCGCCGGTGAACGACATCGGCTACTATGCCGGCTACCCGTCGCAATGGGTGGACCCGCAGAACACGAAAAGCGTCAGTTTGCAACAGGGAACATCCGACCTGGACACGCCGACGGTGAACGCCGGCGGCGGGCTGATCTCGCTCAGCCTGCGCGACCCGGCCAGCGAGCCGGGCGGCCTGGTGTCGCTCTCCTATGGTTCTTACCACGAGAACCAGGCGTTCGTCCGGCTCGACAGCGGCCCGATCGAGGGCACCGGCGCGCGTGCGTTCGTCTCCTACTCCGACACCACCGGTGACAACTACCGCGGGCCGGGACACGACCACCGCCAGCACGTGGACTTCAAGCTGACAGACGCGTGGGGCGACGGCAACCACGTCACCATCGCCGGGTCGTATCACGATGCGATCCTGAGCTCGTACCCGATGCCGAGCCTGCAGCAATGGAACCAGTTCGGCCGGTCATACAACTACGACGCAACGTTCTCGCCAGGCGACGCCAATTATTGGAAGCTGTTCCAGCAAACGTGGCACGACGAGCAGGTGAGCGCGCCCACCCACCTGGTGCTGAACGACACGCTGGCTTTCGAGACGACGCCGTATTTCGAGCACGGCTACGGCAACTCGCCTTATGGTGGCGTGGCGTTGCCGACTACGGGGCTGTACCTAGGCACTCAGCCGATTGCCCAGCCGGTATCCATACCGGGTGCCACGAACGGCCAAGGTTTCGTGCTGGGCGACTACATCGGCAACCAGTACAGGGCTGGCGTCAACAGCGAGCTGATCGCGACGCTCGGTGCCAACCGCCTGGTTGGCGGCTGGTGGTACGACTACGCCGACGACTACGACCCGCAACCCTTCACGCCGATCAGCGCTACCGGCGAGCCGGCTTCGATACAGGGTTTCCCCTACACAATAAAGTTGTCGAACGGCCGCAACCTGTCCGCGCAGGAGGCGCACACGCGCGAACAGGCTAACGTTCTGTTCGTAGGCGACACGCTGTCCCTGCTTGGCGGCCGCTTGCGCGTGGATGTCGGCCTGAAATACGCGATGGTGAACCGGGACGGCACCAACAGCCTGCCCGGCCCGCAATACCGGGTGGGGTTGAACAGCTCCGAGCCGCTGCCGCGCGCTTCAATCCGCTACCAGGTCTCCGCGGCGACCCAGGTATTCTTCAGCGTGTCCACCAATTTCCGCTCGGCCACGGAGTACGTGCTCTACAACAGCTACGACGTGTTCGGCGACCAGTTGACCAAGGGGGCACCGCAACGCGACGAGTACTCGATCTCCGAGGAGCTCGGCGCCCGCTACCAGGGTTCGCTGCTGGACGCGTCGGTGACAGCGTTCAACTACAACTTTACTAACCGGCAGGTCTCCACGCTGGTCAACACGGTGATCGCCAGCAGCATCAACGCCGGCGGGCAGACGTCCCGCGGCGTGGATGCCGAACTCGGCCTCCTCCCCATCAGGCATTGGCGGCCCTACGTGTCTGCCGAGTACCTGCATGCCACGATCGACAACAACTTCGCAGTCGATGGGGACTACCTGGCCACCGCGGGCAAGATAGCCGTGCGCAGCCCGATGCTGCAGGCGGCTCTCGGGCTTGACTATGATAATGACACGTTCTTCGGCAACCTGGCGTTGAAATACGTCGGCTCGCAATATGCGACGTTCGACGACGACCAGCGCATCCCATCCCACGCGCAGGCCGACGCGACGCTCGGCGTGCGCCTGCCGGATGTGGGTTTCGTCAAGCGTCCGGAAGCGCGCCTGAACTTCATCAACCTGGCCGACGCGAAGTTCCTCTCTGGCGTCGCCGCCGTGGAACCGAATGCCCACGACGCGAGAGGCATCGGCGGCACGATCATTTCCGGTGCGGCACCCACCTACTATGTGGGCCCAGGTTTCGCCGCCATCCTGACGCTGTCGTCGGCGTTCTGATGCGCCCGCTTCCGCTCGCCATCATCCTGGCGATGGCCGTCTTCCCGGCGATGGCTGCCGACCACATGCGGGTGATCCTGGACTGGTTCGTCAACCCGGACCATGCACCCTTGCTGGTGGCGCTGAAGACCGGCGCCTACGCCGCCGAAGGGTTGGACGTGGAGCTGGTCTCGCCGGCGGACGCAAGCCTCGGACCGAAACTGGTGGCCGCCGGACAGGGTGACGTGGCGCTGACGGCGGAGCCGCAGTTCCTCGAACAACTGGCTGCCGGGCTGAAACTCGTGCGCATCGGCGTACTGATCGACAAGCCGCTTTCCACGTTGGTGGCGCTCAAGGAGTCCGGCATCACGCAGTTGGCCGACTTGCGCGGCAAACGCATCGGCTACGGCTCCGGCGAGGTGGAGCGTATGATGGTGGCTGCCATGCTTCGCCGCGCCGGGGTTTCCCCTGACGACGTGCAAATGGTGCAGATCGGCGAGCAACTGAGCGTGGCGCTGCTCTCGCGGCAGGTGCAGGCTGTCAGCGTCTACCGCAACTTCGAGCCGCTGGAACTGCAGCTGCACGGCGCGCCAACGGTCGGCTTCGACTACGAGTGCCACGGCATTCCGCCGTTCGACGAGCTGATCCTCGTCGCACGCCCCGGAACCACCGATGACGGCCGTCTCGTCCGCTTCCTGCGTGCCACGACGCGCGGGTTGGCTACCCTGCGTGCGCAACCCGTCGAAAGCTGGAACCTGATCCGAAAAGCCTACCCCGAACTCGACGACGACCTGAACCACGCTGCCTGGACCGCGACCTTGCCGTATTTCGCTACGAGCGCTTCCGACCTGGACACCGCGCGTTACGACGGGTTCGAACGCTTCATGCGCGCGCAAGGGTTGGTGGACGCGGTGCCGCCGGTCGACTCGTACACGCGCACTGTCCGATGAGGCGCAGCCTTCGCACTTGCCTCGGTAGCGCGAGAACTACCAGCAGGTGAGGCGCTGAACCGTGTCAGCGCAAGAAAGCGAGTACTGCTTTCTTGAAAAAAAGCAGCAAAAAACTTTTGCTTCTGCTGTCACAGAGGTTCTGCAACCCACGCCCGAAGGAATGAAAGTTCTTTGGCTTCTTTTCAAGGAAGAACTGTTTGCTTGCCGACCTTCTACCGGCTTCAGGCGAGCTTGCGATAGGCGTCCTTGAGGATCACCTTGGCATCCTCGTTAAACGTGATCACATCGACGCCGTCCACCAGCGCTTGGCCGCTGCCGTTTGGCAGGCGCAACGTCCAATACGACAGGCAGCACCTGCCGAAGAAGTGCATCTTGCCCTCTGCTTGCGGTGGCACGGGTCCGTCGGACGGTGGCGGACACATCTTTGCCAGCCCGTCGCGCAGCGCGCTACGCCCTTTGAAGGTGAGGCCTGAGGACGTTCTGTAGACAGGATCCTTGCCGAACAGCGTCATCAGTGTGGCGACATCGCCGCGAGTCCAGGCGGCCGCGAACTCATCCATCGTACGCTGCATCATTTCGAGGAACGCCCGTGCGTCGTCGGTTTGCGGGGTGCCGTACAAGGTTGTCACCTGGCGTGGATCTCCTTTCGATTGCGGCGCGCTTTGCGCTCGTGGAACGATCAGTTTGAGCGTCAACGAGAGTCTTCTGTCGAAAGAAAGAAGAAGAAAGCTCTCGTTCTACCGTCGCGGAAGCCGAAAAACCGTGCATCAACAAAGCGTGCCAACCGGAGACAAAACTTTTTCGGTTCTTTTTCTCACAAAAGAACTGCTTGCCTTGCCTTCCTCCGTGTAAGCGCCACTCCTAACATCGCGCCCGAGCAGCCAGTGAACGCCCGACCATGTAGGCCTGCCAAAGATCACGCCCCTCGTAATGAGCGGCCGTCAGGTCTCTGATCCGCAGCGACCCGTTGACGGAAACGGAGTGGCGCAGGTGGTTGAACAGCGGAACGTCGGAGGACGAGTCGCCGTAGCAGATGCAATCCGACATTCCCAGGCCGTAGCTGGCCGCAAGCCTGTTGGTGATCTCCACTTTCGAGGCCGGCGTGAGCACGAGCGCCGGGTCCGGCACCACGCCGCCGAACACTACCGCACCATGTGCAGTGGTCACCCCCCACCGGCGCAGGCGTTCGGCGAAGAACATCGGTGAGAGCGTGACCACCGCGCTGTGCTCGCCGCGGCTCGCGATGTCCTCGAACACGCGCGCGATGTTGTCGAGCCAGGGCGCACGCTGGAAGACGACCTCGATGTCGAACTCCGTCAACCCGGCCCAGAGCGGCAGGCACAGTTCGTAGAACTCGACGTGACCGACTTCGCCACGCCCCCAGGCCTCCTCGATGGCGTTGACGCGGTCCAGGACACCCAAGTGTTCGGAAATGTGCACGCAGGCGGAGCCGTCCAGCAGCGTGCCATCCATGTCGAACACGTGAAGCTTGCTCATCGGGCTTCTACGGGCAAGGAAGAGAGCAAGGCCTGCTTTTTTGAAAAAAAGCAGCGAAAACCTTGTGTCTCGGCTGTCGCGGAGGTTTCTGCCGCATGCGCTGTTGGGGCCAGATTGCCGGCTCTCAAAGGGCAGCGCCTTTTTTGTCCCGGGGCGCCGTTACCGAACTGCGCACCTTCAGTTCTGTCTCGAACCGCAGGGTTTCCGGTTCGTCCACCAGGCCCAATTTGTGCAACAGAAGGTGCGAAGCCGCGCGGCCCATCTCGTAGCCTGGCTGGGCGACGGTGGTGAGCGACGGCGAGACGTAAGTCGAGGACAGGATGTCGTCGAAACCCACAATCGAGATGTCTTTCGGCACGCGCTTCTTTGCCTCCCGCAGCATCCGGCTGCCACCGACGGCCATCAGGTCGTTGCCGTAGATGATGGCGGTCACACCTGCCGTTCGCGGGTTTTCCAAAATCGACCTGGTGGCGCTGTAGCCGGACTCTTCGGTGTAGTCGCCGCTGACCACCGGGATCGTGTCCGGGTCGTGGCCGATGCCTGCCACCGCCTCGCGGTATCCCGCCAGGCGCTGCTGGCTCGTCCATAGCCACAGCGGCCCTGCGACGATGGCGATGTTGCGATGGCCTGCCTGCAGAACTTCCTGCGCCACCAGCCGCGCGCCGGTGCGGTTGGAGGCGCTGACGAAAGGCGCCTCCAACCCGGGAACGCACTCGTCGACGAATACCACCGAGCCGGACTCGACAAGCTTGATCAGTCCCGCCGTCGGCTTGCCGGAGCCGGAAAGCAGGATCATGCCGTCCAGCCGCCGCGTCCGCAGGCTCTGCGCGTAGTAGTCCTCCCAGCGCATTTCGGACCCGGTGGTGCCGAGCACCATCAGCACGTCGTGCAACTGCGCGTAGGCCTGCACCCCGCCCGCCACGGAGGCGAAGAACGGGTTCTGCAGGTCTGGAACGATCAGCCCGATCGAGGAGCTCAACTGCCGCTTGAGGCTGCGCGCGGCGGTGTTGGGCTCGTAATCCAGGCTGGCGATGCATTGCAGGACGCGCTGGCGGTTCTTCTCGGTAACGTTGGCGGAGTTGTTGATGACCGCGCTGACGGTGCCGACAGACACGCCGGCGCCGCGCGCCACGTCGCGTATGGTGGAGCGACGCCGTGTGCCCTGCAGGGTAGTCTTCTGCACTGTCGCTCCAAGTTGAACTGACGTCTCGATGAACGGCGTGGATAGCGGCGGGATGCGGCCAGCACTGCGGCACCCCGCCGCGTGCCGTCAGGCGTAGCCGGCGATGCCCTTGACTTCCAGGAAGTCGTCAAGGCCAAACTCCGCCCATTCGCGACCGTTGCCGGACTTCTTGTAGCCGCCGAACGGCGCTCCGATGTCGAACTCGGGATAGTTCAAATAGACGGTACCCGCACGCATTTGCATACCGACCTTGCGTGCGCGCTCGAGGTTCTCCGATTGCACGTAGGCGGCAAGCCCGAACTCGCTGTCGTTGGCGATCTCGATCGCGTCGGCTTCGCTCGCATACGGCATCACCGCCAGCACCGGCCCGAACACCTCCTCACGTGCGATGCGCATCTGCGGCGTCACGTTGCCGAACACCGTCGGCTTGACGTAGTAGCCGCGCGAGAGGCCGTCCGGCAGTCCTGGCCCGCCGCTGACCAGCGACGCGCCTTCGTCGAGCGCTGCCTGTATCAACGCCTGGATGCGTTCGTACTGCATCTTGCTGACCACCGGGCCGAGGTTGCTGTTGGCGCTGCGCGGGTCGCCGACGACGAAGCCGGCGGCCGCCTCGCGTGCTAGCTCGAGCACCTCTGCCTGGCGCGAGGCGGGCACCAGCATGCGCGTCGGCGCGTTGCAGGTCTGTCCGCTGTTGCCGAAACACTGCGCCACACCTTTGGCCACCGCAGTCGAAAACGCCGCATCCTCCAGCAGGATGTTCGCCGACTTGCCGCCGAGTTCCTGGTGCACGCGCTTGACCGTCTTGGCCGCCGCCTCGGCTACCAGGATGCCGGCACGCGTGGACCCGGTGAACGACATCATGTCGATGTCGGGGTGCGACGACATCGCCGCACCCACCACGTGGCCCTCGCCGTTGACCAGGTTGAAGACGCCGGCGGGCACGCCGGCCGCGTGCATGACTTCGGCGAAGATGATCGCGTTGACCGGCGAGAGCTCGCTCGGCTTGAGCACCATGGTGCAACCCGCGGCGATCGCCGGGGCCACCTTGCAGGCGATCTGGTTCAGCGGCCAGTTCCACGGCGTGATCATGCCGACGACGCCCACCGCCTCCTTGACGATGCGGGTGGTGCCGCGCATCCAGGCGAACTTGTACTCGCCCAGCAGCCGCACCATCTCGTCGAGGTGGGCGCCGCCGATCCACGCCTGCGCGGCATGCGCGAAGGCCAGCGGCGCGCCCATCTCGAGCGACACCGCCTCGGCGATGTCGCTGTAGCGCTTGGCATATTCGCGGCTGATGTTGGCGAGCAGCTCGCGCCTGTCGGCAACGGTTGTGGTCGAGAAACCGCCGAATGCGCGCTTGGCGGCAGCCACCGCACGGTCCACGTCGGCAGCACTGCCGGCGGAAATCTGCGTGAACACCGCCTCGGTGGACGGGTCCACCACGTCGAGCAGATGCGGCTCTGCCGGGTCCACCCAGGCGCCGTCGATGTAGAACTTCGTGTGGTTGCTCATGCGGTGTTCTCCAATGTGGTCTTGTTACGACAATGCCCAGTCCTGCCGGGGCTCGCTCTTGCGCGGCAGCCTGGTGTTGACCTTCTCGGCCATGCCTGCGGCCGCGAAGGATGCGGCCACACGCTCGGCACCCGGCCGACCGTACAGCGTGGTGCGCTGGCGCGGCTGCCGGCCGGCGTGGCGGATGATCTCCTCCATGCGCGAAGGCGGCATCTCCTGGCCGTGCACGGCGCCGGCGGCGCGGGTGATGCTCTCGTCCATCAACGTGCCGCCGAGGTCGTTGGCGCCGGCCCGCAGGGCGGCTGCGGCACCCAATGGTCCCATCTTCACCCAGGACGTCTGGATGTTTCCCACGGCGCCGTGCAGCACCAGGCGGGCGACGGCGTGCATCAGGATCGCCTCGCGCCAGGTCGGCCCCATGCGCGCCTGGCCGGCGCGGTAGATGGGAGCCTCCCGCGCCACGAACGGCAGCGGCACGAACTCGGTGAAGCCGCCGAACCGGCGCTGGTGGTCCAGCACGCGCTGCAGGTGCCGCGCCCAGTGCACCGGCGCCTCGATGTGGCCGAACATGATGGTGGCCGTGCTGCGCAGGCCCAGGCCATGGGCCGCCCGCATCACCGCAAACCAGTCGTCCGTGGACAGCTTGTCGTGGCAGAGCTCGGCGCGCACCTCGTCGTCGAGTATCTCGGCGGCGGTGCCCGGCAGGGTGGACAGCCCTGCCTGCTTCAGCCGTCCGAGATAGGCCTCCAGCGACAAGCCCAGCGTGCGCGCCCCGTGAGCCACCTCCAGCGGCGAAAAGGCGTGCACGTGTATGTCCGGCGCCGCCTCGCGCGCCGCGCGCAGTAACTGCAGGTAGGTGTTGCCGTCGTAGGCCGGGTGGATGCCGCCCTGCAGGCAGATTTCGGTGGCACCCCTGTCCCAGGCCTCTCGGACGCGGCGGGAGAACTCGCCCCGGTCCAGATCGTAGGGCGCGCCCCGCAGGTCGGCGTGGGTGTCGCCCTTCGAGAACGCGCAGAAGCGGCAGGCGTAGGTGCACACGTTGGTGTAGTTGATGTTGCGGGTAACGACGTAGCTGACCGTCTCGCCGCAGGTCTCCGCCCGCAGCGCGTCGGCGGCGTCGCACACGGCCGCCGCCTCTGGCCCGCGGGCGGCGAACAGGCGCACGATGTCGGCCTCCTCCAGCGCAGCGCCGCGCCGCGCGCGTGCGAGCAGCGCGGCGAACGCCGGGCGCGGCTTTGGGGTCAGCGGGCGGTCGGCAGGCGGCGGCACTTCGGCGCCGGGGCGCCAGGCATCCTCGCGCGCCAGGCCGGCCGAGTCGCTGGCGCGCAGGACCAGCCGGCGCATCGGCGGCGAGGTCCAGGCGGCGGCGTTCCGGGCGTAATCCGGGTAGATGGTCAGGCGCTGGGTCAGCACCTTGCCGGCCTGCGCGGTGGCCTCCCGCAGCGCGCCCACGTGCGGCCACGGCGCCTCGGGGTTTACGTGGTCTGGCGTGACCGGCGAGACGCCGCCCCAGTCGTTGATGCCGGCGGCGACGTAGCGCTCCAGCCCGCCCGCCGCCAGGTTCGGCGGCGCCTGGACCGACATCGCCGGGCCGAACACGATACGGGCGGCGGCGATGGTCCAGAGGTGGTCCTCGCAGGAAGGTGCCGCGTGCGCCGCCATGCGCGTGCCGGGCTTCGGCTGGAAGTTCTGCACGATGATTTCCTGCAGGTGGCCGTGCCGCTCGTGCAGCGCGCGCAGGGCGAGCAGCGCGTCGATGCGCTCGGCGCGGGTCTCGCCCAGGCCGATCAGGATGCCGCTGGTGAACGCCACCCTGGCTTCGCCAGCCGCGGCGATGCAGGCCAGGCGCGCGGCCGGCGCCTTGTCCGGGCTGCCGAAATGCGGCCCGCCGCGGACGGCCAGACGCGCCGCCGAGCCTTCCAGCATCAGCCCCATGGAGGCCGCCCAGGGCCGCAGGGCCGCGAAATCCGCCGCCGTCATCACGCCCGGGTTCAGATGCGGCAGCAGCCCGGTCTGCTCGGCCACCATCCTGGCCATCGCGGCGAGGTAGCCGAGCGTGGTCGCGTGCCCCAGGGCGGCCAGCTCGGCGCGGGCCTGGTCCCAGCGCAGCTCCGGCTTGTCGCCAAGCGTGAACAGCGCCTCCCGGCAGCCGGACGCGACGCCGGCCCTGGCGATGGCCAGCACCTCGTCAGGCGCCAGGTAGGCCGCCTGGCCGGGCCTGGGCGGAGTGGCAAAGGTGCAGTAGTGGCAAACGTCGCGGCACAGCCGGGTAAGCGGGATGAAAACCTTGCGCGAGTAGGTGACGCAAGCGCCGAACCCCCTGTCGCGCAGCTCCGCCGCCACGCCCAGCATCGCTTGTGTGTCGTCGCACGCCGCCAGCGCGGCCGCTTCCCCAGCGTTGGGCAGGTGGCCGTCCAGCGCGCGCCGCAGCAGGTCCGCAGTCATGGCAGGCGCTCCATGCAGGCCGGCCTGAGCGCGTCGCGCGTTGGCTCCAGGGTGGCCAGGACCTGGCGGACATGGGCGCCAGCCGTCGCGCCGCGTAACCGGGCGAGGTCGCCGGGCTCGTCGATGTCGCGCGCCAGGCCTGCACGGTGGACGACCCTGGTGGCCAGCCCCGCTGCCCGTGTGGCGTCGAGGTGCTTGCGGAAGCTGCCGGGGCCGAACTGGAAGCCGATCGCCGCGGGCAGAGGCAGCCTCACGCAGTTGCTGCCGCTGCCATCCGCCGACGGCGCGATGACGCAGCCGGGCACGCAGCCGGGCGCAGGGCCGGCGAGCATGGCGAGGAAGTCCGCCGGGCAGGCCAGCGGCAGGTCGGCCGGCACCACCATGATGCAATCGGCGCCGTAAGTGGCGGCGGCCCGGGCGGCTGCGTCGGCCGACTCCGGCAGCCCCACATCGCCCGCCTGGGCCAGGCGGGTGGCGCCGTAGACGGCGGCCAGCGCCAGCACGTCCGGATCGGGGCTGACCACCAGCACGCCGGCCAGGCCGGGCGTGCGGGCCAGCACGTCCAGCACGTCGTGCAGCATTGCCAGCACCAGGCGCCGTCGCTGGCCGGGCGAGAGCACCGGCGCCAGGCGCTGCTTGGCGTGGGCCAGGCTCTTCACCGGAACCGCCGCCCAGGTGCCATACGCGGTCATGCCGCCACCCTGCCGTCCCGCATGGCGTCGGCCAGAGCCAGGGTGGCGGCGGCCACCCGCACGCGGTCCTGCAGGGTGGTCATCAGCGTCGGCAGCGCAACGGTCGCCAGGCGCGGCAACCCGGAGGCCAGCGCCGCGTCCGCCGTGTCGAGCACGTAGCCGCCGATCAGGCCGTCGTAGAACTGCGCCACCCCCGCCGCGTCGGCGACCAGGCCCAGCTCGCGCATCAGCTTGACCGTCGGGCCGCGCACCGCCTGGCCGGCGATGATCGGCGAGACGGCCACCACCGGCGCCGTGCAGGCGGCAAGCGCGTCGCGCAGCGCCGGCATCGCCAGGATCGGGCCGATGCTGAGCAGCGGGTTGGACGGGCAGACGACCACCGCGCGCAACGCCGGGTCCGCCAGGGCGGTCAGGACCTGCGGCTGCGGGCGGGCCGCCTGGGCGCCGGCAAAGTCCAGCGAGCGCACCGCCGGTTCGCAGCGCGCGCCGACGAACCATTCCTGGAAGCCCATCCAGCCGTCGCCGCACTGCACGCGGGTGCGGACAGGATCGTCGGTCATCGGCACCAGGCGGGCGGCAATGCCGAACCGCTCGGCCACCGCGCTGGTCACCTCAGAGAGGCTCTGGCCGGCGTGCAGCCGGCGGGTGCGCTCCACGTGCAAGGCGAGGTCGCGGTCGCCCAACTGGAACCAGTCTTCGCCGCCCAGCTCGCGCAGCGCCGCCATGAACTGCCAGCTTTCCTCCCGCCTGCCCCAGCCGCGCTCCGGGTCGTCGCGGCGGGAAAGCACGTAGAGCAGCGTGTCGATGTCAGGCGAGACGTGCAGCCCGAGGTGGACGAAGTCGTCGCCGGTGTTGGCCACCACCAGCAGGTCGGAGGCCGGACTCCCCTCGTCGGCCAGGGCGTGCATCAGGCCCAGCGCCAGCTTGGCGCCGCCTACCCCGCCGGACAGGGCCAGCACGGTGCCGGTCACAGGAACAGATCCTCCTGTGCCGGGCGCAGCAGATCGGCACCGGTGCCCGGCTCGGCCGACCAGGACAGGCCCTGCACCAGCACCGCGGGCACCCCCTCGGCGCCCTCGCCCATCAGCAGGCAGGCCAGGCTGGCAATCTGGTCGGCAAAGGCGGACAGGGTGATCTGCAGAGCGCGGCCGAACAAATCCGCCGCCCCGCGCAGGTCCAGCACAGCCGGCAGGCCGCTGACCCCTAGCGCCACGCCGACGCTGCCGCGCCGCCACGGCCGGCCGAAGCTGTCGCTGACGATCACCGGCAGCCGCACGCCCACACGCTCGCCCAGCCCGTGGCGAAGCTTCGCGGCGGAGGCGTCCGGGTCCTCCGGCAGCAGCAGCACGGCCGGCCCGTCCTCGGCCGCGGGGTCGAGGTTGGACTGGTCGATGCCGGCGTTGGCCATGACGTAGCCGAGGCGGTGGCGCACGATCAGCGCCTGGCGCTCGGCGCGCACCACGTGGTCGGCTTCCTGCAGCACCAGCGTGACCAAAGCGGGGTCCTTGTCCAGCCGCGCGGCCATTGCGCGCCCAGCGTCCGTGCACGAAACCGAGGCCAGCCGGACGTAGCGCCCCTCCGCCTTGGAGACGATCTTCTGCGCCACCACCAGCACGTCCTGGGCGGCCAGCGTCACGTCCGACAGTGCGTCGGCGAGCAGGCCGGCGAGGTCGTCTCCCGGGCGGACGAGCGGCAGCCGCAGCGCGGTGGCGGTGAGCGTCTGCGTCATCAGGCGGCCTGCGGCGTCATCGTCAGAAAGCGGCCTGCAGCCGGGGGGCCACGGACTCGGCGAACAGCCGCAGGAACCGCGCCTGGTCGGGGCCGGGCGCGTGGAAGACCAGGTGGCGGAAACCCAGTGCCACGTAGGGCCGCACGCGCTCGACCACCTCGTCAGCGTCGGTGGTGACGATCCAGCGGCTGGCGCAGCGGTCCAGCGGCAGCGCGTCGGCAAGCCGTTCCATCTCCATCGGGTCCTCCACGCCGGTCTTCTCTTCCGGCGAGAGCGACAGCGCGGCCCAGGGGCGGGTGTTCTCCAGCGCTGCCTGCCGGTCGGTGTCGAAGGACAGCTTGATCTCCATCATCATGTCGTAGCTGCCCGGCCGGCCGGACTGCGCGCGCCCGGCCTGCACGTTGGGGATCAGCGTGTCGGCGTAGAGCGCGGGCGCCTTGCCGCTGGTGCAGATGAAGCCGTCGCCCAGCTCGCCGGCGGTGAACGCCGCCTTCGGGCCGGAGGCACCGAGGTAGATCGGCACCGGCGTGTCCGGGCGGTCGTACAGCGTCGCGTTCTCGGTGCGGTAGTAGGTGCCGTGGTGCGTCACCCGCTCCTGGCTCCACAGCAGGCGCATCAGCTGCACGGCCTCGCGCAGCCGGGCCTCGCGTTCCTTGAAGTTGGGCCAGGCGACGCCGGTGGACGGCACCTCGTTGAGCGACTCGCCGGTGCCCACGCCGAGCAGCAGCCGGCCGGGGTAGAGCACCGCCAGGGTGGCCACCGCGTGGGCGACGACGGAGGGGTGGTAGCGGAAAGTGGGCGTCACCACGCTGGTGCCGATCTGCATGGCGCGCGTGCGCTCGCCCAGCGCGGCCATCCAGGAAAACGCGAACGGCGCGTGGCCGTCGGTGTGGCGCCACGGCTGGAAGTGGTCGCTGACGAAACAGGACTCAAAGCCGAGCTCCTCGGCCAGCACGGCGAAGTCGAGCAGCGCGCGCGGCGCGAACTGCTCGGCGGAGGCCTTGTAGCCGATCCTCATGCGCGTGGTCCTCGCATCGTCAGTGAAACAGGCGCGAAGTGCGGCACGCTGGCCCGCGGCATAGCGGAACGGGCGCGGTCAGCTCCGTCATTGCCGGCGGGCGCGCAGGTGCTGCGGGTGACGCAGACGGCCTCTCCGCAAACGTTGTCGAATACGTCGAAGAACGTCTCCCCTGCGCCGAGCCGGCGCACGCTGACTTCGGTGCCGAACCGGCGCGGGCTGACCTTTCGAAGCGAACCAGCGCAGCATGGCATGGGTTGCAGACCCGGTGCGCGCCGACCTCGGTTGCCGACCCGGCGAACGCTGACCTCGCGCTGCCTATCCGGCGGACGCCGGCCTTGCACAGTGCCGCGTCCCACGCGACCGCGTTCACCAGCCGAAGGTTGCTGTGGCAGACAGCGATGTCGTCCGCGCGCCCCCACGTCACTAACCGGCCTGCTGCCGGCACGCCCAGCGCAGCAGCGACGTCCACAACGTCGGGTAACCATGCCAGCGCAGGAACTCCGGCGGTGCCCAATGCGGTGCCAGATCCGAGGTGAAGGCGGCCACCCGGCCGACGCCGTGCTCGCCCACCACCAGCAGCGGGTCGCCGCCCACCGTCGCGATGACGGTGCTGTCCGGCTTGGCGATGGTGCGGTTGTAGCCGAGCAGGATCGGCCAGCCGGAAGGCGTCTCGCCGATGGCCGCGTGGCCCGGCGCGCAAAGCTCGGGTGCCAGCCCCTGCGGCGCCTCGATCCGGTCGTCGTAGGGCAGCAGCTCGACCGGCAGGACGTCTGCAATCGGGCTCATCGCGTAGCGCGCGCGGCCGTCGATGCCGGTGAACGACATGTAGCCGCCGACCATCACCAGCCCGCCACCGCTTCGCACGAAGTCGGCCAGCAGTTGCAGCCGGTTGGCGCCGACTGCCGAACGCAGGAACGTCTCGTCGGTGAGCAGGAAGGAGTTCGACCCAATGTCGCTGAGGATGACGGCGTCGTAGGCGGCAAGATCCGCCTGCGTGCTTGGGAACCGCGCGGAGACCTCGTGGGCGCGCACGTAGTCGGTGGCAAAACCGCCTTCGTCGAGGCAACCGAGGAAGACCGACGCTCCCTCCTCGTACTCGACGGAGGTGAACTGGTCGAACCCCTTGATGTGGGTCGTGTGCTTCACCCAGGATTCACCCACAAACAATAGTCGTTCGCCAGTCATGTCTTCCCCGATGGCAGTTGCCGTGCCGCGGTTTGTTTGAGATCAGCCGCCGAGCAGCCGGTCGGTGACGAAGTCGGGCAGAACGCGCGCTTCCGGCACGGTCGGCAGCGACGTCTCGCGCATGTCCCAGCCGACCGCCTTCTGGGTGACCAGCTCGACGACTCGGCGGCCGGCAGCCGCTCCAAATTGGAAGTAGCTCTCGGCATACGGGTGTCCGTCGTAGAAGTACTTCTCGAAGATCATCGCCATCGCCTGGTCGAAAAAGGCCGCATCCTCCACCGGCTTCAGCGCGCCGGTGAAGCGAATGCCGTGCACCGTGGCGTACTCGTCGCCGCTGTCGATCACCGCTGCCAGCGCTCGGCCGGCCTGGCTGTTGGTGGCGTGCCTGCTGCCGGCGTCCAGCGGCAGGAAAATGCGCTTGTCGTGCACCACGAACCACAAAGGTGACAAATAGAGGCTGCCATCTTCGTTGACGGTGGCGACGCGGATGGTCTTCTGCCGGGTGATGTAGGCCCAGCGCTTGGCGCCCTTCATGCCGTGGATCGGGTCCATCCGGCTGCCGATCGTGTCAGCGTCAGCCATGCGCGTCGTCTCCCCTCGATTTGGTGAGCGCGGCGCTGAACTCGGGCAGTTCGGCCAAGCCGAAGCGCGGCGATGGGCCACTGGTCCAAAAGAACTCGGTGGCCACGCCGCTCGCCTCCAGCGTGTACTCGTAGCCGCCCGGCAGGTAGATGTGCTCGCCCGGCCCGGCCTCGAGGACGATCCCGCGTCCGGCGGCGTCTTTCACGTGCAACCGGATCTTGCCCTTCAGGCAGTAATGCGTCTCGTCGAAATCCGCCTGCTTCCAGTTGTACGGCAGGTGGTCGGGTTCCTGCACGCAGACGCCCTGGCGGAAGTGGCGCGCGTCGTCACGCTCCTGCGAGAGGAAGATCGACGTGCCGATGCCGGTGTTGAACGGCAGCCGCGGCAGAGCGGCGATCTGCGTCATGGTGATCACGCGCGGGTAGCGCCGGGCGTTTGTCGCCTGCGGATCGTAGTCTTTCATCAGCACCCTCTTTTGTGTTTTGGCGCGGCGCCATCCAGGCGGCGGTAGGCTCCGACTACTCGGCGGCGGCAGCCTTTGCCGCCACCATCGGCGCCAGGAAGGAAGCGGTGTAGGCGTCAGGCACCGGCCGCTCGCTGCGCTCGATCAGGTCGGCGAAGTTCCACATCTTCAGCAGCTTGCCGTTGCGGAACACCGGCTGCAGCAGGTTCTCCCCCAACGCGATCGTATCGCGCGCGACGGTGCGGTACTCGCCATCGACGAACGTCAGGCCGAGCCGGCCGCGCTTGGACGCCTTGAAGGCGGCGCCGGACGGCTGCTTGAACACGTCCACCCAGGTCCCCTTTATCTTCACAGCGCTGGTCTTCTGCGCGAAGTTCATCGTGTCGCGGTTGCAGTGTTGCAGCAGCCCGCCGCCCATGCCGAACACCGCGTTGTCGGCAGCAAAACCGCGGCGGGTCATCTCGACGTAGATGTCGCGCAGGCTCTCCAGCGTGATGCCGTCGCCCTGCACCACGCGTACGTAATCCGGCAATATCTTGTAGCCCTTCTTGTTGACGGTGTAGCCGAAGCTCTCCATCAGCCACCCGGTGGTGTCCGCCGTCACCTGCACGGGATCACCCGAATCCGGCCGCACGCCGATGAGGCCAGGACCTGCCTGGATCAGCTCCTTCAGCTCGCCGCCGATGATGTTCTTCACCGCGTTCTCGTGGTCGTAGGAATCAGTCAGCAGGATGACGACTCCGTAGCTGCGGTAACGCTCGATCATGTTGCGCATCGCAGCCGCCTCGCCGTTCACGCCCCAGGCGGTGAAGGAGGCGTGCTCGGAGTTCGGGCCGGACAACGCCGGTGCGACGTGGTTGTAGTAACGCTTGGACGCGGTGACACCCGGCACAGTGTCGCTCTGGTTGAAGTTGACGAGGTGGGCGAGGCCGCCGAGGGCGGCCGACTCGCGCGAGCTCACGCCGCGCGCACCGTAATCATGCAGCATGTGACGCAGGATGCCCGGGTTGTCCGACGTCTGGTCCAGCGCGTGCTTGATCACCGCCTTGGCCATCCAGCTGATCGTGCCGATGGTGGTGGGGTACCAGACTGCGCGCAGCAGCGCCGTTTCGAAGAAGCTGGTGACCCAGTAGTATCTTGGATCCGTGTTGATCACCTGCACCAGCACGTTGCGCGGCGGCAGCACGGTGCCTTCGGCCACCGCCTCGATCTCCACCGGCAGGTAGCCGCCGTGGTCGTTGAGCACGCCGAGCCAGTTCTCCTTGCGGAACGGCATGCCGATCTCGCGGCAGTGGAACTCCGCCTCGTCGATCTGCTCAAGCGTGATCGGATTCATGAGGTACTCCCTCAGGAACGCCTGCAAGCCCACGAACATCGTCACCGGGTAGAGCCCGCCGCGCGACTCGACGTAGCTCGAGACGAACTCCGTGCCCTCGGGATACAGCGCGTAGTGGCAGTGTTTGTAGTTGTCGGTGTTGAGGATGAGGTTTTCCGAGCTTGCCAAGACACGCTCCTTCGACATTGCGGTGACTAAGCACCGGCCACGGCGGACGAAACCGTCGCGGTCAGGCTCGGACCTGACGATCAGCAAGCCGCATCATGCTGGCCGGCATCGCGTCAGGCCCGAAGAACAGCATACCAGACGGGCCACCCGCAAGCCCAAAGTTGAAACGGTTCGAACAGGCTCGGCTGGGCCAGTATACCGCCCGCCATCGCCTACTGGGTTTGCCTATATTGTAGTCTATTGCTCCCTGTATTGACCAGGCGGCGTGCAAACCCGGCATCCAGTCAGACAGAAACCATGCTTTTCGGCCAAGAATGAACCAATTCATTCTTGACATCCGGAAAGCTGATCCGTCACGATCCGGGCTCGAGGGGATCGATTGTTCGCGGGGGTCGGCGAGCTGCAGACACCAAGACAACGGCACCAGCCTAGCCTTCGCGCGTGCGGAGGCCAGCCGGGTGGCTCGCGATAGGTCCAGTGGGGAACAGGTAAGTTTTGCAGTCGACACACCGGCTCGTGCCGGTTTGTGCGAGACAAGAAGTCGTGGCTTCGACAAGTCGCAGCGGATCTTTCTGCTTTACAGGATCGGCCGCGTCGTTTGACACCTTTTGATGCCCGCGCCGCGGGCGAAACGGAGCAGCCGCAATGTCGAGCAGAGGTGAGACCATCCTGGGACGTGGCTTTGTCTTGACGTTGCTGTGCGCGGCGCCTGCCGGCCTGTCACATGCCCAAACGGCAACGCCGCCCGCCTCGTCTCCGCCGCCAGGCACCACCACGCCCGCCAGCCAAGCCAAGGTCGCGGCCAAGCCCGCCACCACGGCGATCGAGGAGGTGGTGGTCACCGCGGAGAAGCGCGCCTCCACCGTGCAGAACACGCCGCTGAGCATCACCGCGGTGTCCGGGCGGCAATTGCAGCAGGCCGGCATCACGACGGTGAACCAACTCGTCGACACCACGCCCGGCCTCTCGTTGCGCAGCTCCGGCCCGGGACAGACGGAGCTGGAGGCGCGCGGCCTGTCCTCGTCGGGCGGGTCCTCTCCCACCGTCGGCTTCTATCTCGACGAGACTCCGCTGACACCGCCGGCCGCATCGTTGAACGGCAAGGTGGTCATCGACCCCGACCTGTTCGACCTCAACCGCGTCGAAGTGCTGCGTGGGCCGCAGGGGACGCTGTACGGCGCCGGCTCGATGGGCGGCACCATCAAGCTGCTGACCAACCCGCCCGACTACAAGGGCATTTACGGGCAGGTCGACACCACGCTGTCCGGCACCGCCGGTGGCGGCGTGAACCCGACGGGAAAGATCGCGGTCAACATTCCGATCGTCAACGACAAGGTGGCGCTGCGCATCGTCGCCGAGGAAAAGTACATCAGCGGCTGGGCAGACCGCATCGTCGACACGCCGTTCCCCTACCCCACCAACCCCAGCCCGTCCTGCGCGCCATACCTCGCGTGCACGCGCGGCAACGTCACCGGCGAGCCGTCCCACACAATCCCGAACGTCAACGACGAGCACCTGCAGGCAGCGCGCGCCAGCCTGTTGCTGACGCCCACGCCGGACCTCTCGATCGACACCACCTTCCTGTTCCAGCGCATCGACATGGGCGGCTACAACGAATTCGACCTGCCGCCCGGTTCCAGCTCGCTCGCGCACTACCAGCCTTACAACCTGGCCGAGCCGTTCTCGGACGATTTCAAGCTGTTCAGCACGACGCTGAACTACAATTTGGATTTCGCGACGCTGACCTCTGCCACGTCCTATTGGGAGCGCGACGAGCGGCAGACACAGGACGCCTCGGAAGCCATCTACAGCCTGCTCAACTCCTTCGGCCTGTCGCCGGCCGGCTTCGTGCCGACGACGTTTACCGAGGAGGACATCTCCGACCAGTTCAGCGAGGAGCTGCGACTTGCCTCCTCCGGCAACACGCGCCTGAAATGGCTGGTGGGCGTGTTCTATAGCCGCCTGGAATCGATCTTTCGCGACACCAACCACGCGCCGGGCGACGCCTACCTCTCCGTCGGCGGTGCAGCGGCCAACCCGGACGGCATCATCTACGACGCCAACAACCCGTATCACGTCGACCAGTACGCGGTGTTTGGCGAGGGCTCCTACAAGATACTCCCAACGCTGACCTTCACCGCCGGCCTGCGCTACTTCTCCTACGACACCAACGTCTACGAGCAGGAGAGCGGGATCGGCACCACGTCCGGCAACGCCGCACCGACGAGCGCCAAGTACAGCACGTCCGCCAGCGGCGTGACGCCGAAGTTCAACCTCGCCTACCAGCCGAACCCGGACCTGACGATCTACACCGAGATTGCCAAGGGTTTTCGTCCAGGTGGCGTGAACCTTCCCATCCCCACCTCGATCGGCTGCACGCTGACCAACGAGGTGTACAAGCCGGACACCATCTGGAACTACGAACTGGGCGAAAAGGCTCGCCTGTTCGACGGCCGGCTGACGGTGAACGCCGACGTTTATTACATCCGTTGGTCGAATGTGCAGCAGCTCGTCAACCAAACCTGCGGCTACCCGCTGACGCAGAACGCCGGCAACGCAGAATCCTATGGGCCCGAGTTGGAGATCTCCGCACGCCTGACGCCGGACCTGACGCTGTCGTTCAGCGGCACCTACACCCACGCAGCCCTGACCAGCGTGAACCCGACGCTCACCGCTGCCGACCCTGCGCTGGTAGTTGGCACGCCGATCCTCAACATCCCCGACTACACCGAGAGCACGGTGCTGACGTATCGCACGCCGATCAACGACGACTACGAGTTCGTCGGCAGGCTGTCGAACTCTTATGTCGGCACCTCCACCGACATCTCCTATCGCTACCAAAAGCTGCAACCCTACGACCTCATCAGCATTCGCGGCGGCCTCGTCGGGCCACGCTGGTCGGCGTTCCTGTTCGTGGACAACGCGACGAACAAGCACGCCGAGCTCAGCATCAACACCACCTCGTTTAGCTGGATCATCCCGTCGCTGACGCGTGTTTCGACGAACCTGCCGCTGACCGCGGGCGTGGAGCTGGCTTACAAGTTTTAGGCAAGGAAGCAGTTGTTTTTTGAAAAATAGAACCAAAAAACTTGTGTTTTCTTGGCTATTCGCTGAGGGAAGCTCGACCACGGCCTTACCGAATGTTTTTTGCTGCTTTTTTCAAGCAAGCAGGCCTTGCTCACTTTGAATTGGAGAAATCATTGGCCGGCTCCGCAACCGTGATCGGCAGCCTGAACATGGACCTGGTGGTGCGCGCGGCGCGTCTGCCGGACGCCGGCGAGACGATCATCGCCGACGGCTTCACGGTGGCCGAGGGCGGCAAGGGCGCCAACCAGGCCGTGGCGCTCGCCCGCATGGGCGCGCGCGTTGCCATGGTGGGCAAGGTCGGCGACGACGGTTTCGGCGCACAGCTTCGTGCAGCCTTGCGGCGCGACGGCATCGACGTCGGACATGTCGGCACCGCTGAGGGCCCCACCGGCGTCGCCATGATCATGGTCGAACCGTCGGGCGAGAACCGGATTCTGGTGGCGCAAGGTGCCAACCTCTCGCTCGCCGACACCGACGTCGACGCCGCGTCCGGGCTCATCGGCCGCTCCGCCTTCGTCGTGCTGCAGTTGGAAGTGCCGGTGGCTACCGTGGACCGCGCAGCCCGGTTGGCGCGATCCTGCGGCGTCCGGGTGGTCCTCAACCCGGCGCCCGCGGAGGTTCTGCCGGCCGGTCTGTGGTCCGCGGTCGACTACCTGATTCCCAACGAGAGCGAGGCCGAACGCCTGACAGGCATTCGCGTGCACGACCACGACTCCGCCGTCGCCGCCGCCCGCGCGTTGCGTGAGCGCGGCGTTGCCAACGTCGTGGTCACGCTGGGCGCCAAAGGCGTGCTGCTTTCTGACATATCCGGCGAGCGCGTACTGCCTGCCCGCGTGGTGCCCGTGCGGGACACCACGGCGGCCGGCGACTGCTTCATCGGCGGGCTCGTAGCAGGGCTCTGCGAGGACATGGGACTGGATCAGGCTGCCCTGCTCGGTATCGCCGCGTCCGGCGTGTGTGTGACGCGGACGGGCGCGCAACCCGCCCTGCCTTACCGCAGGGAGGTCTGCATCGACTGACCCGACGCCTCGGGGTTCGAGGCAATGCAGCTAGTGTATGGGAGTGAGCCTCTGACGCACGTCCACATCGATACCGACATGGGAGTCGATGACGGCCTCGCACTCCTCCTCGCCAGCCGCCTGTTCGGCACCGACCTGACCATCTCGACAGTTTTTGGCAACGTTCCGGTGGATATCGCGACGCGCAACGCGCTGCTGTTCCGCGGGCTGCTCGGCCGCTCGGCGTGCTGGACGGTGCTGACCGGTGCGTCGTGTGCGCAAGACGGCTTTACCAGGGACGCCCGCCACGTGCACGGCTCGGACGGACTGGGAGGCGCCACCGGTCATATGGACCAGGCCCTGGTTGCGAGCCTGACCGGCGCGCCGGTCGTCATGCTGGGCAGCACGCCGCCGCGTTCCGTCTCCTCGGTGGTTTTGATCGGCCTAGGGCCGGCCACGAACATTCCCGGTCTGGTTGCCTGGTACGGGTCCGCCGTCGAACGTATCGTGCTGATGTCCGGGGTGTATTTCGACGTCGGCAACATCACGCCGTCGGCGGAGTTCAACGCCTATTGCGATCCGGATGCGTTGCGAATAACGCTTGGCCTTGGCCTGCCTGTCACCATCGTGCCACTCGACCTCTGCCGCAAGGTGCAACTTCCACGCTCTACAATGGCTGCCTATCAGCAAAACAGCAGAACCGAGCATGGAATGCTGATCGCTCGGTCACACGCGGCCTACATGGACCACTACCGGGAGGCCGAAGGCATCGACGGCTGCTTGCCTCACGATGCGATCACGGTGCTCGTGGCACAAGCCCCCGAGCGGACCTACCTTGTCAAAGGAACAGTGTCGGTGGACAGCACGCCTCAGCACCGGGGACGCACCATCCTTACGCCAGGTGCGTCAAACGTGCAGGTGGCTCTGGGTGGTAGTCTGAGGTGGCTCAGGGTGTCGATCGAAGCTTTGCTGGACGAGGATGCTCGGCGTGAAGCCAACAGCGTGTAGTCTCAACCGGCAACAAGAAAGCAAGCAATTCTTTTTCGAAAAAAGGACCAAAAAACTTTTGTACTCTAGGGCGGACGCTGCAGAAAACTCCGCGACAGCAGGGACAAACGTCTTTTGCTTCTTTTCTTCAGAAAAGAAGGCCTTGCTTGCTCCCCGGAAGTTGAAAGACAAAACCAGGACACTTGGCGCAGGACGATCTTACCTGTCCCATAATCCCCGAAGCGACTAGTTTGCGCTGCCGCTCGGGGCCAGCATCTGCGGAATGGCCGTCACGTTCGGCATCGTGTCTATGCTGGAGGGCACGACCGACGGCCAGTTCGGCGAGAACACCGCACCCACCGCATCCAGGTAGCCGTAGGAGTCACCCTGTGTCGGCGCGATGTAGTGGCCTTCGCCATACTCGTTCCAGTTATCAAGCAGCATCATGTTTGTGGGCATGCCGCTGCGGCGCGCCGACATCGCCGACTTGGCCGACACCAGTAAGGATTCATAGTCAGCCGTCGTCAGCTTCCAGCTGATGTTGTTCTCCGCCCAGGGGGCGGCGTTCCAGCCCATCGACGCCGTCACGATTGTCGGCACCGCGGAGTACTGCAGCCAATTGCTCCATGCCTGCTCTTGTTCGCTGGTAGCCTGCGCGTCGGTCGGTGTTTGCGACACCATCAGGTCGGTGAAGCTTGGGAGGTGGTAGGCAAAGGCGAAGTCGAAGCCGGCAGCGGCCGCATCCGCGTTCGTATGCGCGTAGTCCTTGGTGTAGTAGTTGCCGAACTTGACGTCCACGCCACGCGGGTCCCGACCACCCAGTGATCTGCCGGCGTGGTGGAACCTGATTGCTGGGTTTCAAGGATCAGGCCAGCGAAGCCGGCCTTGGAGACGGCTTTGCGAAACGACTGTATGGCCGACTGGGCGTTGGCCAGGCTGCCCATCTGGCTGATGAACGTTTCGAAGTCATAGATCGCCAGCACCGGCTTGCCGCCGAACTTGAGGTAGTTCGATTTTGAAAAGTAGGTGTTGATCCAGTACGGAACCAGGTTGTTGACGAAGTCGGCAACCCCTGATGCGCCGCCCAAACCGGTGCCGACGTTGATCCAGTCGATGCTGAACTTGATCGAATTACGATACGTCGCCGAGTTGGCGATCGATTGCAGGAGCTGATCGTAGCTCGCCATGACGGTGCTGGCACCCTCGTTGTTGGCAAGGCGATACCAGCATGGCTGCAGGAAGGAGATGCCGTGTTCAACCGCCATCTTGATCTGCCAGTCGGTCGCGACGTCGTATGCTTCGTTGTAGGTGCCCATGATCGAGGCACGGGCCGGGTAGCCATTCAGGGTCTGCCAATCCATCTTGTTGGCCCACAGATCACACGCCTGCGCGCCCACAATGTAGGCCCCGGTTGCAGCCGGTTTCGGCGTCGGCACCGACGCGGAGCTTTGCGTGACCAGCGTTCCGTTGACTGACAGTCCGATGCTGCTCGCTGTGTTTTTCTTTGATCCGGTGACGTAGAGCCGCAGGTAGCGGAAGCTGCCGCTGACCGTGCTGGTGAAGCTCTGGCCGAGCACGCCCGAACTGTTGTCGGCCAGCGTGGTCCACCACGCGTCGTTCCCGTAATCGTCGTTTGAGCCTTCGATCCTGTAAGACCAGAGGTCAATGTTGGCGAAGACCTGCTTGACGCTGTTCAGCTTGTAGATGGCACCGAGGTCGATCACCAGCCATTGCGGGAAGCTGTTGCTGGCGGCAACCCAACTCGTGACCTGTTTGGAGCTTTGCACGTCAGCCGAACCGGCAGGGTGGCCGGCCGCGAAGCTGGACGCGGCGGCAGGCTTTCCCACCGTGCTAGCAGCCAATGTTGGGGACGCGACCGAAGCAGGCGAGAAGCCCAGCAAGACAGCGGCGGAAAGCGCGAGCGACAGGGTCTTGGTCATCATGGTCCGGTCCCGTAACAGGTGAGCCGCACCCCGTTCTCGTGGGTCTCATGCATTTCTTCGCGACGTGTCCACGCCGCGCACGCCATCGGCGCCGGAAGAAAAAGCTGGGATACAAACGAGCGGGGCAGCGGTTGCAAAGCGATGGTCTTTTCTACCGTCTCTTTTTAGAGACGTCAAGATGATTACGACACGTTACCGCGTAATGATTAAGATTGTGCGTGCAGAAGTGCGACGACTCATCGCGTCGTGCCGGCCTCGCAACACGTCAGGGCCTCAACCGCAACAGGTAGGCCTGGCCTGATCACGCCCGCGAGGAGAAACGTTACGCCGACCGATGAGTATGCCACTAGACCGACAGGTAGTGTGAAGTCGGCCGCTCTCGTTGTGGTGGTCGCATGTTAACGGTTCAGTAAGAAAGCAAGGCCTGCTTTTTGCAAAAAAACAAAAAACTTTTGGCATCGCTGTCGCGGAATCTTCTGCGGCGTGTCCCGGGACCTCTCGCTTCGCTTGCAAACCCACCTCGCATCAGCCGACGCCGGCAGCCTCCCTCCGGACGCAGTAGTCTACACCTTGCAACGAAGGCTTGATGCCAGTGATAAAAACCACCACCGATTTCTGGATGCACAATCGCCGTGCAGACTGAAACGGCCCACCCAAATAACAACCGCTGATTGGTGGGGAACGCTTATGCCATGATGTTAGCCAGCCTTCGAAACGAGCCGCGCTGATGGCATTCGGAGGGAACAACAATGACCGCATATACCTGGACCGGCGCAGCCGGCGACGGCAACTTCAACACGGCTGCGAACTGGTCGCCCAACGGCGTTCCCGGTGGGTCCGACACTGTGACCATCAACACGAGTTCGGCCGCCTCCATCGCGGTGTCTACCAACGACGCGGTGCAGGCGCTCACCCTGGGCAAGCTTGACACGCTGGCCGTCAGCACCGGCGAGACGCTCACCGTCGGCTCGTCGGCTGCCAGCACGTTGTCCGTCGCCGGCACGCTGTCGCTGAACTCCACAGGCTACAACAGCGCGCTGGTCATCGGTGCCCCGACAGTCACGCTGAACGGCGCCGGCACCATCCTGTTGGGTAACGGCAACGACAACAACATCATCGTGGCTGGCACCGCAGGCGACCAGTTCGTCAACGTGAACGACAAGATCGTCGGCGCCGGGCAGATCGGTGCCGGCACGGCGCTCGCCTTCACCAACGACGCAGGCGGCCTGGTGGACGCAAGCGCGAGCAACCAGCTGATCATCAACACCGGGTCCCTGACCGCCAGCAACGCCGGCATCTTCGAGGCGACGAAGGGCAGCGGCGGGCTGGTGCTGCAGACCGCCATCAACGACGGCACCACCGGCAGAATACAGGCCAACGGCGGCAACGTCTTCCTCAACGGCGCCACCATCCTGGGCGGCACGCTCAGCAGCACTGCCGGGTCCTCGGTCCAGGTGGAGTCGCACTCCACACTGGACGGCACCGCCCACCAGGTGACCAACGCCGGCAGCCTCGTGGTGGCTACCGGCGAGACGCTGAGCGTGCTGGGCACGCTGAACAACACCGGCGTGCTGTCGGTGCAATCCACCGGTTACAACAGCGACGTGGTGTTCGGCGCCACCGGCACGCTGACCAGCACGGTCACGCTGACCGGCGGCGGGTCCGTCGTGCTGGGCGACGCGGATGCCGCCAACCGTCTCTACGGCGGCAACGCCGGCGACACCCTGGTCAACCTCAACAACACCATCTCCGGCAGCGGCACCATCGGCGCCGGCCAGCTCAACCTGGTCAACGACGGCACCATCAGCGCCACCGGCACCGCCAACGCGCTCTACATTCAGACCAGCTCGCTGCAGAACAACGGGCTGCTGGAAGCGGCGGGCCCCCAGGGGCTGATCCTGCAATCGGTGATCGACGACGCCGGCACCGCCACCATCCTCTCTGCCGGCGGCACGGTACAGCTGAACGGCGCCACAATCGTCGGCGGCATGCTGGAGAGCAGCGGCGGCGGTTCGTTCGCGGTCACCAGCCAGAGCACGCTGCAGAACCTGAGCAATTTCGGCACCGTCGAGGTGAACACCGGCGAGACGCTGACCCTGCTCGGCACCATCACCAACGACGGCACCATCGGGCTGAACTCCAGCGGCTACGACAGCGACCTGGTCGTCGGCAGCCCCACGGTGACGCTGACCGGCGGCGGCACCATCCAGCTCACCGACAACAACACCGCAGACCGCATATACGGCGCGTCCGGCACCAACGTGCTCGACAACGTCAACAACCTCATCGAGGGCTCCGGCCAGATCGGCGCCGGCCAGCTCATGCTCGTCAACGGCGCGGCCGGCGTGATCGACGCGACGGGGGCCAACAACCAGCTCGTCATCAGCACCGGTTCAGTGGTGACCAACGACGGCCTGATCGAGTCGACCGGTGCCGCCGGCCTGGCACTGCAGAGCACCGTCAGCAACGCCACCGGCACCATCCTGGCCGCAAGCAGCACCATCTACCTCAACGGCGGCGACGTGCAGGGCGGCCTGTTGCTGAGCACCGGCACCGGCGACTTCAGCGCAAACGGGCAGACGACGATCGACGGCTCCGCGCACGCCGTGGTGCTGAAGGGCGCGCTGGAAGTGGCGACCGGCAGCACCATGACTGTGCTCGGCACGATCACCAACGAGGGCACCATCGGGCTGAACTCCACCGGCTACGACAGCGACCTGATCGTCGGCAGCCCAACGGTGACGCTGACCGGCGGCGGCACGATCCAGCTCACCGACAACAACTCTGCAGACCGCATATACGGCGCGTCCGGCACCAACGTGCTCGACAACCTCAACAACCTTATTGAGGGCTCCGGCCAGATCGGCGCCGGCCAGCTCACGCTCGTCAACGGCACAGCCGGCGTGATCGACGCGACAGGGGCCAGCAACCAGCTCGTCATCAGCACCGGTTCGGTGGTGACCAACGACGGCCTGATCGAGTCGACCGGTGCCGCCGGCCTGGCACTGCAGAGCACCGTCAGCAACGCCACCGGCACCATCCTGGCCGCAAGCAGCACCATCTACCTCAACGGCGGCGACGTGCAGGGCGGCCTGTTGCTGAGCACCGGCACCGGCGACTTCAGCGCAAACGGGCAGACGACGATCGACGGCTCCGCGCACGCCGTGGTGCTGAAGGGCGCGCTGGAAGTGGCGACCGGCAGCACCATGACTGTGCTCGGCACGATCACCAACGAGGGCACCATCGGGCTGAACTCCACCGGCTACGACAGCGACCTGGTCATCAACAGCCCGACCCTGACGTTGAACGGCGGCGGCATCCTCGCATTTTCGGATGCCAACACCGCCGACCGCATCTACGGCGTCGCCACCGCCGACGTGCTCGACAACGTCAACAACACCATCGAGGGTTCCGGCCAAATCGGCGCCGGCCAGCTCACGCTGGTCAACGCCGGCACCATCTCGTCGACCGGCACCAGCGGGCTGACCATCAGCCTGGGCAGCACCGGGGCAAACACCGCCACCGGCAAGCTGCTCGGCGTGGGCACTGGCGGGCTGGCCATCCAGAATGGCACCTACACCAACGCCGGCCTGATCCAGGCCGATGACGGCAGCAACGTCACCTTTTCTAACGGCGCCACGCTGACCAACGACAGCGCCGCGGGCGTGCTCACCGGCGGCACCTACGCGGCGGTCGCCAGCGGCGACGGTGCCACGCTGAGCATCACCGGCGCCGCGGTGAAAACCCTTTCCGCCGACCTGATCCTCTCCGGCGCCGGCGCGTCGGTCAGCTTCGGCGGCACCGCAATCGAGGCGAGCCTGACCACCATCGCAGCACGCGCGCAGCTGCAGGTCCTGGGCGATCGCTCCTACACCACCACGCTGGGCATCTCCAACGCCGGCACCATCCTGCTCGGTGGCGGCGACCTCACCTCCAAGCTGCTCAACGACAGGGCGACCTCGCTGCTCTCCGGCTTCGGCACGCTCGCCGGCGGGTTGGCCAGCGCCGGCACGCTGAGTGCCACTGGCGGCACGCTGGACCTGACCGGCCGCGACACCATCACCGGGACCGTCACCGGCACCGGCACGCTCTGCCTTGACGACAACCGCTTCACCCTGGCCGACACCGCGCCCATCACCGTCAGCGAGATCGCGTTGATCAACCGGGCGTCGCTGGCCATCTCGGATTCGCTCACCTACGCCGGGGTGTTCGACATCGCCGGCGTGTCCTCGCTCACCGGCACCGGCACGTTCACCAGCACCGGGCTGTTCGAACAGACCGGCCGGGGTACAGCCACCATCGCCGACCCGTTCGCCAACAGCGGCACCATCGCCACCGTCAGCGGCGGCACGCTCGCCTTTACCGGCGGCCTGGACAACACCGGTCTGGTGCTGGACAACGGCGGCTTCACCGACACCGCTGCGCTCACCGGCGGCGCGCTCAGCATCGGTGCGAGGGGCAGCTCCGCCGTGCTGGCCAGCGCCAACGGCGCGGCCAACAGCACGGTCTCCACGCTGACCATCGGCGGCGGCACGCTGAACACCAGCTCCACCACGCTCACGGTGGCCGGCGACTACGTCAACACTGCCGCCGGCACCGGCAACACCTACAACGCGTTCGCCGGCGTCACCGGCACCATCGACGGTCAGGGCACGCAGCTCAGCGTCGTGGGCGTCAACGGCACCACCATCCAGGACCTGAACGGCACGCTCACCATCGCGGTGGCGGCAGGCCACGCCGCCTACTTCGAGGTCGAAAACACCGGCGCTGCAGGCTCGGCCGCACTGCGCGGCGCGCTGCAGAGTACGGTGAACGGCGGCACCATCAACGGGCGCGACCTGTCCGGCAGCGGCGTCACCGCCGGCAATTTCGGGCCGATCGCCGCGGGCAGCGCCAGCGGCACCTACGTGATCGATTATAAGGGCGGCGCGATCAGCAACGAAGCGATCCACCTGACGAGCGACTTCGCCAACGTGGCCGGTCTGACGATCGACATCGTGGCACAGAGTGGGTCGGCAGAACCTGCAACGTCGCGCAGCCTACCGACAGAGACGGCGCATCAGGATTGGTTTGTGCTGGTGCATCACGGGTAAGAAAGCAAGGCGCTCTTTTCTGAAAAAAGGAAGCAAAAGATTTTTGGTCCTGCTGTCGCCGTCATTTCCTGCAACGCGCGCCCAAGGGAACAAAAGTTTTTTGGTTCTTTTTTTCAAAAAAGAACTGCTTGCTTCCTTATCCGGGCCAGGAAAACCGAATCGTTTTCTCGCGAAGCCCAATAAGCACCACGTCGATCCCCCCAGCACGGATCATCCACTCCAAGCGGTGATCGCGATACTCCCGCCGGCGGCCGCCCGTGCGATAGAAGTCGGCCGCGGCTGCCATCCGGGCGGCGGCGGCGTCGAACTCGGCGAACGTCTCCGCCACCGCCGGGCGCTCCCGCAACCGCGCGTGCCACCGCGTCAGCGGCGAGCCCCGATCCGGGCCGAGTCCGTAATGTACGGACCGGTTGACCATCGGTGCGGCCGCCGCGTCCGCCCAACCGAAGCGTTCGCCGCCGAACCAGTCCGCATTTCCCAGCCGCTCGGTGAGCCACCGCTGCAGTGCCTGCGTGTCGCGCGCCGCGGCTGCCTTCAGCGTCTCCGCGAGCGCTCCATCGGCGCGCCGGAACCACAGCAGCTCGCCAAAACCCCAGTTGACGGCTTCGTATTGTGTGTCGCACACGTCTTCGGTCATTCGCGCTTGCGCGCGCGCCAGCTTGTCAGCAGGCAGCAGCGGCGGCTCGGGCCAGCGTTCCTCGATGTATTCCAGGATGACGGTGGAGTCGAAGATCGGCGTCTTGCCGTCCGGTAGCAGCACGGGCACTTCGCCGCGCGGGTTAGCGGCGGCGAACGCCGTGTCGCGCCGGCCGGTGCCGAAATCCTCCGGCAACATGCGCTCGAACGCGACGCCTTTTTCGCGGAGCGCGATCTTCACCTTCTGGGCGTAAGACGAAAGCGGGTGGTCGTACAGGATCATGGCCGTGCCTCCTCGCAACTGTTCGGCTTGGGCCCAAAGAAAGAAAGCAAGGCCTGCTTTTTTGAAAAAAAGCAGCAAAAAACTTTTGGTTCTGCTGTCTCGGAGTTTCTTGCAGCGTGCACCCGGGAGTAAAAGTTTCTTGCTGCTTTTTTCAAAACAGCAGGCCTTGCTTTCTTGCCTTCACGGCGACACGGCGGTCATGTCCTCTCCTGGCATGGTGCGGGGTTCCCGTGCAGCCACCGCCGCCACGGCGAGGGTGGACGCGACGACGAACAACTCGATCGCGTGGGCAAGACCCACGGCGCGGCCGGTCGCAGGCACGACGTAGGTAGCCACACCCTGGGCGCCGGCGGCGATCGCGTAGGCGACGCCCATGCCCAACGAACGGACCGCGTTGGCGAAGCGCATCGACAAATAATGCGGGACCATCGCGAAAACGCCGCTGCTGGACCCGCCGATGGCGAAGGCGGCAGCGAGCAGCACGGGTGCGCTGCCGCCGGCGACGAAGGGGCCAAGCAGTGCGAGCGTGGCGGCAAGGCAGCCGAGGATGACCAGTCGGTCGCCGAAGCGGGTGGCGAGCGCGCCGGTGGCCAGCTTGCCGAGGATGGAACCGGTCGAATACAGCGCGATGGCGGCGAACACGCCCGAGGGACTGTAATGGTGCACGGTCTTCAGCAGCGTGGGGTAGAAAGCGTAGAGCGACGCGGTCTGGAACTGCAGTGCCAGCATGAACGCGCAGGCCTGGATGGTGGGCAGGCTCCAGGGAATGGAGTCCTTGACAGGGCGCCGTCCGGCTTCGGCGGAGCGGCCGCGCTCCTGCTGTATCCTCAGCCAGACCGGGCTTTCCTTGATGCCGACGCGGATGAAGATGGCGAGCAAAGCCGGCAACAGGCCGACGAGGAACAGCGCGCGCCAGCCAAAGCGGGGCAGCAGGACGGCCTGTGCGCCGGCCGCGGCAAAGAAGCCGAACTCGTAGCCGGCCATCATCAACGACGACGCGACCGACTTCGCGCGTTCGGGGACGCTCTCCATCAGCAACGCGGCAGAGGCGGTCCATTCGCCACCGAAACCGACGCCGAACATCAGCTGGATGACCACCAGCGCGGTGTAGCTCCAGGCAAGGCCGGAGAGGCCGGAGAAGGCGGCGAACCAAATGACGCCCGCCATGAAAGTGAGCTTGCGTCCGTAACGATCCGCCAGCCACCCCCAGCCGATGTTGCCGAAAATGCGTCCCACGCTCTGCGCGGTGATGACGAGGCCCATTGCAGTCAGGCCGACACCGAAATGATGCCCGATCTCCGGCAGCAGCAGGATCAGGATCACCTGGTCGAACGCGTCGAGGAACCAGCCGAGGAAGCAGGCGAACACGAGACGCCAGTGCGGACGAAGGAGGGCTAGGGATTGCATCGGCGTCATGTTGGGAGGCGACGGGGCATGACCAGTGCAACGTCGAGCCTTTGGTTTCCTGACGGCTCGGCGAAGACAGCAAGGCCGGCTTTTTTCAAAGCAGCAAAACTTCCGGTGCGGCTGTCGCGGCGTGGCGAGGCCGGCAGCTCTGGAAGACCCAAGGGTGGTCGTTATCGGACGCGTAAACGTGGAAGCCTCGGGCATCCAGCGCATGGATTGAACGTTCACCGGTCAGGCTCTGCAGCGGCGGCGAGCCGAACGCAGGCTCGCTTTGGATAGCTTCTTGATGAAACGCCCAGTTCGACGGATGCGTCTCGGGCCGGTCTCGATCAGGTGTTGCGTCTCATCGAACACGATGATTGTGTTTTCGGTTCGACGGACATTCGTAAGCGACTCTGATTAGTCAGGGCAGCAATGACGTGATCTTGCCCACTTGCAACAGCTGCAGGCTGCAGCAGGGTCTACCGAACGCACAGTCAGTCATTCATCCTGACGTCAACCATCGCTTCATCGTCAACATCCCGAGTGTTTGCAATTCACGCAACCCTCTTCCTGGAGCTAAGTAAATGCTTGCACGTTCAGCTTTGGGTTCTGCGTCAGTTTGGCAGCGATCCTATGAGCGCCCGATAGAATTTCTTGACAAAGTAACTATCACTGACGAGTATGTTCGTGACGATTTGGCGCCATCAGACCGGCACCTGTTGCGGCGGCCAGCAGTTGCTCCCGCGGCCAGACAATGCCTGCTCGGCATGAATTTCGCTCTGCGCGATTGTTCTGGCTTCCAGAAAACCCAATCAACCCAGGTCGCTCGACCGCTTTCCTCGATCGGAGATTGCAGTGACAAGCTTGCGCATCAACGGAGAAAGCCATGAGGTGGATGTTCCCGACGACATGCCGTTGCTATGGGTGCTGCGCGACGTACTCGGCCTGACCGGCACCAAGTTCGGTTGCGGCATCGCCCAGTGTGGGGCGTGCACGGTCCACGTCGACGGTGCCCCGGTGCGCTCCTGCCTGCTGCCGGCCACCACGGTCGCCGGCAAGCAGATCACCACCATCGAGGCAATCGGCAAGACGTCGGAAGGCGCGCGGCTGCAGAAGACCTGGCTGGCACGCGAAGTGGTTCAGTGCGGGTACTGTCAATCCGGGCAGATCATGGCGGCGGCGGCCCTGCTGAAGGCAAAGCCGCAGCCCACGGATGCCGACATCGACGACGCGATGAGCGGCAACATCTGCCGCTGCGCCACCTACGTGCGCATTCGCCAGGCGATCCATGAAGCGGCTTCTGCGTGAGAAATTACCCATGATGGAAACCTCTCGGCGCAACCTCATCCGAACCGGCTTCGCCGTTGGTGGCGGGCTGCTCGTGGAACTTTACCTGCCGATACGGGCCCGCGGAGAGACGCCGCCGGGCGGCGACGCGGACGCCGCCCAGCAGCCGCAGCCAGCGGCGCCCGGCGTGTTTGCGCCGAACGCATACATCCGGATACCGCCGAGCGGGCCTATCACCTTCATCATGTCCAACACGGAATGCGGTCAGGGCATCTACACCAGTTCCTGCATGCTGCTCGCCGAGGAACTTGAGGTGGACATGGACCAGATCCTGCCGGAGGCCGCGGAGCCCGACGGCAGGCTCTACCTCAACCCGCTGTTGGGAGAGCAGGCGACGGGCGGCAGCACGTCGACCATGAGCAGCTTCGACCCGTTGCGCAAAGCCGGAGCCACGGCGCGCACGATGCTGGTCGCCGCCGCGGCCCGCAAATGGCGTGTGGACCCGGCATCCTGCCAGGCCGCCCAGGGCATGGTCTCGCACGCTGCCACGCGACGCAGCTTGTCCTATGGGCAGCTAGCGTCCGCCGCGGCAGCCGAACACGCCCCGGTGGATGTCAAGCTGAAAGACCCGGCCCAGTGGCGTCTCATCGGCAAGCCGGTGCACCGCCTCGACACGCCTGACAAGGTGAACGGCGCGATGCGGTTCGGCATCGACGTGACCGTGCCCGGCATGAAGTTCGCCACCGTCGCGGCCTGTCCGGTGATCGGCGGCAAGCTGCTCGGCATCGACGAGGCGGCAGCGCGCGCAGTCCCTGGCGTGCGGGACGTGGTCAAGCTGGACGACGCGGTGGCGGTGGTCGGCGATCATACCTGGGCCGCCATCAGCGGCCTGCGCGAAGCCGCGGCGCGTTGGCATGACGGCGCGAATGCCGGCTTGTCCACGCCGGGCATCATTGTGGCGCTGTCGCAGGCTTCGCAAACCGGCGAGCCGGTGATTGCAAACCGGCAAGGCGACGCCGCGGCGGCGATAGGCGCTGCCGCGCAACGTCTCGACGCGGTGTACCAGCTGCCATTCCTCAGCCACGCGCCGATGGAGCCGATCAACTGCACGATCCACATACGGCCGGACGGCGCGGATGTTTGGACCGGCACACAGGTGCCGGGTCGCGCACAGGCCGTGGTGGCAAAAGTCGCCGGGCTGAAGCCGGAACAGGTGGTGATGCACAACCAGTATATGGGCGGGGCTTTCGGCCGCCGGCTGGACGTGGACGGCGTGGAGCAGGCAGCACGAATAGCGAAGGATCTCGGCTATCCGGTGAAGATCACCTGGACACGCGAAGAAGACATCCAGCACGACCTCTACCGCCCGTACTACTACGACCGCATCTCCGCCGGGCTGGACGCGAACGGCAAGATTGCCGGCTGGCAGCATCGAACCACGGCAAGCTCGGTGATGGCGCGCTGGGCTCCGGTCGGCATGAAACAGGACGGCAAACTCGACCCTGACACGGTGGAAGGCGCGACCGATACACCCTACGACATCCCCGCCCAGCTTAACGAATACGTCCGCCACGAAACGCCCGGGGTGATCACTGCCTGGTGGCGCGGTGTGGGACCAACGCACAACATCTTCGTGGTCGAAGGCTTTATCGACGAGCTGGCTGCTACGAAGAGCATCGACGCCCTGGAGTTCCGGCGGCAACACATGTCGCAGCATCATCCGCGCGCATTGCACGTGCTGAACACCGTGGCGGAGAAATCCGGCTGGGGCCAGCCTCTGCCGCACGGCGTCGGGCGCGGCGTCGCGGTGCAGTTCGCGTTCAACTCCTACGTTGCAACCGTGATCGAAGCCGGCGTGTCCGACAAGGGAGAGATTCACCTGCGGCAGATCCACACAGCGGTGGACTGCGGGCAGGTGGTGAACCCGGACACGGTCGAGGCGCAGCTGCAGGGCGGCCTGCTGTTCGGCCTGTCGATGGCGATGTACAGCGAGATCACGCACAGTCACGGACGGGTAGACCAGAGCAACTTCCACGATTACCGCATGCTGCGCATGAATGAGACGCCGCCCGTGCACGTCTACATCGTGCCGACGCCTGGCGCGCCGATCGGCGGCATCGGCGAAGCAGGGACCGCGTCTGCAGCGCCGGCTCTGGCCAACGCCATCTTCGCCGCCAGCGGCCGCCGGCTGCGCCGGATACCCTTCGCCACCGGACAGTTGAGCGCAGCATGAAAATCATACCTGCGAGCCTCGTCCTGGCCGCATCGCTGGGCGGCACGGCGTGGGCGGACACGCCTTCCGGCGGTGAATACCTGACGCGCGCGGCAGATTGCGTTGCCTGCCACACTGCCGAGGGCGGTCAGCCTTACACTGGCGGCCGCGCCTTCAAGACGCCGTTCGGCGTGCTGTACTCACCCAACATCACGCCGGACAAAGACACCGGCATCGGCAACTACACGGACGACGAGTGGGTTGGCGCCCTGCAACGCGGCGTGGGCCACGGCGGCAAGCACCTGTACCCGGTGATGCCGTACAATTCCTACACGCTGATGACACGCGCGGACGCGCTCTCCATCAAGCAATACCTGTTCTCTCTGCCCGCGGTGCATGCGACCGCGCCGGAGAACGCGCTGCGCTTTCCTTTCAACCAGCGCTGGACGTTATGGTTCTGGAACCAGGTGAACAACCCGGCACATCGCTACGAGACCGATATCACCAAGCCGCCGGCGTGGAACCGCGGCGCCTACCTGGTAAACGCGGTTGCGCATTGCGGCCAGTGCCACACACCGCGCAACTGGATGCAGGGGTTGAGCGGGCACAGCCTTGCGGGCGCCGTGCAGGTGGGCTGGCTCGCATACAACATCACCAGTGACCGTGAACACGGCGTCGGCGGCTGGTCGGACGACGACCTGGCGCAGTACCTGTCCTCCGGCACGGCGCCGCATCACGGCCCAGCCAGCGGCCCGATGGCGGAAGCCGTTACCAACAGCCTGCGCTTCCTGACGCAGGAGGATGTGCGTGCGATGGTGACGTATCTTCGAACGGTGGATGCCCAGCCGGACGGCCCGCCGGTGGCGCCGCCACAACCTAAGCCGGCCGAGCCTTCTCCGCCGCTTGGCACCAAGATATTCGCAGACGCCTGCGCGGGCTGCCACCTGCCGAGTGGCGCCGGCCGGCAATCAGGATGGGCGGCGCTGGCCGGCGACCATTCAACCGCGGATCCAAAGGCACGCAACATGTTGCAGGTCTTGGCGCATGGGTCCGAGGTGAAGACCGGGGAGGGCTGGATGTTCATGCACAGTTTCTTCGGCGCCTATACCGATCCGGAGTTGGCTGCCGTGGCCAACTACGTCGTCGGAACGTTTGGCGGGCAGCCCGGCCAGGTCACGGAAAAAGACGTGGCCAGTGCGAGGTAAACCGACACCTGCGGTCAGCATCAAGGCGCCCGAAGCATTCCATGTCGGCCAGCCTTGCTTCTGCTTGGCCGGTGGTCCTGCATAGCGACGCGGCGATGGAGAAGGCCGCGGCGCGCTGCTCCGTCTGAGCCTGTGCCCGTCATTCACCGTGCGGCGAGGAGCCACCCTCGCCCGTGGCTTCACTCAGAAGCACGTCTGCTCAGCTTACGTCTGGGCGACATTTCAGCCTTTCCACTAGCGGCTCTGGACTTTGACGTCCGGCAAGGAAGGCAAGGCCTGCTTTTTTGGAAACAGCAAAAAACTTTTGGTCCCGCTGTCGCGGAGGTTGCTGCAGCACGCGCTCCAGGGAACGAAGTTTTTGCTGCTTTTTTCAAAAGGGCAGGACTTGCTTGCTTTCCGGGCGCCGAAAGTCTTACGTCTTCTATCACACATTACGAGCGCGCCGCCGCCACCCGCGCGGCCGTCGCCAGCGCGTCCACCCGCTCGTTCATCACGTCGCCGGCGTGCCCGCGCACCCACAGCCACTCCACCTGATGCGGTTTGGCGGCGTCCAGCAGCCGCCGCCACAGATCCATGTTGGCCACCGGATCGCCGTTGGCGGTGCGCCAGTTCTTGCGCACCCAGCCGGTGTGCCAGCGGGTGATGCCGTTGCGCACGTACTCGCTGTCCGTGCGCACCACCACGCGGCTTGGCCGTGTCAGCGCCTCCAGCGCGCTGGCCGCCGCGGTCAGCTCCATGCGGTTGTTGGTGGTGGCAGGGTCCGCACCGGACAGCTCGCGCTCGCGGCCGCGGAACACCAGCACCGCGCCCCAGCCGCCGGGCCCCGGGTTGGGCTTGCAGCCGCCGTCAGTCCAGATCTGCACCGAGTCCGCCTCGCCCGCCGCCTCAGAGTCCGTAGTCATGGCACCCCCGTGCGGCCAGGTGAAAGCGCAGCCGCCGCAAGTAGTCCAGCGGGTCCTTGCGCACCACCAGCGCGCCCGCTGGCGTGTTCAGCCAGTCGAACAACCGGGTCAGCAAGAAGCGCAGCGCAGCACCCTGCGCCAACACCGGCAGCGCTACCGCTTCGTCGTCCGTCAGGGTGCGCACCGCGCCGTAGCCGCGCAGCAGCGCCCGCGCGCGCGTCACGTTGAAGCTGAAATCCGGCTCGAAGCACCACGCGTTCAGGCACACCGCCAAATCGTAGGCGAGCACGTCGGTGCAGGCGAAGTAGAAGTCGATCAGCCCGGAGATCTCGCCGCCGAGGAAGAACACGTTGTCCGGGAACAGGTCGGCGTGGATGTGCCCTGCCGGCAGGCCCTGCGGCCAGGCGCCCAGGACGCGCGCGGACGCCGCCGTCAGCTCGGCCGCAAGCCCCGGCTGCACCTCGCCGGCGCGCGCCTGGCAGCGCTCGAGCAGCGGCGCCCAGGCATGCGGCCCCAGCGCGTTGGGGCGTGTGGGTGCGAACCCCGCGCCGGCCAGATGCAATTGCGCCAACGCGCGCCCCAGCGCCGCGCAATGTGCCACCTGCACCCGGCGCGGCCACACGCCGGGCAGGAACGTGGTGATGGCCGCGTGGCGTCCACACAGCATGCGCAGCGCCGCGCCGTCCTGCCCGCCGACCGGCAGCGGACAGGTGATGCCGTTCGCCGAGAGGTGCTGCATCAGGCCGAGGAACCAGGGCAGGTCGGCCGGGTCCACCCGCCGTTCGTACAGCGTCAGGATGAAATCGCCCTGCGTGGTGCGCAGCGAGAAGTTGCTGTTCTCCACGCCCTCGGCGATGCCGCGGAACGCCACCAGCGCGCCGATGTCGTAGTCGCTCAGGAAGGCGGTCAGCGCCTCGTCAGAGACGTCGGTGTAGACGGCCATGGATCAGGCGTTAGAGCTGGACGAGGCAAGGCAAGCGGTTCTTTTTTGAAAAAAAGAACCAAAAAACTTTTGTGCTCGTAGGTGTGCGTTGGTGAGGCGTGTCGTTTCAGCTGTCCGCGACAGCCGGCGCAAAAGCTTTTTGCTTCTTTTTCTCGAAAAAGGAGGCTTTGCTTCCTCCTGAATTTGCCAGCCCGCACCCAAGCCGCTCATCTCGCACCACGACACCGGACGCGAGGGCAGACCACTGGACAACGCAACTCCCCAGCTCACCAAAGCGCTCGGCCGCTGGGACCTCACCGCCATCACCATCAACAGCACCATCGGCGCCGGCATACTCGGCCTGCCCGGCCGGGTCTACGCGCTAGTGGGCCCTTACAGCGTGCTGGCCTGCCTGGCCGGCGGCGTCCTGATGGGCCTGGTCGCCGCCTGCTACGCGGAGGCGGCGAGCCGGCTGCCCGATACCGGCGGCTCCTACCTCTACACCAACGCGGCGTTCGGGCCGCGCACCGCCTTCATCACCGGATGGCTGGCCGTGGTCACCCGGCTGCTCGCCTACGCCAGCATCACCAACCTGGCCGTGGGATACGCGTCCGGTGTGCTGCCAGCGCTGGCCCACCCGGCCTGGCGCATCGTGGCAATCACCGCGCTCACCTGGGGACTGGGCGGCATCATCGCCTCCGGCGTGGCACTCTCCGCGTGGGCTAACGGCGCCTTCACCCTGGCCAAGCTGGCGCTGCTCGGCGGCTTCGTGGCCGTAGGTGTGGCGTTTCTCTGGCCGCTGCAACCAGGCGCCCTGCCGCCGGCCCCGCCCGTGGCGCACTGGGCGCCGGCCGTGGTGCTGCTGCTGTTTGGGCTGATCGGCATGGACAGCACGGTCGTCAACGGCGCGGAAATGCGCAACCCGCGGCGCGACGTCCCCTTCGGCCTGGCTGTCGGCATGCTCGCCGTGGTGGCGCTCTACTCCGCCATCCTGCTGGTCTGCGCCGGCGTGGTGCCTAACCTCGCCGCCTCCACCCGCCCGCTGTTCGACGGTGCGGTCGCCATGCTGGGCGGCCGCGCGGGCACGGCGGTGGCGGTGGGCGCGGTGGTCTCGATGTCCGGCACGCTGTTCACCATCCTGTTCATGGGCCCGCGGCTGGTCTTCGCCATGGCCGAGGGCGGCCAGCTTCCCGCCGTCCTGGCGCGCGTGCACCCACGGTTCGAAACCCCGGTGGCCGCGGTGCTCGCCCACACACTGCTCGCCTGGGCGCTGACGGTAGGCAGCACGTTCCTCGGCGCGGTCACCGCCAGCACGCTGACGCGGCTGATGCTCTACGCGCTCACCACCGGCTCGCTCGTGGTGCTGCGCCGGCGCGGCATCACCCAGCAGCCGCACCCGCTGGCGCTGCCGGGCGGAATGTGGATTGCGGTGGCGTCGACCGCTCTGTGCGTCTGGCTGATGACGCAATCCGACCGCACGGCGTGGGTGTCCGCTGTAGCCTGCCTGGTGCTGGGGTTTGCTGTGCTGGTGATGCAGGGGCGGCGGGTCTGACAGCAAGGCAAGCAGTTCTTTTTTGAAAAAAAGAACCAAAAAACTTTTGTCTCTGTTGGGCGCGTCGTTTGGAGTCTTGGTGTTTCAGTTCTCGGCGACAGCGGACGCAAAAGCTTTTTGCTTCTTTTTCTCGAAAAAGAAGTCCTTGCTTGCCTTCGCGCCGAAGTGTTGACCGCCATGGCAACCACGCCGCGCAGCGCCCCGTTCCGCACCGGCGCAGCGTAGAGCGCCAACAAAGGAAACCACATGGCAGATCAGGAACTGAAGACACTGGTGACGCAAGGTCTCCAGGCGATGAAGTCAGGCAGCGACGTGGCCAAGATGGCCACTGCCGACATCGCGAAAGACGCAAGCCACCCGGAGCTGAAATCCGCGCTGGAGACCGGCAACAAGACCGCAGCTCAGTGGGCGCAACGCATCGACCAGGCCATCGCCGAAGCCGGCAACAGCCAGGCTATCCCCAACGAGGTGCTCGAAGCGCACTTCGACGTCAGCAAGAAGATACGCCAGAAAGCACCTGACGCCACAACGCGCGACCTCGGCATCGTCGCGGCCGGGCAGATGGCGCTGCACTACTGGATCGCCGCGTTCGGCACGATGGCGAATTACGCGGCGAACCTGAACCTGACGCAGACGGCGCAGAACATGAAAGTGTCGGCCGACGAGGCAAAGGAAGCCGACCAGAAGCACACTGCGCTGGCTGAGAAGCTGCTGGCGGCATAAAGCTAGCAAGCGGTTCTTTTTTGAAAAAACGCCAAAAAACTTTTGTCTCCTTGGCGTGGGTGCTGATGAAGCGCGGTGTTTCAGCTTCCCGCGACAGCGAGGACAAAAATTTTTTGCTTCTTTTTTTCAAAAAAGAAGGCCTTGCTACCTACTGCATTAACCGCCGCACATCCGGCTCGATAGCCTCCGCCATCCGCTCCTGCGTCTGCGCGCTCGGATGCAACGGCGGATCCGGCGGCGAAAGATGCGGGTCCAGGAACGCGCCCGCATCCACCCGCCCATCTTTCATGAACAGCGCTGTCAGGTCCCGAAACACCAACTCGCGCCCGTCGCCATAGCGTTTCGCCAAAGCCTCGTTCAGCTCGGCGGTGTTGCGGTCAACCCACGCGTTGCGAATGCTGGGCAACACGCCAAGCAACAGGATTTTCGTCTCGGGCAGGCGCTGGTGCAGCCGGGCCACGATGGTCTCGATGCCGACCAACGTCGGCTGCGCGGCCCAGTGCAGGTGCCCGAAGTTGTTCGCCCCGATCAAAATGATCGCGAGCTTTGGATGGATGCCCGTAGTCTCGCCCTGCTCGATACGCCACAGCAGATGCGCGGTGGCGTCGCCCTTGAAGCCGAGGTTGACCGCGTGGCGCGGCGCGTAGAAGCGGTCCCAAACCGGCTTGAAGTTGCGCCAGGGTTCGGAGCCGGCCTGCTCGAAGTCCTGGGTGATGCTGTCGCCGAGCCAGATGAGGTCCACCGGGCCGTGGTGCAGTTCGACCTGCTTTTCGGCGAAGCGCTGGTGCCACCAGGGGAGGTCCATGCGCGAGTAGGGGAGTGCTGCGGGGGGGAGCGCGGCGGCGGCGATCGTAGACAAGGCAAGGCAAGCAAGGCCTTCTTTTTTGAAAAAAAGAAGCAAAAAACTCTTGCGCGCGCTGTCGCGGACGCGTGAAACGACGAGTCTCAACATCACCAAAACCCCGGGGACAAAAGTTTTTCGATTCTTTTCTTCAAAAAAGAACTGCTTGCTTATCCAACGTAAAAGAAAACCAAGCAGGCCCCACCAGCCAGGATGCAATAATACCCGAACGGGTCCAGCGCCCACTTATCGTTGCTGCGGAAGTAGCGCATCAGGAACGCGGTGCTCGCCAGCGCGGTCAGCCCCGCCACCACCGCGGCCACGCTGGCCACCTGGAACGTGCCCGCCGGCACGTTGGCGTGCAGCAGGCTGGGCACCTCGCGCACCGTCGCCGCCAGGATGATCGGCAGCGCGATCAGGAACGAGAAATGTGCCGAGGCCGCGTGGTCGATGCCGCGCAGCAGGCCCCCGGTGATCGTGGCCCCCGAACGCGAAAGCCCCGGCAGCAGCGCCAGGCACTGCCAGATGCCGATTACCAGCGCGTCCACCACGGTGAGCGTGGCCAGCGGCCGCACGGGCGCCTCGCCGGGTCCGGCGGCGCGGCGGCGCAGGTGTTCGCCGGCGATGAGCAGCACGCCGTTGGCGGCGAGGAACGCGGCGACCGGTATCGGTGCCCCGAACAGCGTGCGCAGCTTGTGCTCCAGTGCCGCGCCTACCAGCACGGCGGGGATGGTGGCCACCACCAGAAGCAACAGGATGTGGCGGCTCTCCTGCGCCAGCACGGGGCCTGAGGCGCCGATCACGCCGATGCCCAGCGCCCACCAGTCTCGCCAGAAGTAGCCCAGCAGCGCCGCCGCGGTGCCGAAGTGCAGCAGCACCAGAAATGGCAGGAACACCGGCGCGTGCTGGTCGAAGTGCCAGCCGAGGATCGCCGGCACCAGCACCGCGTGGCCCAGCGAGCTGACCGGGAACAGCTCCGTCGCCCCCTGCAGGACGGCGATCAGCAAGGCGTGCAGGTAGGTCATCGGTCAGCCCCGGTGTTGACGCAGGCAGGACAGACCCGCCTGCGTCACCGGTCTAGACCGTGCCGTCGCGTCGGGGGAAGTCGGTGTAGCCTTTCTCGCGGCCGCCGTACCAGGTCTCCTTCGGCGCCTCGGGGGCCAGTGCCACGCCGTCGCGCAGACGCTCGACCAAGTCCGGGTTGGAGAGGTAGGGGCGGCCGAAGCACAGCAGGTCTGCGGCGTCCTTGCGGCGCAGCTCCTCCGCCAGCTCCAGCGTCAGCGCGTTGTTGGCCATGTAGAGGCCGCTAAAGGCCCGGCGCAGCGCCATGAAGTCGAAGCCGGGGATGGCGTCGCGCGGGCCCTGCGTCTGCCCCTCGATGACGTGGATGTAGCCGAGCTTCGCGCGGTCCATCAGGCCCACGGCGTAGCCGAAGGTGGCCTGGGGGTGGTCGTCGGAGATGTCGTTGGCGGCGCTGGACGGGCCGAAGCGCACGCCGACGCGGCCCGACTCCCACACTTTCAGCACCGCTTCGGTGACCTCGGCCAGCAGGCGGGCGCGGTTCTCGACCGTGCCGCCGTATCCGTCGGTGCGGTAATTGGTGGAGCTGCGCAGGAACTGGTCGATCAGGTAGCCATTGGCGGCGTGGATCTCCACGCCGTCGAAACCGGCGCGCTTGGCGCACTCGGCTGCGTGCGCGTAGTCCGCGACGATGCCGGGCATCTCGTCCGTGCGCAGCGCGCGCGGCGTGGGGATCGGCTGCAGCCCGGCCTCGGTGAACGCCTTGACGCCAGTCGGGCGGATGGCGGACGGCGCCACCGGCAGCGCCTGGTCGATCTGCAGGTCCGGGTGGCTGATGCGGCCGACATGCCAGAGCTGGCAGAAGATGCGGCCGCCGGCCTGGTGCACCGCGTCGGTCACGATGCGCCAGCCAGCCACCTGCGCCTGGCTGAAGATGCCCGGGGTGAACGCGTAGCCGCGGCCCTGCGGCGAGATGTTGGTCGCCTCGCTGACGATCAGCCCGGCGCTGGCGCGCTGCGCGTAGTAGGTCGCGTTCAGCTCGCCCTGCACGCCGCCGGCCTGGGCGCGGCTGCGGGTGAGCGGCGCCATGACGATGCGGTTGGCGAGCTCGATCGGGCCGAGTTGGATGGGGGAGAACAGGTCGGTGCTGGCGGTGACGTTGGTGTCCACAGTGGTCTCCGGCGGGGTTGGGGCTAATCAGGGACGCGCCCAGGCGCAGAACAAGTGGAGGCAAGGCAAGCAGTTCTTTTTTGAAAAAAAGAACCAAAAAACTTTTGCGCACGTCAGGTGCGCCGGGTCGAAAGGTGTCGTTTCAGCCGTCCGCGACAGCGCTCGCAAAAGCTTTTTGCTTCTTTTTCTCGAAAAAGAAGGCGCTTGCTTCTGCTTCCCAGGCTGCGCGTCCCGGTGCATCAAGCACGGCCAGCCCCACCTATGTAGCAACATCAACCCCCACTCTAGGGCCAAGAATGACCGACGCCGCGGCGCTGCATCGCGCCATCCTGACTCTGGACAGCCACATCGACATCCCCTGGCCGCACTCCCCCGACCCGTTCGGCCCCACCCAGCGCCACGTCGACTTGCCCAAGATGCGCGCCGGCGGGCTGGACGCCGGCTGCTTCGCCGCCTTCGTGCCGCAGACCGCCCGCACGGCGGCTTTGTGCGACGAGGCGTGGGCGCGCGCTACCGCCATGCTGGAGACTATCCGCGCGATGGGTGCGACCAGGCTCGGCATCACCGCGCGGGTGTGCACCACCGCCGCCGAGATCGAGCAGGCGCACGCGGACGGCGCGCTGGCCATCATTCCCGCGGTGGAGAACGGCCACGCCATCGGCGAGGACCTCTCCCGCCTGGCCAGGCTGCGCGAGCTGGGCGTGGTCTACATCACCGTCTCGCATAACGGCCACAACCTGCTGGCGGACAGCGCCAACCCGCGGCGCGACCTGGGCGACGCGGAGACGCTGCATGGCGGCCTCTCCCCGCTCGGCCGCGAGGCGGTCACCGAGATGAACCGGCTGGGCATACTGGTGGACGTCTCCCACCTTTCGCGCCAATCGATGCTGCAGGCGCTGCAGCTCTCCACCAGGCCGGTGGTGGCCACGCATTCCTGCGCCACCGCTTTGTGCGACCACCCGCGCAACCTCGACGACATGCAGCTCGACGCGCTGCGCGACACCGAGGGGCTGGTGCAGATCACCGCCATGCCGCCGTTCCTGCGTGCCAAGGGTCGTTCCGACACCACCGGCGTTGGCGATTTCTGCAACCACGTCGACTACGTCGTCAAACGCATCGGGCTGGCACATTGCGGCATCAGCTCGGACTTCGACGGCGGCGGCGCGATCACCGGCTGGGCGGACGCGAGCGAGTCGCCGAACATCACGGCTGAGCTAGTACGGCGCGGGTATGGACACGCGGAGATCGCGGCGCTGTGGGGCGGGAATTTTCTGAGGGTGATGCGGGCGGCTGAGGTTTAGGCAAGCGCTTCTTTTTTGAAAAAAAGAAGCAAAAAACTTTTGTTTCCTTAGGCGCGCGCTACGGAAGAGTCCGCGACAGCCTTACAAAGCTTTTTGCTTCTTCTTGAAAGAAAGCCGCCTCAAGATCTTGAGGCGGTCACCAGCAAAACATCCTGTGCCTGGCGCGGGCGCTGCAGAACCATCGCGACAGCAGGACCAAAAGTCTTTTGCTTCTTTTCTTCAGAAAAGAAGGCCTTGCCTTCCCTGCCAAGTGTTGAGGCATCACTTCCCTAACGCCCGCCCCAGCTTCCCATCCGCCAGCGACATCGCCATCAGCATGTCGACGATCCCCGACGTCCCTCCCTCCCCGCCGATCACCACCTGCGGCACCAGCGGCTGGCTGGCGTGCTGCATCGCGTCGGCGGCGATCTGCGCCACCATCTTGCGCAGCGCCACCTCCGGCCCGCCCAGCGCGTCGGACTGCGCCTTGGTGGCCGAGGCTTCCGCCTCGCCCACCGCGCGGATGCGGTCGGCTTCGGCCTGGCCGCTGACGCGGGTGCGCTCGGCTTCGGCGGCGGCGGTGATCTTGATGCCCTCCGCCTCGCGGCCGCGGCGCTGCAGTTGCGCCTCGCTCTCGTTCTGCGCCACCGCGATGGCGACCTTCGACGCGGTCAGCGCGGTCTGCTGCTGGGCGATGGCTCGCGCCTCGTTCAGCTCGCGCTCCTTCAGCGCCGCTTCCTCCTGGCTGGCGTAGGTGGCGGCCTGCTCGCGCGCCACCTGGCGGATGCGCAACTGCTCGAACACCGTGTCGATGTGACGGTCGGTGGCCATCGCGCGCGGCGTGCCGATCATCACCTCCATCACCTGCAGGCGGTATTTCTGAAACCGCAGCTTCATCTCGCCCAGCGCCTTGGACTGCAGTTCGGCGCGGCGGCTGACAAGCTCGATCAGCGTCATCTCCTGGGCGGCGTCCTTGAACCAGGCGCTCACCATCGGGTCCAGAGTCTGGTCCACCAGCTTGCCGATCTCGGCGAACTGCTGGACCACGTAGGGCGCGTCGTCCTGGGCGATGTGCACCACGATCGAGAGCGGCAGGATCGGCTCGAACGCGTCCCGTGTGATCAGGCGTATCTCGGACAGGTTCTGGTCGAAATTGTGCATGTCCGTGGTCGAGTTCTCTATCCAGCGGAGCTGGAAGTTCGTCGTCGGCACCAGCTTCACGTCCTGCGCGAACGGGTTGATGGCGTATTTGCCCGGCTGCAGCGGCGTCTGCCACACGCCGCGCTGGCCTTGCGCCACCAGCTTGCCGTGGCGGTAATCCTCGCCGGAGAGGTCGTCGCCGCGCGGGCCGGTGAAGCTGATCACCACGCCGACGTTGCCGATGCCGATCTGCGTCTTGGTCGTCATCTCCACCGTCGCGAACAGGCGATTGATGTAGTAGGTGCCTTCGACCAGCACCTGTTCCTGCCGGCCGCGCCGCCCGCCTGCGGCCAGGAAGCGCGGGATGTCCTGGAACGAGTTGTGGAAGGCGGCGGGCAGTTTCGCGTCCGTGCCGACGGTGGGGGCGATGATCTCGTCGTGGTCCAGCGCGGGGCCGTCCTGCACGGTGACGATGGCCACGCGGTCGCTGTCGATCACCACCGGGGTGTAGCCCTCGCGGTGGGTGATCAGTTCGTGCATCTGGCTGGCGCGGTCGGTGTCGCCCAGCGGGATCTGGTGGACGCCGTCGTCGGTCAGCACCACGAACAGCGCGGTGTTGATGGCGTAGGTGCCGGCGCGCAGGATGCGGCGCTGCGGGCCGCCCTGGCCGCCCTGGGCCAGGAAGGCGGCGGCGTCGCCTGGGTCCACGTCGGCGGGCCAGGCAGCCAGGGCCTGACCTTCGGCCAGCGGCGCGCCGGTGCGGGCGAACAGGTAGCCGATGCTGCGCACGGTGATCAGCTTCTGCCGGTGCACGCGGTATTGGAACGGCGCGAAGCGGTGCCAGCCGCCCTTGATGGTGGCGGGCAGGAAGCCTGGGCCGCCGTGCGCGGCCATGAAGCCGGAGCCGGGTGTGCCGCCCACCGACCAGCGGCGTTCGACGACGCCGTAGCTGTCGTTGGCGATGAAGACGAAGGTGCGGCCGGCGATCAGCAGGAGCAGCAGACCAAGCAGGAGCAGGGCGGCGATGGCCCAGTTCAGCTCGGCGGGGGACAGCATGGGAGTGGTCCGGATCGCCCCGGGATGGGGCTCGGGCGGATCAAGCGCCTGGTTGTTGCGGATTGCAATCGAGTTGTTGCATTGCAGGGCTATGCGGCCGGCATGGGTAAGCAAGGCCTTCTTTTTTGAAAAAAAGAAGCAAAACACTTTTCTCGAAGCTGTCGCGCGCTCGCGGGAGAGTCCCCGACAGCGAGCAAAAGTTTTTTGGTTCTTTTTTTCAAAAAAGAACCGCTTTCTTACTTACCCTTTGTCGTAGATATACAAATACGGCGATCCCGGCCCATCCGACCCGTAGCTCAACGAAAGCTGCCCGTTTGTCAGCGCAGCGCTGGTGAACCCCGACAGGGTGATCGACGCTTCCGGCTTGCCGGCGTCCATCGCGTGTAGCGTCAGCCCGGTGTAGCCGGCGGCCCCTTCGCCATCCACCCAGTCGAGCGAGAAGCCGGCCTGCGTCACGCCGAAGATGGTGGCTGCGTCGCCGGCGTGGAAGTTCGCGATGGTGTCCCAGATCGAGGCCGTGGCGTTGCGGTCGTCGGTGAAGAACGTGTCGGTGCCCGAGCCGCCCACCAGGAAGTTCGAGCCGGTGCCGCCGTCCAGCACGTTGGTGCCGCCCGACGCGGCGATGGCGTCCTCGCCGCTGCCGGTGTGGATGAACCAACTGCTGGTGTTGGCGGTGACGTTGAGGTTGTCCGCGCTGATGTTGAGGTATTGGTCGCTCAGCCCGGCAACCGGGCCGCTGTAGGGGGTGGCCTGCGGGTCCACCTGCTCGCCGTTGGAGGTGTCGGACACCGTCAGCGCCGGGCCGGTTCCGTCGTCTTGGGCCACCCAGGCTTCGATCTGCTGCAGAACCCCGGTGGTGATCTGCACGTCGTTGCCGTTTACGGTGTCGTCGGACACGTCCGGGTCGTAGCTGGAAACCAGGCCGATCACCGTGGGCTGGCCGTCCGTGTTGGTGATCCAGACCGGGCCGCCGCTCGACCCCTCCCCGATCGATGCGCCGCCATACAGCGTCAGGCCGGGGTCGACGCTGTCGTAGCCGGTGTAGCCGATCTGCACGCCGTCCCGCTCACCCGGATAGCCGGAGGTGGTGGCGGTGACAGTCTGCTGCGGCGCGGTGTCGCCGTAATCGGAGATCAGGGAGAACTTGGTCACGCCGGTGAACGGGTGGGCGAGGTGGATGATCGCGTAGTCGTTCTGCGAGGTCGCCAGCGTCTCCATGCCGTTGGCGTCGTCGATCGGGTTGTAGTGGGTCACGGTGCCGGTCGACTGCGACGTGGCGTAGCCGCCGTAACCGTTGTAGCCGCTGCTGACCACGATGTTGGTGGCGACGCCCACGCCGGTTTCGTAGGCGACGTGGCTGGCGGTGAGCACTTCGTCGGGCGAGATCAGCACGCCGCTGGCCTGGTAACCTTGGCTGCCGAGGTCGAATTCGATGATGACGACGCCGTCGTTCGGCGGCGCGGTTGCCGAAACCGGATTGCCGATGTCGTTGGGAGCATCCGCCACCGTTGCCAGCCGGGTGGCGGCAATCGACGGTGCGTCCTGCGCGGCGCGTCCCGCCGCGGAACTGAACCAGGACCCAGGGTTGAACCAGGCAGAGTAGGCCATGTCATCCGGTCCCGCATCGTGTTGATGTCGATGAACTACCGGAACTATTAGGCGCTCACAATCATCGTGCGCCTCAAATCCGCGTCAGTTGCGGCTCAGCTCACCTTGAGGTCGTTGCGTATGGCGTCCAGGTCGGCGCCCTGATGCGGTGCCAGCCGCCTCTCCCACTGCGCCACGCCGGGGATGCGCACCGGGTTGCGCCGCAGCAGCTCGCGCTTGAGAAAGGGCGAGCCGCACTCGTCCAGCAGCACGTCCCAGAACGAATGCGTGGGGTTGAGGGGTTGGCCCGAGGTGATCGCCTCGGACAGCCGCTCGAAGTAGTCACGCTCCACCGCCAGCAGGGCGTCGCTGTCGGCCAGGCGGGCTTGGGCGGCGGCAAGCGCCCGCTGCGCCGCCTCGCTGTAGGGACACATCGCACCTACCCGCAGCCCCGCCCGCAGCAGCGCCTGGGTCAGCCGGATCTCGCCGTTGGCGATCACCATGCTGCGCGGCTGGCTGGGCAGCAGCCGGCGCCAGAACGCGGCAAAGGCAGGCGCGCGCAACGCCTGCGCACCGATCCAGACGTAGTAGGTCTGCAGGTGGTAGCGGATGTCCCAGCTCTCGGTGACGCCGAACACGTCAACACCGCTGGCCGCGGCGGCTTCGTCCACCCGGGCGAGCCCGCCGAACGGGCCGTAACACGAATCGTTCATCAGAACGAGGCTGGCGAGCCCGCCCAGGTCGCCGAGCCGGGTGATGCCGTCCTTGTAGGCGCCGAAATCGTGGCCGAAATTGTGCCGGTGCACCACCTCGCGCACGTAGGGCCGCAGCCTGGCCAGGTGGGCCGCGCGCAGTTGGGGCGAGTTGGAGATGAAGGTGACCCGGCGCCCGGCCTGGGCCAGTGCGGCCACCTGGGCCACCACGTAGTCCTCAACCAGGCTCCAGCGGTGGTAGGACACGTAGATTGCAGCCTGCGGGCTGCCGGCGTGCGGGTCCTCGCCGGCGAAGGCGGCGCGCACCGGGGGAACCAGGCGGACGAGGCACGAGGAGGCGTACGCCCAGGCCTGGCGCAGAACCCAGCGCGGCCCGATCGGGAACGCGCGGCGGTGGGCTGTCCGGTGGGGGCGCATGCGTGCGGCAGAACTAAACGCAGGGCGTGTGGGTTGTCCACGTGGGCGGAAAGCAAGCGAAGGCCTTCTTTTTCGAGAAAAAGAAGCAAAAGCTTTTGCTCTCACTGGTGCGGGAAGCTGAAACACCACGCTTCCACACGGCGCACCCGATGGAAGCGAAAGTTTTTGGTTCGTTTTCCAAAAAAGGAACCGCTTGCTTTCTGCCTCCTCGCTGCCCGCGTTGACACGGCCGGCGCAGCTGGCGAGAAGCCCGCCGCATGGACGAGCCACACGGCGTGACGATCGCGTGGGCGCCGCCGGGTGCGGCTGCCGCCAGCCTCGCGTGTCGCAGCTGCGGTGTGGCGGGCCCGAAGACAGCGCTGCTGACCGCGCACGCACGCCTGGCGGGCCAGGCGCCGATGCAGGTGCGCCTGCTCGACTGCCCCGCCTGCGGCTGCGCCTTTGCCGAGGCGGCTGCGGGCTACGACTACACGACCGGCGGCCTGGGCCAGGGCGGCAGCGACGCGCTCAGTACTGCGCTCTACGTGGAGGCGGGCGCCGGGTTGTGGCCGATCGTGCGCACCCTGGCGCGGGTCAGGCTGCCGGAGGGTGCGGCGTACACTGAGATCGGCTGCGGTTTCGGCTTCGGGCTCGACTTCGCCACCCGGGCGCGTGGGTGGCACGGCCGGGGCATCGACCCCTCGCCGCTGGCCGCGTCCGGCCGCGCGCTGCTCGGCCTGCCGATCGAGAGCCGCTTCTTCGGGGAGGGCGCGCAGGACGACCCCTCGGTGCAGGGCGGTGCCGACTGCATCATGGCCAGCGAGGTGCTGGAGCACGTGGACGACCCGCGCGGCTTTCTCGCCGGCCTGGCGCGCGGCCTGGCGCCGGCCGGCCTGCTGGTGCTGACCACGCCGGACCGCGCGATGCTGCGGCCGGACGTGCCGTTGGCCGAGCTGGTGCCGATCGTCTCGGCCGGCGCGCACCTCACCTTGCAGACGCAGGACAGCCTGCGCCGGCTACTGGAAGCGGCCGGGTTCGGCCAAGCGGAGGTGACCGCAGACGGCGCGCAGCTGGTGGCCTACGCGTCGCGGGTGCCATTCAGCCTGGAGCAGGACCAGGCGGCCCTACGGCGCGCTTACCGGGGCTACCTGGGCGCGCGGGCCGAGGGCCTCGCGCCGGGAGCGCGGGAGGAGAGCGCTTCGCCGGGAGCGCGGGGGGAGAGCGCTTCGCCGGGAGCGCGGGGGGCGAGCGCTTCGGTGGCAGGGCGGGAGGAGAGCCTATCGACCGGCAACTCGCTCTGGTGGGGTTTTGCGTCCCGCGCCTATCAGGAGGCGGTGGCCGACGACGACGCGCCCGCGGCCGCCACCACGCTGGCCGCCCTGCAGCCGGCCTGCCGCGCCAGGTATGGCTTCGACCTGGAGGACACGGCTGACCTGCCCGGCTTGCTGGCGGGTGTCTCGCAGCAGCCTGGCCTGCAGGCGCTCGCAGCGGTGGTGCCGTTGGCGCTGCCGGGCCTGCTCTACGCGCGGGCGCTGGATCGTCTGCATGGTGGGGACAGCCTGACTGACGTGGCGCCGCTGCTGCGCCAGGCCGCGGACGCCGCCGCCGTGCTGGTGGCGTGCCTGCTGCCGCTAGGCGCCGGCGACCTGGCGGCCGTGCAGGTGGAGCGTGCCGCGACCGCTGCGCTGGCTGCCCTGCACGCCGACCAGGACGCGCCTGACGCGCTCGACACGCTGGCCCGCGCGATCGCCGCAGACCCGGCCGCGGCCACCGCACTCGCCAGGCGCAGCTTCGTCGGCCTTGTCAACGCCGGAGCGATGCAGCCTGCGGCGCTGCTGCGGGCGCGCTGGGACCTGAACGAGGCGGCACTTCAGCAACCGGACGCCTCGGGAGCGGCGCGCGACACGGTGTTCTGCCTTGGCATGCTGGCGCTGGACACGCCTGGCGCGGAGGAGACGGCGATCGCCCGTTTCGCTGCGGCACGGGAGGGCGCTACGCCTTCACCGCTGTGGTGGGCCGCCTTGCGCGGGGAGTGCGTCGCGGCGGACCGGCTTGCGCGGCACGCGCATGCGACTGAGCTGTTGCGAGGGGCGCCGCTTGAGCGGATGCCGGAGGATTTGCGGGCGCGGTTGGGGGCGTAAGGAAGGCCTGCTTTTTTGAGAAGCAGCAAAAAGCTTTTGCTACGGCTGTCGCGGAGTTTCCTGCAGCGTGTACTCAGGGATCGGAAAGTTCTTGGTTTTTTTTCAGGCAGTGAACTGCTTGCTTCACGTTGCCTCCAGCTACGCGCTCCGCTATTCAAGCCAGCCCTTGCCGCGACGGAACAGCCCGTGTCGCCACCCGACCTCCAGATGCGCGACCGCCTTATCCTGGCACTCGACGTCCCCACCGTCGCCGAGGCGCGCGCGCTCGTCGCCGAGCTCGACGGTGTCGTCACCTTCTACAAGATTGGCATGTGGCTGCTGTTTCAGCCCGGCACCGACACGCTGATCGACGACTTGGTAGCTGCCGGCAAGCAGGTGTTCCTCGATTACAAGATGTACGACATCGGCGAGACGGTGAAACGCGGCATCCAGTCCGCCGCCAACCGCGGCATCACGTTCGCCACCGTGCACGGCGACGCCGCCATCATCCGCGCCGCCGTGCAGGGCCGCGGCAACGGCACGCTGAAGCTGCTGGCCATCACCGTGCTCACCAGCCTCGACGACCAGGCGCTCGCGGAGATGGGCTACCGGCTCGGTGTGGACGAACTGATCGCGCAGCGCGTGCGCACGGCCATGGAGTGCGGTTGCGACGGCATCGTTGCCTCCGCGCACGACAACCCGGACAGACTGCGCGCGGCGTCCGGCGCAGGCGAGTTGCTGGTGGTGACGCCAGGCGTGCGCATGACGGACGGACGCCTGGACGACCATCGGCGCAGCGCGGATCCGGCGACGGCGATCGGCAACGGGGCGGACTATCTGGTGGTGGGACGGCCCATCCTGCAGGCGGAACATAGGGCGTTGATGGTTGAGGCGATTTTGGCGGAGATGGAGAAAGGCAAGCAGTTCTTTGTTGAAAAAAAGAACCAAAAAACTTTTGTCACTTGAGTCCGCGCTGCCGGAGTGTCCCGCGACAGCCGAGACAAAAGCTTTTTGCTTCCTTTTCTCGAACAGAAGCCTTGCTTCCTTGCCGTCTCAGTCGACCACGATGCGCAACGCAGACACCAGTGAACCCCCAGGTTGCAAGACCACCAGGCCGTTGTCCGACACGTCGTCCATCCGGTTCACCGCGTCGGGCATGTTGCTGACCGGTTCCAGCCCGACGTAGTCTTTGCCCGCCGGCGTATAGAGTTGCAGGTGGTCCATAGGCGGCCCGGACTCCAGCGTCAGGGTCAGCCCGCTCTGCGGCAGGCTCAGCGCCGCGGTGCCGCCCCAGCCGGCGTAACAGGTGTCGATCACCTCCTGAGTGAGGACGTGGCCGTCGTCGAACTCCCAGCGTCCGTAGGCGGCCTCGCGGTCTGCCGGCAGGCCGTTCTTGTCGGTAGTCCAGAAACTGTCGGCCTCGAAGCGCAGCGTGCTGCCGTCCTCGCGCGCAACGTAGGGGTGCAGGCCAAGGCCAACCGGTGCCGGACGCGTGTCGGTGTTGTGCAGGCGTAACGTGATCTGCAGTGCGTTCGAGGCAAGTTCGAAAACCTGCTCGGCGCGGTAGGCGAACGGCCATTCTGTCGCCAGCCCGCCTTGCGGCGAAAATTCGAGCGCCAGCGACGCGCTTTGCGGGCCGGAATGCGTGACCGTCCAGGCGTGCATCCAGGCGTTGCCGTGTATGGTGTGCGGCTCGTCGCCGAAGTTGGGCGCCAACTGGAAGGACTGGCCGCCGAAGCTGAACCGCCCGAAGCCCAGCCGGTTGGCGAACGGGATCAGCGGGTAGCCGGCCACCGCGCGTCCGTGCTGGGCGCGCAGGCGGGCGTCGCTGACTGGGCGCAGCAACACTGTGCGCCCGTGCGTGAAGGCGGCGATGGCGCCGCCGGTGTCCGGATCCAGCACCAGGCGCAGGTCGCCGGAAGCGAGCTCGATGGTCATGCCGGGTTCAGCGCCGGGCGCGCAGCGCGGTTGCCAGCGTGCCGTCGTCCAGCACGTCCAGCGCGCCGCCGATCGGCACGCCTTGGGCCACGCGGGTGACGCGCACGCGGCTGGCGGCCAGGCGATCGGTGAGCCAGTGCGAGGTGGCCGCGCCGTCCACCGTGGCGCTCAGTGCCAGGATCACCTCGCCCACGTTGCTCTCCGCCAGACGTGCCAGCAGCGGGGCCAGGTTGAGGTCATCCGGTCCGGTGCCGGACAGCGCGGACAGCGTGCCGCCGAGCACGTGGTAGAGGCCCTGGTACACGCGGGAGCGTTCCAGCGCCCAGAGGTCGCCGACCGTTTCGACCACGCACACCATGCTGCGGTCGCGCTCGGGGTCCGCACAGATGCTGCAAGGGTCGGTGCTATCGAGGTTGCCGCACTGGCTGCAGTTGCGCACCGCGCGCGCGGCTGCGTCCAGCGCGCGGGCGAGCGGGAGCATGCGGGCTTCGGGGGATTGCAGGAGTTTCAGCACGAGACGGCGGGCGCTGCGCTGGCCGAGGCCTGGCATACGGGCGAACATCTGGATGAGAGCGTCTAGCTCTGGGCCGCCCATGGGTGGGGAACGTTCCTGACGTAAGCAAGGACTCTTCTTTTTAAGAAGAAGCAGAAAAATTTCGGGAGGCTGTCGCGGGGTGGGGCGGCTTGGTGCTTCAGCCTGCGGCGTGTCGTGGTTGAGCTTGGTCTGGCATTAGAGGAAAGGAAACCACGAAAGCACGAAGAACAGTTCGCGGTACAGGTCCTAATACGTTGGACTCTGTGGAAACGGCTTCTCTCTTTTGAAGTGGTCGCAAACAGAATTCGTTGATGCTGTCGCGGCCTCTCCGTCGACGACTCTTTAAGAGACAAAAGTTTTTTGGTTCTTTTTTTCAAAAAAGAACTGCTTGCTTTGCTTGTCTTACTCCAGCGTCCGGGGCGCCCGTAGTAAGATAGCGCCAGAACCGCTGGCTGCCAGATTTGTAGGTCTCTCCGTCTCCTTCTTGGTTACCTACTGACGTTCAGCGCGCTGAAGTTTCTTCAACGTTCAGAACGGCAGCTTCAGTCCAGCCGGTAGTTCCAGGCCGCCCGTCACCTTGGCCATCTCCTCGGACATCATCGCTTCGAGCTTGCGGCGCGCGTCGGTATGGGCGGAGACGATCAGGTCCTCCAGCATCTCAGCTTCCGCGGGGTCGATCAGCTTGGGGTCGATCTGCACCCGGCGCATCTCGCCCTTGCCGGCCAGCGTGACCTTCACCATGCCGGCGCCCGCCTCGCCGGAGACCTCCATCGCCTCCACCTTGGCCTGCATCTCGGCCATGCGGGCCTGCATCTGCGAGGCCTTCTTCATCATGTCGGCCATGTTCTTCATCGTGTGGGCTCCCTCACCGCTGCGTCTCTACGAGGAAACGCGGCTCCATCTCGATCGGTGCATCCATCAGCTCTGGCGGTTCGACCAGCTCGTCGTCGTCGGTGTAGCCCTGGGTGGCGGTCTCGCCCAGGGGGGATGGCGCCTGCATCGGCAGGCCGTAGGCGTCGGAGTCCGGATCGCGCACCGCCTCGATCCTGGCGCCGGGAAAGGCGTCCATGATGGCGCGCACCAGCGGGTGATCGGCGGCGCTGGCGTGGCGCGCCTGGTCGGCGGCGCTGCCCTGCTCGGCCAGCGTGGGCTCGCCGGCTTGCGTGCTGATGGCGATCGTCCAGCGGGTGCCGGTCGTGCGCTGCAGCAGGGCGCCCAGCTTGGGCGCCAGGTCGCGCGGCGCGTCGGCGTGCGGCCGGAGCTCGATCACCGGCGGCGCCCAGCGGACCAGGTGGACCGAGTGCAGGAGGTGGCCGTGCAGCACCACCTCGCGCTCGGCGGCGGCGATGCTCAGCACGTCGCGGAACGTGGCCAGGCGCGGCGCCGGGGCGGGGTCCGTCACCGTATCCGCCTGCACCGCAAATCCCGGCTGGGCTGCCAGGGCCGCCTGCGCCGCGTAGCCCGGCTGCATCGCCTGCCGCGCCTGCAGGACCGGCCCGTTCGGCGCCGAAGTGCCGGCTTGCCTATCCTGTGAAGCCGGCCCGGCGGTCATCATGCCGTGACCGCCCGCCGCCGCGCGCGATCCACCGCCGCCCGCCATCGCCGGCGTGCCGTCGCTGCCGGCGGCAGCCAACGCGGCGGAGCCCGCCCCGCCCTGCGGCTGGGCTTGCAGCTTGCGCACCAGCTCGCCTGGCGTGGGCAGGTCGGCCACGTGACACAGCCGGATCAGCACCATCTCGGCCGCCGCGCGGCGGTCCGGCGACTGCTCCACCTCGGCCGCACCCTTCAGCAGCATCTGCCAGGCACGCGCCAGCACCGGGACGGACAGCTTGTCCGCCAGCGCGCCGCCGCGCACCCGCTCGACCTCGGGCAGGTCCTGCGACCGGCGCAGCTCCGGCACGGTCTTCAGGCGGGAGAGCGTGTGGGTCAGCTCCAGCAGGTCGCCCAGCAGCACGCCCAAATCGGCACCCAGCGCGTAGGCGCGGTCGGTGATCGCCAGCACGTCCGCGGCACGGCCGGCCATGGCGGCCTCCATCAGGTTGAACACCACGCCGCGGTCGGCGATGCCCAGCATGTCGGCCACCGCAGCGACGGAGATTGTGCCGCCGGCACCCGCGCCCTGCGCGGCCCCGTCCTGCAAGCCTCCGCCGTCCACGCCGGCACCCTGCGCAGCCACGCTTTGCGAACCCGCGCCTTGCGCGATCGCCTGGTCCAGCAGGCTCAGCCCGTCGCGCACCGAACCGTCGGCAGCGCGCGCGATGGCGGCCAGCGCTTCCGGCTCGATGGAAACCTGCTCGGCGACGGCAATCCTGGCGTAGTGCGTGGCCAGCATGGCGAGCGGGATGCGGCGCAGGTCGAAGCGCTGGCAGCGCGACAGCACGGTCACTGGCACCTTGCGTATCTCAGTGGTCGCGAAGACGAATTTCACGTGCGGCGGCGGTTCCTCCAGCGTCTTTAGCAACGCGTTAAAGGCGTTGCGCGAGAGCATGTGGACCTCGTCCACGATGAACACCTTGGTGCGCGCCTGCATGGGGCGGAAGCGGGTGGCGTCGATGATCTCGCGAACATCGTCCACGCCGGTGCGCGAGGCGGCGTCCATCTCCACCACGTCAGGGTGGCGGTCGGCGAGGATGCCGCGGCAATTGTCGCAGACGCCGCACGGGTCCGGCGTGGGACCGCCTTTTCCGTCCGGCCCCACGCAGTTCAGCGCGCGGGCGATGATGCGGGCGGTGGTGGTCTTGCCCACGCCGCGCACGCCGGTGAGCATGAAAGCGTGGGCGATGCGGTTCAGCGCGAAGGCGTTGCGCAGGATGCGCACCATCGCGTCCTGGCCGATCAGGTCGTCGAACGTGGTGGGGCGATACTTGCGGGCCAGCACGCGGTAGGGCGCGGCCTCGACGGGTGCGGCGGGCGAGGCGGAGGCGGGTGCCGGGAGTGGGCTGGCCGGGGCCGGGTCGCCGAACAGGCCAGGCCCTTCGGGCACCGGCGGCGGCAACAGGTCCTGGTCCAGGTCGTCAGACATGAGCGCTGGCAGGCCCCTCTCTCCGCCAACGCGGCTTGGTCTTGGGTGGGAGGCCAACAAACGACCCGTGCGTTGACCCACTGCGGCTGCTTCCTTCCGGACCTGACCGGGTTGGCAGGGCGCCCGTCCGCCGCTGACCTCCCGGCGGGAATATCAGCCGACGCGGGCGCGGGTGCAAGGGGAAGGCAAGGCCAGGGGCGTCGTGCGAAGCACGCTAGCGCGTGCGCTCCTCTCTGAAGACCGCTTAAACAAACAGGTTCTAAGGACGACTTTCCTTTGCGGGGGTCCAGGAGGCAGAGCCCCCTGGCCGGGCCTTCAACACCGCCCGTCGGCGTGCGACAGCCTGTTCCAGCCGCACGTGCATGGCCCTATCGCGCCACAGCAGCAACACCGTCGCCAGTAGCCCGCCATGCAGCAGCAGCGCGCCCAGCCTCAGGTGCACCATGTCCCAGATCAGGCCGGGGCCGGCTGCGATGGCGCCGCATGCCAACGCATACCCTGTCAGCCACGTCCAACTCACCGGCGCAGCCAAGCGCCAAAGCACCGCAGCCACCAGGCCGGCGGCTGCGAGCGCCTTCATGCCGGCCATCGCGCGTAGAAGGCGGGTGAGGTCCGGGCCGGCCTGCCCGATCGCCAGGTGCGCAGCCGCCTCGTTGGTGATCACCAGGCCGGTCACCGCACCGACCATCACGACTGCAAGCAGCAATAGCCGGCCCGGCGCCGGAGCGAGCGTTGCACGCTGCCTGGCCGGGCTCTGGGCGACGGACGGGTCAGCAAGGGGAGCTTCGCCAAGATACGCCATGTCGCGCGTCCTTCTGTGCCGCGTGGGCGCCGAACAGGGCGCGGTCTGTTTGCCCAAGATCTTGACCGGCCGGGGTAGAAGGCAAGCGGTTATGTCGCGTGTCCGATCGAAAAGGTCGCCCCGGCGGTCCTCCGACGCGCGTTCCTACGCTCCGGGCGCTGCAGGAAATTCCACGACAGCCGGGCCAAAAGTTTTTTGCTGCTCTTTTTTGAACAAAGCAGGCCTTGCTTCCTGCCTAAAAGCGCCCCCGCCGCTAGATGAACTGCCCACGCAAGAACCCCAAAGCCGGCAGCGGCTGCCAAGCCTTGGGAAGGTCTGCCCGGCGGATCGGCGCCACGCTGTAGCGCGGCACTGGCTGGCGGCTGCCGCGCAGAAAAGCGGCGTAGGCACTCACCTGCTGCTCTCGCCACGTCCGATCGGCCAGGGCGGCGGTGCGGTTAGGATAGATGTCGGCGATGCGCTCGGTCTTGCCCAGCGAGGCGACGACCGCCCAGAGCGTGTCCTCGCGCGTGGCGGGCAGGCGTATGATGTCCGTCATGATGTCTGCGCACCCGCTGGGGAGGCGTTGTCCTGGCTTGCCATGCGCGTCGAGCGGATCAGGCTGAGGCCTCCTCGCAGACCGGCGCATCAACAGGGGGCGCATCAACAGGGGGCGCATCAACAGGGGGCGTGTCGCAAGGAGGCGCGTCGTTGGGGACCGGGTCGCCGGAGGCGGCGCGCTGCTCCTGGGCACGCAGGCGCATGCGCGCCAGGCAGGCGGCCGTGGTGGCGAAATTGTCAGCGCCCATGTCCGCGCAAAGCGACTGCGCCATGTCGCTCAGCTGGACGTCGATTTCACCCAGCAAGGGGCGCGCGGCCTCCGTCAGGTGCAGCCGCCAGCAGCGGCGGTCGCCGGGGTCGGCGCGGCGTTCGACCATGCCGCGGGCCGCGAGGCGGTCCACCAGGCGGGCCACCGTGATCGGCTCCACCTCGAGGATCTCGGCGAGCTCCTTTTGCAGCAGCCCGGGGTGGGACTCCAGGCGGATCAGCAGCGTCCACTGTGCGCGCGTCATGCCGTGGGCGCGCGCACGACGGTCCGCCTCCGTCCGGATCAGCCGGGCGAGAATGACGATGTTGGTCAGCAGGTCGCGCGTGCGTTTCATTGTTGCCGATAGATTAGGAAAGTGCACGCGGCTTTATCAAGAAGTGACGCATCAACCTTCCTGGCGGGAGATGCGGACGCGATACAGGCACTTCGTTGTTGTTACGACACGGCGTGCACGGCTGGCGGGCGCCTCTGACGCGCGTATGCAGCACGCCGGCACTCGCGGAGCGGGCCGAGCACGGGAGCCCGCGCTCGATGATCCAGGCCGGCCAGGAAGCAAGGCCGGCTTTTTCAAAAAAGCAGCAAAAAACGTTGGTCCTGCTGTCGCGGAGTTTTCTGCAGCACGCCCCCTGGGAAACAAAAGTTTTCCGGTTCTTTTTCTCGAAAAAGAACCGCTTGCCTTGTCCTGCGGACGGCCACCTTTTCCAAAAGACAGAGCCTTCCGTTATCAATCCCTGATGCGGATAGGTGTAGCAGGCATCGCCGGCCGGATGGGCCGCCTGGTTGCCGACGAGATCCCCGGTGCCGGCGCCACGCTGTCCGGCGGCCTGACACGTGGCGAAGACGCCGCCGCGCTCGCCCGGGTCAGCGACGTGATGGTCGACTTTACCTCGCCCGAAACCGTGCTGGCCCACGCCGGGGCAATGGCCGGCGCCGGGACTGCCTGGGTGCTGGGCACCACCGGCCTGTCACCGGACGCACACGCGGCCATCCACGCTGCGTCGCACCACATCCCCGTCGTCTGGGCGGCCAACTTCTCCACCGGCGTGACCCTGATGCTGGCGCTGGCCGAACGCCTGGCCGCCGCCCTGCCCGCCGAGGAATACGACGCCGAGATCCTGGAGATGCACCACCGCGGCAAGCGCGACGCCCCGTCCGGCACGGCGCTGGCGCTGGGCGAAGCGGTGGCCGCCGGCCGCGGCGTCAGCCTTGCCGGCCACGCGGTGCGCGCGCGCGACGGCGACACCGGCCCGCGCCCGCCAGGCGCCATCGGGTTTGCCGCCCTGCGCGGCGGCCAGGTGGTTGGCGAGCACACCCTGCTTTTCGCCGGCGCGGCGGAGCATATCTCTATCGGCCACGCGGCGCTGGACCGGCGCGTGTTCGCCCAGGGCGCCGTGCGCGCGGCGCTGTGGACGGCCGGCCGCGCGCCAGGGCTATACGGCATGAAGGACGTCCTCGGCCTTTGACCTTGGGCCGACATTTTCGAAAGCAGGCTCCCCGATGAACTTTGCCAGCGACAACACCGCCCCGCTCTCGCCGGAAATCCTGGCAGCGCTCACCACTGCCAACACCGGCGCGGTGCCCTCCTACGGCGCCGACCCGACCACCACGCGCCTGTCCGCGATGATGCGCGACGTCTTCGACACCGACCTGGCCGTCTATCCGGTGGCAACCGGCACGGCGGCCAACGCGCTGGCCTTGGCCACCCTGGTGCGTCCCTATGGGGCGGTGATCTGCCACGACGAGGCGCACATCGCCACCGACGAGTGCGGCGCGCCGGAGTTCTACATGGGCGGCGCGAAGCTGATCACCGTGCCGGCGCCGGACGGCCGCATCTCCGCCATGCAGGTGGAGCGAGCAATGGCGCGCGCGGTGGACGGCGGCGTGCACCACGTGGTGCCCGAGGCGGTCAGCATCACCCAGGCCACCGAGTGGGGCACTGTGTACGACCAGGCGGAGGTGGCCGAGATCGCCAGCGCCTGCCGGCGCCGCGGACTGCACCTGCACATGGACGGCGCCCGCTTCGGCAACGCGCTGGCGCATCTCGGCTGCACGCCGGCGGAGATGACGTGGAAGGCGGGGGTGGACGTGCTCTCGTTCGGCGCCACCAAGAACGGCGCGCTGGCGGCCGAAGCGGTGGTGTTCTTCAACCCTGCGCTGGCCGCGGGCTTCGAGCGGCGCCGCAAGCGCGCCGGCCAGCTCTGGTCGAAGATGCGGTTCCTCTCCGCCCAGATGGTCGCCTACCTGGAGGGGGATTTGTGGATGCGCAACGCGCGCCATGCCAACGCCATGGCGCAGGCGCTCTCGTCGGGCCTCTCGCGCCTGCCGGGCGTGAGGCTGGTGGCGCCGGTGCAGGCCAACGAGCTGTTCGTGGCGATGCCGGACGAGCTGATCGACGCGTTGCAGGCGGCCGGCGCGGTGTTCTACCGGTGGATCGACGTTGCGGGGGAGAGCCGGCCGGTGGTGCGCCTGGTAACCAGCTTTGCCACCACCGAGGCGGAGGTGGGCCGGTTTTTGGGCCTGTGCGAGACGCAGGCGGCGCGGCAGGCGGCGTAAGCAAGCAAGCGGTTCTTTTTCGAAAAAAAAACCAAATCTTTGCTCTCTGCAGGTGCGTGCTGCTGAGACGTGTCGTTTCAGCCGTCCGCGACAGCCGCAGCAAAAGCTTTTTGCTTCTTTTTCTCGAAAAAGAAGGCCTTGCTTCTGCTGCGGCAGACGCGCGTGCTAGACGCCGGTCCTAGTCACCAAGCGACGACATCGCCATGATCCTGTCCTTGTGGTCGTCGATCTTCGGCAGCGTCTCGCGCGCGTAAGCCTTGAGTTCCGGGTTAGCGCCGTTCGCGATTTCCCATCGATACAGCGCATCGTTTTGCGTTCTGATAGTCGATCTGGCCGCGAACGTAATCGCGATCGAACTCTGCGCCGTGCTCCGCCGCCAGCATGGTGGTGAGGCTTTTGTAAGCGCCTGACAGCAGGCTGGCCGGCGGCTGCACTGCCCCCAGTTTGTGAAGCAGGGCAACCAGGCGGTTCTCGACTGCGACGTGGCTAGTGTCCATCAGCGCGGCGTAGCTCCTCAGCGCCGCATTCGCTGCGCGGGTCTCGCCGAGCTTGCCGCTGTCGACCTGAAACTGGTTGCCCAGATAGGTCAGGCCGATGAACGTGTAGTCGACAGGGCTTAAGCTGGTGGCCGGCATCTGTGCGCTCGCCAGGGATGGCCCTGTCGCCAGCGTGGCCAAAGCTGCTGCGCCGATGATCCAGTCTCGCGTCGTTCTCGCCACTGCGCTCTCCCTGATGCCACAGCGCGCGCCCACGGCGTGGCCTGTGAGCGGGTAAGAACGCGAGGCATCTCCTAAGGTCGCATGAAGCCTGCGGAAAGGAGACAGCAAGCCTGCGCTTCCAATCGCGTGGGCAACCTGATCGATGCCGGAGCTTGACGTTCAAACGCCGGCAGCGATGCGTTTTGCATTGTTCCCGCAACGATGTTTTGCCCTGATGGCTACGGCTCGAAACGTCGCATGGAGAAAGGCAAGGCAAGCAGTTCGTTTTGAAAAAGAGAACCAAAAACTTTTGCTTCCTTGAGTGCACGCTGGCGGAAACTCCGCGACAGCAGGACCAAAAGTTTTTTGCTGGTTTTCAAAAAAGCAGGTCTTGCTTTCCTTGCCGAACGTCGACAGGGTCAGGACCTAGGGCCGCCGTTGTTACACAGTCGGACAGGTAGCGGCGAAGGTGTTTGCATCAGAGCGGCTCGCCATTGCCGGACCAGCAGCATGTTTCGCCAGTCCCGTGCTGATGGAAACGGTTCATGGTTGGCGACAGACCGACGCTAGGTGAGTAGCGTCCGGCTGACGCGCGGACGCCCATCGCCCATCTCCATACGGCTGACATCTTCGGGGACTGCCCGTTATCGGGGATCTCGCCGCGCATCCAGCTCGATGGATGACGGCGTAAAGGCAGCGCCGTTCGGCGTATTGCATAGTGAGCACAAGCAGGAAACAAAACAAGTTCGGCACTCAACTGAACAGTGTTCGTTTTGATTCAGGTTTTACAACGCCGAACGAACATCCACAGAAATCTGTATTAAATCGTGATCTGTGGTTGCATCGCCTCACGCGTCTGTGTAGACAGACATCGCGGCAACGCAGCCGGTTTTTTTGGCCGGTTTCTCGCGAGAGGTTTATTTTATATGCGATTTGACACAAATTCCCTTGATGAGAACTGTCGATTTTCGAACTCGGCCAGAACGGGCGCAGTGCGCGGCTTCGCGGCGAGTGCAACATTTCTGACATGTTTGGCTCTCACGCCGGTGTCGGCGGTGGCTGCAGCACCGTTTGCACTCGGCGTGTACATTGGCGGCCCGAACAGCTCGAACGCCGCGGCTGAAGCCACGGTCGATGCCAATTTCAACAGCTTCAAGAACGCACTCGGGGCGGCGCCTACACTGATCGACGTCTACACCGACTTTACGCAGCCGGTCGGCGACTGGCAGTCCAACGCCTCGTGGCAGGCGTATTCGAACAGCGTCTCGACTTCGGCGAAACACATGGTGCCCGTGGTGGGGTTTCCGATGCAGTCCCTCGCCGGAGGCTCGCCGAGCACGGACCAGCAATACCAGCTGTTCGCCAGCGGCCAGTATGACTGGGTGGTGCAGCAGGTTGTCAACGCCTGGATCGCCCAGGGATTCAAGACGCTGATCTTTCGCATCGGCTGGGAAATGAACCTGAGCTATCAGCCGAACTATGCCGGCGATGATTCCAACACGCAGTCTGACTGGGTGGCTGCGTTCCGGCGCATCGCAACCGTCATGCACCAGACGGCCAGCGCCGCCGGCGTGTCGCTAAAGGTGGTCTGGAACCCAAGTGCAACCAACTACAGCAACGCCGAAGCCACCAACAACCTTTACGCAGGCGACGACGTCGTCGACATCATCGGGATCGACATCTACGCCGGCATGTATCCGTTCTACGACGGCAGCGGCGTGCAGATCCACGACTGGGTGACCGGGGGCGAAGACTACTCGCTCGCAGCCTTCATGGCCCAACCAACCAATCGGTGGCACTACTGGACGTACCCGGCCGCCACGAGATGGTCGCTCGACGGCAGCAACGGCCACAGCCAAAGCTTCGACAGCGTCATGAACTTCGCCATACAACACAAGAAGCCGTTCGCAGTCCCCGAGTGCGGCTCCGGTTCGTCGGACTCCGGTGCCGACGTGTCCGACGACGCTACGTTCGCCAACTGGCTTGGCCACACGATCGTCAGCGGACAGAACAGAGGCCTGAACATGTCGTTCGTCAGCATCTGGGACACCAATGACGACGGAAACTACCAGTTCTCCTATACGTCGAACGGCAAGCCGAATACCCGACACAACTGGAACCTCTACTTGGGGCCGTTGGTCGCGCACTAATGCGTCAGCCAGCCTGCTGACGCACTCAGGAACGAGTTTGGCGCACGGACCGGTTGACTGCCGGTCCGTGCACCCGTTCGGCTGAAACGACCTCACTCCGAGCAGGTCACGCAGCGCCGGAAGTCGTTTCGGCGATTCTTAGTAGAGGCAGCACAAGCGGTTCTTTCTTGGAAAAAAAGAACCAAAAAACACTTGGTGTCTCTCGACATGCCGTGATGAAGCTTGCGTTCGGCTTTCGGCGGCCGTGCGCTTCTGCTGGGCCTCGCACTCAGGCGACGAAAGTTTTTGGTTCTTTTTTTCGAAAAAGAACCGCTTACTTCCTCGCCGTGCCCCCACCCGACGACCAACTCCTGCTGCCCGATGGCCGCACCCTCAGCTACGCCATCACCGGCGATCCCTCGGCCCCGCCAGCCTTCTACTTCCACGGCTGGCCCGCCTCCCGCCTGGAAGCCGCCGTGGTGGACGGCATCAAGCTGCGGCTGATCGCGATCGACCGCCCCGGTTACGGGTACTCCTCACCCCAGCCGCGCCGCCGCCTGCTCGACTGGCCGGCGGATGTCACTGCCCTGGCCGACCACCTCGGCGTGGAGCGCTTCTACGTCGTCGGCGTCTCCGGCGGCGCGCCCTACGCCGTCGCCTGCGCACACCTGCTGAACCGGGTGGCGGGCACCGCGCTGATCAGCCCGCTGCCGCCGCTGACACCTGGCGCGGCCCCGCCCGACGCTGCCCTCGGGCAAGGCCTGCGCCGCCTGCAGTGGCTCGGGCTGCACCCGACATCGGCCTACGCTTTGATGACTTGCATCCGGCAAGGCATCCGCGTCGGCCTGTTCGACCCGCATCGCGTGCTGGAGGGTGCGAGCACCCCAGCCGACGCCGCGTGCCTGTCACAAGCACGCCGAGCTGGCCTGATTGCCGCCTGGGCGGAAGGCCTGCGGCATGGCGTGGCCGGCGCTGCTTCGGACGCACGCATCTACGCGAGCGACTGGGGCTTCAACCTGGCCAGCATGCGTGCTCCGGTCGGCATCTGGCACGGCTCGGCGGACATCGTGGTGCCGCCTGCGACTTTGAGCGCGTATGCAGATTTGCCGGCGAAAATCCGGCTGCTTGAGGGCGAGGGGCACTACTCGCTGGCGTTGACGCGCTCGGGGGAGATCCTAAACGCGCTCATAGGAAAGTAAGCAAGGCCTTCTTTTTTGAAAAAAAGAAGCAAAACTTTTTTCTCTGCTGTCGCGGACTTCTTGGCCAGCGCGTACTCGGAGAACGAAAGTCGTTTGTTTCTTCTTTCAGTGTCGGTCTGCAAAATTAGCTTGGTGTGTCAACTGCTGTGGTTTTAGGGCGTCGGAGCGGATCTGCTTGCCTGCGCCACCTGCTTGAGCGGGCAGGCCGAGCCTTTATGGCTGTAAGCACCGAAGCAGAGACATCGCGACAGATGGCCGCCAAGCGATTTTGCAAACGGACACTTAAAAAGAACTGCTTCCTTGCCTACCAGATCTTCACACGATCCTCAGGCTTCAAGAACTGCGCCTCACCCGGTTTCACATCGAAAGCCGTGTACCAGGCGTCGATGTTCTGCACCGGCCCGTTCACCCGCGCCACCGGCGGTGAGTGCGGATCGGTCACCAGACGCTGCCGCGCCGCGTCCGGCCGCACCTTGGCGCGCCACACCTGCGCCCAGCCGAGGAACACGCGCTGGTCGCCGGTCATGCCGTCCACCACCGGCGCCGGCTGGCCGTGCAGGGACGCGTGGTAGGCGTCCAGCGCCAGCGTCAGCCCGCCGAGGTCGGCGATGTTCTCGCCCATCGTCAGCGCCGGGTTGATGTGCGCGCCGGGCATCACGTCGATCGCCGCGTATTCCGCGCCGAACCGTTTACCCAGCGCGTCGAAGTGCTTGGCGTCCTCCGCGGTCCACCAATCGTGCAGGCGGCCCATCGCGTCGAACTTGCGGCCCTCGTCGTCAAAGCCGTGCGTCATCTCGTGGCCGATCACGCCGCCGATCGCACCGTAGTTGATCGCCGGGTCCGCCTTCTCGTCGAAGAACGGCGGCTGCAGGATGGCGGCCGGAAACACGACCTCATTAAAGACAGGGTTGTTGTAGGCGTTCACCGTCTGCGGCGTCATGTCCCATTGGTCCTTGTCCACCGGATGGCCAAGGTGCTGCAGCCAGAACGCCCATTCGAACGCGGTGCCGCGCTCCACGTCGCCGTACAGGTCGTGCGCGTTGATCTGCAGCGACGTGTAGTCGCGCCACTTCTTCGGCTTGCCGATCTGGAAGTCGAACGCATCCAGCTTGGCCACCGCCAACTCGCGCGTTTGCGGCTGCATCCAGGAGTTGTGCTGCAGGCGGACGCGAAAGGCGGCGCGCAGGTCGTGCGTCAGCGCCTCCATCTTCGTCTGCGCTTCCGGCGGGTAGTAACGTTGCACGTAGGTCTCGCCGACGGCTTCGCCCAGTGCGGCCTCGGTCGCATGCACGCCGCGCTTCCAGCGCGGGCGTTGCTGCGGCTGGCCTTGCAGCTCACGATTGTCGAAGTCGAAAGCTGTGGTCACGAAGTCTTTGGAAAGCACCGGTGCGGCGTTGGTCGCCAGGTGGAAGGCAGACCAGGCCTGCAACGTGTCCATCGGTGCGGCGCCGGCGATCGCCGCAATCTTCTCCACCGCGGTGTTCTCCGCGATGACCACCCGATCCGGCATGCCGAGCTGCGCCGCCTTGAAGAACACCGGCCAGTCGAAACCGGGCGCGTTGTGTGCCAACTCCGCCGGCGTCATCGGGTTGTACACTTTGTCAGGGTCGCGCTCGTCCGCACGCGCCCAGCTGGCTTCGGCAATCTTCTGCTCGAAGGCCACGACCTTTGCGGCACTGCCGGACGGATCGGCCCAGCCGGCCAGCGTCAGCATCTTGGTTACGAAGGCCGCGTATTTGGCTTTCTTGTCGGCGAACTGGGCGGAGATGTAATAATCACGGTCCGGCATGCCGAGCCCGGCCTGACCCAGGTTGATCGAATACTTGGTCGGGTCCTTCGCGTCCGGCTCGATGTCCATCGAGAACAGCGAACCCTGGAACGTCGTCTGCGCGCGTCCTTGCAGCGCCGCGAAATCCGCCGGCGTTTTCAGCGCGGTAATCTCGGCCAGCTCGGGCTTCAGCGGTGCGGCGCCAAGTTTCTCGATCGCGGCCTCGTCCATGAAAGCCTTGAACATGGCGCCAGCTTTGCCGATTGCGTCCGTCGGCTGGTCGGCTACGTGGGCGGAGGCTTCGTCCAGGATCGCGTGGACGCGCTGCTCGGACAGGTCGGCAAGTGCGATGAATGCGCCGAAATTCGTGCGGTCCGGCGGGATGACGATGCTGGCGACCGCGGCGCCGTTGGCGAATTCGAAGAAGTTGTTGCCGGGAGTGACCTTGCGGTTCATGCCGGAGGTGTCGAAACCCCAGGGGCCGGTGGGGAAGGTCTGCGTGGTCTCGGCCGCGGATGCGGCGACGCTCAGCAGACTGAAAGCGGCGCCGGCCGCCAGGATGCGTCTGTTCATGCATGTTGCCCTCAGGTGGAGGCGGCATGGGGACGGAGGTGGGCGGCGGAGTCAAGGTAAGGGCCGAGGCCACGACGCGTGCGGCCCCTCTCTGAAAACCCTTAAACAACAGGTTCTACGGACGACTGTCCTTAGCGAGGGTCCAGGGGGCAGCGCCCCCTGGCCATGCCTAGTCGGCCGCCAACGCCATCGTCTTACGCGCCTGCACCTTCTTCACGTAATCCTCGGTCGCCTCGCCCACCTGCTCGGCGTGGTTGGCAAACACGTGGTCGGCACCAGCAAAGATGCGATAATCGACTGTCACGTTCTTCTGCGTGTTCAACTTGTCCACGAGCTTCCGCACCGTAGGCTCCGGCACCAGCTCGTCGGAATCTCCGTGCACCAGCAGCCCGCCGCAGGGGCAAGGCGCGAGGAACCCGAAATCGTAGTGGCTGGCCGGCGGCGCCACCGAAATCCAGCCGGACACTTCCGGCCGGCGCATCAGCAGCTGCATGCCGACGAACGCGCCGAACGAGTAGCCAGCGATCCAAAGCCCACCATGGCTAGGGTTCACCATCTGCATCCAGTCGAGTGCAGCGGCCGCATCACCGATCTCGCCGATGCCGCCGTCGTAGCGGCCCTGGCTGCGGCCCACACCACGAAAGTTGAACCGCATCACGCTGAAGCCGAGCTTCTGGAAGCTCTGATACATCGTGTAGGTGATCCGGTTGTTCATCGTGCCACCGTGCAACGGGTGCGGGTGCATGATCAGCGCGAGCGGGGCAGCATTCTCCTTGCTGTGGTGGTAGCGACCCTCCAGGCGCCCATCGGGGCCGGCGAACATCACCTCGGGCATAGTTTCTTCGTTCTTCCACAGGCCTCGCCAGAGCAGGGCGGATACCTCAGGTGGTAACGGACATTTCCGCCCGGGCACTGCCTTGCCCAATGCGGACGCTTGTCGATGAAAACGGACGCCATACTATCCTGCCTGGCGCCTAGCCGGGCCGGTCACGGCCAGCCCTAAATATAGGCAGACGACGGCACAGGTTAACACTGAAATCGGCGGCACCCTTCATGTTGAGGACGCATGGGTCCACATCTTCGGGCCATGCGATATGCAGTCCTGCGATGATTTACCTCGACGCCAACGCCACCGAGAGGCTGCGCCCGCAGGCACGCGATGCGGTGCTGCGCGCGCTCAACCTGGTGGGCAATCCGTCCTCCGTACACAGCGCCGGACGTGCTGCACGGCGGGTTCTGGAAGACGCGCGCAGCGTGATCGGGACGTTGGTGGGCGCCGGTCCAGCCGACATCGTGTTCACCTCCGGCGGCACGGAAGCCAACGCGCTGGCCATCGTAGGGCTGTCTGCAGGCCGGAGAATCATCGTTTGCGCCACGGAACACGATGCTGTGAGGTCGGCTGCGCCGGGTGCTGAAACGCTGCTGGTGCACGCGGACGGGCAGGCCGACCTGGCTTGCCTAGCCGAATTGCTGTCTCACGGGCCGGCTCTGGTGTGCCTGATGCTGGCCAACAACGAGACCGGGGTGATCCACCCCGTCGCCGAAGCGGCGGCCGTCTGCCGTGCGCATGGGGCCCTGCTGCACGTGGACGCGGTGCAGGCGGCCGGGCGCATCGGCGTGTCGTTGGCCGCCCTGGGTGCCGACAGCCTCGCACTGTCCGGCCACAAGCTGGGCGGCCCGAAAGGCGCCGGTGCCCTCGTGCTGGCGCCGGGCAGCCACGTGGCACCGCAGGTTGCCGGCGGCGGGCAGGAACGCGGCCGGCGCGGCGGTACGCAGGCGCTGCCGGCGATCGCCGGTTTCGCCGCCGCCGCCGCCGCTGCCGCCGTTGAAGGCGCCGAGCACCTCCGCAAGCTGCGCGACCGGGCGGAGGCGGCAGCCGTTTCCTGCGGCGCGGTGGTGTGCGGCGGCGGCGCGCGCCTGCCCAACACCACCTGCCTCGCGCGGCCCGGCCTGCGCGCGGACCTGCAGGTGATGGCGCTCGACCTCGCCGGGATCGCGGTCTCGGCAGGGGCCGCCTGCAGCTCGGGCAAGGTGGCGCGCAGCCACGTGCTCGACGCGATGGGGCTGGGCGAGCTCGCCGGCTGTGCCATCCGCGTCTCGCTGCCGTGGGACGCGACCGAGGCCGACATCGACCGCTTCGCCGAGGCCTACGCCGCACTGCCCGCCGGGCGTGCCATGGTGGCCGCATGATCTACCTCGACAACCAGGCCACCACGCAGTGCGACCCGGCCGTGGTGGCCGCCATGCTGCCCTGGTTCAGCGAGGATTTCGGCAACCCGCACAGCGCCGAGCACGCGGCCGGCCAGCGTGCCGCCGGCGCCGTGGAAGCAGCCCGCGCGCAGGTGGCCGCCCTGCTCGGCGCCGAACCGCGCGAGGTGGTGCTGACCTCCGGCGCCACTGAGGCCAACAACCTGGCCATCAAGGGCGCCGCCAGGCACGCCGGCGTCGCCGGCCCGCGCCGCGTTGTCACCCTGGCGACCGAGCATAAATGCGTCCTGGAAAGCGTGCGCGACCTGGCCGCGGAGGGTTTCGAGCCGGTGGTGCTGCCAGTGGAGCGCAGCGGCCTGCTGGACCTGGAGCGGCTGGCCCACGCGCTGCGCACGCCCACGCTGCTGGTCAGCGTGATGGCGGTGAACAACGAGACGGGCGTGATCCAGGACCTCGCAGCCATCGCTGCCCTCGCCCGGGCAGCCGGCGCTCTGGTGCATGCCGACCTGGCGCAGGCCGCCGGCAAAATCCCGCTGGATATGGGCGGGCTCGGCCTGCATTTAGCCTCGCTGAGCGCACACAAGGTGTACGGGCCCAAGGGGGTGGGCGCGCTCTACGTCCGCCGCCGCCCGCGGGTGCGCCTGGCGCCGCTGTTCTCCGGCGGCGGCCAGGAACGCGGCTTGCGCTCCGGCACCCTGCCCACGCCGCTGGTGGTGGGGTTCGGGCTCGCGTGCCGGCTGGCGCAGGCGGGGCTGGCCGAGGAAGCCGCCCGCATCGGCGCGCTGCGCGACCGGTTGGCGGCCAGGCTGCAGGCGGGGATCCCAGGCCTGGTGCACAACAACGCCGGCGCGCCGCGCGTGGCCGGCAACCTCAGCCTGCGCCTGCCCGGCCTGCGCTCGCTGGACCTGATCGCGGCGGTGCCGTCGGTCTGCGTCTCCACCGGTTCGGCCTGCAGCTCGGCAGAGGTGGCGCCGAGCACCGTGTTGACCGCCATGGGGCTGACCCGCGAGGAGGCCGCGCGCAGCTTGCGCATAGGTATCGGACGATTTACCTCGGCCGCCGACATCGACGCAGCCGCGGACGCGCTGGCCGGCGCACACGCGCGCCTGTCCCGTCCGGTCCACACCCCGGAACACGCAGAGGCCTGACGCACATGCCCAAGATGACCTTCGTCGAGCGCGACGGCACCGCACGCGAAGTGGACGCGCCGCTCGGCCTGTCGGTGCTGGAGGTGGCGCACAAATACGGCGTGGACATCGAGGGCGCCTGCGAGGGCTCGCTGGCCTGCTCCACCTGCCACGTGGTGGTGGACCCGGCCTGGTACGGCAAGCTGGCCAAGGCGACGGAGGACGAGGAGGACATGCTCGACCTCGCCTTCGGCCTGCAATCGACCAGCCGGCTCGGCTGCCAGATCGTGATGACGCCGGAGCTGGACGGGCTGACCGTCCGCCTGCCCGCCGGCACCCGCAACATGCAGAAATAGCCATGCCGATCGCCGCCCGCCCAGTGCCCGCCCTGCTCGAGGACGCGGTGCGCGATTTCCCGGACCGGCCCGCCATCGACTTCATGGGCAGGCGCTGGACCTACCGGCAGCTGGACGAAGCAGTGACGCGGGCGACGCGCGGCCTGCAGGACATCGGCGTCGCACCCGGCACCCGCGTGGGGCTGTGCCTGCCCAACACGCCGCACTCGGTGGTGTTCTTCTTCGCCGTGCTGCGCGCCGGCGGCATCGTGGTCAACTTCAACCCGCTCTACGTCGAGCGCGAGCTGGCCCACCAGATTACCGATTCGGGCACCGAGGTGATGGTCACCATCGACCTCAAAGCGGTCTACCCGAAGGTGGCGGCGGTGGCGTCGCGCACCGGTCTGCGCCGGATCGTCGTCTGCTCCCTCGCCGACGCGCTGCCCTGGCTGAAGGGCCAGGCGTTCCGCATCGCCAAACGGGCGGAGATCGCGTCCGTGCCGGACGACGGCGTCTCGCTGCGCGCGACCGCCGTCATGCGCGGCACCGCGGTGCCCGACGCCGTGACGATCGACCCGGCCAGCGTCGCGGTGCTGCAGTACACCGGCGGCACCACCGGCGTGCCGAAGGGCGCCGAGCTGACACACGCCAACCTCACCGCCAACGCCATGCAGAACTGGATGGCGATCGGCAGCCGGCCGCGCGGGGCCGACAGCATCCTCGGCGTGCTGCCGCTGTTCCACGTCTTCGCGCTGACCTCGGTGATGCTCGCCGGCGTGCAGAGTGCGGCCGCCCTGGTGCTGCTGCCGCGCTTCGAACTGGCCCAGGTGCTGGCCACCATCGCGCGCTGCCGGCCCACTATCCTGCCCGCCGTGCCCACCATCTTCGGCGCGCTGACCGAGGCCGCTCACAAGGCGAACCTGGACCTCAGCTGCGTGCAGGTGTGCTGCTCGGGCGGCGCGCCGTTGCCAATGGAGCTGCGCAGCCGCTTCATGGCGATGACCGGCTGCTGGCTGATGGAGGGCTACGGCCTGTCGGAGACCTCGCCCTCGGTCAGTGTCACGCCACCTGGCCGCACCTACAAGGACGGCTCGGCCGGCCTGCCGATGGCGGAGACCACCATCGAGATACGCGGGCTGGACGACCCCTCCCGCCTGATGCCGCAGGGCGAGCGCGGCGAGATCTGCATCCGCGGTCCGCAGGTGATGCGCGGCTACTGGAACCGCCCCGACGAGACGGCGCGTGTGATGATCGACGGGAGCCTGCGCACCGGCGACGTCGGCTACCTCGACGAGGACGGCTACCTGTTCATCGTCGACCGCATCAAGGACCTGATCATCTGCGGCGGCTACAACGTGTATCCACGCGTGCTGGAGGAAGCGCTGTACCAGCACCCCTCGGTGCGCGAGGCGACGGTGATCGGCGTGCCGGATGCGTATCGTGGCCAGGCGCCGAAAGCGTTCGTGACGTTGAAGGACGGGACCACGGCGACGGCCGAAGAGCTGCGCGCTTTTCTCGGTGATTACGTCAGCAAGATCGAGCTGCCGCGCGAGGTGGAAATACGTGACGAGCTGCCTAAGACGATGATCGGCAAGCTGTCGAAGAAGGAGCTGGTGGCCGAGGAGGCTAGCAAGGTTTAGGCAAGCGCTTCTTTTTCGAGAAAAAGAAGCAAAAAGCTTTTGTCCCCGCTGTCGCGGAGGTTTCTGCAGCACGCGCCCAAGGGAACAAAAGTTTTTTGGTTCTTTTTTTCAAAAAAGAACTGCTTGCCTGACTGCACTGTCCATGACGCGAGGAACAGAATGCCGCCCAGCCCGAAAGAGGCGTCCGTCGCGTTCCTGGACGACGCGAACCAGGCAGTCCAAGACGCACAAGGCAGGCCCATGCTGAGGCCTGCAGGTCTGGACCCGCACGTCTTTGTCAATCAGGGCGCGCTGGATAGGCGCTATTACGAGATGCTGCTGCGGTACAGCTACCTGGACAGCAGCGGCGGCGGCCTGACGATCCTCGAACACGCAGCCTTCGAACTCGCCAGGTTCAGGCAAGGTGGCGATTGGGACGCACAGCGTATCGGCGGACATTTTCATGCCGAGTTCGTCGACTACGCGACCGTGGCGATCGGGCTCTACGCGGCATCTTCAGGGATAAAGCGTGCCGAAATCCTTGGCATCCAGAACAGCTATGCCGCTAGACACAGCCGATATACTGCCGGCACGCTGATGGATCAGACGTACACCCATCTGCCGGCGCGTAACGTCGCCAACACCGAAACCGGCTTCAAGCTGATCGAAACAGGGCGGATCAAGCCCACAACATCGTAATGCCGTTTTTGCAAATCCTCCTGGCTGCCGGAGTGATTTGCGCATTCGGGATGCCGTGCTGCGCAGCGCAGACCGGCGAGGGTTGCACGCACGCGATCGTCGCCCGCCTTGCAGAACCGTCCGGCCCGTTTCAGGCCTTGGTGGACGAAGCGGTGTGCGGCGGCGACTCCGGTTCGGACGTGACCGCAACGGTCAGGCTGGTCGGACCGGGCACGGCGCCTGATGGGGTGGCCGTGCTCGGTGTCGATACGGGAGGATACGCGGAGAGTCGGCCGCTTCTGGCGTGGTCGGCCCCTGCGGTCCTGGACGTCACGGTGCCGAACCTTTCTTTCCTGAAGGTGCTGACGCGCGATGTGCGAGGCGTGCAGGTGCGTCTGCACTTTTCTCCGAACGAGCCCGCAGCGCGGGCTGCCTGGCTGAAGCAGCACGGCCTGGCAGCAGACTGACCGACGACGCGTGCGGCGGCAGTTGAGCTGTAACAGAAAGGCAAGCGGTTCTTTTTTGAAAAAAGAACCAAAAAACTTTTGCTCACTTGGGTACGTGCTGCAGAACCTTCGCGACAGCAGGGAAAGAAGTCTTTTGCTTCTTTTCTTCAGAAAAGAAGGCCTTGCCTTCCTTGCCCGCTTTCTAGTCGTCAGCGCGACGACCAGCCGTGCGGTGGCTCAGGAAACGCGACCAGCCCACCTGCTTTTAACGGCGACCGGTTGACGGCCAGCACGGCGCGGTAGGGCGGCGGTGTCACGCCTCGATACACCTTGTCGTAGAGCATCCTCATGTCGTCCCCCGCGGCGGCGACGAGAACGAGGCCGGGCCCGACCCGTCCGGCATCCTGATTCACAGGGTCGGCGGCGTTTGCCTCGACGGTCCGTGCCGGCAGCGGCGCGAGCGACGTGTAGACCGCCGCTTGAACAGGCAGCATGCGCGTGGACGCCAGCAACCGGACGGCGCTTGGCAGCCGCACCACAAGGGGGTTCGCCCGCGGTGGGGCGAGAGCGGTGGCGGCCAGCGTGGCGATCAGCGCGACGCTGACGGTGGCGGCCAGGGCCATGGATGGAAGCCGTGGCGTCCAACGCGGGCGGGCGGGCTCGGCGCTCGGTAACTTTGCCGGTGCGGCGCCGCTCGGCCGCCTTGCAGGTGCGGCGCTGAGCTTGCGCAGTTTCTCGGTCTGCACCAGCGCGTCGAAGACCAGCGCGTCCAACAACGCCGGCACGCCGTGTGACTGGCCGATCAGGGTGCGCAACGCGACACGGCTGATCCGCCCTCGCCGCCCCGCCTGCCCGAGCTTGTGGCGCCCGAGCTTGTCACGCACGTAGGCGGCGGCCTCGTCCTCCTCGAAGGGGGTAAGGATGTAGCACGACGTGGTGGCCTCCCGCAGGTCCTCCAGGCCGGGCTCGTTAAGGCCCGGCCAGGGCCCGACCTCGCCCAGCAGGACGAGCTGTATCGGCGGCGCTCCGGGACGCCGGGCGACGAGCGACCAGACGTATGAAAATACCGCTTCCGGGCACGCCTTCGCGTCGTCCACGACCAGGACCAGCCGATGCGAGCCGCGCTCGGCGCTGGCCGCAGCCTGCGCGAGGAGGCTTTGCATCTGTGCGACACCGTGCACGGCCCCGCTGGCGCAGACGACGGCATAGCCATGCGTTCGCAACAGCGACACCAGATGGCGGCCGACATGGGTCTTGCCGACGCCGCGGCATCCCCTGATGGTCAGCACGTTGCAGCCGGCGAACACCTCGCTGGCCACGCGCTCGATCAGGCCGGCGCGCGATTTCGTCTGGAACTGGCCGAGGGGTTCCGCAGTGGACCAGTCGAACTCGTAGAAACGTTGCAGTTCATTTTGCATCTGCGTGTCCTGCTGCAGTCGACGGAAGGAAGCGAAGGCCTTCTTTTTCGAGAAAAGAAGCAAAAAGCTTTCACTGCGGCTGTCGCGGTTTTCCCCGGCGAGCGCGCGACAGCGGAGTCAAAAGTTTTTTGGTTCTTTTTTTCAAAAAAGAACTGCTTGCTTCGCTTCAAGCGCATCTGCAATCCGAGCCGCAGCGCTCTCCGGCGTCAGCCTCGCGATACGCCGGCGCGCCAGCGCGCGCATCGCCGCCATCCTGTCCGGCGGCGTATCGAGTGTGCGCTCGATGGCCTGTCGCATGGCGGCCGGGTCGGAAGGGTCGAACGTCCAGCCGGTCTGGCCATCCTCCACCAGTTCGGTGACCGCCTGGGCCAGCACGCTGCCCAGCACCGGCAGGCCGGCCGCCATCGCCTCGTTGACCACCAGGCCCCATTCGTCGAGTAGGCTCGGAAAGGCGAGCAGGTCGCACTGGGCGTAGTAGGCCGGCATGTCGTCGTAGGGCACGGCGCCGCAGAAACGCTGCGTGAGGTTGGGCGGCAGAACCTGGGCGGCGAGCTCGCCGGCAAGCTCGCCGTCGCCCAGCCACCAGATCTCGACCTGGCGGTCCGGGTTGGCCCGCGCCCAGGCGATGACGGCTTGGACGAACGGCACCAGTCCCTTGCGCGCGGTCAGCGTGCCGGCACACAGCAGGCGGCAGGCCAGGCCCTCGTCGCGGGTGCGGGGCACCGCGGCAAAACGGCTGACATCGACCGGCTGGTTGATGCGGTGGATGGCGTGGTCCGGCACGCCAAAGCGGGCCACGTAGCGCGCGCCGCTCTCGCCGTTGACCAGCACGGCGTCGGCATGGCCGAGGATGTAGCGCCGGAGCGCGGTGCGCGCGCGTCCCCAGTTGCGCTCGCTGTGTTCGGACAGCTTGCACCAGATCAGCAGGCGCACGCGCGGCCGCAGCTTTTTATAGAGCACCGCCTGTAGGCTGCGCGCGCCGAGCTCCACCGAGATGACCGCGTCCGGGCGGAATCGCAGCAGGCGCGGGATGGTGTCGTACGGCACGTGGAGCTGCAGCACGCGCGAGAAGCCGAGGCTGTCGCGGTACGGCCGGTGCAGCGTCAGGTTGCGTTGCACGGCCACGTCCAGCGTGCCCCATTCAACCGCCCAGTTGCGGTCGCTCTCCATCGGCGTGGAGACGAACACGCGGAACGCGCCGACCTTGGCGGCGAGCCGCTCGTAGAAGAGGACCCTGTAGGGCGCTACGAAGTTCTGCAGCAACGCGACGCGCATCGTGCCTCTCATACCATCCGTCTCAGGTTTTGGCCGGTGACAGGCAAAGCAAGCGGTTCTTTTTTGAAAAAAAGAACCAAAAAACTTTTGTTCCCTGGAGTACTGGCTGAAGGAAACTCCGCGACAGCCGGACCAAAAGTCTTTTGCTTCTTTTCTTCAGAAAAGAAGGCCTTGCTTCCTTGCCAAACTCCGAAAGGGCCGAGGCCGCTGGTATCATTGGGTCAGATACAGGCCGATGCGGCGCTGGGTGACGCCCAGCGTCGAGTAGCGGCTATACTGGTCCAGGTCGACCATCGACAGCAGCAGGCCGCCCACGCGCCCGCCGGCGCTGACCACCTGGCGCAGGGCGGCCGCGGCGGCCTGGCAGCGCGTCTCCTGCCAGCGCACGATGAACACGGTCTGGTCGGCGAGCCTGCACAGGTGGCGCGTGTCGGACAAGGCGAGCACCGGCGCGCAGTCCAGCACGACGAGGTCGTAGAGGTCCGACAGCTGGCCCACCAGACGCCGCATGGCCGCCGAGGCGAACAGGTCCGGCGCGGTGTTGCCGAGGGTTCCGGCCGGCAGCACGTGCGCGCCGGAAAGCGGGTCGACGACCAGCACGTCTTCGAGCTCGGCGCTTTTTTTCAGGCAGTCGGTCAGGCCCGGGCCGCGCGGCGTGTTCAGCGCCTTGTGCAGCGAGGGGCGCCGCAGGTCGCAGTCCACGATGACCACCCGCTTGCCGCAGCTCGCCATCATGCGCGCCATGGACAGCGAGACGGCCGTCTTGCCCTCGTTTGGCAGCGCCGAGGTCATCAGGATCACCTTTGGCGCCCGCTCCAGCCCGGTCAGCATCAGGCCGGTGTGCAGGTTGCGGATCGCCTCGCCGAACGGCGATGTCGGGCGGTCCAGCACGTGGCGTTCCGGCGCGCGCCGACGGGCCTCGCGGCGCTTGAGCAGCGGGATGAGGCCGAGTGCCGGAAAGCCCAGCGCGGCTTCGAGCTGTTCGAGCGTGCTGAAGCCCTGGTCCAGGCTTTCCACCGCCAGCACGAGCAGGGCGGCGACCAGGCAGCTGGCGACGAACACCGCGGGCAGGATCACACTTTTTTTCGGGAACGACGGCGCCTGCGGCCATTCGGCGCGCGAGACGATCTTGGCGTCGGCCTGCTGCAGCCCGCTCTGGATGTGCGTCTCCTTGGCGCGTGCGAGCAGTCGGTCGTACAGCGCGCGGTCGGCGTCGGCTTCCTGTTGCAGGGCGCGCAGCTCGATCATGCTCTCGGTGCCGGTGCTGCTCTGCGCCCGCAGGGCGTCGAGGTTGCGCGAGAGGGCCCGCTCCTTGGCCTCGGCGGCGCGCATGTCCGTCTGCAGGCCGAGCGCGTTCGGGTTGATGGAGGCGGCCGCGTCCAGCCGCGCGCGGGCCACGGCGACGGCCTCCTGCGCGTGGATCACCTCGTTGCCGAGTTCGCTCATCTGCTCGGTCAGCAGCGAGGTTTCGCGCCCGAGCACCAGTCCGGTCTTGCGCCGGTAGGCGGCCACCGCGGTGTCGGCGTCCACCGTCTGCTGGCGCAGCTCGGTCACCCGCTGGTCCAGCCAGACATGCGCCTGGATGGTGGCGTCCGTCTTGGCCTTGAGCTGGTTGGCGATGTAGGCATCGGCCACTGCGTTGGCGAGGCCGGCTGCGAGCACCGGGCTGGTGCTGGTGAAGCTGACGCCGATGACCCGCGAGCGGCCCTTGGCGGCGACGTCGAGGTCCTGCAGGAAGCTGTCGACCGGAACTGAGAGCGGGTCGCGCGGCATGCCGAGCGGGTCGGTGGATAGGTCGGGTTGCGGCGGCTGTGTCAGCGGCAACAGGCCAGGCTCGGCCGCGTGCACCGGCGCCGGCAGTGTTGCGTGCGGGTACACCAGCTTCAGCAGGGCTGCGTATTGCGCGCCGGCGAAGTTGCCGATGCCGGCGAGCAAGCCGGGTGGCTGCAGCGCCGGGTTGAACTGCGCGCGATGATCCAGCTTGAAACGTTGCACGATGCTGCGGGCGATGTCGCGCGAGCGCAGCACCTGGATCTCGCTCTCGATCACGTCGCTGTCGCCGGACAGGCCGGAGAGCACGGCTTTGAGGTCGACCACCTGCTCCTCGCGCGGGCCGACGATGAGGTCGGCCTCGGCGGTGAAGCGCGGCTTGAGCTGGCCGACGGCGACGATGGCCGCCACGTTCAGCACGACGATGGTCAGCAAAGCGAGGCGGCTGCGGCGCATGAAGCTGCGGCCGAGCCCGCTCAGTTTGGCGCGCGCCGCGGTGCCGGACGCGCGGTCGCCGATGATCCAGGCGGGCTCGCTCGGGTGGGCCGGCTCCTGCCGATAGGCGGCGGCGACTGCGAGGGGCTGGAGCGGCGCCATGATGGTCCTCGAAACTCAGTGCTCCGGCTGATGGTCCGGCGGCTTCGAGGACTTAGGTAGCAGGATGGAGGGTGCGGTGTTTCGGTGTAAGGGGATTACCCCGTTCGGCGGTGCGCCGGGCAAGGAAGCAAGGTCTGCTTTTTTGAAAAAAAAGCAGCAAAAAACTTTCGCTCCGGCTGTCGCGGTATTTTCCTGCAATACCCGCTCAAGGGAGCAAAAGTTTTTTGGTTCTTTTTTTCAGAGAATAACTGCTTGCTTTCTCAGTTCACGCCAGCAGCGAGACGTGCATGAGGTTCTATCAAGGTGCTGGAATACGCCACCACGTCGATGGCCATGATCTCGATGAACTGGCCGCCGAGGTTGATTCCGTAATCGAGCATCGATTGGAACGTGGCGGGGTTCTGGCAAGCAGCGAAGACGTTAGTGCCGACCATGCAGCCCGCTCCCAGCCCGCCGAGCCGGTCGTTCATCTGCCAGGCTATCTTCGCGCCCATCGTTTGTGCGGTCAGCACCTCCGGATCAGGTGCGCCGTTTGAAAGGGCGTCCCACTGGACGGAAAACCTGTTGGCGAAGCTGGCTTGCGTGCCCGACAGCAAGGTGGAGCTTATCATGTATTGGGTCGTAAGATCGGTGCCGCTTGCGGGCGCCGCCAGGATCTGCCCTGCGTTGCTGACCGAGGGAAAGCCGCCATCGCTCGCCAGGACGTCGACCGAGAGGACCTGATTCGGGAAGGCCGCAGCGATGGTCTGGGTGATGCTTCCCCAAGCCGCCACGGCCGCGTTCGGAGTGAAGCCCGCAGCCGCCCAGCCTTCAGTCAGGTACTGGGAGTTCTGCAACGGACAATTGTAGTCCGCAGGACGCGTAGCACCGATGCCCAACTCCTGGGTCTGCAGGTTGAGGCCGTCCAGCTTGACGATCTTGAGCGCGTTGTAGGCGCCCGTTGCCCGCAAATGTGCGGACAGGTCGACGATCATCTGGTCGTAGAGGCCGACATAGGTGGAACCCCAGGATGCGGGCAGAAGCATCGTCACGCAGTCGGCGTTGGCAACGGGGCCGCTGTTGAAGGTGAACCTGTAGGCTGGCACCGAGTAGGGCGGGCTGAGGATCCACGACGGCGCGTTTACCCCGGCAGCGACGCCGAGAGATATCTTCTTGTTCGCGGCGATGGCGTAGCTCAACCAGTTGTCGAGTTCCGTCCAGTTGTAATTTCCGGCACCCGGGTTGCTGGTGCTGTAGAGGTCCGACCACGTGATGATGATGGTAGCGCCGTCCACCATCGGGTTCGCCAACCCTGCTGCGTAGAGCGCGAACATCGACGGGTTGCCATGCGGCGTGACCCGCGGGTTGATGACCATGTAGACGCCCTTGTAGCCCGGCGATGACGGTGCTGGTTGCGCGAGCGACGTCTGCAGGGACTGGGCTGCGAAGCAGGACGCGACAATGCCGGCGTATAAGGCAGTTTTGCAAAACATCATCTCGTTAAGTCCTTGCGGTATCGTAATGAAAAGGCGGCATTCAGGGACGTCAGGCGTTGGGAGAACGGCTCAAAAATCATGCTCTCGTGGGGGCCCCGGGACAGGTGGCTGTTCTGGGTCTCTCACGAAGGCTCGGACCACCTATCACGGTTCCGTGATGCGTGTCTACACGAAGTTGTAACGATTTTGCGGCTTACCAGCGGTCTCTGGATGGCCTGAAGGCAAGCAAGGCAAGCGGTTCTTTTTTGAAAAAAGAACCAAAACTTCGGTCCCTGGAGTACACGCTGCGGGAAGATCCGCGACAGCAGGCGTCAAAGTTTTCTGCTGCTTTTTTACAAAAAGCAGGCCTTGCTTCCTTTCCGGGCGTTCCGCGCTTCCGGATCAACGGCCCTGGTGACCCGATCTAGACGGACCGCTTCCCATGCAGGCCGTACGCCGTCTCGCAGATTGCGTTCCACGCCGCGAGGTCGGGTGCGCGCACCGCGTGCGTGTCCCGGCACACGTTGAACCCGGAGATGTAGCCGACCATCAGGCTGTCGCCAGCGAGTTCCACGGTGCCGCTCGGGTGCAACGGGTCGGCGTAACACACGTACAGCAAGCTGTTCGCGCCGTAGATCTGCAACGCCTGGTGCAGCGCACCGAGTTCGCTGGCATCCATGGTGCGCTCGTATATCTTGTAGACGAAGATCTTCTGCGCGTCTTCGAGGTCCCCGATCAGCTTGCGTTGCAGGAACGCGATCCGGCGGCACGTACGCCGCAACATCTCTGCCTCGCCCATCTCCCGACGGTGCACGAAGGTGTGCATGTGCGTGCCGAACCGCGTGTCACGGTAACGATACTCGGGGTTTTCCGGGTCCTCGCTTCGGTAATAGTCGATGACCGTCTGCGCTTCGGTCCCCATGCCGTCGAACCGCGTCGTCAGGGCTTCAACCAGGGCGGCGGGGGTGATGTGCGTCCACCGCAGCAGGCCGATCGGCTCCGCGCCGGCCGCGCGCTGCACCAGCCCGAACTCGCAGGCCTGACCGGTGCCGCCCAGGCTCTCGAATTGGGCGAACATCGCCGCCCGGTCCGTCGTCGACGCGGCCGCCGCCCCCGGCAGCCGCAATGCTTCCAGCGCCTGGGCTTCGCGTCCGTCCTCGATGGCCGCACAGGTGTCGAGCAGGCCGAGCACGACGCGTTCGTCGGTCGGGAAAAAGCGTTGTGCCGCCTGCCATCTCTCGAGCGCCTCCCACCAGCGCTGCTGCCGCATGGCGATCGAAGCGTAGCCGCACAGCAGCGCCGCCGAGCCTTCGGACTGCTGCAGGGCGCGCCGGTACTGCAGGTCGGCCTCGTCCAGCCGTCCTGCCTGGGCGAGCGCCTCGGCAAGTGCCGCCTGCAGCCCAGGATGCTGTGGACACCGGCCACCCGCCTCGCCGAGACGCTCGGCTGCGACCATGCCGGTCTCGTCGGTCGTCGTCCTGGCGTATTCGAGCCAGAGCTCGGGCTCGTCGGGCATGCGTCGGACACAGGCCTGCGCCAAAGCCTCTGCGGCGCCGCGCTCTCCCATGAAGCGAAGGGTTTTGACGTGTTCGAGCCAGCCCAGCGCGTAATTCGGAAAACGCGCGTTGAGGGCCTGTAGCCGCGCCCGGGTGGTCGGCCAGTCTCTGCGCTTCAGCGGCACGTCCTGCGAGCGCGCCAGGGCATGCCGCAAGGCGATGTCCGGGTCGTTCGGCAGCGCCGCGGCCGCCTGTTCCCAACGCCGCTCCGCCGCTTCGAAGTCGAACGCCGCCTTGGCGACCAGGGCGTACTCGGCCAGGGCCCAGCGGTCGAGCGGAAACCGCTGCACCGCCTCGACCAGCACCGCCTCGGCGTCCTTCAACCGCCCCAACGCGCGGTATGTCCGGTAGCCGCCGTGGTAGCCTTCCAAGGCGTCGGGGTGGGCCGCCCGCAGCGTCGTCCAGAGTTGCGCCGCCAGTGCCAAGCTGCCGTTTGCGTGGGCAAGGTCGGCCGCCTGTGCCAACAGCCAGGCGGTGCCTGCGAAGCGGGTTGCCGCTTCCCGGTGCACCAAGGCGGCCTCCTCCGGCCGCTTCAGGGCGAGGGCGGCACGGACGCCTCCGGTGTAGCCGTCGGGCAGGCTGTCTGCGTCCTGGCGCAACCGCCGCCACAGCTCGCTCGCCTGAACCCAGTCGCCACGGGCCTGTGCGAGATAGGCCGTCTCGATCTGCAGCCAGATCCGTCCGGGCAAGGCGGCCTCTGCCTCGGCAAGCAGGGTGGCCATCGCGTCGAACCGCTTCAGGGCGCGCAGGCTGCGCAAGCCGATGCGGTAGCCGTGCTCGTAAGCCGGCACGGCCGCGCGCAAGGCCGCGGCGCGTTCGCACGCCGCCTCCCACGCGCCGCGCTGCGCGGCGAGTTGCGCCAGGCCCTCCAGGAACCAGGCCTCGGAGCGGGCGCGCGGCGGTGCTTGCAGCAGCAGCGCCTCGGCGCCCTCGAGGTCGCCTAGGTGCCTGGCCGCAGCGCAGCCCAGCCGCCAGCCGGCCATCTCGTCGGGAAAGCGCTCCCGCAACACGCTGGCCTGCAGGGCCACCTGCGGCCAGTCGCCGCTCTGCTGTGCCAGCCAGACCCGCTCCACCCTCAGCCATAATGTCTGTCGCGTGCGAAACGCGGCCTGGTCGAGGATCTCGCTCGCCTCGTCGTAGCGGCCGGACAGGCGGAGGGCGTTGGCGCCGGCCTGGTAGCCGAGGACAGACTGGGGGTAGTCGCGCCGGAGCTGCTCGCACAGCGCTACGACGCCAGGCAGGTCGTCCCGCGTCTGTGCGTCCTTGAGGGCGGCGGTGAGCGTTGCTTTGCTCACCGGCACGCCCGGCGACGTGTGGGATTGAGGTTCAGGCTCCGCGTGGGCGGCGCCCGCCGGTGTCGCACCCTCCACTTTCACGCGCCTCTTGTTATAAAGATGCTCACCGAACGAGCATAGAGCAAGCACTGCAGTAGCTGAAGATAGAAATTCGGCGGCGTCATTCTACGCTAAGTTGTGTTTGATGCGCTGCACAAAGTTTTCATTGTAGGCGAGCACCTTACGATGCACAGTCGCGTTCTCGCGATGTCTGTCGCTGGCAGGTTGCACCATTGACCGGCGAGCGCGTGCCGCCGCTGCCGGGTGTGTGGCCGGTTTGCTGTGCAGAGGTTTGGGAGGAGACTCATGGTCGAGATAGTCGCCGATCGCGCCGGCTTGATGACGATCAAGGTGTCCGACGAGGTGCTGGAGCTTTTCCGGCGGTTGCGTTGGTATCTGAAGGTGAATGGCGGCGAGCGCCTGCGGTGCGGCCAGTTGCTGCATCTGCGGGACGGCGCGAAGCTGGCGCCCTATGTCGGATTCTACGAGGGCGACCAGGTCCCCCAATGGGGTCACTTCTCGTATAGCTCGTCCAAGCTCGACCGCATGATGTCCATCGGCGCCTATTGTTCGATCAGCTGGAACGTTCGCGTCCTCGGCGTCTACCACCCTCTCGACTGGTTCTCGACGACTGGCGGGCTATACCAGGGCCATTCGATGTTCCGCGCGGCGTTCGACGACGCCGGCGCCAAGGTTGCGCATCGGGAGAACCCGCAAAAGGCCATGCCGGTCATCGGCAACGACGTCTGGATCGGCCAGGAGGTCCTGCTGGGGCGTGGCATCACCATCGGCGACGGCGCCGTGGTCGCGGCCGGATCGGTGGTGGTCAAGGACGTCCTGCCCTATCAGATCGTCGGCGGGTCTCCGGCCAAGCACATCCGGTATCGCTTTGCGGCAGACGAGCAGGCGTTGCTGCAGAACTCGCGTTGGTGGGAGTATCACCTTCCCGGCCTGAGCGCTTGCCCGGTGGACGACATCAGCGGCTTCGTGGCGGCGATGGACGAGGGCGTGAGAAGCGGCCGGATCTTCAAGGTCGCGCGTTTCGAAGAAACATTGGCCGGCCTTGTCCGGAGCGGCCGCGTGTCATCGTTCCTGGCCGACGAGGGGCAGTCCATCCTGCAGCCTGCCGTGCCAGGGCCGGCGACGCAAAAGCGGCGGCTCGACGTCAGGGCCAGGCGCGCGTGACTGGGGCCGCGCGGGTAATGCAGGAAGGGGCAGCGAGCTTTGGCAGCAGATAAGGCCACACTCGGCTGCGCGGCGCTGCGGTCGCCGATGAGTGCGTCCGCAAAGTCCGGCTCGGACGGGCGCGGCGTACACGAGGTGAGGACTGGCCAGGCCCGCGCCCAGGTCATCTCCGGCCATCTCGGCGCTGCTCGGCAGGCCGCCAAGACGGGTGACCTGCAGGCTGCGTTGCGGGACTTCTCCGAAGTGCTGGCGCTGAGCCCGGACCATCTGGGCGCACTCGGCGACGTGGTCGGCACACTGGCCCGGCTCGGCCGGATCGACGACGCCATCACCATGTCAAGGCGTGCCGTTGACCTGGCGCCAGCCAATGCGAACCTTCACGCGCAGTTGGGCAACCTTTTCGTCCAGCAGAAGAACTGGGTACCGGCCGAAGCAGCGTTGAACGAAGCGTTGGCCCTCGACCCGGCGCAGGGCGGCGCCTTGGGCGGGCTGGCCAGCGTCTACAGTCACTACGGCAGGAGCAACGAGGCCCTGGCGTTGCTGCACAAGGCCACCGCGCACCAGCCCCGCAACGCCGGCATGCATGTGCGCTACGGTCATGCACTTGAGGATGACCACCGGCTCGACGCGGCGGGCGCTGCCTTCAGGACGGCTCTGGCCATCGATGCATCGCACACGATGGCGCAAGCCGGGCTGCGCCGCGTCAGGGACCCTGACATAGTGTTCGCGCTGATCCGGGCGGCACTTGCCGAGGAGTCTAGCGGGGGCGCGTCGCAGGATTTAGCAGCCGAACTCGGCATCGCGAACGACGCGTTGCAGACGCTGCTCAGGTTCATGCGAGACCCGCGGCCAGACGATGCCGACCTGCTTGCAGACACGCCGATCGACCGTGCCGCGCTGCGTTGCCTGTGTGAGAGCAGGCGACGGCAGGATGCCTTCCGCCGCACCGGCGAGGCTGCGCCGTTGAAGAGGTTTCAGGTCGCACCAGCCGAGCTGGACGGCCTCGCACAGCCCGTCTCGCACGCAAGCTGGACGCCCGCGCAATGGCTGGCCGCCTTCGAGCTGCGGCAGACACCCAAGACCAAGCGGGTGGCCGCTGTCGTGGCGATGCGCGACGAGGGGCTCTACTTACTCGAGTGGGTCGCTCACTACCGTGCTCTCGGCGTGGACACGATCTTCGTCTACTCGAACGACAACACCGACGGTTCCGACCTCCTGCTGTGTGCGCTCGCGGCGCAGGGCGTCGTCACCTACGTCGAGAACCGGATGGATCACGAGTCGACTTTCCATCCGCAGCGTAAGGCCTACGCGCATGCTCTCCATCTTCTGCCCGAGCTGTGGGAGCACGAATGGGTGTGTTTCTTTGACAGCGACGAATTGCTTGTGCCGAAGATGGACGGTCCTTCTTCTATCGGCGCGATCCTCGACGCGGTCGGGCGCCACTATCCTGACCGGGCTCCGTCAGCCGTCTGTTTCAACTGGAACTGGCGCCTGAGCGGCTCGACGTACAGCTACAAGCCTGACCTGCTGCTTGAACGCTTTCCACACGGCGAGGGCAAACGCGGCATGAAAAGCCTGGTCAGGCTGCAGGACGTGTACTCCATGCACTCCGTGCACTTTCCCGACTACCACCGGGACGGCTTCCTGGTGCGCTCCGACTTCAATCGGATGGAAAAATCGTGGCGTTGGAAGAAGCTCGATTACGTATGTGGCTGTGGTCAACTCAATCATTACTGGGGAAAGTCCTTCGAAGAGTTCTCCGTCAAGAAAGTACGGGGCGATGCGGCCGGCCAGCGCGACCCGTTATGGCAACGAGGTTTCGAACTTTTCTTCACGACCGACACTGAGATAAGCGCCGACAACTTTGACCCTGCGCCGGACGATCTGTGCCGCATGGTTGAGGCCGCGTTTCGAGACCTCCTCGTCCTGCCGAGCATAGGAGAGCTACACGCAAGGATCCTGGCAAACCTGCCGCTTCACTTGCGCAGGTTCGACGAGGCGGGGGGGCTGGAGACGATCTATCGGACGACCCAGGACGCAACGGCTGGCCAATATGCTCCCGGGTTTTCTCCGGCACCGGAAAGGGCTGCGAGCTGACCTGCGCAGGCAGACAACCGGCGGCTTACATCCATGCCGTGAGTGGGAGGGCGTATTTGAGGTACCTGGCCACCTGTGCCGTCGCGATGCTGGCGGCGTGTCTCTACGCGGGCACCAGCCGCTACCGTCTCATCGCGCTGCGCTGGCCCGCGCGGCAGGGCTACCCGCAGATGCTGCGGCGCGTCGGCAAGTACATGGCCCTGAAAGGATGGACGGTGCCGGAGTTTCACGGAGCACCGTTCGACGCCATCGTGATCAACAAAACCAAAAGTGCCGATTGCATCGTCAAGTGCAGCTTCCTGCAGCCCGACACGCGGCGCTTGACGGTTGAGAATTTCGAAGCGATTCCGACGTTCAGGCTGAAGCAGCACACGAGGTTGCTCGTCGCCGCCGATGAGGTCTCCCCGGAGCTGATCATGGAGGGGCGCCGGCGGAACATCTTCGTCATCTACTACAAGTCTCTCGCCAAGGTTGCCAGGTTGGGCACCGCTTCGCCCGAGCAATTCCAGGCCGGGTTGCGCACGATCGGCGACGCCTACCTCTCGCCGGAGCAAATCAGCGAGCTCGCTCCGCCCGTGCAGGTCGCCCAGAACGCCGCGCCCGGCCAGACGGCGGACCGGACAGCTCTCAGCAGCGTCGGCGACGTGGATCCCCAGGCTGCCACTCTCGGGACGCTGTTGGCCGAAGCGTCGGCCGCTTTGAAGCGCCGCGACCCAGAAAAGGCTGTGCGAGCATTTCAGAAAGCGCGCTCTTTCGATCCCAACCACGCTGGTGCTGCGAGTGGGTTGGCCGCTGCCTTCGCTCAGTTGGGACAGACCGGCGAGGCGCTCGAGCTTGCGCAACACGCCGTCTGTCTGAAGCCGCAGGACCCTGGGTTGCGAACCCAATACGGACATTTGTTGAACAAGACGGGTGATTTCCACGCAGCAGAGCGGGAGTTGCGCGCTGCTTTGGAGTTCGAGCCGGCGCGCGCCGGTGCGCTGACTGGCCTGAGTATTGCGCTCGACGCGCAAGGCAGAACCAAGGACGCGATCGCCTGCCAAAACATGGCGGTCGGTCAAACGCCGCAACAGGCAGGACCGTATGCGCAACTCGGCCAGTTGCAGCTGAAGGCCGGCGAACACGACGCTGCTGCTGCGTCGTTCAGGTCGGCGCTGGCAATCGATCCGTCACATCCTGGTGCGCTCGGTGGTCTCGTCTCGACCCTGCGCGCCCAAGGCAAACGGCAAGACGCGATCGGTGTCATACGCCAGGCAGGGCCGGAGGCAGTCGGGAATGCGGACCTCCAGTGTCGACTGGCGGGCTTGCTGGAAGAAGATCAGCAGTTCGAAGAAGCTGCCGCGGTTTATGAGCATGCGCTGACATTGCCAAACGGCCACGAGAGAGCCGAGGTGGGCTTGCAACGTCTCCGGAAGCTGACGCATGGCTGACCGCTTGCGTGCTTTGTCGATTGTTCTCGTCGGTATTGCGCTTCTACTCACGCATCATGTTGCGACTGCGGCTTCGGCCGGAGCACGCTTGGGAGAAGGGCTTCCAACGATGTCGTCTGCGCAGGACGACCCTGAAGGGCGATCGTTCCAGCAAAATGAGGCTGGACTATACCTCTACCTCGCGCACCCTGACGTGGACCGCTTCCGCAACCCCTACATGGAGGCTCTCGCGAAGAACTACATCGATGGTGTGGCACTCGTGGTGCGCTGGGATCGCGTGCAGCCGCAGCCGGGACTGTTCGATTGGAGCGAGCTCGACAGCTGGATCAAACCGACCGTCTCTCAAGGAAAAAAGCTGTCGCTCGGCATCATCGCAGGCTTTTTCACGCCTGCGTGGATATACGCCGCACCGTACAGCGTTCCCAAGAACACGTTCGATTTCGATCGGTCGTCGTCTGGCAAGTCCTGTGCAACTTGGTCGCAACCCTCGGTTTGGCATCCGGCTTACCTGCACGAATACGCGCTGCTCATGACGGCGCTCGCAGACCATCTCAGAACGATGCGCATCGCCGGCATGCCGGCGGGCTCGGCGTTGCGAGCCTTGAGGATCATCAAGCTGAGCGGGATCAACAACACGTCCGAAGAGCTCCGCGTTGACTCCACCGCGGGTGATGCCGGTCCCTGTCATCAATCCGACGCAGCAGCGGTCTGGGCCCAAGCGGGATTTACGCCGGACCGTGTCATTCAAGCTGTCGAGTCGATCGCTGCCTCGACAATTTCAGCGTTCCCCAACCAGAAACTAGGCCTGGCCATTATTCACCGTGCTGCTTTTCCGCCGGTCGACGACGGGGGACACACCTACTCGACCGTGCCGATACCTGACGCGCTGACAGCGCGCATCCTCAGGACGATCATTCCGATTTATGGACGCCGGCTGATAGTGCAGTGGAACGCATTGTGGCAAGGAGCCCCTCCACCCGAAGTTCAGGCCGCGGAGCAAAGCGGGGCAAGTATCGGCTGGCAGATGAATGGCTTCATGGGAGCTTGGGGCGGATCAGGTTGCATCTACCCGCACTGGATGATCGGTGCTTGCAAGTCTGTTGCGGATTTCGGGTCTATCCTCGACAACGGGATCAACATCGGTGCTTCTTACATCGAGGTTCAAATCGGCAGCGTGCTGGAGGAGCAGTGGCAACCCGCTTTTCAAGCTGCGCATTCCCGGCTTGTCGCCGCGCGGCAACGATGAGAGCTGCTAACTGAGACGGTTTGCCCGCTCACGACATGTAACCGGCTTTCTATCGTCTAGCGGATTGGTGGTCTGCTCGGATACAAGAGGGCGCCCGCTAGCTTGCGAAGGATGAACTGAATGGAAGCAGGTCTAAACACGCGGCTCATTTTTCACATCGGAGCCAACAAGACCGGCAGTTCGGCGATCCAGGCATTCCTGCGCAAGAACTGGAAGGAGCTTCGCGACAAGAACATTCTGGTTCCCGACCGCGAGCTTGGGGTCACAGAACGCATCACCGGCGAGCACGTGTTTGCCTTCCAGGACCTGATCAACCGGTCTGATCGCGGGGAGCTCGAGGCCAAGCTCCACGCGCTGTGCCGATCCGATGCGCCTCACATCCTTTTCTCGGCAGAAAACCTTTCGAACGGCAGCAACTTTCAGCTGTTCAATCGTGCACTGGCCGGCATGCCGTCGAAGGTAATCTTGTACGTGCGGCGGCAGGACGAGCTGCTGGCGTCCACGTGGCAGCAGTGGAATTCCAAGCGGGAGACTGACTTTACCGCCTGGCTCATCACCGCGTTGCAGAGAAACGGCCATTGGCAAAGATGCGTCGAGGGCTGGGAAGCGGTTGTAGGGCAAGGCAACGTCGTCGTGCGGGTGTTCCAAAAGGCTGACTTGGTCGAGGGGGACGTGGTTGACGACTTCGCAGCCATTCTTGGCCTGAACGCGTCGGAACCACCCTTCGTAAAGCCGTCTGGGCTGGTCAACCCGTCCTACTCGGACGTGATAACGTCCATGGTAAGCGGCAGCAAGTTTCTGTTTTCCGGCGCGCACGATGATGACTTTTACAAGATGGTTGCGGACCTGACGGGAGACTATTTTGCAAAGCAGAAGAAAGTCTCACTCTTTACCCGTGAACAGCGCAACAAGGTCGTCGATTTCTACCGAACAGAAAACGAAGTGTTATGCAAGAGACATTTTCCTGACCGGCAGAAACTATTCGATGCAGTAGAGCATTCGAAATATGAATACCTCGATGAGAATGAGATGGCACATAGGCAACTCGAGGTTGTGCTATCGCTTATTTTCGCTCTCTATCGTAACCAAAAGTAACTCCGTTCTTTATAAGACGTCGTGTCGATAATTAGAGCTTTCTAAAAGGAGATGCTTCAAGAGGTTGTTACTGCAGAGTGATATCATCCGACCACGTAGAGTTGGAAATTTTGTGTTTTTATCTGTAGTTTAGCGAGTGTCGTGCTTAGGCTCACAGTAATTTCGGTCGGCAGGTCTGCCGGTCGGTATTTGGCGCCGTTGAATAATCAGCCGTGGTGAACCGTGGACGCAGTCTATCATATTGAGAAAGAACTGCTGAAAGAGGTCGAAGCCGTTTTCGACGACAGTTTCTATCGCCGACGGTACGGCGCTGTCGGTTCGAAGGAGAAGTTGCTCGAGCACTTCCTCACGATAGGCTGGATTCAAGGCCGAGATCCTTCGCCATTCTTCTCGGTGCTGACCTACCTCCAGAGGCACGATGACGTTGTCCGGCGTCACCTAAACCCACTGATCCACTACCTATTTATCGGCAAAGACGAGGGGCGCTCGCTAAGTCCCAGCGTGGAAGATTACAACCTGTTTCTTCCGTGGGACAGCCAGATCGCCGAGCTTCTGCCGATGTGGTTCGACGAAGATTACTACCTGGCCGTCAACCCTGAACTTCGCGGATGCCCCAATCCGCTTGCGCAGTTTCTTGTGCTGGGCTGGGTTGAGGGACGCGACCCGTCGCGGAATTTTTCCACACATAAATACCTGTGGAAATACTCTGATGTGTGGTTTGCCGGCGAGAACCCGCTCATTCACTACCTCAGGGTTGGACGAAGCGAAGGGCGCGAGATGATAGCTGCCGAGGGCAGCAGGCTGACGGTTCCCAGGCATCTAAGTGACGCTGAGTGGCTCGACCTCGCCAGGTCCGAGTTCGATCAAGACTTCTACGCGCGAACGTACCCGTCTTTGAAACACCTGTCCGACCTGTTCGGGCATTACTGCACAACGGGTTGGCTCGAAGGTCGAGATCCAAGCGGGAAGTTTTCTGTTCGCCATTATCTGGCCGCACACTCCGATGTTCGGTCGTCAGGCAGAGAACCTCTGCTACATTGGGTGAGACATGGCCGTTTTGAGGGAAGAAAGACCTTTCCTTCCGACGCGGTTCCGGAGCCGGATCCTGCAGATAGTCCGTCTGAACGCGTGAGTGACGACGCCGTCGTGCGGGAAGCGTTCGACCCAGACTTCTACGTGGCGACCTACCCGGAACTCGCCAGTGTCGAGGACTGCTTCTCCCACTACATGTCCATTGGCTGGAAAGAAGGCCGTAACCCGTCCGCGAATTTCGATACGTCTTTCTACCTTCGCAACGAAGGAGACATCCGGGAGGCAGGCATCAACCCGTTCAGGCACTACATCCTGCACGGAAAGCGCGAGGGCCGAAAGGGCGTTCATCGCTTGCCGAAGATTGTCGATCTTACGGACTACCCGAGGGTCACGGCGATTGTTCCGAACTACAATCACGCGCGGTTTTTGCCTTCGCGGTTGCAGAGCATTTGCGAGCAGGCTTATCCGAACCTAGAACTGCTGTTGCTGGATGACTGCTCCTCGGACAACAGCAGGGAAGTACTCGAGGCATTTGCTGCTTCGTATTCAGGCGAGTGCAAACTCGTTTTCAACGAGGTCAACTCGGGCAACGTCTTTGCTCAATGGCAGAAAGGCCTGGCCCTGGCGACTGGTGAGCTGATCTGGATTTGCGAAAGCGACGACAGTTGCGACAAAGACTTCCTCAAACAGATCGTCCACTTGTTCAAGGACCAGAGTGTCAGGCTCGCATTTGGCGACATCCAGTTCGTCGATCAGGCTGGCGAGTTACTCGAAGGTATGACCCACCTGCGTGAGAGCGCGGAGCCGGGTATCTGGGACGACGTAAACGTCATGCCCGCTGCGCGTTGGTTCACTGGTCCGCTCGGCGTGCGTAACTTGATCGCCAACGTCGGCGGTGCCGTGTTCCGCAAACCCAACTTCACCCAGGAGGTATGGGACACGACCCGTACTTTCCGCGTGGCAGGTGACTGGTATCTCTACCTGATGATAGCGGGTGGCGGGCAGATCGCTTACTCACCTGATGCAAAAGCCTACTTCCGGCAGCACTCGCTCAACACGTCGGTGCAGGCCTTCGAGAAACCCTCCTTCTACGCGGAGCTGGAACATTTCCACATCATGCTCAGGCAGACGTGGAGCGTGCCTCGCAAGGTCACCCTCGCGTTCTACGGCAACCTACTTGAGACGTTTGAGCAGTCTCAGCTTTCAAAGCATCACCAGATAGGAGACATCGTCTCGCTCGACCGTATGTTAAAGGCGGTCAAGCAGAAGGCTCACATCGCGATCTCCTTTCTCAACTTTAACGTTGGTGGAGGCGAGATATTCCCGGTTGAACTCGCCAACCTCCTGCATCAGCGCGGCTACACCGTGTCGGCTGTCGTGCAGACTGCCTCTTCGGACAACGACTTCCTGCGCGGATGGCTTCACAGTGACATACCTGTCTACGAAGCAGACCGGATCCTACCCGCTGGTCCGGACCTCGCCCGTGACGCTGGATTCGACATCATCCATTCCCACAACATCTGGTCCGAATTCTTCTTTCTGGCGAAACCCGGCAGGAGCGGGTTCAAATACGTTTCGACCCTTCATGGATCGTATGAAGTCTCCAACATAGAGAAGTTCCAAGTGGACAACTTCTTCGATCGTGTGGAATGGGCCTACCTTGCCGACCGCAACTTGGAGAAGTTCCAGGACTTCGGTTTCGATACTGCCCAATTTAAGCTGATCCCCAACGGCATGGTGAGGAGGCTATCGGCAGCACCAGTCACCCGGGAGACCCTCGGTATAAGCGCAGACTCCTTCGTGTTCCTTTTTGCGGCACGCTCGCACCCGGAAAAAGGCTGGCGTTCAGCCGCGATGGCGTTTGATCGACTGTGCGACGAGACGGATCGTGACGTCACGCTGATTATGGGCGGAGCGGGCTCCGAGCCTGACCTCATCAAGGAGGAGTTCCGTCATAACCAGCGTATCAAGCTCATCGGGTTCAGGTCGGACGTGGACGATCTGCTGGGGCTTTCGGACGCATTGCTGCTCCCGACCCGGTTCACCGGTGAGTCGATGCCGTTGACGCTTATCCAATCGATCCTGGCGTCGGTTCCGATAATCTCCACGAAAGTTGGTCAGATCGAAAGCATGCTCTCGTGTGATATGGGTTCCGTCGGTATCGCCATCGAGCCGGACCGGGATGATGAAGCATTCGTGTCTGGGCTGCTCACCGCGATGAGGCACGTTCTGACCGGCCGTTTCCGCGCGGACGAGGCCGCTTTTGCGCAGCTCGCCGCCCGGTTCTCGTTGGACGCGTGCGCTGATAGGTATATCGAGATGTACGGCTGGCAGCCGGCAAGACTGGCCGAGGCGACACCCCGCCAGGATTTTGCCTCTGTCCAGCGCTCAAACGAAGCAAAACAGGTCGCCGCGATATCTGCTCGACTGCCGACTGTCCGGAGAGCGTCCGATCACAAGCTCTCGGGAGGCAAAACGGTGAAACCCGTAGAAGATACAATTTTGGTGACTGCGTCCGACCGAGCAAAGAAGAAAAGGCAACAATCCTCGCTCAGCCAGGAACGGTAAATCTTCGTTGAAGGCCGATGGAGGACACCGGTTCTGCCGCAGCATGACACTTGCACCGCCTCAGGACGTCTATCACCCATGCGGACGCCGTCAAACGTAAGCGGCCAGCGCGAACGCTGGCGCTTCGATAACTTGGTCGGAGTGAGAGGATTCGAACCTCCGGCCCCTGCGTCCCGAACACAGTGCTCTACCAGGCTGAGCTACACTCCGGCCAAGGTGCGCCGTATAGCCGCCAGCCAGCACCTCCGCAAGAAGCCGCTTGACGACACGGCCGGCAATCACCTCCTATGGTGTCGCAACTTACTGAAAGGAGGTGATCCAGTGTCTCATTGTGTCATGCAGCAGAGGCTAGCCGCGACCTGGACCCACACTGCCGGAGCCTCCCGCGCGGGTTGATCCAGAGTTAAAGCGGCCAAGTCTGGCCGTCACACAATGCGAAGGCTCCGGGCATACCCGGAGCCTTCGTTGTTTCTGGCTAAGCACAGGCGAGGCAGCGGTACCTTTTAAAAACCGAAAATTTTTTGTCTTCTAGGGCGCGCCGGGCAGAACCATCGCGACAGCAGGACCAAAAAACTTAGCTTCTTTTCTCAAAAAAGAAGGTCTTGCCTCCGGCTACAGCCGCTCCGAAGCCACCGGCCTCGCCCCGGGCAGCCGCTCCAGCCGCGCAAGCACCGCCGGCACATCCGGCAGCACCTCATAGAACGAGCGGATGGCAGCCTCGGCGAAACCGTCGGTCACCGCCTGGTCGAAGGCGGCCAGCAGCGTGTCCGCCCAGCCGGCCACGTTGCAAACCAGCACCGGCTTGGCGTGCAGGCGGAGCTGGCGCCAGGTGACGATCTCCACCGTTTCGTCCAGCGTGCCCAAGCCCCCCGGCAGAGTGACGAAAGCGTCCACCAGGTCGAACATGCGGCGCTTGCGACTGTGCATGCTGTCGGTGACCTCGAGAGCTGTCAGTCCGGGATGGGCCACCTCCCACTCGGTCAGGAATTCCGGAATCACGCCCAGCACCTGCCCGCCAGCGGCCAGCGCCGCGTCGGCCACCGCTCCCATCAGGCCTACGCGGCCGCCGCCATACACCAGGCGCGTGCCGCTACGGGCCAGCCCGCGTCCCAGCGCGCTCGCGGCTTCCAGCCAGGCGGGGTTGTGGCCGGCACGCGAGCCGCAGAACACGACGACGGATTTCGGCAAGGCAGTGGTCCCTCGGGGTGGTCAGACGATGCGGCCATCGAAGGGGGGGAGATAATCCGGCGAGTCGAACTCCACCACCCACAGGTCCGGGTCACGCGCCACCTGACGTTCCACGTAGGAGTCGGCCTCCTCCTGCGCGATGGGGCCGGCACCTGTGGCTCGCATCCAGGAGTCGCCACCGTCGGGCGCGCTGACCCGGCTGAGCACGCTGAGTCCCTCCCGGCCGCGCAGCACGATCAGGATGCCGCCGGCGTCGGCGTCGCCGCGGCGGAGCACGGCGCCGCCGCTGCCCTCGTTGAAGGCGAGGCGCAAGGCTGCGGAAACCCACATGCCGGCTTTGAGGCGTGCTTCTGACATGGGGCGAAGAAAGGCCTTCTTTTTTGAAAAAAAGAAGCAAAAAACTTTTGTCTCCGCTGTCGCGCGCTCGCCGGAGAGGGGCGCGACAGCGTAGGCAAAAGTTTTTCGGTTCTTTTTTTCAAAAAAGAACCGCTTGCTTGCTTAGAAAAACTTCCTGATCCCCGCATAAACCGTCCGCCGCGGCCCATACTGCGGCGCGAACACACCGACGCCGGTGCCAGCGCGTATCTCGTAGATCCGGTCGGTGACGTTGATGAGCGCCAGGTTGAGCTCATACGGTCCGCCGGGCAGGTTTTCGAAGCGGCGCGTGGCGCCGAGGTTGAGCTGCAAGTAGGGGGAGACAGCGCCGCCGTTGGGCACGTCGCCGGCATCCTCGCGCAGGCCGGTGCCGTAGATCGCGTCCGCGTTCAAGTGGGTGCCCCGCAGGTTGTAGGACATGCCGGCCGACGCGGTGTAGAACTGGCTGTGGTCGGTGTAGATGTAGTGGCTGCCGATATAGGCCAGCGCAGCAGGGTCGAAGTTGAACTGCTGCGAGACGATCTGGCTCGCTTTCTCGCGGCCGACCGACAGGTTGCCGTAGGCCGAGAAATCGCCGTGCTGGTAGCTGCCGGTCAGCTCCAGCCCGAGCACGTTGGCATGCGCGTAGTTGAACACCGACTCGATGATAGGCGCGCCGAACTGGCCTTCGTCGATCAGGTCGCGCGCGATCTTCCAGTAGCCGTCGACGCCGAGCTTGAAGGCGGGCGAGAAGACGTGCTCCGCACCGGCATCGAAGTAGTTCGACCGCTCCGGCAGGATGCGCCCATCCTGCGGCGGAGCGGCCGGCGTGTAGCCGGCCGGATAGCCGGTGGTGCCGGCAAACCTGCCGATCGAGCCGCCCGAGATGTTCTCCAGCGAGGGCGGCGTGAAGTAGCGCGAGTAACCCGCGTGCAACGTATCGGCCGTCTCCGGCTTCCAAACCAGGTTGACACGCGGGCTGAGCTGCTCGTTGTCGGTGTAGGCGTTGAGCACGTCGTAGCGCAGCCCGTAATTCAGCGTCAGCGTGGGTGCAACGTGCCACTCGTCCTGCAGGTAGGCGCTGTAGGTGAAGCCGGTCTCGCCGGCGCCGTTGGTGACGTGCACCGGGCTCGTGCCCACACTGGAACAATCCGCGACCAGGCAAGGGAACACGCCGGAACTCGTGCTGGAGGTTCCGCGCTCGCCGGTGAACAGCAGGCCGAAGCGCAGCGTGTGGTCCTCGCCGAGTTCGTAGCTGCCGTCAGCCTGCACGCCTTCGGCCAGATCCGAGCGTTGCGCGTTCTGCGCCAGTCCGTAGAACAGCAGGTCGCCTGTGTGATCGGGCGTGTAGGCGAGCCTGCTGTAGCGCTCGAAGGCGGAGACCTGGAAACTGTAGTCGTCCTGCGCCTTCAGGTACGAAAGGATGGCGTAGTCGTTGCTCTCGTTCTGGCTCTCGTTCAGCGCGGCGGAATCAAAGCCGCTCTGATTGCCGAGCGTGTAGACGGTCGGCTGGCCCGGGTTGTCGGGTATCTGGAACGCCCCCTGATACACGCCGAAGATTGCGGTGAGCTTGCTCGTCGGATCGATGATGTCCTCGACGTAGCCGAAGCCGTGTCCCTGCTGCGTGTTGTCGTGCACCGGCTCGTACGACCTGGTGGGGTTCTCGATGCCGACGTCGTTCTGCAGGTAGTCGCCGGCGAAGTAGTAGTTGATGTTGCCGTAGGAGCCGGCGTACTCGGCGCTCGGCTCCAGCCAGCCGTGGCTGCCGCCGTACATCCCGATCGAGCCGCCGGGCTGGAACGTGCCGGATTTCGTCTGAATGTCGACGATGCCGGTGGTGACCAGCCCGTATTGTGCGGGTAGCGAGCCGGTGATGACGTCGATCGACGAGGCAAAGCGCGAGGTGAGGCTCTGGCCAAAAAAGCTGATCCCCTCGGGGAGTATCACGCCATCGATGCGATACTGGATGTTGGCGTGGTCGTTGCGGAGATGTATCTGGCCGAAAGAGTCTTGCGAGGCGCCTGGAACCTGCAGCAACGTTTGGTTCAGCTGGATTTCCTCACCGCCAGGCTGATTCTTTATCGCCGCGCTGCCGAGCGTGTAGACGGTGGCGCCGATGCGGGTCTCGATCCCGCTGCGTGCTTTCGCCAACCGCTTCGCCGTGACCACGATGTCTTCCGTGGTGCCGGCGGCTGGCGCCTGCTTGGCGGGTTTGGCACCTGGCGGCGCCGCCTGCGCGGCAGAGGTTGCGGGAGGCTGCGGCTGGTCGGCTTGCGCCGCGAACAACGGAAACAAGGCAAGGGTGCCGGTGGTGAGTGCCGTGCGCAGAGACGCCATTGAACCGCTTGCTTGAGTGATATGTAATAACATAGCAACGCAACTTCTGAGGTGTCAAAGGCAAGCGGTTCTTTTTTGAAAACGGAGCCAAAAACCTTTTGTTCTCTTGGATGGTGCTGTGGAGCGTTCTCGCTTCATCTGCGAAGGAGGGTAAAAGTTTTTTGGTTTTCTTCGAAAAAGAACCGCTTGCCTAGCCTCTCCACCGCACGCCCGCCCCAAGATAAATTCCCACGCTCAACAAGCTGATGCAAAAACTGGCCGGCCAATCCGTCACGTAGGCAAGCGAGATCCCCGCCCAGGACACCACCAACGCCAAGGCCGCAGACAGTGCCACCCCGGACCACATGCGCGTGGTGATGCGCTGCGCGGACGCCGCCGGCCCCACCATCAGCACGAACACCAGCAGCACGCCCACGATCTGCACGCACTCCGCAGTGGCCAGTGAGACCACACTGAGGAACAGCACGTCCTGCAGCCGCAGTGAGACGCCTTTCGCCTCGGCCAGCTCGGGTTGCAGGCTGGCAAATAGCAGCGGGCGGGAGATAGCCGCCAGCGCCGCCAGGCTCAACACCGCCAGCGCCAGAAGCCACCAGATCGTGTGCACGTCCACGCTCAGCACGTTGCCGAACAGCAGCGCGGTCGCCTGCGTGGCGAACGCGGTGTAGAAGTGCAGGAACAGCAACCCGGTGCCAAGCGCCAGCGAGAGCACCATGCCAACGGCCACGTCGCGTTGTGCCAGCGCGCCGCCTATCAGCCCCATGCCGGCGCCGGCCGCCATTGTCACCAGCACCAGGCCCCACAGCGGTGCGACACCCAGCAGCACTGCGCCGGTAGCGCCGGTGAAGCCCACATGCGCCAGCGCATGACCGGCAAACGCCTGGCCGCGCAGCACCAGGAAGTAGCCGACGGTGCCTGCCAGCAGCGCCACGATGGTGGCGGCTGCAAAGGCATGGCGCATGAAGTCATACGCGAACATCGGCGCCTGTCCGATGCATGTGGCCGGCGCCGTGATCATGGTGCTCATGCGTCTCGTGCCCATGCGCATCATGCCCATGCGCATCATGCCCATGCGCATCATGCCGGTGCTCGTCGCGCTCGGCGTCGAACTCGCCGGACATCACGAAGATGCGGCTGCCGACGCGCACCACGTCGATCGGCGAGCCGTACAGACGAGAGAGCACCGGGCCGGTGATCACCTCCTCCACATTACCGATTGCCGCGGCACCGCTGCCCAGGTACAGCACGCGGTCGATGTGACCCAGCAGCGGGTTCAGCTCGTGCGCGCTGAACAGCACGGTGATGCGGAGTTCGCGCTGCACGTCGCGCACCAGCTCCACCACGCCGCGCTGGTGGTGCGGGTCGAGACTCATCAGCGGCTCGTCGAGCAGCAGCAGGCGCGGTTGGCCGACCAGCGCTTGAGCCAGCAGCAGCCGCTGCCGCTGCCCGCCGGAGAGCTCACGCAACGGACGAACCGCAAGCTCGCGCGCGCCAACCAGATCCAGTGCGCGGTCCACCTCCCGCGCACCGTCGCGGCCCAGCAGCGGCAAACCCCAGCGGTGGCCGCGCACCACGCCGGCCACGAAGTCGCGGCCGCTCAGACGCAGGCTGGCCATGGTAGTGCGTGTTTGCGGCATGTAGCCGATCTGCGGGTTGCCGCGCGCGGGCCGTCTGCCCAGCACATCGATGCGGCCCGCCTGCGCCGGGATCAGGCCCAGCAGCGCGCGCATCAGCGTGGTCTTGCCGGCGCCGTTCGGGCCGAGCATGCCCACGAACTCGGCCTCCCTCAGCGCCAGCGTCACGTCCTGCAGCACGGCGCGGCCGCCCTGGGCCAGCGTCACCCGCTCCAGCACGGCGGCGTGCGGGCCGGCTGCGGCCTCAGCCGGTTCTAATAGGGGCTGCAATTTCACTCTGTAGTGTTATAACGTATCGTCGCGACGGTCCAGCGCCACTGGCACGCTGTTCGTTTTGCCGCGAGGTACGATATGCTGTGCAGCACCGATTGGTAGGTTGTCATGGCCCCACACAGCACGCGAGCGATCGAAAAGCAGCTGGACGCGGCGTCGTCGGCCTGCACGCGCTCCAACACGCAACTGACCGAGCTGCGGCGCACGGTGCTGGGCCTGGTGCTGCAGGCCGAACGCCCGCTGACTGCGTATCAGTTGCTGGACCGCCTGCGGCAGACCCGCAGCGGCGCGGTGCCGCCCACGATCTACCGGGCGCTGGACTTCCTGATCGAGAACAAGCTGATCCACAAGATAGAGCGTCTGGGCGCCTACGTGGCCTGCGAGGCCGGTCACCACGAACACGCGGTGCAGTTCCTGATCTGCGGCGCGTGCGGCCAGGTGACCGAGCTGGAGGACCGTTCGGCGGCGCGCGCGCTGGAGCGGGCGGCGCGCGCGAAGGGGTTTGCGCCGTCGGGGATGATCGTGGAGATCGAGGGGCTTTGCGAGGCGTGCGCTGCGGCGTAAAGCCAAGGCCTTCTTTTCTGAAGAAAGGATGCAAAAGACTTTTGCCTCCGCTGTCGCGAACTCTCCCACGAGCGCGCGACAGCGGAGACAAAAGTTTTTTGGTTCTTTTTTACAAAAAAGAACTGCTTGCTTGCTTCTCTCCGGAGTCCCCCGCACATGCCAAGCCGCCCACTGTTCCTGCTAGCTCTGCTGGCCGCGACACCGGCCGTCGCCGCGCCTTTGGACCCGCTGGTCGCCTTCGCCCCGCTGACGCTTCCCACGCCGCCCGGCGCCACCCGCTCCGCCGGCGGCATGCCGGGCCCTGCCTATTGGCAGAACCGTGCCGACTACAGCATTCAAGCGCGGATCGAACCCGCCACCCACACGCTGACCGCCACCGAAACCATCACCTACACCAACAACAGCCCGGACGCGCTCGACGCGCTGTGGGTGCAGCTCGACCAAAACATCTACCGGCGCGACGCAAGGGCCGCCGCCATGCCGCGCTACGAGAAGCGCGCGGCGGACGAGTTCACCGACGGCTACAAGCTAGGTGCCATCAGCGTGGAGGTGGACGGCCGCGCCACAACACCGCAGCGCATCGTCAGCGACACGCGCCTGCAACTACGGCTGGCCGGCAAGCTCGCGCACGGTGCGCACGCGCGCATCAGCATTACCTACATACACCGTGCCCGGCGCCTGGGGCGGCCGCACCGCGGTGACCAGCACGCCGCACGGCGACATCTACGAGATTGCTCAGTGGTTCCCGCGCATGGCGGTGTATGACGACCTGCGCGGCTGGGATACCGCGCCGTATCTCGGCTCGGAGTTCTACCTGGAATACGGCGACATCGACTACGCGGTGACCGTTCCCTGGGACTACATCGTAGCCGGCTCAGGCGCGTTGCAGAATCCCGCCGAAGTGCTGACGCAGTCGCAGCGCGACCGCCTGGCGCAGGCCGCCGGCAGCGACGACACCGTGATGATCCGCACGCCGGCCGAAGTCGGCAGCGCCGCCAGCCGGCCCAAGCAAACCGGCGAGCAGACCTGGCACTTCCACATGGACCACACGCGCGACGTGGCGTTCACCGCCTCGCCGGCGTTCGTGTGGGACGCGGCACGCATCAACCTGCCGGATGGCGGCCACGCGCTGGCAATGTCTGTCTACCCGCCGGAGTCGGCCGGACCCGAAAAGTGGGGCCGTTCCACCGAATACGTGAAGTTCGCCATCGAGCATTTCTCCGCACGCTGGTTCACTTATCCCTGGCCGGTGATGGTCAACCTCGGCGGGCACGGTGCCGGCATGGAGTATCCCGGCATCGTCTTCGACGACAAGGCGGACGCCGGGCGCGACCTGTTTTGGATTACCACGCACGAGGTTGGCCACAGCTGGTTTCCGATGATCGTAGGCAGCAACGAGCGCCGTGACGCGTGGATGGACGAAGGCTTCAACACCTTCATCGACGTCTACGCGTCCGACGCGTTCAACCACGGCGAGTATGCACCCAAGCGCGACCCAGAGTATGCCGAGCACGGCGGCAACCCTGTCGACGAGATACTGCCGACGCTGGCCGACCCGCACGCGCCCACCATCATGGCGCCCGCCGACCTGATCAGCGAGAGATACCGCCACCCGGTCAGCTACTTCAAGCCGGCGCTGGGCTTGGTGCTGCTGCGCGAGCAGATCCTTAGTCCGCAGCGCTTCGACCCGGCGTTCCGCGCCTACATCGCTGTATGGGCCTATAAGCATCCGGACCCGTCGGATTTCTTCCGCTTCATGGCAAGCGAAGCGGGCGAGGACCTCTCTTGGTGGTGGCGCGCCTGGTACTTCAACAACGAGTCGATGGACCTGGCGGTGACCAAGGTCGCCTACGCACCCGGCGGGCCAAGCCACGGCCTGCACGTGGAGGTGACGGCGCGCGACAGGCTGGTGATGCCGGCGATGATGGAGGTGCGGTTCCAGGACGGCACGTCCGAACGCATGAAGCTACCTGTGGAGGCCTTCTTCAAAGGTGCCACTGCGACGCTGGAGTTGCCGACGACGATGCCGGTGCAAGACGTGACGATTGATCCGGATCACGTGTTGCCGGACGCGGACCGTAACAACAACCAGAAGGCACCGGAGTAGGCAGACATCTTGTATCTGAGCGAGGAATTGCAGGAAGCCGCCCGACGTCCCGGCGCTCCTCGCGCCGGTGATGAAGGCAAGGCAAGCGGTTCTTTCTTGAAAATAGAACCAAAGACTTCTGGTTTTGGGTGGACGTCGGCGGAGAGGGTCGCGATAGCTGGGTATCCTTGGGCGTGGCCAGCAGTCCGATGGTTTCCTTAAGCCGCGACGACAGTGTTCCGTATAAATGGCGGGCCAGCATCTTCACCGGTTCGGCGCCGTCAGCGTGACGTGCTTCAATACTACGGTTGCAGCATTTAAAAGCTAAGCTTTCGTCACCCACGCGTATGTTCGTGAAAGGTCGGCGACAGAATAGGAAAGTTTTTTGGTTTTCAAAAAAGAACTGCTTTCTTGCTTCCGCCAGTCGTCTCTTGACGCCGCCCTGCTACCTTATATCGTCCGCCGCGCCACATCCGGGACGAAGCCGTCGTGACGTTTTCTCGCCTGACCAGAGCAGCCCTGCTTGCCACCGTCTGCTACGCGGGTTCTGCCGCGGCCGCCCTGCCGCGCTTTCCGCAGCCCGCCGGCGACAAGGTGGTGTTCGTTGCTGACGGCAACATCTGGATGGTGCCGAAGGCCGGCGGCACAGCAATCCGGCTGACCAGCGCTGCGGGCCAGGACATGTTCCCGCGTGTCTCGCCGGACGGCAAGTGGATCGCCTACACCGAGGCGAGCAACGCCGGCACCGACGTTTGGGTGATCCCGGCTGCCGGCGGTCAGGCGCGGCGCCTGTCCTACCACCCCACCGTGGAGACCGGCACCGGCGGCCGCCACGCGCCCGACAACATGGTGGTCACCTGGACGCCGGATTCCAGCGCCGTGGTGTTCCTGTCCAAGCGCGACCAATGGAACGGCTGGACCGACTACGCCTACCAGGTGCCGGTTGCCGGCGGCCTGCCCACCAAATTGCCGCTGGACAGCGCCGTCGGGTTGCTGACGTACGGCCCGAGCGGCCACGAAATCGCCTACAACCGCATTCTGCGCAACTTCCGCACCTGGAAACGCTACAACGGCGGCCTGGCGCAGCAGGTGTTCACCTACGACCTGCAATCCCGCCGCCTGACGCAGGTCACCGACTGGTCCGGCACCAACACCTCGCCGATGTGGGTCGGCCGAAAGATCTACTACCTGTCCGACCAGGACGAACACCGCCGCGCCAACATCTGGTGCTACGACCTCGACACGAAAAAGACACGCGAGGTCACGCACTTCACCGACTACGACATCGACTTTCCCGCCTACGGCAGCAACGCGATCGCCTTCCAGCAGGGTGGCAAGTTATACGTGCTCGACCTGCCTGACGAGAAGCTGCACGAGGTCGCCGTCTCCGTGCCGGACGACAACCCGCGCACCCGCCCGCACGTAGCCGATGCGAAGGACATGATCCGCGAGCAGGACATGGCGCAGCAGGTGGATTACGCGCTCTCGCCGAACGGCAAGCGCACGCTGTTCTCCGCCCGCGGCGACATCTTCAGCGTGCCCACCGAAGACGGGGCCACGCGCAACCTGACCAACACGCAAAACGCCGACGAGGATCATCCTGCCTGGTCGCCGGATGGCAAGACGGTGGCGTACACCACCGACAGCAGCGGCAGCCAGCAGGTCGCCACACGGCCGTCTGAGGGTGGTCCTGAAAAGCTTCTGACCAGCTTCAAGGAAGGCTACCTCTACGGCCCGACCTGGGCTCCCGACGGCAAGACGCTCGCGTTTTCCGACAGCGCGCACAGACTGTGGACGGTTGGTGCGGATGGCGGCGCACCGAAGCAGGTGGCGCAGGACAGGCTGACCGAGATACACGACCAGGCGTTCTCGCCGGACAGCCGCTGGCTCGCCTTCAGCATGGCGTTCAGCGACCATCGGCAACGGCGCGACCTGTATCTTTACGAGATCGGCACAGGCAAGTTGACGCGCCTCGGCCCGGGCGACAGCACTGACAGCTCCCCGGTGTGGTCGCCGGACGGCAAATACCTGTATTTCCAGTCGAGCCGCAACGAGAACACCATCATCTCCGACGAGGAGTTCGACTTTGCAGTGCTGAAGTCGACCGGCATCTACGCGATCCCGCTGGCGGCCGACACCGCATCGCCGCTGGCGCCGCGGTCGGACGAAGCGACGGGCGAGGACTCCGGCAAGGCGGACTCCAACAAGCCGCATGCGGACAAGAAGCCTGGTGGCGACAAGCAGGCGGGCGATGGCAAGACGGAGCACGCGGCGGGCAAACCAATCGCGCCCATCCGCGTCGACCTGGACGCGATGATGGACCGCGCAGTGGCGGTCCCGGTGGAACCCGCCAACATCGCGCAGATGGACGCGACGGGCGACAAGCTGATCTACCTCACGCAGCCGATCTCGCTGATTGAGGGCAACTTGCCCGGCGAGAAATCGGCGCTCCACGTCTACGACCTCACCAAACGCAAGGATGCGGTGGTGGCCGAGGACGTCGACAGCTACGCGCTTGCCGCCGGCGGCAAGCGCGTGCTGATCCGGCACGCGAAGGACTACACTGTGTTGGACGTCAAACCGGATGCGGAGAAGGACCACGACAGCGCCAACAAGCTGAACCTCGGTCACCTGCGCATGGTGGTCGACCCCAAGGCCGAATGGGCGGAGATGTTCGACAATGCCTGGCGGCTGGAGCGCGACTTCTTCTTCTCTCCGGTCATGAACGGGCAGAACTGGCAGTCGGTGCACGACAACTACGTCAAACTGGTGCCGACGCTCGGCTCGCGCGAGGACCTCAACTGGCTGATCGGCCAGGTGAACGGCGAGATCGGCAACTCGCACACATACGTGGGTGGCGGCGACGACGGCGACACCACCCCGAAGGTGAAACCGGCGCTGCTCGGCGTGGACTGGGCGCTCGACTCCGCCTCCGGCCGCTACAAGCTCGCCACCATCTACCCGGGCGACAACACGCGCGAAGAATACCGCAGCCCGCTCGCCGAACCCGGCCTGGCGGTCAAGGCGGGCGACACCGTGCTGGCGATCAACGGCGCCAACCTGCACGCGCCCGCCGACCCGGACAGCCTGCTGCAACTGACCGACCCCGGCCAGCCGGTCGAACTGAACGTGGCCGACAGCCCCACGGGTACGCCGCGCCACATTCTGGTCAAGCCAGTCGCCTCCGAGCTGAGCCTGCGGGAGCGCGCCCAGATCGCCCACAACCAAGCCCTGGTCGACAAACTCTCCGGCGGCCGCGTCGGCTACGTCTACATGTCGGACATGGAACAGCTCGGCCTGCAGCAATTCGTGCGGCAATTCTATCGCCAACTCGACCGCCAGGCGTTGATCATGGACGACCGCTGGAACGGCGGCGGTTTCGTCGCCCCGATGGCGCTGGAACGGCTGCGGCGCACGCTGGTCTCGCTCGGCGTCAACCGCGAGTCCGTCGTCACCACCGAGCCGAATGAGGTAGTCGCCGGCCCGAAGATAGCGCTGCTGAACCACTGGTCCGCGTCCGACGGCGATATCTTTCCCTGGCTGTTCAAGCGCTACGGCCTGGGGCAACTTCTCGGTACACGAAGCTGGGGCGGCGTGCGCGGCATCCGCGGCAACTGGAAGATGATGGACGGCGGCTACGTCACCATACCCGAAAGCGCGCTGTTCACCCAGGACAGCCACTGGGCGGTGGAAAACCACGGCGTAGACCCGGACGTGACCGTGGAGAACGAGCCGGCGGACTTGCTCGCAGGACACGACAAGCAGTTGGAGACGGCGGTGGGCCTGATGATGAAGGCGATTGCGGGCAAACCGGCGGGGCTGCCGAAGCCACCGCCGTTGTTGCCGCCTTATCCAGAGTCGGGGATGGTGAAGCCGCAGCCGTAAGGAAGCAAGGCCTTCTTTTTCGAGAAAAAGAAGCAAAAAGCTTTTGTTCCCTGAGTACACGCTGAGGGAGACTCCGCGACAGCAGAGACAAAAGTTTTTTGCTGCTTTTTTTCAAAAAAACAGGCCCTATTTTTTAGCTACGGGTCATGGTTTTCGCGGCTCCTGTAAGGATCATCCCCTAAGCCTTTTGGGGTCAGAACCGCGCGGCCGAACATCCCTGTGCGCGGTCACGTCTCGGCGCTGCGGCCGTCTTTGCAGCTCCTGCCAGATCTTGGCGTCGCGCTGGTAGAAGTCCGGGCGGAATTGCAGCGTATCACCGGCATCCAGAAACACCGTTTCGTACACCACAAACACCGGCACCGGCGTTGGCAGGTCGTGCCGCGTGGTGCTGCCCATCGCGATCCCTCGGTTGATGCTGTTGAGCGGTTCCTGCAGCAGCAGTGCGCCTAACTCACGCGGGTTCTGTACGCGGATGCATCCGTGGCTGATGCGGCGGTTGTCGCGGTTGAAAATGTACCTGTCCGGCGTGTCGTGCAGGAAAACGTCGAACCGGTTCGGCATGTCGAACATGATCAGCCCGAGCCCGGCATCGGGTCCGGGCAGTTGCTCCGCCTCGCCACCGTCCAGCATGACCATGTGGTTCCGGGCAAGGTAGTTCGGGTCGCGATCGATCTTCGGCAGGATCTCGCGCGTGACGATGTCTGCGGGGACAACCCATGGCGGGTCGAAAAAACTCGCGTCGATGGTGGCGCGGAACTCGGGCGTCTGATTGCGCCTGACATCTTCGCCGACGACAACCCGCGAGGTGAAAACCGGGCGGCCAGAACGGTAGAGTGCCAGTTGCTGTGCGGCCACGTTCACCCAGACCCGGTCCGCAGGCAGGGGTCGCGGCAGCCAGCGTTGGCGTTCGAGGCCCACCTCGATTGCCCGCAGGCGGTTCGTGGCAATTGCGTTGCCAGAAGCCGCCCCGGGGCGATACGCCCGCAAGGCCTTGCGGAGTGCGAGGTAGGTTGGCGTATGCGGCGCCAGCGCGTCGATGGCCGCTCCCGGATCTGGGCTGTCGATCGCGGCGTCGAGTGCGGCGGCCACATCGGTCGGCTCGGGCGCCAGAACCTCGTCGCCGCCTCGGCGCTCAACCGGCACCGCGCCGCGGGCCAGCGCGTCCGCGTAGGTCAGGAAAGCGTCGGACAACACAAGGTCGCGGTCCAGCGGCGGCAACGTTGCCTTGCGCCGCAGCAGGTCCGCATGAAACAGGTTCGGGTCAAGACCCTGATCGCCGGCGCGCAGCACGGCATCCACCAGCGACTGCGTTTGCGCCTGCCGGTCCGTCCAGACTGGCTCGAAGCCGTGTCGTGCGTAGAATCGCTGCAGCAACGAAGCGTTCAGCGGGACGCCGGCAACAGCCAACTCCGGCGCGTCGCCGATCCGGGTATGGAGTTCTGTATCGGCTTGCTGCTCAGGGGCAAGGGTCGTTTCTGGATCCGAAACCAGGTCGCACGCGCTTAGCGCACAAGCTGCCAGGAGCACGGTCAGGCCGCCTGCAAACCTGCTGCGCCGGCAAGACAGAGATCGGACGGGACTCGAAGGCTTCTGGCGGCCGAAGCCGGTCTCCCGCCAGTGCGTGTACACTCGTAGCATTACTGGACCTTTGTCTACCGCTATAACTAACCATTTGACTTTACGTTCAGAATCGCCCTTACATCATGCTTCCAACGAATACCTCGGGTAGGAGTAGCGGATGGTCGCCGTTTCTGACACAACACTTCGTCGCAAGTTGTTCCGTGGTGCGGCAATCGTTGCTGTCATCGTCCCTGTGGCACTGCTCGGGGCCTGTGCCGACAACCCGCCCCCACCTCCGCCGCCCCCACCGGCTCAGCCGGCGCCACCGCCGCCTCCTCCGCCACCCCCGCCGTCTACTCCTGTCCCGCCTGCACGGGGCTAGTCTTCGGACTTCGTTGCTCTTCGGGTCCGAAGAGCACGCGGGCTGAGACTGTAATCTGGTTCCAAAGCCCCTGGGACGCGTTCTCGCGTTCCAGGGGCTTTAGCTTGCCCGGCTGGCCATAATAGTCTGTCGCGGCCGAGCGCTCGCTTTGCGGAAGACAAGCAAGCGGTTCTTTTTTGAAAAAAAGAACCAAAAGACTTCTGTTCCCTGGGTACGCGCTACAGATACTTCCGCGACAGCAGGACCAGAAGTCTCTTGGCTTTCTTCCGGCGGTTGTCCGTCAAAAAACAATCGCTTCCGTCATCCCCATCGCCTGCCGCTCGAACAGCCGCCGGTATACACCGCCCGTCCGCGCCACCAGCGCGTCGTGGGGCCCCTCCTCCACGATGCGCCCGCGGTCGAACACCAATATCCGGTCCATCGCACGCACGGTGGACAGCCGGTGCGCGATGACGATCGCCGTGCGTCCCTCGATCAGCGTCTCCATCGCCGCCTGGATCGCCGCCTCGCTCTCCGAATCCAGGCTGGACGTCGCCTCGTCCAGGATCAGGATCGGCGCGTCCGCCAGGAAGGCGCGGGCAATGGCCACGCGCTGGCGCTCGCCGCCGGACAGCTTGATGCCGCGCTCGCCCACCAGCGTTGCGTAACCCTTCGGCTGGCGGACGATGAACTCGTGCGCGTGCGCCAGACGGGCCGCCTGCTCTATTTCGGCCGCCGACGCACCCGGCCTTCCGTAGGCGATGTTTTCCGCCAGCGTGCGGTGGAACAGTGTCGGCTCCTGCGGCACCACGGCGATCTGCCGGCGCAAACTCGCCTGCTGCACGCCGGCGATGTCCTGCCCGTCGATGCGGATGGTGCCGTCCTGCAGATCGTGCAGCCGCTGGATCAGCCGCACGAAGCTGGACTTGCCCGAACCCGACGGCCCCACCAGGCCCACCCGCTCCCCGCCGCGTATGGAGACCGACAGCCCGTCGAACAGCGCAGTGCCGTGCACGCCGTAGCCGAACCACACCTGGTCGAATTCGATCCGCCCCGCCCCCACACGCAGCTTGCCGGCGCCCGGGCGGTCCGTCACCTCCGGCTTCGCACGGTGCAAGGCCACCAGCTCGGCCATATCGTTGACGCCGCGCTGCACCTCGCGGACCGTCTGGCCCATGGTGCGCAGGTAGCCGTGCAGCACGAAATACATCGTCAGCACCGTGGCCACGTCGCCGGCGCCGGCCTTGCCGCGCCGCCACAGCCAGGTGATTGTGCCGATGATCAGCAGCTGCAGCCCCAGCAGTGCGAGCCCCTGCAGGGAGAAGCTGCCCACCCCGCGCATCCAGGTGCGGTCGGTGCGCCGCGCCCACTTGCCCAGCACGCCGTCCAGCCGGTCCTCCTCGCGCAGCTCGGCGCCGAACGCTTTGACCGAGGCGTTGCAGGTGATGGCGTCGGCCAGCGCGCCGGACACCCGCGTGTCCCACGCGTTGGAGAGCTGTGCCGCTGGCGACACCCAGCTGACCGAGAGCCACACTGTCAGCACCAGGTAGGCAGCGCAGCCCGCGCCGACGGCGATGCCCATGGCCGGCCAACGCAGGCCCAGCAGCAGCGAGGCCCCGACCAGCACGGTGATCCCCGGCAGCAGCGAGAACGCGACCACGTCGTTCAGCGCGTCCACCGCGCCGGCGCCGCGCAGCACCTGGCGCACCACCGCGCCGGAAAAGCTCTCGGCGTGCCACGACGCGGAGAAGGCCTGCACGCGGGCGAAGGCCTCCGCCTTGACGTCCTGCATCATCCGCAGCGTCAGCCGCACGATGCCCCACAGCGCCAACTGCCGCACGGCGAGCATGAAACCGCCGAGCACGCCGATCATCACCAGCGCCCGCCAGGCGGCGTCATGCTGGCCGCCGCCCACCGCGTCCACCAGGCGGCCGGCGAAAACGGGCGTGGCGATGTCTGCCAGGGTGGCGGCCGTCATGCCGAGCAGCACCACGGCGGCGAGGGTCCGCTGGCGTAGCCACAGGCTTAGCAGGAAGGCGGGGACGTGCTTCATAGGCAAGGATATAAGCAAGCGGTTCTTTTTTAAAAAAAAGAACCAAAAAACTTTGGCTCCCTGTCGGAGACCTTTCCGGCGAGCGCGCGACAGCGGAGTCAAAAGTCTTTTGCTTCTTTTCTTCAGAAAAGAAGGCCTTGCTTGCTTTTGGAGGCTACCATGACCGAACGCGTCCTAGTCACCGAAGCAGCCGCCGATGTCATCTCCAAGCTGCGCGCCCAGCACGGCGACCTGCTGTTCCACCAGTCCGGCGGCTGCTGCGACGGCAGCACGCCCATGTGCTACCCGCGCGCCGAGTTCCGCGTTGGCGCGCAGGACATCCGCCTCGGCAGCATCGAAGGCCAGCCGGTCTATATCGGCGCTGCACAGTTCGAATACTGGGCGCACACTCAGCTCACCATCGACGTGGTGCCGGGCCGCGGCGGCGGCTTCTCGCTGGAGGCGCCGGAGGGCGTGCGCTTCCTAACGCGCAGCCGCGTCTTCACCGACGAAGAGGTGGCCGGCCTGGCGCCGGTGCGCACCGGTGCGGACGTGGCCGCCTGAGATTGGTTCGAAACCTGGACCGGTGAAGAAGAAAGCAAGCAGTTCTTTTTTGAAAAAAAGAACCAAAAAACTTTTGTTTTCTAGGGCGAGTGCTGCGGGAGAGTCCGCGACAGCATAGACAAAAGTTTTTTGCTGCTTTTTTTCAAAAAAGCAGGCCTTGCTTCCTGACCGCCGATCAACACTCCCTCAGATTTCAGGAGAGTCAGCCCTCCGGGCTGCTGGTATAAGGCCTGAGCGTCATGGAACACCCGGCCGGCGCCCTCTCCCATATCCGCGTCCTCGACCTCAGCCGCGTGCTCGCCGGCCCCTGGGCGAGCCAGTTGCTGGGCGACCTCGGCGCGGACGTGGTCAAGGTTGAGCGCCCTGGCACCGGCGACGACACCAGAAGCTGGGGACCGCCCAACCTGCCCGGCACCGGCGACGCGGCCTACTTCCTTTGCGCCAACCGCAACAAGCGCTCCGTAGCCATCGACTTCACCCAGGCCGAGGGCCAGGAGGCGGTGCGCCGCCTGGCGGTGGGCAGCGACGTGATGATCGAGAACTTCAAGGTTGGCGGCCTGGCGCAGTACGGCCTTGACCATGCGAGCCTCAGTGCGTTGAACCCGCGGCTGATCACGTGTTCGATCACCGGCTTCGGCCAGACCGGCCCTTACGCCGCGCGCGCCGGCTACGACTTTCTGATGCAGGGGATGGGCGGGCTGATGAGCGTCACCGGCCGGCCGGACGGCGAGCCCGGCGGCGGCCCGCAGAAGGTGGGCGTGGCGTTGACAGACGTGCTGACCGGGCTCTACGCCGCCAGCGCCATCATGGCGGCGCTGATCCACCGCGACCGCACCGGCGTGGGCCAGCACATCGACTTGGCCCTGCTGGACGTGCAGGTGGCCAGCCTGGCCAACCAGACGATGAACTACCTGGTCTCCGGCCAGGCACCCGCGCGGATGGGCAACGCGCACCCTAACATCGTGCCCTACCAGGACTTCCCGACCTTGGACGGATACATGATCCTGGCCGTGGGCAACGACGGCCAATTCGCCAGGCTGGCGCAGGCGTGCGGGCAGCCGGGCTGGGCGGCCGATGCGCGTTACGCCACCAACGCGGCGCGCGTGGCCAACCGCGCAGCGCTGGTTACGGCGCTGGCATCGGTGACGCGCACGCGCAGCACGGCGGACTGGATCGCGCTGCTGGAAGGCGCCGGCGTGCCGTGCGGGCCGATCAACACGCTGGCCGACGTGTTCGCAGACCCGCAGGTGCAGGCTCGCGAAATGCGGATTTCCATGACGCACGGCAGCGGTGCTGAGCTGGCACTGGTCGCCAACCCGATCCGGATGTCGGCCACGCCGGTGACGTATCGATTGCCGCCGCCGATGTTGGGAGAGCATACGGAAGAAGCGCTCTTGCCTGAAAAAGAAGCCGAAACTCCGCCGCGGCATGATCCGAACGGGACTTGATAGGACGTCTCGAGCTTTCCCACACCGGCCGACCCGAGGTTCTGACCGCTGACAAGCAAGGCAAGCGGTTCTGTATCTGAAAAAACCAGAAGTTTTCGCCGGTTTTATCAGAATTCGAGAAATGCGCTGTTAAGCCCTCGATCCTACGTTTCGACTTTAGATTCCAGGAAGAAAGCAAGGCCTGCTTTTTTGAAAAAAAGCAGCAAAAAACTTTTGGTCCTGCTGTCGCGAAGGTTCTGCAACGCGCGCCCATGAGAGCAAAAGTTTTTTGGTTCTTTTTTCAAAAAAGAACCGCTTGCCTCGTCTGTCACAGCAACTTTAGGGATGCTGCGCAGGCAAGCCACAACGTGAGTTATTAGTCGCACGTACGCGCTAGCCGACCCAGCCGCAACAAAGCTTTTTGCTTCTCTTTCTCTTAAAAGAAGCGCTTGCCTAGCCTTACTGCCGCACCCGAACCGTCCGACGCTGCGCTCTCTGCCGCCGCTCCAGCCGCTCAGCGATCGCCGCCACCGTCTCGTCGGCCGGGGCAAGGTGTGCCCGCGCCCGCCGCAGCACGTCTTCGAGCAGCACCGTGTCGTCCATGTCCGAGGCAATTGCCGACAGCAGCCGGTAGCCGGTGGCGCGTCTGGGGCGTTCGGCGACCGCGCGTTCGGCTAGCACGCGCGCTTCGGCCAGCTCGCCGTCCGCCCGGGCTGCCTTGCTGAGCGCCAGCAGGTCCTCCTCGGAAGCCTGCGACAACGGCGCCCTGGCCCCCGCGCCCGCCCTGCGGTCTTCCGCCCAGGCGTCCAGCGACCAGTCGCGGCTGAGCGGGAAGCTGTGGAACCAGTCGCTGCCGGACGGCGGGTCATGGCGGGAGTTGCGCTTGAACACCAGCGCAGCCTGCTCGGGGTCGTCGATGTTGAAGGTGCTGGGGGCGCCGTGGAAGGGAAACATCAGCGAGGCGGCCTTCACCCCGGCCGGCGCGTCGCCCCAGGCGCCGCACAGCAACAGGCAGTCGAAGCTGTCGGCGGTGGACAGTATCTCGGGCGCGTAGCTGGGCACCCGCACGAAGCTTTTGCCGGACGCGGACAGCACGCGGTCCACGTAGGCGAGAGATGAGTCCTGCCCGGCCAGGCAGAAACTGTCATGCGCGGCGAGGATGCGGTCCACATGCGCCTGGTAGGCGAAGTGAGAGCAGAAATGTCCGAGGTCGTTCATCTCCAGCGCCGGGCCCGCAGTCAGGCGCACCCGCTCGGGCGGGGATGGCAGCGCCGCCATCCAGTCGGCGAGGGCGGCCAGCATGCGGCCAGGGTCCACCAGCCCCGGCTGGTCCGGCGTCTCGGCGGCGCCAGGCAGCGCGCGGTATTCCCAGCCCTCGGTGTAGGTGGAGAGGCCCGGAAAGGTAGTGATGCGGAACAGCGGCTTGCCGAGGTATTGCGCGAGCTGGCGCAAGGTCAGCGCCCGGTTTTCCAGCGGCAGGTCGCGGCCGCTGACGAAGCTGGTGGGCAGCATGTGGTGCAGGCGCGGGTAGCTCTGCCAGCGCACGGCGATCAGGTCGCTGCGTGGGTCACGCTCGAGGTTGTGCGACAGCACGCCGTAGGCCTGGTTGGGCGGGATGCGCAGCTCGGCCACGTCGTCGGTCAGGATGACGCTGGCGCCGCGCAGCCGCGCCAGGGCGGACTGCACGGCGGTCATCAGCGCCGGGTCCAGCCGAGGGGCGAAGTAGTCGGCGAAGATGAGGTCGGACAGCAGCACCGGCGAGGGCGGCAGGCAGACGTGCTCCAGCGTCACCCGGCAGCCCAGCCGCGCGCCAAGCGCGTCGAGGTGGTGCTCGGCGGTGAGCGTGATGGTGTGCCGGTCGGCCAGCGAGACGATGCGCAGGCCGGTCTCCGCCGTGGCCGCCGCCGGTGCCGCGTCGGCCAGCGCCGCCTCGATGCCGGCGAGCGTCTGCGCCGGGTCGTAGGCCACGCCGGCGCCGGACAGGATCAGGCGCAGCACGGTCAGCGAGAGCGAGTCCAGCACGCTGCCCACCGCTTCGTCGCGCGGCAGGCGCGGAAAGGCGGCGCGCAGTTCGCCCACCGGGTCGGTCGCACCCGGCATCGCCCCGCGCTGGTCCAGCACCGCCTGCCAGTGCGCGCCGGACAGTTTGCGGGCGATCTTGCCGGACGAGGTCTTGGTCAGGAAACGCGGCGGCACGAAGGCCACCTCGATCTGGTCGAGCCCGATTTCCGCCCGCAGCGCCTCGGCGATGGCGTCCTGGTCGGTGCGGGTGAAGAAGTCGTCCGCCTCGATCAGCACGGCGGCCACCTGGGTGCCGAGCTTGGCGTCGGCGCGGGCGAGTGCGGCCGCACGCCCGCGCACCTCCGGGTAGAGCCGGTTCAGCGCCAGGTCGATGTCGGACAGCATGAACTTGCGGCCGGCCTGGATCAGCAGGTCGCCGCGGCGGCCTGTGACGTACAGCGCGCCGTCGTGCAGCTCGCCCAGGTCGCCGGTGGGGTAGAAGCCGTCGGCGTCGCTTATGTCGGGGCCGTTCAGGTAGCCAGCGATGCCGGTGGGGCTGCGCACCCACAGCTCGCCGTCCACGCACTTGACCTCGACGCCGGGGATCGGCGTGCCGCAGGAGACCACCTCGGTGCCGTCCACCACGCGCGTGTCGACGCCGCGCGCCAGGCTGACGGCGAACACGTTCTCCGCCATTGCGTAGCAGGCGGCGAACTGCGCCGGTTGCAGGCCCAGATGCGCCACGAAGCGGCGGGCGGTGGCCGGCGAGACCGGCTCGGAGCAGCTCACCCACAGCCGCATTGAGGGCGTGGACCGCGCCGGCTCGCGCGCCATCACCTCGAAGCCGAAATTCGGCATGTAGCAGATGGTGCCGGCGTGCCGCGCGATGGCCTCGGTGAGCAGGCCGGGCGTCTGCACCCAGGCGACCGGGTCCATCATCACCACGCTTACGCCCAGCAGCAGCGGCATGACGAAGCAGGCGACGTAGCCCATGTCGTGGTATAGCGGCAGCCAGCTGACGATGCGGTCGGCCGCGGTCAGCCCCAGCACCTGGTTGAAGTCATGGGCGTGCCGGCGCAGGTCAGCCGCGGAAAAGCGCATCGCCTTGCGGTGGCCGGTGGTGCCGGACGACATCTGCAGGATGGCGAAGTCGGCCACCTCGAAGGGGTCTGCAGGCGCGCCGGCCTGTTTGCCGCCGGGCGAGGCGGCCGGAAGCCCGGCGAAGGCTGTCGGCAGGCCGGTAGGGGTAGCGGCCTGTGGGCCAGGCGCCTCCGCCGGCAGACCTTCGGCGAACAGCTCGAGCACCTGCACGAAGCGGCCCAGCCCTGCTTCGGCGCTGGCCCGGTCGCACAGCGCCAGGGCGAGCCCGGTAGCCTGCACGGCGTGGGAGATCGACGTCTCCCAATACAGGCGCGTCTGCTTGCGGGTGGGATACTGCATCACCAGCGGCTGGGCGCCGGCCAGAACGCAGCCGAGCCAGACGACCACCAGCTCTGGGCCCGACGGGAACATCAGACCCACCGGCGCGCCTTGCGGCACGGCTTCGGCCACCCTGCCGGCTATGGCGCGGATGCGCGCTGCCTCGCCGGACAGGCGGAGGGTCTGCTCGGACCCGTCGGCGGCAACAAAGACGAAGTCTGGCAACGCGTCGCTGCGGATCATGGGACGGCTTCCTGGCAACGCTCGGCTACACCATACATGATCCATGCGCCATGATGGATGGCGCGCTGGACGAGGATGTCGGCATGTCTCCTAGCGCGAGAGCCGGGCTGCGCAAACTACCCTGGTTGGTTGCAACTGCATGCGCGTTGCTGGTGCTGCCGGATCTGCGCGCCGCGGCGGCAGCCGCCCAGCCATCGCAGGCGATGTCCTCGGACGTAGCCGCCGCGCGCACGGACGGCCACGCGGCCCAGCCGGTGCTGGTGAGCCGGGCGTGGTCGCGCGCCACCGCGCCGCACCAGGATTCCGGGGTGGTCTACCTCTCGATCACCGCGCCGGCCGGCGACACGCTGACCGGCGCCTCCAGCCCGGACGCTGCTGCAGCGATGCTGCACCAGGTAACCCACCAGGGTGCGATGGCCGGAATGGCGGACATGGGCAGCCTGACCATCCCGCCCGGCGGCACCGTGCGCTTCGCACCCGGCGGCGACCACGTGATGCTGATGGGCCTGAAACACCCGCTCAAGGCCGGCGACCAGGTCAGGCTGGACCTCACCTTCACCCGTGCCGGCGTGGTGCACGTGACGGCGCCGGTGCAGAAGCTCGGCGCCGCGCCGCCGCCGGGTTAGGCGCATGGATCGGCGACTTCTCCCCGCTGTGGCGGCACTCGGCGTGGCGGCGGCACTGTGCACCGGCGTGGCAGTTCAGCGCTGGCGCGGCCTTGCCTCGCAGCAGGACTCCACCCAGCAGGGCGCGCCGCAGCTCGGCGGACCGTTCGCGCTGACCGACGGCGCCGGCCAAAAGGTCACCCAGGCCAGCTACGACGGCGATTGGCGGCTGATGTATTTCGGCTACACGCACTGTCCGGACGCCTGCCCCACCACGCTGAGCAACCTGGCCGCCATGCTGGACAAGCTTCCCGCCGCCACCCGCGCCAGGACGCGCGTTCTGTTCGTCACCGTGGACCCGGCGCGCGACACGCCGGCCGTGGTGGGCGACTACGCACGCGCCTTCGGCCCGGAGTTCGTGGGCCTGACCGGCACGCAGGCGGCGCTGGCGCCGGTGGAGGCGGCGTTCCACGTCTACGCCCAGCGCCACGAACTACGCGGCGGCGACTACGCGATGGACCACAGCTCCATCATCTACGTGATGGGCCCGGATGGCCGCTACGTGGGCCTGCTGGACGACAGCCTGGCGCCGGCAGAGATGGCGCACCGGCTGGAAGCCATGGGTGCCTGACACGCTGCCAGGCGCGGGCGCGGCGGCGGGCCCGTGCCTCGTGGTCCCGGTGGAAGCCACGCCGGAGGCCGCCTTTGCCTGCTGGGCGGACGAGCCGCACGTGGCCTGGCTGGACAGCAACGGACCGTTGGGCGAGCGCAGCCGCTGGAGCTACCTGGCTATCGAGCCGTTCGCGCTGATCGAAGGCGACCCGTTCGACGGGTTGGCGCAGGCCATGCGGCGCTTCGGCGGCGCGGTCGCACGCGGACCCGCACCGTTCGCCGGCGGTGCAGTGGGCTTCATCGGCTACGAGGCCGGCGCGGCGCTGGCCGGCGTGCCCGCGCTTCCCGGCCCGGCGGGCATGCCGGCGTTCAGCATCGGCCTCTACGACCTGGTCCTGGCGTGGGACCGCACCGATGGGTCCGGCTGGCTGATCTCATCCGGCCTGCCGGAACAGAGTGCGGCAGCTGCGGCCCGGGCGCGGCGCCGGGCAGACGCCGTGCTGGCACGCCTTGCTGACGCCCGCCCACGCGTGCCGCCGCGGGTGCGCCTGGCGTGGCAGGCGGAGACGCCACGCGCGCTGCACGAGGCCAGGGTGGCCCGCGCGATCGCCTACATCGAAGCCGGCGACGTCTACCAGGCCAACATCACCGCCGCGTTCAGCGCCGCCCGGCCGCCCGGGCTCGCCGCCGCCGACATCTACCTCGCGCTGCGCCACGCCAACCCCGCGCCGTTCAGCGCCTACGTCGCCGCCGGCCCGGGCTGCGCCGTCGCCAGCGTCTCGCCGGAGCGTCTGGTGCGGCTGGACGCCGGCGGCGGCATTGAGGCGCGGCCGATCAAGGGCACCCGCCCGCGCCACGCCGACCCTGCCACCGACGCAGCCCTGCTGGCCGAGCTGCTGGCGAGCCCCAAGGACCGGGCGGAGAACCTGATGATCGTCGACCTGCTGCGAAACGACGTCTCCCGCGTGGCCGCGTTCGGCAGCGTGTGCGTGCCGGAGCTCGCCGCGGCGGAGAGCTTCGCCAGCGTGCACCATCTGGTCTCCTCGGTGCGTGCGCGATTGCGGGACGGCGCCTCGGCTGCCGACCTGCTGCGAGCGGCCTTCCCCGGCGGCTCGGTGACCGGGGCGCCGAAGATACGGGCCATGCAGGTGATTGCGGAGCTGGAAGGGGCGGCGCGCGGGCCGTATTGCGGGTCGGTGCTGTGGATGGGGTGGGACGGGGCGATGGACGCCTCGATCGCGATCAGGACGGCTTGCGTGACGCCGGACGAGGTGCGTGTGAACGCGGGGGGCGGGATTGTTGCCGATAGCGATCCGGCAGCGGAGTATGAGGAGATGATGGTCAAGGTGAGGCCGTTGCTGGGGACGTTCTAGGCAAGGCCGTCTTGTCTGAGTGTCCGTGTTGATTTTGACCCTTCGAAACCAGGCAAGATAAGGCAAGGCCTTCTTTTCTGAAGAAAAGAAGCAAAAGACTTTTGGTTCTGCTGTCGCGGAGGTTTCTGCCACGCGCGCGCAAGGGAACAAAATTTTTTGGTTCTTTCTTTCAAAAAGAACCGCTTGCTTTCTACGCCGTGACCCCACCCCAAAACGCCTCGGGCAACCCAACCATCCCATCCGCGTACCGCACCCCGGGCCGCCGATCCTCCGCCAGAAACAACGGCCCATCCAGGTCCACAACATCGCAGAGCTGCCCTAGAACAAACGCCGGCGCCATGGCCAGCGACGTGCCCACCATGTTGCCCACCATCACGCGCAGACCCAGCTCCTTTGCCCGGCGCGCCATCTGCAGCCCCTCGGTCAGCCCGCCGCTCTTGTCCAGCTTGATGTTGACCACGTCAAAACGCCCGGCCAACGCCGGCAGGTCCGCCAGTGCCTGCACGGATTCGTCCGCGGCGATCGGAATCGGCCGCTCGTAGCCGGCCAGCAGGTGCTCCTCGCCCACGCGGAACGGCTGCTCCACCAATGCGACGCGGCACGCCAGCAGCGCCGGCCACAGCGCGTCCAGCGTCTGGCGGGTGAAGCCCTGGTTGGCGTCCACGGCCAGGAACACGTCGGGGCGCGCCTGACGCACGGCACGCACGCGCGCCTCGTCCGCGCCGTCGCCGGTCAGCTTCAGCTTGATCGCGCGGGCGCTGTCGTAGGCCAGCGCGCCGCGCGCCATCTCGTCCGGCGCGCCGGCGCTGAGCGTGCAGGTGGTCAGCAACGGGCGCACGGATGGCAGCCCGGCCAGCTCCCACGCCGGACACCCCGCCTGCCGGGCGCGCAAATCCCACAGCGCGCAGTCCAGCGCGTTGCGCGCCCCGCCCGGCGGCAGCAGTGCGGCCAGCGCAGCGCCGTCCAGCCCGGCCTCGACCTGCGGCCGCACCGCCTCGATCTCGGCCGCCATGCGCTCGGGCGTGTCGCCCTGGTAGTAGATGCCGGCCGCCTCGCCACGCCCCTCATGCGTGCCGTCGGACAGGCGGGCCACCACCACGCGGCTCGCGGTGAAAACGTGGCCGGTGATGCGGAACGGCTGGGCCAGCGGCCAGTCCTCCGTTGCCACGACCAGGGTCAGCTTCATCGTGGCGAGGCCTCCGGGGCGGCTGATGACGGACCGGGCCAGGCCTCCGCCGCCACGTCCAGCGTCAGCGTCATTGTGGCGGGGCCGCCGGGGCGGCAGCCGGTGATGGAGCCGTAGGGGGTGCGGGCGCGGGCACGGCGTGCGACGCGGGCGCGGATGGCGCACCGGGACGCGCGGGTGCTGACGCGCCTGCGGCCGGTGAGGCCGCCATCAGGTGGCGGGCGAGGAAGTCGTCCGCCGCGCTGAAGAACGCGAGCCAGGACTGCGCGCGCTGCATCACGTGGATCTCGTCGGGCAGCACCAGCTGCTCCACCTCCACGCCGCGCTTGCGGAGCGCCTGGGCGAGCTCGACGGACTGGTCGAACGCCACGTCGCGGTCGTCATCCGCGTGCACGATCAGCACCGGCGAGCGCCACTTGTCGACGGTGGCCATCGCCGAGGAGTCGAAGGCACGCTGCAGCGCGCCGGCCGGCATGTTGGGGCCGGCGAGCTCCGGCTCCAGCGCTCGCCAGTCGTGCACGCCGGCGTAGTCCACCCCGGCCGCCAGCAGGTCGGACGCGCGCGACAGGCCCAGCGCGGTCATCAGCCCGCCGTAGCTGCCGCCCCAGATGCCGATGCGGTGCGGGTCCACGCCCGCCCGCCCGCGCAGGTAGTTGGCGCCGCCGAGGATGTCCTCGAACTCGCTGGCACCGCCGGCGCCGAAGCCCGGCGGCTCGCGGAAGTCCAGCCCGTAGCCGATGCCGCCGCGGTAGTTCACCGACAGCACCACGTAGCCCTCGTTGGCGAGGTACTGGTTCAGCCCGTACATGAAGGTGTAGGCGCCCATCGGGTGCCAGCCGAGCAGCATCTGCCGGTATGGCCCGCCGTGAAAGAACAGCACCGCCGGGCCCGGCTTGCTGCGCCCCGGCGGCGGCAGGAACAGCTGGCCGTGCACCCGCAAGCCGTCCGGCGCGCTGAACACCACCGCCAGCGGCTGCACCAGCTTGCCCACCGGGAAGTCCGCCGGGATAGCAGCGGGTGCGAGGTCCGCCATGACACCGCCCTTCACCGAGACCGGGCGCAGCGGATTACGCGCGTCGCCGTGCAGCGCCACCACGGCGCCGTCGCTGGTGATCACCGGGTAGTCCTCGTTGCCGCCGCCACTGGTGAGCTGCCGCGAGGCGCCGCCGGAGGTGGACACCTCCCACAGGTGCCAGTGGTCCACATCGCCCTCATTTGCGGAGTAGGCGATGCGCGCGCCGTCGGCCGACGGCGCGATGTCGAACACCTCGTAGTTGCCGCCGGTGGTCAGCTCCTGCGGCGCACCGCCCGCCACCGGCAGGGCGTAGAGGTGCACCCAGCCGGTCTTCTCCCACGGGAACACCAGCCTGCCGCCCGGCGCCCACACCAGCGCGCGGCCGTTCAGCACGTTGTGAAACACGCTGCCCGCACCCGCATCCGCCACCCACACGCGCTGGCCCTGGCCGCTCGCCGGGTCCGCCACCCAGATCGACCACGGCGTGTCCTGCCGGTTGGAGAGGAAATCCACCTGCACCCCCGCCGGCACTCGCACGAACGCGAGGTGCTTGCCGTCCGGCGACCACTCCGGCGCCTGGTCCTGGTCCACGCCCGGCTGCATCCAGGTGACGCGCTGCGTGCCGAGGTCGTAGACGCCCACCAGGCTGTGGTCCGTGCGCACGCTGACGAACGCCAGCTTGCTGCCGTCCGGCGACCAGGTGAGCGCGCTGTCCTCGCCGCGGTCGTGCACCGCCTGGGCTGCCGCGCCGCCGCCTACGCCGGCCATCCAGATCTGCCCGCCGGAGAGGTAGGCGACGTGGCCGCCCTTGGGCGAGGCGGCCGGCGCGTGGCCCGGCCCCACCTCGCGCGGAGCTACGCCGGACAGGCCCACCGTCCACACCGCCTGCGATGGCGGGCCGGCCACCAGGCTCATCGGGTTGGTGGGCGGGCCGCCCTCGAGGTTGCCGCCGCGCGTGTAGAACAGCTGGTCGCCGGACGCGGCCCAGGCGATGTCGCCGGCATCCTCGCCGTCGTCACCGGTGTAGCTGGTGATCGCGTGGGCGGGGCCGTTGCCGGCGACCCAGATGTTGCGCACGCCCTGGTCGTTGAACACCCAGGCGACGCGGCCGCCCTGCGGCGCGGCGGTCAGGTCGCTGGGGAAGGGGGCGCTGAGGACCTGCTGCAGGGTGAAGTCGTGGGCGGGTTGGGCGTGGGCGAGGGCAGGCAAAAGGAAGAAAGCAAGGCCTTCTTTTCTGAAGAAAAGAAGCAAAAGACTTTTGCTTTCGCTGTCGCGCGCTCGCCGGAAAAATCCCCGATAGGGAGCAAACGTTTTTTGGTTCTTTTTTTCAAAAAAGAACTGCTTGCTTTCTTGCATCAGATACCCTCCGCCAAACGCCGATCGTCAGCACCGGCACCACATAGAGTCCCAGAAAAACCCAGGCCAGCACGCGGTAGAACCGGCCGATCAACGTCACCAGCCCGAACTGCCCCGCGAGAAAGATCGACACCACCAGCAGCGCGAGCGTGGTCGCCAGCCGCAGGCCCTTGCCGCCGTACTGCCACTGCTTGGCGATGCGCTCGTTGACCGCGTGCACCATGCCGGTGCCGCATTCCAGCAGCGCCGCGAAGATCATCGCCTGGAACGCGATGCGGAACAGCGGCGCGTGCAGGTGCTGCAGCAGCACGTCCGACGGCAGCGTCGCCCGTGCTATGTCCGGGTAGAACGCCGCCATGCAGACGAAGAACAGCGCCGCCGGCAGCATCGCCAGCGGCCCGCACAGCAGGCCGGCGATGATCGCGTCGCGGTCGCTGGTCATGTGGCGTACCACCGGCAGGATGATGACCGCGCCGATCACGTTGTAGCCGGCATAGGTGACGCCGCCGACCGCCCAGCCGGTGCCGATATCCGGGTGGCCGGTGTAAGCGTGCGCGATGGCACCGCCGAAACTGCCGACGCACAGCAGCAGGAACACCGCGTAGGTGGCGTACAGCAGGATCGAAACGTATTTGAACAGGCCTTCGACAGCGCTGTTGCCGTACGCTGCGACGACGGCGATCAGCACCATCAGCAGCAACGTGCCGGCGATCGGCGGTGCGCCGAACACCGCCGCACCGATGGCACCGGAAGCGGCGCCGAACACCGCCAGCAAAACGATCAGGAACAGGAAGTAGGCCACCTCGAAGCTGACGCCGAAGCGTCCGAGCAGATGGCGGAAGAAGCTGTTGTAGTCGGCACTTCCAGTGGCGCGCGCGAAGAGGAAGGTGACGACGCAGACCAGGCTCCACACGCAGGTTGCCAGGGCCATGCCGAGCAGTCCGCCCCGCGGTCCGCTAGGCAGGAAATACTCCGCCAGCTCGCGGCCGGTGGCGTAGCCGCCGCCGATCACCACCGCCTTGAACGCGAGCGCCGGCAACACGAAGCGCTGGAACCAGGTGCTCTGCCGCGTCACGCGGGCACGCCCAGGCAACTCGCCACCGCCTGGCCGAGCGCCGGGCGTTGGCGGACCGGATCGGTCGCCGGAAGCTGGCGCTGCAACCGCATGCTCTGCCGCGTCACGCGGGCACGCCCAGGCAACTCGCCACCAGACACTCGAACGCCGGGCCTTGGCGGATCGGGTCGGCCGCGGGCAGGCCGGTCGCTTGTGCCGCGTCCTGCAGCGCGCGCGCGCTTGCGTCAGCGTCGAGATGCGCGGTGTTGAGGCTGATGCCGCCGCAGCGTACGGCCTTGTTGGTGCGGCTGCCGAGACGCAGCGTCAGCTCGATTGTCTCCTGCAGGCTCGGCACGTCGTAGCCTGGCATCCCCGCCATGGTAGTCCGGCCTGGCTGGTGGCAGACCACGACGACGTCCGGCTGGCTGCCGTGCAACAGGCCCAGCGACACGGCCGCGAACGACGGGTGGAAAAGCGAACCCTGCCCCTCGATCACGTCCCAATGCTCCGGCAGCGCGTCCGGACTCAGCATTTCCGCTGCTCCGGCCTCGAAGTCGGACACGACCGCGTCCATCGGGATGCCGCCGCCGGCGATCATGATTCCAGTCTGTCCGGTAGCGCGGAAGTCCGCTGGCACACCGCGCACGACAAACGCGCGGGCCAGCGCCAGCGCAGTGTATTTCTTGCCCAGCGCGCAATCCGTGCCCACGGTGAGCAGCCGCATGCCGGAGCGTTTGCGCCCGGTGGCTACAGGGATGTTCTCCGGCGGCACGCGCACGTCGTGCAGGTTCCGACCGAGCCGTGATGCCGCGTCCCGCAGTTCGGCGATGCTGCCGAGCGGCGTGTGCATGCCGCTGACGATGTCGAGGCCCGCTTCCAGCGCTTCGACCAGCGCCGGCAGCCACGATGCCGGCACGTAGCCCCCGGCGTTGGCCACCCCGATCACCACTGCCCGCGCGCCGGCTTCGTAAGCCTGCGCCGGCGAGAGTGCCGGCAGGCCGGTGCTGACGGTTGCTTGCGGCAACGCAAACTCCGCCACACACCGTTCCGGCGCCCAGTGATGCAACCCGAACGCCGTCTTGGCGAAGCTGGCCTCTGTGGTATCGCCGAGAAACAGCAAGTAAGGACCCGGGATAGGAACGGTCGCGCGCGTGATGGTCTGCAGGGATGTCATGCGGCCGCCCGGCTTCCTATCGCAGTTGAGTGATGCGGCTGCTCAGTACGTCAGGCTAGTGCCGATCAGGTGGAACATCGCGCCGGTCCACACCAGCACCAATCCGGAGGCCACAAGCACCACGCTCCACAACCGCGCGAAGGCGCCGCGCAGCCCCGGCCGTGTCGTCCACACCACGTAGGCGTTCCAGAGAAACACCAGGACTGCCAACGGGAAAACCACGATAGTGGCCCAGTGCAGCACGGTCAGGAGCGGGTCGAACGTGCCGTTCAGCGCGAACGTTTGCAGCATCACGACGACGACGATCGGCCAGGCGATCATCAGCACCGCATCGAGCAGTGCGGCCACCCGCGTCAGCCGATAGCTGGCCGCCTGCGCACCGCGCAGTGTCAGTTGTGCGCCGTAACGCCTGCGGTAGAGCGCGTTCACCGGCCAGAACAGTCCGGTCAGCAGCAACGCCACCACGGAAGCGATCAGCGCCGGCTTCAGCCACACCGCATCCTTGGCGAACGGCACCGGTGTTGCCACCTCGAACGGCGTGTTGTCGCCGCCCCAGAAAGCGACGTTGCCGCCTATGAGCTTGGCGGCCAGGCGCGTCTTCTCGCCCGCTGCACGCCAGACCAGCGGGGCGATCGCGTCAAAATGCTGCGGCTGGCCGGATAGGCCCTTCTCGCCGCCGACCGTCAGTTGCCCGTCTTCGCCCACGCTGACCGGTGAGGTTTCCAGCAGGTAATACAGCAGCGAGAACACGCTGCTGTCCTCGCGGCGAGAGGTGATGTAGGTGCCGGCGACCTTGGCGCCGTTGGCGCGCGCGCCTGACGCGTCGAGCTGCCCCTGAGGCCCGGGTCCTTGTCCCTGCGGCGCTGGCCCTGGAAAATAACGGTCGGCGAAGGACTCGCGCAAAGCCTGGCGGATTGGGCCGGCCGCACCGTCCACGCCGATGCTGTTCATCGAGACGAACAGTCCGACATGGTCGTCGAGAAACAGCGAGAGTTCGCTGTGAAACCACTGCGTGTCGCCGCCGTGGCCGATGATGCGGTGGCCGTTGCGGTTCATCTGGTAGAAGCCGAGCAGCATGCTGTTGAGCGGCGGCAGATTGTTCAGCGCCGAAGTGTGCATCATCTGCGCGGTCGCCGTCTGCAGAATGCGCTGCCCGTTGTACTCGCCGTCCTGCAGATGCGCGATCATGAAGTGCGCCATGTCGCCGCCCGAGATGGCCGAACTGCCGGCCGGTGCGGGCCCTACAACCTCCTGCGCCTGGGCCGGACCATCCGCCTTTTCGTAGCCCTTGCTCATCGACGCCTTCACCGCCGCAGGCAGCGGCTGGCGGAAGGTGGCGTGCTGCATGCCGAGCGGCGCGAAGATGTGGTGCTCGACGTAGTCGTCGAACGTCTCGCCGGAGACGCGTTGCACGATGTAGCCGGCGAGCGTGGCGCCGTAGTTGGAGTACGCCGGGATCTTGCCTGGCGGGAAGATCCGCACCGGCAAATGGTTTTTCAGGTAGGAGTCGAGCTTCGGCTCCGGCGTCGGCTCGGCGAAGATGAGGTCCTTGTTGGTCTCCTCGAAACCTGGCGTGTGCGTCATCAGATTGCGCAACGTCACCGGCTGGCCCTGGTAGGGCGGTATCTTGAAGTCGATGTAGCCGTTGACGTCCTGGTCGAGGCTCACCTTGCCGGCCTCAAGCATCTGCATCACCGCCGTCCAGGTGAACAGCTTCGACACCGATCCGGGCCGGAACAGGGTTGTTTCTGAATCGACCGGCGCGTGTGTGGCGACGTCGGCGTAGCCGTAACCCTTTTCGGTGAGCACGTGGCCGTCTTTGACCACGACGACCACCGCGCCGGCGACGTCGCCGCGTGCCAGCGCGTAGGGCATGTAGCCGTCCAGCCAGGCTTCCACGTCCTGCTTGGTCAGCTCAGGCGTAGACTGCGCAGTCGCCGGCAAGACCGCGGGAGATACGGGAGGCGGCGAGGTGGGCCCCTGTGGCGTGAGGCTCGGACTCTGCTGCGCAAAGCCCGGCCGCACCAGCGCACCCAAGACCATTGCGCATGCTGCGAGCCTTGACCGCGCACGGGCTGCCGGGAAACATGGGAAGGAAAGCAAGGCCTTCTTTTCTGAAGAAAAGAAGCAAAAGACTTGTGTCTCGGCTGTCGCGGACCGTTCAACAGACGGGTGCCCAAGAGACAAAAGTTTTTTGGTTCTTTTTTTCAAAAAAGAACCACTTGCCTTGCTTGCTGACATGAACACGTCCGATCCCTCTCGCCAGTCTAAGGCTTAGAACTTCACCCGCGCGGTCAGGCCGATGATGCGCGGCTGGATGATCGTCGCCTGTCCGGTCTGGTTCGCGCCGCCGTAGCTCGCGTAGTAGGTGATCCCGCGCTCGTCGCTGATGTTGTTGATGAACGCTTCGAGGCTGTAGCGGCGGTTTTCCAGACCCGCACGCAGCGCGCCGGTGTTGTAGCCTGGTAGCTGCGCGTGCGAGACGGAGACGGAGGGCGTGGCGGAGAACCCGGTGTAGCGCTCGCCGGTGTAGCTCCACGTGCCGGACACGTAGGCGTCGTAATCGGCGAACGCGGCCCAGCTGTACTCCACGTTCACGCTGCTGCTGATGTTCGGCACATAGGGCAGGTAGTCGCCCGCGACACCGCCCAGCCCCGGCGCGTTCACCGTCAGCCGCGCGTCGGTGTAGTCGCCTACCGCGTTCAGCTTCAGGCCGGGCAGCGGCACCCAGTTGAAGCTCCACTCGACACCCTTGCTGACCGCAGCACCCGCGTTGCCGTCCACACTGAAGACACCCTCCGGCGTGGTGAATTCCGAGGTGATCTGCACGTTGCGCCAGTTGATGTAGAAGCCGGTGAGGTCGACAGTCACCGACTTGTTGAACAGGTCCTGCCGCCAGCCCAGCTCGTAGTTCACCGTGTGGTCCGGTCGGAAAGCTGGCGGCTCGGTGGACAGGCCGGAGATGAGGATGTTCGGGCCGCCGGGCCGGTAGCCGGTGGCGAGGCGGGCGTAGAGCAGCGTGTCGTCGGTTGGCCGCCAGCGCGGCGCCACAGAGTACAGCGCGTCGTGGTCGTTGGAGCCGAGCTCAGGGTTCACCTTCGCCGCACCACTCAGCGCGCCGGTGTAGTCGATCGTCTGCGCACGTTGCGCGGTGCCGCTGAAACGTCCGCCGAGTGCCACGTCGAAACGCGGCAAGATGGTGTAGTCTACCTGGCCGAACACCGCCCATTCCGACAGCGAGCTGTACTGCGCGATCTGTCCGCCGGGTATCGGCTGAGTAAGGATGTTGCCGATGTCGGCGGCGTCGTGCGCGTCGTAGCCTTGCAGAAACGACGTGTTCTCGTGCGTGTAGTAGAATCCGCCGAGCCAGTTCAGGTCGCGCCCGAGCACCTGCAGTCCGGGATCGGACGCAAGCCGTACTTCCTGGTTGAACTTGTCGCCGTTCGAGTTCTGCCGTTCGCCTAGGTAGATCGGCACGCCGTAGGCTGCCTCCTGCAGGTAGTCCGCATAGGTGACACCGGGTGCGAGGTTCAGGTTCGAGTAGTCGAACAGGCTGCGGAAGTTGTTGTAGGCGAAGCTCGTCAACGAGGTCAGGCTGGCCCAGCCGAAATCGTAGTTGACGTTGCCGTAGTACACGCCGGATTCGTTCTGGCTCGGCTGCGGCAGGGCAGTGTTGTTGACCAGGCCGTGCAGGATGTTCAACTGGTTGGAAGGCGGCGTCAGCGGCGTGAGTGCCGCGCCAGCCACCTCGATGTCGTCGGCGCCGTTGCTGATCAGCGTCTGGCGTTCCGCAGTTAGCCGGATGGACAGGTCGGCAGTGGGCGTCACCAGCAGCGAGGCACGCCAGCCGTATTGCTGCGCGCTGTTGGCGTTGGTCTTGTCGCGCTCGGGGTCGTCCACGTAGCCGGGGAACCAGTCGTTCCACGCGCTGATGCGCAACGCAGCCTTGCCGTCCAGCAGCGGGAAGTTGCCGTAGCCGCGCAGCGCGCCGCCGATGCCGCCGTCGGTGTTGCCCTCGATGCCGGCTTCCAGCGACCCGGAATACGCCGTCGGATCAGGCGCGTTGGTCACGTATTTGACCAACCCGCCCTCCGCCGTGGCACCATAGAGCGAGCTCTGCGGTCCGCGCAGCACCTCTATCCTCTGTAGGTCATAAGTGTCGTAATTGGGCGAGTTGACGGCCGCGTTGGTCTGCCCGCCGGTTGCGTTGGTCGGCACGTCATCGATGACGGTTGCGACCGTAGCCCCGGGGCTACCGGTGTTGAGCCCGCGCAGGATGATGCGCACGGCCGTCTTGTCGTCAGCTTCCAGCGAAAGGCCGGGCACCTGGCTGGCGAGGTCCTGCAGGCTGACTTCCTGGCGCCGCGCGAGGTCGCGGCCGGAGATGGCGGTGACGCTGTTGGCGACCTCGCGTTGCAGCTCACGTCGCTTGTTGGCAGTGACAACGATCTGCTCGACAGCGTTCGCATTCGGCGAACTAGCGAGCTTCTGATTCGGTGAGTTGGCAGAGGGCGGCGCAACAGGAGGCGACGCAGCCGGCGGCGTTTGCGCAGCGGCGGACGCCGTGGCGAACGAGGCAAGCGCCGCCACGAAGCGCGGGCGGACGGTAACGCGCTGCATGGATTTCCCCCCGACAGGCATCGCACGCAAGCCCGATGAGTGCGCCGATTCGCCTGAGTAGGACGCTACAGTCCTGTGCGGGATCGTGTCAACGTCAGATCACCCCCTTTGCGGAGCGCAGAAAGGCGTTCTTCGAAAAAAGGAGCAAAAGCTTTGGCTAGCGCTGTCGCGGACCGTTCAACCGGCGTCTACCCTAAGGACAAAAGTTTTTTGGTTCTGTTTTTCCAAAAGTGACTGCTTGCCTTGCTTATAAGCCGCACGTATCGCGATCGTTGAAAAGCCAGCCGCGACCCTGTTCACTCTCCTCCAGCCGGTCTAGGAACCCCGAGAAGAGATGGCGCAGGCGAACAAACCCACACTCGGCTCCCTGATGCGTGCTCTGCGCGCACGGCACGGCCTGACGCTGAAGCAGATGAGCGAGCGGACGGGTATCGCATTCTCCACCCTCTCCAAGGTCGAACACGACCGCCTCACGCTCACCTACGACAAGCTGCAGACGATCAGCGACCGCCTCGGCGTCCGCATGTCCGAACTGTTCGCCGAGCCGGAGGGCGCAGCGCAAGCAGTGGCCAACAGCCGGCGCAGCGTTGCAACCCTGGGCAGCGCGCTGTGCGTCACCACGCCGAACTACGACTACTACTACTTTTCGCCTGAACTGCGCCGCAAGGAGATGATACCCATCGTCTCGCGCGTGAAAGCACGCTCGCTGGAAGAGTTCGGCGACATGGTCAGGCACGACGGGCAGGAGTTCATCTACGTGGTGGACGGGTCGGTGGTGGTCCACACCGAGTTCTACGACCCAGTCACGATCTCACGCGGCGAAGCGGTCTACATCGACAGCAGGATGGGCCACGCCTACGTCCTGGCCGACGGCTGCGACGCGGCGACCGCGTTGTGCGTGTGCTCGACCACGCAGGAGGAGTTGCTGGATAATGCGGCGCGGCAGGCGGAAGCGGCGGCGCCGGCTGCTGTCAGGCGAGGGCGGCTGAAAGCCTAGGCAAGCGGTTCATTGTTTAAAGAAGACTCAAAAAGCTTTTGTCCCCTGGCGTGTACGCTGACGGAAACTCCGCGACAGCAGGACCAAAAGTTCTTCTGCTTATTTACGTCAGAAAAGAACGCCCTGCTTTCTAACTTTCACGAGGAAGCACGCTGGAAAGCACCTGCTTTACACTCTGCTTCACCACGCTGCCAAGCTCCGGTTCAGTGCGCAACATGGTCAGAAAGTTCTTCGCGTCCTTGAAGGTGATGTGGGGCGGCAGCGGCGGCACGTTGGGGTCGGTATAGACGTTCATGATCACCGGACAGTCTGCGTTAAACGCCTCGTCCCAGGCGGCACCCAACTGGTCGGGGTCGCGCACGACGATGCCCTTCAGGCCGAGCAACTCTGCATACGAATGATAGGCGAAATCTGGTATAGACTGCGTAGACGGTGTCTTGCCGTCGCCCAATTGCACGCGTTCCTCCCAGGTAACCTGGTTGAGATCCTGGTTGTTGAGCACCATCACGATCAGCTTCGGGTTCGACCAGTTCTTCCAGTACTTGGAAATGGTGATCATCACGTTCAGCCCGTTCATCTGCATCGCACCATCGCCGATGAAGGCCAGCACCACGCGCTCGGGAAACGCCATCTTCGCCGCTACGGCATAGGGTGTTGCCGAACCGAGCGAGGCCAGGCTGCCCGACAGCGAGCCCATCATGCCGCGCCGCATCCTGATATCGCGGCCGTACCAGTTGGCAACCGAACCGCTATCGCCGGTGATGATGCAGTTTTCCGGCAGACGTTTGGAGCATTCCCAGAACACGCGCTGCGGATTGATCGGCTCGGCGTCAAGCATCGCGCGGTCTTCGAGCGTCTTCCACCACTTGGAGACGTCGTGCTCGATGTCGCGGCGCCAGTGGCCGGCCTCCTTCTGCTCGAGCAGCGGCAGCAACGCGCGCAAGGCCACCGCGCTGTCGCCGGCCATGCTGACCTCCATCGGGTAGCGCAGGCTCAACCGCGTCGGGTCGAGGTCGATCTGCACCCCGCGCGCGCTGCCCGGCTTCGGCAGGAACTCGCTATAGGGAAACGACGAGCCTACCACCAGCAGCGTGTCGCAATCCTGCATCATGTTCCACGACGGCGCGGTGCCCAGCAGCCCGAGACAGCCGGTGACCCACGCGATGTCGTCCGGCAACACCGCCTTGCCGAGCAGCGCCTTTGCGCAGCCGGCCTGCAGCCGGTCGGCCACCGCGATCACCTCGTCAGTAGCCTGCAGCGCGCCGGCGCCCACCAGTATTGCCACCTTCTTGCCGGCGTTCAGCACCGCCGCAGCCTCGCGCAGCAACGCTTCGTCCGGCATCGTCGCGGGCCCCGCGTAGCCCACGCCGGTATGCGTGGTGCCGTGCGCCATCGGCGGATCAGTGTACGGCAGAAGCTGCAGATCGTTCGGTATGATCACGCAGGTCACGCTGCGCGTGGCGGCCGCAATGCGCACGGCGCGGTCTATCAGGTGGCGCACTTGTTCGGGCACCATGGCAGTGGCCACGAACTCGCTGGCCACGTCCTTGAATAGCGTCTGCAGGTCAACTTCCTGCTGGTAATGCGCGCCGATCGCGGTGCGCGCCTGCTGGCCGACGATGGCTACCACCGGCACGTGGTCCATCTTGGCATCGTACAGTCCTGTCAGCAGGTGGATCGCACCCGGGCCAGACGTCGCGTAGCAAAGCCCAACCTCGCCGGTGAACTTCGCGTGCGCAGCCGCCATGAACGCGGCCATCTCCTCGTGCCGGACCTGGACGTAGTCCATGCTGGCCTTGGCCCGTTCAAGCGCCACGTCCAGGCCGCCGACCCCGTCGCCAGGATAGCCGTAGACACGCCTCAGACCCCACTCGTTGAGGCGGTGCCAGACAAAATCACTGACAGTCATGCTCATCCGTTCGGTCTCCACACAGCCCAGCGCGCTCGCAACGGCTATACGCGGCGCGGATTGCTACGTTGCGGACAGCTTGCGTGGGCGAGCGTAGCCAAGGCAAGAAAGCAAGGTCTGTTTTTCTCAAGAAAAACGGCAAAAAACTTTCGGTTCGGCTGTCGCGAAGTTTTCCTGCGGCATGCCGCTCGAGAACCTCTTCTTTTTCGGCTTTTGCAGGACCGTTCCGATTTGGTTGCAACTTCGCCTGTTAAGTCTTCTTCTGCCTGAAGCATTGGCGCCATCGTTTCAGCCCGCAAGCACGACGGCGGTCTTGAGAGCAGCAAGCAGATCGGTCGTGTAGTCACAGATCTTCCCGCAGCACACGTTGCACGCTGGGTATGTCCTGGCCTTCCTGTAAACCGTTTGCTGCTACGTGCAGTCGCAACACTGTCTTCGCATGTGCACATCCAACAAAACGCTGGATCGCGACACCGCTGTATATCTTTGACTTACGAAGGATCTGAAATCTCGATCCGTGGCACGCCACGCAAGCGGTTCTTTCTTGAAGAACAGCACCAAAAAACCTTTGTTCCCTAGCGCGCACGCTGCAGAACCATCGCGATAGCAGGACCAAAAGTCTTTTGCTTCTTTTCTTCAGAAAAGAAGGCCTTGCCTTCTAACCGGACGTCAAGGCCGCCGCTATCAGTCCTGCTGCCAAAGCCTATCAATCAAGGCGCACTCAGGAGAAAAAAGTTTAGCCTTGCCTCAGCCCACGATCTCGTCGGGCTTGAAGAAGAAGGCGATCTCCGTCGCAGCGTTGTCTGCGCTGTCGCTGCCATGCACTGAGTTTGCTTCGATGTCTTCGGCGAACTCCTTGCGGATCGTTCCAGGCTCGGCGTTTGCCGGGTTCGTCGCACCCATGATGCGCCTGTTGGCGGCCACCGCGTCCTCGCCTTCGAGCACCTGCAGCACCACCGGCCCACTGGTCATGAACGTCACCAGGCCGCCGAAGAATCCGCGTTCGCGGTGTACGCCGTAGAATTCTTCGGCCTGTGTCTTGGTCAGCTTCACCCGGCGCTGTGCGACGATGCGCAGGCCTGCATCCTCGAACTTGGCGTTGATCTTGCCTGTCAGGTTGCGGCGTGTGGCGTCGGGCTTGATGATGGAGAGCGTGCGTTCGATGGCCATCGGCGTGCGATCCTGGATTGTTGTCGGCGCCTTACCGGCAAGGCCGAAGGGAGGCAAGGCCCGATCAGGAACGCGCGCCGCACGCTGTGCTTGCCGCAGTCTCACATACTTTCCAGCGACGAACGCCAGGCCATGAAAGTCTCCTGGTTGTTTTTCTTGAAAAAGAATTGCTAGCCTTCCGTCCCGCTCGAGGCTCGACGCCGCTGGCCTTCGTTCCCGCTTTTGTGAACAGTCTGCGTTTGGCGGGCCGAGCCTAGGGTGTCTACCCTGTTTGCAGGCGCCACCGGAACGATCAACGGCTCGGGGCGGCCTCGGGGAAGAAACGTCGATGTCTTACAGTAGAAGACCGCGGCTGCACGCCTGCGCGCTCGTGCTGGCCGGCTCATGCCTGGCCGGCACCGCGGCGGCGGCACCTACCGCCAAGACCCAAAACGGTGAGGTCACCGGCAAGGATGGCCAGGGCATGCACCAGTTCCTGGGCATACGCTACGCCGCCCCGCCGGTGGGCGCGCTACGCTGGATGCCGCCGCAGCCGGTGGCAGAGAGCATGGCCACCCACACAGCCACCGCCTTCGGCCCGCATTGCGCGCAATTGGCCTCCAGCTTCGGTGTCGCCAGCACGTCGGAGGACTGCCTCTACCTCAACGTCTACACCCCTGCGGCCAAGCGGTCGCCCAACGCGCGGCCGCTGCCGGTGATGGTGTGGATCCACGGCGGCGCGCTGCTGGTGGGCGAGAGCGACGACTACGACCCGGTCAAGCTGGTCAATTCCGGCAACGTCGTCGTGGTCACCATCAACTACCGGCTCGGCTACCTGGGCTTCCTGGCCGAAGCGGGCCTGGACGCGGAGGGCCACGTCGCCGGCAATTACGGCCTGCAGGACCAGCAGTTCGCGCTGGACTGGGTCCGCCGCAACATCGCCGGCTTCGGCGGCAACCCCAACCAGGTCACCGTGTTCGGCGAGTCCGCCGGCGGCTTGAGCGTGCTGTCCAACCTGGTCTCGCCCAGCGCCTACGGCCTGTTCAACCGCGCCATCGTGGAGAGCGGCGCCTACGCGCTGACCCTGCCGACGCTACCGCAGGCGGAGGCGAGCGGCGCCGCGGTGGCCACTGCGCTGGGCTGTGCCGCGACAGACACGGCCTGCCTGCGGTCCGCCAGCGTGCAGAACGTGCTGGCTACCGAGGCCACCGCCGGGCTGAGTGTGACCACGATCGTCGACGGCACCACGCTGCCGCTCTCCATCAACACCGCGCTCAAGACCGGCCAGTTCAACCGTGTGCCGGTGCTCAACGGGTCCAACCACGACGAGTACCGGCTGTTTCTGACCGCGGAAGCCGGGCTGACGGCCGCGCAGTATCCCTACGCGGTGGCCAGCGTGTTCGGGCCCACTTTGGCACCGGAGATCGTCAAGCTCTACCCGGTGAACAAGTACCCGCAGCCGGTGCTGACGCTGGCCGCGGTGATCACCGACGAGGTGTTCGCCTGCACCGCGCGCCAGGTGGACCGTTGGCTGGCCCCCTACGTGCCCACCTACGCCTACGAGTTCAACGACGAGAACGCGCCGGAAGACTCGCTGCCGAACGTGGGCTACCCCTACGGCGCGGCGCACGCCACCGAGATACAGTTCATCTGGGTGACGCCGGTGCTGCCAGGCACGCCGAAGCTCACCACGGCCGAGCAGACGCTGTCGAAGACGATGTCGAGCTACTGGACGAACTTCGCGACCCTGTCCTCGCCGGACACGCGCGGTGTGCCGTCCTGGCTGCCTTACGAGAACGGGTCTGACGTGTTCCAGTCGCTGGCGCCGCCGCGTCCGGCGCCGGAGACTACGTTTGCGACGGATCATCACTGCGGGTTTTGGAAGCAGCTGATCGACCCGAGCTAAGCAAGCCGTTCTTTTTTGAAGAAAAGACCCAAAAAACTTTTGCTCCCTGTCAGCGACCTTTCCGGCGAGCGCGCGACAGCGGAGACAAAAGTTTTTTGCTTCTTTTTTTCAAAAAAGAAGGCCTTTCTTTCTCCCCTATGAGCCTGCTCACCATTACCGGCCTGACCCTGCGCATGGCCGGCCGCACCCTGCTTGACCGCGCCGACCTGACAGTAGACCCAGGCCGCCGCATCGGCCTGGTCGGCCGCAACGGCGCCGGCAAGTCCACCCTGCTGCGCGCCATCAGCGGCGAGCTCGGCGCCGATGGCGGCGAGATCCGCCTCTCCGCCCGCGCCCGCATGGCGCAGGTGCGCCAGACCGCCCCCTCCGGCCCGCAATCCCTGCTGGACACCGTGCTGGAAGGCGACCCCGAGCGCCTGGCCCTGCTGCGCGAGCTCGACACCGCCGAGCCTGCCCGCCTGGCCGACATCCACGAACGCCTGCGCACCATCGGTGCCGACTCCGCCCCGGCCCGAGCTGCGGCCATCCTCTCCGGCCTCGGCTTCGACGCGGCAGCCCAGGCCCGCCCGGTGGACAGCTACTCCGGCGGCTGGCGCATGCGCGTGGCGTTGGCCACCGCGCTGTTCGCCGCCCCCGACCTGCTGCTGCTGGACGAGCCGACCAACCATTTGGACCTCGAAGCGACGCTGTGGCTGGAGGGCTGGCTCGCCAAGTTCCCCGGTGCGGCCGTGGTGGTCAGCCACGACCGCGGGCTGCTGGACCGCGCGGTGGACAGCATCGCGCATTTGGACCGGCAGAAGTTGAGCCTGACGCCGGGCGGCTACACCGAGTTCGTGCGCATCCGCACCGAGCAGGCGATGCAGCTGGGCCGTGCCGCCGAGCGCATCGCCGCCCAGCGCGCGCACATGCAGAAATTCGTCGACCGCTTCCGCGCCAGTGCCACCAAGGCGCGGCAGGCCCAGGCGCGCATCAAGGCGCTGGAGCGCCTGCCGATGATCGAGACGGTAATCGAGGCGGCACCCACGCGCTTCAGCTTTCCCGAGCCGGCGCAGCTTGCCCCGCCGATCCTGGCGCTGGACAAGGTGAGCGTCGGCTACGACGGGGTGGCGGTGCTGCGCGGTCTGTCGCTGACGGTGGGAATGGACGACCGCATCGCCCTGCTGGGGGCCAACGGCAACGGCAAGTCTACCCTGGCCAAGCTGGTGGCCGGCCGCCTGGCGCCGATCTCCGGCGAGATGCGCCGGTCCGGCAAGCTGCGGGTCGGCTACTTCGCCCAGCACCAGGAGGCCGAGCTGGTTGGTGCCGAGACGCCGGTGGCGCACATGGCGCGCGCCCTGCCCCAGGCGGCGCCCACGCAGGTGCGTGCCCAGCTCGCCCGCTTCGGGCTGGACGCAGACCGTGCGGACACGCCGACGCAGAACCTTTCGGGCGGCGAGCGCGCCCGGCTGCTGCTGGCGCTGGCCACGCGCGAGGCGCCGCAGCTGCTGATCCTCGACGAACCGACCAACCACCTCGACATCGACGCGCGCGACGCGCTGGTGCGCGCACTCGGCGACTACCAGGGTGCCGTGCTGCTGATCACCCACGACCCCGATTTGGTGGAGCTGGTGTCCGACCGGCTGTGGATTGTGGGCGAGGGCACCGTGCGCCCGTACGACGGCGACATGGACGACTACCGCGCACTGCTGGCCGAGCGTGCGCGGCCGGTGCGGGCGGAGGCGGCGCCCAGCCGGCGGGATGACCGGCGGGACCGCGCCGAGGCGCGGCAGAGCGTGGCCCCGCTGCGCAAGCGGGCGAAGACGGCCGAGTCGCTGATGGCGAAGCTGGCAGCGGAACGCGCGACGATCGAAGCGAAGCTTGCCGACCCGAAGATGTACGCGGCGGGGCGGGCGCCGGAGGTGACGGCGGCCAACACGAGGCTCGCGGCGATCGCGCGCGAGACCGAGGCCGCGGAGGCGGAGTGGCTGGAAGCGGAGGAGGCGCTGGCGACCTGCTAGGGAACCGGCACCGGATACTCAACCGCACGATGGCAAACGGGCAGTCCTTTTTAGGACAAAGAACCGAAAAACTATAGTCTCTCTCGGGTTTGCCGTGGTGAAGCGTGTCGCTTCAGCCGTCCGCGACAGCGCGCGCAAAAGCTTTTTGCTTCTTTTTCTCGAGAAAGAAGACCTTGCTTTCTCGCCGCAGCTCATCGCGGGAGTCAGCGTTTCGGACTGCTGGTATGAGCCACGGACCCGTTTCCAGAGCGGTCAAGTGCCCCCTTTCGGCGAGACGTCGGACAGAGCCACCACGTCGCTGAAAGACCAGCCGAGCCGAGACTACTCGTTGCGCTGCGGAAAAACAGATTAGGAGTAAGAAGTAACGAAGTTAGTGGCTTGTGGCCAAGTGACATTATAGGCTACTCATGATTTGATGATCGAAACGGTCTCGCTGACGGGGGCATGGCATGGATGAGTTCGACAATGCACTGAACTCGTCGGATATCGACGACTTTCTGATCCCGTTCGAGCCGCGCCGCGCTTCGCCCGCAACGCTTGCCTCCAGCCTGGTGGTGCAGCTCTCGTCGGACAAGATACGCACCAGCCCGACGCTCGGCATCGACCACAGCCTGCTCTCCTTTGTGGAAGGCATCGAGCTCGGCGGATCGCCGCTCACCACGCAGAACGTCACCCAGTCGCTGAACAACCTGCTGCGGCTGCTGCCGGGCGAGGAGGTGATGGTGCCCGAGGAGGGTGCCGCCGAGGGCGAAGACCAGGACATGATCACGCCGCTGCTGCGCGAGACGTCCAAGCACCTGCGCAGCATCGGCCACGTGAACATCCTGGTGGCGGGACAGACCGGCGTGGGCAAGAGCTCGCTGGTCAACGCCGTGTTCGGTGAACAATTCGCGAAAACCGCGGCCGGCCAGCCGGTGACCCAGCGCGCCGAATGGTTCAGCTCGACAAAGATCCCGCTGCGCATCCTCGACACCAAAGGGCTGGAAGCCAAGGACTACGAGAACACGGTGAGCGACCTGCGCACCGCCATCGAACAGTGCCGCTCGATGAAGGACGCGCGCGACCAGCTGCACATCGGCTGGCTGTGCATCTCCCAGCCGAGCAGCCGCGTGCAGGATTGCGAGCTGGACGTGCTGCGCGTGCTGGCCGCCTACAACGTGCCGGCGATCGTGGTGCTGACGAAATACGACGACGACGAGGAGTTCGCCGAGATCGTCGACGGCATCCTGACGGCGCACAACATCCCGCGTTACGCGATCGTGCCGGTGCGCGCGCTGGCAAAGCCGAAACGGCCGGCACATGGCCTGTCCGACTTGGTGATGGCAACGTTCCGCGCGCTGCCGCTCGCCCACCGCGCTGCCTTTGCCGCGGCGCAGAAGGTCAGCCTGGAGCTGAACCGTGAAACGGCGAACGACTACGTCAACGCAGCCGCAGCGGCAGCCGCGGCCGCAGCCGTCATCCCGATCCCGCTGGCCGACGCGCTGTCGCTGGCGCCGATCCAGACCGGCATGCTGGTGGGCGTGTCCGCCGCCTTCGGGCTGGAACTGGACCGCACCGCCGTGCTGCAGTTGCTGACCACAGTGTTGGGCTGCGTGGCGCTCTCAGTAGCCGGACGCTGGGCAGTAGGCTCGGCGCTGAAATTGATCCCCGGACCGGGCTCGCTGATCGGCGGCGCGCTGAACGCGGGTGTCGCCGGAAGTCTGACACTGACGCTCGGGCGCATCTACATCGCGTTCCTGATGGCGTTCGTGCAGGAACACGGGCGCGTGCCGCTGGCAGACGAGATCGTGGCGACGTTCCCGACTTACTATAAGAGCTACTCTCGGAAGAACGGCGGGCAGAAGATTACGCTTGCGGCGGGGTAGGCGAGAAGCAAGGCCTTCTTTTTCGAGAAGAAGTAGCAAAAAGCTTTTGTGCGGCTGTCGTGGGGTGGGCAGGCGTGTCGCTCCTGCCTCTGGAAGGCGTGGATCACGTCTAAGCAATTAGATGACAGTTTCAATCTCTTCAGCCGATTTGGATGAGGTAATCAGTGCAAACGGCGGAGCGAGAGGCTGCCCCGCCTCATAGCGTTGTCATAACTTAACTTCGACACATAGGTTTCCGGGTTCCGCAGGCGTGCAATCAGCTTTACTGGCAGCTCGATACTCGACGCTCGTGACATTTGCACGCTGAACCGTTCAATATGCTCCCACGGCACGCTGCCGATTGCGGGGTAGTATACAGAGGTGATCCCAAAATGATCAGCGAGAACGGAAGGCTCTCCATTCTTCCGAACGACTTGGACCAGAATGAATACAAAGACATAGACGCAAGCTCCTGCAAGATTCGCATCTAAAGCTCGATGAGACAGACAGCGAAGGAAACCGGTGCAATGCAAAATGCAAAAAGCACGGCCAACGCGATAAGTCGCTTATAGGGCGCAGGTTCATCGACAAGAGACACGGCCTGACCCGACGTGTTACGCGTCGGCTTGAACCTCAAGTCGCGCCCTGCATCCTGCGCGAAGCTCTGGCGGTTCTGGCCCGTTTCTGTACCGCAATCGTTGTAAATCGACACGAGTTTACATCAACGCGCTATCCTGGGCGGTGGTCAGCAGGTGAATGACTAAGCGGTGGCGCTCCGAACGGCAAAGAGGCGTAGGACGGAGAAAATCACGGGTTCACTCACTGCCCCAAATAGACCTCCACCCGCCGGTTCTCCTCGCGTCCTCGCGGTGTAGCGTTGTCCGCCACCGGCATGTCGGCGCCGAAGCTGGCCACGTGTGCCGGCTTTACCCCCGCGGCCGCCAGCGCCGCCACGACGGTCGCCACACGACGCTTGGAAAACGCCAGGTTGCCTTCGGGACTGCCGAGGTTGTCGGTAAAGCCTGCCAGGTACACCTCGGCGCCGCTCGCGTGGTGGGCAGCAAGGTAGGCGACGAGGTGGGCAACGTCGTGGTCGCCGTGACTGTTCAGCAGCACCGAGTTAGGCCGGAAATGGAAGGTGACCGGAACCGGTTTGGCGTCCCCGAGGAAGCTGCGCACCGCCTGGGTCGGAACGGCTGCACCGGGCACTGAAGCGCTGGGCGGCGTCGCGGCGTCCGTTGCGGCCGGCGCCTCGGCGTTTGGGGCTTGTGCCGGCGGTGCGGCGAGTGCCGTCGCCGGTGCGGGCGGGGCCTGGCTGACAGGTGCGGGCGTGGCTGACGACTGCAGGGCCGCCGGCGGTGCCTGCTGGGCCACCTGGCCGGGCGCTCCTGCCGAGTCAGCGGCTTGGCCAGGAATGGGCATGGCTTCGGCCTGCGCGCCTGCGGGCGGCGCGACCGTCGGAGTTGCCGGTGTTGCTGCCGACTGCGCCGGCTCAACTGGTGGGTTCGAGGCAAGTGGCACAGGCACCACCTGCGCGGGCGCGGACGGCGAGCCCGCCGGTGCCGCTGAAGGCGGCAACGCTGCGCTCTGCGTCCCGGCCGGTGCGGGCCCTGCCCCGCCGGACGCAGCCGGCGCCACGCTCGCCGCGGACAAAGCGGGTGCGGCCGCGTGCGGCGCGCCATACTCCCGCCAGGCAGCGTAGCCGGCGACCGCCACCGCCACCGAGAGCACCGCCAGCGGTACCACCACCCGGGAGGGCTTGTGTGCAGTCTGGCGCTCGCGCACGTCGGTCAGCTCGCCCAGGCATTGCGGGCAGACGAACGGCTCGCCGTCCGGCACGGTGATCGGGCGCTGGAAAACAGCGTTCTCGCACATCCCGACATTGTTGCAGCGGCCACGCCGCACTGTCGTCCCGACTTCCACCAGCGTCCGCCCTCCGTCAGCCGAGCGCGCACGCTCGTAACGAAAGCGTTATCACAATCGGACGCCGGTGCGGAGCGTCGCCGGCATAATCTTGGCCGATGTTGCAGATGTGCACTGCCGGCCAGGCCGCGTGGACTCGACAAAGAACCAAAAAACTTTGTTCCCTCGCGTATTCGCTGCAGAACCTTCGCGACAGCAGGACCAAAAGTCTTTTGCTTCTTTTCTTCAGAAAAGAAGGCCTTGCCTTTCTGCCCAGGCGCCGAACCAGCCTGGGACCGCCAGTTGCTACTTATGCGTGCGGCCGATGAAGTCCGCCACGTTATCATGCAATTGCTGCAACGACGCCTGGTGCGCGTACACCATGTGCCCGGACTCATACTGCTTGAACTCGATGTTGGCCTGCAGCTTCTGCGGAATCGGCAGATGCTGCATCTCGTAGATTCCCTCGTAGAACGGCGTGGCCAGGTCGTAATAGCCGGCGTTGAGCATCACCTTCAGCGTCGGGTTGGTCTTCAGCGCCGCGGCAATGTCGGGCATCACGTTGGCCGAGATCGGCAGCGCCTCGGGCGCGCCCGGCGGCTGATGCTGGAAGTCCCAGTGATCGTTCTCGATCTCCGGCTTGTAGGTTTTCCCCTCGCCGTAATGCAGCACGCGGCGGACGTAGTCGTTGAAGGTGGAGACGTAGGCCGACGAGATCGCCGACGATTGCGGGTCGTAGTCGGCCTCCTTGCTCAACGGGTCCATCGTGGGTCCGGAGAAGCGGGTGTCCAGCCGGCCGGTGGTGGTGTCGGTGTCGTCCTGCAGGGTCTTCTCGAACTCGCCGCCGGTGATGCGCAGGTTGGCCTTCTTGATGTAGGCGACGGGCAATCCGGTGTAGTCGTGCAGCTTGCCGGCGATCGCGTCGCGGCGTGCGGAGTCGAGCGCGGCGCCGGCGGCTAGCGCCAGCAGGTAGTCGTTGGACGCGAAGTGCTCCACCTCGCCCAGGAACGCCGGCAGGTTGGCCGGCGGGTTCCCACCCAGCTTGTGGTGGTAGAACGCAGTGGCGGCGTAGGTGGGCAGCGCCAGCGCGTAGGCGGTGTCCACGCCGGGGTTGGCCTCCGGCCCGTCCACGCTCTCGTCGAAGCTGAGGATCTGGCTCAGCAGGATGACGCCGTTCAGGTCGGTCGCGTAGTCCGACTGCAACAAGTTGGACAGCACGGCAGAGCGCGTGGTGCCGTAGCTCTCGCCGAAGAGGTATTTCGGCGAGTTCCAGCGGCCGTATTTCGACATGAACGACGTGATGAACTCGGCGAACGCGTGCGCATCCTGGTCGATGCCGTAGAACGCCTTTTGCTTGTCCTTGCCGGAGATGCGGCTGAAGCCGGTGCCGGGCGCGTCGATGAACACCTCGTCGGTGACGTCGAGCAGGCTCTGTCCGTTGTCCACCAGCTGGTACGGCGCGGCCGGCGTGTGGCTGTCGTCCAGCGTCACCACGCGGCGCGGCCCGAAGGCGCCCATGTGCAGCCACACGCTGGACGATCCCGGGCCGCCGTTGAAGAAGAAGGTGATCGGCCGGCCCTCCGCCGGCGCGCCCTTGGCGAAGTAGGCGACGTAGAACATGGAGGCTTCGGCGGTCGGGTTGTGGTCGTCCGCCTCCTTGGCATCCCCATCCTTGTCGTCCTTCTCCGGCTTGGCCGCGTCGTCCCAGCCTTTCGGGTGCACCACCAGCGTGCCGGCCACCGCCTGGTAGGCCACAGGCTTGCCGCCGATGGTGACGCTGCCGTCGCTGCTCCTGGCGTCCGGCTTCATGTCGGGCTGGGATTTCGCTGCATCGCGCGGCTTCGGCGCGTCGGCCAGCGCGGGCACCGCCCAGGCGAGGGTGGTGGCGAGCAGGATGGATCTCAGCATTGGGAACCTCTCGAAGAAAGAAAGCAGTTCTTTTTTGAAAAAAAGAACAAAAAAACTTCTGGTCTCTGTAGGTTCGGCGTGGTGAAGCGCGTTGTTTCAGCTGTCCGCGACAGCGAGCGCGAGAGTTTTTTAGTGCTTTTTTTCAAAAAAGAACTGCGTGCTTACTTCTCTGTCCGCTTGATGAAGTCGGCTGCATTGTCGTGCAACTGCGCCAGCGCGCTCGCATGCGCGTAAACCATATGTCCGGACTGATACGTCTTGATCTCGATGTTGCCTTGCAGCTTCGCCGGCATCGGCAAGTGCCGCAGCTCGTACTCGCCCTCAAAGTAAGGCGTCGCCATGTCGTAGTACCCGGTGTTGAGCTGCACGTGCAGCGTCGGGTTCATCTTCATCGCCGCAGCCAGGTCCGGCATCACGTTGGCAGTCTGCGACAGCGCGTTGTTGGCACCCGGCGGCTGGTGCATAGAATCCCAACTACGGTACACGCGTATGCTCGGTTTGAATGCCTGGCCGTCGCCGTAGTGCAGCACGTGGCGGGCGTAGTCGTTGAAGCTCGCGATGTAGGCCGAGCTGAGTGCCGCCGATTGCGGGTCGTACTCGCTGCCCTTGCTCAGCGGGTCCATCTCCGGGCCGGAGAAACGGGTGTCCAGCCGGCCGGTGGTCAGCCCGTCATCGGTCTGCAGGGTCTTCTCGAACTCGCTGCCGTCAACACGCAAGTTGGCCTTGGCGATGTAGGCGGCGGGCAGACCTGTGTATTCGTGCAGCTTCTCCACGATCGCGTCGTGGTCGGCTTTCGGCAGCAGCGCGCCCTGCGCCAGCGCGTAGGCGTAGTCGGTCAGCGCGAAGTGTTCCACCTGGTGCAGGAAGCTGGGCAGGTCGGCCGGCGGGTTGCCTGGCAGCTTGTGGTGGTACAGCGCCGTCGCCGCGTAGGTGGGCAGTGCCAGTTCGTAGGCGAGGTCCACGCCGGGGTTGTTCTCCACCCGGTCCGCGCTGAGGTCGAAGGCGAGGATCTGGCTCAGCAGCATCACGCCGTTCAGGTCCACGTCGTACTCGCTCTCCAGCACCCAGGCGAGCACCGCCGAGCGGGTGGTGCCGTAGCTCTCGCCGAACAGGTATTTCGGCGAGTTCCAGCGGCCGTACTTGCCGAGGAACTGCGTGATGAACTCGGCAAAGGCGTGCGCATCCTGGTCGATGCCCCAGAACGCCTTTTCCTTGTCCGGCCCGGCGACGCGGCTGAAGCCGGCGCCCGGCATGTCGATGAACACCAGGTCGCTGGCGTCGAGCAGGCTCTGGTCGTTGTTGACCAGCTGGTAGGGTGCCGGCGGGGTGTGGCTGTCGTCAGCGGTCACCACCCGGCGCGGCCCAAAGGCGCCCATGTGCAGCCACACCGTCGAGGAGCCGGGGCCGCCGTTGTAGATGAAGGTGACCGGGCGCGGGCCGGTCGTGTTCTTGGCAAAATACGCCACGTAGAACATCGAGGCCTCGGCGCGCGGGTTGTGCGCCTCCTTCTGGGCGGCGGCGTCGCCGTGCACCGCGTCGTCCCAGCCCTTCGGGTGCACCACCAGCGTGCCGGCAACCGCCTGGTAGTCGATCTTGCGGCCGCCGATGGTGACCGAGCCGTCGGAGGTGACCGCTTCCGGCTTGAAGGCGCCGGCGTCCTCGGGCTTGCCCGCAGCGTCGGCCGGCTTGGCGGGCGCGTCGGCCTTGTGGGGTGGCGCCGGGTCGTCCTGAGCGGCGGCGACCATGGGGAGGGCGGCCGAAACGCATGTGGCCAGTAGAAGAGCGTGCAGTCTCAAGCGTGGGCCTCCCGAAAGTGGCGCACACTAGGCTTGGATTTTTACGGGGGGCAAGCTGGGCGGAAGAGTAGCAAAGCCTTCTTTTTCGAGAAAAAGAAGCAAAGAGCTTTTGTCTCGGCTGTCGCGGATTTATTCGTACGATAGGGCTCATACCAGCGTCGCTAAGTCTCGCCTCCGCGACGTGAACAGGAAGCAAAAACGGTTGTCGCAGCGCGCGTAGACGGAATGAACGTTTTGGTTCTTTTTTTTAAAAACGAACTGCTTGCACGCCTCCCTTGACGCCGCGGTTCCCCTCCAGCATTTTCCGCCGCCTGCACGGCGGGGCTGTAGCTCAGTTGGGAGAGCGCCTCGTTCGCAATGAGGAGGTCAGGGGTTCGATTCCCCTCAGCTCCACCACCGCCATGCACGCCCGTCTACACAAACCGTTCCGCCTCACCTCTGAGTTGTAAATCCGTCACGCGTTAGCAAGATTTTATTGCAAAATGACCGACTCTATCTGCTTGGTGTTGATCGCTTTGCCGTGAAGTCTATTTCGCTAATGCGTACCGCATTGTAGAATTCAGGCGTGTCGGGAGCACTTTTTTGGACATATTGCTCGTCGAGGATGACGACCTGGTGCGCGATTGTCTGCACGAAGCTTTGCAGGAGGCCGGACTACGCACGGAGAACAGCGGCTCTGCCGAGGTCGCGTTGACCATGCTGAAGCCCGACGAGCCACCCGGTGCGGTTGTAACCGACATCAACCTCGGCCCAGGCATGGACGGGCTGGCGTTCATCCGCGCCGCACGGGAAGTGTTTCCCACACTGCCGGTGGTGTTCATCAGCGGCCGCTACGCCGAGCTGCGCGGCATGGCGCCCTACGAGCGGTTCCTGCCCAAGCCGTTCACCACCCCTGCCCTGCTGCGCGCCATCGCCGACGTGCGCGCCGCCGGCAAGGGCCAGTCACCGGACCAGCAGGCTTAGGCTCACCCACCGCCCGCGGGAGTAGTTGAAGCCGCGCACCGTCTCCAGCATGCGGGTGGCCATCCCCAGGCGATGCGCCTCGATCGTGAAGCTGGCTGCTTCCTTGTCCGTCACCAGCACCAGCCCGGCTGTCCCGGCGTGCAGCGCGTCGGCTGCGGAGCGGCCGTTTGGCAGCAACTCCGTCCGCGTGCCGGCCAGGAAGACGAGGCTGGGCTCGGCGTAGCCAGCCACCGCCAGGCCTTGGCCGGACGGGTTCCACCCGGGCCAGTCGCGGCGCAGCGCCGCCTCCACCCGGGGTGCGATCCATAACGCGCCAAGGCTGGGCAGCTCCACTTGCAGGATGGCGACGTAGAGCGGGATGCAGCCGAGCAGCGCCAACGCCAGGCGGCCGCGCCAGGCAAGAGTGGCTACCACAACGACGCACGTACACGCGGGCAGCCCAAGCCACCACGACGCGCCCAGCACCGGCGGCAGGGTGAGGGCCGCGCCGGCCAGCGCACAGGCAGCCACCCCCAGCGCCGCGCGGCCGATCAGGACGCCGCGCCGGGAACCGCCGGCCGGGCTGGGCGCAGCAAGCCACCGCGCCGCCAGCAGGAACAGCGCCGGATACAGCGGCAGGGTGTAATGCGGCAGCTTGGTCGGCACCGCCTCGAACACCAGCCAGGCCGGCAGCGCCCATGCGATCAGCAAACGCGTGGCGTCGTCCCGCCGGCCTCTCCACGCGGCGGGCAAGGCTGCCAGCACCGGCACCGTGGCGGGAAACGCCAGCAGCGGCAGCAGCAGCAGGTGCAGGCCGGGAAAGCCGCCATGCGTCTCCGACCCGCCGGCGAGCTTGCCCCCCAGGTCGCCGCCCACCGACTGGGCGAGGAATGCACCGTGCGTGGCCAGGCTGATGGCGACGAACCACGGCGCCGTCACCGCCAGCATCAGCAGCACCCCCCACGCCGGCCGCAGCGCCAGCAGCCAGCGCGCCCGCCGCGACCACACGCACAGCGTCAGCGCGGCCAGGCCCGCGACCATCGGAGTGATCGGGCCCTTGACCAGGATGCCCGCACCCACCGCCAGCCAGAACAAAGCCGCCTGCCAGCGCGCCACAGGCCGGGCCAGCCAGGCGCGCGCCAGCACCGCCATCGCCACGGTGGTCAGCCCGAGCAGGGCCGCGTCGGTCTTGGCCACGTGCGTCTCGACGGTGAGGATCACGCAGCCGGCCAGCATGGCACCGGCCGCCGCCGCGCTGCGCCGTCCCGGGGTCAGCAGCAAGCCGGCCTGGAACGTCGCCAGCACCGCAGCCAGCCCGCCCAGCAACGAGGGGATGCGATACGGCCAGATCGGGTTGGCTAGGCCAGGCCCGGCCAGTGCGGCGGCGGGCGCCTGCAGCCAGTAGATGCCGATCGGCTTGCGCAGGCGAGGGGTCGTGCCGTTCATGATGCGCACGTAGTCGCCGGTCTCGTTCATCTGCTTGCTGGCCTGGGCGAAGCGGCTCTCGTCGCGATCGCCGGGCGGCAGGGCGAAGAACCCGGGAAGCCAGAGCGCCAGGCAGAGCAGCACCAGGCAGAGGCGCTCGCGGCCGTACGTGAGGGCGAGCAGCCGGCCGGGCAGGCGGGCCGCCGACGTGCGGGGTGCATGTTTCGACATGATACCCGCCTGGCGAGGCGTGGGCGTGGAGGGCAGGTCCAGCGTCTCGCCGGCTTCTCCGCCAACCAGAGCGACAGGCGGTGTGTCCGCAGCGCCGGGCACCAAGTTCGGCAACGCGCCGTGCGCCAAGCTGTGCGGGGCGCTGTTGTGAGTGCGTGCGCCGCCATCGCCGCCAAAGACGGGCTCGGCTTGGCCATCTAGAGCGGTCCGCATACCGCCGCCTTTTGGGCCTGCGTCCGACTGCGGACGCTTCACAGGCCGGACCTCGCCATCGCCCGGGCTGTTGACCCTCGATCATCCGCAGCGAAGGCAAGGCGAGCAATTCTTTTTTGAAAAAAAGAACCAAGAAACTTTTGTCTCTCTCGGGTCTGCCGTGGTGAAGCGCATCGTTTCAGCCGTCCGCGACAGCGCTCGCAAAAGCTTTCTGCTTCTTTTTTTCGAAAAAGAAGACGCTTGCTTCCTTTCGCGTCCTCAGCACCCGCCTGCTTGCTCATCGTGCCGCGCGGGGTATCACGACGGCCAGCCTTGCGCCATTTAGCCAGTGCATGGACCCAACCCGCCTGTTTGCGCTGCAGCTGCTGCGCGCCGTCACCGACCAGCACCGCTCGCTCGACGAGGCGCTGGACCGCTTGGCCGGCGAGCCGCGAGACCGCGCCGCCGCCCACCGCCTGGCCGCCACCGTGCTGCGGCGCGCCGGCACGCTGGACGCGGTGCTGGAACCCCACCTGCGCCGCGCCCCGCCGGATGCGGTGCGGCTGATCCTTCGCCTGGGCGCAGCACAGCTTCTGCTGTTGGACACGCCGCCGCACGCCGCCGTGGCCACCTCGGTGGAGCTGGCCCGCGCGCAGAAGCTCGCACCGTTCGCCGGGCTGGTGAACGCGGTGCTGCGGCGCGTGGCGGTGGGCGGTGCCGCGGCGCTGGCCGAGCTGGACGGCCCGCGGCTGGACACTCCGCCTTGGCTCTGGGCGTCCTGGGGCGCGCAGGCCCGCGCCATCGCCACCGCGCACCAGAGCGAGGCGCCGCTGGACCTGACCATGCTGCCCGGCGCGCCACCGCCGGAGGGGGGCAGCCTGCTGCCGACCGGCTCGGTGCGCCTGCCGGCGGGCACCCGCGTAGTGGACCTGCCCGGCCTGGCGGCGGGTCACTTCTGGGTGCAGGACGCCGCCGCCGCCCTGCCCGCCCGCCTGCTGGCAGCACAGCCGGGCGAACGCGTGGCCGACCTGTGCGCATCCCCCGGCGGCAAGACCGCCCAGATGGCCGCCGCCGGCGCCGCCGTCATCGCGGTGGACGCCAGCGAGGCCCGCCTGCCCCGCCTGCGCGAGAACCTGCAGCGGCTCGGCCTGGGTGCCGAGATCGTGCACGCCGACGCCACGGCCTGGCGCCCGCCCGACCTGCTGGACGCGGTGCTGCTGGACGCGCCGTGCTCGGCCACCGGCACCATCCGCCGCCACCCGGACCTGCCGCATATCAAACGCGAGGCGGACCTCCCCGGCCTGACCGAGGGGCAGGACAGACTGATCGAGGCGGCGGCAAAGATACTCCGGCTGGGCGGGCGGCTGGTCTACGCGGTGTGCTCGCTGCAGCCGGAGGAGGGTGCCGGCCGGGTGCGGACGGCGCTGCGGGCGGGGCTGCGCGCGGACCCGTTCAGCGCGGAGGAGCTGGCTTTGCTGCCCGAGGCGCGCACGGCTGAGGGACACCTGCGAACCACGCCGGCGATGTGGGCGGAGCGAGGGGGGATGGACGGCTTCTTCTGCGCGCGGTTCGTGAAAGCGTAGGCAAGAACACAGCAAAAAACTTTTGGTCCGGCAGTCGCGCACTCTCCCTCAGCGTGCACTTCAGAAAACAAAAGTTTTTTGGTTCTTTTTTCAAAAAAGAACCGCTTGCCTTCTTACTTGCCGGGCTGTCCACCAATGTCGGTCTCGTAGGGAGAACTGCAGCAGGGCGGCTTAGTAGGATCCCACAGTGTGACCGCCTGCAGGCTTTGCCATGTATCCTTCGGCTCGAACCTGGCGTGTGGGTCTGCCTGGTTGGCGCACGGTTGGCGGTGACGGCGATCTCCTCCGCACCAGGGGCCAGGTCGGGCATCGCCTGGCGGGACCGCGTGTCGATCTGCAGGGTTTTCGGGCTGGCCGCCGGTTCGAGTGAGATGCCCACCTGTGGGGTCGGGAACGGGCTTGCGGCGCCGAGCAGGCCCGCGGTAACGGCGACAAGCATCGTTGTGTGATAACGACGCATGGAGGGTCTGCCTCACTGCTAACATTCCAACCTGGCACCACTCTCGCACCGAAACGATTCGTTTCAGCGGCAGCGAGCGAAAAAGTTTCTTGGTTGTTTTTTCAAAAAAGAACCGCTTGCCTTTCGCTTGCCGCAGCGCCGACCCCCCGACTAGAACCCCCCGATGCCTCCCCGCCCCATCCTCATCGCCCCCAGCCTGCTCGCCGCCGACTTCGCGCGCCTGGCCAGCGAAGTGGCCGCGATCGAGGCCGCCGGCGCCGACTGGCTGCACCTCGACGTGATGGACGGCCACTTCGTTCCCAACATCAGCTTCGGCCCTGTCGTGCTGCGCGCGCTGCGCAGCCTCACGCGCCTGCCGTTCGACGTGCACCTGATGATCGCGCCCGCCGACCCCTACCTCGCCGCCTTTGCCGAGGCCGGCGCCGACCACATCCTGGTCCACGCCGAGGCCGGCCCGCACGCCCACCGCTCGCTGCAGGCCATCGCCGGGCTGGGCAAGAAAGCCGGCCTGGTGCTGAACCCGGCGACGCCGGCCGCTCACGCCGAGCCAGTGCTGGACATGGTGGACATCATCCTGGTGATGACGGTGAACCCCGGCTTTGGCGGCCAGAAGTTCCTGCACGGCCAGCTGCCCAAGATCGCTTCCCTGCGCCGGATGATCGACGCCAGCGGGCGCGACATCCGCCTGGAGGTCGATGGCGGGGTGGACGCGCACACCGCCCCGCTCTGCATTGCCGCCGGGGCCGATACCTTCGTAGCCGGCACCGCCGTCTTCGCCACACCGGACTACGCCACGGCCATCGCCTCGATCCGCGGCACCCCGGCAGCGTGACGTTCGCTTCGTGACGTTCTCCCGCTCGCTGCGCACGCTGCGGCTGCGCCTGGCCAGGCTGCCGACCCTGCGGATGAGCGTGCCGGACGCGCCTGCCTTGCCTGTGCGGGACCCATGGCCGGGCGACCCGGCCCGCGGCGCCCGGCTGCTGAAGGGCGAGCTGACCCTGTCGGGTGCGATGCGCGTGCTCAAGCCCGGCGGCTGGCCGGACGGAGGCGGCCACCCGGTGATGCGCGCCCACGCGCACGGCTTCACCTGGCTGCGCGACCTGCGGGTGATCGGCACCGACGCCGCCCGCATGCGCGCCCGCGCCCTGGTGGGCGACTGGATCGCCGGCGGCGACGCGGACGCGCTGGCGCAGCGGCCGGACGTCGCCGGCAGCCGCATCGCCGCTTGGCTCGGCCACTACGATTTCTTCGCCGCCTCCGCCGACGACGAGTTCCGCCGCCGCCTGATGGGCCGGATGGTGACCGATTCGCGCGTGCTGTCGGCCGCCCTGCCGGCCGAGGAGCAGGACGGCCGCGCGCTGACCGCCTTGCGCGGTCTGATCGCCGCGTCCATCGCCATGCCGGACCACGCGCCCTACCTGCACCGCGCGCTGCGCTTCCTGCCGCAGGAGATCGGCCGCCAGGTGCTGCCCGATGGCGGCCACATCGAACGCAGCCCCGCCGCCCACCTCGTCGCCCTGCGCGACCTGATCGAGATCCGCGCCCTGCTGCACGTGGCCGGCGCCGACGCGCCCGCCGCCCTGGGTTCGGCGCTGGACCGCCTATCGCTGGCTTTGCGCACGCTGCGCCACGGCGACGGCGGACTCGCTTTGTTCAACGGCACGCGCGACGAGCCGGCCACCCTGATCGAGCTGGTGCTGGGCCAGGCCGGCCGCCCCGGCCGCGCGCCGATGACGCTGCCCGACACCGGCTTCCAGCGCCTGCAGGCCGGCCGCACCGTGCTGATCGCCGACGCCGGCGCGCCGGCCTCACCCGGGCTGGACCGCATGGCGCATGCCGGCACGCTGAGTTTCGAGCTGTCCACCGGGCGCGAGCGGCTGATCGTCAACTGCGGCGCCGCCCCAATCGGCGGCGCTGCCTGGACGGACGCGGCGCGTGCCACCGCCGCGCACTCCACCCTGGTGATCGCCGACACCAGCAGCTCCGAGCTGAAACCGGGCGGGCTGGGACGGCGGCCGGAGCGCGTGGGCGTGGAGCGCCAGGAGGCCAACGGCGCGCACTGGCTGGAGGCGAGCCAGGACGGCTACCGCAAGCCGTTCGGCGCCGTGCACCGCCGGCGGCTCTACATGGCCGAAAGCGGCGAGGACGTCCGCGGCGAGGACGTGATCGAGGCCGCCACCCCGCAGCCCTACACGATCCGCTTCCACCTGCACCCGGCGGTGATCGCCAGCCTGCAACAGGACGGCGAGGCGGTGCTGCTGCGGCTGCCCAGCGGCGGCTGGCGGCTGCGGGCGGAAGGGGCAAAGCTGTCGCTGGAGGAGAGTGTCTATCTCGGCGGGGCGGAGCCTCGGAAGAGCGAGCAGGTGGTGCTGAACGGGCCGCAGGATGGACCGCAGCATGTGAAGTGGGCGATCACGAAAGTTGGGTAGGAAGAAAGGCCTTCTTTTTTGAAAAAAAGAAGCAAAAAACTTTTGCGCTTGCTGTCGCGGACGGCTGAAACGAGGTGTCTCAACCTCGTATACCCGACGAGAGCAAAAGTTTTTTGGTTCTTTTTTTCAAAAAAGAACTGCTTGCCTTGCGCATAATCGAAGTCACCAACGTCGACTTCTCCCTGCGCCATTTCCTGCTGCCGCTGATGCGCACGCTGCGAGACCGCGGCCACGTCGTCACCGGCGTGTCCGCCGACGGCGCGTTGCTGGCCGATTTGCGCGCCGAAGGTTTCGTGGTGGACGCGCTGCCGTTGGCGCGCAGCCTCTCGCCGATCGCGCAGGCGCGCGCGTTCCTCGCGTTGTATCGTTTGTTCCGCAGGGAAAAGCCCGACCTGGTGCACGCGCACATGCCGATCAGCGGGTTCCTCGCCCGCCTCGCGGCGCGCGCCGCCGGCGTGCCGCGCGTGGCGTATACCTGCCACGGTTTCCTGTTCAACCAGCCGGGGCCGTGGCCGCGGCGGGCTACGTCGCTGGCGATGGAGTGGCTGGCCGGACGCGTGACCGACGTGTTCATGACCGTCTCCACCGAAGAGGCAACCGACGCGCGGCGGCTGCACATCCACCCGCACCCGCTGGCGGTGGGCAACGGCCGCGATCCCGCGCTGTTCCACCCGGACGCGGATGCGCGCGCGCGGGTGCGTGCAGAACTCGGCGTGCCAGAAGACCGTGTCGTGGTCACCGCGGTGTCGCGCCTCGTGCGGCACAAGGGATATCCGGAACTGCTGCGCGCGATGGCGGACGTGGAAGCAGAGTTGTGGGTGGTGGGCAAGCGCCTGGCGTCCGACCACGGCGAGGACATGGAACCGTACTTCGCGTCGTGCGGCCTGGGCGCACGGCTACGCCGGCTCGGCTACCGCACGGACGTCGCGGCCATCCTGGCTGCGTCCGACGTCTTCGTGCTGCCGAGCCACTTCGAAGGCCTGCCGATGTCGGTGATCGAGGCGATGCTGTGCGGGTTGCCGGTGGTGGCCACGGACATACGCGGCCCGCGCGAACAGGTGGTGCACGGCGTGACGGGGTTCCTCGTGCCGCCAGCCTGCGCGAACGCGCTTGCATCCGCCCTGGCGCGGTTGGCGAGCGAGCCGGACACGCGCGCCAGCTTCGGATCGGCCGCGCGCGTTGCAGCCGTCGCGAGGTTCAGCGAGGCGGAAGTTGCCGAGCGGACCGTCAGGCTGCTCGACCGCGGTCTTCGTGAGTGACGCGGTGGCGCGTTGATGTCTGATACGAAACTAAGTTTCAATCCTCCATGCTCACGATGAAGAGAAAGCAAGCAGTTCTTTTTTGAAAAAAAGAACCAAAAAACTTTTGTTCCCTTTGGGCGCGCGCTGCAGAAACCTCCGCGACAGCAGGTTCAAAAGTTTTTTGCTGCTTTTTTTCAAAAAAGCAGGCCTTGCTTTCTTCCTCTAACCACCCGCGTGCGTCTTCAAACTATCAATCCCGGCCTGCGCGATCGACCGGACCGACGCGTCGGACGCGTCGGCGACCGCACGCCTGTAGAAAGTCAGTGCCTGCACGGCGTTCGCCGGCAGTCCCATGCCGCGCTGGTAGCAGTAGCCGAGGTCGTACTCGGCCAGCGGGTTGTGCTGTTCGGCGGCCTGCTGCAGCAGCGCCACCATGCGCGCCGCGTCTGCCGGGCCACGGCTGAGCAGCACGGACTGCGCCTGTGCGAACGCCTGCGCCGCCGGATCCTCCCGCGGGGGAGCGGCGCGGATCGCCGGCCGCCCGAACGAGACGAGGTGGGCGCGCGCCGCGGTGATGCCATGCTCGGCGGCGGTTCTGTAGAGCGCCTTCGCGCGGGCACGGTCCGCCGGCAAGCCGGTGCCCGCCTCGTACATCAAAGCCAGGTTGTACGCGCCGCGGCCAAAGCCGCCCGCCGCCGCTCGCCCGTACCACGAAGCCGCCGCCTGGGGATTGGCGGCGACACACAACCCGGAATCATACAGCACCCCCACGTTGAACGCGCCTGCTGCGCTGCCAAGCTCGGCCGCTTTGGCGTACCAGGCCATCGCCTGGCGGCAGTTCGGTGCCACGCCGTCTCCTGTATCGAACAGCGTGCCGATGTAGAGTGCACCGCGCGCATCGCCTGCGAGCGACGCCTGCCGCCAGTGTTGGAACGCTTCGGCCGGCCGGCCGAGCTGCCAATCCAGCAAGCCCCGGCCGATCTCGTCCTGCGGACTTGCCGCGCCCAGCGATACCACCGCCGCTGCGGCCGCGCACGCAGCCGCCAGGCGAGAGGCTGCCCGCCGCACTGCCCTATGCGCGCCCATAGACGTCCTCGAACCGCACGATGTCGTCCTCGCCCAAATAACCGCCGGACTGCACTTCGATAAGTTCCAGCGCTATCCTGCCAGGGTTCTCCAACCGGTGGACGCAGCCGAGCGGCAGGTAGATGCTCTCGTTCTCCCGCAGCAGCACTTCGTCGGCGTCCCGCGTCACCAGCGCGGTGCCGGCGACCACCACCCAGTGCTCCGCCCGGTGGAAATGCTTCTGCAACGACAGCCGCTCCGCCGGCTTGACGACGATGCGCTTGACCTGGAACCGCGCGCCGTTGATCAGCGACTCGTAGAACCCCCACGGCCGGTAGCAGCGGTCGTGCGAGGCAGCCTCGTGGCGCCCCGCCGCGCGCAGCCGCTCGACGATAGCCTTGACGTCCTGTGCGCGGTCGCGGTGCATGGCCAGCACGGCGTCGCCCGTGGTCACCACCACTGCATCCTGCAGGCCCACCACCGCCGTCAGCATGCCGTCGCTCCGCGCGTAGCAGCCGGTGGCCCCCTCCAGCAGCACGTCGCCGACGGCCACGTTGCCGTCGGCGTCCTTCTCGCCCAGCTCCCACAGCGCGTTCCAGCTGCCCACGTCCGACCAGCCGAAATCGGCGGCCACCACGGCGGCCAGGCTGGTGCGTTCGGCCACCGCGTAGTCGAGGCTGATGTTCGGGCAGCCGGCGAACGCTTCGACGCCCAGCCGGATGAAGTCGAGGTCGGCCGTGCGGGTGTCCAGCGCACGGCGCACGGCGCGCACCAGCTCGGGGGCGAAACGCTCCATCTCCTGCAGCAGCGTGGCCGCTTGGAAGACGAACATGCCGGAGTTCCAGAAATGCTTGCCGTCAGCTGCGAACTGCGCGGCCGCGGCGGCGCCGGGCTTCTCCACGAACCGCACCACCTCGTGCACGCCGGGGGCGTCAGCCAGCTCGGCGCCGGCCTCGATGTAGCCGTAGCCGGTCTCCGCCGAGCGCGGCGTCATGCCGAAGGTGACGATCCGCCCCGCCCGGGCGGCGGTCACGGCGCGGTTCATCGCCTCGCCCAGCGCCTCGGTCCGGGTGATCGCCGCGTCGGCCGGCATCATCCAGACCACCGCGTCGGGGTCCTGCTCGGCCACGATCAGCGCCGCCGCGGTGATCGCCGGTGCGGAGTTGCGTCCGCACGGCTCCAGCACGATGCGCGCGCCGCCGATCCCCGCCTCGCGCAACTGCTCGGCGACCAGGAAGCGGTGGTCCTGGTTGCACACCACCAGCGGCCGCGCGAAACCGGCAGCGACGGCGCGGTGCGCAGTCTCCTGCACCAGCGTCTGCTCTGAGACCAGCGGCCAGAACTGCTTGGGAAAGCTCCCGCGCGAGACCGGCCAGAGCCGGGTGCCGGACCCGCCAGACAGGATGACCGGCACCACCTGCGTGCCCGCAGCCTTGGGCGAAGGCGACTGGCCGGACAACCCGGCCGCCCGGTCGAGCATTTGGGCGTCACTCATGCGTTTTCTCCTGAAAAGGCCGCTCGGCGCGGCGTGATCCTGAGCCCGGCCGGCGCAGCGAACGCGGCCGGCTGCGCGGCGGTGCCGGACGCAGATCCGCCAAGTCCCGGCCAGACCGAGACGGCGAACAGCAGCACCGTGACCAGCGTCGGCGTGGTGCCGATCGCGTCGGTGTCGGAGATGCTGGAGACCAGCACGATGACCAGCGTGTAGAGCACGATGGGGATCGGCCGCCGGAAGCAGGTGTAGAGCAGGTAGCCCAGCAGGCCGATCAGCGGCACCAGGCCCAGCACGCCCACCGAGAGCAGGTTTTGCAGGTACATGTTGTGGGCGGAATCGACCATCAGGCCGTTCTCGAACCCGATGTGGCTGCCGAGGACCACCTTGCTCGAATTGTAGCCGTAGCCAAGGATCGGGCTCAGCATGATCTGCTGCCAGGCGAAGTCCCAGATCTCCAGCCGGCCGGTCAGCGTGAACACCTCGGTGGGGTCGCCGGAGCGGCTGAACTGGGCGCCCAACAGGCCGGGCAGCTTGGGGAACACCTGCAGCAGCACCACCGCTGCGGTTGCCGCCAGCGCGCCGGCCACCACCATTCCGGCGCGGCGCGAGGCCAGCACCAGGCCGACGCCGGCGATGGTCGCGATTTCCGTCGTGCGGGCGTCGCTCTTCATCAGCGTTGCGAAAGCGAAACCGCCCAGCGTGAGGGCGGCGAGCGTGCTGCAGCGCGCCTCGTACCACAGCACGAACACTGCGCCGACGCCCACCGCGCAGACCGCGCCCAGGTTGGTTGCCTGGCCGGCCAGGCCGCACATGCGCATCTTCAGCCCCGACGTGGTCCAGGCGGCGGACACGCCGAGGTCCGGGTTGGCGAAGAACACCAGCCAGCCGCCGATGTTGAACACGGTGAGCGCGATGGCGACGGTCCAGAGCAGTTGCGATTGCGACAGCTTCGTGGTCAGCGCGAAGGAAAACGCAAACAGGCAGAGCAGCGCCAGCGCACAGCCGAAGCTGTAGCCGGCGGCAGGCGAGTACAGGCTCGATACCAGTGCGATGAGAATGTAGGCGAGCCACAGCGCGCTGCCCGGCTGGCTCACCAGGCGGCGAAACGACGGCATGTGCGGCGCGCCGATGACGCCCGCACCCAACCAGACGAGGAACTTCAGCGCGCTCTGCCAGTCGCCCTGGATGTCGCCGGCGCCGCGCACGCGGAACTGCGCGTTGGTCAGGAACATCAGCACGCCGCCGTAGAGCATGATGGCGGCGGGAGAGCCGCAGGCTGCGGCCAGCACCAGCCACGCGGCCAGGCCGGCAACGACCAGGCCGAGCGGGACGAACGGCGCCCACGGTACCGTCGCCGACAGCATCACGCAGCCAACCACGCACGCGCAGGACGCCAGCAGCACCGGCGCCACCAGACGCAGGTCCCGCCACGTCCGGTTCCTGCGTTGCTGGTCCGCAACGGCAGCGCCTGTCCGCATCGTCACGCCTCTGCCTCCAGGCCGGACAGCGAGGCGGTCGGCAACGCGGCGGGCGCCAACGACGCGGGCCGACAACGTATTGCGGGCACACCCGGCAGCAGCCGCATCGCCGCCCGGCGTAGAGGCTGCTCCACCAGCGCGAAGGTGAGCGCGCTGCACGCCACTACCGCCGCACCTACCAGCAGCACGGTGAGCCCCGACGCGAACGGAACCTGCGCGGCCAGCACGGCGCGCAACTGCTGGGCAGGATGGGTGAACTTGTCGTGGATCAGGTAGATCGAATACGACCAGCGGCCGAGCTGGTACGGGGCCGGCGCGCTCAGCACAGCCGCCAGCGCACCCGTCTGCTGCGAAAGCGTGATGAGCAGGGCGCAGAACAGGGCGACGACCGCCAGGTCCCATCGCTGCACGGACAGCAGCACGACGATCAGCCCGGCAACTGCCGCGGACGCTACGCCGGCAGCACCGGGCGGGCACACGCCCCGGCGCACGAGCCCGGCGAGGTGGTTGGCAACCCGCCAGGAGAGTAGGCCGAGGGTGAATTCCGCCAGGCAGCGCCACAGAGGTGCCGTGGTGGCCGAGCTGTAGAGGTCGAGCGGCCCGTGCCGCCCCTGGTCGGGCAAGGTGAACGGCCCAGCCGCCAGTGCGAGGCAGACGAGGGCGCCGGCAGCGGCCAGTCCGGCCACCACCGCGAGCCAACGCGCGCGCAGCACCGTGGCGCCGAGCAGCAGCGGGAACAGCAGGTAGGCCGCCCACTCCGTGCTGACCGACCAGGCGGCACCCTCCAGGCTGGGCGCCAGCCCCCAGCCCTGCACCATGGCGAGGTTGAGCCCCAGCACGCCGGCGCCCAAATGCCCGGCACGCGCAACGAGCAGCACCGCGCTCTCGAGGATCACCACGCAGTACAACGGGTAAACGCGCGCCAGGCGCGAAAGCAGGAACCACGCGTGCGTGGGTACGCTGTAGGCGCCGGCGAACATGGCCTGCTGCCCGTAAGCCAGAACGAAACCGCTAAGAACGAAGAACAGGTCCACCCACAGGTAGCCGTTGGCGAACACGCGGTGGAGCGGCATCGTGCCCGCCGGCAGTGCCAGGGTGAAGTGATACACCATCACCAGAAGCGCCGCACAGCCGCGCAGGCCGGTCAGGCAACGTATCTCGCCTGGCCCCAGCAACGAACTCGGCGCACAAAGCGTCATACGTTGCTTCGCCCTGCTGTATGATGCTGCCCCAAGACCTGCCCTCCGCGACATCCACAGAGTAGACTGGCAGCTTGCCCGGGCGATGGTGGCAGCCGGATTACCACCAGCGTATCAGGCAAGCGAAAGGCTTCTTTTTCGTGAGAAAGAAGCGTCGCGGACATATGCGGCACGGGTGACCAGCGCGGCCTCTGAAGACAAGCCAAGCGGTTCTTTTTTGAAAAAAAGAACCAAAAAACTTTTGTATCCTTGGGCGCGCGCTGCAGAACCTTCGCGACAGCAGGACCAAAAGTCTTTTGCTTCTTTTCTTCAGAAAAGAAGGCCTTGCTTTCCTTGCAGCGCCGAGGTTGCAGACACTCAGTCTCGGTATAATACCGATGCGTCCTACTCGATCGCTTGCCGCACTTGCTACATCCGTCTCAGCGACCGGAGGAGACAAGATGCAGGAGAGCCTTCCAACGCACGCGTCACCGCGCCGCGCCGGCAGCGCCATCCCCAGCCTTACCGGCATTCGCGGGGTAGCCGCGTTGTATGTCTGCCTGACGCACGCGCAGATCGTGTTCGCCACCTACCTGAACGCGCCGTCGATCAACCAGAACGGCTTCATGTATAACGGCTTTCGCGGCGTGGACCTGTTCTTCGTGCTGTCCGGCTTCATCCTGATGCACGCACACGAGACCGACTTCGTCTCCATCCGGGGCGATGCGGCCTGGCGCTTCTACGTGCTGCGCTTCTTTCGGGTGTACCCGCTCAACACGCTGGTGCTGTTCGCGCTGGTGCCGTTGGCACTCTTCCTGCCCGGTTTCGTCGCCTGGACCCGCTTCTTGGACGGCGCGCCCGTCCCGTATCACGATCATGATTTTTCAACACTCGGCTTCGTGCAGTCGCTGTTGCTGGCGCAGACCTGGTCGGTGATCAAACCGGGGCTATGGAACGGTCCCGCCTGGAGCCTGAGTGCCGAGGTGTTCGGCTACGCGCTGTTCCCGCTGCTCGCCTGGGCGGCATACCGTTGCCGGTCTGCGGTGCTGGCGGGCCTGGGCGCCGCGCTCAGCCTGCTGCTGCTGGTGGGCGCCATGCGCAGCTTCGGGCACGCGACCGACAACCCGACGGCGGCCTTCGGCCTGGTGCGCATGGCGTTCTGCTTTGTCGCCGGCATCGCCCTGCAACGCTGTTTCCGGTTCTGGCCGGCGGGCGAAGGCTGGGCCACACTGCTGACGCTGGCCTCGCTGGGATGGATCCTGCTGTGCCTGACGTGGCGGCCGCTGAACCTGTTTGCCGTGCTGGGCTTTGGCGGCATCATCCTCGGCCTCGCCTACCAGCGCGGCCCGGTCGACGCCGTGCTGTCGAGCGCGCCGGCGATGTTCCTCGGCCGCATCTCGTTCTCGTTCTACCTCATCCACTACATGCCGCTGCGGCTGTCGCTCTGGGCTTACGGGAGCCGCCTGGCAGAAAGCCCGCTCTGGGTCCGCGTGGGCTGCCTGCTGGCGGTTGCGGCCTTCTGCATCCTCGCCGCCGCAGCCTTGCAGCGCTGGTTCGAATTGCCGTGCCAGCGCCTTGCACGGCGCATGCTGGGCAGGCGCCGGCCTGCGTCTTCCTTGCCTGTGGAGCTTGCGCCGAATGCGGCGGCTTGAAGTCGGGCAAGGCAAGGAAGCAAGGCCTTCTTTTCTGAAGAAAGGAAGCAAAAGACTTTTGTCACGGCTGTCGCGGACTCACCCGCACGGCACAATCCCGGGAACAAAAGTTTCTTGGTTCTTGCTTGCTTGCCTTCACTGCCACGTCGCTCGGCTAGCCAATCATGCCTGACACCACCGAGACGCTCACCGGCAACGGCCTCTACCTCGTGCTCGGCGAGGCGAGCCTGTTGCTCGACCTGTGCGGCGGCACCGGCGACCTCGTCTCCGCCGGCGACAACGACGTCTCGCTCGAGAACGTCGGCAGCCTGTCCGGCATCACTCTGGGCAACGGCAACGACAGCGTGGCGATGACCGGCAGCGACGTCTACGTAGCACTCGGCAACGGTATCGACGCGGTCGACCTCGGCACCGGCACGGGCTCCTTTGTCAGCGCCGGCGACGGCAACGACACGCTCATCGGCGGCAGCGGCCTCGCCAACCTGAGCTTCGGGCGCGGCAACGACGGCGTCTCGGTCGGCGGCAACAACAACGCCGTCCAGCTCGGCGACGGCCGGGACACGGTCCGGCTCGGCCGCGGCACCGGCGACCTGGTGTCAGCGACGAACGGCGCGGATCTCGTCACCGGCGGCACCGGGCTGGTCGGCCTCACGCTCGGCGACGGCCGGGACAGCGTCGCCCTCGGCGGCAACAACAACACCATCCGCCTGGGAAACGGCGCCGATGTCGTCCACCTCGGCAGCGGCACCGGCCACCTCGTGCAGCTTGGCAACGGGAACGATTGCGTGGCGGGCGGCACCGGCCTGGTCAGCCTCACGCTGGGCGGCGGCCGGGACAGCGTCGCCCTCGGCGGCAACAACAACACCGTCCGCCTCGGCAACGGCGCCGACCAGGTGAACCTCGGCACAGGCACCGGCCACCTCGTGCAGCTCGGCGACGGCGCCGACTGCGTGTCTGGCGGCACCGGCCTGGTCAGCCTTACGTTGGGCGGCGGCCAGGACAGCGTGGCACTCGGCGGCAACAACAACACGCTGCTGTTCGGCAATGGCAACGACGCCGTGGCGCTGGGCAGCGGCACTGGCCACCTGGTGGCCGGCGGCAACGGGAACGACAGCGTGTCGGGCGGCACCGGCCTGGTCAGCCTGACACTCGGCAGCGGCAGCGACGACGTAGCACTCGGCGGCAACAACAACGCGGTCGTGCTGGGCGACGGGGACGACCAGGTGGCACTCGGGTCCGGCAGCCGTGCGCTGGTCCGCCTGGGCAACGGCAACGACAGCCTGACCGGCGGCACCGGGCTTGCCGGCGTGACACTCGGCAACGGTGACGACACCATCAGCCTGGGCGGCGGCGGCAACACGCTCCGGCTCGGCAACGGCGCGGACACCGTAGCGCTGTCCGGGCCCGCCGACACATTGGTGGGCGGTGGCGGGCAACTCGCGTTGTTCATCGGCGGCGCCGGTGCCACGGTCATGCTGAGCGGAGGCCAGACGAACATAGTGGACACCTCGTCCGGCCTGACGCTCGACATCGCGTCGCTTGCGACCGACGTGACCGTGACGGCGGGGCCGGGCCTTTCCATCCTGCTGCCGCAAGATGCGGACGCACCTGCGGTGTCGGACGACGGCGCTGGGGGCTCGGTGCTGACGCTCTCGGCGGGGGGCGAGATCCACGTGATCGGGCTGGGGACGACGGGATTGCTGCAAAGCCTGCACAGCTAGACGGGAAAGAAAGCAAGGCCTTCTTTTTCGAGAAAAAGAAGCAAAAAGCTTTTGCGAGCGCTGTCGCGGACGGTTGACACGACACGCCTCATCAACGCGCACCCGACGAGAGCAAAAGTTTCAGAAAAGAACTGCTTGCCTACGTTTCTGAACCGACACTCATAGCAAACGTCACAGGCTTTGACCGGTGACAGGCAAAGCCAAAAAACTTTTGTTCGCTTGGGCGCGCGCTCAAGGAACCTCCGCGACAGCCGGACCAAAAGTCTTTTGCTTCTTTTCTTCAGAAAAGAAGGGCTTGCCTTCCTGCAGGACTTCGAAAAGTCAAGGTCCAGACCCGCTGGTATCAGAAGCCTGACCGGAAACCGGACGCCGAGTAGGCAGCTGGCAGAACGAGTGCCAGGAACTTCGCCAGGTCGGTCGACGGCGAATTAGAAACGAACAACGTATCCTCGTTATGGATGCGGAACTTGTTGGCATAGAAGTAGCCGGCAGGGTCCGTCAGGTTCAGCAGGTAGACGGTGGGCGTCGCCGGCAGACCGGACGCCGCAGCCTGGTCCGGCTGTTGAAAACGGTAGACGAAGATCGCCTGCGCGTTGGCGCGGTCGTCTTCCAGACCGCCCGCCTTGGCCAGGGCGTCGGCCAGGCTCAGATGCGTGTCGTCGAAGGTGAAGCGCCGGTTGACCAGGCCGATCGACTGGCCGGGACCGGTGGCGCCGAACGCCAGGAAGTAGCGCGGCGTGTGGCCGAGGTAGATGCCGTCGCCGGGCTGCAGCGCCACGTTCTGCTGCGGGTCCGCCATCACCACGGCGAGCAGCGCGCGTTCCGTGCGGCCGCCGCGCTGCAGGGTCACCGTCGTTTCGTAGGCGGGAAAGCGCGGCCCGCCGGCGCGTGCGATGGCGCCCAGCACGGTCTCGCCGCCCGGTTCGAGCGAGAAGTGCGCGGCGTTGCCGACCTCGCCGGTGATGCTGATGGCACCGGCCCGCCTGTCGGTCACGGTCACGATGGCCTGCGGGTCCAGCGCCCGGCCGGCGAGACGCCGGTCGACATCGCGCTCCACGGCCGACGTGGCCAGGCCGGCCGCGTGTATCCTGCCTGCGAACGGCACCGAGATGTCGCCGCTGGAGTCGATCTGCTGCGGCGGCAGCGTCACGTAGTTGCCGCTGCGAGTGCCGGGGTCGCTCGGGATGAACAGGCCGCCCGCACCGGACTCGAAGACGGTGAGCGAGACGGTGTCGCCGACGCCGAGCATGCCGCCGGACGCAGCGCCTGCGGTCAGCGCGGCGGAGAACACCGGCACCGGGTCGTCGCCGCCGAGGCTGGCGACGATGCCGGCGTCGAGTGGCACCACAGCATAGGCCAGCTTCTGGCCCGGCGGTGCGCGGCCCGCGGCGGCGCGGTCCAGCACGACCGAACGGCTGGGGCCGCTTTGCGACAGGAACGATGCGCAGCCGCCAAGCATCGCTGCGAGCGACAGGCTGATCAGGCGTGCACGCTGCATGCGTGTCTCCGACGGCTGGAGGGGTCAGTTATGCGTGTGTGCCGCGACGCTGTTGATGACCGGAGTGAGTACGGCCACGACGTCGGACAGCAACGGGTCGTCCGGCACGCTTACCCGCTGGGCAAAGCTGTGTGCTGGCCGGCCGTCGCGGTCGCGCGGCGGTACGGCGTGCGTCTGCTGCGCGGTGAAGCTCTGGTTCAGCGCCCATATCGCCGCCTGCGTGCGGTTGCTCACGTTGATCTTCCGCAGCAGGCCCTTGATGTGCACCTTGACGGTGGCCTCGGCGATGTCGAGCCGGCGTGCGATCAGCTTGTTGGCGTAGCCCTCGATGAGACATTGCAGGATCTGAGTCTCGCGTTCGGACAGGCCGAGCCCGCGGGTGGTCTTCTGATGCGAGCGCTCGCGCAGGCCGGCGGCGTCGGCTGATTTGAACACGCTGGGCTGTGCTGCTGCGGCGGCAGGCGCCGCCGCTTCCTGGGCAGGCAGCAGCCCAGCCTGGCGCAGCGTGGCTAGCTCGGCCTCCCTTGCCGGCTCGCGGCCCTGCCGCTGGTCCACCTCGGCAAACGCCGGCCGCAGGTCTCTGAACACCTGCAGCGCGATGCCCACCGGCAGCACGTGCTGGCCGTGGATGATAAGGTCGAGCACGGCGTTCAATTTCTCGCCCGAGATATCCTTCAGGACCACGCCGTCGACACCGCACATCAAGGCTGCCAGCAGGTCCTCCGCCGTGCAGCTCGGCATCAGCAGCACCGTCTTGGTGCGGGCGTCGCGGGTCCGCATGGCGCGTATGGCTGCCAATTGCGGCTCGATGCCGCGTTGCGGGTCCAGGCTGCAGATCAGCAGGTCGATCGCCTGGATGCTCCCCTGATCGACATGCGCCAGTACATCAACGATGTTTTCTGCAGACGCCAGAACGTCGAAACAGGAGGCCTGGAGTATCTTGACGAGCCCCTCGCGAAACAAAGTACAGGTGTCGACAACAACGATCGTGTGCCGGTTTGGCTCGATGTCGCCTGCAGCCCGAGAAAACCCTCTTACGTCATGGAGCAAGTCCATCGTGTTGACCCCTGTACTGTTTCGATGACAGCTAGCATCGCATCAGAAAGCGTTAAGTTACCCAGGACTTACCACCAACTTCGAGTTGCGGATGCATCGCCCTTTCAGGTTCGAATTTCACAAGTAAAGACCATAGTCTTCGCGCTGTAGTAGTCCACAACAAACGAAGACAACTCGGGCGCGCAACTCATCAGCCGCGAGATCGCATGTAAGACAAGCAAAGTCTTGCAAGCGTTCAGAAAAAGGTTTGTAGAAGAATAAATTGGTGGTTACGGCCTCGCCATTGCGCACCGCCCGCGTCAGCCAACAAAAATTTAAAGAGACGCAAAATCCATTACCCGAACACGAGGTAATCCGAAATTTTTCTTGCGCCTGCACATCAAATCTCATGTAGCGCGAGCCGCAACCGCCAGTCAATCGCTCGCCAAAACTCGTTTTGCTGATCAGATCTGTGTGGCATCGGATGGTTACCTAAGTTCATCCAGAAACGTTCGCTCGTGCTTGAGTAGTCAAAGGGCGAACAGCCTGAAAGATGCTGTCGTAATTGCAGCCAGCAACACCCGCAGGCCGGGCCTGGCTGGCTGGCATCACGCCGAAAGGTTTGCCGGTCATCAGCACGCGTTGGGGTTAGAACCTTTGGCTTCTGGCCGCAGGACGTGCCGAACTAGATAAATCTGGTCCAGGCGCAGAATGCGCAGCGTGAGCACTGGGCGGAGGCGTGCGATGCAAGTTGGCAGGTGGGGAAAAAGTCTTGCTGTCAGGCTGCCCGCGTCGGTCGTCAAGCGGCTCGGGCTGCAGGAAGGCGATGAGGTGTCTATCGAGATCGGCGGCGCCCGCAGCGCACGCGACCAAATTCGCAGAATAGCGCTCCAAAGTCTGAGACGGCTGGACTGGACGCTACCGTCCGGCCTGGATTTCCGCCGTGACGCAGGCGGCTCCGGTGAGAGCTGACACCTTCCTCGACACCGGCGTGCTGCTCTACGCCACGGCTCCGAACGATAGGCGCTGTGCTGCCGCCATGCAGGCGCTGGCGGCCGGCGGCGTGACCAGCAGACAGGTCCTGAGCGAGTTCACCGCGATCGCCTACGGCCAGCTCGGCCTGAGCTGGCCGGACGTCTGCGAGGCGCTCTCGATATTCCGCGTGCTGTGCCCGAAGCCGATCACTGTCGGGCTGTCCACCTACGAGCGGGCGCTGCAACTCGTCGACCAGGAATCGCTGGTGTTGCAGGACGCGCTGATCGCCGCGTCAGCCATGATGGCGGGTTGCTCACGCCTGCTGTCAGGCATGGCCGAGGACGGACGCGTGCTCGGAGACCAGCTTGTCGTCTGTAACCCGTTCGGCCTGCGCCAAAGAACGCGTTCGGCAAAGCTGACAGTGTTGCCGTGAGCGACGCGGGAGCTCTCCATCCGATCTGAACCTGGTTGCCGGTCGGCCACGCAGCCATGCTCCACAGTGTTGACGTCTCTACGCCGGAGGTTTCCTCGCGTCATGCGAACGGTCCTAAATCCGGGCCGTGACAGGCAAGACCACCGGCCTTTCAGCAAACTGAAACCTTCATTCTCCGAAGCACACGCAGAGCGAGACCCTCCAACGGCAAAGAGAAAGGCTTCTGCTGTTTTCAAAAAGTGGGATTTGCCTCTCTGTCCAGGCTCCGAGGAGCCAGGGCTTGTCATTGCTGGGACGAGGCGCCCTCGCCGAGGAGTGGAAAATGACGCTTTTTTTCTGTTAGGAAAGTGACAAGTTTCACAATCGGTCGCGCGACGTCGGCGACTCAGCTGGAAAGTGGAAGGAAGCGAAGGCGTTCTTTTTCGAGAAAAAAAAGCAAAGCTTTTGCTCCCGCTGTCGCGGACAGCTGAGACGACGCGCTTCATCCTCGTACACCCAAAGGAGACAAAAGTTCTTTGGTTTTTTGTTAAAAAAGAACCGCTTGCTTGCCCCGGTTCAGTAAGCCCCCCGATGAAACAGCACCCCCAGCGCGGTCTGTGCGATGATCCTCAGGTCGAACGCGATGGACCACCGCTCGATGTAGGCGAGGTCGAACTCCACCCGCTTCTGCATCTTTTCCAACGTGTCCGTCTCGCCGCGCAGGCCGTTCACCTGGGCCCAGCCGGTGATCCCCGGCTGCACGCGGTGGCGGCCGAGGTAGTCGTCGATCAGCGCGGAGTATTGTTCGTTGTGCGCGATCGCGTGCGGCCGCGGCCCTACGAGCGACATCTCGCCGCGCAGCACGTTCAGCAGTTGCGGCAACTCGTCGAGGCTGGTGCGCCGGATGAACCGGCCGACGCGCGTCACCCGCGGATCCGCTCGGGAGGCCTGCACGACCGTCGAGTCGGACTGCAGCGGTCGGTGCGTCATGCTGCGGAATTTATAGACGATGATGGGGTTGTTGTTGAACCCGAGCCGCCGTTGGCGGAACAGCGCCGGCCCCTGACTGTCGAGCCGCACGGCGGTGCCCACGGCCAACATCACCGGCGAGAGCATCACCAGGAACAGGCTGCCCAGCAGCATGTCTTCCGCGCGCTTGAGCACCACGTGCCAGCCGGGCAGCGGGCGCCGGCAAACGATCAGCGTCGGGTTGCCCAGCAGCATCTCGGGCTGGCAGCGCGGCGCGGCCAAGGCGGGCGGCAGCACCGGGCACAGGCGCACCGTGGTGGGCATGGTGGACAGGCGGCGCAGCACGCTCTGGGTCGCCGGGTTGCCGGGCCAGGAGATCGTCACCAGCACGTCATCGATGCGGAACAACTGTGCCAGCGCGAGCAGGTCGTCGATGGTGGAGCTGCGCTGTGCGGCCGGCGCGCCCGCCTCGACCGCGGGCGCGAAGACGCCCAGCAGGCGCACCTCCTCGGCCGAGCCGTCATCGGCTAACCCGGGGTCGGCCGGCCTGTTTTGCAACCTTCGCGCCAGCACGCGGCCGGTGCCGTCGAGGTCCACGATGGCCACCATGCGGGCCAGACGTCCCTGCCGGCGCCAGCTGCGCAACCGGCCCACCAGGGTGAGACGCACCAGGCTCAGCCCGACCATGCCGATTGCGAACCAGTAGGCCGCCCACAGGCGCGCGTAATCGTCGGACGTCTTGGTGAGGTATGCGCCCACCAGTAGCGCCACCATCGTCAGCGCCCAGCGGCGCAAGACGTGCACCAGTTGCGCCGGCAGGGTTTCGGCGAGCTTGCGGTCGTCGGCATCCTGCCGCGTCGCGTTGAGCATGATGATCAACGCCAGGCCGGTGGCGACAACGAGCTGGCTCGGCGGCGCAACCGGGCCGTAGCGAAGCAGCAGAGCGAGCCCTGCCGCAGCGAGGATGACGGCGCCGTCCGCCACCACGAGCAGCCCTGCCACGAAACGGTGCGGGTCGAGCGAGGAGGACAGCGCGCGCGCGTCCGCCTGCGCCTCCAGCCACTCGGCGCCGCGCCGCCGCTGCGGAGCGGCGTGAGGCTGCGGCGGGCTCGCCGCCGCGCGTGCCGCGCGGGCGGCGGCAATATACTCGGCGCTCACCGCGCCTGCAGAACCGGCGCCGGCGCGAAGCTGCGGCCACCGGGCCGGCCTGCCGCAGCTTCGCGCGTGACGCTCTCTATCGCCCGGCCGAGGCGGTCCTCGAAACCCTGCGGGTTCATCGGCAGCACGCGCATGCGGGCTGCGTCACGCATCTGGTCCAGGGTGGCTGCGGCCATGTCCATCACCTCGCCCAGCGCGGCGAGCAGGCTGCCTGGCCGGCTGGCCTGGTAGCCGATCCCGCTCACCCCGTGCCGCAGCAGCCGGCCGGCTACCGGGCAGTCGCGGTCGAACAGCACGACGAGGCCGCTTGCCATCGCCTGCGCCAGCATCTCGCCGCGGTAGGCGAGGTCGGCGGGGGACGGCGCGCCGGCAACCAGCACGCCCGAGCGCAGGAACTCGATGGCCGTTCCTGCCGTGTCCTGCGCGTCGGAGAAAAGCTGTATCAGGTTGTCGGGCAGCGATTGCGCGGCGACCACGCCGCGGAGGTCGCCACTGCCCACCCAGCACAACTCCAGACGGCGGCCGGCGTGGCGCTCCGCCCAGGCGGCAGCGCTGGCCAGCACGCCCAGCCCGTCGCCGTCGGGTGCCAGCCCGCCGCAGACCACCAGGCGGTGTGCGGCCTCGCCGGCGCGGCACGGTGCCTGGCGCAGGAACGCGTCGATGGCGTAGGGGCCCGGCACGTTGAACACCGCTTGGGCCGGCTTGCCCGCCCGCGTCACCGCCGCTTCGGCCACCTCGTCGCCCACCAGCACCGCGTCGGCCACGTGCAGCGCGAGCCGGCGTGCCAGTTGCCAGAACCGCGGCGCCTCGTCTGCCCAAACCATCAGCTGCGTACGTTGGCGAAACAGGCGCTTCAAGGCTGCTGGCAGCACACCTGCCGCGTTGCGCCCTGCCACGACGACTGACGGCGCCGGCCGCAGATCGGCAAACCGGTTTGTTTCCGCGCCGACATCGCACGATCGCGACCAGTCGTTACTCGAAACATCTTGTTCCAACACGGCCGTATCCGGCGCGTCACCAGAGGTTGTCGCAACCATACGCATCGCACACTCCCAGGAACAGCCGCGTCGCCGAGCAGGACGCAAGCCGCTGGCCGATGGTTACCATGCAGCGCAGCAGACAGGTGCCGCTTCACTGGCATTACTCCCGATAGGCAAAGTACAACGCGCAAGCCGGTTAAGCCGGCACGCGACACGCATCCGCGCGACGTTAAGCCGGCACGCAACGCGCGTGCGCGTCGCGTAGTGATCTTTCACCCAATCGCCGGGGTTAATCCCCTATGGCGCGGGGCGCGGCCTGCAAATATGCCGCACCCAAAATGCACCCGCGCCATCTCCTTTTGCGCAATGCACCAGACAAACGATCGGCGCGAGACTGCAATCCGACGCGACGAAGCGGCTGGCCGCGAGGCCACCGTAGCCGGCAGTGCGGTCGCGACTTGCAGGAGGTTGATTGGAATGTCTGTGCTGTTCGAAAAAACCCAGTCGGAGGCTGGTTTCGGCCCAACCGGCGGACTGGTTCTGGTCACCGGCGGCGGCGGCTTCATCGGCGGACACCTGGTGGCCGACCTAAAGCGCGCCGGCCACGCGGTCCGGGCCGTGGACCGCAAGCCGCTGTCCGAGTGGTATCATGTGGTGGACGGCGTCGACAGCCAGCAGGGTGACGTCTCGGACCCGATCGTATGCCGCGCCGTCGTGGAAGATGCAGAACAGATCTACAACCTTGCAGCCGACATGGGCGGCATGGGGTTCATCGAAACCCACAAGGCCGAGTGCATGCTCTCCGTGCTCATCAACACGAACATGCTCGTCGCCGCGCGCGACGAAGGTGTGTCGCGCTTCTTCTTCAGCTCGTCGGCCTGCGTGTACGCAGCAGACAAGCAGACCGACGCCGCAGTGACCGCATTGCGCGAGGCGGACGCCTACCCGGCGATGCCGGAAGACGGCTACGGCTGGGAGAAGCTGTTCAGCGAGCGCATGTGTCGGCACTTCTCGGAAGACTACGGCATGGTGACGCGCGTCGCTCGCTACCACAACGTGTACGGCCCGAACGGCACTTACGAGGGCGGCCGGGAAAAGGCACCGTCTGCCATCTGCCGCAAGGTGATCGAGGCCAAGCTGTCCGGCCGACACACGGTCGAGATCTGGGGCGACGGCGAACAGACCCGCAGCTTCATGTACATCGACGATTGCGTGCAGGGCTCGCAGCGCCTGATGGCCAGCGGCGTCGAGCAGCCGATCAACATCGGCAGCAGCGAGCTCGTCTCGATCAACCAGCTCGTCAGCATCGTCGAGGACATCGCCGGCATCACTTGCCGGCGCGAATACAAGCTCGACGCACCGAAGGGGGTCCGCGGCCGCAACAGCGACAACACGCTGATCCAGGAAGTGCTCGGCTGGGAGCCTAGCATCTCGCTGCGTAGCGGGTTGGAGCGCACATACGCATGGATCTACGACTCGATCTTGGCTGGCACGTCCGTGGAGCGCGAGCTGGCGGCGGACTAAGCAAGCAAGCGGTTCCTTTTTGGAAAAAGGAACCAAAAAACTTTTGCCTCCGCTGTCGCGCGCTCGCTGGACAGAACCGCGACAGCGGACGCAAAAGCTTTTTGCTTCTTTTTCTCGAAAAAGAAGGCTTTGCTTTCCTATCAGGAGAAAACCATGACCCCCCGTGTAAACGTGCTCGGCATCGGCGTCAGCGCCGTCAACATGGACCAGGCCCTGGCGCAACTAAGAACGTGGATAGACCAGCGGACGCGCGCCTACGTGTGCGTCACCGGCGTTCACGGCGTGATGGAAAGCCGGCGCTCGTCCGCGCTGCAGGCTATCCACAACAACGCTGGCCTGGTGGTGCCCGACGGCATGCCGCTGGTGTGGCTTCTGAAACTCGCCGGATGCAACACGGCAGACCGCGTCTGCGGCCCCGAACTGATGCCGCGTTTCATCCAGGAGTCCGTCGCCCGTGGTGACCGTCACTTCTTCTACGGCGGGTCGGAGGTGGCTATCGCCGCGTTGCAGGACCGCGTGCGCGCCATGGCCCCTGGTGTGTGCATCGCCGGCGCCATCTCGCCGCCTTATCGGGCGCTGACGGATTCCGAAGACGAGGCGATGGTGGCCGCGATCAACGCTGCCAGACCGGACATCGTCTGGGTCGGGCTCAGCACCCCCAAACAGGAACGCTGGATGGCGGCGCATCGCAACCGGCTGGACGCGCCAGCCTTGGTGGGCGTCGGCGCCGCGTTCGACATGGAGGCAGGGTTGATCAAACGCGCACCGATGTTCCTGCGGCGCACCGGCTTCGAGTGGACGTACCGGCTGGTGCAGGAGCCGCGCCGGCTTTGGAAGCGTTATTTGTCGAGCAACCCGAAATTCGTGCTGCTGGCTACGTTGCAGGCGGTTGGGGTTTATCGGCCGCCGTTGGTGACGTAAGTAAGCAAGCAGCTCCTTTTAAAAAAAACCAAAAAACTTTTGCTTCCGCTGTCGCGCGCTCGCCGGAAAAAACCGCGACAGCGGAAACAAAAGCTTTTTGCTTCTTTTTCTCGAAAAAGAAGCGCTTGCTTGCCTTACTTGCTCAACCCCTCCAGGTAACGCTCCGCGCAAACCACCGGACTGTACGTCTGCCGCACCCGCGCCACGTCGTTCGCCGCCATCCGCGCCGCGGTGCCGGCGCGCAACATCTCCAGCATGTGCGAGGCCCACGCTGACGAGTCCTCGGCCGCCTCCACCACGCGCCCCAGCCCGAGCGTCGTTTCCGGCAGCGCGGTCAGGTTCGTCGTCAGCACCGGCAGGCCGAAGCCCAGCGCTTCGACGGGCGGCATGCCGAAGCCTTCGAACACCGATGGGAACGCGAACAGCGCCGCGTGGCGGTACCAGCGCCCAAGCTCCGCGTCGTCGAGGTAGCCGGTGAGCTTTACCCGGCCGGCAAGGCCGAGTTCGTCGATCAGCTTGCGCAAGCCTACCTTGGTGCCGCCGACCCCGCGCAGCCCGTCGTAGTCCTGGCCGCAGAGTACGAGCTGAACGTCGCCGTCGCGCTTTGCTACGTCCGCAAAACCGCGGATCAGCGTGGCAAGGTTCTTGTGCGGATACTGCGCGGCGACCGAGAGTATGTATGGTCGCTCGCACGGCCGCGTCTCACCTGCATCGCCGGCGCCGAAACGCGACCACGAGATGGGGTTGGGTGCCACGACCAGCCTGCCCGCGTGACGCTCGCCAAAGGCGCGCAGCACGTCCCGCCTGACGAAATCGGAGATGACGAATATGCGGTCTGCGCGGCGCACCGCGAACGCCTGCGCGGCACGCAGCCACGCCCGCTTTTTTGCCGTGAAGTAGCCGGGAAAGTGCCGGTATTGCAGGTCGTGCAGCACCACGCCGGTCCGCCCCAGGCGGGCGGGCACCAGCGGCGGCAGGAAGTAGTTGGGAAACAGGATGGCGTCCGCGTGCAGCGAGCGCTGCAGACAGGCGCGCTGTTCGTCCAGGAAGCGCGGCCCGCGCCCGCCTGTCTCTTGGAGATGCAGACACCGCAAATCCGCGATCTCGTCGCGGAAGCCGGCGGCGAGGTTGTAGCCCTCTGCGCACAGCACCGTTGTCGCCACGTCGAGCCCGGACAAGCCGCGCACCAGGTTGTAGAGCATCTGCTCGGCGCCGCCGACGCGCCCCGCGTAGACGAAATGTGCCGAGACCAGCAGCCGGAAGTCCGAGGCGATGGCCGGCGCGTCAGGCGCGGCCTGAGCAAGATGCGTGTCCATGTGCGTAACATAGCCGCACGCACCGCTACACGGTGCGGCAAAACGGTATCGCGCACCTAGCCGGAATAGTCGTTTCAGCCGCCATGCCTGCATCTTACCCTGCGCCGCATACAACAGACGAGAGACGGCACGCCGGTGATCGAACACCTCGACTCGCTGCAAGACGAAGGCGTCCTGGAGGCCGATGTGTGCATCGTCGGCGCGGGTGCCGCCGGGCTGCTCATCGCCCGCGCGCTCGCCAGGACCGGCGCGCAAATCGTGCTGCTGGAAAGCGGCGGCTGGGCTGCGGACCACCCCACCAGCCAGCTCTCGGACGGCCACAGCGCGCCCGGCATGTTCCGCGGCCTGCAGGCCGGCCGGTCCCGCGTGTTCGGCGGCACCACCACGCTATGGGGCGGCCAGTGCATCAGGCTCGACCCGATCGATTTCGAACGCCGCGCCTGGGTGCCGCACAGCTTCTGGCCAATCAGCTACGACGACCTGCTGCCGCATTACGCAGCGGCCGAGGCGGCCCTGGAGATCACCGAAGCCGACCGCGAGGTGCCGGCCTGGACGCGTTTCGGCGTGGAGCAGATCGCCTTCGACCGGGCCGCCCTGCACACCGTGCACGGCGTGTTCATCCGCCGCCCGGACCTCGGCCGCCGCTTCCGCGACGAACTGCGTGGGGCCCCGCGCGTGCGGGTATTGCTGCACGCCACCGCGCAGCACCTGCGCACGGACCCGTACGGCGCGACGATATCGAAGGTCGACGTGGCCAGCCTGAGCGGGCGGCGCGTCAGCGTGCGGGCCCGCCGCGTGGTGCTGTGCGCCGGCGCCATCGAGAACGCCCGGCTGCTGCTGCTGTCGGACTCGGCCAACCCGGCCGGCCTGGGCAACACCCACGGCCTGGTCGGGCGCTACCTGCAGGACCACCCGTGCGGCCGCACCGCCACGGTGCACACCGCCGCGCCGCGCGTGCTGCAGGACCATTGGAACATGCTGTACGGCTCGGCCGCGCGTTACATGCCGAAGCTCGCTCTGGCGGAGGCGGCACAGCGCGGCGAAGGGCTGCTCAACTGCGTCGGCCGCCTGTCCTACGACTACGACGAGACGGACGGCACGCGGGCGCTGCTCGGCCTGCTGGCGGAATGGCGCGCGGAACGCCGGCCGCGGGCGCTGGCCGGCCGGCTCGGCCACGCCGCGGTCGGCCTGCCGGACATCGCCCGCAGCCTCTGGCGGGTTCGTGCCCGCGGCCTCTCGCCGGCGCCGAAGCCCCGCCAGATCCATCTCGAGGTGTTCAGCGAGCAGACGCCGGATCCCGACAGCCGCGTCACGCTGACAGCCGCCACCGACGCGTTCGGGCTGCGTAAGGTTCACGTCGATTGGCGGCTGGACCGGCTGACCGCGCGCACGCTGGCCGGCTTCACCCGGCTGGTCGGGCGCGAGTTCGAGCGGCTCGGCCTTGGCCGGTTGAACGCGGTGCCCTGGCTGGACGATGCGTTGCCGTGCCGGTCCGCCATCGTCGACTCGTACCATCCCGCCGGCACCGCGCGGATGTCGGCCGACCCGTCTTCCGGCGTGGTGGACAAAAACTGCCAGGTGTTCGGCGTCGGTGGCCTGTACGTTGCCGGCAGCGCGGTGTTCCCCACCTCGGGCGCTGCCAACCCGACCCTGACCATCGCCGCCATGGCCCTGCGCCTGGCGGACCACCTGAAGCAGTCACTCTTCGACGAGGCGGCTGCACGCCGGCCGTCCACACTCTGTCAAGGCGTAGCGGCGCAGCCCAGCCCGCTCGAGCAGTCGCCGGCGTGAGCGCGCCGGCACAGGCGCGGGTGGAGCTCGTCTTCGGGCCAGCATCCCGCCCGCCGGGTGGGGCAGCGGACCGGCTGCGCGCCGTGCTGTCCCGCCCCGCGGTGTTCGGCGGTTTGATGCCGGTGGTCACCATCCTCAACGCGCTGGTCGGCATGGCGCTGCCCAAGCTGATGCCGCCCAGCGAGTTCGGCACCTACGCCCTGGTGGTGACGCTGTTCCAGTATGGACTGATCTTCGACCTCGGCGCCTCGCAACTGGCGGACCGGATGATCCCCGCCTGCCTCGGACGCGGCCAGCCGGAGGACGCGGACCGGATCGGCCAGCAGCTGCTCTGGCTACGCCTGGTGGTGGCCGCCCTCACCCTGGTCGTGCTGGTGCCCGGCCTGTTCGTGGCAGCCGCGCTCGGTGCGCTGCCGTTCCAGCCGGGCATCGGCGCGCTCGCCGCCACCGCGGGCATCGCCTACATGGTCTCCCTTGGCCCCGCCTGCCTGTATCGGGCACACGCCGCACGGCGGGACTATGCGCTGTCGGTTGTCGTGCTGTCCGCCGGCCTGACGGTGGCGCGGCCCGGCGGGTTGCTGGCGGGCGGCATCGCCGGATGCTTCGCCGCGCTGCTTGCCTGGTACGCCGGCTTCGCCCTGCTATTCCACGCCCGGCTCACCCCGCGCCTGGCTCTGGTGCCGTCTGCGTCGCGCGGTGCCGCGCTGCTGCTGCGCGGGCTGCCGTTCTTCGCCACCTCGATCATCTGGGCGTTTTACGTGACCGGCAACCGCTGGTTCGCCGCCGGCTTGCTGTCGCGCGACGCCTTCGGCCAGTTCGCGTTCGCCGCCAACATCTTCTCGCTGCTGGTCGGTGCTGCCGGCGGTTTCAGCGCGCTGTACTACCCCCGCCTGTCGCAGGGCATCGCCAGCGGCGGCGCCTACGCCCTGTCAGGCCGGCTGGGGCAGGACTGCGGCAAGCTCGTCACCGGCCTGACGCTGCTGATGGCGGCCGGCATCGTGCTGGCCGGCTGGCTGGTGGGCCTGGCCTACCCGCAGTACCGGCTCGGCGTGCCCACCGCGCGGATCATGCTGGTCGCCGTGCCGCCGCTGGTGCTGGCCTCCTGGCTGATGCCCGTTTCGCTGTCCAACGGTCACAAGCCGTGGATCGACGGCCTGGTCGTCTTCCCGCTGGCCACCATCCTGCTGGGCGTCTCGGAGCGCTGGCTGTTCGGCGTCGGAGGCAGTGCCGGGGCGGCGTGGGCCTCCACTATTAGTGCGCTGCCGCTGGTCGCCATGCAGCTCGGCGTGCTGTGCCACGCCCACATCCTGCGCGCCCGCCACGCGGCGGCGCTGCTCAGCGTCACCCTGCTGGCCAGCGCGTCGTTGGCCGCACTCGCCGTGCTGGTGGCAACGTGAACCCGCCCGTACCGGCGCAGCGCGTGGCGGTGACCGGCGCCGGCGGCTTCATCGGCCGCCGCCTCGCCGACATGCTGGAGCAGTCCGGCGCCGAGGTGCGGCACCTCACTCGTCGTAGCCCGCCGCTGGACGACGCGCCCAGGCTTGCCGCCGTCCTGTCCGGCTGCACGGCGTTGGTGCACTGCGCGTTCGACGCCTACGACGAGGCCGCCAACCTGCGCATCGCCGGAACGCTGGGCCATGTCTGCGCCGCCGCGGGCATCAGGCTCGTCCACATCAGCACCGCGGCGGTGTACGAGCCGCTGCCCGACGGCTTGCTGACCGAAGCTGCCCCCACCGACACGCCGGGGACCGCCTACAAGGCGAGCAAGCTGGCCATCGAGCGCTGCCTGCTTGACCTGGTCGCCGTGCGCAAACTCGACCTCGTCATCCTGCAGCCGACCATCGTCTACGGTCCCGCCGGCGGCGCCTGGACCGACAGCCCGGTGCGCGAGCTGCTGACCGGCGAAGTGTGGCTGCCGGACGCGGGGCGCGGGCTGTGCAACGCCGTCCACGTGGACGACGTCTGCCGCGCCGCGATGGCCGCCTGCACGGCCGTGCTGGCCTCCGGCGAGCGCCTGCTGATCAGCGGCCCCAGCCCGGTCACCTGGGCGGCGTTCCTCGGCGCCTACCAGACGATGCTCGGCACGGACTCGCTGCGCTTCGAGCCGCCGGGCCGCGGCTTCGACCCGGCGCCGGCCGCAGCGGCGCCGGCAGCGTCTCGGCAGCGTCTGAAACAAATGCTGTTGCGCCGGCTGGGTGCGGCCGGACGAAGCCGGGTTAACTTCATGGTGCAGCACCTGCGGCTGAGGCTGCTCGGCCCGAGGGCACTGCGCGCGGAGGGTGCCAAACGCGCGCTGTATGAGGCGCAGTGTCGCGTCAGCACGGCCAAGGCGGCGCGCCTGCTTGGTTTCTATCCCAACATCAGCGTGGAGGCGGGGATGGCGGCGACGCTTGGTTACGTGATCGGGACGTATGGCAAGGAAGCAAGCAGTCCTTTTTTGAAAAAAAAGACCAAAAAACTTTTGCTCTCTGGCGCTGCTGCAACGCGTGGGATGGCGTCTGACACGTGACGGCTGTTGCCGAGGTGCTGTCGCGGCGGTTCCTTCACCGCGCACTCAAGGAAACAAAAGTTTTTTGGTTTTTTTTTCAAAAAAGAACTGCTTTCTTTCTCCCCGCTACTCCCTTTGCACGCTCCGACCCGTCTCGCCGCCCATGCTACCTGTCACCCCCGGACAAACACACGGTGACCAATGGCGATCCATGTTGGCGGCACGATGACGTGCGCGGTGATCGGCTTCTCCCTTCTGGTGCCGGCCACCAGCCCGCGCGCCGCCTCGGCACGCCGTCAGGTCCTCGCAGTGGCCACCCAGGCCGTCGCGGTGCCCCCGGCGCCCCAGGCCCCGCCCGCCGCGTCCCCGGTGCCGAGCGTGATCGGCCGGCGGCCAACGCCGGCTGACGGGCTGCCGACCTACGCGCAGGACGAACACTGGCTCGACGGCGACGGCCACAGCTGGTCCATGCGCGACCAGGGCGCCGGCCGCTCGATGTGGCTGTTCCAGGAGCCGGCCGGCCCGCCGCTCGACGAGATCGGCGGCCAGCGCCCGGTGGCCGCCTACGGCACCAGACGGCTGACCGCGGCCTATGCCGGCCCCGCGCTGGGCGTGGTGCGCGCCACCGACGGCGCGGCGCTCGACATCGGCTTCACCCAATCGGGCGGGCTGGACGAGATGCTGCTCTCGGCCTTCTGCGCGCTGACCGAATGCCGCGTGGCACGCTGGTACGACCAGTCCGGACACGGCAACGACGCGACGCAGGACGACGCTGCCGCGCGGCCGGCCATCCGCCTGTCGCACAGGGTCGGCAACGCCGTCTCGGTGATCTGGGACTACGAGACGACGGGCGGGTCGCCGCCGCGCTTCCTGGTGCTGCCGGAGGCCGTCTCGCTCGACAGCGGCAGCATGGGCATCCTGTGGACCGGTCGGTTCCACAACGCGTCGATGGTCTCGCCGCTGGTCGAGCTCGGCACCGACGAGGATCCGTTCGGCTTCGGCTTCTGGGACGCCCACGGCGACTTCTACATCGGCGACGCCAAACACGTGGGCGAGCTGCCGGGCCACGCGACAACCACGGCAGCGGTGGGCCTGATCTCCGCCGGCAGCGACGGGGTGACCACCAGCTACCGCAACCACCTGCTGCAGGTGGGCCGGCTCGCCTCGGCCACCCACGCCGGCGGCTTCATCGGCAAGACCGCCGCCTTCCGGCAGTTCGCGATGATGGAGCTCTCCAGCCTGGTGCTCTACAACCGCCCGTTCTCGCCCGGCGACCGGTTCTACGGCGTGCAGGCGCTGAGCGAGACCTTCGCCATCCCGCAGCAGCAGCAGGACACCTACGTGGTGGACGGCGACTCGATGACCCAGGGCATCGCCAGCCTGTACCTGCAAAGCTACCAGCGCGACATGGAGCGGCTGCTGCCGCCCGACCTCGTGCTCTACAACGCCGCCTGGGCCGGCAAGACGCTGGACGGCAAGGACGGGCTGGTGGACCGCTTCGCCGGGTTCACCGCCAAGCTTTACAACCCGCACGCCCGGCACAACGTCCTCTCCGTGCTGGCCGGCACCAACGATCTGCAGAACGGTAGGACCGGCCGCCAGGTGTTCGACCTGATGCGGCAATACGCGGCCGAGGCCCACCGCGCCGGCTTCCGCCTGGTGGTCTGCACGGTGCTGCCGCGGCAATCCTTCACCCCGGCCGCCGAGGCAGAGCGGCAGCGCCTGAACGCCCTGCTGCAATCCGGCTGGCGGGACTTCGCCGACGGCCTCGCCGACCTTGCCGCCGACCCGGTGTTGGGCGTGCCGGAAGCCTGGCGCAACCCGAACGTCTACATCTCGGACGGCATCCACCTCACCGATTACGGCTACCAGACGCTGGCGAGCGACATGGCCGAGACGGTCAACCGGCTGGTGCGGTGAGGCCGGTCACGGCGCCGCTCGCAAGCTGCCGTATCGCTGGCCGGTCCGTCGCCATCCTGCGGCGCGCCCCCAGGCTGCCCAGCCCTCCCGCGCCGGCGGCCGCGCTTGCCTGCCGGCCTGCGTCGGCCGGCGACCTTGAACGCGCGCGGGTGGCGCTGCTGACTAACTTCGTGGCCCCTTACCGGGTCGGGCTGCTCGAAGCGCTGGCCGCACGGGTGGGCCAGTTGCGGGTGTTCGTCTCCACGCGCATGGAACCCGACCGGGCGTGGGAGCCGCAGCACGGCAGCCTGGACGTTGTGCTGCAGCGCACCCTCACCTTCAACGACAGCCACCACCGGCCCGGCGGCATCAGCCAGCGCCTGTTCCTGCACGTCCCCTGGGACACGCTGGGGGTGCTGCTGGCCTACCGCCCCGACCTGGTGATCACCGGCGAGATGGGGGCGCGCTCGCTGCTGGCCGTGCTCTACCGCCGGCTGCGCCCACGCTCCCGGCTGATGCTGTGGGCCACGCTGTCCGAGCACACGGAGAAGGATTGGGGCGCGGCCCGCCGCTTCCTGCGGCGACTGATCCTGACCTCGGTCGACGCCGTCCTGGTCAACGGCCCCAGTGGCGAACGCTACATCCACAGCCTCTCGCCCGGCACGCCGACACACGTGGTCCACCAGGCGGTCGCGTCCGAGCCGTTCGCTGGCGGACCCCTGCACCGCCGCCCGGGGCAGTCGCGGCGGCTGATCTTCTCCGGCCGCCTGATCGCCCAGAAAGGCGTCTTCGAGCTGCAGCAGGGCCTTGCCCGGCGCGCTGCCTGCCATCCGGGCGAGCGCATCGACATCACATGGGCCGGCGACGGAGACGCGCGCGCCGCGCTGCAGGCGGCCCACCTGCCACCCAACCTGCACCAGTCCTTCACCGGCCACCTGGACTACCCCGAGCTTGCCAGGCTGTACGCCGCCAGTGGCGCCCTCGTGCTGCCGACGCTATTCGACGAATGGGGCCTGGTCGTCAACGAGGCGCTGGCCAGCGGCCTGCCGGTGCTGGGCTCCATCTTCAGCCAGGCCGTCGAGGTGCTGGTCGAGGACGGCGCCACCGGATGGCTGTTCGACCCCACCGCGCCGGAGAGCCTGCAGGACGCCCTGCACCGCTTTCTCACCACCGACGAGGACCGGCTCGCCACCATGCGCGCGGCGGCGCGCCAGCGTGGCCTGCAGGTCTCGGTGGAAGGCGCGGCGGATCGCATCGTGGCTGCGGCGCGCGAGGTTCTCTCGGCCGGCCTGCCGCGTTGAAGGTCAGGCAGCCAGGCGCGCTGCGCCGCGCCCTGCGCGAGTTCGGGCCGGCGCGGCAAGCCGCCATCCGGGTACGGCTGCTGGCACGCCCGACGGTGGCGGCCGGCGGCGTCACCTTCCTGTTCTACCACAGTGTTGCCGCCCGCCAACGCATCGCCTTCAACCGCCAGGTCACTCGGCTGCGCGGGTTCGGCGACCTCACCGCGCTGGGCGACGCGATCGCCTTCCTGGCCGGCCCGGCCTCCGGCGAGCGGCGCATCTGCCTCACCTTCGACGATGGCGACCGCGGCGCCTACGCCCACGCCCTTCCGGTGCTGGCCGAACGCGGCGTCCCCGCCGCCTTCTTCGTGGTGCCGCGCTGGCTGGACGAGAAGCGGCCGGGCAGCATCGGCTGGGAGGAGTGCCGCAGCCTCGCACAGGCCGGCATGGAGGTGGGCTCGCACAGCCTCAGCCACCGCCGCCTCAGCACGCTCGACGGCGCGGACGCCCTCGCCGAGTTCGCAGCCTCGCGTGCGCGCATCGAGTCCGAGCTGGGCCGGCCCTGCCTGCACTTCGCCTGCCCGTGGGGCCAGCCCGTGCTGGACTACGACCCGCACCGCGACCGTGCCCTGGCGCGCGCTGCCGGCTACCAGTCGTTCCTGACCACGTTCGCCTGTCGGGCCGCTTTCGGTGCGGACCCGTGGGCGCTGCCACGGGTCCGGATGGAGCCGGCGTGGGGCGAGGCGGAGCTGGCTTACGCGTTAGGGCGGTAGGGAAGAAAGCAAGGCCTTCTTTTCTGAAGAAAAGAAGCAAAAGACTTTTGGTCCTGCTGTCGCGGTATCTTCCGGCAGCGTGCACCAAGGGAACAAATGTCTTTTGGGCTTTTTTCAAAAACCTTTTGCTTTCGCCTCACTGGCTTTGCAGGAAGCCAAGCGGCAAAGCAGGTGACGCCGCCTTCAACAGGTAAATGTGCTTAGCCGGGTTGTAGAACAGCGGACGTTCGAACAGCGGCGCCGCGTCGACGATCGTGCCGGCGTTAACCAGCGCGCGCGGCGCGTCGTGGTAGATGTTCTGCGACACTGCGGGCAGCGCGATCGATCCGCCCGACCCGTTGAGGTAGTCCCACAGCGTGCCCGGCGGCGTGGCGGCCGAGTAGACGATGTTCTTGGTGAACACGTTGCCGTTCATGCCGTAGTTCGGGAAGCCGGAAGTCACGTCGTCCTGGTAGAGCGCCAGCTTCATCAGAGCGGTGAGGTCGAAGATGTTGTTGACGAACATGTTGCCGCCGCCGCCATGGATCTGGAACGCGTAGGTTCCTGAGCCGAAGATGGTGTTGCGCGTCAGTGTCACGTTGGACTGCTCGTCGTCGAGGTAGATGCCCTTGGTGGAGTTGGCTGCTGGGCCGAAGCCGTTGACGGTGTTGCCGCTCACCACTTCGCCGGTGCTCTGGTGGCCCACGTCGCGCAGGTAGATGGCGCCGCAATCCACCACCGCGGTGCAGACGTTGGTGACGGTGTTGCCCTCGACGACCGTGTTGGAGTTGGTCTGCCCAGCCCCGCCGGCGTTCACCTGGATGCCGGTGTAGGTGTTGTTGAGGATTATGTTTTTGCTGACCTGCGAGTTCTGCACGTTGAGCAGGAAGATGCTGGCACCGAGCGTGTTGGTCCGCCAGTCCGGCGAGGTGACGTTCTCGATGGTGTTGCCGGTGATCACCAAGGCGCTGGCATACTGAGCAAAGATGCCGCTGGTGGTGAACCGGTCGATGGTCAGGCCCTGGATGGTGATGCCCGGAAAGCCGTTGATCACCACGGCCTGGCTGGTGGCGCCGCTGCCTTCCAGCAACGGCTGCTGGCCTGGATAGGCAAGCCAGGACTTGTTCTGGTCGTCGTAGCCGGACAGGTTCAACGCCTGGCTCCTGAGGTAGGTGCCACCTTCGAGGTAGGTGATCGCCGGACCGGTGCCTGCCTGCTGCATCGCTGTCTGGGCACGCTCGAGGGTCTGGAAGGGGGTCGCGTAAGTGGTGCCGTTGTTGGCGTCGGCGCCGGTTGGGGCGACGAAGAAGGTGGGAGTCTGCGCAGCGGCAGACCCGGCCGTGATAAGCACCGACCCGAACACAAAGGCGAAAACCAACCGCATTAATTCAACCTTGAATTGATAAACGGGTCGAGTAATCACTTTGGGTTGCATACAGCAAGCAGTAGTTTGTTACGATGTCGCAGTCTCTGCGGAGGTGGGAGTAGGCCGCAATCGTTTGCTGGCTGACCGGAGGCGTCGTCGTCCGGAGGAGCGGGATCGGCCATGCTCCGCGCGCATAAACCCGGCGTGCCGCCGGCGGCTGAGACGGAGATGTTGATGGGCAGGGCAGCGATGTTGGCAAAAGCCCGTTACGGCGCCTGCGTATGTGCCATCGTATGCGTTGTGGGCGCGGCTGGAACGTCAGCCGGCCCGGCGTCCGCCGCCGGGGTGGACGCAGCCGCCGGTGCACCGGCCATCCGTGTCGGCGGCAGCAGCCGCTACGCCACAATTGCGCAGGGGATCGCCGCGGCCGAGGCCGCCGGCTCGCACCGCGTCAACGTCGAACCTGGCACCTACACGGAAACCGACAGGCTCGGGCCGGCTGATAACGGGCTGACGATCGCGGCCCGCCCCGGCACTGCCACGGTCGTGGGATCGTTCAGCGTGGCGGGCGCATCGTCGATCACGCTGTCCGGCCTGGCGTTTCAGGGCGACGGCAGCAGCGTCGCGATCTCCCTGCTCAACAGCACGCAGGTCAGGGTCGTTGAAGCCAGCTTCACCGAGATCGGCCAGGCCGTCCTGTTCGACGCAACCAGCCTCAGCACGGTCACCCGCAGCACGATCACCAACGCCACGAACAGCGCAATCGAAGCCAAGGACGGTTCTGCCAACGACAGCATCACCTACACGGTCCTCAACGGCGACATGGCAGCAGGCACGCTGGGCGCCATCTGGCTGCACGGCACCTCGGCCAGCATCATCGAACACAACGTGATCATGAACACCGCCGGCGCCGGAATCAGTCTGACGGATTTCGACCCGCCCGGCAGCACCGACACGCAGAACGATAATGCCACCATCGCCTTCAACGGGCTGATCGGGACGGACGCGATGAGTGAGGACAGCGGCGCCATCTACGTGCTTGGCCGCAGCCAGATCTCCACTACCGGCATTGCCATCACCATGAACCTCGTCATGGGCGTGGGCTCCTCGTCCGCGACGCACGCCGTGGGGATCTACCTCGACGACAACGCATCCGGCGTCACCGTCAGCCGCAACGTCGTCCAGGCCACGCCCACGATGTCCGACGTCTTCGAAATCCACGGCGGCAGCAACAATAAGATCTCCGGCAACATCTTCGACCTCGGCACCGGCGACACCGATGACGGCCTGTTCCAGCAGGACGAGGCAGACCAGATGCCGCAAGGCAGCTTCCAGCAACTGCAGAACAACGTCGTGTCGGGAAACATCTACGCCACAGAAAGCAACGCGCCGCACGACCCCGGATTCGCCGACTTGACCGGCATGATCGGCAACACCCTGGTCACCCGCAACGACTACTGGGCGTTCACCGGCGCGCCGCTCAACGTGCAGGGAACCGGCGCGCAGGGCGACACGGCGCCGAGCTACGATCCGCCTGCGTCACAACCTGCGCAGTCCGTCAGTGACTACGCCTCCTGGAGCGGCGCCGGCATCCGGTTCAAGGCGATCGACGCGTCGCGAATTGCGCAACCGCAGTAGGCCGCGAAGGTTCTGCAGCGCGCGGTCTCGCGACCAGAAAATCGGCTTAGCGGTTTGAAGGTCACCCTTTCTGCTCGCTGGTGCGATGAGAGCTTTTTGCCGCTTGTCAAAAAACAAAGGAATACTCCAGGTCTTGCTGTCGCTGAGCTTCCTTCCGCGTGTATTCAAGGAAGCAAAAGTTTTTGGCTATTTTTTTAAAGACGAACTGCTTGCTTACTTCGCCGCCTTCGGCGCAAACACCCCAAACCCCTCCCTGAGAAACCCAGGCGTCAGCGCCGACAACGGGTTCACCCCGACGTGCGGATCGCTCAACGGCCCCCGCACCCAGTAACGCGCCGCGAACACCCCGCCGCCCTTCTCCGGCGAGAACACCCGCCCGATCACCGGCAAATTTCCCAGCAACTGGTTGAAGAAATACGCCGGCACCACCGTGCCGCTGATGTTGGCCACGCGCCGGCGCAGGTCGATGTCGCCCTTTGCCGTCAGCCCCAGGGACGGCGAAAACGCCCGCGCGTTGGTCAGCTCCAGCTCGTCGTCCTGCCAACGGAACGGTGCGATCAGCTTGGAGAAGTGCAGCCCCGGCCCGTGCAGCAGGTCCACCAGCCCGTACAGCGTCATCCCCTGCAGCAGCCGGCCGATCGCGGGCGCGTCGCGCATGTTGAACTCGGACAGCGTGGTGGTGCCGGTCAGCGGCGAGCCGGGCCTGGTGTCGTCGTAGGCGCCGGTCATCTGCAGGCGTCCGCCGGCCAGGTTGTCGGCAACACCCAGCGCGCGTAGCACCAGCCCGGCATCGGCCGCCTGGATGGAGACGTCGCGGCCGCCCGGCCGGGGCGTGATGCTGGCCAGCAGCTCGCCGGCGGTGCCGGCACGCACCTGGCCGTGCAGGATGCGCAGCCCGTCATCGGCGCCGTCCAGGCTGAACGGCGCCACTGTCCTGCCGCGCGAGAGCTGCACCTGGTCGAAGCTCAGCCTGGCCGCCCAGGGCTGGCCGGGTTTCTCGGGCTGCGCGGGCGCAGGCTCAGGCTGCGCTGGCTTCGGGGCGCCGGCTTTTGGCGCCGGGTCGAGCAACGGCGAGAGGTCCAGCATCGGCCCGGACAGGTCTACCTGCAGCGGGGTGTGCGAGTCGGACGGAAAACTTACCTGGCCGTGCGCCTGGGTGCGGCCGAACTCCAGCCTGTCGAGGCGCAGCGTGCGGCCCTGCGGCGAGAGCTCCGCCCGGCTGACGATGGCGAGGTTGGGTCCGTCGGCATGCAAATTGTCCACGCCGGACAGGCGGCCGTGGTCCAGCATCACCCGCCCGCCGATCGAGGCTGCCTGGCCGGCCGGCTTGGACCAGCCGAGCGGCAGCGCCACGCCCGCCTGGGCAAGGTCGGCGTTCACCTGCAGCGTGGCGGTGCCGTCCCGCAGCCCCTGGTAGTCCACCGACAGGCCGGCCTGCCCGCCGGTCAGCACGTGCACCGCACCCGGCGGCAGGCCCGCCGCACTCAGCTGGGCCGGGGTGGCCGTGCCGCTCGCGGTCACGTGCTGCAGCACCTGGTCCGGCTTGCCTGCGCGGAAATCCAGCATCAGGCCCATCTTGGCCGGAATGCCTGCCACCTCGCCGGTGCCGGCCGCCGTCAGGCTGTCGCTGGTGACCTTGAGCGACATGTCGGCATGGTCCAGGTTGCGGCCGGCGGCGATGCGGCCCAGATGCACGTCGGTCAGCTTGACGGTGGCGCCGACGCCGATCTGGTCCATCGTCACCCGGTCCTCCAGCGGGACCCGCATCGTCAGGCGCGCGGACGCGGCACCGGTCGCACCCACCACGTCTATGCCGCTGCGCGCGATCAGGCCCAGCCGCGGGTGGTTCAGCAGGCCGAGTGCGTCCGGCAGGGGGCCGGAGAGGCCCACATCGATGTCGCCGAACTGGTCCGGCTGCGACAGGCCGGTGATGCGGATCGACGAGCCAGGGGTCAGCTCGAGGTTGTTCTGGCCGCCGCGGTCCATCGTCACCAGCAGGGCGTCGGGGCCCTGCAGCACCAGGTGGGCGCGGCCGTGTTCCAGCGGCGGGACCGGCCGCAGCCAGAACAGGGTGACGTCGTCGGCGTCCAGCCCGCCGGAAAGCGCGGTCAGCACCAGGCCAGTGCCGTCCGCCGCGCCGTCCAGCGTGCCGGCCACCTGGGCGCCGTGCGCCTGCCCGACGGGCATGTTCTGCACCAGCCAGGACCGCGCGCCGCCGCCGGTGCCCTCCGGCCAGTAATACGGCAGGTCGGCCAGCGCCGCTTCGTCGATGGCGGCGGTGAAGCTGGCGTGCAGCTTTCCGGCCTGGCGCGTGGCGGTGGCGCTGGCAGTCAGCACCGGCGGCTTCATGCCGGTGGTGCCCGGGCCGCTGGCCGGCGCCAGAGCGAGCCGCAGGGAGTCCAGCCTGGCCTCGTCCGGCCGCACGGTGAGCGTGGCGGCCAGGCTGGCCAGCGCCACGCTGCCCTGTCCGGCCCGCAGCACCCCGGCCCCTGCCGCCACGTCCAACCGGCCGCCGGTGAACTGCAGCGCGGGGCCGAGCTCGGCCTCGGCGGTCAGCCGCACCGGCGCGTCCAGCATGCTCAGCGCGGCCAGGCCCGGCGCCAGGCCGGCCAGCGCCGCCGGCGAGACGGCGCCGGTGGTGAGCGTCACCCGGGTGCCGCCGTCCTGCGTCGCCGCGTGCACGTCCACTGTGTCCTGCACCGCGCCCGTCTGCAGCGCCACGTGTGCGCTGCCGGCGACGGCCCCGTCCGCCTGGCGCGTCACGTCCAGATCCAGGCGCCTGGCCAGCACCACGCTGCCGGGCAGCGCGCCGGACACCGTCACGGTCGCCTGGTGCACCGCGAGGCTGCGCAAGCCTGCGAGCCAGGGCGGCGCCGTGCCGTAGCCGGACGACGTGCCTGCGCCGCCGCGCGGCAGCCCACCCGCGCCCGGCAGCTTGCCGCCCGGCCCGAGGCGCACCACCACGACGGCCCCGTCCACCGACACGCTGCGCGGGACGACGCGCGCCAGAAGCAGTTGCGAGACCGACAGGGCGACCTTCGCCTGGCGCACATCCACCGAAATGCTGCCGTCCGCGCTGCCGACGACGACGTTGCGGGCGGCAACCACCAGCGGCGCGCCCGCTGCGTGCCAGCCGGCCCAGGAGAGCGCGGCCTGGCCCACCACCACGTGCAGGTCGGGCGTGGCGACACGCGGCTGGGCGCTGCGGACGAACGAGGTGACGTCGATCGGGCCTTGGGACAGGCGCCAGGCCAGCAGGCACGCGGCGACCGCGGCGACCAGGAGAACACCGAGGAGGAACTCACCGATGAGGTGGAGGAGCTTCAGCAAAGGCAGGCGCTTCTTTTTCGAAAAAAAGCAGCCGAAAGCTTTTGCTTGCGCTGTCGCGGTTCTGTCCGACGAGCGCGCGACAGCGGACGCAAAAGTTTTTTGGTTCTTTTTTTCAAAAAAGAACTGCTTTCTCTTCTATGCTTGCCTTCCTCCGCGCCCACAGCCCTTACCTCGCCGACCTGGCACAGCGCGAACCCGCCACCCTGGCCGCCATCATCTCCCACGGGCCCGACGCCGTCTGCGACCTGGCATTGGGCACGCTGACGGACGTGCCCCTCGCGCTCGCCCGCCCGCAGACCGCCACGCTCCTGCGCACTGCCAAGCGCCAAGTCGCCCTGGCCACCGCGGTCGCCGACATCTCCGGCGCTTGGTCGCTGGCGCAGGTGACCGGCGCCCTGTCCGACCTGGCCGAAGGCGCGCTGCGTGTGGCCACGTCCCACCTGCTGCGCGCCGCGCACGACCGCGGCGAGCTTCGCCTGCGCCACCCGGCGGCGCCGTCGCGCGGCTCCGGCCTGACGGTGCTGGCGATGGGCAAACTGGGAGCGCGCGAGCTCAATTTTTCCAGCGATGTGGACCTCATCCTCGTCTTCGACCCCGAACCGCATGCCTATAACGCCGACGCGCTCTCCGCCACCTTCGCCCGGCTGGCGCGCGACCTCGTCGGCCTGATGCAGGCGCGCGACGCCGGCGGCTACGTCTTCCGCACCGACCTGCGGCTGCGCCCGGACCCAGCGTCCACGCCGCTCGCCGTCTCGCTGCCGACGGCGCTCGCGTACTACGAGGGGGCCGCGCAGACCTGGGAGCGTGCGGCGATGATCAAGGCGCGTCCGGTGGCCGGCGACCTGGCACTGGGGCGGCGGTTCCTCGACGCGATCCGCCCGTTCGTCTGGCGCCGCCACCTCGACTTCGCCGCCATCGCCGACATCCGCGCGATGAAACGCCGCATGGACGAGGCCCGGCCGTCGCCCTCGGGCGATACGCCGGCAGAGCGTCTGCTGGGCCGCGACCTCAAGCTGGGCCAGGGCGGCATCAGAGAGGTGGAGTTCTGCGCCCAGACGCTGCAGCTGGTTTGGGGCGGCCGCAACCCGGCGCTGCGCTGCGCGGCCACCTGCGACGCGCTGGCAGCTTTGGCCGACGCCGGCCACCTGCCGGCAGAGACCGCCGCCACGCTGGCCGGCGCCTACGCCCTGCTGCGCCGGACCGAGCACCGGCTGCAGATGGTGCACGACCGGCAGACCCACAGCCTGCCGGACACGACAGCGGGCCTGGCGGCGTTCGCCGCCTTCATGGCCGGGTGCGGCGCGCGTAGCCAGACTGACGATGCCGGCGCGACCCTGGACCGGAGCGGAGCAGGTGACCTGCAGGCCGCTGACGCGGAGGCTGACTGCTTCACTACGGTGCTGGCGGGCCACATGGACCGGGTGCACGCCATCTTCTCCGGCGTGCTCGCCCAGCCCGAAACAGTGCCGGACACTGCCGAGCCGCCGATGCAGGAGCAGCCACAGCTGCATCCGGAGGAAAGCGGGACCACGCCCGTCTGGCAGTCCTGGCTCGCCGGCCGGCCGCGCGCCCTGCGCACCGAGCGTGCCCGTGGCCTGCTGCGCGAGCTGCTGCCGGCGCTGCGAGAGGTGATCGACCGCCAGCCCAGCCCGCACGCCGCCTGGGCCAGGCTGGACGAGTTCGTCTACCGCCTGCCCGCCGGCGTGCAGATCTTCTCGTTGCTGCGCCACAACCCGGCGCTGCTCGACCGCCTGGGCGACGTGCTGGGTGCGGCCCCCTCGCTGGCCGACCACCTGGCCAGCGTGCCCGCCGCGATCGAAGGCCTGATGGCGCCGCAGGACGTCGACCCGGTACCCGGCCGCGCGCTGGCGGCCCAACTGCACGACGCGCGCGCGCCGGACGAGGCGCTGGCCATCGCCAGCCGGTTCGTCCGCGGCGAGGAGTTCCGCCTGGCGGTGGCAGAGCTCGACGGGCGCATCGACCAGGACGCGGCCGGCACGGCGCGCACCGCGCTGGCCGAAGCCGCCATCGGCCAGATCCTGCCGCTGGTCCTGCGCGACCACGTGCGCCGCTACGGCAGGCTGGCGGGCAGCGGCATGGTGGTGGTGGCCCTCGGCAAGGCGGGCAGCCGCGAGATGATGGCCGGCTCTGACCTAGACCTGATGCTGATCTACGACCACCCGGACGACGCCCAGGAGAGCAGGGGGCCGGTTCGCCAGGCGCCCAGCCAATACTTTGCCCGCGCGGCGCAGGCGGTGGTGGCCGCACTCACCGTGCCCACACGGGACGGCAAGCTTTACGAGGTGGACATGCGGCTGCGCCCGTCCGGCGGCAAAGGCCCGGTCGCCGTGTCGCTGCCCGCGTTCGCCCGCTACCAGCGGGAGAGCGCCTGGACGTGGGAGCGCCTGGCGCTGACCCGCGCGCGGGTGGTGGCCGGGCCGGCGGGGCTGCGCGCCCGGGTGGCCGCCGCCATCGCCACCGCGCTGGCGCACGGCGACCCGGCTTGCGTGCTGCCCGACACGCTGGCCATGCGCAGGCGGCAGCTGGCAGAGACGCCGCGCCCGGGCGCCTGGGACGTCAAGCACCGGCGCGGCGGGCTGATGGAGGTGGAGTTCATCGCCCAGGCGCTGCAGCTGCGCGGCGCGGGCGCCGGCGCCGGTTCGCCTATTACCCGCATCGCACTGGCCAGGCTGGCACGGGCGGGCATGCTGTCGCCGGACGACGCGCGGCTGCTGATCCAGGCGGACGCGATGTGGCGCGCGGTTCAGGGCTTGCTGCGCATCACCCTCGGCTGCGCGGTGCCGGACGTCATCCCGGACGCGGTGGTGGCCAAGCTGCACCGCGCCCTCGACCACGTGTTGGGCAACGCGCCACGTCTGCATCCAGAGCGGTTTCCAAACGGACGGGGCGACGCGACGCACACCAAGTCAGGCATGCATCCAGCGCTGCAGGGTCACGGGCCGCGTGCGGCTGCCCAGGACGCGACGCCAGAGCGCTTTCCGGCGCGCTCGCCGGACTCGGTTGGGCCGGACATTGCCGTGGAACAACATCCGGCCACATCGGAACACCCGCCGGACAGGGATGCCCGACACACCGGAAGATCAGAGCGTCTGCCCGCACGCTTGTCCGATGCGGATAGGCCCGACGCCGCTCTAGCCGCGCGCGTGCAGCCCGTGGCAGATGGGGTGTCCGCCGCCTTTCGGCGCATCGTGGGAGACCTTTCATGAGCCTTGCCGAAGGGGCATCCGCGCCCGCGTTCAGCCTGCCGGCCAGCCAGGGCCGCACCGTCAGCTCCGACGCGCTGCAGGGCAGGCCCTACGTGCTGTATTTCTATCCGAAGGCAGACACGTCCGGCTGCACCAAGGAGGCGTGCGCCTTCCAGGAGGCGCTGCCGCAGCTGGGCAAGCTCGGGCTGGAGGTGATCGGCGTCTCACGCGACCCGGTGCGCGCGCTTGACAAGTTCGCCGCGAAGTACGGGCTGGCGTTCCCGCTGGCGTCAGACGAGGCGGGTGCGCTGAGCGAGGCCTACGGCGTCTGGGTGGAGAAATCCATGTACGGGAAGAAGTACATGGGGATCGAGCGTTCGACGTTTCTTGTTGGCGGAGACGGGCAGGTTAAGAAAGTCTGGCCGAAGGTGAAAGTGGAGGGGCACGCGGCGGAGGTGGAAAAGCAAGCAGTTCTTTTTCGAGAGAAAGAACCAAAAAGCTTTTGCTAGCGCTGTCGCGGACTCTCCCACACGGCGCGCCCGAGGGAACAAAGGTTTTGGCTTTACCAGCGGCCTGGAGCGTTGATCGGTAGCAGGCCAGGCCAGCAGTTCTGTTCGAAAAAGTACTAAAAGCCCTTTGCTCTCTGAGTTACGCGCTCCGGGAGAGCCCGCGACAGCCGAGACAAAAGTTTTTTGCTGCTTTGTTCAAAAAAGCAGGCCTTGCTTTCTCCCCGCCTGCAGGCCTTCCGAGAGTCGCGTCTCGGGCTGCTGTTACTACTGCGTGTACTTGGCCGCACTTCCCACCGCCACCGACAGCAACTGCGTCAGTCCCGCCTGGATGTCCGCCGGGCTGCTCGCCTGGATGAAGTTCTGACTTCCCGAGGCGCAAGCTTGCAAGTTGCCGACCAGGCTGCCCGGACCGGTGCCGTTGATGTACGTCGCCAGGTTCTGGTTGTTCAGCAGCACCAGCGGGTAGTCGGTCGAGTACGTCGTGTAGAGCACGAACACCTGATAGCCCTTGGCCTTGATGGCGTCGCAGTCGGCCGGGTCCATCGGGCCTTCGCTGGTGGGGATGGAGCGCGACCCGTAATCGGCGATGCCGTCGGTGACGATGATCAGCGCCTTTTTCGGGACCAGTTGCGTCGAGCCGTCGCCGGCCGGCGTGGCCAGGTTGGCGAACGCAGTCATCGCCGCCGGAAAATCGGTGTTGGCGGCGTCGATCACCACCGGCGACGTGTTGGCGGCGACCACCGTCTTGGCCGCGCTGATGTCGGTGTTGTCGGGGTAGATCGTCTTGAGCGGCGCGAAGGACGGGTCGCCGAAGCTGTAGACGCCGATGTCGAACTGGTTCGGGATGACCTCCAGCGTCTGCATCTGGGTGATCGCGGTCTGCATGGCACTCTGCAGCACGTCCCAGCGCAGTGTTATCGCCGGGCTGGCGGCGCGCGCGACGGCGTAGTAGTCCGTTCCACCGCCGGTTTGCGTCCAGTGGCAGGCAAAGGCGCAGTGGTAGTTCTGCAGCCCTGCAGCGCTCGCCGGCATGGTCACGCCCTGGATCTGGTAGAGCAGGGCACCGAGGCGCTGGATGTCGGTCTCGGTTGCGCCGATCATCATCGAAGACGAGTTGTCCAGCAGGAAGTCCACGTCGACAAAGGCGTTCGTGGTGATCGTCACCGACGAGGTGTTGGTCAGGCCGGAGCCATACACCTGCTGCTGGGCCGTGCCCTGGGTGGTGACCACGCCCGAGCTGCCGAACCAGTTGCCCAAAACGCTGGCGACGCTGGCGGTATAGCTGACCGTGGCCGAGAACGATCCGCCTGACTGCGTGACCTTGACAGTGTCAGTTGGTTTGCTGAGCGAGCCCAGGATCACCGCCGACTGATTCTGGAACCACTGCTCGCCGGCCGCGGTGCCCTCGCTGATGTAGTCGGTCTGGCCGGCGGTGAAGCTTCTCGCAGCAGTGCTCGCCGCCGCCAGAGCCGCGGTATCGGATGCGAGGTCGAGCTGCTCCTTAGCAACGGTGAGTAGGCCGAAGCTGAAGGCTAGGCCGGTCAACAGCACGATCGGTACGGCGGCCGCGGCGAAGATGATGGTAACTGTGCCGTTTGCGGAGTCTCGCAGGCAGGATGCGTTTCTGGCGGAGGTCTTCACGTGCGTCGATCCCTTTGCGTATCGGGTCAGAGGGTCAGCTGGGATAGCGAGTAGTAGTAGCCGGGGCACACTGCGTCCGGTGTGAGCGTGGTGGGATCGTTGTAGTAGATCGCGCTCTGGCTCTGCGGTCCGGCGCCTTTGCCCTTCTTGGCTAGTCCTGGCGGAAGCGGGAACGGCAGCACCCACTGCGACTGCGGCTGGAACGTCCGCGGCATCAACATCGCCGTGCGGCTGAAGGTGATCGTCCCGGTTGCGGGATGAACAAAACGGCCAAAGATTGGCGTGTAGGTGTAGGTGAGGTCCACCACCAAGATCGGCGCCAGCGCCACCATGTTGGCGATCGGCAGGTTCTGCAGCGTCACCGGCTGGTTGGCGGCGACCTCTACCGGCGCCACGTTGCACACGCGCTGGAACGGCGCGATCGGCGTGCTGGTGATCAGCGTGTCCGCTGTCTTGCCGTTCAGGTTGCTCATTGCGACGCTCCAGGCGACCGCAGGGTTGAAGTCGCCCTGCGCATCCTCCGGGAAAGCAATGCTGGACAGGGTGACGTTGTAGCGCGTGCCGGACGCCGGCGCGCGCAGTTCCGGCATCATCGCGTAGATGGCGCTCAGTGCCACCTGCGCCTCGGCGGGCGTGATGACGAGGCTGTGGTTGGTCTGGTACTCCACCGCCTGCTCCGTCGCCATCATTGCGATCTGGTGGGCCACGTCTGCCACGCGTTTCTGGGTGACCAGCGCCTGCTCCACGTCGATCATGCCCATGACGAGCACGCCGAGCACCGGCGCAATCAGCGCAAACTCCATGGCGGCGACGCCGCGCCTGTCGTGATGCACGCTGTCCGGGCCGGCAGTTTGTGCGGTGCGGGGGTCAGCTCGAAGGTGACGTTGCATTGGCGTAGTTCTCGTTAATGAAGGCGGTCGACGAGACGGTCAGGCGTACCCGGCCCGAGCCGGTCGGCGTGGCGAAGCCGGGGATGAGGCCGGCGATCAGGCTTGGGCTCTGCATCATTGCCTGCAGGTACATCGGCGAGTTCTGGCTGCCCGTGGTGAAACCTGCCGAGTACCCGGAAAGCGACATCGTTCCGTTCTGCGTCGGACTGGGCAGCGTCGCGTGGTAGTAGTCCGGTGCGCCGGCGATGGTCACCGATGCCACGTTGATCGTGTCGCAATCCAACAGACCCAACAGCGCGGGACACAGTAGCTTAGCCTTGAAATCCTGCGGCGTGCTGATCGACTGCGCGTTGCCGATCTGCACCTGCCGCGCGCTCTTGGCGATGCCGTAGTCGAGTGCCGTCTGATAGTAGTAGTCCAGTCCAATCTCGAAGAAGAACAGCAGCAAAGCGAGAAACGGCACCGTGGCGATCGCAAACTCCAGCGCTGCGGCGGCGCTACGGTCGTTCCGCAAGCCTCGCCGGCGCAGCACACAAGCAGCGCGGGTTTCCACATGTCCACCGCGGAGGCGCGCCCGGCGGACCGGTTTTCTGGCTATGGTGAACACGGGCCGCACCGCCATTTTATGAGAGAAACGTGATGATTTCCTAAATAAATAGATTGTTAGGTTAATGCAATGTCTATTTGCGTTTACGAAGTACTCATTCCTGTGAAACGGTGCTAGTCCGAATAGATTAACTTAACAGTAGCGCAGCGTAACGAGTTTTCTTCTTAAGAGTGTAATAGAAAATAGTTGCACAACCATTACCTTGGGTCTGGCATGACTACGGTTCCGCAATCACCGGTTGCCGTTGTTCAGGCGCTTTCAGCCGAGTTGTCGGCGGCCTGGGCTGGAAGGCCACACCCCGCCCGGCCAGGCTAGGTGTGGCCCGATGTTGCCCGGAGGTGGCCCCCGCGCCATCTTCCTGCCATACACCGCGGCCAACCGCGCACGCGCGAGCCCTGAGGAACCCCAGATGGTCTTCAAACCAAACTACAATTTCCAACGCGCCGAACGCGAGCGCGCGAAGGAAGCCAAGGCTGAGGCCAAGCGCCTGGAAAAGGCCGAAGCCAAGCGCCGCGCCGCGGCCGGCGAACCCGAGCCCGAGCCCAGCCCGGACGCCCCCGAGCCGGACGCCCCCGATGCCGCCTAAGCGCAAAATCCTCAGCAGCTTCATCGCCTTCGACGTGATGTACGAGGACGGCACCCGCAGCTCCAACCGCCGGGTGCCCTACACCGAGCTGGGCGGGCTGGACGGCGACGCGCCGGCACGCACCTTCATCGAGGCACAGGACCGCGAGATCGGCGAGGCGTCCGGCAAGCCGCGGCCGGCGATCAAGTCACTCGCGCGGACGCCGGCTAAGGTGGCACCGCAGTAAGTAAGAAAGGCCTTCTTTTTTGAAAAAAAGAAGCAAAAAACTTTTGTCACGGCTGTCGCGGACCGCTCCGCACCGCGCACCTCAGGACTCAAAAGTTTTTTGGTTCTTTTTTTCAAAAAAGAACTGCTTGCTTTCTTCCCCTAGGCCCGCGTCTCCATGAACTACGTCTCCACACGAGGCCAGGCCCCCCACCGCGACTTCTCCGGTGTCCTGCTTGCCGGCCTGGCCGAAGACGGCGGCCTGTTCATGCCGGAGGCCTGGCCGCATTTCTCCCACGCCGACCTGCGCGCGCTGCGTGGCCTTCCCTACGCCGAAGTCGCCGCCCGAGTGATCGCCCCGTTCACCGGTGCCTGCGTCCCGTTCGAGGCGCTGCAGGCCATCTGCCGCGACAGCTACGCAGGCTTCCGCCACCCGGCCACCATCCCGCTGGTCCAGTTGGCGCCCAACTTGTGGTCGCTCGAGCTGTTCCACGGCCCCACGCTGGCGTTCAAGGACCTGGCGATGCAGCCGCTGGGCCGGCTGTTCGACCACGCGCTGGCCGCGCGTGACCAGCGCGTCACCATCGTGGGCGCCACGTCCGGCGACACCGGCTCGGCCGCCATCGAAGCCTGCCGCGGCCGCGCGCGCATCGACGTCGCCATCCTTCATCCGGCCGGGCGCACCAGCGAGGTGCAGCGCCGGCAGATGACCACGGTGGACGCGCCGAACGTCGCCAACATCGCCATCGACGGCACGTTCGACGACTGCCAGGACCTGGTCAAAGCCATGTTCGCGGACGCGGACTTCCGCGCGGACATGCGCCTCTCGGCGGTGAACTCCATCAACTGGGCCCGCATCGCCGCCCAGATCCCGTACTACGTGGCCGCCGCGCTGGCCCTGGGGGCGCCGGAACGCGAGGTGGCGTTCGCCGTGCCCACCGGCAACTTCGGCAACGTGCTGGCCGCCTGGGCCGCGAGGCGCATGGGCGTGCCGATCGCCCGGCTGACGGTGGCCAGCAACCGCAACGACATCCTCGCCCGCTTCTTCGACCGTGGCGACATGTCGGTGCGCCCCGTCGAGCCCAGCCTCTCGCCCAGCATGGACATTGCGGTGAGCAGCAACTTCGAGCGCCTGCTATTCGAGATGCTCGGCCGCGACGCCCCGCTTACCGCCGCCACCATGACCGGCTTCCGCGCCGTCGGCCGCATGGACGTGCCGCCAGAGTGCCTGGCGCGCGCCAAAACCCTGTTCCAGGGCTTCCGGCTGGACGATGCCGGCACCACCGCCGAGATCGCCCGCCTGCACGCCGAGTGCGGCTACCTGGCCGACCCGCACACCGCCATCGGCGTGGCCGCCGCCCGTGCCCACTCGTGTGCCCACCTGCCCAGCATTGCGGTGGCCACCGCCCACCCGGCCAAGTTCCCCGACGCGATGGCGCAGGCCACCGGCGCGCGGCCCCCTCTGCCGCCGCACCTTGCGGACCTATATGAAAGGCAGGAACACTTCTCCCACCTGCCGAACGACCTGGGCCAGGTGCAGGCCGCCATCCGCGCTTTCGTCGCAAGGAACCATTGATGACCGAGTCACCGACCGAAGCCGGCGCCATCCGCGTCACCACGCTGCCCTCCGGCCTCACCGTGGTCACCGAACAGATGGACCGGGTGGAGACCATCTCGCTCGGCGCCTACGTCGCCAGCGGCACCCGCAACGAGGAGGCCGCACAGAACGGCGTCAGCCACTTCCTCGAGCACATGGCCTTCAAGGGCACCGAGCGGCGGACCGCGGCGCAGATCGCCGAGGAGGTCGAGAACGTCGGCGGCCACATCAACGCCTACACCGCCCGAGAGCAGACCGCCTACTACGTGAAGATGTTGAAGGAGGACCTCGACCTCGGCGCCGACATCATCGGCGACATCCTCACCCACTCCACCTTCGCGCCCGAGGAGGTGGAGCGCGAGCGCGGCGTGATCCTGCAGGAGATCGGCCAGGCGAACGACACGCCGGACGACATCATCTTCGACCACTTCCAGGAAGCCGCCTACCCGTCCCAGCCGATGGGCCGCCCGGTGCTGGGCACCGAGGAGATCATCCGCAACATGAGCCGCGCCGAGATCGCCGGCTACATGCGCCGGCACTACGCCGCCGGCAACGTGGTGGTGGCCGCCGCCGGCAAGCTGGAACACGACCGGGTGGTGGATTTGGTCGCCAAGCACTTCGCCGACCTGCCGAGCGAAATGCCCGCGCCGGTCGAAGCCGGGCGCTACGGCGGCGGCGAGTTCCGCGAGGAGCGCGACCTCGACCAGGTGCACATCGTGCTGGGCTTCCCCTCAGTCGGCTACAAGGACCCGGACTACTACCCGGCGCTGCTGCTGTCCGGCCTGCTCGGCGGCGGCATGTCCTCCCGGCTGTTCCAGGAAATCCGCGAGAAGCGCGGGCTGGTCTACTCGATCTACTCCTTCGCCGCGCCCTACATGGAAACCGGCCTGTTCGGCATCTACGCCGGCACCGGCGAGTCCGAGGCCGCCGAGCTGGTCCCAGTCACGCTCGAGGAGCTGCACCGCGTGCAGCTCGACGCCGGCGACGCCGAGCTGCGCCGCGCTCGGGCGCAGGTGAAGGCGAGCCTGCTGATGAGCATGGAGAGCACCGGCAGCCGCTGCGAACAGCTGTCCCGCCAGATGCAGGTGTTCGGCCGCATCATCCCCACCGCCGAGACGGTGGCCAAGCTGGACGCGGTGACGGTGGAGGACGTGCGCCGCGCCGCCGCGCGGATCTTCCGTGGAACACCGACGCTGGCGGCAATGGGGCCGGCGCAGAGCGTGCCTAGCCTGTCGGACATCAGCATGCGTTTGGCGGCATGAACGCGGCTTCTGGCGATGATAGGCAAAAGCCAGGCCTTCTTTTTCGAGAAAAAGAAGCAAAAAGCTTTTGCGAGCGCTGTCGCGGACAGCTGAGACGACACGTTTCACCAACGAGCACCCGAGAGAGACAAAAGTTTTTTGGTTCTTTTCTTCAAAAAAGAACTGCTTGCTTTCTTCTGGTGCCCTCATGAGCCTCGACCTCCTAGACTCCCTCCTCGCCAGCGCCCGCAAAGCCGGTGCCGAGCGGGCCGACGCCATCCTGGTCGGCCGCACGTCGCTCAGCGTGGAGCGCCGCCTCGGCCAGACCGAAACGCTTGAGCGCTCGGAATCCCGCGACCTGGGCTTGCGCGTGTTCTGCGGCGCCAAGAGCGCCATCGTGTCGGCCACCAGCGTGGACCCTGCGCGGTTTGCCGCGTTGGCCGAGCGCGCGGTCGCGATGGCGCGCGTGGTGCCGGACGACCCGCTGGCCGATTTGTGCGCCGAAGCCGTGACCCCGGCTGATGCGGGCTTTCTCGACCTGGTCGACCCGGTGGAGCCGGACGTGGCGGCGCTGATCGCCCGCGCCGAGGCGGCCGAGGCGGCAGCGCTGGCCGTGCACGGCGTGACCAACTCGGAGGGCGGCAGCGCCGGGTTCGGACGCACCGAGATGTTCCTGGCGACGTCGGCCGGGTTCGCCGGCGCTTACTCTCGCAGCTACCACTCGCACTCGGCCAGCGTCATCGCCGGCGCCGGCACGGGCATGCAGCGCGACTACGACTACCACGGCGCCGTCCACCTCGCCGACCTGCAGGACCCTGGCGAGATCGGCCATAGCGCCGGCGAGCGCGCCGTCTCCCGCCTTAACCCGACGCGGCCGAAGACCGGGCGGATGCCGGTGGTGTACGACCCGCGCACGTCCGGCAGCCTGGTCAGCCACCTCTCGGGTGCCATCAACGGCGGCAGCGTGGCGCGCGGCACGAGCTTCCTGAAAGACCGCATGGGCCAGCGGCTGTTTGCCGCCGGGGTGCACATCCATGACGACCCGCGGCGCATCCGCGGCTCGCGCTCCGGCACCTTCGACGCGGAGGGCGTGGCCACCCAGCCGCGCGCCCTAATCGAGGACGGCGTGCTGACCACCTGGTTGCTGGACAGCCGCAGCGCCCGCCAGTTGGGCCTGCGCACCACCGGCCACGCCAGCCGCGGCACCGGCGGGCCGCCTGGGCCATCGGCCACCAACCTGTACATGGCGGCCGGCGCGGTGACGCCGGCGGAGCTGATGGCCGACATCGAGGAGGGCGTCTACGTCACCGAGCTGATCGGCTCGGGCATCAACGGCATGACCGGCGACTACAGCCGCGGCGCTGCAGGGTTCATGATCCGCCGCGGCGCGTTGGCCGAGCCGGTGGCGGAGATCACCATCGCCGGCAATCTGAACGACATGTTCATGGCGTTGCGGCCGGCTAACGACCTGGTGTTCAGGCGGGGGACGGACGCGCCGACGATCCGGGTGGACGGGATGACAGTGGCGGGGGCTTGAGTGTCCGTTTGGAAAGCGCCAGGCAAGCCGATCCGCTTAGGTGCCTCAGAAAACACGCAAGCTTACTCGTCAATCCACTTTGAAAACACAGTCAGAAAGCACTTCTTTTTCGAGAAAAAGAAGCAAAAAGCTTTTGTCGCGGCTGTCGCGGACTTTTCCGGCAGCGCGCGCCCAAGGGAACAAAAGTTTTTTGGTTCTTTTTTTTAAAAAAGAACTGCTTGCTTTGCTTTTCACGACAAGACCCACACAGGACCAACAACCATGCGCGAAGCCGTCATCGTATCGGTCGCCCGCACCCCGATCGGGCGCGCCTACAAGGGCGCGTTCAACAACACCAACGGTGCCTCGCTTGCGGCGTATGCGGTGGGCGAGGCGGTGCGTCGCGCCGGTGTGGACCCGGCCGAGATCGAGGACGTGGTGCTGGGCTGCGGCATGCCGGAGGGTTCGACCGGCGGCAACGTCGCGCGCCAGGCGGCCTTGCGTGCCGGGTTGCCGAAAAGCGTTGCGGGGATGACGGTGCAGCGCGCGTGTTCGTCGGGGCTGATGGGTGTTGCCACAGCGGCCAAGCAGATCATCGACGACCAGATGGAGATCGTTGTCGGCGGCGGCGTGGAATCGATCTCGCTGGTGCAGAACGACAAGGCCAACCGCTACCGCGCCGGAGACCCGTGGCTGCGCGAGCACGTGCCGCAGCTCTACATGACGATGCTGGAGACGGCCGAAATCGTGGCCGAGCGCTACAACGTCAGCCGCGAATATCAGGACGCCTACGCGCTGCAATCGCAGCAGCGCACTGCGCAGGCGCAGTCCGAAGGGCGGTTCGACCGCGAGATCGTTCCCGTCACGGCGACGATGGTGGTGGTGGACAAGGCGAGCGGCGAGACCAGCGAGCGCGAGGTGACGCTGTCGGCCGACGAGGGCAACCGGCCGCAGACGACGCTGGCGGACCTGCAGAAGCTGCAGCCGGTGTTCAAGGACGGCCAGACAATCAAGCAGGGGAGGTACGTCACCGCCGGCAACGCGTCGCAACTGTCGGATGGCGCGGCGGCGATGGTGATGATGGAGCGCGGCGAGGCGGAGCGGCGCGGGCTGCAGCCGTTGGGTGCCTATCGTGGCATGGCGATCGCCGGCTGCGATCCGGACGAGATGGGCATCGGCCCGGTATTCGCCGTGCCGCGGCTGCTGGAGCGTCACGGGCTGAGCGTAGACGACATCGACATGTGGGAGCTGAACGAGGCGTTCGCCTCGCAATGCCTGTATTGCCGCGACCGTCTCGGCATCGACCCTGACAAATACAACGTCTCCGGCGGATCCATCTCCATCGGCCATCCCTACGGAATGACCGGCGCGCGCTGCGTCAGCCACGTGCTGACGGAGGGCAAGCGGCGCGGGGCGAAGCTGGGCGTGGTGACGATGTGCATCGGCGGCGGCATGGGTGCTGCCGGCCTGTTCGAGATATTCTGATGCAGCTCGACGCGCTGTTCCGCATCGCCGGCAAGACGGCACTGGTCACCGGCGGCTCGCGCGGGTTGGGGCTGTTCGTGGCCGACGGCTTCGTGCGTGCCGGCGTCAAGGTGTACATCTCCTCGCGCAAGGCGGAGGTGTGCGACAAGGTTGCCGCCGAGCTCTCGCAACATGGCGAGTGCGTCAGCCTGCCGGCCGACCTCTCACGCCACGACGAGGTGCTGCGCCTGGCCGGCGAGCTGCGCGCGCGGGAGGCAAAGCTCGACATACTGGTCAACAACGCAGGCGCCACCTGGGGCGCGCCGATCGAGGACTTCCCCGAAATCGGCTGGGACCGTGTTATGGACCTGAACGTCAAGTCCGTCTTCTTCCTCACCCAGCAATTGCTGCCGGTGCTGCGCGCCGCCGGCACTGCGCAGGACCCTGCGCGGGTGGTCAACATCGGCTCGGTCGCCGGGCTGCACGCCTATGGCAGCGGCACGACGTTTTCCTACAACGCAAGCAAGGCCGCGCTGCACCACCTGACGCGCACGCTCGCCGCCCGGCTGGCAGCCGACCATGTCAACGTCAACGCGATTGCACCTGGCCCGTTCGCGACGAAGATGATGGCCTACGCGCTGGACGACGGAGAGCACCGTGCGGAGATCGAGCGTTCCATTCCGCAGGGACGCATCGGGCAGCCTGCGGACATGCTCGGGCTGGCGGGGTTCCTGTGTTCGCCGGCTTCCGCCTACGTTACTGGCGTTGTTGTTCCGCTGGATGGGGGCGCTACTGGCTGCCAGTAGGAAGCAAGCGGTTCTTTTTTGAAAAAAAGAACCAAAAAACTTTTGTCTCTGTATAATGCGTGTTGGTGAAGCGTGTCGTTTCAGCCGTCCGCGACAGCCGCAGTAAAAGCTTTTTGCTTCTTTCTCTCGAAAAAGAAGGCCTTACTTTTTCTTCGACGGCACCAGGTCCCGCGTCGCCTTCAACATCTTTGTCACCCGCAAGATGGACTCGCCGATCTTCTCCCCGGACCGGCGCAGCGCCGGGTCCTCGTTTGACGCCAGCCGGTCGGCCACCATCAGCGCCGGCGTCAGCGCCCCGTTCACGTCGTGCCTGACGTTGGAGATGAGCTTCTCCAGCTCGGCAATCCGCAGTTCGGCGGCCTCGATCGTGCGCTCCGCGTGATCCATCAGCCCGGCCTTTCCCGCCGGCGCGGCCGGCACCGCAGGACACTACCAGATCGGAACGACCTGGTCATCAGGCAGGCCGGCGCGGCAGCGTCACGCATCCTCCTCCTCGCGCCGCAGCAGCACGTCGTCGATCTGCAGCAGCAGTGCCGGGAAGTCGACCGGCTTGGAGTGGTAGTCGTCGCAGCCGGCTTCCAGCGCGCGGGCACGGTCGCCTGCCATCGCGTGGGCGGTCAGCGCGATGATGGCGGTGCGGGCGTGCACCGGGTCCTCTCGCAGACGGCGGGCCACGGTCCAGCCGTCCATCACCGGCAGATCCATGTCCAGCAGCACCACGTCAGGCTGTTCGGCCTGCGTCTGGTCCAGCGCCTGCTGGCCGTCATGGGCCAGCGCCACCTCGAAGCCGTGCCGGCGCAGGCGGCGGGAGAGGAAGTCCCACAGCTCCTCGTGGTCTTCCACAAGCAGGATTTTGGTCATTTGATCTCTCCCGGTAAGAAGCAAGCAAGCTGTTCTTTTTTGCAAAAAAGAACCAAAAAACCTTTGTCACTTGGGCACACGTCGTTGGGAAGGTCCGCGACAGCCGAGGCAAAAGTTTTTTGCTTCTTTTTTCCCAAAAAAGAAGGCCTTGCTTTCTCTTTCTCCGAAGGCCCTCGCAATGTCCGAAACCACCCAGGGCCCCCCTGCCAAGCTCATCCCCTGGATCATCGGCCCCGTCGTCGTGGCCGGCCTGTATTTCGGTCAGGAATTGCTGGTGCCGTTCGTGCTGGCGGTGCTGCTGGCCTTCGTGCTGGCGCCCGCGGTAGGCGTGCTGCAGCGTGCCAGGCTGGGCCGCACGCTGCCGGTAATGATCACCGTGCTGCTAGCCTTCGTGCTGATCGGCAGCGTCGGCATGGTAGTTGGCAGGCAGCTGGAAACCCTTGCGCAAGGCCTGCCCAGCTACGAGGCGACGATCCGCCACAAGCTGACCACGCTGCCGCTTGGCCACGACCTGAGCGAGCAGCTGTCCGCCTCGCTGGACAACGTGCTGGGCTCCGCTTCGCCGGGCGTGGCCAAAGCCGCCGGTGACCACACCAGCGTCGCCGTGGTCTCACCCTCCGGCGCGCACGGCCAGGCCGGCCCTGCCGGCGCCCAGGGCTCCTCCGCGCTGGTGATCGTGCGCACGGTGGTGACGCCGCTGCTGCCCATCCTGGCCACCTTCGGCGTGGTGCTGATCTTCGTCGTCTTCGTGCTGCTGTTCCGCGAGGATTTGCGCGACCGCCTGGTGCGCCTGGTGGGCCGGGCGGACCTGCACCGCACCATCCTGGCGATGAACGACGCGGCCCGCCGCCTGTCCCGCTTCTTCCTGATCCAAGTGGGGATCAACGCTGCCTTCGGCACCTGGATCGGCGCTGGGCTGGCCATCTCCGGCCTGCCCAACCCTGTGCTGTGGGGCATCCTGGCCGGCATGATGCGCTTCGTGCCCTTTATCGGCACCTACATCGCCTTAGCGCCGCCGCTGCTGCTCGCACTGGCCGTCTCGCCAGGCTGGAGCCTCGCTGTGGTTGTGCTGCTGCTCTACGCACTGAGCGAGCTGGTGATGGGCCAGGTGGTCGAACCGCTGCTATACGGCCACAGCACCGGCCTCTCGCCGTTGGCGGTGATCATGGCGGCCACGTTCTGGGCGTTCCTGTGGGGACCCGTGGGCCTGCTGCTGGCCACCCCACTGACCGTCTGCCTGGTGGTGATCGGCCGGCACGTGGAAAGCTTGCGCTTCCTCGAGGTGATGCTGGGCGACAGCCCGCCGCTCGATGCCGAGGAGACGTTCTATCAGCGCGCGCTGGAGGGCAACGCCCGCGTGCTGGCGGCGCAGGCACGCATCGCCGTCGACCGCACCTCGCTCGCCGAGTACTACGACCGCGTGGCGCTGCGCGGCCTGGCGCTGGCGCAGGCGGACCTGGCCCGCGACGCGCTGGCCTTCGAACGGCTGGAGGCGATCCACCAGCAGATCGAGAAGCTGTTGGCCTCGCTTTACACCGCGGGGCTGGTGCTGTCCGGCGCGGACGCGGCCGGCGTGCCGGACGACTGGCGGGAAGATGGGGCAGTGCTGTGCATCCCCAGCCGCGGCCAGCTGGACGATCTGGGCGCACAGATGGCCGTGCAGGTGCTGCGGCAGGCCGGCTTCGGCGCGCGTGCGGAGACCAACCAGATCCTGGGTGCCAGGCAAGCTGCGCCAGAGATAATGAGCGCGGCCCGGCTGGTCTGCCTGTCCGCCCTGGAGCAGGGCAGCTCGCCGGCGGCGATGCGCTACCTGCTGCGCCGGATCGAGCGCCAGATGCCGCAGGCGGCCGTTGTGGTGTGCCTATGGCACGCGCACGGCGACAGCGAGACGCTGGCCACGTTGCGCAGCCAGGGCAACGAGGAGACCATCGTGCTGTCGCTTGGCGAGCTGGTGGCGCTGACGCGCGCGGTGTGCGCGCGGGGGCGGAAGGTGGCGGCTTTGCAGGAAGCGTAAGGAAGCAGTTTCTTTTAAAAAACCCGAAAAACTTCTGTCTCGGCTGTCGCGGACCGTTCTGCAGACGGATACCAGGTGATAAACGTTTTTTTGGTTCTTTCTTTAAAAAAGAACTGCCTTCTTGCCTTGGCCGATTTCAACAGGGAACGCGCGCAATGACCGACATCACCCTTCAACAGGCCGAAGCCATCGTCAGTGGCGCGCTGGCTTACGCACGCTCGGAAAAGCTCCTGCCGTTGCTGGTGCTGGTGCTCGACTCCCGCGCTGCGCCCAAAGCCTGTGCCGCCGAGGACGGCACCAGCCGCAGCCGCTGGGACATCGCGCACGGCAAGGCCAACGGTGCGCTTGCTATGGGTTTGGGTTCACGCACGCTGGCCAAGCGTGCGCGTGAGGCGCCCAGCTTCTTCGCCTCGCTCAGCACGGTGGTGGCCGGCGGCCTGGTTGCAGGGCCTGGCGGCGTGCTGGTGCGCGACGCTGCGGGTGCGATCATCGGCGCGGTCGGCATAAGCGGCGACATTGGTGACAACGACGAGCGTGCGGCTATTGCGGGGATCGAGGCGGCTGGATTGGCTGCGGATGGGGGGAGCGACTGAAGACCAGGCAGCGGTTCTTTTGTAAAAAAGAACCAAAGCTTTGTCACTGTAGGCTCGGTTCAGACTTCAATTTGCGTGCCAGTTGTTTGCGGTTGATTTCGAAAACATCGGTAATACGCGTGGATCTTCCTGACCTCAGTTTGAGACTGACGCCTGCGCCGATGCCACCGCGGTGCGTGGGCGTCAGCCAACCTGTTTCCGTCACGCTTTCTACGTCAGCCCAAGCGACTTGCCACGTTGATAGCGGCTGAGAGACGGCTACGCAGCCGTCGTCCACGACGAGGCGCGTGCGGGGCACGTAGATGACGCGCAAGTAGCACGCGACTGCCGCGCACACACTGGCGCTGTGCGCAGACATGCCTGCGACGCGTTATGCCAGTGCGGATTCCCCTGATACGATGCACCAACGAGTAAGACGGCAACGCTGCAAAGGCAGGTTACCACCAGCAGCACGAGCGGCAGTCTGATCGCCAGCCGGCTCGCATCGGCCTTGACGTCCAAGCTCACCGGCAAGATTTCGGTAGGCCTGAGACGAAGGTCGCCGATATTTGCGCTGCCGATACAGTATCAACCGTCGAACGCCGAACCTGCAGCAAGGTCAGTGCGGTTGTTGTACTGTCTCCGGCTTCGGTGCCGAGCGTCACGATCCTTGCAGGGGTAATCCAGACAAGCAGGTGATGCACCGGCGCGTGGCGCCTCGGATGCAGATCAGTCAATCCGACAAGGCCGCGGGAGCCCTTCAGCCGCCCGCGACAGCCGGACCAAAAGTTTTTTGCTTCTTTTTTCTCAAAAAAGAAGCGCTTGCTTCCTACCTAAAATCCCGAGTGCTCACCTTGATCCCCCGCATGTCCGGCGCCCCGCCATGCTTGGCCTCATCTCCCCGCCCGGTGTGGAACGGAAACGCCTCATCGCGATGGCCAATGCTGCGCAGCATGTCCGAGAGGTCCTCGAGCCTGTCAGCCACCACGTGGATCACGCTGCCTTCGCGCTGCAGCTTGCCGTGGCAGGCGATCATGCCGGCAGACAGGATCAGCCGCCGCTGCTTGGCGAAGATTGTAGACCAGATAATCAGGTTTGCGTGGCCGGTCTCGTCCTCGATGGTGATGAACATGGTGCCTTTGGCGCTGCCGGGCTTCTGACGCACCAACACGATGCCGGCGATGGACACGCGCTTGCCGTCTCGCGTGTGGGCGAGCTCGGCTGCGCGGATGTTGCCGGACGCCGCGAGCTCGTCGCGGAGGAAGCTGATCGGATGACGGCGCAGCGTGAGGCCGATGCTGCGGTAGTCCTCCACCACCTCGCGGCCCGGCCGCATCGGTAAGATGGCTGTTGGCGCCTCGTTGAAGTCCTCCCGTCCGGCGAACAGCGGCAGGTCTGCCGGCGAGAGTGCGCGCACTTGCCAGAGCGCTTCGCGGCGGTCCAGGCCGAAGCAGGAAAAAGCGTCCGCCTCGGCCAGGCGTTCGAGGCTGGCGATTGCAATGTGCGTGCGGCGGTGCAGGTCGGCGATGCTGCTGTAAGACTCGTGCCGGTTGTTGATCAGTTGCACTGCATCCTTTTCCGGCAGTCCCTTGACCATGCGCAGGCCGAGCCGCAGGGGATGAGCGCGGCCGGCGAGAGCCTTTGCCGCGGCTTCCTCGGCAGGGCTGGTCGGATGCTGCAGGCCTTTGGCTTGTCGGGCATCCTCAGCAGACGGGTGATCCAACATGGCCGGGTGGTGTGCCGGTTCCAGCGTGCAATCCCAGCGGCTGTCGTTGATGCTGGCGGGACGCACCGCCACGCCGTGCTGGCGCGCGTCGCGCACGATCTGCGCCGGTGCGTAGAAGCCCATCGGCTGTGCGTTGAGCAGCGCGCAGGCGAACACGTCCGGGTGGTGGCACTTCATCCACGAGCTGGTGTAGGCGATCAGCGCGAAGCTGGCGGCGTGGCTTTCGGGAAAACCGTAGCTGCCGAAACCTTCGATCTGCTTGAAGGTGCGCTCGGCGAACTCGCGCTTGTAGCCGTTGGCGACCATGCCTTCGATCAGCTCGGCCTGGAACTTGTTGACTCCGCCTGTCACCTTGAAGGTCGCCATGGCGCGGCGCAGCTGGTCGGCGCGCGTGGCGGTGAAGCCGGCGCAGACGATGGCCACCTGCATCGCCTGTTCCTGGAACAGCGGCACGCCGAGCGTCTTGCCGAGCACGCGTTCGAGCTCCGGCGTCGGATACTCGGGTTTTTCCAAACCGTCGCGGCGGCGCAGGTAAGGATGCACCATGTCGCCCTGGATGGGACCCGGGCGCACGATGGCCACTTCTATCGTCAGGTCGTACAGCTCCTTCGGCTTCATCCGCGGCAGCATGGACATCTGCGCGCGGCTTTCGATCTGGAACACGCCGATGGTGTCGGCGCGCTGGATCATCCGGTAGGTGGCGGCGTCCTCCGTCGGCACGTCGGCGATAGTGTTGTAGTCCAGGCCACGATGTTCGGCGAGCAAGTCAAAGGCGCGGCGCATGCAGCCGAGCATGCCCAGGCCAAGCACGTCCACCTTCATGAACCGCATGTGGTCGATGTCGTCCTTGTCCCACTCGATCACCTGGCGGTCGACCATCGACGCCGGCTCGATCGGCACCAGCGTGTCCAGCCTGTCCTGCGTCAGCACGAAGCCGCCGGGATGTTGCGAGAGGTGGCGCGGAAAGCCGATCAGATCGCGTGCGATGTCCAGAGTCAGGCGAAGCCGGCGGTCCGACAGGTTCAGGTTCAGCGCTTCGGCGTGTTCCTCGTCCACGCCGTCGCTGCTCCAGCCCCACACCTGGCCGGCGAGCGATGCGGTAACGTCCTCGGTCAAGCCAAGCACTTTGCCAACTTCGCGCACCGCGCCGCGGGAGCGGTAGCGTGCCACGGTGGCGCACAGGGCCGCACGGTCGCGGCCGTAGGTCTGGTAGATCCACTGGATCACTTCCTCGCGCCGCTCGTGCTCGAAATCGACGTCGATGTCGGGCGGTTCGTGGCGGTCGGTGCTGAGGAAGCGTTCGAACAGCAGGTTGCTCTGCACCGGGTCGATGGCGGTGATGCCGAGCACGTAGCACACCGCCGAGTTGGCAGCACTGCCGCGGCCCTGGCACAGGATGTCGCGGGAGACGGCGAAACGGACGATGTTGTTCACGGTGAGGAAGTACGGCGCGTAGGCCATCGTGGCGATCAGTTCCAGTTCGTGCCTGAGCTGGTCTGCCACCCTGTCCGGCGTCGCACCTTGGTAGCGGCGCGCGGCACCCTCCCAGGTCAGGCGCTCGAGAGTCTGCTGCGCGGTGCTGCCAGGTTCGGTTTCGTGTGGATACTGGTAACACAGTTCGCGCAGGCTGAAGCAGCAGCGCTCGGCGATCTGCTGTGTGCGGGCGACGGCGTCGGGGTAGGCAGCGAACAGCCGTGCCATCTCCTCGGGCGGCTTGAGGTGGCGTTCGGGCGCGCGCGTGCGGCGGAAGCCGGCATCGTCGATGGTGCAGCCCTCGCGTATGCAGGTGACCACGTCGTGCAGGATGCGCCGGCACGGGTCGTGGTACAGCACGTCGTTGGTGGCCACCGTTGACACGCGCGCGTCCTGCGCCATCTGGGCGAGTGCGTGCAGGCGGGTGGCGTCGCCCGGACGGCGGTGCAGGGTGAGCGCGAGGTGGGCGTCCCTGCCGAAAGCTTGTTTCAGGTGCTGCAGGTTTTCTTGCAAAGCTGCGTCCGCTTGGTCGGCCAGCAGGATAGCGATCAGGCCCTCGGCATGGGCGGCCACGTCGCTCCACTCCAGCCGGCAGGCGCCCTTGCCGGCGCGGCCCTTGCCGATGCTGAGCATGCGGCACAGGCGCGCATAGGCCGCACGGTCTGTCGGGTAGACCAGCAGCGCGGTGCCGCAGACAAGCTCGAGCCGGCAGCCGATGATGAGGCGCATCTCGGCTTCTGTGGCGCGCTGGTCGGCGCGCGCGATGCCGGCAAGGCTGTTGCGGTCGGTAATCGCGATTGCGTCGTAGCCGAACAACTTGGCCTGGGCGAGCAGCTCTTCGACGTGCGAGGCGCCGCGGAGGAAGGAGTAGTTCGAGGTTGTTTGCAGTTCTACGTAGGGCATTCTGGGTGACCAGCCGGTGGTTGAGGTGAGGCTAGGCAAGCGGTTCTTTTTTGAAAAAAGAACCAAAAACTTTTGTTCCCTATGTGGGGGCAGCTGATGCGTGGTGTTTCTTCAGAAAAGACCTCTTTACGCGACAGGTCTGTCACAAGCCGGTTGGTGTGATCGACCGGCAATTTACCGATGTGCTTGTATAATAAGCAGTATTGTCATTCAGACTGCGTGCACAGGTGTTCTCGACCCATTCGAAGTTACTGTTGCTTTTCGCAGCAACGCGTAACTTCTCATACCGGCTGTGCTAGGGCTTTACCTCTCGAACCTTGGAAAGAAAGGCAAGGCCTGCTTTTTTGAAAAAAAGCAGCAAAAAACTTTTGTCCCTGCTGTCGCGGAGTTTTATGCAGCGCGCACCCCAGGAGACAAAAGTTTTTTGGTTCTTTTTTCAAAAAAGAACTGCTTGCCTTGCCTTTCACCAGTCAAGAGCACGAACCATCAGTAGAAGACCATCCCTAACAAGCGTTCGAAACCCCGCCCTGAAGAACGCTCCGCGACAGCCGAACCAAAAGTCTTTGCTTCTTTTCTTCAGAGAAGGCCTTGCCTTGCTTGCATCCTCTCACCCAAACACACCATGCAGAAACCACTGCAGATCCCCCGTCGCCGCGCACTCCCCATCTCCCCGCCGGAACAGCCAGAAGCGCTGCCCCGCATCGTCCTCCACCGCGAAGTAGTCGCGCACCGCCCAGGTCTCGCCCTCCTCGCGCCACCACTCGCCGAAGATGCGTTCCGGCCCGTCGGCACGGCGCACGCGGCGCACGCGGCGGGCCCAAGTAAAGGCGGCCGGCGCGCGGTCCGGTAGCAGGGCCACCGCCTCGATGCGGCGCGGTGGGGTGAACAGGCGGGTGGGGCGCGGCAGGCGGTCGGGCCAGTCCGCCCCTTCGGCGGGCGCCAGCGGCGGCAACGCGCGCACCGAGCGTTCCGGCACGTCGCTCTGCACCGGCACCGCGCGGAACAGCCTCGCCTCTCCCAACGGGCCGGCGCCCAGCCGGTTGGACAGCGTGTCGATCAGGCCGGCCAGGTCCGGGCTGTGAGGCATGGCGCACAGTTCGGAGAGGGTCTGGCGTGCGCCCAGCCGCGCCGTCAGCGGGGCGGCGAGCATCACGTTCTCGATGCCGAACCCGGGGTCGATGGTCTCGATCTGTGCTGCCAGCAGGCGGGTCAGGTGGGCAGGGTCGCGTGTGGCCGCGGCGGTGCCGATGCGGATGGCTTGCTGCGCACCGTCGATGCGCTGGAACACCAGGTCCAGGCGGGACGCGCCGAGGCCCTTTTGCGCGAGCTTCTCGCACAGCCGGTCGGTGAGCAGGGCGGCTGCGCGCGCCAGGTCGTCGGGCGTGGAGATGGGCTCGGGGAAGCCTTGGCGGGTGCGCGGCGTCTCCGGCGAGGCGGCGGGTTCGATCGGCTCGAAGACGGCGCCGGTGGCCTGGTCGAGGCGGCGCAGCACGTCCGCGCCGAAGCGTTTGGCCAGTGGCGCGCGCGGGGCGGCCATCAGCTGGCCGATGGTGTCGAAGCCCAGGGTGCGCAGGGCGAGCACGGTCTCCTCGGCCAGGCGCAGGCCGGCCACGGGCAGGTGGAACAACGCCGCCTTGGTGGTGCCGGGCGGGGCGATGACCCACGCGTCCGGCGCGCAGGGGATTGGTGCGTTCTCTGGCCGGCCAGAGGCCGGGGTTGGGCGGCCAGGGGGGAGGTTGGTCGAGGCAGAGCGGGCCGGGCTGGGTTGGGCCAAATGGGGGTGGGCTGAAATGGGGCGGCCCAGAGTGGCGAGAGTCGGAGTGGCGAGGGCCGGAGTGGGGTGGGATGAGGTGGAGCGATCCCGCGTGGAGCAGGGCGGTGAAAGGCGGGTCAAGCGGTGGTGGTTCAAGCGGTGTTGGTTCAAGCGGTGTTGGTTCAAGCAGTGGTGGTTCAAGGCGGGGCGAGAGGCAGGCTGCCCGTAGCGTGCCAGCGCGTAAGCGGCGCCGGGCGTCTCCGCGATGGCGGCGCGGCTGGCGATGCCGGCGTTCGCCAAGCAGGTGGTGAGCGCGCGTAACAGGCCGGCCTCGCCGTCCCTGGCGCTGGCCGCGCCGTGGACGCCAGTGGTGCCCTCCTGCTTGTCGGTCTGGGTGAAGCTGGCGGTGCCTTGGACAGCTTCGGCGTCCCCCGGCTTACCGGGAGACCAGTCCCGTATGTCAGCGGCCCCGGCGTGGACTGCCTCCGTGGCGACATGGCCGGGATTGTCTGTGGACCCGCCCTGGGTGTTTCGAGCGGTGTCGTGGGCACCTTTGGCGCTACCTCCGGGCTTACCGGGGACTCCGTCCCGTGTGTCGGCGGCTACGTTACGGACACCTTCGACGGCGCTATGCGTCCACCGCCCGGCGGAGTCGTCCCTCTCGCCAGCCTCGCCATGCCGGCAGCTGCCGGCGTCGGCGAACAAGTGGGCGCAGCCGGTCACGTCGATCCAGATGCCGTCCGGCGGGCAGGCGGCCGCCAGCGGGCTGAACTGGCGCAGGCACCAGGCGGCCAAGCGTTGCAAGGCGGCGGCGTCCTGCTCCGGCTGCGCCTCCTCGATGCGCAAGTCCGGCACCATGGCCTGGGCGTGGGCCACTGCCATGCCGGGGCGCACGCCAAGCGAGGCGGCGTGCGCGTCCACCGCCATCACCAGCCGGCGCGACCCTTGACGGGACGCGGTCAGCAGCGGCGGCGCAGGCGAGGCCTCACTCAGCAGATTAGAGGGACCAGGCGGGTGGGGCTGCGGCCAACCTGGGGTGCCAGGCACGGGCAAGGCGCGCTGGTCACGCGACGCGTCCGGCGTGCCGTGATGCAGCTGTGCATTCGGCGTCAGATGGCGCAGCCTCGCGTCGCGCTGGTCACGCGGCGCGCCCGGCGTCTCGTGGCGCAGCCGCGCGCCCGGCGTCTCGTGGCGCGGCCCCGAATCCGGCCCCGAATCCGGCGTGTCGCGCTGCAGCCGGTCGGTGGGCCAGCTCGGCAGGTAGAGAGAGACGACCCTGCGCATCACATGCCTCCATCATCCAGGTTTGCGGCGCCCCGTTGCGGCAGCGCGTTAGGTCCAGCTGCCAGCGCGCACGGCCGATGCCGGGCACCGGCAGCGGTGCGGAGGGCGCGGGCGTGACCTGCCAGCGCGTGGCCGCCGCCGTCAGCCCGTCATCCTCTGCCCTGCCCTCGCGGCGGCGGCGCAGGGCCAGCGCCACGGCGCCGGTCTTCTCGGCGGCCAGCACCAGGCGGCGGGACTGCGTCATCGTCAGCCGGTGCAGCTCGCCCAGCACGGCGGACAGGCCAGGGTGGCGCAGCGCCTCCTCCATCACCAGCAGCACGGCGGCCTCGTCCGGCGCGCGCACGTGGATCACCCGGTCCGGGTGCAGGCCGGCGCAGGCCAGGCCGGGGGCGAACAGGTCGGACGCGGTAGTGCACCACAGGACGCTGTGCGGCAGGCGTGCCAGTATGCCCGCGGCGAACAGCGTGGCGGAGGCAGCGTGGATGGCGTCAGGCCCGCCGCCGGCCAGCTCGTGCAGGGTGCCGTGGGCCAGGCCGCCATCCGGCAGGTGGGCGTCGATCTCCGCCACGCCGAACGGCAGCGCATGGGCGGGCCGGGCTGCCGGGCGTTCCAGCAAGCGGATGCGGCGGCGCAGCGCGTCCAGGTCGGTAACCTGGGTGGGTGGAGATTGGCTCATGTTCGCATTTTGTTCTCGTAGGCGGGAAGGGTCAAGCCTTTGAGTCGTTCCGTGCTGTCACGGATGTGCTAGGCTTGCCGGCATGTGCGCGCACCTCCTCCAGTGACTCGGCAGGCGTCCCTCGGCCGGCCTGGCGGGCGGCGGTCCGTTGCAAAAGCAAGCAGTTCTTTTTTGAAAAGAACCAAAAAACATTTGCGCTCTGAATTACGCGCCGGCGGAGAGGTCCGCGACAGCCGTGACAAAAGTTTTTCGCTTCTTCTCAAAAAAGAAGTCTTGCTTCTGCTTGCTTTGCTCGTTGCCCTGACCTCCCCCGCATTCGCCTTCGACCCGCAGGCCGCCACCGAAGCCTACCTGAAAAGCGTCCCAGCCGCGGACAAGCTGAAATCGGACGCGTATTTCGAGGGCGGCTACTGGCTCATCCTGTGGAACGCCGCCTACAGCATCGGCGTGTCGGTCCTGTTGCTCGCCACCGGCCTGTCCGCAAAACTGCGAGACCTGGCCTTCCGGATTGGCAAATGGCGCTGGCCCAGCGTAGCCCTTTACGCGGCGATGTTCGTGGTCGTCACCGCGTTGCTGACCCTGCCGCTCGACGTCTACCAGGGCTTCATCCGCGAGCACGCCTACGGCCTGTCCAACCAGTCGTTTCCCGGCTGGCTCGGCGACACGCTGATCGGGCTCGCGGTCAACCTCGTTTCTGCTGCGATCGTGCTGCCGATCATCTACGCGGTCATCCGCGCGGCGCCCGCAAGCTGGTGGCTGTGGGCAACCGGGGTCACCATGCTGTTCGTCGCCTTGGTGGTCGTTGTCGGGCCGGTCTTCCTCGAGCCGCTGCTGAACCATTTCGCGCCCTTGCCGGACGGCACGTTGCGCGACCAGATCCTCTCGCTGGCGCGCTCGGACGGCGTGCCGGCGCACGACGTCCTGGTCTACGACAGTTCCCGGCAGACCAGTCGCATCAGCGCCCACGTCTCCGGCCTGTTCGGCACCACGCAGATCTCGCTGACCGACAACCTGCTCAAGCAGTGCACGCCGGACCAGGTGTTGGCCGTGCTGGGCCACGAGATGGGCCACTACGTCATGGGGCACGTGTTCGACTTCATCCTAGTCCTCTCAATCATCTTTGCCGGCAGCTTCGCCTTCGCGCGCTGGAGCTTCGGCCGGCTGGTCGGCCGCTTCGGCGCAGGCGGCGTGCGCGGCATCGACGACCCGGCCGAGCTGCCGGTGCTGGTCATCGCGTTCACCGCCTACCTGTTCGTGCTGACGCCGGTGCTCAACACGCTCACCCGGCAGCAGGAGATGCAGGCGGACATATTCGGGCTGAACCTGGCACGGCGGCCGGACGCGTTCGCGCAAGTGGCGCTGAAGCTGTCCGCCTACCGCAAGCTGGATCCTTCGCCGCTGGAGGAGTTCGTGTTCTACGACCATCCTAGTGGGCGAACGCGCATCTTAACGGCGATGCGGTGGAAGGCGGAACAGGCAGGCAAGTAAGCGGTTCTTTTTTGAAAAAAGAACCAAAAAACTTTTGTCTCCGTCGAGTGTACCTGGATGGGACGTGTCGTTCCAGCCGTCCGCGACAGCGCGCGCAAAAGCTTTTTGCCTTACGCTGATACTTTTCTTTGCCAGGCACCACCGAGGAAACCCTGCCAGTTTCATCCCCTCTCTGATATGATCCCGCGCATGAACGAGATGGCCGCCCCGCCCAGCCCCGCCCAGGCCCAGCCTGCCCCGCGCCTGCCCGATGGCGCCCGCGACCAGCAGGCGTTGCGCGCCCGCATCCTCGACAAGCTGACTTTTCAGGTGGGCCGCTCGCCGGAAGAGGCCACCCAGCGCGACTGGTTCGCCGCCACCGCGCACGCCATCCGCGACTTCGTCGTCGAGTGCTGGCTGGAGAGCGGCCATTCCAGAACCGACGGCAAGCGCGTCTATTATCTCTCGCTGGAGTTCCTCATCGGCCGGCTGCTGTTCGACGCCGCCGGCAACCTCGGCCTGCTGGAACCCGCGCGCGCCGCTCTGGCCTCGCTCGGCGTGGACATCGAAGTGCTGCGCGAACAGGAAGCCGACGCGGCGCTGGGCAACGGCGGCCTCGGCCGCCTGGCCGCCTGCTTCATGGAGAGCATGGCCACCCTGCGCATCCCCGCCTTCGGCTACGGCATCCGCTACGAATACGGCCTGTTCCGCCAGGAGATCTCCGGCGGCGTGCAGCGCGAACTGCCGGAGGACTGGCTGAGCGTCGGCAACCCGTGGGAGTTCGAACGTCCGCAGGTCGCCTACATCGTGGGCTTCGGCGGCGCCGTCGTCGCCCGCCACGACGAGCTCGGCCGGCCGATGTTCGACAACCACGGCCGCACCGCGCTCGCCTGGAACCCGGCAGAGACCCTCTCCGCCGTCGCCTACGACACGCCGGTGATGGGCGGCGGCGGCGACCACGCCAACACGCTGCGCCTTTGGTCCGCCCGCGCCATCGAGAAGCTGCATCTCGACGAGTTCAACCGCGGCGACCACGTCGGCGCCTTTCGCGACCGCGTGCGCACCGAATCCGTCTCCCGCGTGCTCTACCCCGGCGACGACTCCGAAGCCGGCCAGGAGCTGCGCCTGCGCCAGGAGTTCTTCTTCGCCTCGGCCTCGCTGCAGGACCTCATCGCCCGCCACCTGGACCAGCACCCGGACCTCACCAACCTCGCCGACTGCGCCGCCATCCAGATGAACGACACGCACCCGGCCATCGCCACGGCCGAGATGATGCGCCTGCTGGTCGACCTGCACGGCATGGACTGGGCCGACGCCTGGCGCATCTCGGTGGCCACCTTCAGCTACACCAACCACACCTTGCTGCCCGAGGCGCTGGAGACCTGGCCGGTACCGCTGATCGAACGCCTGCTGCCGCGGCACATGCAGATCATCTACATGCTGAACGCGCAGCACCTCGAACGCGCGCGCCGCGAACACCACGCCAGCGACGCGCTGCTCGCCAACCTCTCGCTCATCGACGAGACGCATGGCCGCCGCCTGCGCATGGGCCACCTGGCCTTCGTCGGCAGCCACGCCATCAACGGCGTCTCGGCACTGCATACCGAGCTGATGCGGCAGACCGTGTTTGCCGACCTGCATGGCGTCTACCCAGGCCGCATCAGCAACAAGACCAACGGCATCACCTTCCGCCGCTGGCTGCACCGCGCCAACCCGGGGCTGACCCGCGTGCTGACCGACACGATTGGGCCGGCTTTCCTCACCGATCCCGAACGGCTTGCCGACTTCGCCGCCTACGCCGACGACGCCGGCGTGCAGCAGGCGGTGGCCGCGCAACGCCGGGCGGCCAAGCAGGCGCTGGCGCGGCTGATCCGCGAGCGGCTCGGCATCGCAGTCGATCCCGGCGCGATGTTCGACGTGCACATCAAGCGCATGCACGAGTACAAACGCCAGCTGCTCAACATCCTGCAGACGGTGGCGCTATACAACACCATACGCGCCCAGCCGATGACCGATCGCGCGCCCTGCGTGAAGATCTTCGCCGGCAAGGCAGCGCCTGGCTACAAGACCGCCAAGCAGATCATCCGCCTGGCGCACGACGTGGGCCACGCCATCAACAACGACCCCACCATCGGCGAACGGCTGAAACTCGTCTTCCTGCCGAACTACAACGTGAGCCTCGCCGAGCGCATCATCCCCGCGGCCGACCTGTCCGAACAAATCTCCACCGCCGGTATGGAAGCCTCGGGAACCGGCAACATGAAGCTCGCGCTGAACGGTGCGCTCACCATCGGCACGCTGGACGGCGCCAACGTGGAAATCCGCCAGCACGTCGGCGCTGACAACATTTTCATCTTCGGGCTGACCGCCGAGGAAGTCGCCGCCCGACGCCGCGGCGACATGTCAGGCTACGCCGCCGTGGAAGCCTCGCACGCTTTGGCCCAGGCGATCCAGGCGATCGCGTCCGGCGTGTTCTCGCCGGACGAGCCGGACCGCTACCGCGAGCTGATCGACACCCTGCTGCGCTTCGACCGCTTCCTGGTCACCGCCGATTTCGACAGCTACGTCGCCAAGCAGGACGAGGTGGCGGCACTCTGGCGCACGCCGGCACGCTGGTGGCGAACGAGCATCCTCAATACCGCGCATGTCGGGTGGTTCTCTTCGGATCGGACCATCCGGGAGTACGCAGCGGAAATTTGGCGGGCGCAGTAGGGCAAGGCAAGCACTTCTTTTTCGAGAAAAAGAAGCAAAGCTTTTGCGAGCGCGTCGCGGAGTTTTCTTGCGAGTGCGTGCCTTTGGGTTAGCCGAGCAGGAACGGATTCTTGCGGCAATGGCTGAGCGGGGCTTTAGTGTCGGCAGCACTCTACCTCATGTCACCTCATGCGGCGGCGGACTCACCGGCGCAGCTTCCGTCGCTGACCGGGATCAGCCCGAGGCGATCGACCGACCTGGTGGTGAGTTCGTCTCAGCGTTCGGAGGTCAAGACTTGGCCCGGTCCTCGTCATACGCCGCATACCACAAGGAGGACCGTAACGGCTGGTAAGACCGTGGATTTCGACGGAACCTCTCCGAAGTCGCGAGCCTTGGTGCCGCCTACATAAATGCCGGGCAGCTTTCCGAGCCCGACGCGATCTCCCTGGTCAGGGTCGGCAGGTATCGCGAGCACGACGATGGCGACTGCACCAGGCACTGTATCCCAGCCACCTTTTCAGGTGACGTCACACTCGGCACGTACGGCCTGGATGCCGACAGGAAGCTGCGTCTTCAGCCGCGCAATATTCACCTACAGGACGCATCCAAGTGTCCGGCCAACTTCTAGCTGGGACACGACGTCCAGCTCCGTCCACCGCGACGCAAACAAGACCTGCTGAGTCGCAAACACCAGCAAACCCTCGCTCGGGCTATCACGGCGTCTCCCGCAGCGTACCCCCCGGGGAACAAAAGTTTTTCGGTTCTTTTTTTCAAAAAAGAACTGCTTGCCTTGCTTACCTGCCCCAGCAACGAAATCGCCGCCATCGTGTTCTCTGCTCTCACCGAAGGACACCCGACATGACGCTACGCGCCGCCGCCAAGCGACTGGCGTTGCTTGCATGCGGACTATGGCAACCCGCACAAGGGCAGCCCAACCCCGGCCTTGACGCGCCCGCGCCGCTCTGGGGCTACCTCAGCGTCGCGGCACCCAACGAGACGCCACGAGACCTCACCGCGTTCGCCCATGCCGGCACGCCGATAGACCAGGCGATCGAGATCGTTGACCGGCAGAACCAGGGCCGGGCCGTCGAGATCGGCTTCCTCCGCCAGGGAGGCTACGCGGTCACCTTGGCGACGCCGGCCGGGCTGCACTACGCGCGCATCAACCCGGCGACCGGCGCTCTGGACACCGCCGGCCGGCCCGACATAAGCCGCGCCCAGCTCGACGCGCAGGGCCAGCGTGACCTCGACGCGCTCGCCGCCACGCACGTCACCTTGCAGCAGGCCGTCACCTCGGCCGAGCACCTCACCGGAGGCCACGCGGTTGCCGCCGGCGTGGAGCAGCTTGCCGGCGTGCCGCAATTCTACGTGCAGACCGTGGTCGGCTCCGGCCTGGCGCCGGTCATCGTGGACCCGCGCACCGGCCGCGCGGCAAGGCCCCAATAACAGGCGTCGTTGTGCCAGCTTGGCGGACCGGCGCGCCTGGCCGATAAGCTCCGCATGAACCTGGTCGACCTGGGCGTCCTCGCAATCATCTTCGTCTCGGCGCTGCTGGGGCTCTCCCGCGGCCTGGTGCGCGAGCTGCTGGGTCTGGGGGCTTGGGTGCTCGCGGGCTACGGCGCCTACCTCTACGGCCCGCAGGCCGTGCCCGCCGCCCAGCAGGCCATCGGCAACCCGGACGTGGCCGAGCCGGTCGCCTACGTCGTCGTCTTCGTAGTCCTGCTGATCATTCTCTCGCTGATCGCCAACCTGGTCGGGCGGCTGGTGCGCATCTCCGCCCTGGGCGGGCTGGACAAGACGCTGGGCCTGGTCTTTGGCGTGGCGCGCGGCGCAGCCCTGCTGGTGGCGGCCTACATCCCGCTGGCGCTGCTGCTGCCACCGGAGCGCTGGCCCGAGGCGATGCTGCGCGCGCGCTCGCTGCCCTGGATCTACGACGGCTCCGTCTGGGCGTCGAACAATCTGCCGCAGGGTTTCCAGCCGAAGATACCGCCCCCGCCCACCGGGCCGGAAACCACCGAGGCCGACCTGCTGCATGCCACCCCTGAAGGCCGCGCGCTTGGCCCGGCGCCCGCCCGACCCTAGCTGTCATCGCGTGACAGTTGAGTGACGCGCGCAGCCGCATGCGCTAGGCAAGCGCCGCGTCCTGGAGAATCGTGCATGGCCCTGCAAGCAGCCCCCACCGATGCCTCCGCCACCTTCCCAGCGCAGGCAGGTTCATCCGACCCGGACCGGCTGACGGCGCTGCCGGAACCCGCCACCGACGAGGACGACTCATTGCACGAGGAGTGCGGCGTCTTTGGCGTGTGGAACGTGGTGGACGCCGCCGCCGTCACCGCGCTCGGCCTGCACGCCCTGCAGCACCGCGGCCAGGAAGCCACCGGCATCGTCAGCTACGACGGCAACCGGTTCCACCAGCAGCGCGGCTTAGGCCTCGTCGGCGACATTTTCGGCGACGCCAGGGTGATCGCCTCGCTGCCAGGCACCTCGGCCATTGGCCACAACCGCTACGCCACCACCGGCGAGACCATCCTGCGCAACGTCCAGCCGCTCTACGCCGACTTCGAGTTCGGCGGCTTCGCGGTCGGCCACAACGGCAACCTCACCAACGCTGTAGCGCTGCGCAAGACGCTGGTCCGCCGCGGCTGCCTGTTCCAGAGCACCACGGACAGCGAGGTGTTCGTTCACCTCATCGCGATCAGCCTCTACTCCACCGTGGTGGACAGGCTGATCGACGCCCTGAAGCAGGTAGTGGGCGCTTACTCGCTGGTGGCACTGTCCAACGAGGCGCTGATCGGCGTGCGCGACCCGCTGGGCGTGCGCCCGCTTATCCTCGGCCGCATCCCGCAAACCCTGGGGAGCGGGGCCTCGGCAGGCGGCGCCGTCGGTGGCAGCGCCGGTAGCTTGCCCGCCGGCGGCGGCTGGGTGCTGGCCAGCGAGACCTGCGCGCTGGACATCGTCGGCGCCGAGTTCGTGCGCGACGTGGACCCCGGCGAGATCGTGGTGATCAACAACGCCGGCGTGCGCAGCATCCGCCCGTTCGGGCCGCACCGCGAGCGGTTCTGCGTGTTCGAGTACGTCTACTTCGCGCGACCGGATTCGGTGATGGAGGGCATGCCGGTCTACGACGCGCGCAAGCGCATTGGTGCCGAACTCGCTCGCGAAAGCCACGTGGAAGCTGACATCGTGGTGCCGGTGCCCGATTCCGGCGTACCCTCGGCCATGGGCTACGCGTTGGAAAGCGGCGTGCCGTTCGAGCTCGGAATCATCCGCAACCACTATGTCGGCCGCACCTTCATCGAGCCCACCGACCACATCCGCAACCTCGGCGTGAAGCTCAAGCACTCGGCCAACCGCGCCACGCTGGAGGGCAAGCGGGTGATCCTGGTGGACGACAGCATCGTGCGCGGCACCACCAGCAAGAAGATCGTGGAAATGGTCCGCTCCGCCGGCGCGCGCGAGGTGCACATGCGCATCTCCTCGCCGCCGACGACGCATTCGTGTTTCTACGGCATCGACACCCCGGAGCGCAGCAAACTGCTCGCCGCCCACCACGACGTGCGCGAGATGGCAGCGTTGATCGGCGCCGACAGCCTGGCATTCATCTCCATCGACGGGTTGTACCGTGCGCTAGGCCGCCCCGGCCGCGACGACGCCGCGCCGCATTACTGCGACGCGTGCTTTACTGGAGAGTACCCCGTCTCGCTGCCGGACATGGATGAGCGCGCGAACCGGCAGCTCAGTCTGGCCGTCGGGTGAGGAAGCAAGGCCTTCTTTTCTGAAGAAAAGAAGCAAAAGACTTTTGTCCCTGCTGTCGCGATGGTTCTGCAGCGCGCGCCCAAGGGGACAAGAGTTTTTTGGTTCTTTTTTTCAAAAAAGAACTGCTTGCCTTGCCTTCTTAGGTTCACGCGCCGGCAAGTCGGTATAAGGCGTCATGAACAACGTGACTCTCCAGGGCCGCGTAGCCCTCGTCACCGGCGCTAGCCGCGGCATCGGCCGCGCCGTGTCCCTGCAACTCGCCCAAGCCGGCGCGCACGTGGTGCTGGTCGGCCGCACGCAGGGTGCGCTCGAGGAAGCCTACGACGAGATCCGCGCCGCCGACGGCCATGCCACGCTTCTGCCAATGGATCTGCGCGACGCAGACAAGATCGACCCGCTCGGGCCTTCGCTAAACGCGCGCTTTGGGCGGCTGGACATCCTGGTGCACAACGCCGGCGCGCTGGGCAAGCTCACGCCCGCCGGCCACATCACACCCAGGGACTTCGCCGAGTGCGTGGCAGTGAACCTGGCCGCTACCTACCGGCTGATCCGCACCTGCGCACCGCTACTGGCTGCCTCGGATGCCGGCCGCGCCGTGTTCGTCACCAGCAGCGTCGCACGCAGCCCGCGGGCATTCTGGGGCGCCTACGGCGCCACCAAGGCAGGCATGGAAAACCTGGTGCTGAGCTGGGCGGACGAGGTGGAGAACACCGCGCTGCGGGTGAACCTGTATGACCCCGGCCGCACCGCCACGCGCATGCGCGCACAGGCGTTTCCGGGCGAAGATCCGAACACGCTGCCTAAACCTGAAGACGTGGCGCGCGGGTTGGTGGAGCTGTGCGCGCCTGACGCAGGACAGCACGGGCAACTCACGCGGTATCAAGGCCAGAGATAGCTCCGGATAAGAGTAAGCAAGCAAAGCAGTTCTTTTTTGAAAAAAAGAACCAAAAAACTTTTGGTTTCTCAGGCGCGTGCTGGGGAAATTGTGTGACTACCTGGGCAGCGCTGTTTCGTTGCCGGCGTCAGAGAAAAGTTCTGGTCCTTTTTTTCGAAAAACAACCGCTTTCTTCACGTCTGAGTGCCCCGGCCTTATCAAGCCGCCATACGTCGTCAATAACGGTGCATCGTAGCGCATAAGTGGAGGCCTCGTGGATTCACATTTCTGGCTCTGGCTCGACACCATCCTCATGGTGGCGGGCGGTCTGGTGATCCTGGCCATCGGCAAGCAGCGCACGACCGGTGAGCAAGCTCACACGATCTACCACGGCATCGTGCCAATCATCGCCGCCAGCTCGTATTTCGCCATGGCAGTGGGCCAGGGGCTCATGACGCTGCATAACAGCGTTCCCGGCAACCCGGCGCGGCTGTTCTACTTCGCCCGCTACATCGACTGGACCTTCACCACGCCGCTGTTGCTGCTGTCGTTGGCGCACACCGCCATGCACTCGGGCATGCGCAAGTCCGGCATGGTCGCCGGCCTGCTGATCTCCGACGTGATCATGATCCTGACGTCGTTCTTCTTCGGCGCCTCCGAGGTGATCTGGATCAAGTGGACGTGGTTCGCCGTCTCGTGCGTTGCGTTTCTCGGCGTATACTACGTCATCTGGGGCCCGATGATGCGGGAAAATCAGTTGGAATCCGCCCAGGCGCAGTCCGACTATCGCCGCAACGCGGTGATTCTCTCCGTGCTATGGCTGATCTACCCGCTCATCCTTGCGGTCTGCCCGGACGGACTCGGCATGCTGGGCGACACGCCGAGCGTTGCGTCCATCGCAATCCTGGACCTGGTCTCCAAGGTCGCCTACGGGCTGTTTGCCATCGTCGCCACGACGAAGCTGGTGACGTCCGACCTCACCAGCCACCCGGCCCGTGCCGATGAGCGCTTAGCAGCGGAATGAAGCAAGCGAGCAAGATGGGCCAGTCCGCAATCCGTCCTGTGCGCCAGCGCTGGTAGCCGCAATGGGATTGCCTCGCGTCACCCGGCTTGTGCATGCCTCAACCCGACACATCCCGGGCTGCTGAGGGGTGACGCTCGCTTGTTCCTGATTCTTCTCGTGTCTCCAGCAAAGAAAGGCCTGCTTTTTTGAAAAAAAGCAGCAAAAAACTTTTGGTGCTGCTGTCGCGGATTCTCCTGCGTAAAGCACGCTCTAAAGGTTGTCCCTGCAGGGAGTCATTTGGCTTTGTCGCGACAGCTTAGGCACCACACCTGTCGGTTCGAAACCAACCTTTCAGCACTCCGCGACAGCAAGCGCGAAAGCTTTTTGCTTCTTTTCCTCGAAAAAGAAGGCCTCGCCTGCTGCCTTAATAATGCCGATGCGAAAACAACAGGAACAGCACCACCAGTAGCAGCACCAAGCCCAACCCGCCCCCGCCGTAACCAGCGCTCGGCGGTGCCTCGTAATACGGGTCACGCCCGTACCAGCCACGCTGGTAGCCGCTATGGCCAAAGCCGCCGAACGCCAGAACCGCCAGCACGATCACGATGATAAGGAACATGGAACCCCTCCCCTGAACACAGCATCGGTGATTACGCCTGGGGCATGATCCGGTTCGCGTCCAGCCAGCCCCCCATCGCAGCGTTCACCTGGTCCGGCGCTTCCTGCTGCACCCAGTGCGACACGCCGGGAAGCCGCCGCAGGGTGAAATCCCGCACGAACGGCGCGTAACCCTCCGTCAGCTCGAGCCCGAGCGCGGTGTCCTGCTCGCCCCAGACCATCAGGGTGGGCGTCTCGACCAACGGGGACGGCGCCGGCGCCGCAAGCGATCCGAAATTTGCCCGGTAGTAGTTGATCATCGCATTCAGCGCGCCTGGGTGCTGGGCCGCGCGCCGGTAATGGTCCAGCACCTCCGGCGGGAAGGCGGATTTGTCCACCGCCATCTCCGAGAACGCGCGGCCAACGGCGGCCGCACCGCGGGCGGCAAGCAGGCGCTCGGGCAGCAGCGGCAGTTGGAAGAAGAACACGTACCAGGAGCGGGCGAGCTGGCGCGGCGAGCGGCGGATCACCCGGCGGAAGACGGCCGGGTGAGGCACGTTCATAACGATCAGCCCGTCCAGCGCACGGGTGCGCTGGATGGCGAACTGCCAGGCGATCAGCGCGCCCCAATCGTGCGCGACCAACAGGCGGCGGCGGGCACCCAGCGCGTCGAAGATGGAAGCGGTGTCGGCAACCAGGTGCTCCATGCGGTAGGCGCTTCGGCCGAGCGGGCGGGTAGTGCCGCCATAGCCGCGCAGGTCGGGCGCCACGGCATGCCAGCCGCGCTGTGCCAGGAAGGGTAGCTGGTGGCGCCAGGAGAAGCGGCTTTCGGGAAAGCCATGCAGGCAGAGGGCGACGTCCGGGCCGCTGCCGGCTTCGTCGATGGCGAAGTTCAGTGTGGATGTGGCCAAGATTCTCAAGGCAAGCAGTTCTTTTTTGGAAAAAAGAACCAAAAAACTTTTGTTTCCTGGGCATACGCTGCCGGAAAGGTCCGCGACAGCCGCGACAAAAGCTTCTTGTTTCTTTTCTTCAAAAAAAATCCTTCCTTACTTACCCACCCAGCCAGCAAACCGTGCTTCCAGCTTGTCTCCATTATCCGCCCAGAACCCCTCATCGATCGCCAGCGCCCCCTGCTGATCCCCCGCCGGCAGCATCGCCGCCGCGGCCTTGGTCCCCGGCGCCAGCCGGGTCGCACGCGAGAAGATGGCGTCGCGCGCCGGGTCCAGCGCAATGACCAGCGCGGCTAGCGCCCCGCTTTTATGGGAGGCGTCGGCCGGCCGGGCCCAGCTCGTCACCTCCTGAAGGCTGCCGGCCCACTGCACGCCGGTATGGGACCCCGGGCCGTCCGGCAGGCTGTCAGCAGGTGCTGTGGTCAGCAGCACCTTGGCGGTGGCCAGCAGTTGGGCCGGCTGGTCCGGCTTGTCCCACCACAGGACGTAGGGTTTCAGCTGGTCGAGCTTGCGGAAGGCGCGGTCCACGCCGTCCGCCGAGCGCAGGGTGCGGTAGACGTCCGCCATGGCTACGCCGTCGGCCATCAGGGCCACCTCCAGGTTGCCGCGCGCGCCGCGGTGCAGGGCGCGCCGGCCGGGGTGCTTGGCCACGTCCCAGAAATCCGGCCAGCCGGGCCAGCCGACCAGCTTCTGGCGGTCCCAGGCGAGCACGGTGGCAGAGACGTAGGCGCCCAGGCCGCAATCGCTGCTGGCGCCGGCGGCAAAACGGTCGCGCGGCAGCCCGGCGGCGGCCAGGGCGGTCCAGTCCAGCTTCTCCAGCAACGGGGTGCGGCACAGCTGGGCGAGCAGCGTGCCGTCGAGCAGCAGCAAGTCGGCGCCGTGGCCGGCCAGCAGCTTGCGCAACGCGTCCGGCGAGCCGTCCCAGGCGGGCGTGCCGAGTGCGGTGGCGGTGGCGTCTGCGTAAGGCCTGAGAAGCGTGGCGAGTACCGCGTCGTGTGCCGGGCCGGGGGCGACGGCCACCGAGACGGGTTGCGGGGCCGCCTCGTCGGAGGGTGCCGCCCCTAGGGTCGCCAGCGAGGCAAGCAGCAACAACGACCTACGCATCAACCTACCCTGGTGTCGGTATAACCCGATCCTACAAGCCCCCAGACGGAAGACCAGTGCCGGGCGACGTGGCCGGTCGGCAGTCCAGCCCCCCGGGAGCAACAGTTTCTGCTCCTTTTTTCAAAAAGAAGTCTTGCTTCCTTTCTGTCCTTTGCCCGGCGCGCTTGCAATGCGCAGCCCCCTTTGCGCATACGAGCCGCAAGTAAGGAGCCCCCGAGATGCCCGACACCCACGTGACGCAGGAAGACTACAAGGTCCGCGATTTCTCCCTGGCCGAGTGGGGCCGCAAGGAGATCTCGATGGCCGAGGACGAGATGCCCGGCCTGATGGCGCTGCGCGAGGAATACGGCGCGTCCAAGCCGCTGGCCGGCGCGCGCATCGCCGGCTGCCTGCACATGACGATCCAGACGGCGGTGCTGATCGAGACGCTGACCGCGCTGGGTGCGACGGTGCGCTGGTCTTCTTGCAACATCTTCTCGACCCAGGACCATGCCGCTGCGGCAGTGGCGGCCGCCGGCGTGCCGGTGTTCGCCTGGAAGGGCATGAACGAGGAGGAGTTCAACTGGTGCATCGAGCAGACCGTGCGCGGCCCTGGTGGCTGGACGCCGAACATGATCCTCGATGACGGCGGCGACCTGACGCTGCTGATGCACAACAGCTACCCCGACATGCTGGCCGACGTGCGCGGCATCTCCGAGGAGACCACCACCGGCGTGCACCGGCTGTGGGAGATGGCCAAGAAGGGCACGCTCAAGGTGCCGGCGATCAACGTCAACGACAGCGTGACCAAGTCGAAGTTCGACAACCTGTACGGCTGCCGCGAGAGCCTGGTGGACGGCATCCGCCGCGGCACCGACGTGATGATGGCCGGCAAGGTGGCCGTGGTTGCCGGCTTCGGCGACGTGGGCAAGGGCTCCGCCGCCTCGCTGCGCAACGCCGGCTGCCGCGTGGTGGTGACCGAGATCGACCCGATCTGCGCGCTGCAGGCGGCGATGGAAGGCTACGAGGTGGACACGATGGATGACGCCGCCTCGCGCGGCGACATCTTCGTGACCGCCACCGGCAACGTGGACGTGATCACGGCCGACCACATGCGGGCGATGAAGCACCGCGCGATCGTGTGCAACATCGGCCATTTCGACAGCGAGATACAGATCGAGAGCCTGCGCAACTACCGCTGGGAAAACGTCAAGCCGCAGGTGGACGAGGTGGTGTTCCCCGACGGCAAGCGGCTGATCGTGCTCTCCGAAGGCCGCTTGGTGAACCTCGGCAACGGGACCGGGCACCCGAGCTTCGTGATGTCGGCGAGCTTCACCAACCAGGTGCTGGCGCAGTTGGAGTTGTGGCAGGCCAAGCCCGGGCAGTACGAGCGCAAGGTGTACACGCTGCCGAAGCATCTGGACGAGAAGGTGGCGGCGCTGCATCTGGCAAAGGTTGGTGCCAAGCTCACCAAGCTATCCAACAAGCAGGCGGAGTATCTGGACCTGCAGAGCGTGAACGGGCCGTTCAAGCACGAGCTTTATCGGTATTGAGCTTGTGAGGGAGTTCGCGTTGGACTCTCTCACAGCCTGCCCGATCAGTGTCTAAGCGAGGAAGCAAGGCCTTCTTCGAGAAAAAGACGCAAAAAGCTTTTGTCTCCGCTGTCGCGCGCTCGCCGGAAAGAACCGTGACAGCGGGACAAAGTTTTTGCCTTGCTTTTCTGCGCCTATCCAACTGGCAGGCGACGCAGGCCTGAGGTGCGATCAGCAGCGTCGCCGCGCTTCACGAAAGTCACCGCCATGCGCCTCCACGCCGCCTGCCTCCTCGCCACGCTCGCAGCCCCCGCCGCCCTGGCCGCCGGCCTGCAACCGCCGCCCGACCCGGCGATCACGCGCCTGCTGCCGCTCGTCTCGCCACAACGCCTGCAGGAGACCGACGCGCGTCTGGTGGCCTTTGGCACCCGCAGCACCTTCTCCGAAGCCTCCCCGCCCGGCCGCGGCGTGTTTGCCGCGCGCGATTGGATCGCCGCACAGTTCCGCCAGATCGCCGCTGCCAGTAACGGCCGGATGAGCGTGGCACTCGACGAATACCTGCAGAAGGCCGACGGCAAGCGTGTGCCGCGCGACGTAACCATCAGCAGCGTGGTCGCCACCCTGCGCGGCGACGAACCAGGCGGGCGCACCTACGTGATGTCAAGCCACTACGATTCCCGCAACACCGACGACAGTGACGGCACGCGCGACGCGCCGGGTGCGGACGACAACGCCTCGTCCGTTGCCGCCGTGCTCGAAGTGGCACGCCTGCTGGTTTACGTTCCGCTGCACGCTACGGTTATCTTCACCGCGTACGATTCCGAGGAGCAAGGCCTGTTCGGTTCCGCCCACCACGCGCAGACCTTGCGCGCCGCCGGCGCGGACGTACAGGGCGATTTGAACAACGACATCATCGGCGCCTCCGTCGGCGACCGCGGCCAGAAGAACCCGGACTACGTCCGCATTTTCTCAGAGGCGCTTTCGGCCGGTGCGGACCCCGCGCGCGTGAACGTGCTCGGCAACGAGAACGACTCGCCATCGCGCGAGCTGGCGCGCTACACGCACGAGACCGCCGACAGCTACCTGCCCGGCTTCGACGCCCGCATGGTGTTCCGCGCCGACCGCTTCCTGCGCGGCGGCGACCACGAATCCTTCAACAAGGCCGGCTACGCCGCCATCCGTTTTACCGAACCGGTGGAGACCTTCGCCCACCAGCATCAGGACGTGCGCGTGGAAGGCGGCGTGCAGTATGGCGACCTGCTGCAATACGAGGACTTCGCCTATCTCGCTCAGGTGACCCGCATCAATCTCGCCGTGCTGGCCGCGCTCGCCTCGGGGCCGGGCCGGCCGCAAAAAGCGTGGGTGCTGACAAAGGCGCTGACCAACGACACCACGCTGGGCTGGACGCCGGTGCCGGGTGCCGCGCGCTACCAGGTGGTGCGCCGGCTGACCACGGACGCGGACTGGACCGCGGTGAGCGACGCGGGAGATGGCACCAGCGTCACGCTCCCGTTGTCCAAGGACGACTGGATTTTCGGGGTGCGCGCGGTGGACGCGTCGGGGCGGGTGGGGGTGGCGGCTTATCCTTTGCCGCAGAGGTAGAAAGCAAGCGCTTCTTTTTTGAAAAAAAGAAGCAAAAAACTTTTTTCCTTTGGGTTTACGCTGTGGGAGAGTCCGCGACAGCAGAGACAAAAGCTTTTGCTTCTTTTTCTCGAAAAAAAAGGCCTTGCTTTCTCGCCGCCGTTTCAGGCGGCTGCTACGAGACAGTTTTGCTGCTGTCTCTCAGACAAGCAGGCCTGTCCAGCTAGCCGCTCGACATCGGGTCCGAAAGTTCTTTGGTTCTTTTCAGACAGCCGCTTGCTTTCTCCTACCAATACTCCGTTCCAGGAGCCCCCTTGAACGGCCCCTCGAACGCGCTGGTAACCCACCCGCCGTAGAACCCGCCCGGCTGCGGCGTCACCTGCTCGTCGCCCACGAAGCACGCATCCATCCGCCCGGCATAAACGGCCACGTGGTCGCGCAGCGCCGCGTAGGCGGAAGACGGGTCGGGGTAGGTCCAGGCCGCATCCTGCTCCGTCCGTCCGCCCGCGGTCACGCTGAGGTAACGGGCCACGCCCTTCCACTCGCAGAAGCTGGTGCGTGGCCGGGGGACCAGCACGCCGGGCGCAAAGGCGGCCATCGGCAGGTAGTAGGTGGGCGGATGCGTGGTCTCCAGGATGCGCCAGGCCTGGTCGGTCTGCGCCACCGTCTGGCCGGCGAGCACGATGCGCACCGGCTCGGAAACACGCTCCAGGGCGGGGGGTCGAGGGAAGTCGGCAACGCGGCGTCGGGTGCTCATGCCCAACAGCTTGGGCATACCGGGCAGATTTACCACAGCGACACATTCGTTAAGGTAGCGGTATCACTTTTCCTTGAGCCCCGAAGATTTCGTGTGCAGATTGACGTCATGAGCACTCTCCAAGCACGCACGATGTTCGACCGGGTCGTTCTGATCCACGACCTGCCCGAACAGACGATCATATCCGAACTCGACGTCGAACAAGCCGACGTGCTTTTGGAACAACTTCAGGACGCAGTCCGCACCATCATGGAAGCGGTGCAGGAAAGGCGCGGCGCGGTGGCAGCTCTTCTGTAAGGAAGAACAGCAAGGCCTTCTTTTTCGAGAAAAAGAAGCAAAAAGCTTTTGCTAGCGCTGTCGCGGACCATTCCACGCGGCGCGACAGCGGGACCACAAGTTTTGCTTCATGCTTTGATGGGCCCGTTCAGCGCCCACTCATGGCCGAACGGGTCGCGCAACTGGCAGAACCGCTCGCCCCAGAACATGTCCGCCGGCGGCATCAACGACGTGGCACCCGCTGCTATCGCCTGGTTGAACAGCACGTCCACATCCGGCACGGACATCGCCAGCATGAAGCCCGTCGGCTGCCCGGGCGCCGCCGCCCTGGACTGGCCGCCCCGGTATTCCGGGAAGTCATCCGACAGCATGAGCATGCCGTTGTTGATTGCGAGCCGCGCGTGCAGCAGGCGCTTGCCGTCATCGGCCAGGTTGCGGAAAACCTCCTCAGCATTGAAAGCCGCCCGGTAGAAGGCGATGGCCGCCTCGCCGTCGGTCACCGTCAAGTAGGCGATCACCCCGTCCGGCGAGGGCGGCGTCTTGATCTTCTCCATGTCTGTTCTCCGCTGCAACGGTGCCCTACCGTATCAGAGCGGCTGGCTAGGGAAACAGAAGTTTCTTGGTTCTTTTTTCAAGAAAGAACCGCTTGCTTTCTTACCTCTGCGTGCGCGCACAGAAAAACGTGCTGCGCCCAGACTGCACAATCCGCTGCACACCCGCGCAATCCGGCTTCCCCGGGCAGCGCTCGCACGGCTGACCCTCCCGCGCATATACCCGCCACGCATGCTGGAAGTATCCGAGCTCCCCGCTCGGCTGCACGTAGTCCCGCAAGGATGACCCCCCGGCGGCAATCGCGTCCTGCAGCGTCGCCTTTATCTGCGGCACCAGCCGCGCCGCCCGCGCCCCGGCCACGCTGGCCGCCAGCCGCCGCGGCGAGACGTGCGCGCGGAACAGCGCCTCGCACACGTAGATGTTGCCCAACCCCGCCACCACGGTCTGGTCCAGCAGCGCTGCCTTGATGGGCGTGCGACGCCCCGCCAGCATGGACGACAGGTAGGCCGCGTCGAACTCCGGTTCCAACGGCTCCGAGCCCATTCCGGCCAACAGCCGGTGGCTCTCCTCCGCGTCGGTGGCCACCAGGTCCAGGCTGCCGAATCGGCGTGGGTCCACGAAGGCGATGCGGCAGCCCTCGTCGGTGGTCAGCACCAGATGTTCGTGCATCACCGGCAGGGGGACGCTGGCCGGTGCCACGGTGATGTTCATTCGGCCGGACATGCCCAGATGCAGCACCACGCTGTCACCACCGGAGAGCCGCATCAGGATGTATTTGCCACGCCGGCGGAAGCCCGCCACCCGCGCGCCGGTCAGGCGTGCGGCAAACCCGTCGGGCACCGCCCAGCGCAGATCCGGCCGGCGCAGTTCGGCTGCGGTGATCACGCGCCCGTCCAGCCGGGCCGCCAGCCCGCGCATCACGGTTTCTACTTCAGGGAGTTCCGGCATCGTGCGACCGCAGGCTATACACCAGCCGTGACCGACAACCAGACCGCCAACAGAACGCCCCCGGGCGCCATCCCCGACACGGCAACCGCCCCGGCGCCAGCGCCGGAGGCCGATTTCGGCTACCGCCGCGTGCCGGCTTCGGCGAAGAAACCGATGGTGCGCGCCGTGTTCGACAGCGTGGCGCCGAAATACGACGTGATGAACGACCTGATGTCGCTCGGCATCCACCGCGTCTGGAAGTCCATCTTCGCCACCCGCATGCGTCCCTCACCGGCGAAAACCCTGCTCGACCTGGCGTCGGGCACCGGCGACGTCGCCACCGCCTGGCTGCGCCGCGGCGGCGGGCCGGTGTTCCTCACCGACATCAACGCCGCCATGCTGTCCGGCGGGCGGGACCGCGCCATCGGCCGCGGCATCGTCGCCCCCTTCACCTACACGGTCGCCGACGCCGAGATGCTGCCCTTCCCCAGCGGCTGCGTGGACACCGTCAGCATCGCCTTCGGCCTGCGCAACTGCACCGACAAGCCGGCCGTGCTGCGCGAGGCCCGCCGCGTGCTGAAACCCGGCGGCCGCTTCTTCTGCCTGGAGTTCTCCCGCCTGCAGGTGGCCGTGCTGGACCCGCTCTACGACCGCTGGTCGTTCGACGTGCTGCCCCGCGTGGGCAAGCTGGTCGCCGGCGACAGCGAGAGCTACCGCTACCTCGCAGAGAGCATCCGCACCTTCCCCGACCAGGAGAGCCTGGCCTCGATGATGGCGCAGGCCGGGCTGGAACGGGTGTCCTACGAAAACCTCTCCGGCGGCATCGCCGCCATCCACTCGGGATGGCGGCTCTGAAACCGAAACGCATCCACTCGGGATGGCGGCTCTGAAACCGAAACGCATCCACTCGGGATGGCGGCTTTGACACCGAAACGCATCCACTCGGGAGGGCGGCTCTGACTCAGCGGCGGATCCTACTGGTCGTCGCCGGCGGGATCGCCGCCTTCAAGTCGCTCGAGCTTGTGCGCCTGTGCCGCCGCGCCGGGATCGGGGTCACCGCCCTGCTGACCGAGGCAGGCGCGCAGTTCGTGACCCCGCTTTCGCTGCAGGCGCTCACCGAAAACCACGTCTACACCGACATGTGGTCGCTGACCGACGAGAGCCGCATGGGCCACATCGAGCTGTCCCGCGCCGCCGACCTGATCGTGATCGCCCCCGCCTCCGCCGACATCCTGGCGCGCCACGCCGCGGGTATCTGCAACGACCTGGCTACCACCGTGCTGCTCGCCACCGACAAGCCGGTGCTGGCCGCGCCCGCGATGAACCTGCGCATGTGGCTGCACCCCGCCACGCAGGCCAACGTGGCCACGCTAACTGGCCGCGGCGTCCGCTTCGTCGGCCCCACCGAGGGCGAGATGGCCTGCCACGAGTTCGGCCCCGGCCGCCTCGCCGAACCGTCGGACATTCTCGCCGCCACTCTCGCCTTCTTCGCGCAGTCCGGCCGTCTGGCCGGCCGCCACGTCCTGGTCACCGCCGGCCCCACCCAGGAACCGATCGACGCGGTCCGCTACGTCGCCAACCACAGCAGCGGCCGCCAAGGCTACGCCATTGCCGCCGCCGCCGCCGCACTCGGCGCCCGCGTCACCCTGGTCAGCGGCCCGACGTCGCTGCCGGACCCGCCCGGTGTCGCCACCCACCGCGTGCAGACCGGCGTGCAGATGCTGGCCGCCTGCGAGCAGGCGCTGCCGGCGGACGCCGCCGTCTTCGCCGCCGCGGTAGCCGACTGGCGCCCGGCCAGTGCCAGTGCCGCCAAGCTGAAGAAATCCGCCGGCGCCCCCGCGCTGGACCTGCTCCCCAACCCGGACATCCTGGCCACTCTGTGCCGCCCCGGGCCGCTGCGCCCGCATTTGGCCGTAGGTTTCGCCGCTGAGACCGACGACGTGCTGGCCTACGCCACCGCCAAGCGGCTGGCCAAGGGCTGCGACTGGATCGTGGCCAACGACGTACGCGCGGAGACCGGCATCATGGGCGGCACCAGCAACCAGGTGCACCTGATCACCGCGGACGGTGCGGAGCACTGGCCTAGCCTGCCGAAAGACGAGGTCGCGCGCCGGCTGGTGGACCGGATCGCCGCGCAGCTTTCAGGCTGAGGCTGCAAAGTAGAAGGCAAAAACTTTGTTTCCTGCGGAGTACGCCGCAATTATTTTGCTTCTTCTCCTAAGAAACGAAGGCCCTGCCTTGCTCATGTGGCCATGAGCAACGAGGCGCGGAGAAACCGCGTCAGCTGACCGCCAGGGCGAGTTTCGAACGGACACTCAGAAAAGAAGGCCTTGCCTTCCTTGCCGTCCAGCTCAGTAAGGCACGCCGATCTCCCGCCGGTGGTGAAGCGCCTCGGCATACCACGTGAACTCGTCGATGAACCTGCCCCAAGCTTTTTCGATCCAGGCGCCGTCGGTCGTCGGCTTGCCGTCTTCGTCGAGAACCTGTTGCGCACGCGGGATCGGCAACAGGCTGGGCACGCTCGGCATGCCCAACTCGGCGAGCACCATGCGCAACTGCATGGCCGCACGCACACCGCCGAACTGCCCGGCCGAGTAACAGACGATCCCCGAAGGCCGCCAGAAATACTCCTCCAGAAAGTAGTCCAGCAGGTTCTTCAACGCCGGCGGAATCCCGTTGTTGTACTCCGCGCTGACTACCAGGAACCCGTGGGCCCGGCGATACAGAATGGCCAAGCGTTCGAGGTTTTCCGGCGCTTCACCCGGCTTGTGCTCCTTGTACATCCGGTCGAGCAACGGCAACTGCAGCTCCATCGGGTCAACAAGCACCGCCTCATGCCCGCGCGCCGCCAACGCGTGGACGACGAAGTTCGCCGCACGCAGACCCAGCCGGTCGCGCCGTACGGAACCTAGCAGGACAGGAACGACGAGTTGCATACGATTGCCCGGAGCAGGTGAAGGTCATACGGACTGATTCGGTACACGGAAGCAAGAGTGTTCTTCACCACAAACAACGAGCAGAAAATTGTGGTGCGTGCCGTCGCCGGCTGCTGATCGGCTCGTTGCTTGATGCAGTCTGTCGAGATGCCGCGAGCACCGCCAGGCAAGGAAAAACTTTTGTTCTCTTAAGCACGCGCTGCAGAAACCTTCGCGACAGCCGGACCAAAAGTCTTTTGCTTCTTTTCTTCAGAAAAGAAGGCCTTGCTTTCCTTGTCTCGCCTCCACGGAGTTTGTCGTCACTGGTATCAAGCGAGGTAACGCGTCGTCAGATGCCGCTCGAAATCTCCTCCGTCCAACGTCTTGCCCGTCGCCGCCAGCAGCATTTCCGAAAACCCCAGCCGGCTGCCATGCGCGTGCACGTTCCGCCCCAGCCATTCCACCAGCGGCGAGAGGTCTCCGCGTGCCAGCCCCGCATCCAGCTCCGGCACCGCCGCGCGTGCGGCCGCCATCAGTTGTGCGGCGGCCATCGCACCCAGCGTGTAGGACGGGAAGTAGCCGAACAGGCCTTCGTACCAGTGGATGTCCTGCAGGCAGCCGAGCCGGTCGTCCGGCGGCGTGATCCCCAGCATCGCGCGCAGCCCATCGTTCCACGCGCCCGGCAGGTCGGCCACTGCGAGCTCGCCGGCGATCAGCGCGCGTTCCAGGCGGAAGCGCATGATGACGTGCGCCGGGTAAGTCAGCTCGTCGGCGTCCACGCGGATGAAGCCGCGCTCCACCCGGCGCCACAGACGCGCAAGGTTCGCCGGCGTGGTGGCCGGGCCGGCGGCGCCGAACGCGGCCGCCAGCTCGCCCGACAGCCAGCCGAGATAGGCGTCCGAGCGCGCCGCCTGCATCTCGATGATCAGCGACTGGCTCTCATGCGCCGCCATGCCGGACGCCGTGCCCACCGGCTGGCGCGCCCAGTCTGCCGGCAGCCCGCGCTCGTACAGCGCGTGGCCGGTCTCGTGCAGCACGCCCATGATGGCCTGCGCCGGGTCCGCCTCGTTGTAGCGCGTGGTGATGCGCACGTCCGTCGGCGTGCCGCCGCAAAACGGGTGCGTCGAGCGGTCCAGCCGCGCGTGGCCGAAATCCAGCCCGGCGAGGCCGGCCAGCCGGCGGCACAGCGCCTCCTGCGCGGCCTCCGGGAAGGAGCCCTGCAGCTTCAGCGGCGCCGGCCGGCTGGCCTGCAGCGCCTCGGCCCGGGGCAGCGCGTCGGCGAGGAACGCCTGCAACCGGGCGAATACCGGCTCCACCTCTGCGGCGGTGATACCGCGCTGGTAGCCGTCCATCAGCGCGTCGTAGGGCGAGAGGCCGAGCCGGTCGGACAGCGCTTGCGCGCGGGCACGCGACAGCCGCACCACCTCGTCCAGATAGGGCGCCACGCGGGAGAAATCGGCGGCAGCGCGCGCCTCGCGCCAGACCGTCTCGCAGGCCAGGTTGGCGCGCGTCTCCGCCTCGACCAGGTCGGCCGGCAGGGCGGTGGCCCGCAATTGCGCCTGCCGCATCAGGGCCAGGTTGGCCGCCTCCCAGCCGGTCGGTGCGGCTTCGGCGCGCACGCCCGGGCTCGCGTGCAACCCCTCTCGAGCCTCCGCCTCAGCGCCGCTTGCGTTGGAGTCGGCGGCCGCCGCAGCCAGGTCGTCGGCCAGTTCCGGCGCGGTCAGCATCCCGTGCGCCACGCCGGCCAGCACGGCCAGCTGGTCGCCGCGCGCCGCGGCACCGCCCGCCGGCATCATCGTGTTGGCGTCCCAGCCCAGCATCTCGCTGGCTTCGGACAGGGTGGCGATCCGGGCGAACCGGTCGGAGAGGCGCTGGTAGGCTGTCATGCACCTAGCAATAGGAAGCTAGTGCGGGTTGTGCCATCCCTGGGGCATGGGAAGGCAAGCAAGGCCTTCTTTTTTGAAAAAAAGAAGCAAAAAACTTTTGTTCTGGCGCTGCTGCAGGGGCCTCCACGTATCCTGAGGCCGGTGACCTTGATGTTCATTGATGCAGGCAGCCGCGAGAGCGCGCGCTGCAGAAACATCCGCGACAGCAGAAGCAAAAGTTTTTTGCTGCTTTTTTTCAAAAAAGCAGGCCTTGCTTTCTTTCCTGAGTCTCGCGAGTCCGTCTTCCAAAGAAGGCTTGCTTTGCCTTCGTCAGCCTCGATACCGATCGCTATCAGGCACTCCCCTCTCGACTAATCGTTCCCCCGCCCTCCTGCCCCGTCCTTCATGCGAGCCCGCGCGCCATGCCCAACATCCGGATCGGCATCGATTTCGGCGGCACCAAGATCGAGATCATCGCGCTGGGCCCGGACAACGCGCCGCTGCTGCGCCGACGCGTGCCCAACCCGCGCACCTACCAGGCCGCGCTGCAGGCCGTCCACGATCTAGTCGGCGCCGCCGAGGCCGAACTCGGCCAGCGCGCCACGGTGGGCGTGGGCATCCCCGGCGCCATCAGCCCGGCCACCGGCCTGGTGCTGAACGCCAACTCCGTCTGGATGAACGACCACCCGTTCGACCGCGACCTGGGCGCCGTGCTCGGCCGCGAGGTCCGCGTCGAGAACGACGCCAACTGCTTCGCCCTCTCCGAAGCCTCCGACGGTGCGTGCGCCGGCTACCACACCGTGTTCGGCGTCATCCTGGGCACCGGCTGCGGCGGCGCCGTCGTGGTGGACGGCGCAGTGCTGCCCGGCCGCCACCGCATCTGCGGCGAGTGGGGCCACACCCCGCTTCCCTGGCCAACGCAAGAGGACCTGCCCTACCCGCCGTGCTTCTGCGTCAACACCGGCTGCATCGAACGCTACATCGCCGGCCCCTCGCTGGCCGCCGATTGCGACGGCCCCGGGCACCACGACGCGAGCGCCATCCCCGCGCGCGCCGCCGCCGGCGACCCGGCCGCCATCGCCGCACTGGCACGCCACGCCGACAGGACAGCGCGGGGGTTCGCGCTGATCGTCAACATCCTCGACCCCGACGCGATCGTCATAGGCGGCGGGCTGTCCAACATGACGCACCTCTACGACGTGGTGCCGGCGCTGATGCAACGGCACGTGAACGCGCATGGGGCGAACACGCCGGTGTTGCGCAACCTGCACGGGGATAGCTCAGGGGTGCGCGGAGCGGCCTGGCTTTGGCCGGCGTAGGAAGCAAGCGATCGCCCGTGGCCTACAAGCGATGACGCTTTGTGGAAGGCTCGAGTCTCCGAGCCTGCGGGCATGACTTCGCGGTGCCATTCCGGAGTCTTTCGGATCGGGTCCGCCAGCCGGTTCGTGGTTTCGAGGCACCCAGCTTCGTCCGGGTGCCAGGCCATATACCGCGGCGCTGACAGCATGTAGCGGGCGAGCGCACTGCAACACGACATGCGCAACGCGTAATGCCAGCCGGACACTCGGCGTGTCGGGATTTCTGCACTCTTCGAGGATCCCACAGGCCTCGGCTGAATCGCCTCTGGCGTGTCGCGGATGATCCTCCCACGATCCTCATGTCAGATTCGGAAAAACAGGACAATCCTCGTCGGTTCAGCGTGGCGCGATGCAGTGCAACATTCCTAACTGCAGCAACAAACTCCGATACGTGTGAGCGCCGAAAACGTTTAACCAACGGTCACGGCCCGCATCGCCCCGGTCAGACCGTACGTTCGTGCAAACAGCGCCTTGTAGGCGGAGGCGGCCTGCGCGCACCGAATGCTGGGCTCGGTCCTGTCGTTCGGGCAGGCCTGCGAACACTATTCAAATGCTGAGCACGCGTCCGTACCTCCACGCACCTGCCTGATCTCAAGACAGCCCTCGCAACGCGGCCCGACGAAGGCCTCACGCTTACCACAGAAGAACTTTGACGTGACGGGACCATCGGCAAATCAGTTAGTGCGTAGGTATGCCGGTCTACACGCCAGGCAGCAGCAGCGAACTTTGGTGCGAGCGGTGAGCAGGCAATACGCCACGCCATGCTGCGCCAAAGCCAACGCAAACTCTCACGAACGGGACTACGTTTTTCCTCTGAGTTTCCAGTCTGCCCGTAAAAGTCTTCGCTCATTTGCCGTGCTGAGAGTATCAACGTCGTCGCAGCATTGATTGCTGTCTATTCCTAGCAGACTGGCCCGTTGACATGGTTCCGTTCGCTTTGTTTGCCGCGTTGTCGCTGCTCGGCTATCACCTGACGTTCGACGCGGAGATGACCACGCAGTCGGACATGTCGCAGTTTATCAACACGTTCCAGAACGGCGACACCACGCTAGGAGGCAACTACGAAGCGGAGAACTACGTCCCCTTCGACGTCACCAACCCGGCCCAGCCCTACGTCTTTGCGAACGGCGCGCTGACGTTCAACGCAACACCGATGGAAGCGGGCAACCTGCCCTACACCTCTGGAATGGTCGAGACCTACGGCATCTTCGAGCAGAGCACCGGTTATTTTGAGGTACGCGCGGCGATGCCGGCAGGGCAAGGCTTCTGGCCTGCGTTCTGGTTGTTGCCGGCCACCTACTACCCTGAGATCGACATCATCGAGCAGCCGAACAACAGCGGCACCGACACCGATTACTGGACACATACGAGTGTCTACCCCGTCAACAACGGCGGCGTTATCAACACCGGAGTGAACGTGTTCCAGGGTTACCACACCTATGGTTTCCTCTGGCAGCAAAACGGTATCATCGAGTACCTGTTCGACGGGTCGATCGTCGGCCGCTCGCAGCCCGAACCGGCCGGCCTGATGGGCCTACAAATGTACTTGATTGCCAACCTTGCTGTCGGTGGCGAAGGAAGCTGGCCAGGTCCTACTTTGCCGGGCGCCTCGTCGAGCTACAGCATCGACTACATCCGCGCATTCTCCAATGATCCGGCGATGCCCGCGGTGGCCCAGCAACCGATCTCCTCGCCTGACGGAGTGGACACCACGCCGGTGCTGGTTCCGCCCGACCCTGTCACGCCAAAGGCACTCGGCCAGGGACCGGATACGCTGATCCTGCTGATGTCGGAGGCGGCCGATGTGAGCAACGCGAAGTTCACCATCAGCGTCGACGGCACCCAAATCGGCGGCACACAGACGGCGACGGCGAACCACTCGCAAAACCAGGTGCAGCCGTTTACCGTGCATGGCCGGTTCGGCACGTTGAAGCACACTGTCGCCGTCGATTTCCTCAACAGTGCGAGCGGCCCGTCCGGTAATCGCAGCCTCTACCTCACTGGCGCCAGCATCAACGGCAAGCCGATCAGCAATGTCAGTCTGGCTCTGCTCGGTGACGGCGCACAGAGTTTCGACTTCTGGAACGTTGCCGTCGCACCGGCTACCTACGGCACCGGTCCAGACAGCTTCGTCTTCAGGATCAGCCAGGTGCCTGTCACTCAGAATGCCCACTACAGCATCCTCATCGACGGCAAGCTTCTCGTCTCAAGGGTCGCAGCCCCCGCCCTGCACAATTACGGTCAGACCCAGCTTGTGACGGTGGCCGGCAGTTTCGGCCCCGCGGCGCACACGGTACAGGTGGCCGTGGTGAACACGCCTCCTGCCGGTTCCACCGCCAGCCCGACAGCCCTGTCGATAGATGGCCTCAGTTATGATGGCCTGCCTGTGCCGAACAGCGCAGCCTTGGTCGCCAGCCCTGCTACGGTGCAGTTGCAGACGCCGGTGAAAGAAGCCGACACGCTAACGATCGAAATGTCCGAGGACGCCTACCAGGGTGACGCCACGGCGCAGATCAGCGTGGACGGTGCCATGTTGCAGACCCAGGCCGTGACGGCGTCCAAAAGCGCGGGCGCGCAACAGACGGTCACGCTGAATGGCAACTGGGGTGGAGCTGCCGCAACGCACAGTGTGGTGGTAGACTACCTCAACGATCTTTACGTCGCACCTGGGTCGGATCGGAACCTGCACGTTCAAACTGTGCAGTTCGACGGGTCGACACTCAACGCGCTGCCCAGCAACCTGATGATCGGGGGCCCGGCGACGTTCACCTACTTGCCGCCTGCTGCGGCCGGATGGACGCCTGCACCCGCAAAAGCGTCGAAATAGGCGTGACTCTGGAGAAGTATGCGGGTCTGACAGCTGCGCCAAAACCGACCGCTTTGGTGTAGTTTGACCCCGTCGCCGGTCAAGCTGTCGAACATTCCGTCTTTTCAAAAGAAGGAGGCCCCTGCGAGCGCTGTCGCAGGGAGCTAAACGACACGCCTCACCCGGAGCAGCGTCCGGAAACAAAAATCTTTTGGTTCTCCTTTTCAAAAAAGAACCACTTGCTTGCTCGCTACTCCTGCCCCCGAGGCTTGCACAGCACCAACGCCACCCCTGTCCCCGCCATCGGCACCAGGGCCCACGCGCTCCCCTTCAGCATCTCCCACGTCGCCACCGACCACGACGCGCTGAAAAAGAACCCCGCCACGTTCACCAGCCCGCCCCAACCCTTGTGGTTGCGGCGCAGGTCGCCCCGTCGCATCGGCGCCGGCCGCCACAGCCCCAGCATCAGGTTGCAGCCGACGTTGCCGGCCAGCCCCACCGCCATCGCCGGAACCACGCTGGGCAGGCTCAACCCCAGCCCGCCCACCGGCAGCGCTAGGATGACAAAAACGCCCAGCCCCGCCGCGGCCAGCTTCGCGCGCTGCGCCGCCCAGGCGGTCACCGGCGCGGTGCGCACCAGTTCGGCCGCCTCGTCGCCCATCATGGTGACGGAGACGAACAGCCGCGCAAGCTCGCCGGCGCTGAGCACCGGGGCGGCGCCAAGCAGCCGCGCGTCGCCGGCTTCCCCGGTGCTGCGCCAGATGGCGGCCACTGCCGGCACCAGGTAGATCAGGTAGTAGGCGGCCAGCCCCGCCAGCCCCGGGTAGCGGCGCAGCAGCCGGACCTCCTTGGTCAGCAGGTTGGCGTTGCTGCCGGCGCGGAACGCCCGCCGGTCTGCCCGCCCGGCAGATGCGGCGCTGGACGCACCCGCCACCACCGCCTGGGCTCCACGCGCGAACCACAGCTGCAGCGCCCAGCTGGTCAGCAGCGCCGCCGCCACGGCCACCGCCAGCAGCGCCAGCAGCGGCACCACCCCGCCCAGCAGCGCGCGCGCCGGCAGCCATGCCAGCCCGTTCGCCGCAGCCTGCGGGCTCGGTGCGAACGACCCCCAGAACCGGTCGCTCACCCCGCGCGGCAGCAGGCTGCGGGACTGCCCGGCCAGGAACACGCTGGCCCCGATCAGCGTCGCCAGCGCGTTGGCCAGCGCCCGCGTGCGCCGCACGTCGGTCAGCCGCAGCAGCCCGAACGTCACCGCGAACCCCACCGACGTCACCAGCAACGCCAGCACCACCAGCATCGGGTAGATGCCCACCAGGTCGCGCCGTCCCAGCAGCGCCATGCCGTCTGCCAGTGGCACCAGCAGCAGCAGCCAATACAGCGACACGGCGCCGGCCACCGCCAACAGCCGCACCGTCAGGATATGGCGCGGTGAGACCGGTGTGGAGAGCAGCCAGCCGAGGTCGGTGCGGTCGTCCAGCAACTCGGACGCGCGCTGCACCGCCTGGCTCAGCATCAGCCCGCCCACGAACAGCAGCGCCAGCGTGGCAGCCAGCGTCTGGTCGGCCGGCGGCAGGTGAACGCGGGTGAAGCCGTAGGCCACGCCCAGCCCGATCGCGTGCAGCAGCACGGCCAGCACCAGCATCAGCGCCAGGCCGTGCTTGCCGCCGAACAGGCTGCCGCGCCAGATCAGCCGCGCCTCGTGGCGCAGCAGCAGGCCTAGCGCGCTCACGCGGCACCGGCGGCAAACAAGGCAAGCAGTTCTTTTTTGAAAAAAAGAACCAAAAAACTTTTGTTCCCTTGGGCGCGCGCTGGCAGAACCATCGCGACAGCAGGACCAAAAGTCTTTTGCTTCTTTTCTTCAGAAAAGAAGGCCTTGCCTTGCTTGCTCATGCCGGCTCCAGCGCCGCGGTGATCGAGGCCGTCTTGCCCACCAGGCGCAGGAACAAATCCTCCAGCGTCTCGCCGTCCACCGAGCCGCGCTGGTCCCGCGCCTCCGCCGAGCGCCGTAGATCCGCCAGCGAGCCCAGCGCCAGCAGGCGCCCCTCGGCGATGATGCCGATCCGGTCCGCCAGGCGCTCGGCAACCTCCAGGATGTGCGTGGTCAGGATGATGCTCGCCCCCGCCGCCACGCGTGCAGTCAGCAGGTCTTTCACGTCGCGCGCCGCGGCCGCGTCCAGCCCGGTCAGCGGCTCGTCGAGGATCAGCAGCTTCGGCTCGTGGATCAGTGCTGCCGCCAGCACCGTCTTCTGCCGCATGCCGCGCGAGAACCCGCCGCAACGGTCCCGCCGGTGCGCCCACAGGCCCAGCCACTCCAGCAGCTCCTGGGCGCGCCGGCGGGCCAGCGCCGGCTCCACGCCCCACAGCCCGGCGACGAACTCCAGGTACTCCAGCGGGGTCAGCAACTCGTAGAGCAGCGGCTCCTCCGGCAGCCAGGCGACCAGGCGCTTGGCCTCGATGGTGTCGGCCAGCGCATCGATGCCGAAGATGCTGATGCTGCCTGCGTCCGGCCGCAACAGGCCGGCGACCATGCGCAGCGTGGTGGTTTTCCCGGCGCCGTTCGGGCCGAGCAGGGCGAAGAACTCGCCGGGCGCTACGGTGAGGTCCAGGCCGTCCACCGCGGGGCGGACGAAGCTCTTGCGCAGACCGGCGATTTGGAGTGCATGCATGATGCACAATCGCATCGAAAGCAGGAAGCAAGAAGTTCTTTTTTGAAAAAAAGAACCAAAAAAGTTTTGCCCCCGTTGGGTGCGCCGTGGTGAAGCGTGGTGTTTCAGCCGTCCGCGACAGCCGCAGCAAAAGCTTTTTGCTTCTTTTTCTCGAAAAAGAAGACGCTTGCTTCCTACCCTGGCGCCTTGACCGCCACCCCGCCGTTCGCCTAGCTCTCATGCCCCTCGTAGATTTGTCCGGCCGGCTTGCGGCGAGGTTAAACAATCGCGCTAAAGAGGCCCGGCACACCCATATCGGCGTGTGCCGGCTATCAAAGGTCGGGCCCCGGCGCCAGGAGCCCCAGCAACCATGACGAACAGCTACCGCCCTGCCACAACGCTCCTGCACGGCGCCGTCTCCCGCACCCCGCACGGCGAGACCAGCGAGGCGATGTTCCTCACCTCCGGCTTCGTCTACGACAGCGCCGAGCAGGCCGAGGCCACCTTCGCCGGCACCCAGACCCACTACCAGTACAGCCGCTTCGGCAACCCCACGGTGGCCGCCTTCGAGCGCCGCCTGGCCCTGCTGGAAGGCGCCGAGGAGTGCCGCGCCACGGCCACCGGCATGGCTGCGGTCAACGCCGCCATGCTCGCTCACCTGCGCACCGGCGACCGCGTGGTGGCCAGCCGCGCGCTGTTCGGCTCCTGCCACTGGATCGTCTCCACCCTGCTGCCGCGCCTGGGCATCGACCACGAGTTCGTCGACGCCGGCGACATGGACGCTTGGCGAACCGCCCTCTCCCGCCCCGCCAACCTCGTCCTGCTGGAATCACCGTCCAACCCGATGCTGGAGATCGTCGACCTGCAGGCGGTCGCCGACCTGGCCCACGCGGCCGGTGCCATCGTGGTGGTCGACAACGTATTCGCAACCCCGCTGCTGCAGCGCCCGCTGGAGCTCGGCGCCGACGTGGTGGTCTACTCCGCCACCAAGCACATCGACGGCCAGGGCCGCGTGCTTGGCGGCGCCGTGCTGGGCACGAAGGCCTGGATCGAGGACACGCTGCAGCCTTTCGTGCGCAACACCGGCCCCTCGATGTCGCCGTTCAACGCCTGGACGCTGCTGAAGGGCATGGAGACGCTCAGCCTGCGGGTCGACGCCGCCTGCACCCGCGCCGCCGCCCTGGCCGACTTTCTTGCCGACGCGCCGCAGATCTCCCGCGTCTGGTACCCCGCGCGGCCCGACCACCCGCAGCACGCGCTGGCGATGCGGCAGATGACCGCCGGCGGCACGCTGGTCACCTTCGAGCTCGCCGGCGGCAAGCACGCTGCCTTCCGCTTCTGCAACGCGCTGCGCCTGGTCGCCATCAGCAACAACCTCGGCGACAGCCGCAGCATGGTTACCCACCCGGCCACCACCACGCACATGCGCATCGGCGCCGAGGAACGCGCTCGCCTCGGCATCACCGACGGCACGGTCCGCCTGTCCGTAGGTCTCGAGGACCTGGCCGACCTGCAGGACGACCTCTGCCGCGCGCTCGCCGCCGCCAGCCTGCGCCAGGCCGCCGAATGAGCGACCGATCGCGCGAGTACGCCGCCGTCACCCGCGCCATCCACGTGCGCGTGGCCGCCTTCTACCTGGAAGACCAGTCCGAGCCCGACGCCGGCCGCTACGTCTGGGCCTATCGCGTCACCATCGAAAACCGTGGCGAGACCACCGTGCAGCTGCTGCGCCGCACGTGGCGGATCACCGACGCCCGTGGCCGCACCTTTCTGGTGCAGGGCGAGGGCGTAGTGGGCGAGCAGCCGGTGATCGAGCCGGGCGAGGCGTTCGAATACACCTCCGGCACGCCGTTGGAGACGCCGTCCGGGTTCATGACGGGGCAGTACCACATGATCACCCATGGAGCAGGGCCGGCGGTGGCGCTGTTGGGGTCGGAGAACGCCGAGATGTTCGACGTGGCGATCCCGCCGTTCAGCCTGGACTCGCCGCATGGGGCGGGGCGGGTGCACTAGGGAAGCAAGCAGTTCTTTTTTGAAAAAAGAACCAAAAAACTTTTGCTCTCAAGCGCGCACGTCTGTTGAACGGCCTGCCACAGCCGAGACAAAGTTTTTTTGCTTCTTTTTTTTCAAAAAAAGAAGGCCTTCCTTGCTTGCCCGTCCCGCTCCACCCAGGAAACGTCCCACCTTGAACGAATCCAGCCCGCCCAAACCCGCGGCCACCCCCCAGACCAGCCAGGCCCGCCCCACCAACGAGGACGCGGAGGCCGCCGTGCGCACCCTGATCCGCTGGGCCGGCGACGACCCCGCGCGCGAGGGCCTGCGCGACACCCCGCGGCGCGTGGCGAAGTCGTTCCTGGAGTTCTTCCGCGGCTACGACGAGGACCCGGTCGCGATGCTCGAGCGCACCTTCGAGGAGGTGGAGGGATACGACGAGATCGTGCTGCTGCGTGACATCCGGTTGGAGAGCCACTGCGAGCACCACATGCTGCCGATCATCGGCCGCGCGCACGTGGCATACCTGCCGCACCGTCGCGTGGTGGGCATCTCCAAGCTGGCGCGCGTGGTGGACGCCTACGCGCATCGCCTGCAGATCCAGGAGAAGCTGACGGCGCAGATCGCCAACACCATCAACGAGGTGCTCGCACCGCTGGGCACCGCAGTCATCATCGAGGCGGCACACGAGTGCATGACCACGCGCGGCGTGCACAAGCCCGGCGTTACCATGGTGACAAGCCGCATGCTCGGCGCGTTCCGCGATAACCCCACGACGCGGCGCGAGCTGCTGGCGATGGTTGGGAACAGGGCACCGGGGAGCTTGGAGGCTTAGCGCTGGGCGGCAAAGCTGTAGCGCCTCAGTCACTAAGATAAGCAAGCAGTTCTTTTTCGAAAAAAAACCAAAGAACTTTTAGTCCGATGGTTGTGCGCGACTGAGGCGTGTTGCTCTCTTTTCGATCGGGCAAGGAAATTCCACCGCGCAAGGCACCAAGAAGTGACGCTTCAACCTTCCTCGGACGCACGATTCCGAATTTGGAGAGATTCTTGGTGTTCTCGGTGGTGCGTCTTTCTTTGGCCAGTAGAGCCATCGCGACAGGTGCGTGCCTGAACCGACAACAGCACCTGTGTCTCCGAACCGGCGCCGCGACTTCGCTTATGCTACTTTTGCGAAAAAGACGGTTTTACGACTGCGACTACTCATCGTGAGTTCTCGCAACGTGAAAGGCCGGCAAGGCCTGCTTTTTGAAAACAAAGCAGCAACAACTTTTGTTCCTGCTCTCGCGGAGGGTTCGCGACACGCGCCCTCGAAATCAAAAGTTTTGGTACTCTTTTCAAAAAAGACCCGCTTGCTTGCTTTCTCGTCGATCAAACTTCGTCGTTAACATCACACGTTGAACCTGAACTCCAGCACGTCCCCATCCTTCACCACGTAGTCACGCCCCTCCACCCGCATCTTCCCCGCTTCCTTCGCGCCAGCCTCGCCGCGCAACGTTACGTAGTCGTCGTACGTGATCGTCTCGCACGCGATGAACCCGCGTTCGAAATCGTTGTGGATCACGGCGGCCGCCTGCGGTGCCTTGGTGCCGCGGATGATGGTCCAGGCGCGCGCCTCCTTCGGCCCGCAGGTGAAGTAGGTGACCAGCCCCAGCAGCCCGTAGCCGGCGCGGATCACCCGGTCCAGGCCGCTGTCTTCCAGGCCCAGCCCGCCCAGGAACTCGGCGCGGTCCTCCTCGGGAAGCGTGCTCACCTCGGCCTCGATGGCGGCGGACACCACCACGCAGGCCGCACCCTCGGCCTTGGCCAGCGCGGCCACCCGTTCGGATTGCGCGTTGCCGGTGGCAGCCGCGGCTTCCTCCACGTTGCAGACGTAGAGCACCGGCTTGCTGGTCATCAGCTGCAGCCGCCCCACCGCCAGATCCTCGCCCGGCGGGATGGCACTGCGCGCCGGCCGCCCCGCCTGCAACGCGGCGATGATAGGCTCCATCAACGCCACCGTCGCTGCTGCCTCACGGTCGTTGCCGCGCGCCTTTTTCTGCAGCGGCACCACACGGCGTTCGAGGCTGTCGAGGTCGGCCAGCATCAGCTCCGTCTCGATCGTCTCGGCGTCGCGGATCGGGTCGATCGAGCCCTCCACGTGCGTCACGTCAGGGTCCTCGAAGCAGCGCAGCACGTGGATGATGGCGTCCACCTCGCGGATGTTGCCGAGGAACTTGTTGCCCAACCCCTCGCCACGGCTGGCACCGCGAACCAGGCCGGCAATGTCGACGAACTCCAGGCTGGTGGGGATGATCTTCTGCGAGCGGCCGATCTCCGCCAGCGTGGCCAGGCGCGGATCCGGCACGGCGACGCGGCCGACGTTCGGTTCGATGGTGCAGAACGGATAGTTCGCCGCCTGTGCCGCGGCGGTGGCGGTCAGCGCGTTGAACAGGGTGGACTTGCCCACGTTGGGTAGGCCGACGATGCCGCAGTTGAATCCCATCTACGTTTGTCCTGAACCCGGAAAGAAAGAAAGGCCTTTTTTTTCAAGAAAAAGAAGCGAAAAGCTTTTGTCTCGGCTGTCGCGGGAAGCTGAAACGACGCGCGTCAACAAACGACACCTGCAGGGAACAAAAGTTTTTTGGTTCTTTTTTTCAAAAAAGAACTGCTTGCTTGCCTACTCCGCCGACAACACCGAAATCCGCGACATGAACTCCTCCGGCTTGCCGTCGGCCAGCAGCGGCGCAGCATCGGACACTGCGTCCAGCAGCCGGTTCAGCCACTCGGCGTCCGACTTGGCGAAGTCGCCCAGCACCCAGCCCAGCACGCGCGCCTTGTCGCCAGGGTGGCCGATGCCCAGCCGCACGCGCCAGTAGTCAGGCGAGCCCAGCACGCGGTCCATGCTGCGCAGCCCGTTATGCCCGGCCGCACCGCCGGCGCGCTTTACGCGCACCTTGCCGGGGATCAGGTCCAGCTCGTCGTGGAAGGCGGTGATCGCGTCGGTCGGCAGCTTGAAAAAGGCGGCGGCCGGCTGCACGCTGGCGCCGCTGTCGTTCATGTAGGTAAGCGGCTTGAGGGCGATCACCCGCTCGCCGCCGACGTTGCCCTCGGCGGTCAGGCCGCGGAAACGCTGGCGCCACGGGCCGAACCCGTGACGCTGCGCAATCCGGTCCAGCGCCATGAAGCCGATGTTGTGCCGCTGACGGGCCATGTTCGGCTCGGGGTTGCCGAGCCCCACCCACAACAGCACAACCGAAGCCTCCGGCGCGGGCGGCCTTACTTCTTCTTCGCGGCCGGCTTGGCCGCCGCAGGGGCCGCCTTGGCCGGTGCGGCACCCTTGGCCGGCGCCTTGCCCTTGGCGGGTGCGGGCGCTGCGGCCGCGGCGGCTGCAGGTTCAGCCGCCTCGGCAGAGCGGGTCGGCGGGGCAACGGTCGCGATGACGAAGTCGCGGTCGGCGATCGTCGGGCGCGCCTCGCCGGTGCCCTTGAGGTTGTGCCAGCGGATGTTGTCGTTGATGTCCAGCTCGCCGAGGTCGGCCTCGAAGAACGCCGGCACCTCCTCCGGGTCGGCCCAGACCTCGACGGTGTGGCGCACCACGTTCAGCACGCCGCCCTTCTTCAGGCCCGGGCTGGTCGCCTCGCCCACGTAGTGCACCGCGACGGAGACGCGGATCTGCTCGCCGGGTGCGAGGCGCTGGAAATCGACGTGGCGCGCCACGTCGGTCACCGGGTGGAACTGCACCTCGCGCATCAGCGCACGCTCGGTGGTGCCGTTGTGCTTCAGTTCGAACAGGCGCGAGCGCCAGCCGCCGCGCTTGAGTTCCGCCAGCACCGCCTTGGGGTCCAGCGCGATCAGCGTCGGCTCCTGCTTGGCACCGTAGATGACAGCAGGCACGCGGCCTGCCCGCCGGGTCGCACGCGCCGCCCCCTTACCGGCTCGCGCACGCGCCTCGGCCTCGATGGTTACGAAATTGGCCATGGTGTGCTCCAAACACGTAGAACGCCGGCCTCCAGGGGTGCCAGCGCTAGGGGGCGGTTTCTAGCCCAACCAAGCGAAAAAGGAAGGCCTTCTTTTTTGAAAAAAAGAAGCAAAAAACTTTTGTCTCCGCTGTCGCGCGCTCGCCGGAGAGAACCGCGACAGCGGAAGCAAAAGTTTTTTGGTTCTTTTTTTCAAAAAAGAACCGCTTACGCTGCCTTCCTGAACGCAGACTTACCTTCCTGGTCCAGGCTGGCGAAATCCGCGTCGCTCAACTCGATGCCCACCGCCGCCACGTTCTCCTCCAGGTGGGCAACTTGGCTCGTCCCCGGGATCGGCAGCATCACGGGGCTGCGCCGAAGCACCCAGGCCAGCGCCACCTGGCTGGGTGCCGCACCGTGCGCGTGCGCGATGCGGTCCAGCACGGAGCCGGGCTTGGCCAGGTCGCCGGCCGCCAGCGGATACCACGGGATGAAGCCGATGTTCTGCGCGGCGCAGTAGTCGAGCACGTCCTCGCTGGTGCGGTCCACCAGGTTGTAGCGGTTCTGCACGCTGGAGACGGGGAACACGCGCCGTGCCGCCTCGATCTCCTCCACGCTCACCTCGCTGAGGCCGGCGTGGCGGATCACGCCCTCGTCCAGCAGCGCGCGGATCAGGCCGAACTGCTCGTCGCGCGGCACCTTGGGGTCGATTCGGTGCAGCTGCCACAGGCCGATCTGCTCGACGCCCAGCAGGCGCAGGCTCATCATCGCCTGCTGGCGCAGGTACTCCGGCCGGCCAACCGGAATCCATTTGTTGGGGCCGTTGCGCACCAGGCCGCCCTTGGTCGCGATCAGCATGTCCGGGTAGGGGTGCAGCGCCTCGCGGATGAGCTGCTCTGACACGTCCGGACCGTAGCTGTCCGCGGTGTCGACGAAGTTGACGCCCAGCTCCGGCAGGCGGCGCAGCGTACGCAACGACCCCGCCCGGTCTGCCGGCTCGCCCCAGATGCCGGGGCCGGTCACCCGCATGGCGCCAAAGCCGAGCCGGTGCACGGGGACGTCGCCGCCGAGCATGAAGGTGCCGGACGCGCTCGCGTCGTGTTTGGCCATCTGGGATGCTCCTCGTGGAGCGCGGCATGTGATCGTGCAGCGGCTGCACTTCAATCACGGCGTGCCGCGAACAGCGCGCAAGCAAAGCCTTCTTTGCTGAGGAAAGAAGCAAAAGACTTTTGGTCCGGCTGTCGCGGGGGTTTCTGCAGCGCGCACGCAAGGGAACAAAAGTTTTTTGGTTCTTTTTTTCAAAAAAGAACTGCTTGCCTTGCCTTTCCCCGCTCCAGGCTCCACGCGGTAGTGTAATCAAACCGAAAAACAGGGATGAAACGGTGTTCCACCAGCTGCTTACGCCGGTTGCCGGCAATCTTGTGCTCTCCGTCCTCGTTGCCGCCCTGCCGATCCTGGTGGTGCTGGTCCTGCTCGGCGTGTTGCGGCGCCCGGCCTGGCAGGCCTCGCTCGCCGGCCTGGTGGTGGCCTTCGCCATCGCTGTCGGCGTCTGGCAGGTGCCGCCCGGCCTGGCGCTGGACAGCGTCGCCGCAGGCGGGGTGTTCGCGCTTTGGCCGATCATGTGGATCGTGGTCAACGCGCTGCTGCTCTACAACATTGCCGTCGCCTCCGGCCGTTTCGACGCGTTCCGCGATTGGGTGCTGGACCACCTGCCGAACGACCGTCGCGTGGTGCTGGTGGTCATCGGCTTCTGCTTCGGCTGCCTGCTGGAAGGCATCTCCGGCTTCGGCACGCCGATCGCCATCACCAGCGCTCTGCTCATCCTGGTGGGCTTCCCCGCGATCGAGGCGCTGACCTTCACGCTGATCTTCGACACCGCGCCGGTGGCCTTCGGCGCGCTGGGCGTGCCGATCACCGTGCTGGGCCAGGTGACCGGGCTCTCGCCGGTGACCCTGGGTGCGATGGTAGGACGGCAACTGCCGTTCATCGCCGTGCTGCTGCCATTCTACGTGGTCGCCCTCTACGGCGGCCTGCGCAGCCTTCGCGCGCTGTGGCCGGTGCTGCTGGTGGCCGGCGGCAGCTTCGCGGTCGCTCAGTTCGTCAGCTCCAACCTGCTGGACTACGCGCTGACCGACGTGCTGTCCTCGCTGACCGCGCTCATCGTAACGGTTGCCTTCCTGCGCGTCTGGCACCCGGCGCACGACCCGGCGTTCGCGCTCAGCGTCCGCCCGGACGCCCAGCAGAGGGCCACCCGGACCGTCGCACCCTGGCAGGGGTGGACGCCGTGGATCATCGTCAGCGTGGTCGTCATCGTGTGGACGCACTTCAAGATCAACGCGATCGGTGCGCAGTCGATACCGTGGCCGGGTCTGGACCGCGCGATCGGCATCACCCTGTACCACGACAAGCCCTATGCCGCCCTCTACAAGTTCGAGCCGCTGGCGTCCGGCACCGCGATCCTGGTGGCGGCCCTGATCACCGCGGCGCTGGTCGGCATGGGGCCGGCCGGCCTGGTGCGTGCGGCGGTGGCTACCTGGCGGCAGGCGCGCATCGCCATACTGACGGTGATGCTGATCATCGCGTTGGCCTACCTGATGAATTACTCGGGCATGACCTACACGCTCGGCCTCGGCGCCTCGAAGACCGGCGCGTTGTTCCCGTTGCTCTCGCCCTTTCTCGGCTGGGTGGCGGTGTTCCTCTCCGGCAGCGACACGTCGGGCAACGCGCTGTTCGGCAACCTGCAGGTGGTCGCGGCGAACCAGCTGGGCCTCAACCCGGTGCTGATCGCGGCCACCAACTCGTCGGGTGGCGTGATGGGCAAGATGATCTCGCCGCAGAACATCGCCACCGGCGTGTCGGTGACGGACCTGAAGGGGCAGGAGGGTCTGGTGTTCGCGCGCACGTTCAAGCACAGCATCGTTCTGACCGCGTTGCTGGGCGGTCTGGTGTTACTACAACAGTATGTATTCACCTGGATTGTGCCAAGGTGACGTCACCGGTTCTTCTGAAGAAGAACCAATAACGTTTATTGCGCCTAAGGGACACTACCCTAAGGCGATTAGCACCAGGACCAAAAGTTTTCCGGTTCTTTCTTTCAAAAAGAACCGCCTGCTTCGGGCGCTGCGCAGTCGTGTCCGATGACATAGCAGCAGCTCGACTATGATCGTTGCAAACATAGCCTAGCGCATCCGCTTGATGCTTGCCGACGTAGTTCCCAAGCCGGGCACACTGCGTCAACCTGTAACTATCCAAGTCTAGCGATAAATCTTATACAATAGACATAGCATAGCCAATTACCAAAACGGCACTTCAAAAAAGATATACTGTTGTTTAAGTTTTTCTACACCTGACACGCGCTCACATTTTTTTCGTATTCTCTCGTTTTACTTGTTGCAAAAGCCGCTGCCTGCGTTATTATCCTGGTATGCCGAATAATTTGTTCGGCGCAGCGGAGTATTCCTCATGATCGATCGTTCGCAGGGCCTCATTGCACGCCGGTCCGGACTAGCTGTGGCCTTCCTCGTCATCGCGTCGGTGGCAATTCCTTTCCAGTCAAACGCGGCTGTCATTCAGGTCGCCGGCAACCAGCCCACCAGCCAGTCGCACGTTGCCAGCATGGATAGCGATCCGCTGCCGGGGATCATGCACCACTACCCCTGAGCGCAGGCTGCGATCCTGGGTGTGCCTCAAGGCAAAACGCCAAGATCATTCATTATTGTTTGTACAGACGACCGCAGGAAGCACGCGGGGGTTGTTTTTTTCCTCTTTGTAGCTAGCCTGCGGTCGTCCGGCCCAGAACTATTCTCGGTTTGCGACTCTAGGAGTCTGTGAACCGGGGCATGTCGTGTGCAATGGCAGTCATTCGACTACCGATGAGGGTAGTTCGAGATGTTCTACTCGTTAGTGTCGCGCTGGTCTTTCTTTGGAACGGCCCCGTTCGAGCCGACCGATCCGAGTTCCAGCTCTACAACATCAACCAGGGGCTATTGAGCCTGGGTGGTTCTTGCATGTTGCAAGACCCGTCCGGTTTCATACTCGTGTGCACTGAACACGGCGTCTTCTCTTACGACGGCAGGCGGTTTCTCAACCTCGGCGTTGAACAGGGTCTACGCCAAGGCGGCGTCGTCTACGCCATTGCAATGGCGACCGACGGACGGATCGCGGTTGGCTACGCTGACGAAGTGCTCGTCTCGAACAAGCCTGCGGGCCTTTCGCATTCGCCCGAGGCCCTGAGCTTTCAGGCGGTCCAGCATCCGGGACAGACATTCTACAACGAAGGCGTTCGCCGCCTGACGCGCTGGCGTGACGGGCTGGTGCTTTTGACCGAGGAACGGACGCAGCGCGTGGTCCTGCCGGAGTCCGGGCCGCCGCGCCTGGAGCCGATGATGTACGGCCCGAAGGAAGCCGACCTCCTGCGTGGCAGCAAGGCGGTGTTCTCTGTTGCCGGCCGCCTGTGGGAGACCTTCGACGACGGGCGCATCTGCGCGGCCGATCCCGGCGCGGTACGGTGCTACAACCTGGGCGGCAGCCAGCATGGCGGCTGGGTCGACGTCACCGCCGGGCCTGCCGGCCACGTCCTGGCCAGGTCGCTGACCTCAGTCGGCGACCTCGACCCCGTCTCCGGCCAGAGCAGCATCACCGAGTTGCCCGATCAGGGCGGCAGCTACGCGAACTATACGACCAAGCTCGGCCTGTTCAGGGCGCCGGACGGCACCCTCCTGACCCAGGCAGATCACGGCCTGGCGGTACTGCGCCCGGACGGCTGGCACGAACTCAGCGTCGAAGACGGTGCGCCGTCCGGCATCATCGTGAGCATGCTGACCGACAGCACCGGACAGCTGTGGTTCCAGATACTGGGGCGCGGCCTGGTCCGCTGGCTCGGCTACGGCCATTGGGAGACGGTGGAAAAAGCCGACGGGTTGTCGGACGGAGTGGCCTGGCAGACGGCGCGCGGACCGGACGGGTCGCTGTGGGTGTCCACCGACACTGGCGTGGACGAGATCGTCAGGCGCTCCGGCGCGCTGCGGGTCGCCCGCGTGTTGCCGGGCTCCTCCTTCGCTGTCGCCATCGGGCCGCACGGCCGGCTGTGGCGCAGTTACGCCGACGAGGGGGTCAGGGTGTTCGACCCGCAATCCGGCCAGACCACCCCGCTCCACCTGCCACCGGTCAACGCCATCCTGCCCGGGACGGACGACGCGATCTGGATCGGCACGGTTGGCGGGCTGTTCAGGGTGGAGGACCATCTGGGCGCCGCACTGCAGCCCACGCTGGGTCATGGTCCCCAGGCGCCCGTCGTCAGCATGGCGAGCGACGGTGCGGACGGCGCCTACTACCTCAGCAACGCACACCTGCGGTGGCGGCGCGCAGACGGCTCAGACACAGCGGTGCACGGCGCTTGGCCGGGCGGCGGGTTCGAGCCGCTGGCGCTGGCCCGCGGCCGGGGCAACGACATGTGGGTGGGCGGCTTCGGCGGCCTCTACCGCCTGGTGCTCACCGCCGGCTCGGTCCTCTCCTACGAGGCGATCAAGACGTCGGACACCCGCACCAACAGCATCATCGCGGTGATGGTGGACCACAGGGGCTGGGTCTGGGCAGGCACCGCACTCGGCGTCTCGGTGTTCGACGGCCAGCGATGGGTGTCGGTCGACTCCGATGCCGGGCTGGTCTCCGACGACGTGGACCAGCTCGGCATCCGCGAGGATCCCGACGGCTCGGTCTGGATCGTCACCAGCCAGGGGCTCTCGCACCTGCTCGACCCCAACTGGCTGTTCGCCGACCGCAAGCTGCGTGCGTTCGTCAGCGGCGAGACGGTCGGCGGCCGCCCGGTGCTGGGCCGCTCGCTGCCGTTCACCCAGGACGCCATCTCCGTGCAGTTCGGCACGTCGAGCTACGGGGCGGAAAACTCGGTGACCTTCCGCTACCGGCTGTCCGGGGTCGATGCCGGCTGGGCGGAATCCCAATCGGGGCTCGTGCGCTACCCGTTCATCCCGCCCGGCCGCCACGTGCTCAGCGTGGTCGCCTACGACGAACTCACCCACCTCGCCTCGCCGCCGGCGAGCCTGCCCATCGACATCGGCTACCCCTGGTGGCGGCACTGGTGGTCGGAATGCCTGTGGCTGCTCTGTGCCATCGCGCTGGTCTACGGGGCGGTGCGCCTGCGCTTCAAGCGTATCCTCGCCCGCCAGGCCAAGCTTCGGCGCCTGATCGACGACGCCACGCGGCAGCTGCAGCACCAGGCGGCGCATGACAGCCTGACCGGCCTGCTGAACCGTTCGGAGATCGAAAGCCGGCTGGCCGGCAAGCTGTCGCGGGTGATGGCCGACGGCGAGCTGCTCGTGGCGCTGATCGACATCGACCACTTCAAGCGCGTCAACGACGAGTACGGCCACCTCGACGGCGACCAGGTGCTCCGACGCGTGGGCGAGCTGGCCCGCACGGTCGTCAGGCCCACCGATTGCGTCGGGCGCTACGGCGGCGAGGAGATACTCATCATCATCGAGGACGCCGACCGCAGCGGCGGCGAGCGGGTGACGGCGTTCCACGACACCTTCCGCGACGAGGTCTTCGAGACCGCGTGCGGCCACACCATCCGCGTCACCTGTTCCATCGGGCTGGCCTCGGCGGTGTGCGGCGACGACTGGGAATCCCTGGTGGGCCGGGCAGACGACGCTCTCTACGAGGCCAAGGCGGCCGGGCGGGACCGCATCGTCAAGAGCCTGCAGATCGACCTCACGCGCGCAGCGCCGGAAGGGGGCGCCGGCCGCGCCCTCAAGCGCCGCGGCCGGGCGGGCGGCAGCACCTCCGGAGAAGGCACCGCGCGCGCCGTGGCGCTGACGGCCGACCTGCGCCGCGTGGATCCCGACCGGGAAATGGAGCTGTTCTACCAGCCGGTCGTCCACATCCAGCGCTACCAGGACCAGGCGACAGGGCACGACCGGCCCGCCGCCCCGCCGGCGCTTGTCGGCTACGAAGCGCTGCTACGCTGGAACCACCCGACGCGCGGGCTGGTCATGCCGGGCGAGTTCGTCAAGCTGTCGGAAAACAGCGGGACCATCGACCGCCTGGGCGCCTGGACGCTGAAGCGCGCCTGCGCGGACGCGGCACACTGGCCGGACAACCTCACCGTCGCAATCAACGTCTCGCCGATGCAGTTCCGCTCCGGCGAGCTGCTCGAGCGGCTGCAGGAGGCGCTGAGCGAGACCGGCATCGACCCGCGGCGGGTGGAAGTCGAGGTCACCGAGACGACGATGCTGCTCGACGACGACGCCGCACTGTTCACGCTGCGCCAGATACGCGCCTGCGGGGTGAAGATAGCGCTGGACGATTTCGGGACCGGGTTCTCGTCGCTGAGCTACCTGCGCTGGTTCCAGTTCGACCGCATCAAGATGGACCGCTCTTTCGTCTCCGACATCTGCAAGCAGGAGGATGCTGCGAGCATCACCCGCACCATCCTGGGTCTCGGCCGCAGCCTGAACATCCCGGTGACGGCAGAGGGCGTCGAGAACACTGAGCAGATGGCCATCCTGCGCGCGGAAGGCTGCACGCACGCACAGGGCTACCTGTTTGGCCGGCCGGAGCCGAAGCGTAGGCTTTCGTTTTTGGCTACGGCGGAGTCTTGACAAAACAAGCAGTTCTTTTTTGAAAAAAAGAACCAAAAAACTTTTGTTCCCGGAGTGCGCGCTGAGGGGGACTCCGCGACAGCAGAACCAGACGTCTTTTGCTTCTTTTCTTCAGAAAAGAAGGCCTTGCTTTCTACCCCTCATGGCCAAACCCGCATCGCCAGCCGGCCAATCTCCACCAGCTTTTCGCGCGTGGCGCCGTCACGCGCCTGCACGGCCATGCCACGGAACACGGTGCTGAAAAACGCGGCCAGAGACGCAGTGTCCGCAGTCGCCGGCAAATCACCGCGATCGATGCCAGCCTGCAACCGCTCGCGCATCAGCCGCTCGGAGAGCGCGCGCTGCGAGACCATCATCTCGCGGATCGGGTCGCAGGCCGGCGCCGCGTGCGTTCCGGCCAGCGAGATCATGCAGCCGGCCGGCATGCCGCCTTCGGTAAACGCGTCGGCGGTGTTCTCGATCAGCATCTCGAACGCGTGGCGCGTATGGGTCGCCTCTGCGAGGTTCTCGCTGAACCAGGCTGCTTTCTCGTCGAGGTAGAACCTGGTTGCCGCCTCGTAGAGCTCCTGCTTGGAGCCGAATGCATTTTGGAAGCTCGACGCGCTGATGCCCATGCAGGCGAGCAGTTCGTCGAACGAGGTGCCCTCGTATCCGCGGTCCCAGAACAGCCGCATCGCCTGGCGCAGCGCCCCGTTTCTATCGAACGCTGGCGGACGGCCGCGGCGTAGCTTCGTCTGTAGTAGCCCGGACATTTGTTGTGGATACTCCAGGGAAGAAAGTAAGCAGTTCTTTTTTGAAAAAAAGAACCAAAAAACTTTTGTTCTCTGGATTGTGCCGTGCGGAGGAGTCCGCGACAGCCGTGACAAAAGCTTTTTGGTTCTTTTTCTCGAAAAAGAACTGCTTGCTTACTCCGCCGCCACCCGCACGGCCTCTTCTCGCGCCGCCCGCACGTTCGTCCGCCGCAACGCAGCGCCCTGCATGATCGCGTAGAACGCCGGCGTGAACAGCAGCCCGAAGCCGGTGACGCCCAGCATGCCGCCGAACACTGCAGTACCCAGCGACTGCCGCATCTCCGCACCGGCACCGGTGGCGAACACCAACGGTGCGACGCCGAGGATGAACGCCAGCGACGTCATCAGGATCGGCCGCAACCGCGTGCGTGCCGCGTGCACCGCCGCACTGCGCGGCGAGTTGCCTGCGTCCTGCGCCTGCTTGGCGAATTCGACGATCAGGATGGCGTTCTTTGCCGCGAGGCCGACAAGAACCACGAAGCCGATCTGTGCAAGTATGTCCACCGGCATGCCGCGCAGCAGCAGCCCGGTCACCGAGGCCAGCAGGCACATCGGCACGATCAGCACGACCGAGAGCGGCAGCTTCCAGCTTTCATACTGTGCAGCCAGCACGAGGAAGACGAACAACGCGGCCGCGCCGAACACCAAGATGGTGGGCGTACCTTTCAGTTCCTGCTGAAACGCAAGCTCGGTCCACTCGTAGCCCACGCCCTTCGGCAGCACGCGGTCGGCCAGCGCCTCCATGTGGTGCAGCGCGGTGCCGGTGGAAACACCGGGGGCGGCACCACCCATCACCTCGGCGGCCGGGAACAAATCGTAGCGCGGCACCCGGTACGGTGCGGTCACGTCGTGGAAAACGGCCACGCTGCCCAGCGGCACCATCGCCCCGGCGGCGTTGCGCACCCGCAAGCGTGCGATGTCGTCGATGGTGCGGCGGTACGGCCCGTCGGCCTGTGCGACGACTTCGAAGGTGCGGCCGAGATAGTTGAAGTCGTTGATGTAGGTGGAGCCCATGTAGAGCTGCAACGCGCTGAACACGGTTGCCGGATCCAGCCCGAGCTTCTCCGCGCGTTCCCGGTCGATGTCGGCGTAGACCGACGGCGTGTGCGTGCTGAACAGGGTGAACGCGCCGCCGATCGCCGGGTCCTTGTTGGCGGCTGCCACCAGCTTTTGCGCGGCGGCCTCCAGCGCCTGCGAGCCCACGCCCGAGCGGTCCTGCACCATCATCTTAAAGCCGCCCGCGTTGCCGATGCCCTGCACCGGCGGCGGCATGATGGACAGCACCACCGCGCCCTGCACCACGGACAGGCGCCGGCGTAGTTCGCCCAAAATGTGCTGTGCCGACAGGCCCTGCGCCGCACGTGCCTCGAACGGGGCAAGCGCCGAGAACACGGTGGCGGCGTTGGACGCGTCGGTAAACGTCGTCGCCTCCAGCCCCGCAAACGGCACGATGTGCTCCACACCCGGCGTGGCCAGGATGATGCCGTTGACCTGGTCGAGCACCGTCTTGGTGCGGTCGAGCGTCGCACCCGGCGGCAACTGCAGCACGGTGATCAGGTAGGCCTGGTCCTGCTCCGGCACGAAGCCGGTGGGTGCGCGGGAGAACTGCCAGGCACTGACGGCGATCAGCGCCGCGTAAGCCACCAGCATCAGGCCCAGCGCGCGCACCAGCCGCATCGTCAGCCGGCCGTAAGCGTCCGACATCGCCTCGAAGCCGCGGTTGAACAGCCCGAAGAAACCGCCGACGACGCGTGCCACCAGGTTGCGCGGCCGCGTCGCGTGCGCGTCATGCGGCCGCAGCAGCACCGCGCACAGTGCCGGGCTGAGCGTCAGAGAAACCACCAGCGAGATCAGCGTGGAAGCGGAGATGGTGACGGCGAACTGCTTGAAGAACGCGCCGGAGATGCCGGAGAGAAAAGCCGCCGGTACGAACACCGCGCACAGCGTGAGAGCGATCGCGATCAGCGCGCCGCCCACCTCGTCCATCGTGCGGTGTGCGGCCGCGCGCGGCGCGTAGCCGGCTGCGATGTTGCGTTCGACGTTCTCGACGACGACGATCGCGTCGTCCACCACGATGCCCACCGCCAACACCAAGCCGAACAGCGAGAGGTTGTTCAGCGAGATGCCGGCCGCCGCGAGCACCGCAAACGTGCCGATTAGCGAAACCGGGATCGCCACCACAGGGATCAGCGAGGCGCGCCAGGTCTGCAGGAACAGGATCACCACGGCCACCACAAGTGCGATAGCGATGGCGATGGTGGTGATCACCTCGTGGACGGACTTCGAGATGAAGTCGGTCGGATCGTAGACGATCTTGTAGGCCAGGCCGGCAGGGAAGGATTTGGACAGCTCGTCCATCGTGGCGCGCACGCTGTGCTCGACGGCCAGCGAGTTGGCACCAGGCTGGGCGAACACCAGGATGGGGATGGCCGCCGCGCGGTCGAGGTAGCCGGCCGCACCATAATCCTGCGCGCCCACTTCCACGCGGCCGACATCGCGCAGCCGCGTCACCCGCCCCTGCGCATCGGTCTTCAAAATGATCTGGCCGAACTGCGCCGGCGTGGACAGCCGCCCCAGCGTCTGCACGTTCAACTGGAACGCCTCGTGTGAGGGAGTCGGCGGCTGGTTCAGCACGCCGGCCGAGACCTGCACGTTCTGCGCCTGCAACGCCGCAATCACCTCGCCCGGGTTCAGCCGGTAGGCCGCCACGCGGTCCGGGTCGAGCCAGATGCGCATCGCGTAGTCCTGGCTGCCGAACACCTGCACGTCGCCCATGCCGGGCAGCCGCGCCAGCGCGTCGCGCACGTGCAGCGTCGCGTAGTTGGACATGTAGATCTGGTCCAGCGAGCCGTCCGGCGAGAACAGGTGCGCCACCAGCAGGATGTTCGGCGTGGTCTTGGCCACCCGCACGCCCAGCCGCTGCACGATGTCCGGGAGGCGGGAGACTGCGTCCTGCACGCGGTTCTGCGTGAGCACCTGGGCAGTGTTGAGGTCGGTGCCGATGCGGAAGGTGACCGTGATGGTCAGCTTGCCGTCGCCGGTGGACTGGCTGCTCATGTAGAGCATGTTCTCGACGCCGTTGATCTCCTGCTCCAGCGGAGTGGCCACCGTCTTGCTCACCACCTCGGCCGAGGCGCCGGGATACGACGTGGTCACCTGCACGGTGGGCGGCACGATCTCCGGGTATTGCGCCACCGGCAGCGAGACGAGCGCGCCGAGCCCGATCAGCGTGATGAACACGCTTACGACGGTGGCCAGGATTGGCTTGTCGATGAAACGATGGGTGAGCTGCACGGGTGCTGTCCTTAGAAGAAAGGAAGGCCTTCTTTTTCGAGAAAAAGAAGCAAAAAGCTTTTAGTGCGGCTGTCGCGGTTCTTGCCGGCGAGCGCGCGACAGCGGAAGCAAAAGTTTTTTGGTTCTTTTTTCAAAAAAGAACTGCTTGCTTACTGCGCTGCGATCCGCCCCTGCATCGGCACGACCTTGCCGCCCGGCCGCGCCAGCGCCGTCCCGTCGATGATCACCCGGTCCTCCGGCGCCAGCCCCGCACGCACGACTCGCAGCCCTTCATGCAGCCCGCCGGTAGTCACCGACTTCTGCACCACCGTGCCGTCAGCGCCCGCCACCATCAGCGTCTGGCGTGACTGGTCCGGCACCAGCGCGGTCGCCGGCACCAGCAGCACGCGCTCTGCAGCACCGGTCAGCACGCGCACGCGAGCGAACTGGCCCGGCGTCAGCGAGAAATCCGCGTTGGGCACGGTGGCGCGCGCGTGGATGGTGCCGCTGCCGCGGTCCATCTCGTTGTCGATGAAGTCCAGCGTGGCGGCGCGGCTGAAACGCCCGTCGTCGCCGACGCTGACCTGCACCGGCGTGCCGGCCAGCGCGCCGGGATGGGCGTGCTGGAAGGCCAGGTAGTCCGCCTCGCTCATGTCGAAATCGAGGTGGATGGGATCGAGCGAGACGAGGGTCGCCAGCAGCGTGGTGGGCGAGCTGCCGGCCCGGCTGCCGCTGACCAGGCTGCCGACGGAGACCAGATGGGCGCCGATGCGCCCGGTGAACGGCGCGGTTACCCGGCAGTACTCCAGGTCGAGCCGCGCGTCGTCCATCGCGGCCTTGGCCGACGAGGTGGATGCTTCGGCGGCGCGCTGGTCGGCGGAACGCTGGTCCAGCGTCTCGACCGAGCCGTAGTTGTTCTGCCGAAGCTGGGTCGCGCGCCACAGCTCCACGCTGGTCAGCACGGTGTGCGCCTGGGCCGATTGCAGTTGCGCGGTGGCCTGGGCTAGCCGCACCTCGTAGGGGCGCGGGTCGATGCTGAACAGCAGGTCGCCCTTGTGTACCACGTGGCCGTCGTCAAAACCGATCGAGGTCAGCGTGCCGCCGACCTGTGCGCGCAGCTCCACCATGTCCACGGCGGAGAATTGGCCCAGGAAGTCGGTAGTGGTGGAGACCGTCTCGCGCAGCGGCGTTGCCACGGTCACCTGCGGCGGCAGCGGGGGTGCCGGCGGGGCAACGCCGTGGCCGGATTCGAACACCAGCCCGGCGCCGACCGCGCCCGCAACCAGCAGGACGGCGAGCAGGGTGCGCCCGGTGTTGCCGCGGCGGCTGGCCGGCCGGGTCTGCGCCTCGTGCTGGGCAGGCAGCGGCCTGGAGATGTGCGTCATGCGTGCTTGCCCCTGTGGTCCCGAATGCCTGCCGTCAGCAGGCGGCATTCTGGTGCGAGCGCACCAGTCACGGGATGCAGTTATGAAGCGAGACTGCCGGTTCAAGTCCATTGTGGTGCGAAGGCACCAGAAAGGAGCTTTTCTGCTTGGGCAGACTCGGCTTGACCAAATACCGCGAGGTCCGCGCGAGCCTGAAGCAGCTGGGGAGTGCCGGGAGGCTTTGTTTATCCAGCACGTCTGTGTCCGTGCGGGCGACTATGCGCCCAGCACAGGCAAGGCAAGCGGTTCTTTTTTGAAAAAAAGAACCAAAAAACTTTTGTTCCCTTGGGTGCGCGCTGAAGGAAACGCCGCGACGGCCAGACCAAAAGTCTTTTGCTTCTTTTCTTCAGAAAAGAAGGCCTTGCTTTCTTCCTAGCCCCCGTAACCCCCGCCTCCCGGCGTCTCGATCACGAACGTATCGCCAATCCCCATCTGCACGCTCTGCGTCGAGCCCAGCGCCTCCACTCTCCCGTCCGCGCGCCGCACGCCGTTGCGCCCCGGCTGCCCCGGCTCGCCGCCCGCCATGCCGAACGGCGGCACGACCCGCCGGTTGGACAGGATGGTCGCCGTCATCGGCCGCAGGAAGCGCACCCGGCGCACCACGCCGTCGCCGCCGCGGAACCGCCCCGCGCCGCCGGACCCGCTGCGGATGCCGAAGCTTTCCAGCAGCACGGGGAAGCGCCACTCCAGCACTTCGGGATCGGTCAGCCGGCTGTTGGTCATGTTGGTGTGCACGGCCGACGCGCCGTCGAAGCCCGGGCCCGCGCCGGCGCCGCCGCAGATGGTCTCGTAATACTGGTGTTCGTCGTCGCCGAAGGTGAAGTTGTTCATCGTGCCTTGTGCGGCCGCCATGGTTTGCGTGGCGCCGTACAGCGCGTCGGTCACCACCTGGCTTACCTCGACGTTGCCCGCCACCACCGCGGCCGGGTAGCTCGGCCGCAGCATGGAGCCTGCGGGTATGACGATCTCCACCGGCTCGAGGCAGCCGTCGTTCATCGGGATGTCCTCGTCGACCAGCGTGCGCATCACGTAGAGCACGGCGGCGCGGCAGATCGCCGGCGGCGCGTTGAAGTTGGTCGCCTGCTGCGCGCTGCTGCCGGTGAAATCGACGCGTGCGCGGCGTGCGGCGCGGTCCACGGTGATGCGCACCGACACCTGCGCGCCGTTGTCCATCGCGTAGGTGAACGCTCCTTCGTGCAACCGCGAGAGCACGCGGCGCACCGCTTCGGCGGCGTTGTCCTGCACGTGGCGCATGTAGGCGAGCACAACGTCGCGCCCGAACTGCGAGATGGCGCGCAGCATCTCGGCCGCACCGCGCGCGCAGGCGGCGATCTGCGCGCGTACGTCGCCGACGTTGCGGTCCGGGTCGCGTGCCGGGTAGCGGCCGGCGGCGAGTGCGGCGCGGAACGCGGCCTCGCGGAAGCGGCCGTCGTCCACCAGCAGGAAGCAGTCGAACAGCACGCCCTCCTGCTCGAGCGTGGTGCTGTCCGGCGGCATCGACCCGGGGGTGCGGCCGCCGACGTCGGCGTGGTGCCCGCGGGCGGCGACGAAGCAGGCGCAGGTGCCTGTCGCGTCGAACACCGGGACCACCAGCGTGAGGTCCGGCAGGTGGGTGCCGCCGTTGTAGGGGTTGTTGACCAGCCAGGCATCGCCCGCGCGCAGGAAGCGACCGCTGTCCTGCGCCGCGTCGCGCACCGCGCGCACGCTGTCGCCCATCGAGCCCAGGTGCACCGGCACGTGCGGCGCGTTGGCGACCAGCGCGCCGCCGGCGTCGAACACCGCGCAGGAGAAATCCAGCCGCTCCTTGATGTTGACCGACAGCGCGGTGTTCTGCAGCGCCTGGCCCATCTGCTCGGCCACCGCCATGAACAGGTTGTTGAAGATCTCCAGCCGCACCGGATCGAGTGCGGCGCCGACGGGTGCGGGCGCAGACGCCGCTACGCGTTGCAGGATCAGGTCGCCTTGCGCGCTGACCCGCGCGGTCCAGCCGGGCTCGACGGCCAGCGTGCCGGTGGTGTCGTGGATGACGGCCGGGCCGGCGACGTATGCCCCCTCGGCCAGGCCGGCGCGGTCCAGCACGCGCGCCGGCCGCCTGGCGCCGTCCATGAACACGCTCGCCGTCTGCTCGGCCCGCGCCTCCACCTGGCCCGTGGTCTGCGCGCCGCCCGGCTTGGTCGAGGGGACCACCAGCTCCACGGTGGCCGCCTCTACCACCAGCGGCGTCTCCGGCGTGACGAAGGTGAAGCGCTGCCGGTGCGCGGCCTCGAACGCGGCGGTGACGCCGGCCACGTCGGCGTCCTCCACCTCAATGGCGGTGTCGCTGCCGCCGTAGCGCACCAGCAGGCCTCGCCTGAAGGTTGCCGCCGCCACGTCGAACCCGTCCGGGCTGACCTGGGCGCGGCACTCGTCCTGCAGACGGTCCAGCTCGCCGGCGGCTTGCGCCAGCGAGGCGGCCGAAAGCGGCAGCTCCACCGCGCGCTGGCGCAGGATGCGCTGGTCGGCCAGCCCGATGCCGTAGGCAGAGAGCACGCCTGCCAGCCGGTGCACCATGACGCTGCGCATGCCCAGCGCGTCGGCCACCAGGCACGCGTGCTGGCCGGCGGCACCGCCGAAGCAGGCCAGCACGTAGCCGGTCACGTCGTGCCCCTGCGCCACGGAGATCTTCTTGATCGCGTTGGCCATGCTGTCGTTGGCAATGGTCACGAAGCCCTCCGCCAGCTTCTCCGGCGTGGTGGGCGGCAGGCCGGCGACCGCCATCTCCACCGCCAACGCCGCGAACTTCGCGCTCACCACCGCGGTATCGATCGGCTGGTCGCCGGCAGGCCCGAACAGGCGGGGGAAGCAGTCCGGCTGCAGCTTGCCCAGCATGACGTTGCAGTCGGTGATGGTGAGCGGCCCGCCACGGCGGTAGCAGGCCGGGCCCGGGTCGGCGCCGGCGGACTCCGGCCCCACGCGCAGCCGGGTGCCGTCGAAGCGGCAGACCGAGCCGCCGCCGGCCGCGATCGTGTTGATCGCCAGCATCGGCACAACCAGCCGCACGCCGGCCACCACCGTTTCGGCCGAGCGCTCGAAGCCGCCGGCGTAGTGCGACACGTCGGTGGACGTGCCGCCCATGTCGAAGCCGATCAGCCGCGTGAACCCCGCCGCGCGGGCCGTCTCCACCATGCCGACGATGCCGCCCGCCGGCCCCGACAGGATCGCGTCGCGGCCGCGGAAATTCTCCGCCCCGATCAGCCCGCCGTTGGACTGCATGAACGCCAGCGGCACTGTAGGGCCCAGCGCGTCGCTGACCTGGCGCACGTAGCGCCCCAGCACCGGCGAGAGATAGGCGTCCACCAGGGTGGTGTCGCCGCGGCTGACGATCCTCATCAGCGGGCTTATGCGGTTGCTGACAGAGACCTGGGAGAACCCCAGCGCCTCGGCGATGGCGGCCACTTCCTCCTCGTGCGCGGGGTAGCGGTAGCCGTGCATCAGCGCGATGGCGACCGCGGTGCAGCCCGCCGCGCGCGCCCTGAACAGCCCGGCACGGATGTGGTCCCCATCCAGTGGGGTGAGCACCTGGCCGTGCACGTCCACCCGCTCGCGCGCTTCGACCACGCAGCGCTCCAGCCGGTCCGGCAGGCGTATGTGGCGGTCGAACAGCCTCGGCCGGGTCTGGGTGCCGATGCGCAGCAGGTCGGCGAAACCCTCGGTCATGACGAGCACCACCGCCTCGCCCCGGCGTTCCAGCAGCGCGTTGGTGGCCACCGTGGTGCCCATCTTGACGCTGGCGACGCGGGAGGCGGGGATCGGCTCGCCCGGCTGCAGGCCGAGGAAGTCGCGTATGCCCTGGATGGCAGCGTCCTCGTATTGCTCGGGGTGCGCGGACAGCAGCTTGCGGGTTTGGAGCTCACCCGTTGGGGAGAGTGCGACCACGTCGGTGAAGGTGCCGCCGCGGTCGATCCAGAAATGCCAGGCTTGGTCGGGCATGGTTTTCACCTTGGCCTGTCGAGCAAAAGCAAGCGTCTTCTTTTTCGAGAAAAAGAAGCAGAAAGCTTTTGCGAGCTCTGTGGCGGCGGCTGGAACGACACGTCTCGACCGGTACACCCGACGGGCGCAAAAGTTTTTCAGTTCTTTTTTCAAAAAACAACTGCTTGCTTGCCATCCCTCGCTCATTGTCTCGCAATGTACGTCCACCCGGCTTTCCGCATCGATCACCACCAGGCTTTCGCCCTCCTGCAGGAGCGATCCTTCGGCCTGCTCGTCTTGGCAGATGCAGCCGGCCGTCCCACAGCGGTGCACCTGCCGTTCCTCGCCGAGCGGACCGCGGAAAGCGGCGTCAGGGTGGAGCTGCACGTCGCGCGTGCCAACCGGCTGCACGAGATGTTGGCGCCGGGCGGGCAGCCGGCGCTGCTGACGTGCCAAGGTCCGGACGCCTACATTTCACCCGACTGGTACGGCGTGCCCAACCAGGTGCCGACCTGGACCTACACCGCCGTCCACCTGAACGGCACGCTGCACGTGCTGCCCGAGCCGGCGGGGCTGGCGCACGTGGACCGGTTGTCGGCCGCGTTCGAGCACCGGCTGCTGCCCAAACGGCCATGGACGTCGGACAAGATGGACCCGGCGCGGCGGGCGGCGATGATGCGGGCGATTGTCACGCTCGAGCTGATCGTGCCGCCGGAAGGGATAGAGGCGCAGGGCAAGCTGATCCAGCACAAGGGCACTGTGGAGCGCGAAGGCGCGATCGCCGGGCTGCGCGAGCGCGGAAACGCTGCTTCCACCGAGGTCGCAGCGATGATGGAGCTTACGCTGCGTAAGTGATACCGGCATTCGAAGGCCTTGCTGCCTGGCGCTAGAAGAAAGCAAGGACTGCTTTTTAGAAAGAAAGCAGCAAAAAACTATTGTCTCTGCTGTCGCGGAAGTTTCTGCAACTTGCCCTTTAGGGACTGGAAGTTTCGTTGATCTGCATCGGCAGGCGAGAGCCGCGCGAGCCCGGACCGCTGGTCGTGTCGGTCGCTTGGCAAGGCGCGCCATACTACCCGACTAATCCAAAGTAACGGCCGACGCGGCGCTACGTAACGTGCACCCCACTATGCGCCGCAGGACATTCCGCGACAGCCGAACCAAAAGTTTCTTGCTGCTTTTCAAAAAAGCAGGCCTTTCTTTCTTTCTTTCCTGCCACCGCTCAAGCCAAGAAGCCGCCCTAAATATTAGCCCCGGCGTCGCGGTGAATGCCGCACTCCACCTTCCCGGTCCCAGCCCAACGGCCGCTGCGCGGGTCCTCGCCGGCGGCCACGGCCCGCGTGCAGGTGGCACACCCGATGGACGTGTAGCCCGCCAGGCTTAGCGCGTGCCGCGGCAGGCCGCGCGCCACCATCTCCGCCTCGATCTGCTCGGCGGTCCAGGCGGCCAGCGGGTTGAACTTCACCTTGCCATCGGCGTCCTCGCGCAGTGGCAGCGCGCGGCGGGTCAGCGTCTGGTGCCGCTTGCGGCCACTGATCCATGCGTCGAACGGCGCCAGCGCGCGGTCCAGGGGCGTTACCTTGCGGAAGGCGCAGCAGGCGTCGGGGTCGTAGCGCCACAGCTCGGCGGTGGGGTCGATGTCGGCCACTTCCGCGTCGGTCGGGCCGACGCTGCGCACGCCGGTCAGGCCGAGATGAGCCACCAGCGCGTCGCGGTAGGCGAGCGTCTCGGCGAAGTGCTGGCGCGTCTCCACGAAAATCACCGGCGTCGCGGGATCGACCTCGGCCACCAGCGCCAGCAGCACCGCGGACTCTGCGCCGAAGGAGGAGACGACGGCGACGCGCCCGGGGTGGTCATGCCGGATTGCCTGGCAGAGCTGGTCGAGGGTGTCGGCCACATGCGGCGCAAGCAGCGGAGCGGCGTCGGGCAGCAGGTCGGCAGGGCGGTCGAGTGTCGTGCAGTCGAACATCGCGCTCTCCGGTGCGGCGAGACGGCAAATCAGCCATCCGCCGAAACGCATATATGTATTTCAACGTCCGCGTTGTGTTGAACCTGTAATGCACGAGGCGCAATGCGGAGTCACCTCATAGGAATTGCACAAGCGCCAGGTGTGGATACCGGCGCCGTTTGACCCTGCCCGGCGGCAGACCTATGGCCTGAGCGGATGACGACTCCCTCCATCCCGTCCGGACGCTGGCGGGTGACCAAGACGTACGGTCAGGACCAGGGCCTATCCTGCGTGTTCCGCCAATGGCAGGCCAGCCACTCGCACTGCCGTTTCCTGCACGGCTACGCGCTGGGCTTCCGCTTCGTGTTCGTGGCGAACACGCTGGACGACCGCGGCTGGTGCATCGACTTCGGCGGGCTGAAACCGCTGCGCGTCTGGCTGCAGTCGATGTTCGACCACACCCTGCTGGCCGCGCAGGACGACCCGGACCTGGCCGCCTTCCGCAGCTTGGAGGCGCAGGGCCTGGCGCAACTGCGTGTGGTGGACGCTGTCGGCTGCGAGGCGTTTGCCGCCCTGGCGCACGCCTGGGCGAGCGACTTTCTGACGCGCGAAACGGGGGGCCGGGTTGCCTGCGAGGCGGTGGAAGTGAGCGAGCACCCGGGGAACGCGGCGTCGTTCACGCCGGCTGCCGGGTGATCCCGGCGCGTTGGCCAAAGATAGTAACCAAGCAGTTCTTTTTAGAAGAAAAGAACCAAAAAACGTCCTCTTCCTTGGGCGCGCTCTGGAGGAAACGCTACGACAACCTCGATAACATCTCTGGCTTTGTAGCCTGCCTTTCGAGGTCCGCCAGGAAGGCACGGCCTTCTCTTCTGAAGTAGAGAAGCAAGCGATTTCTGGTCCTGCTGTCGCGGCGTTTCCTTCAGCGCGCACCCAAGGAACAAAAGTTTTTTGGTTCTTTTTTTCAAAAAAGAACCGCTTGCTTCCTTCCCGCAACCCGCGCCGCAATCCGAACGTTCGCCGAACATGGACCAGTCGACCACCCAGCCGGCAACCACCACCCGCCCACGCCGCCGCCACCTCGGCCTGAAGATCGCCGGGGGCATCTTCGGCGCCCTGATCCTGGCCATCGTCGTGCTGATCCTGCTGTGGAACTGGGACTGGTTCATCCCCCTGGTCGACCGTCAGGCGTCCGCCGCCATCGGCCGCCGCGTCACCATGGACCACCTGCATGTCCGGCTCGGCCGCATCACCACGGTGGCCGCCGACAACGTGGTGGTCGCCAACCCGGACGGCTTCGCGAGCCCGGATCCGCTGGCGCGCGTCGGCCGGCTGACCATCGTGGCCAACGTGATGGAGTACATCAACCACCGCGCCATCGTGCTGCCGGGCATCACCCTGGACCACCCGGACATCCACGCCACCGCGCTGGCGGACGGCTCGAACAACTTCACCATCAAGCTGCCGCCGGCCAAGCCGGGTGCGAAGCCCACGCCGCCGCCGCAGATCGGCGATTTGCAAATCAACGACGGCACCGCCCACATCGTGGACCCGAAAGCCAAGTCCAACTTCACCGCCGCCATCTCCACCCGCCCCGCGTCCGGCAACGAGCCGGCGGCCATCGTGGTGGACTCGCACGGCACCTACGCCGCCCAGCCGATCACCAGCCGCTTCGTCGGCGGCGCGTTGCTGAGCCTGCGCGACGCCCAGCACCCGTATCCAATCGACCTGCACGTGGCCAACGGCCAGACCAAGGCGTCGCTGGTCGGCACCGTGGAGAACCCGCTGAACTTTGCCGGCGCAAGGCTGAAGCTCTCCTTCTCCGGCCCGGACATGTCGCAACTCTACCCGCTGACCGGGATCCCCATCCCGCAGACCCCGCCTTTCGCCATTTCCGGCAACCTGGACTACGCCCCGCCGCGCATCCGCTTCACCAACTTCGAAGGCCGCGTCGGCAGCTCCGACCTCGAAGGCACCATCACCGGCGAGCCGCGCAGCAACGCGCCGCCCGACGTGACGATGGACCTCGCCTCCAAACGGGTGGACCTGGCCGACCTCGGCGGCTTCATCGGCACCCCAGCCGGCAAGGCGAACGTGGCCGGGCAGAACGCCGCCGAACGCCACGATCAGGCGAAGGCCAAGGCCAGCAAGTCGCTGTTTCCCAGCACGCCGATCAGCCTGCCGAAGATTCGCGCGGCCGACATCCACCTGAAATACCGCGCCGAGCACATCGAGAATAAGTTCACCCCGTTCGACAAGCTGCTGGTCACGCTCGACATTGTGGACGGCAAGATCAACCTGCATCCGCTCGACTTCGTCGTCGGCGACGGCAACATCGTCAGCGTCATCGAGCTCAACCCGGACGCGCACGACCTGGTGCACGCCAATGCCGACATCGGCTTCGAGCACCTCAACCTCTCGCGCCTGCTGGCGGCTACCCACGCCTTCCACGGCCAGGGCATCATCGGCGGCGAGGCGCGCATCGACACCAACGGCAACTCGCTGGCCAGCATGATGGGCCAGGGTAACGGCGAGCTGAAGCTGGTGCTGACCAGCGCCGGCAACGTCTCCGCACTGCTGGTCGACATCGCCGGGCTGGAGTTCGGCAACGCGCTGCTCTCGGCACTCGGCGTGCCGAACCGCGCCAAGATCGACTGCTTCGACCTCGACTGGCAGCTTCGCCAGGGCGTCGTCGACACCAAGGCGCTGTTGCTCGACACCAACGAGGCGCGGGTGACCGGCAAAGGTACCATCGACCTTCGCAACCAGACGATGGACTACTCGCTGACCACGCGCTCGAAGGGCTTCTCCATCGGCTCGCTGCCCGGGCCGATCAACCTGACGGGGCCGATCACCAGCCCGTCGATCCGGCCGGGTGCGGAGGTGGTGGCCCGCGCGGGAGCGGCAGTGGGGCTGGGCATCGTGCTGACGCCGCTCGGCGCGTTGTTGCCGACCATCCAGTTCGGCGTCGGCAAGGACAACGCCTGCCCGGTGGCGGAGGCGACCATTCGCCAGAAGCTGAAGGCACCGCCGCCCAGCTTGCGGCACGCGCATAAGTAAGAACCTTCTTTTTCGAGCAAAAGAAGCAAAAAGCTTTCGCTCCCTGTCGGGGACTCTCCTGCGAGCGCGCGACAGCGGAAGCAAAAGTTTTCTGCTTCTTTTACTCGAAAAAGAACTTCTTGCTTGCCTTACCTTCCCTTTCCCCGGCGCTTCTGAAAGAAGCGCGCCATGATCCCGCTAGAGCACGCCTCCAACCTGCGCGACCTTGGCGGCTGGCCCACCACCTCCGGCCGCCAGGTCCGTACCGGCCTGATCTTCCGTGCCCCCGCTTTGGTCAACCTCTCGCCCGCCGACGAGGCCACCATTGCCCAACTCGGCCTGCGCACCGTCTGCGACCTGCGCGGCGTGCGCGAAGCCGCGCACAACCCGGTGCACATGCCTGGCGCCACCGTGCGCAGCCTGCCGATCGAGCCCTCCGTCGGTGCCGGCCTGAAGGACATCCTGCATACCGGCCAGGTGAGCGGCCACATGTCGCCCGACGACATGCTGGACCTGCTGCGCGACGCCTACCGGGCCTACGCGCTGCAGAGCACACCGCAATACCGCGCGCTGTTCGCGTGCCTATCGGCAGACGACGGTGTGCCGCTGCTGCTGCACTGCTCGGCCGGCAAGGACCGCACCGGGTTCGGCTCAGCGCTGATCCTGACCGCGCTCGGCGTGGCTTGGGCGGACGTGATGCGCGACTACCTGGCCACCAACACGCAGTGGAAGCGCGAGATCGCCAGCAAGTTCGACCTGCCGCCTGACGTGAAGGAGGTGCTGCTCGGCGCCCACGAGCCGCTCCTCGTAGCGGCGTTCGATGCCATCCGCGCCAAGTACGGGTCGGTGGACGCCTACCTGGCCCGCGAGATGGCGCTGGATGCGGACGCCCACGCGCGCCTCGTGGACCGCCTGACCCGGTGAGACGCCACACTGAAGCGGCCGGGACCTGAGCGTGGACCTCTCCGTAAGCCACCTGCTGACCATCGCCGGGCACTCCGAAGTGCTGCAGGGCGTCGCCATCGTGCTGGGAACCTTCATCCTGGAGGATGCCGCCACGGCCGCCGCGGCTCTGGCGGTGCAGAGCGGCGGCGTGGCGATGCCGGTGGCGCTGGGGTCGCTGTACATCGGCATCGTGCTGGGCGACATCGGGCTGTACGGGCTGGGGCGGCTGGCGGCACACGTGCCCTGGGCGCGCCGGCTTATCCCGCCGCAGCGCCAGGACCACGGGCGCGCCTGGCTGGAACGCCACGTCTTCAAGGTGGTGTTCATCAGCCGCTTCCTGCCCGGCGTGCGGCTGCCGACCTACACCGCCTGTGGCTTTCTGGGCGCAAACTTCCGTAAGTTCGTCTCTGCTGCCGTCGGTGCGACCTTGATATGGACTTCGGCGTTGTTCGTCCTGTCGCTGCGGGTGGGCAAGCTGCTGGTGGAGCATCTTGGCCAGTGGCGCTGGCTTGGCTTCGCGGCGTTCCTGCTCGGCATCCTGCTTGTGGGCAGGTTGGCCGTGCGCGCCCAGGCCGGCTCGGAGGAAGGCAAGGTATTATGAAAGGTGGGTTTGCTTGGACGCGCTGACACCGGGTAGCTTCGACAGTTCGGTGCTCGACGCGGCCCATCCGGCGCCGGCAGCCCGCCGGCGCGACGTCTCCCCCTTCGAGTTCCTGCCCGGCTGGCTCACCTACTTTCCCGTGGTGGCGCAGTGGATAGGCCTGGGCATCTGGCACCGCGACTTCAGCCTGCCCACCGCCGCCAACCCGCGCATCAGCACCGGCGGCCTCTGCGGCGAGAGCAAGACGGCAATCCTGGACCTGGTGGAAGGCGAGGCGCGCGACTGGCTCGCCCCCTACACCACGATGGTGACCGGCACGGACGACCTGGCCCGCGCACAGGCGGCCGCCGCTTCCGCCGGCTTGGCCATGCCGCTGGTGCTCAAACCCGATATCGGCTGCAACGGCGCCGGCGTCCGCCTGGTTGGCGACGACGAGGCGTTCGCGCGCGCCTTGGCGGCGTTTCCGCGTGGCGTCACGCTCGTGCTGCAGAAGCTGATTTCCTACGAGGGCGAGGCCGGCATCTTCTACGTCCGCCGGCCACAGGAAGCAGTGGGCCAGGTCACCTCGCTCACGCTGAAACACGCGCCAAGCGTGCGCGGCGACGGCGTCTCAACTCTGCGCGCGCTCATCAAGGCGGACCCGCGGCACGGCAAGTTGCAGCACCTGTACCTGGCGCGGCTGGGCGGCAAGCTGGACAGCGTCCCGGCCTGGGGCGAGCGCGTGCGGCTGGTGTTCGCCGGCAACCACTGCCGCGGCTCGGTCTTCCGCAACGGCGCGTCCGAAATCACCCCGGCGTTGGCGGCCCGGGTGGAGATGATTGCGCGCGCCATGCCCGAGTTTCATTTCGGCCGCATCGACGTGCGCTACCGCAGCCTTGACGCACTGCGCGAGGGACGCGACTTCACCATCATCGAAGTCAACGGCGTGGGCTCGGAAGCGACCCACATCTGGGATCCGGACACCACGCTTCTGGACGTGTACGCGTCGCAGTTGCGGCACTACGGCGCGGCGTTCGCAATCGCGGCGGAGTTGCGCCGGCATGGAGCGAAGACCAGCGGCGGCGTGGTGATGTTTCGCGAGTGGCAGAACCAGCTTCGGTTGATGGCTTCGTACCCGCTTAACGATTGACGGAAGAAAGCAAGCGCTGCTTTCGAGAAAAGGAAGCAAAAAGCTTTTGGTCCGGCTATCTCGGACGGCTGAACGATGCGCTTCAGTATGATACCTCTAACGAAGCAAAAACGGTATAACAGACTGCTCGCTGCGATGTAGTCTGAAAAAAATGGTCGATCGAAGCTGGCCATCACGATGCTGTCGCGGAGATTTTCAAGCGCGCGCACAAGCCGTTCGCCTGCTTTGTCCGGGGCTTGTCGGTTTAGTAGGATGAGCAGTCCCGACGCCAGACGAGCTTCTGTGTTCTTCCAGCGCGCTGTGTCGAACTCACCATTCAGCCATCCGCACAACGCTGGTGAAAGCGTTTGCCTCTCTCTTCAGCTTTTCTTCTCCGCGACGGGTCTGCGTCTACCTGCTATCGTATGATGTGGATTGCCGAAACTCGCTACCGGCGACAAGCCAAGCAAGCGGTTCTTTTTTGAAAAAAAGAACCAAAAAACTTTCGTTCCCTCAGGAGGGCGCTGCGGGAACCTCCGCGACCGCAGGACCAAAAGTCTTTTGCTTCTTTTCTTCAGAAAAGAAGGCCTTGCTTCCTGGCCGGACAGCAACCGCGTAACACTCGTTTCCGTCGACGCAAAACAGCATCTTGCCATCACACGTTCAGCCGTTCGCAGAAGCTTTTTTCTGGAGAAGAAAATTCGTGTTCTGCTTAGCTGATCGTTGCCCACACCCGCCGGTGTAACAAACAAGGCGGCAGCGTCGAAAGCGTCCGGATAGCCTCACCAGCACGCCGGCACCGGACGCAAACGCGCACGTACAGTGAGCATGCGTGCCCGCGTATTCGCCGGCCGTTTGCTTGCTGCAACAGGGAGACCGAACATGAACCGACGTACACTCTTGACCGCGTTGGCCGCGATGGGCGCCACCGCCAACCCGCTCTCCGCCCTCGCCGCGCCGGTTGCGGTTGTGAAGCGCGCGGCGGTGCAGGCGCGCAACGTCGTGCTGGTGCATGGGCTGTTCGCCGATGGGTCGTGCTGGTCGGAGGTGATAGCACTGCTGCAGACGGCCGGCCTGCGCGCCACCGCGGTGCAGAACCCGCTGACCAGGTTGGAGGACAGCGTGGCGGCGACCCAGCGCGCGCTGGCCTTGCAGGACGGGCCGACAGTGCTGGTGGGGCACTCCTTTGCCGGCACTGTGGTGACGCAGGCCGGGGTGGACCCCAAGGTGTCCGCGCTGGTCTACGTGGCCGCCCGCGCGCCCGACGTCGGCGAGGACTACGCAGCCCTGGCCAAGCGCTTTCCCACCCCGCCCGCCTCCGCCGGGATCGTGTTCCACGGCGACTGGGGACAGCTGAGCGAGGCGGCGTTCCTGCACGATTTCGCCGGCGACATGCCGGAGGCAAAGGCCCGCGTGCTCTACGCGGTGCAGGCGCCGTTCCAGCGCGAGCTCACCAGCGCAAAGGTGACGCAGGCCGCCTGGCGGTCCAAGCCCAGCTACTACGCGGTGTCGTCCGAAGACCGCACGATCAATCCCGATCTCGAACGGTTCATGGCCAGGCGCATGGGTGCCGAGACGATCGAGGTGAAGGCCAGCCATGTATCATTGGTGTCGCAGCCGGAGGCGGTGGCTGGCCTGATCCTGCGGGCGGCGGGGCACGGGTAGGCGCTGCGCCGCTTTGTAAGTAAGAAAGCAAGCGGTTCTTTTTTGAAAAAAGAACCAAAAAACTTTTGCCTCCTTGGGCGCGTCGTGTGGGAGACTCCGCGACAGTCGCACAAAAGTTTGCTTCTTTCTTTCAAAAAAAGCCCTGGACCAGGCGGTGAGCGTGGAGATGCAGCACCGCACAGCCCAGGTCGTGACGGGCGGCACCATTGCCCAAGGCGTGCTGACGCTGACGCAGAAGGAGCGCGAGGTTACCACCTACCGCGTCACCATGCCCAAGGAGTCTGGCCGCACGCTGGTCATCGAGGCGCCCAAGGTTCCGAGCTTCCCGCTCGTCGACCCGCATGGCGCCGGTGTGGCCACCACGCCGGAGGTGTACCGCGTAACGCTGCGTCGTGCCCGCCGGCACGACGCAGGACATCGACCTGGCGTATGAGCGCATGCTGTACGAAACCCATGCTTTGAACGGCGAGGATGTCGGTTCCGCGCTGCTGGCAATCAGCAACGCTGACTTGCCAGAGCCGATGCGCGCCGCCATCCGGCACGCGGCCGACCTGCAGCACGAGGTGAGCCAGGACCAGGCCGCGCTGAGCGTGCTGGGCGGCCGCACGACTGACACCGAGGCCGACCAAAACCGCGTGCGCACCAACCTGGCCGCCGTGCCGCCGAACAGCGCGCTGCACCGCAAGTACCTCACGATGATGCAGTCCGACGAGGACGAGTTGGCAAACCTGCGCGAGCAGATCTAGGCCGCGCAGACGAAGGTGGACACGGCGCACCGGACCCGGAGAGCTACCTGGCCGGGTTAAAGATGTAGCGCCAGGGACGCACGGCGCGTTACCGAGGCAGACGCATTATCCTGACATTAACCATGAACCCTTATCATTCAGCGCGTGTGCTGACGGAAGACTTTGCAGTTGTCAGACCACACGTGTTTTGCTGCTTCAACGCAGGCCTGGCTTCCGACTTTGCAAAGCTCGCTGTTAACGATTGGAAAGTGATCCGGCATGGAAGAGGTACTCGCATTTCGTCCGTTCGTGCCGTCAAAGGATTACGAGGGGTCGAAGGCCTTTTACGCTTCCCTCGGTTTTACCGAGGCTTACGCGGACGCGAGCATCACCTGCTTCAAGGTCGGCGGGTTCAGCTTTTTCCTGCAAAACTTCTACGTGGAGCAGTTCGCGGCCAACTGCATGTTGCAGCTTGTCGTGCGCGACCTGGACACCTGGTGGGCAGCGCGGGATTGGGACAAGATGGTGTCGACGTTCGGCCTGAAGGCGCCGGTGGCGCCTGCGACGCAGGAGTGGGGCTCGCGCGTGGGCTTCGTGTACGACCCGTCCGGTGTGCTGTGGCACGTGACCGAGAGTGCGGTTTAGCCGAGAAAAGCAAGGAACTCGTGCTCTGAGGTGTTGCGGACTAAAACGATACGCCTCACCAACGCAAGCCCACCGGAGACAAAAGTTTTTGGTTCTTTTTTTCAAAAAAGAACTGCTTGCCTTGCCTGCCTGCCGGTGTAGCTCGCTACCCCGGTTGTGATCTCCATAGCTGATTCGTGTGTTGCCGCCCGTTAGAGCGCGCCTGTAACTGTTCTGGTGGCTTGCTGCAGCGTACCTTCGCCCAGTTCTGCACGATCATCGGGCGGCGCCAAGGTTGTGGCCGTCGTGCTCACGCACGACCGCCCTGTCACGCTGGCGCGTTGCCTGTCCGCGTTGGCAGGTCAGGTCCGCCTGCCCGACCAGGTGATCGTGGTGGACAACGCCAGCCACGTTGCGGTCAGCCCGATGGTGCAGGGTGTGCTGCCCGGCGCACGCGTGCTCACGCTGCCGGCGAACATCGGCCCCGCGGCGGGGTTCTCCGCCGGCATCAAGGCGGCGTTGGCCCAGCACGCCACCCATGTCTGGCTGATGGACGACGACGGCCAGCCAGCCGAGCCGACCTGCCTGGCCCGCCTGCTCACCACCGCCGCACTGGCCAACAGCGCGCTGACCTGCCCGCTGGTGCGCGACGTGGCCGATCCGGCGCGGCTGGCCTTTCCCATTCGCCAGTATGGCTGCACCCGCTTTACAGTCGCGACCCTGCGCCGCCGCCCATTGATCGACGGCTTCGCCCATTTGTTCAACGGCGCGCTGATCACGGCTTCCACATTCGCCCGCATCGGCCTGCCCGAGCGCACGCTGGTCATCCGCGGCGACGAGGTGGAATTCCTGCTGCGTGCCAAACGCGCCGGGCTGCGCGTGGTGACGGACACCCAGACCGGCTTCCTGCACCCCTCCTCCGACGCGGAGATCCACCCAATTCTTGGCGGCGCCTTCTACGCCGTGGTGCCGTGCTCGCCGTTCAAGCGGCACTACCAGTTTCGCAACCGCGGCTGGGTGTTCGCGCGCTACGGCAAATGGGGGTGGCTGGCGGCAGACCACGTCCGCTACGCCTGCTACTACCTGGGCACCGCGCGCGACCCGTCCGGCTACGGGACCTGGTTGCGCGCCACGTGGTCCGGCGTGGCAGGCCGGCTGGACGCGGCACCCGGGACGGGGATGCCCGACATGCCCCACCTGGCCGAACCAGCCCAGGCGCTATGAGCCGCCCGATGAGCGGCCAGGCGAGCGTGCAGACGCTGCAACGGCTGGTGTGGCCTGCCTCGGCGGAGACCGCCGGGTTGTATTGGCGCCACCAGGACCAGCGTGACGGCCAGAGCAGCCGTGTCAGCGCCTCCATACCGCCGGGCGGCGTGCTGGACCTGGACACCTACTTCAACAGCTTCGACGAGACGGTCTGGCGCCGGCACACCGTGCTGGGCGAACTGCGTTGCACGCTGCGCATCTCCGGCATGGCGCGGGTGGAGTTGTGGCGGCACAGCCGCTACGCGCCGGGCGTGCTGGTGGCCGAAGCCTGGACTTCGGACGAGGGCGACGCGCAGGATCTGGTGCTGGACGTGCCGGCCCTGCCGCATCCCAGGGCCGCCGGCCGGCTGGCGCTGCGCATCGTGGCCGACAACAGCGCCCAGCAACCCGCCGCCCGGCTGATCGCGGGCGCATGGACCACGACGACGCCGCTCTCGCCGGTCCGGCTGATGCCGGTGATCTGCACCTACGACCGCGACGGGCCGCTCGCCCAAGTGCTCGGCCGGCTGGAGCAGGATGCCGACGTGCTGGCGGCCATCGCCGGCGTGGTGGTCGTCAACAACGGCTCCCCCGGGCTGCCCGCCCGGCTGCAGGCCAGCCGCACCGTGCCCGGGCTGGCCGGCCGGCTGCACGTGGTCGAGCAGGACAATGTCGGCGGCGCCGGCGGTTTTACCCGCGGCCTGCTGGAGGCACGGGCGCTGGGCGCAACCCACGTCATCCTGATGGACGACGACGTGATCGTCGAGCCGGAGGCGGTGCTGCGGACCGCGCGCATCTACGCGCTGGCCAGCGAGGACCTGGTAGTGGCCGGCCACATGCTCGACCTGTTCCGCCCCACCCACCTCTACGAAGCGGGTGCCACGCTGAACGACACCAAGCTCGCCACCGTGCCGCTGCATCTGGGCGCCGAGCTCTCTCACCCCGGCAGCCTCGACCGCTTCCTCGACGAGACGCCGATGCACTACAACGGCTGGTGGTTCATGGGCCTGAAGCTGAGCCTGCTGGACCGGGTGGGCTACCCCATGCCGTGCTTCATCCGCGGCGACGACGTGGAGTTCGGCCGCCGGCTGCACGATGCCGGCGTGCCACTCGTGTCCAGCCCCGGCATCGGCATCTGGCACGAGCCGTTCTACGCCAAGCTCGGCAGCTGGCACGTGTACTACGAGTTCCGCAACATGTTCGTGCTCGCCGCAAGGCACCTGCCGAAGCCTGCGGGCAAGATCGGGTTCATTGCGATGAAGTGGATCATCGCCGAGCTGCTGATGTTCCGCTATCAGCGCGCTGCCCTGCTGATCCGCGCCACCGAGGACTTCCTGGGCGGCCCCGGCATCTACGCCCGCAACCCGCGCCAGGTGCACGCGTCGCTGGCCGAGCTGCGGCAGAGCTACCAGGTGGAACGCGCGCGGCGCGAGATGGTGTTGCACCGGCCGTATCCGGTGATAGGTCCGCGCACCCGCGTCGCGTTCCTGGTGCAGCTTGCGGTCGCGCTCACTTCGGAATGGTTCAGGCCAGACAGCGGCAGGAACGTGATCGCCGTGGAGCCGCGCGACCACCTCTGGTTTAGGGTGCGCCGCGCCGACGCCGTGGTGGTGCGCGAGGATTGGGAGATCGACGAGCCGCTCTATCGGCGCTCACGCGCCACGTTCCGCAAGTTGCTGATGCACACGTTGAAGCTTGGCCTGCGGTTCCGCCACGCGGCGCCGGTGGTGCAGGCGTGGCACGACGCGCATGCGGACTTCACCAGCGAGGCGGCCTGGCGTGGGTTGCTGGGGATGAGGGAGAGCGCAGTGTCGCGGGAGGCAGAGCTGGTGGAGTAAGCAAGCGGTTCTTTTTTAAAAACTAGAACCACAAAACTTCTGGTCTCTTGGGTGCACGTTGGTTGAAGCATCGGCGACAGCACTAGGAAAGGGCATTTTGCGCGTTCGGAGACGGTTAACCATCAGCCCAAGCGACCGAGGGGAACACGCCATTGGGCGCACGCTGCAGAACCTCCGCGACAGCAGAACCAAATGCTTTGTTGCTGCTTGCTTTCAAGAAAGCAGGCCGTCCTTTCACTCCTGGATGAAAAAGGTCGGGCTTGAAACTGACAGCTCACAAAACACCATTGCATCAAGCTAGACAAACGTTCCTGATAGACATGCGCCGTCGCCTTTGCGGGTAGCTAAACGACACGCGTCAACGAACCACCCCGAACGGAAACGAAAGTTCTTGATTCTTCCTTCAAAAAAGAACCGCTTGCTTTCTTAACGCCGGCCTCCCCCCGAACACAGAAAGTCGTTGCCACCAAATGGTCGAACTCGTCGAAGTCTCCGCCCGGGACGGCTTGCAGAACGAGGCGGTCACCCTCTCCACCGCCGACAAGGTGTCGCTCATCGACCGAGCACTTTCGGCCGGCCTGCGCCGTATCGAGGTGGCTAGCTTCGTCAACCCCGCGCGCGTGCCGCAGATGGCCGACGCGGAGGCCGTGCTGGACCAGTTGCGCGACCGCCCGGGCCTGCGTCGCATCGGACTGGTACTGAACCGGCGCGGGCTGGACCGCGCGTTGCGCGCCGGCGTGGACGAGGTAAACTACGTGCTCTCCGTGTCCGACACCTTTGCGCAGCGCAACCAGGGTGCGAGTGCCGCCGAGTTGTTACGAGTGTGGGCGGAGGTTGCCGCCATTGCGCACCAGGCCGGCCTGGGCGTAAGCGCCGTAGTGGCCACCGCGTTCGGCTGCCCGTTTGAGGGCGAGGTGGAACCCGCCCGGGTGGACGCGCTGGTGGGCGAGATTGCCGCGGCGGCACCAGACGAAATCGCGCTCGCCGACACGATCGGAGTCGCGTCGCCGGCCGACGTCACCCGCCTGTTTGCCGGCGCTGCCCGCGCGGCGCCGGGCGTACGCCTGCGCGCGCATTTCCACAACACGCGCAACACCGGCCTGGCCAACGCCTACGCGGCGATGCTGAGCGGCGTCAGCGTGCTGGACGCGAGCATCGGCGGCATCGGCGGCTGTCCGTTCGCCCCGGCGGCAACGGGCAACATCCCCACGGAAGACCTGGCGTACATGCTGCAGCGGATGGGCAGCGCAAGGGAGATCGACCTGCGGGTGTTGATCGGCACGGCTGTCTGGCTGGAGGAGAGGCTTGGCCACGAGGTGCCGGCGATGCTGGGACGCGCGGGGGTGTTTCCGGCGAGGCAAGCGGTTCTTTCTTGAACCAAAGGCCGCTTACCCGCGCGCTCACAGGGCGGCAAACCCGACATATTTAGCCTGACCTGGCTATAACAAACCTGACTGGGATGTTTGTTGACCTAAGATGGTTGACTTTCTCCCAATCGGGAGAAAGCATGGTCTCATGACGCACACGGTCGTTGCCGCACGCGGCTTGACGCTGCTCGCCTTTCTGGCGGCCCTGGCGGGAGTGGCCCCCGACGCCACCGCCGCACCGCCGCCAGACACCGACCATTACGTCGCCCAGGCGATGCAAGCCTTCGGCGTGCCCGGCATGTCCGTCGCCATCGTGGAAGGCGGCAAGACCACGCTCGCCCGCGGCTACGGCGTGCGCGACATCCGGACCGGCGCACCGGCGGACGAACACACCGCCTTCCCGATCGGCTCGGAGACCAAGGCGTTCACCGCCGCCTGCCTGGCCATACTTGTCGATCAGCACAAGCTTTCCTGGGACGACCGCGTGGTGGACAAGCTGCCCGGCTTCCAGATGTACGACCCTTACGCCACCGCGCACATGACGGTGCGCGACCTGCTCACCCACCGCAGCGGCCTGGGGCTGGGCGAAGGCGACTTGCTGTTCCTGCCCGCCACCAACCGCAGCCGTGCGGACATGCTGCACGCGCTGCGCTATCTCAAGCCAGCTACCGGTTTTCGCGAGAGCTTCGCCTACGACAACATCCTCTACGTCGTCGCCGGCCTGCTCATCGAGGCGGTGTCCGGACAGAGCTGGGAGTCCTTCGTCACCGAACACGTCCTCAAGCCGGCTGGCATGCGGGACGCGCATCCGTCCTACGACGCGACCGCGTCCAACGCGGTGGCGCTGCACGCCCGCACCGCGGGGCAGATTCGCGGCGTGGGCGCGCAGGGCGTGCTCGCCAGGGGGCTCGACGCGCCTACCACCGCGCCAGCCGGCGGCATCAACGCCAGCGCGGCCGACCTCGCGCAGTGGATGCGACTGCAGCTCGCACACGGCCAGACGGCCGACGGCACGCGCATCTTCAGCGCGCAACAGGCCGCACAGATGTGGACGCCGGTCGTCGTCGTGCCAGGCACCGAGCTGAAGCTGCCAGCCGGCCTGGAAGCCATGCAGCCAGCGCTGGAAGACTACGCACTCGGCTGGTTCGTGGAAACCTATCACGGCCACCTGCTCGTCGAGCACGCCGGCGGCGTGCTCGGCGGCGTCTCCATGCTCTACCTCATCCCCGACGCCGATGTCGGCCTCGCGGTCGACATCAACTCGGAGGATGCCGGCGCGCGCCGTGCCGTCATGTTCCACCTGCTGGACCACTACCTCGGCCTGCCGCCCGCCGACTGGATCGCCATCATCCGCCACGCGCAGGACGCCTCGGTCGCCAAAGCCTCTGCACTGCTCAAGGCTAAACCGGCAACACCCACGGCGAACACAGGCGCGCCGTCGCTGGCCTCTGCAGACTACGCGGGCACCTATCTTGATCCGTGGTACGGCGAGATGACCGTCTCAGCCCCGCAAAACGGCAAGCTGCACATCCGGTTCGACCGCTCGCCGGGCATGGAAGGCGAGCTCTCCGTTGTCTCGGGAAACGTTTTTCGGACTGCTTGGACAGACCCGACGATCGAGAACGCTTACGTGACGTTCAACGTTGCGGGCGGCAAGGTGGGCGGCGTGAAGTTGGCCGCCGTCTCGCCGCTGGCGGATTTCAGTTGGGATTATCAGGACCTGGCGTTTCGGCCGGAAGGCAAGTGAGGGAAGCAAGAAAGCAAGACCTTCTTTTTCGAGAAAAAGAAGCAAAAAGCTTTTGTCTCGGCTGTCGCGGATGGCTGAAACAACGCGCTTCAGTGGGACATCCCCGACACGGCCCGCATGCTGTTTGAAAGGGCTGCCGGTATCGGGCTTGGCAGTCTTGCCTCCGCTACCGCCAGGCCCCGCTCGCGTTCCCGGACAGCCCCGCCGCCCGGTAAGCCGCGTCCACCAGCGACTGCCCGCGCTCGTTCAGCAGTATGCCCGCGCCCATCCGGTTCATCGTGTAGCCGAACGACAGCCCCAGGGCCGGGTCGGCGAACCCGATGCTGCCGCCCATGCCGACGTGGCCGAACGCGTGTTCGCCCAGCAGCAGGCTGTCGCCGCCGACCGCGCGGTTGTCGGTGCTGATCATGTAGCCCAGGCCGAAGCGCATCGGCTGCAGCAGCATCGCGTCCATGTGCGTGGCGGCAGACGCCCGGCCCATGCGCGCCACCGTGTCCGCGCTCAGCAGGTCTCCGCCGCCGGTGGCGAGCGGCGCGTACATCGCGGCCAGGCCGCGGGCGTTGGTGATGCCGTTGGCGCTGCCCAGCTCGGCCGCATGCATGGCCGGCGTGTTGAAGTCCGCGCGCCCTGTGTTGGTGACGAAGAGTTGGGACAGGCTGCCCGGCTCGCGCATCACGGCGAGCAGAAACTTCGAGCCAAGGTTCGCCTCGGCCGGGTCCGACACGATCATCGGCGCCACCCGGTGCTCCTCGGATTCAGGCAGGCCGATGTGGAAGTCCAGGCCGAGCGGGCCGGCAACGTGCTGCTGGAAATACGCGCCGAGCGTCTGGCCGGCCGCCAGCCGGACCATGTTGCCGACGGTCCAGGCGTAGGTGAGGCCGTGGTAGCCCTGCCGCGTGCCGGGCTCCCACCAGGCAGGCTCGGCGGCGACCAGGTCCACCATGCTGTCCCAATCCGTCATGCCGCCGTCCTTGATGGTGGCGCGCACATGCGGGACGGGTGCGGTGTGGGCCAGCATCATCGCCGTGGTGGTGCCGGCCTTGCCGCCCTGGGCGAAGTCCGGCCACAGCCCGGCCACGTCGGCGTGCAGGTCCAGTTGGCCGCGCTCGGCCAGCATGTGGGCGCACAGCGCGGTGGCTCCCTTGGTGCAGGAAAACACGATGCCGATGGTGTCGCGCTCCCACGCGCGGCCGGTTTTCGGTTCCGCCATGCCGCCCCAGAGGTCCACGACGGAGCGGCCGTGCTGCACGACGCAGAGGCTGGCGCCGACCTCTCGGCGCTCGGCGAAGTTGGCGCGAAAGGCGTCGGCGACGGCCTGCCAGGCGGGGTCGCAGTGGCCTTCTATCGGTGCGGTCATGCTGGGATAAAACCTAAGTTAAGAAAGCAAGCGGTTCCTTTTTGAAAAAAAGAACCAAAAAACTTTTGCTCCCTGTCGGGTGCCTGTCCTGGAGCGCGCGACAGCGGAGACAAAAGTTTTTTGCTTCTTTTTTTCCAAAAAAGAAGGCCTTCCTTTCTTTTGGTGCCACCGCCATAGAAGCCCCCCCTTTTCGGAGACGACCCATGCCCGCCATCACCCTGCCCGACGGCCAGGTTCGCCGCTTCGAGGCCGCGGTGACCGGCACCGACATCGCCGCCGCCATCGGCCCGGGCCTGGCACGCGCGGCGCTGGCGATGAAAGTGGACGGCAAGCTGGCGGACCTCTCTCGCAGCATCGGCCACGACGCGTCCGTGGTGTTCGTGACCCGGCGCGATCCGGACGCGCTGGAGATGATCCGCCACGACGCAGCCCACGTGCTGGCAGAGGCGGTGCAGTCGCTGTACCCCGGCACGCAGGTGACGATCGGGCCGCCGATCGAGAACGGATTCTACTACGACTTCGCGCGCAACGAGCCGTTCCGGCCGGAGGACTTCCCGGCGATCGAGGCGCGGATGCGCGAGATCGTGGCCCGCAACGCTGCGTTCGTGCGCGAGGAGTGGGACCGCGACGACGCGATTGCGTTTTTCGAGCATCGTGGCGAGCGTTACAAGGCCGAGCTGATCCGCGATCTGCCGGACACCGAGACGATCAGCATCTACCGTCAGGGCGAGTGGCTGGATCTGTGCCGCGGCCCGCACATGCGCGGCACCGGCGACGTCGGCACCGCGTTCAAGCTGATGAAGGTCGCCGGTGCGTACTGGCGCGGCGACCACCGCAACGCGATGCTGACGCGCATCTACGGCACCGCCTGGCGTGACGCCAAGGAGTTGGACGCGCATTTGCACCAGCTGGAGGAGGCGGAGCGGCGCGACCACCGGCGTATCGGCCGCGAGATGGATCTGTTCCACATCCAGGAAGAAGCGGTCGGCAGCATCTTCTGGCACCAGAAGGGCTGGCGACTGTATCGCACGGTGGAGTCGTACATGCGCCGGCGGCTGGACGCGGCGGGCTACCAGGAGGTACGCACGCCGCAGCTGGTGGACCGCTCGTTATGGGAGCGCAGCGGGCACTGGGAGAAGTTCCGTGAGAACATGTTCATCGCCCACGTGGAGGACGAGGAACGCACCTACGCGCTCAAGCCGATGAACTGTCCGTGCCACGTGCAGATCTTCCGACACGGCCTGCGCAGCTACCGCGAGTTGCCGTTGCGCATGGCGGAGTTCGGCGCCTGCCACCGCTACGAACCGTCTGGCGCGCTCCACGGCATCATGCGAGTGCGCGGTTTCACCCAGGACGACGCACACATCTTCTGCACCGAGGCGCAGATCGCGCCCGAGACGGCGCGGTTCGTAGAGCTGCTGCGATCGGTCTACGAAGATTTTGGATACGACACGTTCCGGGTGAAGTTCTCCGACCGGCCGGAGGCGCGGGCGGGCAGCGATGCGGTGTGGGACCGGGCAGAGGGCGCGCTGCGCGAGGCCTGTGCGATCGCCGGCGTTGAGTACGAGCTGAACCCGGGCGAGGGCGCGTTCTACGGGCCAAAGCTGGAGTTCGTGCTGCGCGACGCGATCGGGCGCGACTGGCAGTGCGGCACGCTGCAGGTGGATTTCGTGCTGCCGGACCGGCTGGACGCCGAGTACGTGGGCGAGGACAGCGCGCGGCACCGGCCGGTCATGCTGCACCGCGCGATCCTGGGCAGCTTCGAGCGCTTCCTGGGCATATTGATCGAGCAGTATGCCGGTCGTTTCCCGCTTTGGCTGGCACCGGTGCAGGTTGTGGTTGCCTCCATCGTGTCGGACGCGTCAGCGTACGCCGAGGAAGTGGCGGCCGCGCTGCGCGCGTGCGGGCTGGAGGCGCAGGCGGACACGCGCAACGAAAAGATCAACGCCAAAGTGCGCGAGCATAGCCTGGCGCACGTGCCGGTGCTCGCCGTGGTTGGGCGGCGCGAGGCAGAGCAGCGCAGCGTGGCGCTGCGCCGGCTGGGCAGCGACGCGCAGGAGGTGCTGGGGCTGGAGGACGCGCTGGCGATGTTGGCGCGGGAGGCGGAGGCGCCGGATGTGCGGCGTGTGACGGGCGGTCAGTAAAGCAAGCAAGGTCTTCTTTTTCGAGAAAAAGAAGCAAAAAGCTTTTGCGAGCGCTGTCGCGGACGGCTGAAACGACATGTCTCAACAATGCGCACCCGAAGAGAGCAAAAGTTTTTTGCCTTGCCTTCGATGTTGCCGGGCAGTGCGATCGGCAAGCTTGGACGGCACGGCAGAACAACGCGCTGAGAGGAAGCGGTCGTGTCGATGACTGACGCAGGCGACGTCACCCTTAGAACATTCCGCACCGGCGACATGGGGATGATCTGCGCGCGTCAGGCGATCCTGTACGCCGAGACGCAGGGCTGGGGCCGCGGGCTGGAGATCAACGTCGGCGAGACGACCACCGCGTTCCTGCGCCGCTTCAAGCCGGGGCGCGAGCAGTGCTGGGTGGCCGAACTTCATGGGGAGATGGCCGGCGCGGTGCTGCTGACCGACGAGGGCGACGGCGTGGCACGGCTTCGCCTGCTGCACGTGGAACCGGCAGCGCAGGGGCGCGGCATCGGCTCGTTGCTGGTGCGCACCTGCGTTCATTTCGCGCGCGATGTGGGCTACACGGAAATGACACTTTGGACGCACACGATACTGGCTCCGGCGCGACGGATCTACGCGGCCCAGGGTTTCACGCTGGTGCACAAGGAGACGCACACGACGTTCGGCGTGCCGGTGCAGGGGGAGACGTGGCGGCTGGAGCTTGCGACAACGCGATGACCGCGGACAGAAAGCAAGGCCTGCTTTTTTGAGAAAAAGCAGCAAAAAACTTTTGGTCCTGCTGTCGCGGCGTTTCCGTCAGCGCGCGCTCAAGGGACCAAAAGTTTTTTGGTTCTTTTTTTCAAAAAAGAACCGCTTGCCTTGCTTGCCAAATATCCCGAGAGCGAGCGCTCAAATCTGACGGGGGAGCCTTGCAAGTGCGTAACAGCCTGATCGCGGCCATGCTGATGGCCACCATGGCCGCTGCCCGTGCGCAGACGCCGATCACCCCCCCCGGTGCCCAACCCCCGCCGCAATACCGCACCATGGCGCGCGACATCCTCGCCCAGCTCGTCGCCATCGACTCCACCCACGCGCACGGCTCGCTCGGCGCCGCACAAGCCGTGGCGGCGCGTGCGCTGGCCGCCGGCTTCGCGCCGGCCGACGTCACCGTGCTCGCCCCGCCCGACCACCCGACCAAGGGCAACGTGGTGATCCGCCTGCACGGCAGGGGCTTAGGCAAGCCGGTCCTGTTCATCGGCCATCTCGACGTGGTCGAGGTGGACGCGAAAGCCTGGACCAGCGACCCCTTCAAGCTGACCGAGCGCGACGGCTACTTCTACGGCCGTGGCGTGGAGGACATGAAGGGCGAGGACGCGGTGCTGCTGACCGCGCTGATCCGCCTGCGCCAGGAAGGCTTCGTGCCGGACCGCGACGTCATCGTCGCGTTCACCGCCGACGAGGAGGCGGGCGGCGACGCCAACGGCGCGGAGTTCCTCTTCGCCCAGCACCGCAATCTGATCGATGCCGCCCTGGTGCTGAACGTGGACGATATCGGCGGCCAGCTCCGTGACGGCCACCGGCTCTACATCGGCGTGGAGACCAGCGAGAAGCTCTACGCCACCTACGAGCTGTCCACCGCCAACCCCGGCGGCCACAGCTCTCTGCCGCGGCCGGACAACGCCATCTACCAGCTGACCGCGGCGCTGCAGAAGCTGGCCGCCTATAGCTTTCCAACCCACATGACGGACACCACACGGCAGTTCTTCCCGGCGGTTGGCCGGCTGGTGGGCGGGCCCACCGGCGCCGACATGGCCAGGATGGGCGGCCGGGCGCCGGACGAGGCGGCCGCCGCGCGGCTCAGCACGGACCCGATGATGAACGCGATGCTGCACACCACCTGTGTCGCCACCATGATCCAGGGCGGCCAGGGCGAGAGCGCGCTGCCCAACCGCGCGCACGCCACGGTGCAGTGCCGGTTGATGCCGGGCGAGACGCCGGAGCAGGTGCTGGCCATCCTGCACCGGGTGGTGGCGGACCGGGGTGTGACCATCAGCGTGGACGGCCCGATCGACCCCAGCGGGGAGACGCCGCCCGACACCCGCCTGCTGGCGCGCTACGAGCAGGCCGCCGACCGCGTGTGGCCCGGCAGCGTGGTGGTGCCGGAAATGTCGCCCGGCGCGTCGGATTCGGTGTACGCGCGGCTGGAGGGCTTGCCGAGCTACGTTTCGTCAACCATCTTCATCGAAGATAGCCGGGCTCACGCGCGCGACGAGCGGATTTTGGTCCAGGCCTTCGACGAGGCCGTCCAATACGGCTGCGAGATGCTGAAAGTGATGTCCGCGCGGGACTAGGTGGGGTAGAACCCGCTTTCTGTCCTGCTTGCCTGCCCGCCCGTGCGGGGCCAGAACACGGACGTTATCCTGAAACTGCGATAGGAGAGTACGATAGCCCGAGGACCGATGCCTGCCGCCCCGTCCCGCGATGGGCCACGTGTGAACGAGGAGATACGCGTACCGCAGGTACGCCTGATCGACCAGGACGGCGAGATGCAGGGCGTGATGTCCGCCCGCGACGCGTTGTTGCGCGCCTACGCGGTGGGCCTGGACCTGCTGGAGATCAGCCCGAACGCCGACCCGCCGGTGTGCAAGATCCTCGACTTCGGCAAGTATAAATACGAGCTGCAGAAGAAGAAGAACGAGGCCAAGAAGAAGCAGCGTGTCATCGAGATCAAGGAAGTCAAGGTCCGTCCGAACATTGACGAGAACGACTACCAGGTGAAGCTGCGCTCGATGAAGAGCTTCATCGAGGAGGGCGACAAGGTGAAGGTCACCCTGCGTTTCCGCGGCCGCGAGATGGCGCACCAGGACATCGGCGTGAAGGTGCTGGAGCGCATCCGGTCGGACCTGGAGGTGGCCACCAAGGTGGAGCAGATGCCTCGGATGGAAATGCGGCAGATGGTGATGGTGCTGTCGCCTAAGTGAAGGCAAGGCCTTCTTTTTCGAGGAAAAGAAGCAAAAAGCTTTTATCTCTCGCTGTCGTGGACCGTTCAACCGGCGTGTACCCCAGAGACAAAAGTTTTTTGGTTCTTTTTTTCAAAAAAGAACTGCTTGCTTTCTCATGAGCTGGACCCGCCTCGCGCTCCTAGTCGGGATCGCCTTGCTCGTGGTTGGTATTGCATTGCTCTACACGCCAGACCGCAGCCGCGCCTCGCTCGAGACCACCTACCACGTGACCCCCGGCGACTACCGTGTCGTGGCCGGCCTGCGCATGCACGTTCGCGACGAAGGACCCCGCAGCGCGCCGGCGGTGATCCTGCTGCACGGCTTCGGCTCCAGCCTGGAGACGTGGGGCGCCTGGGCGGCCAGGTTGTCCGTCACCTACCGGGTCATCCGGTTCGACCTGCCAGGCTTCGGGCTGACCGGGCCCGACCCGTCCGGCGACTACTCGGACCGTCGGGCGGTGGCCCTCATCGCGGGGTTGATGGACCAGCTTGGTGTGGCCCGCGCAAGCGTGGTCGGCAACTCGCTTGGCGGCCGGATCGCCTGGGTATTCGCGGCGGCCGAGCCGGCGCGGGTGGACCGGCTGGTGCTGATTTCGCCGGACGGCTTCGCCAGCCCCGGTTTCGCCTACGGACGAGCGCCGGACGTGCCGCTGCTGATGCGTGCGCTGCCCTATACGCTGCCGCGCTTCATGCTGCGGGCCAGCATCGCACCCGCCTACGCCGAGGCAGGGCACCTGACGCCGGCGATCGTCACCCGGTATCGCGACATGATGCTGGCGCCAGGCGTGCGTGGCGCCATTCTGGCCAGGATGGCGCAATCGGTGCTGGAGGACCCGGTGCCGATCCTGCGACGCATCGAAGCGCCCACCTTGCTGCTGTGGGGCGAGCGCGACGCGATGATCCCGTTCGGCAACAGTGCCGACTACCTGCGCGCGCTACCACACGCCACGCTTGCCGCCCTGCCGACGCTCGGTCACGTTCCCTTCGAGGAAGCGCCGGAGGAAAGCCTGGGCCCTGTCCTGCAGTTTTTGCAGTAGTATCGGTCGGTTTGGGGAACGAACAAAGGCAGAAGCAAGAGTCTTCTTTTTCGAGGAAAAAGAAGCAAAAAGCTTTTGCGAGCGCTGTCGCGGACGGCTGAGACGACACGCTCCAGCCCGGCACAACGAACGGAGACAAAAGTTTTTGGTTCTTTTTTCAAAAACGAACCGCTTGCCTTGCTTTCCCAGGTTGCCATCTCCCGCAACACACCCTGGAGGCCGGCCCATGATCAGACTTCTCCCACGCCCCGGCCTGCTGACCGGGCTGGTGGTGGCCACGTCGGTGGTCAGCGGCGTGGTGTTCGGCGCCGCGGCGGTCTCGGCGGCGCTGGCGCTACGCGCCATGGTGCACGGCATGGGAGACCGCACGTGATCCTGCTATACCTGCCGGCCCTGGCATTGATTCACTTCAGCTCCGGCGCAGCGCTGGGCGGCTTGGCGACGCTCTCGATCAAGGCGTTGCGCGACATGCGGCGTGAGGACCGTGCGCGCCGGGCGTAGTAGCAACAATTTTGTTCTCGTCGGTGCGCGTTGATGAGGCGTGTTGTTTCAGCCGTCCGCGACAGCGCTCGCAAAGCTTCTTGCTTTTTTTTCTCGAAAAATAAGGCCTTGCTTCTGCCTCCCCGGGCCACAGCCCTAGCCAACCTGCACGAACTCCCTTGACGCCGCAGGCCGCTTCGGGCGAGGGCGGCGCGTCAACCGTAACGGACCACCCATGCGCGCTGCCTTGTTCCAAGGACCTGCGAGCCCAGGCTCGGTTTCCGACAACCTGGCCGTCATGGCACAGGCGGCCCGGCAGGCTGCCGGTCAGGGCGCAGGGCTGCTTGTGCTGCCGGAGCTGTTCCTGACCGGCTACAACATCGGTGCGGACGCGTTGCAGGCCGCCGGCGAGGCCGAGGACGGGCCGTCTGCCCGGGCGGCGGCGGACATCGCGCGGGAGAGCGGGCTGGCGCTGCTCTATGGCTACCCCGAACGCGCGGCGGACGGGCGGCTTCACAACAGTGCGCGGTTGGCAGGGCCGGACGGCGCACCTTTGGCGAACTACCGCAAGACTCACCTGTTCGGCGACATGGAACGCGCGGTGTTCGCCGCCGGGGACGTGCCGTTCGTGCTGGCGGAGCTGGGGGGCCTGCGCGTGGGCCTGCTGGTCTGCTACGACGTGGAATTTCCCGAGATGGTACGCGGCCTGGCTTTGCGCGGCGCGGACCTGGTGGCGGTGCCAACAGCGCTGATGCGGCCTTACGACTTCGTGCCGCAGGTGATGGTGCGCAGCCGCGCCTTCGAAAACCAGGTGTTCCTTATCTACGCCAACCGCTGCGGCCAGGAGGATGCGCTGACCTACGTGGGGGAGAGCTGCATCGTGGCACCCGACGGCGCCGTGCTGGCCCGTGCGGATGCTGGCGAGGCGCTGCTGGTGGCCGAACTGGACGGCGGCGTGATGCGAGAATCGCGCGTGCTGAACACCTACCTGCGCGACCGCCTGCCGCGGCACTACGACGGTGCCGAGACGCCGGCATGAGCGTGCTGCACCCGCCGACGGACGAGACCGAGGCCGCCCGGCGCCGCATCACCACCTTCGGCCCGGACTTCCCCTTCGCCTTCGACGACTGGCTGCGCCACCCGGCAGGTCTGGGGCGCCTGCCCCCACACCGGCTGGGCGCGGAGGTGGCCATCGTCGGCGGCGGCCTGGCCGGCGTCGTCGCGGCCTACGAGCTGATGAGACTCGGGCTGCGGCCGGTGCTCTACGAATCGCAGCGCATCGGCGGCCGGCTGCGCTCCGAACCGTTCGAGGGCGACAGCGGCATCATCGCCGAGCTGGGCGGCATGCGGTTTCCGAAATCCTCCGTGTGCTTCTACCACTACCTCGACCTGCTGGGCCTGCGCACGGTGCCGTTCCCCAACCCGCTCGACCCTGCCACGCCGAGCACGCTGCTCGACCTGGAAGGCGACCAGGTCTACGTCGAAGGCGACGCCAACCTGCCGCCGGTGCTGCGCGAAATCTCCGAAGCGTGGCGCGACGCGCTGGAAGAGCAGGCCGATTTCAGCGCCATCCAGTCCGCCATCCGCAACCGCGACGTGCCCGCGCTGAAAGGCTTATGGAACCGCCTAGTGCCGCTGTGGGACGAGCGCACGTTCTACGACTTCGTCGCCGGCTCCAAGGCTTTCCAGAAACACCCGTTCCGCCACCGGGAGATCTTCGGCCAGGTCGGTTTCGGTACCGGCGGCTGGGACAGCGACTTCCCCAACTCCATGCTTGAGATACTGCGCGTCGCTCTCACCAACCTCGACGAGGACCAGCGCATGGTGGTGGGCGGCGTGGAACAGCTGCCGCGCCGGCTGTGGGCGCACGCCCCGGCGCGTTGCGTGCACTGGCCGGCGGGCACGTCGCTCCGCACGCTGCACCAGGGCTCGCCGCGGCCAGGCGTCAACCGCATCGCACGCGACGGTGCGGACAGGCTGGCGATCACCGACCGCTGGGGCGGCAGGCGCAGCTACGACGCCGCACTCGTCACCTGCCAGTCCTGGCTGCTGACCACGCACATCGACACCGACGAAAGCCTGCTCTCGCAGCCGCTGTGGATGGCGCTGGACCGCACGCGCTACATGCAGTCGTCGAAGACCTTCGTGATGGTGGATAGGCCTTTCTGGCGCGACCGCGACCCGCGCACCGGCCGCTACACGATGAGCATGACGCTGACCGACCGGCTGACGCGCGGCACCTACCTGTTCGACGAGGGCGAAGGACGGCCCGCCAGCATCTGCCTTTCGTACTCCTGGATGGGCGACGCGCTGAAGGTGCTGCCGCTGCCGGTGGACCAGCGCGTGTCGCTGATGTTGAAGGCACTCGGCAAGGTGTACCCGGACGTGGACATCGCCAGCCACGTCATCGGCAACCCGATCACCGTGTCGTGGGAAAGCGACCCGAACTTTCTCGGCGCCTTCAAGGGCGCGCTGCCGGGGCACTACCGCTACAACCATCGCATGTACTGCCACTTCATGCAGGACGGCATGCCAACGGCGGAACGCGGATTGTTCCTGGCGGGCGACGGCATCTCCTGGACACCGGCCTGGGCGGAAGGGGCGATCACCACGGCGCTGAATGCTGTGTGGGGAATCGTGCATCACCTGGGCGGCGCGTGCGGGGCGGACAATCCGGGGCCGGGGGATCTGTTCGGTGCACTGGCACCTTTGCGGCTGCCGGACTAAGGCAAGGCAAGCGGTTCTTTTTTGAAAAAGAACCAAGAACCTTCTGCTTCCTTCGTGCGCGCTGAAAAAACGTCCGCGATCACGGGACCAAGTTGAGCGATACGCGTCACACGACGGGCCCTACGAGACAAAAACTTTTTGGTTCTTTTTTTCAAAAAGAACTGCTTGCTCGCTTCTAGGATGTCTCAATGTGGAAAGCCGTCGCCGTCACAGCCGCCCTGCTCGCAGTCATCCTCGTGTTGACGAAGCTGCAAAGTGGCCACCCGAGCCTTGACCCCAGCCTGCAGCTCAGCCTCGAGCATAACCGCGCAGCCATGCGCCAAACCTTGCTGCGTAACTCGCCCCGGCCCGAGCTGGACTGCGTGGTCAAGCGCGCCGGCGCAAGCACGGTGGAGACGTTGTACCGAGTCTGGATCGACCAGCGGCGCGACCTCGCGACGCAGGCCGACCAGGACGATGCGGACGCAGACGTGACGCGGCAGGTCGGCGCGTGCGGTGACACTTACAGCGCGCTGGAGGCGCAGGCACATCGGCAAGGGGTGGAGCTGAACCAGGCGGTAGCCCAGGAGATGCTGCGAGCGAACCGGTAGAAAGAAAGCAGTTCTTTTTTGCAACAGAGAACCGAAAAACTTTTGACTTCGCTGTCGCGCGCTCGCCGGACACAAGCGCGGCAGCGGAAGCAAAGCTTTTTGCTTCTTTTCCTCGAAAAAGAAGGCCTTGCTTTCTTGCTACTTCGCGCGCGCCCCGTTGAACAACCGCTGACTGCGCAGCAAAGGTTTCCTGCGTCGTCTCGCTGACCGCATTTCCTTCCGCCTGCGCCTGACCCGCCCGGCGAACCGCACGCGCCCCGGCGCCAGGCGCGTTGCCAGCCGGCACGCAACCAGCGCCAGGAAAGCCACGCACGTGGCGCCAAGCCAGAGGGTCACGGCGTTACGCGCCAAAACCATCACCCAGCCCGCGAGAGCTTGCAGCACGTCATGGTGTTCCATGACCGGCAAGCTGGGTGTGACCGGTGCTGCGCGCGTGTTGCAAAACAGGCGAAATTGGGGCGGCTTGTGTGCGTGCGTAACACGCTGTGGCACCGCCGCGGGGCGTGGCTCGGGTTGCCTGCCGGGTGGGCGCTGGGCACCATACAGGGGCGCTGCGGGAAGGGCCGGAACTGGATGAGAATGTTGCTGGGGCCGGCGGTCCGGGCCGGCCTGCTGCTCTGCGCGCTGGCTGGATGCGACCGCCACGCCGCACCGCCGGCGCCCGCCGCCTCCGCGGTGGCGACACCTGCACCGGCCGCAGCGCCCGAGGCACAGGCGCGCACGCCATGGTTCACCCCCGCCCCGCAGCAGGGCCCGGACATGCACATCGCCTACACCCACGCCGTCACGCTGGAGGTGGCCGGCAGCGTCCTGCCCGCCCACTTCACCGCGGCGCGTGACCGCTGCCTCGCCGACGCGGCGCTGCACTGCCTGCTGCTGCACGCAGAGCTCGGCACGCCCGGCACCGGCTACGGCCAGCCGCCAGTCTCGGCCGAGCTGCGCGTGCGCCTGCCGCACGACCAGGTGGCCGCTTACGCCAACGCGCTGACCGCGCCGTTGCCGGGCGAGGCCCCGGGCCTGGTCCGCGTGCTGCGCCAATCCACCACGGCGGAGGATTTGGGCCGGCCGGTGGCCGATGTTGCGCAGCGCGTAGCCCAGTTGTCGCAATACCTGGCCAGCCTGAAGGCGCTGGGCGCACGCCTGACCATCAGCGTCAGCGACCTGGTCAAGATCGCCAGCGAGACGGCGCAGGCGCAGACCGAGATCGAGACCGCGCAGGCACAGCAGCGGACTCTGGCGTTGCAGGTGGACACCGAGGAGCTGGACGTGAACTTCCAGCCGCAGCCGCCGCACGCGACAGAGGTGGACCCGGTCACCCGGGTGCTCGACGGCGCGCAGGACGTGCTTCGTCAGAACGCGGCAGACGCGCTGGCCTTCGGCATCGCCGCGGTGCCGTGGATACCGGTAGGGCTGGTGGCGCTGATCCTGCTGGCGATCCTGCGCCGGGTGGTGGTGGGCCGGCGCGCGCGATGAAGCTGGTTCTGGCGACGCGCCTGCTCAACGAAGACGACGTGATTGAGGCGTTCGCCCGCCACCACGCGCCGATGGTGGACGCACTGCTGTTCCTCGACAACGGCAGCACCGACCGCAGCGTCGAGATCCTGCGCGCGCTGCGCGACGAGGGACTGCCGGTGGCGGTGTTGCTGTCGCGCTCTGCGTCTTTCCAGGAAGCGGTGCACCTGACCGTGCTGCACCGTTACGCTGCCGAGGCCCTCGCTGCCGACTGGGTGGTGCATTTGGACGCCGACGAGTTTCTCGACACGCGCGTGGGTCCGGACCACCTGCGCACGCGGCTGAGCCAGGCCGAGGCGCACGCGTTGCGGCTGCGGGTGATCCACTATCCGCAAATGCCGGGCCAGGATGCCGGCGAGCTGGTGGTGCCGGCGCGGCTGACCAAACGCGAGGCCGCCTTGCGCGCGCACTTCAAGCTGCTGGTGCGCGGCGGGGCAGACGCGCCGCGCATGTATGTCGACCCCGGCTGCCACAACGCGCGGCTGGACGGCGAGATCGTGGTGCCGGAGGCCGAGGAGTCGTTGCGTATCGCGCACTACCCGCGGCGCTCGCCCTGGCAGCAGGTCAGCAAGGCGGTGATCGGGCGCCTGAAGGGATTGGCCGGCGGCCGCGCGGTGCTGGAGGCGCAGCACGGGATCCACTACGAATCCACACTGCAGGTGCTGCGCGAACGGCCGGCCAGCCTGTTGGCAGACGGATATTTCCTCGCGTGTTCCGCTGGCGAAGAGCCGCTTGTCGATGATCCCATCAGGTATTTCGGCGGCGCGCTGCGCTATACACAGCACTGCGACTGGAAAATGAAGGCGGTGCGCAACCTGGCGGCGTTCGCGGAGGACCTGGCGACGCAGCACGGGCGGCTGGTGGACGACGTGGCGGGCGTGAGCGACGCGCTGCAGGGTTGGACGACGCAGCTGGTGCGGTTGATGTGATGCTTAGCTGTCCACGGCAGCGACATACGCCTGCCAATGACTGCACCCGCGAGGCGCAAGTCGGAAGCTTCTCCGCGACGAACTCTGCAGGTGAGTCGCAACAATGAAGTTTGGCCGTTCCTCGAGACAGGCCTTCACTTCTGCTTCCGCAGTCCCCGCACAAACACCCTCGCCCCCGCCTCGAACCCGGTCGCCGCGCAGAACGCCTCCAGCTCCGCGCCCGCCCCCTGCACCGCCACGCTCACCGTGTCGCACCCGGCCACCCGCGCCGCCTGTGACGCCGCCTTCACCAGCAGCCTGCCGATCCCCCGGCGCCGCGCATCCTCGGCCACCAGCAACGCGGTTACCCACGCGGCCAGCCGGCCGGTCGCCAGGTCCGGGTGCCAGGCCACCACCACCAGCCCGCTCGGCGGCCCCCACTCCAGCGCGACCAGCGCGGTGCCGGCGCCCTGCCTGATCGCCTCCAGGCTCGTCGCAAGCACGTCCTCGGGCACGGCGCGCCCGCATCCAGCCAGCAGCTCGGCTATCCCGCCCGCGTCGGCCGGCGACGCCGCACGTATCTCCAGCCCGTAGCGGCTGGAGCTCAAACGGCGCCCGGCCCGGCCTGCCTGCGCGTCACGCCCACGGCCGCAGCACCACCCGGCCGCTCTGCTTGCTGACCGCCTGGTAGGCCTCCATTGCGTCGTCCAGCGGAAACACCTGCGCAATCGGCGCCGGCCGGTAGCAGCCGGCTTCGAAGCCCGGGCGCAGCTGCTCCAGCACGCTGCCGGCCTCGGCCAGGTCCATCTTCAGCGTGTCCACGCCGAACAGCCGGCTTTCGTTGTGGTAGAACTCCGCCAGGTCGAAGCTCACCTCACGCGCGCCGGTGGCGCTGATCTCCACCAGCCGGCCCTGCCGCGCCAGGCAGGCCAGCGCGGTGCGAAACATCACCCCGCCCACCGCGTCGAACACCACCTGCGCGCGCTCGCCGCCGGTAACTTCCAGGACGGCCGCCTCCACGTCGGTGGCGCCGATGATCAGCCGGTCGGCAGCCGTCAATATCGCCGAGCCCTCCGGCGGTGCCACCCGGTCCACGCCCAGCACGCGCGCACCCAGCCGGCGGCCGATCTGTGCCGCCGCACTGCCTACGCCGCCGGACGCGCCGATGATCAGCAGCGTCTCGCTGCCCTGCAGCCGCGCCGCGTCCCTCAGCCCGCGCCAGGCCGCCAGGTAGTTCACGCCCACGCAGGCCGCTTCCTCGAAGCTCAGCCGCGCCGGCTTGCGCTGCAGGCTGGCCACCGGCACCAGCATGTATTGCGCATGCGTGCCGTCCTCGGTGAAGCCGCGGTTGCCGCTGCCCCACACCTCGGCGCCGCGCCAGGCATCCGGGCCGCTCGCCACGATGCCGGCGTAGTCGCGGCCCGGCGTGCGCGGCAGCGTGGTCTGCTGCATGGCGCCGGCCACGTTCTTCACGTCGCTGGGGTTGATGGAGGCGGCTTCGATGCGGACGAGCGCTTCGCCGTCGTTTGGTATCGGGTCGGGCAGGTGCTCGACACTCAGCACGCCGGGGGCGCCGGGCGCGTGGAATCGGATGGCTTTCATGAGTGACCTTTAGCGGCCGGCGAGTGAAGCAAGGCCTTCTTATTCGAGAAAGAGAAGCAAGACTGTTGCGCGCGCTGTCGCGGACGGTTGAACGACACGGCACACCCGACGGAACGCACGCTGCAGGCCGTTCGCGACAGCAGGACCAAAAGTTTTTTGCTGCTTTTTTTCAAAAAAGCAGGCCTGGCTTTTTTCCCGGCCTCCGAAGAGAGCCTGGGGTCGCAATTACACCCGCGCCTCAAGAAAAATCCGCGTCACGTCCCCCGCCCAAGCTCCATGATACCGCGCCAGCCAATGCTCCGCCTGGTTCGGCGCCCCAGCCACGATCGCGTCCAGCGGATCCAGGTAAGCCTCCTCGCCCAGCCCCCGCGCCCGCAACCCGTCACGCGAGATCGCCAGCGCCGTGCCCGCCAGCTCGCGCACCGTGCCGTGCGCGAAGGGGGCGCCCAGCCCGCGCCGCGGCACGTCGGCGCGGATCGCCGCCAGCGCGCGCCAATCGTAGCCGCCCACCAGCCGCACGGCGGCTTCCAGCGCCGCCTCGTCGTACAGCAGCCCGACCCAGAAGGCGGATTGCGCCAGCATCATCGCGGGGCTGCCGGCGTCGGCCCCGCGCATCTCCAGGAAGCGTTTCAGCCTTACCTCGGTGAAAACGGTGGTGAAGTGGTCGGCGAAGTCGCCCAGCGTGGCGGTGATCCCGGCCAGTGCCGGCACGCGCCCGGCCATGAAGTCGCGGAACGACTGGCCGGCCACGTCGATCAGCTTGCCGTGGCGGGCGACGAAATACATCGGCACGTCCAGCAGCCAGTCGGCGTAGCGTTCGAAGCCGAAGCCGTCCTCGAAAAACACCGGTGGGATGCCGGTGCGGTCCGGGTCGGTGTCGGTCCACACGTTGGCCCGCGCGCTCTGGAAACCGTTCGGCCGGCCCTCGGTGAACGGCGAGTTGGCGAACAGGGCGGTGGCCACCGGCTGCAGCAGCAGGCCCACGCGCAGCTTGCGCACCATGTCCGCTTCGGAGGCGAAGTCGAGGTTCACCTGCACCGTGCAGGTGCGCAGCATCATGTCGAGGCCCAGCCCGCCCACCAGCGGCATGTAGCGCCGCATGATGCCGTAACGGCTCTTCGGCATGAACGGCTGGTCTTCCCGGCGCGCAATCGGGTGGAAACCCAGCGGCGCGAAGCCGAGGCCCAACGGCTCGCCCACCGCGCGCACGTCGGCGAAGTGGCGGTCCAGTTCGGCGCGTGTCTGGTGCAGGTCGGCCAGCGGGGCGCCGGACAGCTCGAACTGCCCGGCCGGCTCCAGCGAGACGCTCTCGCCGTCTTTCTTCAGGCCGATCAGGTAGTCCTGGTCGCGGATCTCCTGCCAGCCGCGGCCGGCGATGCCCTGCAGCATGGCCAGGATGCCGCGCGGCTCGTAAGCCGGCGCCGCCCAGTCGCCGCCGCCTGCCCTGGCACCCAGGCCTTCTCCGGTGTCGGGCAGGCGGAAGCCGAACTTCTCGTGTTCGGTGCCGATACGGAACCGGCTGGCTGGCTTGCAGCCTTGCGCCAGGTAGGCGGCCAGTTCGCGCACGTGCCCGATCGGGGTCGCGTCTTCCTCACCGGGGTTGGACATGGAACTCCTAGACGACCTCGAAAGCGCTCTGGGCCAGGCGGGCAACGGCTGTTCCGGCCGCGCTCAACTGGATGACCACGCCTGCGACTGCAAGAGGGCCAGGCCGGCGACCACGGCCGTCTCCGCCCGCAGCACCATCGGGCCCAGGTAGATGGGCGCCACAAAGCTGGCGCGGTCCAGCGCGTCAAGCTCGGCCGCGGCGAACCCGCCTTCCGGGCCGATCAGCAGGGCGCCCGCCTGGATGGGCAGCGTTGCGGGGCGGCCACGCTCCAGCGCCGCAGCCAGGGTGCGGTGAGGCGGCCAGCCGGCCAGAACGGATTGCAGGTCGGCGAGCGGGCGTATCTCGGGCAGGTCCAGACGCTCGCACTGCTCGGCGGCCTCGCGCGCTATGGCGGCCAGGCGGTCCTCGTTGATGCGCGCGGTGTTGGTCCGCACGGTGGCCACCGGCAGGATGGCGGAGACGCCCATCTCGGTGGCCTGGCGCACCACCAGGTCGGTGGCGTCGCGCTTGAGCGGCGCGAACACCAGCCAGAGGTCAGGACTGGGCAGTTGCGGGCGCAACTGGCGGTCCAGGATGAGCGTGGCCCGGCCGCGGCGCAGCGTGCTGATCCTGGCCAGCCACTCGCCGTCCTGGCCGTTGAACAGCGTTACCGGCGCGCCCGGGCCCAGGCGCATGACGTTGGCCAGGTAGTGGGCCTGCGCCTCCGTGGGGATGATCTCCAGGCCGAGGGTGAAGCGAGGGTCTACGAACAGGCGCTGCAACGGGGGCTCCCAAGAAAGCAAGCGAGCGGTTCTTTTTTAAGAAAGAACCAAAAACTTTTGTCTCTTTCAGGCGCGCTTTGTTGAGGCGTGCTTCTACTGCTTGTGCTGTCGGGCAAAAGCTTCCATGCCGGAGTGCTTGTCATGCCTGAGATGCCTGCAGGACTTGGCTTGGTGGGAAGGCCTGCGTGCGTTCCGAGTACCCAGGCGGAGCGGGCGAGTCCGGGCGGGCAAGCTGGTCCTGGATCGCGGTGAGCACCGGAGCGTCGCGCGTACCTTCTCGCACGACGGGCGACCCACGCTTTGGCCTGGCAATCGCGCGCGAGGAGGCGGCCAGCCGCGGTCGGCACGCACCTCGAAGAAAGCCTTTCTTTACGTCTCGGTATCAAGCACATACCCTTGGTGTCTTCTCCCCTGGAAACCTCCCCGCACACCGACATCGCCGCCCATGGCTGGGTCGCCCGCACGCCGGCAGCCATCCGGCCCTACCTGCTGCTGGCGCGGCTGGACAGGCCCACCGGCATCTGGCTGCTGTTCCTGCCCGGCGCGTGGGGCATTCTGCTGGGCAACGCCCCCTGGCGGCAGACGCTGTGGCTGCTGGTCCTGTTCGCCGCCGGCGCCATCGTGATGCGCGCGGCCGGCTGCGTGGTCAACGACATGTGGGACCGCGACCTGGACCGCCAGGTCAGCCGCACGGCGGCGCGTCCTCTGGCCAGCGGCGCGCTGCACCTGCGCCACGCGGCAGCCTTCCTGGCGGCGCTGCTGCTGGCGGGGCTCGCCGTGCTGCTGCAGCTCAACGCGCTGGCGCAGGTGCTGGGCGCTGCCTCGCTGCTGCTGGTGGCGGTCTATCCGCTGGCCAAGCGGTTCACCTGGTGGCCGCAACTGGTCATGGGCTTCACCTTCGGGGTGGGCGCGCCGGTCGGCTACGCCGCGGCGTCCGGGCAGATGGACGAGGCGGGGCTGGCCATCTACGCCGCCGCCATCCTGTGGGACCTGGGCTTCGACACGATCTACGGCTTCCAGGACATCGAGGACGACGCCGTGGTGGGCGTGAAGAGCACGTCGCGCCGCTTCGCCCACGTCCCGCGCCGGTTCGTGGCCTTTGCCTACGGGGGCGCGATGCTCAGCCTGTCGGCCGCCGGCGCGCTGGGCGGACTGTCCCCGCTGTTCCTGGCGGGCCTGCTGGTGCCGGCCGGGCTGCTGGCCTGGCAGGTGGGACAGCTCGACATACGCGACCCGCGACGCTGCCTCGCGCTGTTCAAGCTGAACGGCATCACCGGCCTGTCCATCGCTCTGGCGCTGGCGGCCGGGCGGATTTGACCGGCAAACAGCAAGCAAGCGGTTCTTTTTTGAACAAAAGAACCGAAAAACTTTTGTTCCCTTGGGCGCGCGCTGCAGAAACCTCCGCGACAGCAGGGATAGAAGTCCTTTGCTTCTTTTCTTCAGAAAAGAAGGCCTTTCCCCTGATCGGGGTCAAACCCCAAAGCGACACGTCCAGGAGCGGACGCGTTCAGCGGTGACCAGTGACACGACGAAAGGCGACGCGGCAGCGTACGGCACCCCCGGGCGAGGCGCGGCCAAGGTGGACGCGAACGCCTTCATCCTGGCCAACACGCAGCCGGCCCGTGCGCCGCTGGTGCCCGAGTTCACCCTGCATCTGGCCACCGAGATCACGCCGATCTGGCAGGCCACCGAGGACTGGCTGGCGCAACGCAACATCGCCCCGCCGTTCTGGGCCTTTGCCTGGCCCGGCGCGCAGGCGATCGCCCGCACCCTGCTCGACGCACCCGCCCATGCCGCCGGCCGCCGCGTGCTGGACTTCGCCGCCGGGTGCGGCCTGGCGGCGCTGGCCGCGGCGCGCGCCGGCGCCGCACACGTGGAAGCGGCCGAGATCGACAGCCTGGCCATTGCCGCCATCGGCCTGAACGCGGCGGCCAACGGCGTGGCCGTGCACACGCTCGACGCCGACGTGGTGGGCCAGGCCTGCCGCTGGGACCTGATCGTCTGCGGCGACGTCTGCTACGAGGCGCCGATGACGCGCCACATCCTGCCCTGGCTGTGCCGCATGGCGGACGCGGGCGCCGAGGTGTGGATCGCCGACCCGGGCCGGGCCTACCTGCCGCAGGACGGGTTGTCGCTGATCGCCGCGTTTGACGTGCCGACCAGCGTGGAGCTGGAAGACCGCACGGTGCGGCGCACGAGCATCTATCAGCTCCGCTAGAGCATCATCCGGCCAAACGGAGTCAGCCGTCGGATAGGGGTGCTCGCCAAACACTGAGCGAGAGTGTTTTCCGGCCTGCTCACCCGATCCAACGGGGTCGGAAAAACGCTGTAGCTGCCGCGCCTGACGGCCCGAAAGACGCCAGCCCGCTGCAGTCGCCGCCTGGTCGCCGCGGGCCGCCAGATGCCGCTTATCGTTGCGGGTGCGCTCACGCTCAGGTGATGACCATTGCTTGTGCGTATCGGCTAGGCAGCGGCGGCAGATCACCTTCGGAGCCTGACGTATGAAACGCATCGCTGCCGCTGCCGTGTTGAGCTTTGCCGCTGTTGCCGGACCGGCCTGCGCCGGCGACTACGCGAGCTACCGGTTCAAGGTGCTGGTCGAATACGGGGCGGGCGGACCCGGAACGGCGCCGGTGAAGCAATCGCTCGGATCGGTCGGCATAATTACGTTGAAGCTGAACAAGACGCTGACCGGCACGTTCACGGCGAACACCGCAACCTACCAGGGCGGCTACGCGTGCGGCCCCAACCCCTCGCCGATCGTGTCCGTCACGGCCACGTTCGGCACGTTCACTGTTCCCTATCTCGGGCCGGGCGCCTGCGACAAGGTCACGATCCAGCAGAACGTCGACCGCGTCTCCTCGATTACGGTGCAGAACTTCCTGCAGGAGGTGGGCACAACCTTCATGGCGGCCTTCACGACCGACCTGCCGGGCACGATCACGTCTCTGGCGATTCCGGACAAGATCGACACGAGCGGCTTCGACCGCTCCACGTTCCTGCTGGCGTTTCCGTCCGGCTACATGGCGGGCGGAGACATGGCGACCCGGTAGCACACCGAGCCCGGTGCCTTCGAAAGAAAGCCAGATTCGAAAAAGTGGCGAAACGCCGAGTTCCTCAGGAGCCGGTGCGGACAGGTCGGCGACAGCCGCGACAAAAGTTTTTTGCTCCTTTTTTTCAAAAAAGAAGCGCTTGGCTTCGATCCCCACTAAGCTGACCACCCGGATGATGCACTTCGCCGACCACCTGCTGCGCGAGTACGGCTACGGCGTCATCACCGCCGGGCTCGCCGTCGAGTGTGCCGGCCTGTTGTTCCCCGGCGAGACCATCTTCTTCGGCGCCGCAATCTACGCGTCCACCACGCACCGGCTCGACATCGTCTGGATCATCGCCGCCGCCATCGCCGGCGCCGTGCTGGGCAACCTGGTGGGCTTCGCCATCGGCCGCGTGCTGGGTGCGAAGCTGCTGGTTCGGCACGGCGCCCGGGTGGGGCTGACGGGGCGGCGGCTGGCGCTGTTCCGCTACCTGTTCCGCGTGCATGGCGGCAAGGTGGTCTTCTTCTGCCGCTTCGTCAGCGTGCTGCGCAGCTTCAACGCGGCGCTGGCCGGCGCCAGCGCCATGCCGGTCCGGCCCTTCCTGGCCTGGACGCTGGCCGGCGGCGTCGTCTGGCCCTGCGCGCACGGACTGTTCGCCTACGCGCTGGGCGACGCGGCACGACGGATGTCCGGCCCGTTCCAGTGGGTGCTTGCCATCGTCACGGTCGTCGTCGTGGTCGCGGTGCTGAGGTTTGTAAAGCGGAACGAATTGCGTCTGGAAGAGATCGCCATGCGTTCCGAAGCCTATGAGCATCATGCCTGAGTCCCACGTCTGCCGCACTGCCGCGCTCCTCCTGTGCCTGCCGCTGCTGGCCGCCGCAGCGCCGCCCACGGCCGGCACGCCGGGCACCATCGAGCTGACTACCCAGCCCGGCAGCGCGCTGGAGGCGACCGCGATCAAGCTGACGGCCGCGGACCTTCGTCAGTCGCAAAAGGCGGGCGACCCGCCGGTGATGCTGGTGGGTTCGGCGCGGCTATCCGTGCGGCCCGCCCCTGCCGCACTGTTCGTGCAGGTGCAGTCCGCCTCGTTCTGCGGCTCGGCCGGCTGTTCCACCTCGGCCTACCTCAAGCATGGCGCGACCTGGACCAAGGTGCTCGACTCGATCAGCGGCCCGATTCAGGTGTCGCGCCGCTCGCACCAGGGCATGTACGACCTGCTGGTGCACGCGAAAGACCGCTGGGTGTGGAACGGCACGGCGTATGCCGACACCTTGCCGGCACCGGAGGTGGACCTGCTGCACTCGCGCAAGGCGGTCAGCCCGGCAGGGGCGTCTCCGGAGTAGCAATCAAGCGTTTCTTTTTTGAAAAGAAGAACCAAAAAACCTCTGTTCCGCTGGGTGCGCGTTGCGGAAGCGCCGGGACAGCAGGACCCAAGCCGCCCGCTTCAGCAGGCGAGACCAGGTAAGTTCAGCCGTCCGCGACAGCGCGCGCAAAAGCTTTTTGCTTTTTTTTCTCGAAAAAGAAGGCTTTGCTTTCTGCCCTCTTCCGCCGTTGCCACTCCGGCGTTGACACCCCACCCCCCCGCCCCCTATCTACCTTGCAAATGAGAGTAATTCGCATTTGCAGCCTCACGGCCGGCTTGGCTGCCTCCGCCACGGCCCTGGCCGCCCCGCCCCCTCTCGCCGTGCCCAGCAACGGCACCGAGAACGCCGATGGCAGCCAGGGATACTCCGGCTTCCTGGGCGACCTGCAGCGCACCAACTTCCTGCTCGGCGACCTGTTCGGCATCCGCACGGTGCTGGCCAAATACGGCATTTCGCTGGCCGTGCAGGAGACCAGCGAGGTGCTGGGCAACCCCACTGGCGGCTACCGGCGCGGGCTGGACTACGACGGCCTGACCCAGGCGATCCTGCAGCTCGACACCGCGCGGGCCTTCGGCTGGTACGGCGGCCTGTTCAACATCAGCGCGCTGCAGATCCACGGCCGCAACCTCAGCGCCGACAACCTGGGCACCCTGCAGACGGAATCCGGCATCGAGGCGGACCGGGCTACCCGCTTGTGGGAGGCCTGGTACGACCAGAAGTTCCTCGACGAGGACCGCGCCGACATCAAGGTCGGCCAGCAGAGCATCGACCAGGAGTTCATCTACAGCCCGAACGGCGCCTACTTCGTCAACACCTCGTTCGGCTGGCCGCTGGTGCCCTCGGTGGACCTGCCGGGCGGCGGGCCGGCCTACCCGCTGTCGGATTTGGGCGTGCGGTTGCGCTACCGGCCGATCAACCCGATCACCCTGCTGGTCGGCGTGTTCAACGGCAGTCCTGCCACCAACCAGCTGGGCGACTCGCAGCGGAACGACGCCTCAGGCACCGTGTTTCCGCTAAACGGCGGCACGCTGGCCGTGGCAGAGGTCCAATACGCCTACCCGGCGGTGGGCAGCCTGGTCTACCCGGGCGAGGGGGCGCCGCTCGGCCGCACCTATCGGCTAGGGGTGTTCTACGACACCGAGACGTTCGGCGACCAGCGCACCGACACGTCCGGCCGCAGCCTCGCTTCGCCGCTGTCCACCGGCCAGCCGTTGCTGCATCGCGGCGACCTCGGCATCTACGGCGTGGCCGACCAGATGGTCTGGCGCCAGGGCTCCAACCCCAACCGCTCGGTCAGCGTGTTCGGCCGCATCGTGGTGGCCCCGCAGGCGGACCGCAACGTGGCCGACCTCGGGCTGAACGCCGGCCTGGTCTTCCACCAGCCGTTCATCCGCCGGCCGGACGATTTGGTGGGCCTCGGCGTGGGCTACGCCCATGTCAGCCACGCCGCCACCGCTCTGGACCACGACGCGGCGAACCTCACTCCCGGCGTCTACACTGCCATCCGCACCAGCGAGACCTACATCGAGGCCACCTACCAATACTCGGTGCATCCCTGGTGGCAGGTGCAACCGGACCTGCAGTACATCTTCAACCCAGGCGGCGGCATCGCCTATCCGAGCGACCCCACGCGGCGCGTAGGCGACGAGTTCGTGCTCGGCGTGCGCACCAACATATTGTTCTGACTGAAGGAGCTTCTGAAAATGCTAGAAGATTCTTCTTTTTCGAGAAAAAGAAGCAAAAATCTTTTGTCTCGGCTGTCGCGGAGAGCTGAAACACCACGCCTCACCAGCGCCAGGAAGCAAAAGTTTTTCGGTGCTTTTTTTCAAAAGAGAACCGCTTGCCTTGCCTTTGTTTGCTTGGCCGGAGTCGCCCAAGCCGAGCCCGTCGGCTTCCTGGAAACGGTGCACCGGCACAGCACGATGACGTCCACCGTCACCGACAATGGCGACATCAACCCCTACGCCGTGGTCGTGGCCCCCGTGTCCGCCGGCAAGTTCCAGAAAGACGACGTGCTGGTCGACAACTTCAACAACATCTCCAACCTGCAGGGGACCGGCACCACCATCGTGGGCTTCCGGCCGTCCACCCGCGACACCTACCTGTTCGCGCGCCTGCCGCAGCATTTGCCGCAGTGTCCCGGCGGCGTGGGCCTGACCACCGCGATGGCCGTGCTGCAGACCGGCTGGGTGATCGTCGGCAGCACGCCGAGCCGCGACGGCACCACCGCCACGAAGGGCGACGGCTGCCTGCTGGTGCTGGACAGCCAGGGCAAGTTCGTCGCCGCCTGGTCCGGCCCCGGCATCACCGACCCGTGGGGCAACATGGCGGTGGTGGATCGTGGGTCTACCGTCACGCTGTTCGTCAGCATGGCCGGGCTCGGGCTACCGTCGCCGGCCGTGCTGGACCCGGCGACCAGCCTGCCGGTGGTGGTGCACAAGGCCAGCGTGCTGCGGCTGGACCTGACGGTGGCGCCGGGTCAGCCGCCGGTCATCGCCAGCCGCACGGCGGTGGGAAGCGGCTTCGCCCAGCGGGCGGACCGCGACAACTTCCTGCTCGGCCCTACCGGGCTGGCCCTGGCGGCGGACGGCACGCTCTACGTCACCGACGGGCTGGACAACTTGATTGCGGCGATCCCCAACGCGCTGACCCGCACCGACAGCGCCGGCACCGGCCGGGTGGTGACGCAGGGCGGGCTGCTGTCCTGGCCGCTGGCGATGGTGTTCTCGCCGCAGGGGCACCTGCTGGTGTGCAACGGCAAGGATGGGCGGCTGGTGGAGGTTGATCCTGCGGCGGGAAAGCAAATCTACGCGCAATGGATCAACACCGACCAGGCGCAGTCGCCCCCGGGCAACGGCGACCTGTTCGGCATCGCGATGACGCCTGACCACAAGGGGTTCTACTACGTCATGGATGACGTCAACACGTTGATGCGGGCCGGCTCGAGGTGAGTGGCTGCCCGATGAGCCTGCCGCGCGGTCTCAGCGTCCTCGGTATCGGTACGCCGATGCGGGCGGGGTTGCGATGAGCGGGTGCCCGATGGCGTCCCGCCGCGGCTTCCTCGGCGTCTCGGCCGGGCTGGCCGCGGCGGCGGTGGCACGCCCGGCGGCGGCGCAGAGCACCACGGTGCCCACGCCGGACCCGGTCGTGACCTTCCACGGCGCGCACCAGGCCGGCATCGCCACGCCGCAGCAGGCGCACACCTACATGGCCGCCTTCGATCTGACCGCGGCCAAGCGGGAGGATGTGCAGGCCCTGCTGGCACGCTGGACCGAGGCTGCCGCGCGCCTGTGCGCCGGCCAGCCCGCCGATCCCACGGACTCCGGCGACGTGCTGGGCATGCCGCCGGCCCGGCTGACGCTGACTTTCGGTTTCGGCCCTACCCTGTTCACCAAGGAGGGTCACGACCGCTACGGCCTGGCCGCCCGCCGGCCGGCGGCACTGGCGGACCTGCCGCGTTTCACCGGCGACCAGCTGCAGCCGGCGCGCTGCGACGGCGACCTGTCCGTGCAGGCCTGCGCCGAGGACCCGCAGACCGCCTTTCACGCGGTGCGCCAGCTCGCCAGCCTCGCCTACGGGGCAGCGGACATGCGCTGGGTGCAGGCCGGCTTCATCCCGCAGCCGATCGCGCAGACGCCGCGCAACCTGATGGGCTTCCGCGACGGCAGCAACAATCCCAACCCGGCCAGCGCCACCGACATGGACGCGGTGGTCTGGGCCGGTGACGAGGGGCCTGCCTGGATGCGCGGTGGCACCTACCTCGTCGCCCGCCGCATCCGCATCGCGCTGGAGCACTGGGACCGCACGCCCGTCAGCTTCCAGGAACAGACGATGGGCCGCACCAAGGTCGGTGGCGCGCCGATCGGGGCGCACGCCGAACACGACCCGGCCAACCTCGACGCCACCGACGCAGACGGCAACCCGATCATCGCCGAGAACGCGCACGTGCGGCTGGCCAGCGTTGCCGCCACCGGCGCACGCATCTTCCGCCGCGGCTACAGCTACAACGACGGGGTGAGCTTCACCGCGGAACGCTGGCCGCCCTGGCGCCAGGCGATGGAATACGATTCGGGGTTGCTGTTCCTGGCGTATCAGAAAGATCCGCGTGCGCAGTTCAGCAAGATCTTCGATCGTATGGCGAAGTTCGACATGCTGAACCAGTATGCGACGCATACGGCCAGCGGGTTGTTCGCGGTGCCACCTGGGGTGGGGCCTGGGGAGAGCATTGGGAAAAGTTTGTTCGCCTAAGAGAGTAGTTCTTTTTCAAAAAAAGAACCAAAAAACTTTTGTCTCCGCTGTCGCGCGTTCGTCAGCCGGCGTGCAACAGCGGAGATCGTTTCCACTCAAGGTGATTGGAAGCGTTTGCGATGCGACGAGGGCGGGCATCGGCACGTCTTACAATCGCACGCTGTCGGATGAGAGAAAGCTCGTGAGACGAGCAGGAAAGCAAGACCTGCTTTTTGAAAAGCAACAAAACTGTTGGTCCCGCTGTCGCGGAGCTTTCCTCAGCATGTATTGAAGGAGACAATGGTTTTTGGTTCTTTTCAAAAGAGAACTGCTTGCCTTGCCTTTCTCCTTCACCCGCTAGCCTGACGCGGCCTCCGCCCGCTCCACCGTGTCGAGTTCCCGAAGCGCACCATCCGGTAACACAAGAGAAGCTGCCGCAAGGTTCTCCCGCAAATGCGCGACCGACGACGTTCCTGGTATCAGCAGGATGTTCGGCGAGCGGTGCAGCAGCCAGGCTAGCGCCACCTGCATCGGCGTAGCGCCGACGCGCACCGCCACTTCGGATATAACGTTCGACTGCAGCGGCGTGAAGCCGCCGAGCGGGAAGAATGGCACGTAGGCGATGCCGTCGCGGGCGAGGTCGTCGATCATCGCGTCGTCCTCGCGGTGTGCGAGGTTGTAGAGGTTCTGCACGCAGGCGACCTCGCAGATGCGGCGTCCTTCGGCCACCTGCGCCGGCGTGACGTTGGACAACCCGATGTGACGCACCAGGCCGCGGCGCTGCAAATCCGCCAGCACGCTCAACGGCGCCTCGATCGAGCCCTCCGCCGGGTGATGCGCGAACATCACGCGCAGGTTTACCACGTCGAGCGCGTCCACGCCGAGGCGGCGCAGGTTGTCGTGCACGGCTTGCGTGAGTTCCTCAGGCGAGAACGCAGGGTTCCACGATTTGTCCTCGCCGCGGCGGGCGCCGATCTTGGTGACGATCACCAGCCCGTCCGCGTAGGGGTGCAGCGCCTCGCGGATCAGCTGGTTGGTGACGTGCGGGCCGTAGAAATCGCTGGTGTCGATGTGGTTCACGCCGCTGGCGACGGCCTCGCGCAGTACTGCGAGCGCCGCGTCGTGGTCCTTGGGCGGGCCGTACACGCCGGGGCCGGCGAGCTGCATGGCGCCGTAGCCGAGGCGGTTCACCGTGCGGTCGCCGAGTTTGAAGGTGCCGGCTTGAGCGATGCTGGACATTGATTGTCTCCACTTGAAGGGAAGCAAGGCCTTCTTTTTCGAGAAAAAGAAGCAAAAAGCTTTTGCGTCCGCTGTCGCGGTTTTCTCCGGCCAGCGCGCGACAGCGGAAGCAAAGGTTTTTGATTCTTTTTTTCAAAAAAGAACTGCTTGCCTTGCCTTCACCTAGCCCTTGAGCCCCCGCCCGATAACCGCCCACAATCCGCACAGGCTGTGCGGATCTCCGAACAATGAAAGTGGACCTGGCCGACCTGGACGCCTTCGTGGCCGTCGCCCGCGCCCGCGGCTTCCGCGACGGCGCCCGCGCGCATGGCGGCAGCGCGTCCGGCCTCAGCGAGGCGGTGCGCCGGCTGGAGGGGCAACTCGGCGTACGCCTGCTCCACCGCACCACCCGCAGCGTGGCGCCCACCGAAGCCGGCGCCCGGCTGCTGGAGCGGCTGGGCCCCGCGCTGGGCGAAGTGGAGGGCGCACTGGACTCGCTAAACCTTTTCCGCGACAGGCCGGCCGGGTCGCTGCGGCTGAACGTGCCGGTCAGCGCCGCGCGCCTGGTGCTGCCGGCGATCGTGCCGCCCTTCCTCGCCGCCTACCCGGAGATCCAGCTGACGGTGATCGCCGAGGAGAGCTTCGTCGACGTGCTCGAAGCCGGTTGCGACGCCGGCATACGCTACGACGAGCGGCTGGAGCAGGACATGGTGGCCGTCCCGATCGGGCCGCGCGTGCAACGCTCTGCCGCGGCGGCCTCGCCCGCCTACCTGGCACGGCACGGCCGGCCGCAGCACCCACGCGACCTGCTGGGCCACGCCTGCCTGCGCGGCCGCTTCGCCAGCGGCGCCATGCTGACGTGGGAGTTCGAACGCGACGGCGAGGTGGTGCGCGTGGACCCGACCGGACCGCTGATCGTGCGGATCGGCGGCGGCACGGACCTGGCCGTCGACGCGGCGCTGGCCGGGACGGGCATCATCTTCCTCTTCGAGGACTGGCTGCGGCCGTACCTCAACGACGGCCGGCTGGAACCGGTCTTGGAGCCATGGTGGCAAAGCTTCTCCGGGCCGTTCCTGTACTATCCGGGCCGCCGCCTGATGCCGGCGCCACTGCGCGCGTTCGTGGATTTCATCAGGGGTTGAAGGCGTTTCCTGTTGGCTGAGGAAGGCAAGGCAAGCAGTTCTTTTTGTGAAAAGAACCTAAAAACTTTTGTCTCCGTTGCGCGCGCGTTGGTGAAACGTGTCGGGTCAGCTGTCCGCGACAGCGATTGCATATCTAGGAGCGCTTCGCTGCTACAAATGCGGAGAACTGACGGGGAGACACTCCGGCTTATGCCTGCTGCGAAACAACTGGTGACAGGCAAAAGCAAAAACTTTGACATCTGAAATCTATGTCGCGGGATAATCCGCGGCAGCAGAGACAAAACTTTTATTTCTTTTCCCGAAAAAGAACCGCTTGCCTTGCTTTCGCTCAGAGGCTCCGCGACGTGCTTGTCACGCTTCGCGGTAAAATATCAGCATCAACCCGATCAGCACGAAGCACACAGGCCACACCCAGCCTGTCACCTTTGCCCCCGGGCTGCGTATCTCCAGCCAGCGCGACCAGCCTGCGACGATCGACGTCAGCGCCAGCGGCGTATGGGTGAACTCGATCAGCAGCGCGTCCTTCACGTTGGCGATGGTGTGGTTGTGTGTCAGCAGCAGCGCGCCGCCGCCGGCGCAGACCAGCGGAAACACCTGTGCGGCCGCACGTCCGCGCAGGCGGCCGGTGCGCACGCACCATTCGAAGATGCCGAACATCAGCGGCAGCAGCGCAAACACCCGGTGCTGCACCACCTCGGGGTCTCGCAACGAGACGATCAGCCCGATGTTGCCGAGCGGCCAAACCTCCGGGTCCGAGCGCAGCAGCAGGAACACCGAGAGGCCGAGGAACACCAGCGGCCAATTGCGCGCCCAGCGCACGCCGGCCTGGTTCATCAGCGCGAGGATGCCGATCGCCAGCACGAACAGCCCGGCCCAGTGGTGGTTGTATTCCGACCAGGCGATGTCGTCCGCGTTGCGCGGCGGTATCTCGCCCGATCCTTCCACGAAGGCGGCGCGCGGTTCGGCGGCGCGCGCGCGGGCCTGCGCGTCGAGCTGCGCCTGCAACGCGGGGATTGCCAGGCCCGCATGGTCCGGCGAGTGCAGGCGCGGCCAGTGCGGTGTGAGGTCGCGCGCCACGATCTCCGACCAGGTGGCGCGGTCGGTGGTCAGGTCCACCGCGGGCGGCACCGAGGTGAGCGAGGCGGCGGCAAAGAACACGGTGAAGCCGATGCCGATCTCCACCTCGGCGAAGCGGCGCATGCGCAGCACCGGGGTCGCCGGGTCGCGCCGCAGCCTCTCGGTGACCAGGAAGTTGCCGGCGCCCAGGCACAGCAGCATGGCGAACATGGCGATCTTGGCACCCACCATCACGCCGTAGGCGGTACCGTACATCGCCGGCCAGGAACCGACGTAGAACAGCGACATCGTCACACCCGACGCCAGGATGCAGGCCACCCCCGCCATCGACATGCGCGAGAACCGGCCGCCCACCACGCGCAGCGCGGCGCCGTCGTGCAGCCGCGCCAGCGCCATGACGAAGCACGGTATGCCGCCGATCCAGACTGCAGCACCCAACTGGTGCAGCGCTTCCACGGCCAGCAGCAGCCACCCGTCGGTCAGCCGCGCCATCGCGTGAGTGGTCAGCGTCGCGGCCACCAGCTCCACCGCGCCCGCGCTCAGCAGCCCGCGCGCCCGCGCGCCGCGCCATAGCAGCAGCGCGAGTGCCGCGGCGGCCACCGTCTTGATGATGCCGGCGACCGCGAAGTTGGCCTGCAGCACGTTGCTCACCGGTAGGTCCACGGTAACCACCAGCACCGCCGTCTGCAGGCCAACGTTGACCACTTCCACCCCAACCAGCGCGGCCGCACTCCAGGCGGCGATCCACGCCGTCCGCCGCAGCACGTCCGGCCCCACCTGCGCGGCAAACGGCCGGGCGAGTGCCACCAGGAACAGCATGCCGCCCAGCGCCATCGACTGGCTGACGATGACCAGCCCGTGCAGCAGGATGCCCAGGTAGCCGATCAGGTCGACGAGGTGGCTCACCCTATTTGGCGCTCGCGGTCGTGGGGGCGGCCGGGTCCACGGTGAACGGCACGCGGCCGCGGGTGATGTGTCCGTCGGTGGCCAGCACCTGCCAGGCGATGGTGTAGTCGCCGGGGGGCAGCGTCAGCTCGGCGCGCAGGTGGTCGGGGCTGCCGGCATCCTGCTGGGTGATGCGGGTCTCGTCGTCGCCGTGTAGCAGCACCAGCTTGGACCGGCCGGCGTCCACCCGGCTGTTGTAGCGGAAATCCAACGTCAACTGGCCCGCTTTGACGTGCGCCAGCGGCGCCGGCGCGCTGTCGATCAGAATGGCATGGGCGGCGGCCGGGCCCGCGCAGGCGAGCGACAGCCAAAGGGGCAGCGTGCTGTAGATCCGCATCGTGGGGCCGGGACTCCAAAACAGGCGGCGCCTGTAGCCTACGGGTGTGGCGGCGTCCAACCGCGGCCGCCGGCTGTTGCACTCCGTGATGTTGCCGCCGTCATCCCGACACATGGGTGGTGCAGATGCACCTCAATCCCAGTGCCGAAAGGTTTTCCGATGCGCCGTGTGTCTGCTACGCTGATCCTGCTTGGTGTCGTCTCCTCCATCGGCGCGTGCGCCTGCCGGCCTGGCGTGATCGGGCCTTATGGCGCGCGGCCGCCGCGTTGCTGGGTCTGGTAGGAAGAAGGCGAGGCCTTCTTTTTCGAGACAAAGAAGCAAAAAGCTTCTGACTCCGCTGTCGCGCGCTCACCGGCAGCGGAGTCGCCTGGACCCAGTTGTTGATCGCTTCAACACCTGCACCGAACGTCCGATATTTTCGCTGGATGCCACGGCTCGCGCGCGAGGATAGTGTCCCAGACGAGGCTGTTCGCTGCCGGCCTTGAAGGCACCGTTGTTCCCAAGAAAGAGCCGGCTGCCAGCCATTGGCCAGCGTTGGCGGCCGACGGAAACACTGCTAATCCACGCGGCGATGTGTCCTCGCTCCGCATGGTTGTCCGGCGGCAGTGCCCGGCTCTGCCGTTGGCTGGCGATCGCGCTCGTGCTCATCGGACAGGTCTGCGGCAGCGTTGGTGCCGACGCAGCGGTTGGGCAACGCACAGCGTCCTCGGCGCTGGAAGCGGCCACCGTCTTCTGTCACGCGGGCCAGGCCGGGCACGACCAAGCCCCACCGCTCCGCCAGCACGTGGCCGACCCTGCCATCATGCAGTCGGCCGCCTCACTCGCGCACGAAGTGGCTTTGCTCTCTCCGCATCCTGTGCTTCCCGCAACGTCACATCGCCCGGCGGGCGTCGGTCGTGCGCGAGCCGCACGCGCGCCGCCTGTGCGCGTGGTTGCAACACCGCCGGCAACTGGACCACCCGCCTCCGCTTGAGGACTGGAATCAGGTATGCGGCTTCGTCTATGGCGAGGCTGCGCTTGGTCGTTTTCACATCAGCGGCTCGGCGGCCTGACCGGTGACAGGCAAGCAAGCAGTTCTTTTTGTAAAGAAGAACCAAAAAACTTTTGCTTCCTGGGTTACACGCTGAGGGAAACTTCGCGACAGCCGGACCAAAAGTTTTTTGCTGCTTTTCTTCAAAAAAGCAGGCCTTGCTTTCTGCCCGCTCCCGCCGCCGCTTCAGGCAGGATCTACCATGTTTCGGACTCTTCCCGCGGCGCTAACGTGCGCCGGCGGTCTGCTGGCTGCCTCTCCGGCCGCCGCCCACGCGGTGTGCGGCAGCCGCGTCTACCCCGTCACCCTCACGCTGGACGACCCTGGCGTCGCCGACGAACTCACGCTTCCGCAGGTCGTCTACACCCGCGAGGGTGCCGATGGCGGACCAGGCCCAAGCCACGACGCCAGCTTCCAGTTCGAATACGACAAGCGGCTGACCGACGAGATCGGCTTCGCGTTCAACGACGACTGGAACATAAACCAGACCGACCACGCCAAGACGCAGTACGGCTGGGACGACCTGGTGGTCACCGGGAAATGGGCCAAATGCCTCAGCCCGGACCACGACTTCATCCTGGCGTTCGGCGTCATCCGCGAGTTCGGCCACACCGGCACCACGCACACCGGTGCAGACGCCTACGGCAACACCGCGCCGACGGTGTATTTCGGCAAGGACTTTGAGGAGGTGCCAATCCCGCTGCTGCAGCCGGTCGCGTTCACCGGCGAGCTGAGCTACGCGATCGCGGACAAAAGCCTGAAGTCGCAGTCCGCATCGGCGCAGGGCGCGATGAGCGGCACGTCGCCGCAAGCGCAGTTGCAGTCGATGCAGTCCAACAGCGGCAACCCGAACGCGGTGATCGGCGGGTTGTCCATCCAGTACAGCCTTCCCTATTTGCAGGCGCAGGTGAAGGATTACGGCCTGCCGGAACCGCTCGCACACCTGATCCCGCTGGTGGAGTTCGGCTACGTGTCGGGCGTGAACTCGCCAAGCAACGTGTCGACGTCCTGGACGGCGGCGCCGGGGGTGATCTACCTGCGCACCTGGTATCAGGTTGGGCTGGAAGCGCTGATACCGCTGAACAGGGCGGCCGGCACGAATGTCGGCTTTACCGTGCAGTTGCACGTGTTTCTCGACGATCTGTATCCCAACTCGATCGGCGCGCCGTTGGCGCGGTGGCTGCAGTGAAGCAAGCAAGGCCTTCTTTTTCGAGAAAAAAAAGCAAAAAGCTTTTGCGCGCGCTGTCGCGGACAGCTGAAACGACAAGCTTCAACAACGCACACCGACAGGAGACAAAAGCTTTTTGGTTCTTTTTCTCCAAAAAGAACTGCTCGCCTTGCCTTCGTCCTGATCACCAGGGAGTTCCAACATGAACAAGCCCGTCCTTATGGCCTGCCTGCTCGCCGCCGCCAGCCCCGCGCGTGCGCACGCCTTTCTGGAGGGCGCGTCGCCGCGCGTCGGCAGCACCATACCCGCGCCGCCCGCGGAGGTGGCGCTCACCTTTTCCCAAGCGATCGAACCAGACTTCTCCCGCCTGCAAGTGCAGGATGCGTCAGGCGCCAGCGTGGCGGCCGGCACCGCCCACACGGCGGCCGACGCCACCAGGTTCGCGGTGCCGGTGAAGAAGCTCATGCCGGGCAAATACACGGTGACTTGGCACGTGACGTCGGTGGACACCCACAAGACGCAGGGCAAGTTCTCCTTCACCGTGGGGCAGTAACCGCGCGTGGTACCCCCGTTCGACCTGCAGGGCGGCTTCCCACTGGCCGCTGCGCGCTGCGCGGCGGTCACTGGCCTGCTCTCGGTGTTTGGTGCGCTGACGTTCCGCGTGGTGGTCGCACCGCCCGCGCTGGCGCATGCGCCGGCCAGCGTCGCCGCGGACACCACGCGGCGGCTGATGCGGATCACGCAGCTCAGCCTCGTCGGCGCCCTGCTGGGCCTGGCCGTGTGGCTGCTGGCGCAGTCCGCCACCATGTCGGATGCAGGGTCGCTGGCCGGGACGTTTGCGGCGGCGCCCGCGGTGCTGGGCAAGACATCGTTCGGGCACTTGGTGGCGCTGCAGTTGCTGGCGTTGCTGGCCACCGGGCTGGCACTCGGCTGGCGTGACAGAATGCCACGCCAGCGCGCGGCGTTCGCGGCCGCCACGGTCGCGGTGTGCCTGGAGGCCGGGCACAGCCACGCCGCCTCCATGTACCAGGGCCCGAGCGTGCTGCTGTGGTGCGACGCGGTGCATCTCATCGCCTCGGGCGCCTGGCTCGGCGGGCTGGCGCCGCTGCTGGTGGTGATCCTCACCGCGCCTGCCAAGACCGCGGCCGCCGCTTCGCGCTGGTTCTCGCCGATTGGCAAGGCGTGCGTCGTGGCCCTGGCCGCGACCGCACTGGTACAGAGCTGGGTGCTGGTCTCCAGCATCCCCGGCTTGGTGGGCACCGCCTATGGCTGGATGATCGTCATCAAGCTGGTGCTGTTCGCCGTGCTGATCGGCTTCGCGCTCGCCAACCGAAATCTTTTCGCGCCGGCCCTGCTGGGCGCCGAGCCGGCGCACGCTCGGCGCGTGCTCCTGCGCAGCATCTTCCTGCAGACCGGCGCAGCGCTGGCCGTCCTGTTTGCCGCCGAAGTGCTGAGCGGGCTGCCGCCGGCGATGCACCTGCAGGCGCTGTGGCCGTTCGCCAGGACGGTCAGCTTCGAGGCGGTGCGCGAGGACCCCGACTTCCGGCGCGAGGTGATCGAGGCTGCGCTAGCGCTGGGCGCCGGGCTGGCGCTGCTGGCTTCCGCCTTCGCGCTGCGCCGCCGTCGCCTGCCGGCGGCCGCCGTGCTGGCGGTGGTGGCCTGGTTCGCGGTGCCGCATTTCGGCCTGCTGCTGGCCGACGCCTATCCCACCAGCTTCTATCACTCGCCCACCGGCTTCTCGTCGGAGACCATCGCCGGTGGCGGCACGCTGTTCGCGCAGAACTGCGTGGCCTGCCACGGCGCCGGTGGGGCCGGGAACGGCGTGCTGGCAAACACCCTGCCGGTGCCGCCGGCCGACCTCACCGCGTCGCACCTCTGGATGCACAGCGACGGCGAACTATTCTGGTGGCTGGCGCACGGCATCCGAACGCCGGAAGGCGGACAGGCGATGCCTGGCTTCGCCGGCAAGCTGGACGACGACCAGCGCTGGGCGCTGATCGACTACGTCCGGGCGCACAACGCCGGCGTGGCGTTCCACGCGACCGGACGCTGGCCGGTGCCGGTGCACGCACCTGGCTTCTCCGCGCGCTGCGGAGCCGACACAACGCAATCGACCGACCTGCGCGGCCGCTTCGTGCGCCTGGTGTTCGGCACGCTGGCCTCGGTGCCGACCGACGCCGGCGGGGCCACGACCGTGGTGGCGTCCGGCGCGGCACCGCCCGGCACGTGCGTGGTGCGCGACGAAAGCGTGGCCGCGGCCTACGCCATCGTCGCCGGCGTGCAACCGGGAGAGCTGGACGGCACGCAGTTCATCATCGACGCTGGGGGATGGCTGCGTGCGGCACAGCGGACGCAAGGCGGGGCCGGCTGGGACGACCCTAAATCCCTGCGCGCAGAGATCGACGGGCTGCGCATGCACCCGGTGACTGCAGGGAGCGCGACCATGGACCACATGGACATGAAGATGAACATGAAGATGCCGATGTGATGGCGAAGGTCAGGACCAAGCCCCGCGCCGCCCCGGCGCAGCTACCCTACCGCGCCGCTCCGGCGCAGCTATCCCACAGCGCCGCCAAGGCGCAGCTACTCCACGCTCCGGCGCAGCGCCGCCAGCGCGCCGGCCTGGCGTTGGCGGGCGTCGCGTGCGCCATGCTGGCCGCCGGGTTGGTGGTGTGGGCCGGCGCGGGCCACGGCCGGACCGGCGGGCAGGACGAGCAGGTCGGCGGGCCGTTCCGACTGCTTGCCGACGACGGCAGCACCGTCACCGAGCGCAGCTTCCCGGGCAAATACCTGCTGGTGTATTTCGGCTACACGGCGTGCAGGGACGTCTGCCCGCAGACGCTCAGCATGCTGGCCGGCGCCATGGGCCGGCTAGGGGACAAGTCGGCGCGCGTGCAGCCGCTTTTCATCACGCTCGACCCGCTGCGCGACACCAGGGCGGTGGTGCACCACTACGTCCAGGCGTTCATGCCCTCGCTGGTGGGACTGACGGGCGCGCCGGCAGCACTGCGGCACGTCGCCGACGAGTACCAGGTGACCAGCGTCCTGCACCAGGAGAGCGGCGTGGCGGGCTACGCGGTGGATCATAGCTCGGTGATCTACCTGATGGCGCCGGACGGGCGGTTCGTGGCGCCCATACCGGCGGGGGCGAGCGAGGGGGTGATGGCAGCGGCTATCCTGCGACGCGTGTCTTAGAAGCGAGCAAGGCCTTCTTATCTGAAGAGAAGAAGCAAAAGAGTTTTGACTCCGCTGCCGCGCGCTCGCTGGCGGGCGTCTAGCGGTTCGATGAAGAACCGCTTGACTAGTGTTGCCCCAGGCTATGCAACACGCCAATGGACACCGCCTCCATCCTGGAACAGGTGACGCACCAGGTCGCGCACTTCCCCGAGGGGATCGCGCTCGAGTGCGGCCGCGCGCTGGACCATGTCGACGTCGCCTACCGCACCTACGGCGCGCTGAACGCCAGCGCGTCCAACGCCGTCCTGCTGTGCCACGCGCTGACCGGCGACCAGTACGCCGCCGAAACCCAGCCGCTGACCGGCAAACCCGGCTGGTGGGAGAACCTTGTGGGCCCCGGCCTGCCGATCGACACCAACCGCTACTACGTCATCTGCAGCAACGTGCTGGGCGGCTGCATGGGTAGCACCGGCCCACGCGACCGCGGACCCGACGGCCAGGTCTGGGGCACGGACTTCCCGCCTATCACCATAGGCGACATGGTGCGCGCGCAGCAGATGCTGGTGCGCCGGCTGGGCATCGCGCGGCTGTTCGCCGTGGTCGGCGGCTCGATGGGCGGCATGCAGGTGCTGCAATGGGCGGCAAGCTTCCCGGAGATGGTGTTCGCCGCGGTGCCGATCGCCACGGCCGCCTACCACTCCGCGCAGAACATCGCCTTCAACGAGGTCAGCCGGCAGGCGATTGCGGCCGACCCGGACTTCCTGGGCGGCCGCTACTGGGCGGAGGGCCGCACGCCGGCGCGCGGCCTGGCGGTGGCGCGGATGATGGCGCACATCACCTACCTCTCCGAGGAGGCGCTGGGACGCAAGTTCGGCCGCAAGACACGGCGCGACGCGGCCGCGGTGCCGGCCGACGGCGAGGTGGCCAGCTTCTTCGGCGACGTGTTCGAGGTGGAGAGCTACCTGCGCCACCAGGGCAGCAGCTTCGTGCGCCGGTTCGACGCCAACTCCTACCTGACGGTCACGCGCGCGATGGACTGGTTCGACGTGGCCGCGGAACACGACGGCGACCTCTCCGCCGCGTTCGCCGGCACGAAGACGCGGTTCTGCCTGGTGTCGTTCACGTCCGACTGGCTGTTTCCCACCGCGCAGTCACGCGCGGTGGCGCGCGCGCTGAACCGTGCGGCGGCAAACGTCAGCTTCGTGGAGATCGAGACGGATCGTGGCCACGACGCGTTTCTTCTGGACGAGCCGGATTTCCACCGCACGCTGGCGGGGTTTTTGTCCGGGTGCGCGGAGCATGCGGGGATTGCGTAAGGCAAGCAGTTCTTTTTTGAAAAAAAGAACCAAAAAACTTTTGTTCTCCTCGGGAGTCGCAGGATGAAACATGTCGTTTCAGCCGTCCGCGACGGCGAGCGCAAAAGCTTTTTGCTTCTTTTTCTTGAAAAAGAAGGCCTTACTGTCGTTTGTTTTTTATGCGCATAGACCTCAAACTCATCGCCAGCCTGATCGAGCCAGGCTCCCGCGTGCTCGACATCGGCAGCGGCGACGGCACGCTGATCGAACACCTCTTCCGCACCCGCGGCTGCGACGCGCGCGGCATCGAGATCGACATGGCGGAAGTCACCCACGCCGTCGCCCACGGCCTGCCGGTGATGCACGGCGACGCCGACAACGACCTCGCCCAATACCCCGACGGCGCGTTCGACTACGTGGTGCTGACCCGCACGCTGCAGGCCGTGGAACGCCCGCGCGAAGTGCTGCGGCAGATGCTGCGCATCGGCACCCGCGCGGTAGTCAGCTTCCCCAATTTCGGTCACTGGCAAGTGCGACTACAGTTGCTGCGCACCGGCCGCATGCCGATGACGAGCACCTGGAGCCGCCCCTGGTACGAGACGCCCAACATACATCCCTGCACCATCCTGGATTTTCGCGAACTTTGCGCGCAGGAGGGTTACGCGGTGGAACAGTGGCTGGCGGTCGACGACGCCGGGCGCAAGTCGCCTTGGCGGAAGTCGTTATGGCTGGCGAACGTGTTCGGCGAGCAGGCGATGTTTCTGATGCGGAAGGCGGGGTAAGCAAGCAAGGCCTTCTTTTTCGAGAAAAAGAAGCAAAAAGCTTTCGTTCCGGCTGTCGCGGACGGACTAAACGACACGCCTCAACAACACGCACCCACAGAGAGCAAAAGTTTTTTGGTTCTTTTTTTCAAAAAAGAACCGCTTGCTTTCCTACTACGTGTAATGCGCGCTGTCGCCGCCGGTGACGTCCAGCGTGGCGCCGCTGATCATCTTCGCCTCGTCCGATGCCAGGAACACCACCGCCGGTGCGATGTCTTCCGGCGCGATCCAAGGCACGCCGAGCGGCGTCTTCTTCGTCTGCGCCTCGCTCACCGTCTTCTCGTCCTGCGCCTCGTCGCCGCTCGGCTGCTGGCCGCTCTCCAGCAAGGCGGCCGCGTAGCGTTCCTCGTGGCGGGTGAGCGGCGTGTCGATCAGGCCGGGGATGACTGCGTTCACCGTAATGTTGTGCGACCCGAGCTCGAGCGCCACCGACTTCATCAGCCCGATGATGCCCCATTTCGTGGCCGAGTAAGCCGAGCCGTTCTTGGTGCCGTGCCGCCCTTGCGTGCTCGACGTCAGGATGATGCGCCCGCCGCCGCGTGCCACCAGCAACGGCGCGAAGGCGCGCACCGCGTTAGCGGTGCCGGTCAGGTTCACGTCGATCTGGTCGTGCCAGTCGGCGTCCTCCATCTCCAGGATGGACCTGAAACCCTGTATGCCGGCGTTGGCGAACAGGATGTCCATGCCGCCGAACTCGGTGCGCACCTGGTCGGCCGCGCGGCGCAGCGCAGGCAGGTCGCGCTGGTCGAGGGTGACGGCCAGCCACTCCTGCCCGGTCTCGCGCACCAGCCGGCCGGTCTCCTCCAGCTCGCCAGGCGCGGCCGGCGTCACGTCCAGCGTGGCGCTGACCGGGCCGCCGATGTCGATGCCCACGATGTCGGCGCCCTCGCGCGCCATCGCCACCGCGGAGGCGCGGCCGATGCCGCGCGACGCCCCGGTCACCACGGCCACCTTGCCGGCCAGCCGGCCGGTCACAGTGCGCGCTCCGGCCGGCGATACCGGACAGTTCTAAGGCCGATCCCGACCGTCAACCCGGCGGCGCCTGGTGGCTGGGTCGCAGATCGGTCTCGGGCCGGTCGGGTCATGCAGCTTTTCCTTCGACAACGTCGGTGTGGTATCGCACCGCCCGGCTTGCGGATTGCCTGGTCACGCGATTTCGCTGCGGCCCTCGCTCGATTTGCGGTTCAGGCGGCTCGTGCAAAGAAGCAGTCCCTTTTAAAAAGGGACCAAAAACTTCTGTCCATGTGCCTTCGTCAACGGCCGTTACTCCCCGGCTAAAACGGCTCGATAAGACCAGCGCAGAGATACTGGCTGTGCTCCGATTGGACGGCCGGAATCTCGACCGGCAAAAGGCAGGCAAGCAGTTCTTTTTTGAAAAAAGAACCGAAAAACTTTTGTTTCCTTGGGCGCGCGCTGCAAAAATTCTGTGACAGCGGGGACAAAAGTCTTTTGCTTGTTTTCTTCAGAAAAGAAGGCCTTGCTTTCTTCGCCGTCTTTTACACAGGCGACAGAAAATCAGACCTTCCTTCTCGAAGAGAGAACGGGAGAGATCACGACACTTTATCGAAACAAGTCGTTTCACTGGCAAGGACGGGAGATGAAGGTCTTGCCTTACATCATCTCCACCGCCACCGCCGTCGCCTCCCCGCCCCCGATACAAAGCGACGCAATCCCCCGCCGCGCCCCCCTCTCCTGCAACGCCGCCAGCAGCGTCACCAAAATCCGCGCCCCCGACGCGCCGATCGGGTGCCCCAGCGCGCAGGCGCCGCCGTTCACGTTCACCCGGTCCGCGTCGAGGTCCATCTCCCGCATCGCCGCCATCGTCACCACGGCGAACGCCTCGTTGATTTCGTAGAGGTCCACGTCGTCCTTCGACCATCCGGTGCGGTCCAGCAGCTTGCGCATGGCACCCACCGGCGCGGTGGTGAACCAGGCCGGCGCCTGTGCGTGCGTCGCGTGGCCGCGTATCGCCGCCAGCGGCGTCGCGCCCCGCGCCGCCGCGTCGGACAGCCGCATCAGCACCAGCGCGGCGGCACCGTCCGAGATGGAACTGGAGTTGGCCGCCGTCACCGTGCCGTCCGGGCGGAAGGCGGGCTTCAGCGTGGGGATTTTCTCCGGGCGCGCTTTGGCGGGCGTCTCGTCGTCGGCCACCTCCGTCTTGCCAGGGATGGCCACGATCTCGGCCCGGAAACGCCCTTCGGCCGTGCCCGCCCGCGCCCGCTCCAGCGAGCGCAGGGCGAAATCGTCCTGCGCCGCGCGGGTGAACTGCAGCTTCTCGGCGGTGTCCTCGGCAAAGCTGCCCATCAGGCGGCCGCCCTCGTAGGCGTCCTCCAGCCCGTCGAGGAACATGTGGTCCAGCACGCGTCCGTGGCCCAGCCGGTAGCCGTCGCGCGCACGGTCGAGCAAATACGGCGCGCGGCTCATGCTCTCCATCCCGCCGGCCACCATGATGGCGGCGCCTCCGGCGGCAATTTGGTCGTGCGCCAGCATCACCGCCTTCATGCCGGAGCCGCACATCTTGTTCACCGTGGTGGCGGGGACCCCCTCGGGGAGCCCGCCGGCGAACGCCGCTTGCCTCGCCGGCGCCTGGCCCAGGCCGGCCGGCAACACGCAGCCCATTACCACCTCGGACACGTCGGACGGGGCCACGCCGGACTGGGCCAGGGCGGCGGCGATGGCGTAGCCGCCCAGCTTGGGGGCGGGGATGCCCGAGAGCGCGCCCTGGAAGGCGCCCATCGGGGTACGGCGGGCGCCTACGATGACGATGGGGTCTGGGGACATGGCGGGCGCTCCTGAAGGCAAGAAAGCAAACGGTTCTTTTTGAAAAAACAACCAAAAAACTTTTGTCACGGCTGTCGCAGAGCTTTCAACTGAGTGCGCGCTCGGGAGAACGGAGTCTCCCGCGCCGTTGGTTCGCGCGGGCAGGTCGACCATCTTGTGGACGGGCACCGGAGCGTCGTTTGAACAGCACGCTGCGTATGACAGAACCACGTCGAATGGCGGCCAGGCGACTTTGCAAACGGACACTCCGAACAGAAATCGCTCTGCCTGGCCCACGCAGCACTCCGCTACCGGCCGCATCGCCGCAACCGGCGCCGTCGTCCTGCTTCACGTGCTGCTGTTGGGCCTGCTCACCTCGACCGGCACCATTGCGCCACTGCCTCCCGCCGTGCTGCCCATCCGCGTCGTGGCGCCACCCACGCCACCGCCGCCACCAGCGCCACGCCTGCAACCCACGATAGAGGCGCCGCCCGCACTGGCGATGGCGCTTCCCGATATCAAGCTCACCCCACCACAAGCAGCACCGCGCGCCGTCACCCGTGCAGCACCCGCAGCGCAAGCCAGCCATTTCGGTGCCGCGACGGAGAGCGGGCTGGACATGGACGTCGGCACTACTTCAGGCGGCGGCGCCGGCTCGCGCGGGACGCTGGCCGGGTTCGAGGCCGCAGTCCGCGCCAGCGTGCTCGCCGGCAAGCGGCAGCCCACCCTCGCCTGGAACCGCCGCAACACCTGCGTGGTGAACTACCGCGTCACCGTCGCACGCGGCGGCGGCCTGGCTGGCTACGCAATCGACCCGTGCGCGGTGCCGGAGATCAACCAGGCGGCGCGCGACGCGATTTCCCATGCGAGCCTGCCGGCGCCGCCCGACCTCGGCGCGAGCAGCTACGAGGTGCATGGGAGCTTGATATTTCACCCGTAAAGCAAGCAGTTCTTTTTTGAAAAAAAACCAAAAACTCTTGTCTCTCCGAGGTACGCGTTGTTGAACGGTCCGCGACAGCCGGCGAAAATTTTGTTTGCTTCTTTTTCAAAAAAACAAGCGCTTGCTTTCCTTCTCCTATCCTCCTGCGCAATCCACCACGTCACTCCCTACGTCCCCGACGCCACCAACGCCCCGCAAACAGCGGACGCCGACGCCAACTGCACAGAAGCCAGCACGCCTGCCGAGACCGCCATCTGCGCCGACCCCGCCCTGGTCGCCGCCAACCGCGCCATGATCCAGGCGCTGCATGCCGACCTCCGTGGCGCCACCATCTTCGGCCGCGACGCGTTGCTCGCCGGCCAGCGCGCCTGGCTGCTGGCGCTCCCCAGCCGGTGCCACCTGCCCGGCCCACCGGCTGGCGCTGCGTCCTGCCTGCAAGCTTCGCTGTCCGACCGCACCGCGGCGCTGCGCGCAGATAACGTGCCACCAGCCGCAGCCGGGGCGACCTCTCAGTACGTGACGTTGCGCCCTGCCGTCGGCGCTGGCCGTCAGCCGGACCCTGCCTTCTGTGCCGGCTTTGCCCAGCATGCCAACGACGCGTTACAGCGCACCGGCACGCTCGACCCTGCTGCCATGGGCTACACGGAAGTAGCCGGCACACACGGCCCGGACGCTGCCCCGCCGGTTCGCGTGGACCTCTACGACGCGAACGTCTTCGCACTGTTCCAGCGCCGTGCCCGCGGCGTCTCCCTCGGCGCGGCCCCGCCGGTGATCACGCCCATCTCTCTGACCCAACTGGCGGAAGCGCTGAGCACCGCCAACCAGGGCGGCCGCTTCTCCAGCTTCGCCAGCCAGACCGGAGACTACGGCAGCATCGACGTCTTCCGCGCCGGCGCCCGCCTGCTGGCGCTGGCCGCCGACCCGTGGGGCAGCACCACGCCCGCGTCGCCCGGGGAGGCCTCGCATGCCGGCGTGTGGGACCTGACGACCGGGGCCGCCGTCCCGCTGTGCCTGTTCGACACCTACACCCGTCCCGCCGAGCCCGGCCCGTTCGACACGCTGCAAAACTTCGCCGCCTGGCGCGACGTGCTCGCGCAGGTCCGCGACGCCGACGCGTTGCCGCTGGGTTCCGCCTTCCTGCGCGACCAGGGCCAACTGACCGCCGATACCGACTTCGTCCTGCTGCACATGCCGCTTCTCGCCCGCGTCCAGGCCACCGGCGGCTGGGTCGCCTACCTGCGCCATCGCCACGACGAGGTGCTGGACGCGCTGTTCGCCTGGCGGGCGACGTCGCCCGCCAACAAGGTGCTGTTCGACCGCGCCCTTGCCCTGCTGCGTCCGGCGGCGATCGACCTGGTGCGCGCGTATCAGACGACCGAGGCGCTGAGCGGCCCTGAGGCGACGCAGGCGGGCGGGATTGCGGTGATGGAGCTGCTGTATGAGGCAAGCTTGAACGTGGCGCCTGGGTTGGGGGCGTCGCGGGAGGTGCCGGCGGGGTATCGGGCGAAGTATCCGATATTGGCGGCGCCGCAGTAGAGAAGAAAGCAAGCGCTTCTTTTTCGAGAAAAAGAAGCGAAAAGCTTTTGCGTGCGCTGTCGCGGACAGCTGAAACGACACGTCTCGACAACGGCCATCGCGAGAGACAACAGCTTCTTGCTTCTTTTCTCGAAAAGCTGGCCTTGCTTGCTTACGGCCGGTTGAACGCCTGCCCCACCTGGCACACCGCCCCGCCGTTCTTCCAAAACCCGTCGCACACCAGATGTTCCCGCAACGGCGTGTCCGCCAGTTCCGCGGGCCGGTCCGGCAACGCGCCTGGATCGGCGAAGCACTCCGCCACCCCAAGCGTGCGCGTACAATAGGGTTGCGGCGCCGGCCGGCTCACCACCAGATGCCCCGTCGGCGCACATCCACCCAGCAAAGCCGCCAATACGATCCACCGCATTCCCCCACCTTACGCGCCAAACATGAACAATCCCCCTCTGAGGGCCGACCCCTGACGGCTGCCTAGGGGTTCCCCCCCCAGCCACCCGCCGCTATGGTCCGCCCGCCGCACACACCAAGAACGTCACCGAGGACCAGACCGCGTTGCCCGATATTTTCGATGAGGTGGAGGAGGACCTCCGCGCCGAACGCGCCCGTGCGCTGGGGCGGCGCTATGCCGGCGCCGGCATCGCGGCCCTGGTGCTGATACTTGCCGGCACCGGCGCCTACGTCGCCTGGCAGCAGAACCGCACCGAAGCCGCCAACGCGGTAGCCGACCGCTTCATCACCGCCGCGACGCAGGCCGACCGCGCCACTGCCCATGCAGGGGCGCCGGACGCCAGCACGGTCGCACCTGCCGAGCAGGCCCTCACCGGCATCGCTGCCAACGGCCCCGCAGGCTACCGCGTGCTGGCGCGCCTGCGCCTGGCCAGCCTGCAGTGGCAGACCGGCCACCATCCGGACGCGGTGGCCACCTGGCAGTCCGTCACGGACGACGACGCGTCGCCTCGGCTGCTGCGCGACCTGGCGACGCTGACCAGCGCCCAGCACCAGCTCGACAGCGGCGACCCGGTATTGCTCAAGCAGCGCCTGGAGGTGCTGACCTCGCAGGACAACCCGTGGCGCCCGATGGCCCAGCAGGTGATCGCGCTGCTGGACATCCGCACCGGCCACCTGCACGAGGCGGCGAGCCTGATACAGCGCATCACGCTCGACCCGCTGGTGCCGCAGGACATGCGCCAGATGGCCGGCGACCTGCTGTCCACCCTTCCGCCTGACGCGCTCGCCCCGCCCAAGCCGCCGAATTCGGCCGCGCAACCCGGCATCGCGCCAGCTCTAAACCAGCACCCGGCAGCATCCGGCAGCGCCGCGCCGCCAGTCGCCCAGGCACCCGGCACCGCAGCGCCGCCGGCGCCGAAGACACCAGCGCATGGATGACCACCGCGTGAACTCAGCACAGCCCAGCGCCGACCTGCCAGACGCCAACTCGGCCGGCTTCGACCTCGCCAGCGCTGACGCAGCCAGTGCTGCTCCAGCCAGCACCGAGGCATCCAGCGCCGGCCTACCCGATGCCGAAGCGACTCGCTCCGACCTTGCCAGCGCCGATGTGGCCCTTGCCGGCGAACCGGGCGCCGCAGCGGCTCGCACCGGCTTCGCCTGCGTCCACGTAGCCGGCGCGCACCAGCAAGACGCCGCACCGCGTGGCCCCGACTTTTTCCGCCCCGACTTTTCCGGCCCCGACCTCTCGGTTTCCGGCTTTTCCAACCCGGATCTTTCCGTCGCCGTTGAGGCCCCGCACCGCTCCGGCCTTTCGCGGCGCGCGGCCCTGCTGCTGCCGTTTGCCGCGTCGGCCTGCGGCCTGCTCGACTCGCTCACCGACGAGGCGAAGAAGCCGCTGTCGGGCAACCGCGAACCGGTGCTCGCCTCGGTGCGCGGCCTGACCATCGACAGCGTCGAGCCGGTCACCTTGCCGCCGGTGGTGCGCAACGCCGACTGGCTGCAATACGCCGGCTCGGAAGACCACGTGGGCGCCAACTTCGCCGGCGGCCTGACCAAAGCCTGGAGCGTGGAGATCGGGCAGGGTGGCAACTACCGCGCCCGCCTGACCGCCCAGCCGCTGGTGGCCGGCGCGCGCGTCTACACCATGGACACCGACGCCGTCGTCGCCGCCTTCGACATCGCCACCGGCCGCCGCGCCTGGTCCACCGTCACCAAGCCGAAAAAGGCGCGCAACAGCAACATCGGCGGCGGCATCGCCATCGTCGGCAACCGCCTCTACGCGGTGACCGGCCGCGCGCAGGTGCTGGCCATGGACCTCGACAGCGGCCACATCGTCTGGCACGCGGACCTCACCTCACCGGCGCGCAGCGCGCCGCTGGTCGCCGACGGCGCGCTCTACGTCGTCAGCATCGACCAGCAATTGCAGGCGTTCTCGCTGGCGGACGGCAAGTTCCTCTGGGCCTACCAGGCGACCGCGGCCAACACCGGGACCATCGGCCAGGCCGCCCCGGCGGCTGCCGGCGGGGTGCTGGTCGCCGGTTTCGAGTCCGGCGACCTGGCGGCGCTGCGCACGGACAGTGGCACGCTGGTCTGGACCGACAACATGGGCGGCCAGAAAGGCCAGGAGACGCTGTCGGATTTCGGCTCCGTCCGCGGCGCGCCGGTGATCGACAACGGGCTGGTCTACGCGATCGGGCTAGGCGGGCTGATGGCCGCACTCGACATCCGCTCCGGCCGCCGCGTCTGGCAGCGCGACGTGCCGGGTGCCAACACGCCGTGGATTGCCGGCAACTTCATGTTTGTCGTCAGCACCGACCAGAAGCTCGCGGCCGTCAGCAAGGACGACGGGGGCGTGCACTGGGTGACCGACCTGCCGCGCTTCCAGAACCCGAAGAAGACCAAGGGGCTTATCACCTGGTTCGGCCCCACGCTGGTGGGCGGCAAGCTGATCCTGGTGAGCGACCATGCGAAGATGGCGGTGGTTGACGCCACCACCGGCGCGTTGGTGACCAGCAGCGACCTCAGCGAGACCGCGTCCACCCCGGCCAGCGTAGCACAGGGCACCGTGCTGGTTCTGACGGACGACGCGAAGCTGACGGCCTACAAGTGACGCGGGACCGCGCTTGGTGGCCTTCGTGGTTGACCTCTTCTGCGTCCGATGCTGAATCCGCCCCAACGGCCGCGCACAACAGAACACCGGTTTTGTCCCGGCCCGACACGCACTCCAACCCCTACCCGGCCTGACCCGATGCTTCCCACGGTCGTCATCGCCGGCCGCCCGAACGTCGGCAAATCCACGCTCTTCAACCGCCTGGCCGGCCGGCGTTCGGCCATCGTCGCCGACACGCCCGGCGTCACCCGCGACAGCAAAGACGCCGAGGCCATGCTGCGCGGCCGCAACGTCCGCCTGGTGGACACCGCCGGCCTGGAGGAGTCCGACCCCGAAGCGATCTACGGCCGCATGCGCGCCAGCAGCGAGGCCGCCGTTTCACACGCCGACCTGATCGTCTTCGTCATCGACGCGCGTATCGGCATCACCCCGGCCGACGAACACTTCGCCAACTGGCTGCGCCGGCAGAACCGACCCGTGCTGCTGGTCGCCAACAAGGCAGAAGGGCGCATGGGGCTTGCCAACGCGCTGGAAGCCTACAGCCTGGGCCTGGGCGACCCGCTGGCCATCTCCGCCGAGCACAACGAGGGCATCGCCGACCTGATGCGCGAGATCGCCGAGGCGCTGCCGCCCGAGCCCGACGGCGACGCGGCCGAGGAAGGCACCCGCCCGCTGAAGCTCGCCATCGTCGGCCGGCCCAACGCTGGAAAATCCACGCTGCTGAACCGGCTGGTGGGCGAGGAACGCATGATCACCGGCCCCGAGCCGGGGCTGACGCGCGACGCTGTCTCCACCATCCTGCACGACCCCGACGGCGACGTCGAGCTGGTGGACACCGCCGGGCTGCGCCGCCGCGCCCGCATCGAGGAGGCGCTGGAGAAGATGTCGGTCAGCGCCAGCATCGAGGCGCTGAAGATGGCCGAGGTGGTGGCGCTGGTGGTGGACGCCTCGCTCGGCCTGCACGAACAGGATTTGCAGATCGCCCGCCTGGTCGAGCGCGAGGGCCGCGCCTGCATCGTGGTGCTCAACAAGTGGGACGCGGTGGAAGACCGCGACAAGACCCGCAAGGCGATCAGCGACCGGCTCGAGTTCAGCATGACGCAGATGCGCGGCATCCCGGTGGTCACGCTGGCGGCGGCAACCGGCGCCGGCGTGCAGAAGTTCCTGCCCGCGGTGCGCGCGGCGTCGGCCGTATGGAACACGCGGGTGGCCACCGGCGCGCTGAACCGCTGGTTCGAGCACGCGCTGGAACGCCACCCGCCGCCGCTGGTGGAAGGCCGCCGGCTGAAGCTGCGCTACATCACCCAGGCCAAGGCACGGCCACCGACGTTCCTGGTGTTCGGCACCCGCGCCGAGCAGATGCCGGAAGACTACCACCGGTATTTGGTGAACAGCCTGCGAGAGAGTTTCGCGCTGCCGGGGACGCCGATCCGGATACAGGGGCGGGGGACGACAAATCCTTACGCTGACCAGGGATAGTCAGGGGGCTTTGGACCATAGGCAAGCAAGGCCTTCTTTTTTGAAAAGAAGTAAAAAACGTTTGTCAGCGCCGTCGCGGGCTCCTCGGAACTGTGTGCAGGATGCGGAAGGTGCCAACCTCGTTGGCGACGAGGTTGCGCAACGGTTCAGTCACGCGGTTGGTCATTGCTGCGCTGGTGGTGAAGGTCGATTTATGACGGGCGCGCTGCCGCTGGACCAGGTGACGCAAGAGGCCTTATATGCCAATGGGCTTGCAGGTTGACCACCGTAAAGCACAAAAAGCCTTCTTTTTGAAAAGCTTTTGGGAACACTGTCGTGGACTCGTCCGAAGACGCGCGACAGCGGAGTCAAAAGTCTTTTGGTCCCTTCTTCCAAAAAAGGACTACTTGCTTGCTGCGAGAGCGACCGTCGGTCACAGGCGTTTGGTGCTCTTCGATAACGGACAGCTTGTCCGGTGAGCGTCCTGTCCGGAAAAGAATCTGTTAAGACCTGACAAGTGTAACTAGCCCAAGCAGGAGCCGTGCTAGCCAAGACGCAAGCACCTTTTCTGGAAGGGCGCGCGGTGCAGTAACCCCCGCGCCCAGCAGAGACAAAAGTTTTTTGCTGCTTTTTCCAAGAAAGCAGGCCTTGCTTTATTGTTCAGCACTCAGCCTCAACTTTCAAAGTCTCCAGCGCACAATCAGGCAGCTGGTCCACAGCGAAAGCCTTTCACGAAGAACACACGCGCAATGTTGAAGAACGGCCAAGCCGCGAACCTCCCTGCTTTCCTGGCGATGAACGTCGTCACCGCGGCCAACCGCCTGCAGGCAGCGCTCCCGCCGGGCGCGCCGCGCATCCTCCGCATGGAAGTGGGCCAACCCGGCAACGCCGCGCCGCTCGGCGCGCGGCGCGCCGTCGCCGCAGCGCTGCTGACACAAGACGCGATGGGCTACACGGACGCGCTCGGCCGGCCCGCATTGCGCGAACGTATAGCTGCACACTACCAGGATTGGTACGGCACCAGCGTCGACCCCGCACGCATCGCCATCACCGCAGGGGCGTCCGGCGCGTTCCCGCTGGTGTTCCTCGCCGCCTTCAACCCGGGCGACCGCATCGCGCTCGCCGCGCCCTACTATCCGCCCTACGTCACCATCCTGCGCGCGCTGGGCCTGGTTCCGGTCATCCTGCAGGCCAGCGCCGAAGCACGCTTCCAGCCGACGCCCGCGCTGCTGGACCGATTGGACCCGCCGCCGGACGGGCTGATCGTCGCCAGTCCCGGCAACCCGGCCGGCACCATGCTGCATCCTGACGAGTTTGCCGCACTCGCCGCCTGGTGCACGCGCACCGGCACACGGCTGATATCCGACGAGATCTACCACGGCCTGAACTGGGACGTTCCGCTCAGCACCGCGGCCAGCGTCGATGGTGCGATCGTGGTCAACAGTTTCTCGAAATACTTTTGCATGACCGGCTGGCGCGTCGGCTGGGTAGTGCTGCCGCCGGACATGGTTCAGCCGATCGAGCGCCTGTTGCAGAACTTCGCCATCTGCGCGCCGCATGTAAGCCAAGTGGCCGCCGAAGCCGCGCTGGACTGCCACGACGAACTCCAGCACAACCTGCTGCACTACAGGGCGTCGCGGGCATATCTTATAGACACGCTGTCCGCCGCCGGTTTCGCCCGCCTGACGCCCGCGGAAGGTGCGTTCTACCTCTACGCGGACGTCTCGCACCGCACCAACGACAGCGTCGCATTCTGCAACAAACTGCTTATCGAAGCGGGAGTGGCTACCACGCCGGGCGTCGACTTCGACGCCGCAAACGGCACGCACTTCATGCGCATGAGCTACTGCGGTCCGGTGGCAGACATGCGTGAGGCGGCGGATCGGTTGGCCAGGTCTGGATGATACTGCACAAGCCCGAAGCTTGACTGCGGGGAAGAAAGCAAGTGCTTCTTCTTCGAGAGAAGGAAGCAAAAAGCTTTCGTCAGCGCTGTCGAGGACGGCTGACACGTCACGTTCACCTGCACGTGGCTCCGCGAAGTCCGGAAAGGAAAGCGAGGCCTGCTTTTTTGAAGCAAGGCGGCACGAAACTTTTGTCTCTGCTGTCGCGGAGTATCCTTCAGCGCATACTCGGCAAACAAAAGCTTGTTTGGTTTTTTAATCGAAAAAGAACTGCCTTGGCTCGATTGCCAACCACCACCATCCGGGTAGCAGGAATACGTAACGGCTCGAACCATGACCATCGGCGGAGAATGCGGAGGTCTTCAGTTACCCGCGCCAGGAAACTCCGCGACAGCCGTTCAAAAGTTTTTTGCTGCTATTTTTCAAAAAAGCAGGCCTTGCTGTCTTAACTCCCAGGCGCAGAACAACAGCGGGTATTACGGCTCCGTCACGGCCAGCGGCAAAGGGTCGACCACCTTGCGGTCACGCCGCATGTGCCAAGCCTCCATCAACTGAAGCACGGTCGCCGCCGTCTCCTCGATGGAGCGTCGCGTCACGTCCACCACCGGCCAGCCGCGACGCGTGCACAGCCGGCGTGCCCACAGCAGCTCGGCGCGCACGGATTCCAGGTCGATATACTCGCCCCTGTCCTGCTTGACGTGCACCGCACCCTGCCCCTGGGCAATCAGCTTCAGCCGGTGACGCCGTATCTCGATCAGCGACTGTGCGTCCAGCGTCAGCCCGATTACCGGGCAGTGCGGCGCCTCCAGGCCTGGCGGGTCGGCCAGGCCAGGCACCAGCGGCACGTTGGCCGCCTTCACCCCGCGGTTGGCCAGGTAGAAGCTGGTGGGCGTCTTGGAGCTGCGGGAGACGCCCACCAGGATCACGTCTGCCTCGGCGATGCCGGCCTGGGCCTGGCCGTCGTCGTGGGCGAGCACGAAGTGGATGGCGTCGATACGGCGGAAGTAGTCGGCGTCCAGCACGTATTGCCGGCCCGGGCGCGCGGTGGCCTGGCTGCCGATCTGGTCTGCCAGCACGGCGAGTACCGGGTCCAGCACGTTGACTACCGGCAAGCCGAGCCGGTCGCAGGTGCTCTCGAGATCGTTGCGCAGCGCCTTGTCCACCACGGTTGAGAGCACCGGGCCGGGTTCTGCCTCGATGCCTTCCAGCACGCGGTGCAACTGGAACCGTGTCCGGACCAGGCTCCAGCGGTGGTAGATCATGTTGACCTGGTCGAACTGGGCCACGGTGGCGCGCGCGATCGAGTTCAGCGTCTCGCCGGTGGCGTCGGAGACCAGGTGCAGGTTGATGCGGTCTTGGGTCATGGTGGTGGGGAACGCTAGACCGACACGGCAAGCCGAAGCAAAGGCCTTCTTTTTCGAGAAAAAGAGGCAAAAAGCTTTTGCGCTCGCTGTCGCGGACAGCTGAACCACACGTCTTACCCTGACGCGCGCAACGGAGACAAAAGTTTGTTGGTTCTTTTCTCAAAAAGAACCGCTCGCTTCTTTCTACCGCGACCGCCGAACAACAAGGATATCGGGGATAACCGCCCCTGGCGCCTGTCCCGTTAACAGCCCGAAAGAAACCCGGGGATGACGGCTACAAACTGACATGAGGTAAGCAACCGGCAGCAACTTTGCCCCCAGCCGGGCATGGCACTCCGAAGACGTGCAGGAACAAGCCTTTCGCGGCTGCAGTGTGTGTGGACAAGGTGGCCTGGGCGGCGGCTGAGCCGGGTACCCCGCTATCCACAGCCACTCTCTACTACCCCACCTACTCTTAAGGCTTCTTAGTGTTTAGGAAGGGTGGACGAACGAACGGGACCACGATGATCCAGAAGCCCATCCTGCGCGTGCTGTCCGGCGACGATGTGTGGCCGCCGCCGGTGTGGCTGATGCGCCAGGCCGGCCGCTATCTGCCGGAGTATCGCGCCATCAAGGACAGTTCCGGCGGCTTCATCGCCCGTTGCATGAACCCGGACCTGGCCACCGAGATCACCCTGCAGCCGATCCGCCGCTTCGGCATGGACGCTGCCATCCTGTTCAGCGACATCCTGATCCTGCCTTACGCGCTGGGTCAGGACGTGGCCTTCAAGGACGGCGTGGGCCCCGTGCTGGCGCCCATCCGCAATGCCGGCGGGGTGGACGCGCTGTCGGCCGCCCGGGTGGCCGAGGCCACGGCACCGGTGCTGGAGACCATCGGCCGGCTGCGCACAACCCTGCCGGAAGCCTGCACGCTGATCGGCTTCTGCGGCGCGCCGTTCACGGTCGCCTGCTACATGGTCGAAGGCGGCGGCTCGCGCGACTTCGCCGAGACGCGCGCCATGGCCTACGGTAACCCCGAGCTGTTCGACCGGCTGATCGACTTGCTGGTGCGCACCACCACGGACTACCTCTCCGCCCAGATCACCGCCGGCGCCGAAGCGGTGATGCTGTTCGACACCTGGGCGGGCATGCTCTCGCCCACCCAGTTCCGCCGCTACGTAGTGGCGCCGGCCGCGCGCATCGTCGAAGCGCTGAACGCGCGGCACCCCGGCGTGCCGGTGATCGGCTTTCCCAGGCTGGCCGGCATGTATGCCGGTTTGTACGCCGAGCGCACCGGCGTGGATTGCGTGGCCCTGGACACCGGCACCGACCCCGCACGGGCAGCGGCCGCGGTGCCGGACAGCGTGGCGGTGCAGGGCAACCTCGACCCGATCGCGCTTTTAGCCGGCGGCGCTGCGATGCGGCAGGAAACTTCGTCCATAGTGGGTGCGCTTCGCGGTCGGCCGCATATCTTCAACCTGGGTCACGGTATTCTGCCGCAGACCAACCCTGATCATGTGGCGGAGCTGGTCGAATTTCTGCGCAATTGCTGACACAGGAGCCGGCGGAGCTGCAGACGGCGTTCCCCGCGCCCGTCGTAGATCCCCCGACCCTGCCCAACCAGCGTCCACGCCGCAAGCTCGCGGTGGTGCTGTTCAACCTGGGCGGCCCGGATCGGCCGGAGGCTATCCGCCCGTTCCTGCTGAACCTGTTCCGAGACCCGGCAATTCTGCGCGTGCCGTTTTTCGTGCGTCCGCTGCTGGCACAGATCATCGCCACCGCGCGGGTGAAGCCGGCCACCGAGAACTACGCCATCCTCGGCGGCAAGTCCCCGTTGCTGGAGCTGACACAGGAACAGGCACGCGCGTTGGAGGGGATGCTGAGCACGCCGGAGGTGGACGCGCGCTGCTTCATCGCCATGCGCTACTGGCACCCGTTCAGCATGCAGACGGCCGCCGAGGTGCGCGCCTGGGGTGCAGATGAGGTGTTCCTGCTGCCGCTCTACCCGCACTTTTCCACCACCACCACCGGCAGCTCGCTGACCGCCTGGCGCGACGCCGCCGCCCGCGTGGGCCTGGCCCGGCCGGTGACCACGCTGTGCTGCTGGTTCCGCGACGGCGGTTTCGTCTCGGCCACCGCCGCCATCGTGCAGCGTAGTCTGGAGCAGGCACGCGCGGCCTCGGCCGCACCGGTGCGCGTGCTGTTCTCCGCCCACGGATTGCCGCAGACCATCGTGGACAAGGGCGACCCCTACCAGTTCCAGATCGAGTCGACTGTGCAGGCGGTGGTGGACCGCATGGGTATTCCGGGGCTGGACTGGCAAGTCTGCTACCAGTCCCGCGCCACGCCGCAGAAATGGCTGGACCCGTCCACCGAGGAAGCCATCGAGCACGCGGCGCGCGACAAGGTGGCCGTGCTGGTGGTGCCGATCGCCTTTGTGTCCGAGCATTCGGAAACGCTGGTGGAGCTCGACGTGGAGTACCGCGAGCTGGCCGAGAAAATGGGCGTGCCGGGCTACTACCGCGCGCCGGCGCAGAACAGCGACCCGGCGTTCATCGCGGCGATGGCTGATGCCGTGCACGCTGCGCGGGCGCGCGGGGTGGGGACGTGCAGCTTCGCCGGGGCAAGGGCGTGTCCGGTGCAGCATGGGGATTGTCCGATGCGGGTGCAGAAATGAAAGCTTCTTCTTTTCCGAGAAAAAGAAGCAAAAAGCTTTTGTCGCGGCTGTCGCGGACTGTTCCGGAGACGGGTGCCCAGGAAACAAAAGTTTTTTGGTTCTTTTTTTCAAAAAAGAACCGCTTGCCTTGCTTGTGATCTTCGACTGCGACGGCGTGCTCATCGACAGCGAGCCCGTCTCCCGCCGCCTGCTGGCAGACGAAGCCACCGCCCTCGGTTGGCCCTTGCAGCCGGATGACGCGCGCCGTTTCACCGGCCTAACCTGGTCCGCCATCCAGCCCGTCTACGAGGCGGCGATCGGGCGCAAGCTGCCGTCCGAGTGGCCGTCGCGACTGCAGGACCGCTTGATCGCCATCATGGCGCAAGGCGTGCCGGCGATGGCCGGCGCACGCGAGTTGTTGGAGGCAACCGCGGCGATGGGGCTGCCCTACCGGGTGGCGTCGAACTCATCGCACCAGGAGATGGCCACCAAGTTCGGCCACACCGGCATTGCCGACCTCGTGGCTGGCCGCGTGCACAGCGCGCGTGACGTGGCGCGCGGCAAGCCGGCGCCGGACCTGTTCCTCGCCGCCGCCGCCGCCGAGGGGGTGGCGCCGGCCGACTGCCTGGTCGTGGAGGACAGCATCCCCGGCCTGCAGGCCGCCGCTGCCGCCGGCATGCGCGCTGTCGCCTTTGCACCTGACGGGCTGCACCACGGCCTAGCGCGCAAGCCTGACTGCGTGGTGCGGCAGCTTGCCGAACTGCCGGCGGTGTTCCGCGCCGCCATGCTGGAGCGCGTCGCCTGATGGTGCCGACCTTTCTGCACCTCTACCCGTGGACCAAGGCGGTGCACATCGTGGCGTTAATCGCCTGGATGGCCGGGCTGCTGTACCTGCCGCGCCTGTTCGTCTATCACTGCGAGGCGGCGCCCGGCACCGAGGGCAGCGAGACGTTCAAGGTCATGGAACGGCGGCTCTACAAGCTGATCATGACTCCGGCGATGCTGGTCACCTTCACCTTCGGTATCATCCTGGCGCTGACGCCGGGCCTGGTCGACTGGCATGCCGGCTGGTTCTACGTGAAGCTGGTGGCGGTGATCCTGCTGGCCGGCGTGCACGGCGCGATGAACAAGTGGCGCAAGGACTTCCTGGAAGACCGCAACCGGCGGCCGCAGCGCTTCTTTCGAATTGCTAACGAGGTGCCGACGGTGCTGATGCTGGTCGCCGTGGTAATGGTGGTGGTGCAGCCGTTTTGAGGCTGGCCGGCTGGAAGTGAGGCAAGGCAAGCGGTTCTTTTTTGAAAAAAAGAACCAAAAAACTTTTGTTCCCTGTAGGTGCGTCGGGCTGAGACGTGTCGTTTCAGCCGTCCGCGACAGCGCTCGCAAAGCTTTTTGCTTCTTTTTCTCGAAAAAGAAGACACTTCCTTTCTTTTCGCGGTCGATCGTTTCGAGAACGACGCATCCCAGCCTGGCTAGCTGGTGAGCTAAGCTTCGCGCGACAACGAACAGGGGAAGCGTTGTCACAAAGACGAATGCCAGCTCGGCAACAGGCTTGGCGAGACCGGGCGACGTCGGACGTCGCTTCTCCAAGTGAGTGGCGTGCCTTCGCGGTGACTCTTTTCGCCTGCTGTGGTTCAAAGCCAAACCGCCAGGCACCATCCTCTTGAAACCGGGGTCCGACTGTGCTTATGGTCCCTTGGTCGGGCGCTGCCGAAGCGCCAAGGCCCTCCAGACAATCCGCAGGCTCGCGCGCCGCGCCGTGGGTATCTTAACCTCAAATCTTTCTGCCGACGCGCACTCCGCACGTCCGGGCCTGATCCATTCCCGACCGAAAATCCCGAGGCCACCCCTACATGCATCTCGCAGAACTCAAGGCCAAGTCACCGGCCGACCTGCTGAGCTTCGCCGAATCCTTGCAGATCGAGAACGCATCCAGCCTGCGCAAGCAGGACATGATGTTCACCATCCTGAAGAACCTGGCCGAAAGCGACCAGGCCATCTACGGCGACGGAACGCTGGAAATCCTGCCTGACGGCTTCGGCTTCCTGCGCAGCCCCGAGAGCAACTACCTGCCGGGCCCCGATGACATCTACGTCAGCCCCAACCAGGTGCGCCGCTACGGCCTGCGCAACGGCGACACGGTAGACGGCCAGATCCGCGCACCGCGCGACGGCGAACGCTACTTTGCTTTGTCCAAGCTGGACAACGTGAACTTCGAAAACCCCGAAGCCGTTCGCCACCGCATCAACTTCGACAACCTCACTCCGCTGTACCCGGAACGCCGCCTGAAGATGGAAATGGACCTGCCGCAGAGCACGGTCAAAGGCGCGCAGAAGGACAACACGCCGCGGGTGATCGACCTGGTCGCACCGATCGGCATGGGCCAGCGCGCGCTGATCGTGGCCCCGCCGCGCACCGGCAAGACGGTGATGCTGCAAAGCATCGCCACCGCCATCTCCACCAACCACCCCGAGGTTTTCCTCATCGTGCTGCTGATCGACGAGCGGCCGGAAGAGGTCACCGACATGGCGCGCACGGTGAAAGGTGAAGTCGTCGCCAGCACCTTCGACGAGCCGGCCACCCGCCACGTGCAGGTGACCGAGATGGTGCTTGAGAAAGCCAAGCGCCTGGTCGAGCACAAACGCGACGTGGTGATCCTGCTCGATTCCATCACGCGCCTTGCGCGCGCCTACAACACCGTGGTGCCGTCGTCGGGCAAGGTGCTGACCGGCGGTGTTGACGCCAACGCGTTGCAGCGGCCGAAACGCTTCTTCGGCGCGGCGCGCAACATCGAGGAAGGCGGTTCGCTCACCATCATCGCCACCGCGCTGATCGACACCGGCAGCCGCATGGACGAGGTGATCTTCGAGGAGTTCAAGGGCACCGGCAACTCCGAGATCATCCTGGACCGCAAGCTGTCCGACAAGCGCACCTTCCCGGCGATCGACATCACCAAGAGCGGCACCCGCAAGGAAGAGCTGCTGGTGGACAAGCCGACCTTGTCGAAGATGTGGGTGCTGCGGCGCATCCTCAACCCGATGGGTGCTTCGGATGCGATGGACTTCTTGTTGGACAAGCTGAAATACAGCAAGTCCAATCAGGACTTTTTCGATGCGATGAATACATAAAGCAAGGGCTTCTTTTTCGAGAAAAGAAGCAAAGGCTTTCATCTCCGCTGTCGCGATTCCCTCCGGAGAGCGCGCGACAGCGGACGTAAAAGTTTTTTGGTTCTTTTCTTAAAAAAGAACCGCTTGCTTTCTTAATGCCTAAAGTGCCGCATCCCCGTCATCACCATTGCAACACCCGCCGCGTCCGCGGCTGCAACCACGTCCTCGTCCCGCATGCTGCCGCCGGGCTGGATCACCGCAGTCGCACCCGCTTCGATGGCCGCCTCCAGACCGTCGGCGAACGGAAAGAACGCGTCCGAAGCGACAACGCTTCCCTTTGCGAGCGAGGTGAAGCTGCCTGCGGCCTGCGATTTCCACGCAGCGATGCGCGCGCTGTCCACCCGGCTCATCTGGCCGGCGCCGATTCCCACCGTGGCGCCATTCTTGGCATACACGATGGCGTTGCTTTTCACGTGCTTGCAGACGGTAAAGGCGAACAGCAGGTCGGCGTACTCGGCCTCGGTTGGCGCCCGCCTGGTGGCCACGCGTAGCTGCGCGCGGGTGACGCGGCCCGCGTCGCGCGACTGCACCAGCAAGCCGCCGGCGACACTGCGATAGGTCAGCCCAGGCGCCGCGGCGTCGGGCAACGTGCCTGTCAGCAGCAGGCGCAAGTTCTTTTTCTTAGCCAGCACGGCTCGCGCCGCAGGGGTGGCGTCCGGCGCTACGATCACCTCGGTGAATATCTGCGAGATCCGGCTCGCCGTCTCCTCGTCCAGCGTGCGGTTGGCGGCGATGATGCCGCCGAAGGCCGAGGTCGGATCGCAGCGCAACGCCGCTTCCCACGTGGCGGACAAGTCCTGTCCCACGGCGACGCCGCACGGGTTGGCGTGCTTGACGATGACGATGGCTGGCACGTCGAACTCCGCCACACACTCCAAGGCAGCGTCGGTGTCGTTGATGTTGTTGTAGGACAATTCCTTGCCCTGCACCTGCTCGGCCTGCGCCACGCCGGGCCGCGCGGCCGTTGCGTAGAGTGCGGCCTGCTGATGCGGGTTCTCGCCGTAGCGCAAGCTCTGCGTCAGCGTGGCGGCAATGGTGAGGCGCGGCGGAAACCTCTCGCCCGATTGCGCGGCAAACCACGCGGCAATCGCTGCGTCGTAGGCGGCGGTCCGCGCATACGCCGCAGCGGCCAGGCGGCGGCGCAGTGCCTGGCTCGTATCGCCGTTGGCGCGCAGTTCGGCCAGCACGTCGTCGTACTGCGCGGGGTCCGTCAGCACGGTGACGAAGTCGTGGTTCTTCGCCGCGGCACGGATCAGCGCGGGCCCGCCAATGTCGATGTTGTCCACGCAGTCGCCCCAGGCGGCGCCGGCGGCCACAGTCGCCTCGAACGGGTAGAGGTTGACCACCACCAGGTCGATCGCGGCGATGTCGTGCGCCTGCATCTGCGCCACGTGCTCGGGCAGGTCACGCCGGCCCAAAATGCCGCCGTGAATCTGCGGCACCAGCGTCTTGACGCGGCCGTCTAGGATCTCCGGAAAACCGGTGTAAGCGCTGACGTCAGTGACAGCGATGCCGGCTTCACGCAGAGTGCGCGCTGAGCCGCCGGTGGAGACAAGCTCTACGCCGATGCCTGACAGGAACTGGGCGAATGGGATCAGGCCGGTCTTGTCGGAGACTGAGATCAGGGCGCGCATGGAGATTCCGAAGAAGAAAGTACTTCTTTTTCGAGAAAAAGAAGCAAAAAGCTCTTGCTATGGCTGTCGCGGACTCCCCCGCACGGCGCGACGGGGACGAAGGCTTGTCCGCTTTATGCGAACGAAACGGCTTTCACATGGGCCAGGGAGAGACGCCTACGATGTGCGCGTGACCGCCCAGCATCAGCGCGTAGGCGCCGATCCCCGCAGCGGGACGCCACCAGCCGAGCTCACCCGGGCGCCACGCGTTGCGGCCGCCGGCAATGGCCGCAAACGGCAGGATGGACGTGCGCCGCGCAAAACCCTGCCACTCCGCACCCAGCGCACGCGCGCGCTTGGCGTCGATCGAAACGGTGCCGGCCAGGCACACGGCCAGCAGGGAGGCGAAGAACAGCAGCGAGGCCACATCGCCGCTGCCGATCAGGTGGATCGCCGCCCACAGCGCGGTGCCGATCAGGAACGGGTGCCGGGTAATTCGCACGATGCCGCGCGGCTCCTCGGCTGCGAGCTTGTCCTGCGCCACGGCGGTGGGGTTGGGCGTGGTCAGCCCCACCACCACCAGCAGGAACGCCGGCAGCATCAGCGCGATGGCGAACGGCTTCCACCACTGCAGCTGCCCCCAGGTGGCCACGTACGGCGCGCTGTTGTAGGCGCCGATCAGCCAGATGATCGTGGCCACCGAGGCCGCCGAGAACACCACCATGTAAGGCGTCAGGCCGATAGCGGCTACGATCCGGTTGCGCAGCGACGTGCCGGAGACGCCGAGGTGGATGGCAGCGAAAGCGGCCGCAGCGAGGATGATGGACAGCATAGGGCCAGACTTGCCGTGATCGGTCGCGATGGCAAGGCGCAAGGCAAGCAGTTCTCTTTTGAAAAAAGACTCAATACTCCGTCCAGTCGAGAACCCGGCACTCCAGTCAGTCGACTCGCGCGTTGTGCTGGTGACGTCCGGGCCGTTCGCCGGCGTTTCAAGTGGCACGAGAGAAACGTTGGCTCTCGTCGGGTACGCCGTGGCGAGGCGTGTCGTTCAGCCGTCCGCGACAGCCGCGATAAAAGCTTTTTGCTTCTTTTTCTCGAAAAAGAAGGCCTTGCTTTTACCTCTTGCTCAGTTGCTCCGCCAAACTTTCCCGAACCGGCCCCTCCAGGCTGTCCAGCACCAGCCGCAGCTGCCGCCGTGTCGTATAAAGCTGGTCCAGCAACGACAGCACCAGCGGCAGCGTCGGCTCGTCGACCTCCAGCTCGGTGTGCAACTCCAGGATCAGCCTGATCCGCGCCACGTCGATCTCGCCGAACTCCGGCTCGCCGCTTTCCTGGACCGGCCGCACCCAATCCTGGTCGAGCCAGTAGCGCAGCGTCTCCTCGGAAAGGCCGGGAACGACCTGGCAGACGGTCTGGATGGTGATCATGCGGCCTCGCTCATGTGGGCGCGTGGGTCGATCGGGTGGCGTTCGTAGAAGGCGGCCAGGGCGTCTTCCAGCGCCTGGTCCGGCGTGCCGAGAACCAGCTTCAGCGTGACGTAAAGGTCGCCCGCCGGCTTGCCGGCATGCGCGGCGATGCCCCGGCCGCGCAGGCGCAGCTGGCGGCCGGCATCGGAGTGGCGCGGGATGCTCATCTGCACCGGGCCGGCCGGCGTGGGTACCGCTACCTTGGCGCCGAGGGCGGCTTCGGCGGCGGTGATCGGTAGGTCGAGGTGGATGTCGGCTCCCTCGCGGCGGAAGAACGGGTGGGCGAGGACGCTGACCTCGATCATCGCGTCGCCTGCCTGGCCGCCGTTCCAGCCGGCCGAGCCCTGGCCGCGCAAGCGCAGCACCTGGCCGTCTTCCAGGCCGGGCGGCACGGTCACGTCCAGCGTGCGGCCGTCCGGCAAGGTGAGGCGGCGGCTGGCGCCCAAGGCCGCCTCGACGAACGAGACGCTGAGTTGGTAGCGCTGGTCCTGGCCGCGCATCGGGTCGTCCCTTGTCTGGCCGCCGCCGCGGCGTGCGTTGGCGAACAGGTCGGCAAAGATGTCGTGCAGGCCTTCCTGGCCGGCGCCGAAATTGCCGCCGAAACCGGGGCCGGCCTGGTAGCGCGCACCCTGCTCGCCGTCGGCGAACCCGCGGTAGAAGCTGCGTTCGCCGCCGCCGCGCGGGCCCTGCGGCTGGCCGGTGGCGTCGATCTCGCCAGAGTCGAAGCGGGCGCGCTTCTCCGCGTCGCTCAGCAGGTCGTGCGCGGCGCTGATCGACTTGAAGCGCTCCTCGGCCTTCTTGTCACCGGGGTTGAGGTCCGGGTGGTGCTTCTTGGCGAGCTTGAGGTAGGCGGATTTGAGCTGTGCTGCGGTCGCGTCGCGCTTGACGCCCAGCGTGGTGTACGGGTCTGCGGCCATGTTGCCCGATATGGTAAGTTGCTCAACGCGTTAAAGCGCCCCGCGCGCAGGGAGGGGAAGCAAGCAAGCGGTTCTTTTTTGAAAAAAAGAACCAAAAAACTTTTGTCCCCTTGGGGTTGTGCCGGGTTGAGAGGTGTCGTTTCAGCTGTCCGCGACAGCCGAGAAAAAGCTTTTTGCTTCTTTTTCTCGAAAAAGAAGGCCTTGCTTGCTTTCTAAACCGGCAACCGCACCCTCGCCCTAAGCCCCCCGAGCGGACTGTCCTCCAGCGTAATATCCCCCCCATGCGCCCGCACGATGTCCCGTGCGATGGTCAGCCCCAGCCCGGTCCCGCCGGTTGCGCCGCTTTCGAACGGCCGGAACACGCTCTCCCGCCGGTCCGGCGGGATGCCCGGCCCGTTGTCGTCCACCATCACCAGCACGGACCGGCCGATGGCCAGCGCCGAGAGGCTGACACGCCCGGCGTGGCGGCGGGCATTGTCCACCAGGTTGGTCAGCGCGCGGCGCATCGCGTCCTGGCGCAGTTGCACGGTCAGCGGTTCGGGTACGTCCACACCCACTTCGGCGCCGGCGCGCCGTGCGTTGGCGGCGACGTCTTCGAGCATCAACGGCAGGTTTACCGGTTGGGCCTGTTCGGCCTGCTCGCCGCGCGCGAAGGCGAGGTAGCCGGTGATCATCCGCTCCATCTCCTCCACGTCGGCGGTCATTTCGGCGGCTTCGGCTGCCATCTCGCCTTCGGCCGGCAGCATGGCCAGCGCCAGGCGCAGGCGGGTGAGCGGGGTGCGTAAATCGTGGCTGACGCCGGCCAGCATCTCGGTGCGCTGGGTCAGGAAGCGGCGGATGCGCTCCTGCATGCGGTTGAAGGCGGTGGCGGCCTTGCGGACTTCGGTCGCCCCCTCCGGGCGGATAGCGCCGGAGTCGCGGCCCAGGCCGAAATTTTCCGCGGCGGCGGCCAGTCGGCGGATGGCGCGCACCTGGTTGCGCATGAACAGTGCGGCGATGCTGAACAGCAGGATCGACGAGCCGCCGAGCCACAGCACGTAGACGTAGATCATGCTGGTGTAGAGGCGCTTGCGCGGCGCTTCCACGTGCAGCAAGCCGCCGTGCATGATGGTGGGGGGGAGCTGCACGTCGATCAGCACGGAGTTGGGGTCGTGCGTCCAGTCCATGGCGAAGGGGAGCACCACACGTTCCTTCATCGCCACGGCCAGGTCGTCGTCCATCGGGCCGAGGATGTTGACGCTGGTGTGGGGGACCAGGTGGGCGCCGGGGCGGACGTGCATGCGCAGGTCGAAGTCGCGCAGGCTGGTGCGCAGGATCCAGGCCTGGTCGCCGGCATCGTCGGTGGAGGCGAGCAGGCGGATAGTCTGGGCGATCTCGCCGGCTACGGCGCCGGACAGGCGGCGGGAGATAAGGTCGAGGTGGCTGCCGTAGAAGATGAGCAGCGCGATCGCCTGCACGGCGACCAGCGGGATCAGGATGATGAGCAGGGAGCGGCCGAGCAGGCTGCGCGGCAGGATCTTGCGGGCAGGGCGTTCCCAGGTGGCGGACAGACGGCTGCGGGCGCGCCTGGTTAGCGTCTGGCTGGCGGCGCGGTGCTGGGGCGCGGGCGGGGTGTCGGGCATGTCAGGTGCAGACATGCATGGATGGCCGGGGCGAGCCGGGCAATGGTGGTGGGGACGGCCGGCGGTTGCCAGACGGCAGCGTCATACCGGAAGCCCGGAACGTTGAGCGGTGGCAGGCAAGGCAAGCGGTTCTTTCCTGGAAAAAAAGAACCAAAAAACTTTTGTTCCCTGGAGCGCACGCTGAGGGAGACTCCGCGACAGCAGGTCCAAAAGTTTGTGCTGCTTTCTTTCAAAAAAGCAGGCCTTGGCTTTTCTCCGACTGACGAAATCCCTGCACGCCTCACAAGAGTCAATCTGTAGGGCTGCTGGTGTCAGCCGATGATCGTCCGGCAGGCGAGCAGGCGGGAAGGTGAATGAAGAGAGCCGCCGCTGTCCAGGCAGACGAGCGGGTCGGCGCCTGCCTGACGGTCGAACCGGCCAGCGGGCGAAAGCCGAAACCGCAAGCGGCAACAGCATGCACCCCCGAGAAGCAAAAGTTTTTTGGTTCTTTTTTCCAAAAAAGAACCGCTTGCCTTGCCTTGCCTTGCTTCCGACCCCCGCCACGCCCCTCAGATCCCCGGCTTGAGCGTGTAGCCACGCCCACGCACCGTGTGCAGGAAGCGCGGCTCGCGTGGGTCGGCCTCGATCTTACGGCGCAGGCGGGTCACCTGCACGTCGATGGCGCGTTCGCCGGTTTCGTCCATGGCCAGGGCGGCGGCGATGTCTTCGCGCGAGAGCACCTCATTGGCCTTGGCGGCGAGGGCGGCGAGCAGCGCGCTCTCCCCGCCGGTGAGGTGCATCGGGCCGTCCGGGCCGGAGAGCTCGGCGCGCGCCTGGTCGAAGCTGAGCGGGCCGAGGCGGAGCGGGCCGCTGGTGGCCTCGGCGGGTGCTGCGGCGGAGCGGCGCAGCATGGCGCGCAGGCGCAGGACCAGCTCGCGCGGTTCGAAGGGCTTGCCGAGGTAGTCGTCAGCGCCGCTTTCGAAGCCGGCGATGCGGTCTTCCGGGGCGCCGCGGGCGGTCAGCAGCAGGATGGGTACGCCGGCGCGTTCGGCGCGCAGCGAGGCGGTCAGTGCCAGGCCGGTCTCGCCGGGCATCATCACGTCGAGCACCAGCGCGTCGGGGGCGAGGAAGCGCATCTTGTCGCGCGCGTCGCCGGCGGTGCTGGCGGTGCTGACGCGGAAGCCGTTCTCGGCGAGGTAGCGGCTGAGGAGGGTGCGCAGGCGGGAGTCGTCGTCGACGACGAGGATGTGGGAGTCTTCGGTCATCGGAGATGCTTCGCAGATTCTTCGTTTTTGAAAAAACGAAGCAAAAAACTTTTGTCCCGCGCTGTCGCGGACTCTCCCACACGGCGCGCCCGAGGTGACAAAAGTTTTTTTGTTCTTTTCTTCAAAAAAGAACGCCTTTCTTGCTTCCTTTCACCTAGCACGCCCGCCCCGCGCTGCATCACCCGTTTCGTCGAGCCACGCCTGGCCAGGCCGGCCGACCATGGCGCGCAGAACACGGCGGAACCCGTCCACCGCCGGGCCGCCTGCCTCGCGGTAGGCGGCAAGCAGACGTTCGCGCTGGCACTCAAACAGGCGGCGCTCCAGCGCCTCGCCGGCTGGTGTCAGGCGCAGCAGGCGCTGACGGCGGTCGGCGCGGCCGGGGCTCTGGCTGATGAGGCCCTGATCCTGCAGCGGCACGAGCACGCGCGACAGGCTCTGCTTGGTGATGCCGAGCACGTCGAGCAGGTCGGTGACGGTTAGGCCAGGCGCGCGGCCGACCATGTGCAGCACGCGGTGGTGGGCTCGTCCCAGGCCCAGCTCCTGCAGCACGGGGTCGACGCTGGCGGAGAGGTCGCGCCAGGCCAGAAACATCAGGTCCTGTGCCTGTCGGACCTGCTCCTCGCGCAGGAAGAGGAGGCTGGCGCCTGGGGCGGGGTCGGGCATGGGGCTGACTTTTGTTCTCTGGGTTCACGCCAGTTGAACGGTCCGCGACAGCGCTCGCAAAAGCTTTTTGCTTCTTTTTCTCGAAAAAGAAGGCCTTTCTTACCTTTCTCATGCCAAGGCCATACGACACCCCGATCGACTACGGCCTGGCCGCGGAAGACTACGCCGCTCACCGCCAGGGCTTCCCGCCCGAGTTCTTTCGCCGCCTGCACGCAATGCAAATCGGCCTGCCCGGCCAGCGCCTGCTGGACATGGGCACCGGCACCGGCCTGCTGGCGCGCGAGTTCGCCCGGCGCGGCTGTCTGGTGACCGGCGTAGACTTCTCCGCCCGCCTGCTCGCGGTGGCCGAGCGGGCCAACGCCGGCGAGGTGGTGCGGCCCACTTACGTGCGGGTTCGGGCGGAGGCGACGAAGCTGGCCGAATCCGGCTTCGACGTGGTGGCGGCCGGCACCGCCTGGCACCTTCTCAACCGCCTGGCCGCCGCACGGGAAGCACGGCGGCTGCTCAAGCCCGGCGGCCGGCTGGTGGTGGCACACCTGGACTGGCACGCCGCACCCGGGTCAGTCGCAGCCGCCACGCTGCGCCTGCTGGAACGCTATGGCCCAGGCGAGGACGGGCCCAGCAGCTTCGTCTTCCCGGACTGGACGGAGGAACTGGTGCTGGCCGGGTTTCCGCGCTGGGAGGTGTTCGGGTTTACCGCCGAACTGTCCTACACGCCGGCCGCCTGGCGTGGGCGCGTGCGGGCCAGCCAGCGCGGGGCGCCGGCGATGGACAAGGGGGAGCTGGAGCGGTTCGACGCGGCGCTGGGGCGGTTGCTGGCGCGGCAGTTTCCGGGCGCGACGTTGAAGGTGGGGCATCGGGTTTTTGCTTTGGTGGCGCAGTAAGGCAAGCAAGCAAGGCCTTCTTTCTCGAGAAAAAGAAGCAAAAAGCTTTTGCGAGCGCTGTCGCGGTCTGGTTCTGCACGAGGGGGCTTGCGGCGCGGGCACGCGGTGTGGACTTTGCCTGGTCGTATATGAGGATGGCCGGGACCAATGCGCATCGAAGCAGCCCGGGCAGCGCGGCGCGACACCACGCAAGGTGCCACTTGCTGGTCGGTGGGCCGGCAGGCGCTCCACCTGGGCGACTGCCTGGAACAATTGCGCCGGCTCGAGGCCGGGTGCGTGGACGTCTGCGTTACCTCGCCGCCGTACAACATCGGCATCGCCTACTCCACGCATGACGACAGGATGCCGAAAGCCGCTTACCTGGATTGGATGGGCTGCGTCGCCGCCGAGATCGCGCGCGTGCTGCGGGATGACGGCGCGCTGTTCCTCAACGTCGGCAGCACGAACGTGGACCCGTGGATCGCCATGGAAGTTGCGTCACAGTTCAGGCGCGCGCTCACGTTGCAGAACCAGATCGTCTGGGTGAAGTCGGTCAGCGTGGGCGACGACACGTTCGGGCACTTCAAGCCGATCAACAGCGCGAGGTTCCTTAACAATAACCACGAGGCCATCTTCCACTTTACCAAATCCGGCCGCGCGGCGATCGACCGCCTCGCCGTCGGTGTGCCGTTCAAGCACAAATCCAACATCGCACGCTGGGGGCATGCGCGGGACCGCCGGTGTGCCGGCAACGTGTGGTTCCTGCCCTACAAGACGGTGCAATCGCGCACGGAGAAGTTCGACCATCCGGCGGGCTTTCCGGTGTCTCTGCCGGAACGCTGCATCAGGCTGCACGGCAAGGCGGACGCGGTGGTGCTGGATCCGTTCATGGGGACCGGCACGACGTTGCTGGCGGCGGAACGGCTGGGATGCGCCGGGATCGGCATCGACTTGGATCGGAATTACGTCGGATGCGCTGCGGCGCGACTAGCAAGCGTGGTTGGCGACAGCTAGGCAGCCAGGCTCTGCATGAGCAAAAGCAAAGCAAGCGGTTCTCTTTTGAAAGAAAGAACCAAAAAACTTTTGTCTCCGTAGCGTACGTCGGGTTGATGCGCGTCGTGCAGCTATCCGCGACAGCGCTTCCAGATACTCCCTGCTTCTTCTCGAAGAGCACGCCTGCTTTGCCGCGAACAGTCATCGTTGCCCCACAGATACTACACGTCGCACTGGAGGGACGTACGGAGTACTGAGACTCACAATTAAAATGGAAGCACTGATCACGCGCGGCCGACGCACCAGGGATCAGGCTGCATGTCGGCTGGCACTGCGTCCGAACCAGGGTTGGGACAACGTGTCCTGAAGGTGAATGCCTGCGGCGTAGGCCCGTAACGGTCGAGGCGCCAAAGGCGGGCGAGGCCCTCGTCGATGGTCGGACGGTGGCCCGCAGATACCCACCACAATGCCTGATAAGCACCCTCGAAACGGTCGGTATACTCGCGACGTCGCGCCATCTCCGGTGCGTGCGCACTGCGATAGAGCCGTCGCTGAAGCGTCGTTGCAGGTGGTGTCCTGCGGCACCGTGGTTGCGCAAGGGTCAGCCAGGAAGCAAGGCCTGCTTTTTTGAAAAAAAGCAGCAAAAAACTTTTATCCCTGCTGTCGCGGACTCTCCCGCAGCGTGCACCCGAGGGAACGAAAGTTTTTTGGTTCTTTTTTCAAAAAAGAACAGCTTGCTTTCTTGCCTAAATAGCGACCCGAACCCCCAGCTCCACCACGCGATCGCTCGGTATCCGGAAGAACTCCGTAGCCGGCACCGCATTGCGTGCCATCAGCAGGAACAGCCAGGTGCGCCAGGTCGACATCTTCGGCGCCATCGCGCGCACCAGCACCTCACGGCCAAGGAAGTAGCTGACCTGCATCGGGTCGTAGTCCACCCCGCGCGACTTAAGGTCCTCCAGCGCCCGCGGCACGTTCGGGCTTTCCATGAAGCCGTAGCGCAGCTGCACGCGGTGGATGCCAGGTGCCAGTTCGGTGACTTCGGTGCGCCGCGCGGCGCCGGCTTCGGGCTCGTCCAAAGTGGATACGGTGACGAACAGCACGCGCTCGTGCAGCACCTTGTTGTGCTTGAGGTTGTGCAGCAATGCGGCCGGCACGTAGTCCGGGTTGCCTGTCAGGAACACTGCCAGGCCGGGCACGCGGATGGTGCGCGACTGCGGCAGGCGGGCCAGGAAGCTTGCCAGCGGCAGGCTGTCCTGTTTCCAGCGGTTCAACATCAGGTCGCGGCCGGCCTTCCAGGTGGTCATCATCGCCATCAGGGCGATGCCCAATACCAGCGGCACCCAGCCGCCCTCGATCACCTTCAGCGAGTTGGCGGAGAAGAACACGAAGTCGATCAGGAAGAAGCCGCCCCAAACGCCCACCGCTGCCCAGCGCGGCCAGCCGAACTGGCGGCGAAAGACGATGGTGGCCAGCACGCAGGTGCACAGGAACGTGCCGGTCACCGCGATGCCGTAAGCCGATGCCAGCGCGTCGCTGCTGCGGAACGTCAGAACCAGGATCAGCACGCCGACGAGCAACGCGTTGTTCACCTGCGGCAGGTAGATCTGGCCTTCCTCGGTGGTGCTGGTGTGGCGCACTGCCATGCGGGGCAGAAAACCCATCTGCATGCACTGCCGGGCGATGGAGTAGCCGCCGGAGATCAGCGCCTGGCTGGCGATAACCGAGGCCATTGCGGCCAGGATCAGCAGCGGCAGGCGTAGCCATAGCGGGCCGAGCAGAAAGAACGGGTTCTCGGCGGCCGCGCGGTTGGAGATGATCAGCGCGCCCTGGCCGAAATAGTTGAGCAGGAGGCAGGGCAGCACAAAAAACAGCCAGGCGTAGCGGATAGGGCTGGCGCCGAAATGGCCCATGTCGGCGTACAGCGCCTCGGCACCGGTCACCGCCAGCACCACGGCGCCCAAGGCCACGAAGGCGAACCAGCCATGGTGGATGCAGAAGACGATGCCGTGCTGCGGCAGCATGGCTTCCAGAACGAAAGGTTCGCGCGCGATCTCGAGCGCGCCCAGCACGCCGATGGTGGCGAACCAGACCACCATCACCGGCCCGAAGATGCGCCCCACGGCACCGGTGCCGCGGGATTGGACGGCGAACAGCCCGAGGATGATGACGATGGAGAGCGGCAGGACGAGCGAGCTCGCCTGCGGGATGGTGACTTCCAGCCCCTCGATGGCGCCGAGCACGGAGACCGCGGGCGTGATGACGCCGTCGCCGAAGATCAGGCAGGCGCCACCGATGCCGATCAGCGCCACGATGCGGTGCAGCCTGGGTGTGGTGACCACGCGCTGGGCCAGCGCCATCAATGCCAGGATGCCGCCCTCGCCGCGGTTGTCCGCGCGCATGACCAGCACGACGTATTTGATGGTGACGATCAGGATCAGCGACCAGAAGATCAGCGACAGGCAGCCGAGTATCTCGCCGTCCCTGATCTTCAGCGGGTTGAACAGCGCGACCGTCGCCTTCAACGCATAGAGCGGGCTGGTGCCGATATCGCCGTAGACCACGCCCAGCACGCCGAGCAGCGCGCCCATCTTCGGCAGGCCGCGCTGCAGCTTGGCGGTGTCGGCATGGGATAGCTGGGCGGTGGCGGACATTTATCTACTCTGTCGGGGCGCGTGCCCGGCTGGCGCGCACGTGCAGGCGGCCTCTGTCAGAAAGCGGTCTGCACGGGCGCCGCTGTACGATGGATGCGCCTGGCGGTGCAACACGGATGTGGTTAACCGCGCACCCCGAAGATCGCCGAGCCGACGCGCACCAGCGTTGCACCGCAGACGATGGCGGTTTCGAAATCGCCCGACATGCCCATCGAGAGCACCGGCAGGCCGTGCTCGGCCCGCATCGCCGCCAGCGCGCGGAAATACGGCGCGGGGTCGTCGCTGGCCGGCGGTATGCACATCAGGCCGCGCAGGGCAGCGCCGAAGCGGGTGCGGCAGTGCCTGATGAAGGCGTCTGCCTGGTCACGCGCGATGCCGGATTTCTGCGCCTCGTCGCCGACGTTGACCTGGACCAGCAGCTTGGGCAACCGGCCGGTGCGTTCCGCGGCGGTGGCGATCGCGTCGGCGAGGCTCGGGCGGTCGAGGCTCTCGATCATGTCGGCGATGCGGACAGCGTCGGCCGCCTTGTTGGTCTGCAAGCCGCCGATCAGGTGCAGTTGCAAGCCAGGGTTGGCGTCACGCAGCGGCGCAAACTTGGCAGCGGCTTCCTGCACGCGGTTCTCGCCGAACACGGTCTGGCCGCAGTCCATCGCCTGTTGGACGAGCGAGGCGGGATGCGTCTTGGAGACGGCAACCAGGGTGACCTCTGCCGGGTCACGGCCGGCGGCGCGCGCGGCGGCGTCGATGCGAGCACGCACGGTCTCCAGCGCCGGGCGCAGCGAGTCGGGGTGGTCCTGGGTAGGAGGAGCGGCGTCCATGGATGTTAGGCTGGTTGCGTGGGCGCGTGCGGTCAAGGCACGCAGGCGGCTGGCGACTCCGGTGTTGTGGCTGTTCACCGACGCCGAGCGGCTGGCGGACCCGTTGCCGGCGATCGCGCGCCTGCCGCCGGGGCTATGCGGGGTGGTGTTCCGCCACGACCGGGTGGAGGGACGTGCGGCGCTGGCGCGGCGCGTGGCGGCGCTGTGCCGGGCGCGGCGGATTGCGCTGACAGTGGCGGGTGATCCCCGTCTGGCCGCCTCGGTTGCAGCTGGGCAGCACCTGAGAGGCGGGCTTTCGGGCCGGCTGCGCCCGCTGCCCGGCCGGCTGAACACCGCGTCGGCGCACAGCGTGAGGGAGTTGCGTGCGGGCCTGGCTGCAGGAGCGCTGGTGTTTCTCTCGCCGGTGTTTCCGACGGCGAGCCATCCTGGGGCGCGTGGCTTAGGCGCGGTGCGGTGGTCGGGGATGGCGCGTGGGCGGCAGGGCCTGGTGCTGGCTTTGGGAGGTGTTGGCGGGGAGAACGTGGGGCGGTTGCCCAAGGCAGTGCTGGCTGGTGCGGGGGGAGTCGAAGCGTTTCATTTTTGAAAAAGGGAGGATTCAAGTTTTTGCGCGAACACTCCGACCGGGACAGAGGCTGCCTTCGACGCGCGATCGTCGTTTGGCCATCCGGCCTGTTCGAGGCCATGCCGCCTTGGCGGTCGCTGCACGAGCCTTGAGCAGGCCGGACGGCCAAACGGAGGGCTGACATCGAAGAAAGCCGGAGAAGGTAGCCGCCTGGCAAAAATGCGTTGCTCGTGGAAGATGGTCGCTCCCAAATTTCAATCGCCAAGCAAACAGTTTTGGTTCTGCTGTCGCGGACCTCTCCACGCAGCGCGCTCAAGGGAACAAGAGTTCTGGTTTGGACTCAGGTTACGCAGCCTGCTTCGGCGATCGTCGCAACACTCCCAGGCGGCTGCTTTCTTCGATGTCAGCGCTTCGTTCGGCCGTTCGGACTGCTCAAGGCTCGCGTAAGCGACCGCCGTAGGCGGCTTGGCCTTGAACAGGCGGGACGGCAGGACGATCATCGCGCGTCGAAGGTGGCCTCTGGATTTGGCCGCGGTGTTCGCGCCAACCTAAACTCGATGTTTTTTTTCAAAGAAGAACTTCTTGCCTTCCCTCCTTGGCGCACCAACCCGCAAAGGTTAGGAAGGCAGCCTGCCGGCGAGACGCGCCGGCGTGTGACCTTCAGGACACCATGCCCCGCGCCCTTTTTCCGTCGAGTCTCGTCGTTCTCCTGATGGCCATGGCCGTTTCCGGCTGTGGCGGCGACAGCAACAAGGGCTCGGCCAAGCCGCTGGCCAATGCGGAGTTTGCCGACCCGAACGGGCTGCCGCCGCCGATCGTCCCCGGTCGCGGCCAGACCAATGCCCAGCAGGAGGCCAACAGCGGCCTTCAGGTCAACAAGTACCTCTGGCGCGGCACGCTGGACACGCTGCGGTTCATGCCGTTCGTCTCGACCGACCCGTTCGGCGGCGTCATCGTGACCGACTGGTATCAGCCGCCGACGACCACCGGCGAGCGCTTCAAGGCGATGGCCTACGTGTTGGGCCGAGAGCTGCGTGCCGACGGCTTGAAGGTGACCATATTCCGTCAGACCAGGGAGGCCGGCGGCCAGTGGGAAGACGCCCCCGTCAACCCCGCCACCGCTACCGACATCGAAAGCAAGATCCTTGCCCACGCGCGCGAGCTGCGAGCCCAAGGCACTCAGTAGCAAAAGTTTTTTGCTTCTTTTTTCAAAAAAGAGGCGCTTCCTTTTGGTAAGTCTTTGTCGATGAACGAAGCTTCTCCCCCGGCAACCTACGATTTCGCCGCTGCCGAGCCGCACTGGCAACGCGCCTGGACCGAAGCCGGCTGTTTCGCCGTGGACGACGTCCCCGCCGCAGACCGTCCAAAATACTACGTGCTGGAGATGTTCCCTTATCCCAGCGGCAAGATCCACATGGGCCACGTGCGCAACTACACGCTGGGCGACGTGGTTGCGCGCTACAAGCGGGCGCGCGGCTACCAGGTGCTGCACCCCATGGGGTGGGACGCGTTCGGCCTGCCGGCGGAGAACGCGGCTCGCGAGCGCGGCATCCACCCGGGCGAGTGGACGGGCGCCAACATCGCGGCGATGCGCGCCGAGCTGAAGCGGATGGGGCTGTCGATCGATTGGCGGCGCGAGTTCGCCACCTGCGACCCGGAGTATTACGGCCAGCAACAGAGGTTGTTCCTGGCGTTCCTGGCGGCGGGGCTGGCGGAGCGCCGCGAGTCGTTCGTCAACTGGGACCCGGTGGACGGGACGGTGCTGGCCAACGAGCAGGTGATCGACGGGCGTGGCTGGCGGTCCGGCGCGCTGGTCGAGAAGAAGAAGCTGGCGCAGTGGTCGATGCGGATCACCAAGTTCGCGCCGGAGCTGCTGGCAGCGCTGGAGGGGCTGGACCGCTGGCCCGATCGGGTGCGTACAATGCAGGCCAAGTGGATCGGCCGCAGCGAGGGCGCTAAGCTGCGCTTCCCGCTGGCAACGCCAGAGGCCGGCATCGGCGACGTGGAGGTGTTCACCACCCGGCCGGACACGCTGTTCGGCATGTCGTTCGTGGCCCTGGCGGCAGAGCACCCGTTGGCGCTGGCAATGGCGGCGCGCGATGCGGGGGCGGCCGCCTTCGTGGCGGAGTGCCGGGGCTTGGGCACCAGCGAGGTGGCGCTGGAGCAGGCGGAGAAGCGCGGCTACGACACCGGCCTGTCCGTGCGTCACCCGTTCCTGCCGGACCAGTCCTTTCCCGTGTGGATCGCCAACTTCGTGCTGATGGAATACGGCACCGGCGCCATTTATGGCTGCCCGGCGCACGACCAACGCGACCTGGATTTCGCCCGCAAGTACGGCCTTCAGGTGCCGGTGGTTGTCGTCCCGGACGGCGAGGACCCCGCCGCGTTCCAAGTCGGCGAGCGGGCGTTCGACGGGGCGGGGCGGATAGCAAATTCGGGGTTCCTCGATGGGATGGCGATCGAGGACGCCAAGCGGGCAGCGATCGGGCGCCTGGCTGAGATGGGCTGGGGCGAGAGCGTGGTGAACTGGCGCCTGCGCGACTGGGGTGTCAGCCGGCAGCGCTACTGGGGCTGCCCCATCCCGGTGGTCCACTGCGCAGGCTGCGGCGTGGTGCCGGTGCCCGATGACCAGTTGCCGCTGCGGCTGCCCGAAGATGTGACGTTCGACCGGCCGGGCAACCCGTTGGACCACCACCCGACGTGGAAACACGTGGCCTGCCCGGCCTGCGGGGCCGGGGCGACGCGCGAGACAGACACGTTCGACACGTTTGTGGACAGCTCGTGGTACTTCGCGCGGTTCTGCAGCCCGGCGGCGGAGACACCGACCGTGCGCGCGGCGGTGGATGGCTGGCTGCCGGTCGACCAGTATATCGGCGGCATAGAACACGCGATCCTTCATCTGCTCTACGCGCGCTTTTTCACCCGCGCGATGCAGGCCAGCGGCTACGTGGCGCAAGCCGAACCGTTCGCCGGGTTGTTCACGCAAGGAATGGTGACGCACGCCAGCTACAAGGGCGAGGACGGGCGGTGGCTGTATCCGGACGAGGTAGAGCAGCGGGACGGGGCGACGGTGGAGCGGGCAAGCGGCCAACCCGTGGTGGTCGGTCGCGTGGAGGCGATGAGCAAGTCCAAGCGCAACACCGTGGACCCGGGCGGCATCATAGACCGTTACGGTGCCGATACTGCGCGATGGTTCATCCTCTCGGACAACCCGCCAGAGCGCGACATCGAGTGGACAGAAGCCGGCGTTGTTGGAGCGTATCGTTTCGTCCAGCGGCTGTATCGGCTGGCGGACGCCTCTTGCGGCAACTCCTCGGAGATGCCGCGCGCGTTCGCGCCGGAGGCGATGGTGCTACGGCGGGTGACGCACCGCACCATTTCCACGGTGACGCAGGCGCTGGAAGGCTTCACCTTCAACGTGGCCGTCGCGCGCATCTACGAGCTGGCCGGCGCCATAGCGGAGGCTGACCGGCATGCCGAGGCGGAGGGCATGGCCTACGCCCGGCGGGAGGCTGCAGATGTTGCGGCCAGGCTGGTCTACCCGATGATGCCGCATCTGGCAGAGGAGATCTTCTCCCGGCTTGGCGCAGACGGCTTGCTGGCGACGCAGCCTTGGCCCGTAGCAGAGCCCGAGTTGCTGGCAGTGCGGACGGTGACGATCGCGGTGCAGGTCATGGGCAAGTTGCGCGGGACGATTGAGGCTGCACCAGGCGCGCTGGCGGCCGACGTGATCGCTGCCGCAGAGGCGGAGCCGAACGTGGCGCGCCAGCTCGAAGGGCGGCGCATCGTCAAGCGCATCCACGTTGTCGACAAGATCGTCAATTTCGTAGTTGCCGGATGATCACCCGCCGCGTCTTTGTTGCCGGATGTGCTCTCGTGACCTCCGGTTGCGGCTTCCACCCGGTTTATGGCGATGCCGCCGCCGGGGAGGGAAAGTTGCCGGAAGTCTACGTTGGCATCATCCCCAACCGGCCGGGTCAGTTGTTGCGCCAGGCTCTGCAAGCGCGCCTCGAGGGCACATCCTCCGACGTACCCAAGCGGTACAGCTTGACGGTGTATTATGCAGAAAGCGTCCAGGGCCTGAACGTGCAGGCCGACAACTCGACAACCCGCAACCGGGACATCAGCACGGCCACCTGGGCGTTGCACCTGGTCGACAACCCCGCGCTTGTCCTGGCGAGCGGCACTGCCCGCAGTGTGGACGGCTATAACATCCTCGACGAGCAATTCTTCTACGCGACCCTGGAGCAGGAGGAGACGCAGCGGCGCCAGGCCGAGGCGCTGGCAAACCAGATCGCGCTGGCCTTGGGCGTGTATTTCGATCGGAACAACAATGGACCGAAGAAACCCGGGTGAAGCTCGACACGCGGCAGGTTGCGGGCTTCCTGGCGAAGCCGGGCGCTTGCCGCCTGGCTCTCCTCTACGGCGAGGATGAGGGGCTGATCCGCGAGCGTTCACAGGGACTGACCCGGACGGTGGCAGGCAGCTTAAACGATCCGTTTTTGGTAACCGAGCTAACTCGCGAGGGCTGGACGCAGATACCGGGCGAGATGGCCGCGCTGTCGATGATAGGTGGCCGGCGCGTGATCGTGGTGCGTGACGCTGCCGATGCCATCCTGCCGCACGTGAGTCGCGCGTTGAAGGGGCCGGGAAGCGCGCTGCTGGTGCTCGAGGCAGCCGGGCTTGGGCGCGGAAAGCTGCGCAGCTTTGCAGAGGCGGCGCCGGACGCGGTCGCGATAGGTTGTTACCCTGACGAGGGCAGGGGTTTGACCGAGGTGATCAAGGCGGGCCTGGCCCAATCGCGCGTGACCATCGATCAGGACGCGCTGGCCTGGCTGGGGCAAGTACTGGGCGGAGATCGGGCGCAGACACGCGGCGAGGTCGAGAAGCTGGCCCTGTTTGCCGGCGCGGGCGGCGAGGTGAGCCTGGAGGACGCGCGTGCCTGCACGGGAGAGGGCGGTGCGGGCAGCGCCGACGGCAGCCTGCAGGCCGCGCTGCGCGGCGACACGATCACCGCGGACACTGCGCTGGAGGCGGCGATGCTGGATGGGGTGAACGGGGTTGCAGTGCTGCGCATGCTGCTTGGGCAACTGCAGAAGCTTCACCAGGCGCGTATGCGGATAGAGGCAGGCATGTCCGCGGCGGACGCTGTGCGGACGATGCGACCGCCTGTGTATTTCCGGGCCATTGCCGAGACTACGGCGAGCCTTTCCAGATGGTCCAGCATTGCACTGCTGCGGGCGATCGAGGAGACACGGCAGGCGGAGTTGGCATGCAAGCAGACTGGAAGCCGGCCGGAGTTGATCGCGCGACGCTTGGTAGCGAGCTTGGCAAGGCGAGGCAAGCAAGCAGCTCTTTTTTGAAAAAACCAAAGAAGCTTTTGCTTTTATTCGGCGCGTCGTGTGGAAGCGTGGTGTTTCAGCCTCCCGCGATAGCGCGCACAATAGCTTTTTGCTCCTTTTCGAAGAAAGCGGCCTAGCTAGCTCTACTTTGGGCTAAGCAACGCAATCAGACTGTCGAGCTGATCCAGGTTCCGATACTTCAAGCTGACAGTTCCACCTTTCCCGTCGAAGTTGATCTGCACCGTCAGCCCGAGGTGTTCGGACAAATCGCGCTGCAAGGCGTCGGTTTCGGGGTCCCGCACTCGCTGCTTGGGAGCGGGTGCCTCGGCTGGCTGGCTGGCCGCCAAGGCTTCGGTTTGCCGCACGTTCAGACCACGTGAGATGACCTGTCTGGCCGCCTGTTCCGGGTCGGGATGCGACAGCAGGGCGCGGGCGTGTCCGGAGGTTAGCCTGCCGTCCTGAACGTCACGTCGCACACTCGGCGGAAGCTGCAGCAAGCGCATGATGTTGGCGACGTGGCTGCGCGACTTGCCGACCGCCTGGCCGAGCTGCTCCTGTGTCAGGCCGAACTCGTCTTGCAGGCGGCGGAAGCCTTCTGCCTCTTCGATCGGGTTGAGGTCCTGCCGCTGCAGGTTCTCCACCAGGGAAGCTGCCATCGCGTCGGCGTCGGACAGCTCCCTCAACAGTACCGGAACCTCGTGCAGACCAGCCTGCTGGGCCGCACGCCAGCGGCGTTCACCGGCGATGATTTGATACTGGCCCGACCTGGCGGGATGACTGCGAGCGAGAAGCGGCTGTAACACTCCCTGCGCCCGGATCGAATCGACAAGTTCCGCCAAGCTTTCCGCGTTAAAGCTGCTGCGTGGCTGAAATGGGCCGGGCTCGAGCGCTTCGATGGCCAAGCTACGCACGCCGGTTTGCGGCGCTGTCGCCTCAGCCCGTGCTGGCATGTCTCCCATCAGGGCCGCCAAGCCTTTGCCCAGGCGGGGGTTGCCGCTCATGGGACCAACGCCTCTTCGCGCGCCAGCATCTCGGATGCCAGCTTGCTGTAGGCGAGTGCGCCGGCCGAGTTGCGGTCATAGATAAGCACGGGTTTGCCGTGGCTTGGCGCTTCGGAGATGCGGATGTTTCGCGGGATCATGGTGTCGTATACCCTGTCGCCAAAAAAGCTGCGCGCATCGGCGGCAACCAGGTCGGAGAGGTTGTTTCGCCGATCAAACATTGTCAGCACGATCCCCTGCAGGGTCAAATGCGGGTTCAGGCTACGACGGACCAGCTCGATCGTCTTGACGAGCTGGCTGATGCCCTCCAACGCGAAGAACTCGCATTGCAACGGCACCACCACCGCGGTTGCCGCAACCAGGCCGTTCAGGGTCAACAAACTGAGGCTAGGTGGGCAGTCGATGATGATGTGCGTGTAGCCGGCAACATCACGTAGAGCATCGCGAAGTCGATATTCCCGACTTTGCATTCCCACCAGTTCGACTTCCGCGCCGGCCAAGTCAGGATCGGCTGAGATGATGTCGAGATTGGGTATAAGTGTCGACTGGATCAGCGAGCTGGCACTTCGCCGTTCCAGCAGCATGGCGTAGGTGCCTGCGCCACGCTCGCTCCGGTCCAGGCCAAGGCCGGTCGAGGCATTGCCCTGCGGGTCGAGGTCAAGCAACAGCACGCGCTGGCGACTCTGTGCAAATCCTGTCGCCACGTTGATCGCAGTCGTCGTCTTGCCAACGCCCCCTTTCTGGTTGGCGATGGCCAGGATTCTGGTTGGTCGGCTGCTGTCTTCAGGCACGAGCAATCCCAGTGATCCGCAAGATGGCGCCATCTCCAGTTTGGCTTATACGGCGGTCGATTTGCATGGTCCATGCGGCTGATGCGTCCTCAACCTCCTGCTCGACAGTTTTGCCTTTCAGCAAAAGCAGCGTTCCCCCATCGGCGAGGTGCGGCGCGGCCCAGACGAGCAGCTGATGCAGCGGTGCCACCGCGCGTGCTGTAATGAGCGGCGAGCGTTGCAAGGGCGCGTTCTCCACGCGCGTTTTGAGGACGCGCACTGGGGCAAATGTCAAGCGGGCTGCTTCAAGGAGGAACGCGGCTTTGCGGGAGTCAGACTCGATCAGGATGAAAGGAATGTTGGTGGCGATGGCGAGAACCAGGCCTGGGAAGCCGCCGCCTGAACCGATGTCGACAGCTGAAGCGGCCTGGGCGGGTATCAGAGGCGCTAGCTGGAGTGAGTCACTTATGTGGCGTTCCCAAAGAAACCGCTCGTCAGCGTAGCTGATCAGGTTGATTTTGCGATTCCAGGTGAGAACAAGCTGGGCCATGCGATCCAGCCTCTCCGTTGTTTCACGTGAAACAACGACAGCTTGGGCTAATGTTTCACGTGAAACATTCACTCTGCAAAGCGTCTCACATGAGCCATGACTGCCAGCGATGCAGATGGCGTCAGGCCGGGAATCCGTGCCAATGCGCCAATCGACGCGGGCCGCGCTTTGCTAAGCCGTTCACGCGCCTCCGCCCCGAGTGCTGCGATGGCGTTGTAGTTGATGTCGGCTGGAATAGTAGCCGCCTCGGACTTGCGAAACTGGGAGATCTGACCGAGCTGCCTGGCGATGTAGCCGCCATACAGGGCGGACGTGATTAACTGGTCCTGAACACGGGCGGACGCCGCCCCGAACCACGGAAAAGCACGGGAAACCAGGGCAACATCGCTTGTCTTCACGAGCACATCGGACAGACGCTTCGGTTGGCCGTCCTGACAAACGTCGAAGCCCAGACGCGCGAGTTGTGATGGTGTCCACACATCCTGCGCAGCAAGCTGGCGCACGGCCTCCAGCTCGGCTTCAATCGAGGCGAAGGCGTCGGCCCGTGCGCGGGTAACGCAACCGGCTTGCAGCCCAATCGGTGTCAGACGAAAATCGGCGTTGTCGCATCGTAAGGAGAGGCGGTACTCCGCCCTAGACGTAAACATCCGGTACGGTTCCGACACGCCGTGGGTGGTCAGGTCGTCGACCATCACGCCGATGTAGCTGGAGGCGCGGTCGAGCACGATAGGTTCTAGCGTTCCGGCCAGCCGGGCAGCGTTGATCCCCGCCAACACCCCTTGCGCGGCAGCTTCTTCGTAACCGGTGGTCCCATTAATCTGCCCAGCCAGAAAGAGGCCGGCGATTGCCTTGGTCTCCAGGCTTGGCTGCAGGAACGTCGGATCGACGTAGTCATACTCGACGGCGTAGCCGGGCCGTATCATTCGGGCTCGCTCCAGCCCGGGCACGGTGGCCAGCATGTCCGCCTGCAGCGAGGCGGGAAGGCTGGTCGACAGCCCGTTTGGGTAAACCACCTCACCATCGGCGGTGCCCGGCAGGCCTTCTGGTTCGAGAAAAATCTGATGCCCGTCGCGGTCGCCGAACCTTACCACCTTGTCTTCGATGGAGGGGCAGTAGCGCGGTCCTTTGGCGCTGATCGCGCCTCCATACATCGCTGAGGCGGCCAAGTTGGTGCGGATGAGCGCGTGTGTCGCCGGCGTCGTGCGGGTGATGCGGCATTCAACCTGAGGCTGAACGATGCCTGTGCTGACGAAGCTGAACAGCTCCGGCGTGTCGTCGCCCCAATCTTCCGGTAGGGCGTCCCAGTCGATCGAGCTGCGTGCAAGCCGGGGCGGGGTGCCTGTCTTCAGCCTTGCTACGGGCAGTCCCAATGCCTGGAGGGTTACCGCCAGCCGGGTGGACGATGCTTCTCCCATCCGTCCGGCTGCGCTCTGCTCGTGACCAACGTGGATGACGCCGTTCAGAAACGTGCCCGTCGTCACGATGACCGCGCGGCAGGCGATCCGTCTGCCCGACCCGAGCAGAAGCCCCATTACCCGGCCATGCTCTAGGATAAGGTCGTCGACCTGCCCTTCCTCCTGCGACAGCCCGGCCGTCTCGCTCAGCATGCGCTGCACGGCTACACGATAGGCAGCGCGGTCGACCTGAGCGCGCAGCCCGCGCACCGCCGGGCCCTTGCTGCGGTTGAGCATCTTGAAGTGGATGCCCGCCTCGTCCGCCGCACGGCCCATGATACCGTCCAACGCATCTATCTCACGGACGAGGTGTCCCTTGCCGATGCCGCCGATGGACGGGTTGCACGACAACTCTCCGACACGGCCGAGCTGTTGGGTCACCAGCAGCGTACGCGCGCCGACGCGAGCGGCTGCGGCGGCAGCCTCCGTCCCGGCGTGCCCGCCGCCGACAACCACCACGTCGAAATCAGCGCCATACGGCATAACCGAGCCTACTTCCCGATACAGAAGGCGCCGAATACCACATCGAGCACGGCTTCGGTATCAACGCGGCCAGCAAGGCGGCCCAGGGCTGCTAGGGCCACGCGGAGCTCCTCCGCCCGCAACTCGGACAGTGCGGTGGCCGACGCGGCGCGCAACCCTTCCAGCACCTCCTGCAACGCTGCAACCTGGCGTGCGCGCGCGAACAACGCCGCCTCGCCACGTCCGGTCAGACAGGATGCGTGTTCCGCCAGCCGGGACCTCAACCTATCCAGGCCTTCTCCCGTCAGCATGCTCACGCCTAGTGACCCGACCGGCGGAGCCGCCAGGTCGATCTTGCTGACAACCTGTATTACGTCCGGAGCTGCCGCCAGCTCCGCCTGTGGCGTTCCTGCTTGCACGACCTCGAGCACCAGGTCGGCGGCTGCGATCCGTGCCTTTGCCCGCCGAACACCCTCCACCTCCAACGGATCATTTGTCTCCCGCAGCCCCGCCGTGTCGACCAGCGTCACCGCGACACCTCCCAGGTCCAGCGCCGCCTCTAGCGCGTCCCGTGTGGTGCCGGGCAACGGCGAGACGATCGCCGCGTCGCGTTCGGCAAGCGCGTTGAACAACGAAGACTTGCCGACGTTCGGCTCCCCCGCGATGGCCACAACCACGCCATGCCGCACGCGCTCGCCTGCAGGCGCACGTGCCAAGTGGGCCGCCACGTCGACGGCCAGGCTGCCGGCCTCGCCGGTGACGAGTTGCACCAGTTCCTCGGCCGAGGTCTCGTCGGGAAAGTCGATGGCAGCCTCCTGGAAGGCCAGGCAGCGCGTCAGCCGGTCGGACCAGGCCTGCACGAGCTGCCCTGCCGCGCCGTCGATACGGCCCAGCGCCTGCACGCGCTGCGCCTCCGTCTCCGCGGCCACCAGGTCGGCAACCGCTTCGGCTTCCAGAAGGTCCATCCGGCCGGACAGGAAAGCACGGCGCGTGAACTCCCCCGGCTCGGCAGGTCGCGCGCCGAGATGCACAAGCGCGCGTGCCACGGCGGAGGTTACCGCGACGCTGCCGTGAAGGTGGAACTCCGCCGTGTCTTCGCCCGTGTAGCTGGCCGGCCCTGGCATCCACAGGACCAACGCCCTGTCCAGCAAGGCCCTGTCCTGCCCACGCATGTCGCACAGGCTGGCACGGCGGATCGGGGGTAGCCTGCCGCACAACGCGGCGGTGATGCGGGCCGAACCTTCTCCCGACAACCGCATGACCGCCACCGCACTACGGGCCGCGCCGGTAGCCAGGGCAAAGATCGAATCGCGATGGAGCCCCTCGGCGCGGCTCCCGGTCATTGGTCCAGCATCAATGCCGCGGCCCTCCCGCCCGCCTGCAAGTGCTGGGCGAGCACTGCATCCACGTCGGCCGTCGTGGTTACCCGATACCAGATGCCTTCGGGGTAGACCACGATACACGGACCAAGCTCGCACCGGTCCAGGCAAGCGGCGGTGTTGATCCGTGTGTCGGGCAAGCCCAGCTCTTTCGCACGCGCCTTCATGTAATCGCGTAGTTTCTCGGACCCCCTGGCGGCGCAACTGCCGCGCGCGTGCCCGTCCGCCCGCCGGTTCGTACATACGAAGACATGGAATGCAAAGGTCAGATCCGGATCGCTGGTGAGGCGTGCGCCCATACAAAGAAGTTCCCGTGTGAAGCGCCCGATGTTGGAGCCGTGCCGGAAGGCCACAAGGCGTTAAGCCCTCTGGTGCATGAAGGCTGCCGGGCGTAGTGAGTCGACATGCCGCAGCTCTCGTTCCACACGCCACTTGGCGCGTTGACCTTGTCTGAGGAGGATGGGTTCATCGTGTCCCTCGACTGGGGCTTTGGCCGGGACCAGGCGCCCACACCGTTGCTGCACCGCGGCCGCGACCAGCTCCAAGCCTATTTCGACGGCGACCGCCGCAGCTTTGACTTGCCGCTGGCACCGCATGGCAGCAATTACCGCCGAAGAGTATGGCAGGCCCTGCGAGACATTCCCTACGGGCAGACGGCATCCTACACCGACCTCGTGGCGCGCGCCGGTGGTTCGGCGCGCTCGGTCGGCGGTGCCAACGCGGCAAACCCGATCCCCATCATCATCCCGTGCCACCGCGTCGTGGGCAAGACCGGTCTCGGCGGCTACTCGGGCGGTGACGGGTTCGAAACTAAACGGTGGCTACTGACGCTTGAACAAGGTCCGTTGCCGTTGGCTGCGCACCTGGAGGTCCAATGAGCAAAGCAATCCGCATCCACAGCTATGGCGGGCCGGAGGTGCTTCGCTGGGATGACGTGCCGCTGCCGGATCCCGGGCCGGGCGAGGCCTTGGTGCAGCAGCACGCGATCGGGCTGAACTACATCGACGTCTACTTCCGCACCGGCCATTACAAAGTACCCGGTTTTCCCGCGGTCATCGGCCAGGAAGGTGCGGGCATCGTCACCGCCATCGGCTCCGGAGTGGACAGCGTCGCAGTCGGTGACCGCGTCGCCTACGCCGGACCGCTTGGCGCTTACGCCACCAACCGCGTCATCCAGGCCGACCGCCTGATCCAGTTGCCGGACAGTATCGACTTTAGCACCGCAGCCTCGGTGATGCTGCAGGGACTAACGGCACAGTACCTCCTGCACCGTACCCATCACCTGCAAAAGGGTGAGACGATCGTGGTGCATGCTGCTGCGGGCGGCGTGGGCTTGCTGCTCTGCCAGTGGGCGAAACATATCGGTGCAACCGTCATCGGCGTGGTCTCCACTGAAGCCAAGGCCGAACTTGCCGCCCGGCACGGTGCCGCGCACGTGGTCATTGGTCACCAGTCCCTGGCAGCCGAGGTCAAGCGGCTAACCGGTGGCGCCATGGTGCCGGTCGTCTACGACAGCGTTGGCAAGGATAGCTTCCAGGCCAGCATGGACAGCTTGGCGCCACTCGGGCTGATGGTCACGTTCGGCTCGTCCTCCGGGCCGGTGCCGCCCATCGAGCCGAGCATGCTGGCGGCAAAGGGCAGCCTGTTCATCACCCGGCCAACCCTGGCCACCTACACCGCTAAGCGCGTGGACCTCGAGCGCATGGCGGCAGACCTGTTCGCGGTCGTCGCCAGTGGCGCGGTCAAGGCCGGTGCAAGTCAGACGTTCGCGCTGAGGGAGGCGGCGGCGGCACATACAGCCTTGGAGGCTCGCCAGACGACCGGAAGTACTGTGCTCGTGCCGTAAAGAAAGCGGTTTTTTTAACCAATAAACGTTTGCACTCTCGGACACCCGACTACGGAAAGATCCGCGACAGCCGTGACGAGAGCTTTCTGCTTGTTTCTCTCTCACTTGAGAAACAGTGCAATCGTAAGAATGACGCCAAGCAATACGACACCCAGCCGTAACTTTCGTTCATCCACCCGCAGCATCATCCAAGCACCAATCTGCCCACCAATAATCGCGCCGAGGCTGACCGCGAGTGCCGCCGCCCAGTGCACGTCTTTCGAAAAGGCGAAAATCAGCACCGCCGAAGCGTTCATCACGCCGGCCAGAACGTTCTTCGTGGCCGCGGCCTGCCGCACGGGCAAGCCGGCCAGCGTCAGTGCAGCCAGCATCAGCATCCCGATCCCGCCGCCGAAATACCCGCCGTAGATCGCTATGCCGAACTGGGCAGCGGTTGCCCCCCGCGCCGAAAGCTGCGCCGCATCCGCGGTGTTTCGTCTGACAAAGCTTCCCCAGGCGAACACTGCCGTTGCGAACAGCACCAGGAACGGCACCAGGCGCTGGAAAAAGCTTTCCGGCGTCGCCAACAGCAGTAGCGCGCCGAGGCCGCCGCCCAACAGGCTGATCAGCACCAGCCACCGCACGCTCAGCCCTGCAGCACCCGAGACCTGGCTGCGCCCGGCCCACCCCGTTGCCAGCTGCCCCGGAAACAGCGCCACGGTGGAGGTGATGTTGGCGGCCCGCGCGCCCATGCCGGCCAGCAGCAGCGCCGGGAACGTAATGAACGACCCGCCGCCCGCCAGCGCGTTCTGCGCCCCAGCAAAAACAGCAGTGAGAAACAACAACAAGTACAAAACCGAATGCGTCAACAACCACCACCAAGGAGATAAAAGTTTTTGCTTCTTTTTTCAAAAGGAGCGCTTGCTTCGCTGTGGTTCCACCAGCCACTTTCGTTCCGCGTAGTACCTGCCTAGAACGGTTTCACATCGCCCGCAGGAACCTGCCCAGCCCATGTCAGACAGCACGGCGCAAAAGGAAACCCCGGACCAGGCACTGACCCGCGCACTCAACGCCGCCAAGCTGCGCCGGATCAATGAGGCGATCGGCATCTGCCGCGACCTGCTGGCCGCGCAGCCTGACCTGCCCGGCGCGCTGGGCCTGCTCGGCGGCATACTCGGCCAGGAGGGCCGCGCTGACGAAGCAATCGAGCTGCTGAAATCCGCGCTGGCCAAGCAGCCGAACGTCGGCAACTGGCACCTGAACCTGTGCGCGCTGTATCGTGGCAAGAACATGTTGGACGAGGCGCTTGCCTCCGGCCTCGAAGCGGTGCGCACCAGCCCGGACACCGCGGCGCACCGGGTGGAACTGGCGCTCACCCACCTCACCCGCGGCGAGCGCGACCAGGCCTCACTGCGCTACCGCGAGGCCTTGGCGCGCGAGCCGGAAGGTGCCCCGGCGCACATGGGCCTGGGCGAGCTGCTGCTCTCCACCGGCGAATACCAGCCAGGCTGGCTGGAATACGCCTGGCGCAACAAGCTGGACCAGGCGCGCGGCACCCTGCCGAAAATGACGGCCGCGCAGTGGAACGGCATGCACCTGCCCGGCGGCACGCTGGTGCTGGTGGCCGACCAGGGTTTCGGCGATATGATCCAGTTTGCCCGCTACATCCCCTGGGTGAAGCAACGCGTGCCTAAGCTGGCCATCGGCTGGGGTCCGGAGGTGACCGCCCTGCTTGGTCACCATCCGGACATCGATTCCTGCTTCGAACGCTGGGCCGACGTGCCGCCGCACGACGCCTACGTGCTGCTCTCCAGCCTGCCACAGATCTTCGGCACTGAGCTCTCCAGCATCCCCGCACCGATCCCCTACGTCACCATCGACCCCAACCGCGTGGCGCATTGGGCGGAGCGCCTGAACCAGCTCCGTCCGCAGCGCCGGCTGCGCGTGGGCCTGGCCTGGTCCGGCCGCCCGACCCACCCCAACAATTTGCGCCGCTCCACCCGCATGGCGACACTGACGCCCATACTCGCCGTGCCAGGAGCGGACTTCTTCGGCCTGCAGAAGCCGTTTCCGGACGAGGACCGGGCGTTCGCCGCCGCCCAGCCGCACTTCATCGACCTCTCGCAGGAGCTCACCGACTTCGCCGAGACCGGCGCGGCTATCGAGAACCTGGACCTGGTGATCGCGGTGGATACCGCCGTGGTACACCTGGCCGGCGCACTCGGCCGAGAAGCCTGGGTGCTGGTGCCGGAGCCTGCCGATTGGCGCTGGCTTCTCGATCGTGCGGATAACCCTTGGTATCCGAGTTTGCGCCTGTTTCGGCAGGCTAAGCCGACCGAATGGGGGCCGGTGCTGGAGCAGGTCAGCCAGGCGCTGCGGCAGAGGGTGTAGAGGCAAGGCAAGCGGTTCTTTTTTGAAAAAAGAACCAAAAACTTTTGCTCTCGTTGGTGCGTGTTGTTGACGTGCGTTGTCTGAAGCGACAGAGCGGATGTGTGCTGCTTGTTGTCGAAGAACTCAACGTGTTGGACGAGCCGCAGAGTCGAGGTCGGGAAAGGTCTGCCTATCTTCCCGAGTCTCAGCAATCTAAAACGCAGCCCGCGCAAACGCGGAAAACTTTGATGACGGCGACAGAGCAAAACCTGTCTCTTTAAGCAGACAGCTGGAAAGTTCGGTTCTGCTGTCGCGGACTCTCCCTTCTATCAGCGAGCTGGAGGTTGATCGTTGCAAAGCAAGTAAGGCCTTCTTTTTTGCAGAAGAAGCAAAAGACAGTGCGAGTGCTGTCGCGGACTTGTCCGGAGGCGGGCGACAGCGGAGTTGAATGTTTTTAGTCCTTTCCAAAAAGGACCGCTTCCCGAGTCAGCATTTAAGCCAGTTGGCATTTGGTACCGACCCGAAAGCCAGGTTTCTTGGGTTTTCTTTCCAAAAAAGCTGTCTTCTTTGCTTGTTGCTAGCAATGTTCTGAGTCGGCGGCAGCATCCACCCGTCGAAGAAAGGCAAGTCCGTTTCCGAAACGGCACTCGACGGTCATACCTCCTGCGCGCGCGTCGCAGAAACCTCCGCGACAGCCGAGACAAAAGTTTTTTGCTTCTTTTCAAAAAAGAAGCTTACTTCGCGCCTATGCCCGGTCTCAGTGGCAACAATGGTGCGCCATCTCGCTGACACGCCCCTTCCGCCACAACCATACTGCCAACGCCCCGAACACCAGGTTCAGCCAGAACGTATAGTTCAACGAGAAATGCTCCACATGCGCCCGGATGTCCGGCCGCGCGTGCGGCACCAGGCCGGCCGCGTGGAATACCAGGTCCATCACCATGCCGCTGGCCGCCATGGCGACGAAGAACACGCAGAAGATGTAGGCGGCGAAGCGCCAGCCGTAGTAGCGGCGGTAGACGTCGAGCAGCGGAAGCACGATCAAGTCCGCGTAGAGAAACGAAAGCACGCCGCCGAAGCCTGCGCCGCCGGCCCACAGGATGGCCGCCATCGGAACGTTGCCGATCGAGCAAACGAAGGTGACGATGGCCAGTAGCGGGCCGATCATCGCGTTGCCCAGCACCCGCACCCAGGGTGCGCTGTGGTGCAGAAACAGGTGCGACCACACAAGCGGCGGCACGAACGCTGCGAGCACGCCGGCCACGACGAAGCCGATGAGCAGGTCTTTCCACAGCATGCGTGCATCCATCACCACGCTTTGTGCGACCCGCACCGGCGTTTCGGGTTGTTGCAGCTTCTGCCACAGCGTGTCCCCGGGCACTGGCGGGCCGGCATGGCCGTGGCCGCCGGCGCCGGCGGCGTGCGTGCGTGCGGCTTCCACCAGGGCGGCCGGGTAGGTCAGCCGCACCAGCGCCCACATGATGCCGATCAGCACCAGGCCGCCCAGCCACTCGGCGGCGGTGAACTGCCAGCCCATCAGCAGCCACAGCACCACGCCGAGCTCGACCACCAGGTTGGTCGACGCCATCAAGAACGCCAGCGACGGCACCAGGCCTGCGCCGCCGCTGAACAGCGTGCGGCTGATGGCGGCCGAGGCGTAGGAGCAGCTCGAGCTCGCGGCGCCGAAGCCGGTGGCAAGGGCCACCTGCCGCAGCCCGTTGCCGCCGAGTGCGCGCTGCAGCCGCTCCTGCGAGACCACCACCTGCAGCAGGCCGGAGATGACGAAGCCCAGCACCAAGCTCCAGGCGACGTCCCAGAACATGCTGGCCGACATCAGGACCGCGTCCAGCAAGTGGTTGAGGAACCAGTCTATCGCGTTCATGGCCCGAACTGCGCGCGCAATGCTTTCTTGTCCAGCTTGCCGACGCTGGTCCTGGCGATGCGGTCCACGAACTCCAGCCTGTCCGGCACGGCAAACTTCGAGATGATGCCCTGCTCCACGCGCGCCATCACGTGCGCGCGCAGACCGGCTTCGTCCGCCGCCGCACCGGCTTTCGGCACGATGATGGCCAGCGGCCGCTCGCCCCAGCGTTCGTCGGCGACCCCGATCACCGCGACCTCGCTCACGCATGGGTGCTCGGCGATGATGTCTTCGAGCTGCAGGCTGCTGACCCACTCGCCGCCGGTCTTCACTACGTCCTTGATGCGGTCGGTGATCTGCAGGAAGCCGTGCGCGTCGATGCAGCCGATGTCGCCGGTGTGCAGCCAGCCGCCGTGCCATAGCGCGCGGCTCGCCTCCGCGTTGCCGAGGTAGCCCTGCGTCAGCCACGGCGAGCGCATCACCACCTCGCCGGTCGAGACGCCGTCATGCGGCAGCTCGCGCATCTCGGGGTCCATGATGCGCACGTCGCACAGCGGCACCGGGCGGCCGGCGCGGCAGCGGTAGGTGAGCTCGCCATCGCCGCCGTCGCGCAGCTCCGGTGGCACGCGGGCGAGCGTCACGATCGGCCCGGTCTCCGACATGCCGTAGCCGGAATAGACGTCCACGCCGCGGTCCAGCGCCGCGCGGGCGAGCGCGCGCGGCATCTGCGAGCCGCCGATGATCACCCGCCACTTGCTGAGGTCGACGCCCTCGGCCGCGTCGAGGAACATCTGCAGGATGGTCGGCACGCAGTGCGAGAAGGTGACGCCCTCCTGCACGAACAGCTTGACCAGCGTGTCCGGCTGGTAGCGCCCGGGATAGACCTGCTTGAGCCCGCGCGCGGTGGCGTTGAAGGGGTTGCCCCAGCCGTGCACGTGGAACATCGGCGTGATCGGCATGTAGACGTCGTCTGGCCTGAACTCCATGGTTCCCAGGCCGGACAGCGTGTGCAGCACCACCTGCCGGTGCGAGTAGTACACCCCCTTCGGGTTGCCCGTGGTGCCGGTGGTGTAGAAAGTAGTGGCTGTGGTGCGCTCGTCGAAGTCGGGGAATTCGTGCGCCGGGTCGGCGGCGGCCAGAAGTGCCTCGTACTCGCCATCCCAGGCAAACGGGTCTTGCGCATGCGCGGCAGGCAGGATGCCGTCCTCTGTCAGGCAGACGAAGATCTCCGCGTGCGTGAGCTGCGGCTGCAACGCCTGCAGGATGGAGAAAAACCCCGCGTTGCACAGGATTACCCGCGCCTGCGCGTGGTTCAGCGTGTAGAGGATCTGTTCAGCCGAGAGCCTTACGTTGACCGTCAGCAGCGTGGCACCCGACATAGGGATCGCGAAGAAGCTCTCCAGGTAGCGATGGCTGTCCCAGTCCATCACGCCCACCACGTCGCCGTGGCGCACGCCCAGCCGAGCCAGCGCGCTGCCGAAGCGGGCCAGGCGCTCGCCGAATTGGCGGTAGGTGAAGCGGCGCAGGTCGCGGTAGACGATCTCCTGGTCCGGGTGCTGCCGTAGCGGTGTCACCAGCAGGTTCTTGATGATCAGGGGGTAGTCATAACCGAAGCCGGGTTCCACGGGGGCGCTCACAGGTGGTCTCCAATGCGCGTAGGCGTTAACCGGCCGCACCCTGGGGGATCGGGCAGCCACCGGCAACCTGCCGCGCTGTGAGGCAGGTGCAGTTCCTGACGGATTTTGCCGACCAGGCAGTGGTGCTGCCGCTGGCGGCCTACGTGCTGCTGGTGCTGGCCGGGCTGGGCTGGCGGCGCGGCGCGCTGGCCTGGGGCGCCGCCGTGGTCGGCGTGCTGGGCGTGATGCTGGTGCTGAAGCTGGTCGCCTTTGCCTGCGCGTCTCACCTGGCCTGGACGGGCGTGGTCAGCCCAAGCGGCCACACGGCCACGGCCGCGGTGGTGTACGGCGGGCTGCTCGCCCTGCTGGCAACCCGCTCGACCGCCAGCACGCTGGTGGCCGCCGGGTTGGGCGGCGCGCTTGCCACCGTGGTAGGTCTGACGCGGCTGATGCTTCACGTGCATACGGCGGGCGACGTGCTGATCGGCGCCGTCGTCGGCGTGGCCGGCGCGGTGCTGATGCGGCGCCTGGCCGGGACACGGCCCGCACGGCCCGCGTCGCCCTGGTTTCTGCTGGTGGGCTGCGTGGTGGTGTTCGCATTGCACGGAACGCGGTTGGAGGCGGAGTCACGGTTGCACTGGCTGGCGGTTGACGTTTGGCCGTTGAGCGCTTGCAGGTGAGGACATGAGGCAAGCGGTTCTTTTCTCGAAATCGTGCTGTTTTTTTAAAGCAGAAAGCAAGGCCTTGTTTTTCGAGGAAAAAAAGCAAAAAGCTTTGGTCACGGCTGTCGCGGACGGCTGAAAACAACCTTTCTCACCAACGCGCGCTTGAGAAAGACAAAAGTTTTCTGGGTCTTTCCTTAAAAAAGGACGGCTTGCTTTCCTCGTGTCTGCGAGCGTCGAAACCGCGCCGCAACGATCTACGGTCCGGGCGCGTAGACGGAAGATACGCAACTGTTGTCGTTGGAGCTGAGCAATGCCTGTCCCGGGTCTAGGTCCTTACGACGACACCAACATCTTCGCGCGCATCCTGCGCGGCGAGATACCGTGCCGACGCGTCTACGAGGACGAGCACGCGCTCGCCTTTCACGACATCAACCCACAGGCGCCAGTGCACGTGCTGGTGATCCCGAAAACACGGCACGTGTCGCTGGCGGACTTCGCCACGCATGCGCCGCGTGAAACGGTGGCAGGCTTCTTCCGTGCGGTTGCTGCAGTCGCGCGTGACCTTGGGCTCGAAGACCCAGGCTACCGCATTCTGGCCAACATGGGAGATGATGCCCACCAAGAGGTGCCGCACTTTCACGTTCACATCTTCGGCGGGAGACCGCTGGGCCCGATGCTGGCGCGCCCCTGAGACCACGGCCCGAACAGTGGTGGGCAAGGCAAGCGGTTTTTTTAAAAAGAAAAACCAAAAAACTTTTGTTGCCGCATATATCGGGCGGGTGATTCCGCGACAGCAGGGGAACAGGCATTTTGCCACGTTTTCAAGAGTAGTCGTTGCTTCCTTGGTGCATGCGAGGCCAAGACCTGCGACGCTGTTAGACCCACAGCCTGAAACGTTGACGCTCCGGAGCCGGAGGAAGTGATGTGATCGGCAAAGCTAAAGCAAGGCCTGCTTTTTTGAAAAAAAGCAGCAAAAAACTTTTGTCTCTGCTGTCGCGGTCTCTCCCGCAACTTACGTTTCGAGGACAGAAGTTTTTGGTTTTTTTAAAACAAACTGGTTCGCCTTGCTTTGAACGGTCAATGTCTCGGGCCCGCTATCACTGTCGCACTGAAACGACATGTCTTCATCAAAACGCGCCGGTCGAGAGCAAAAGTTTTTGCGTTCTTTTCACGAAAAAGCTGCTTGCCTTGCGTTCTACCATCGCCGAGCGCTCGGCCAACCAGTTCAAAGCAGACACTCCGCCCGGACCGACACCGCCAACCGTTCCGCAAACCCGCCACCCCCGGCTTCCGCGGCAGCGAACGCGCGCAGTGCGGTTTGCGTCGGTTCAGGTCCGCCGAACTGGAACCCGACTTGGCTGACGTAAGCGCAGGCGGCACGCAGCTTGCGGTCCAGCGCGGCACCGACCGGAAACCGCAGCTCCGCTAGCTGGGCGAACTGAGGCGGCGGCCCGTCCTGATGGCGCATGGCGTAGGGCGTGTCGCGATACCAAGCGAGCGGCGCGTCCACCGCTTCGGCGACTGCGCGCACCATCTGCAGGTGGTCGACATGGCTGCCCAATCCTTGCGGTGCCAGCACGAGGTCAGGGGCGAACTCTCGCTGCAGCGCCGCCAGGCCGGCGGCCAGCGCTGGCGCCACGTCGTCATCTTCCCGGACGCCGCCGAACAGGGCGCGCGCGCTGTCGTAGCCGCGATGCGGCGCTTCCGGCAGGCCGAGGTGGCGCACGTCGGTGAACCCCAGGATGGCGGCGGCCGCATGGTCCTCGGCGCGGCGCAGGGCCATGTAGTCGGTCTCCGCAGGCAACCCCTTGTCGAGCTGGCAGGCGAGCGCGAAGCCGGTGACGGGCGCCACGGTCGCGGTGAACGCGGTTGCGAGCACCGTGCACCAGCCGCGGTCGTGCAGCACTCCAGCCAGGCCGCCGCAGGAAAACACCACGTCGTCCAGGTGCGGCGAGAGGAACAGTGCGGTGCGCGTCACAGGAGGTGCGGCTCCGCCCGGAAGCGGCAGGGCGTCATCGGCAGCTCGGTGGAGAAATCCTGATCCGGCGTCCGCCGCACAACATCGGCATAAACCTGCATGATCTGCCGCCCGACTGCCGGCCACGAGTAAAGGCGCCGGCACTCCTCCAGACCCGTCTTCGCCAGCCGGCGTCGCAGGCCGGCATCGGCCAGCAGCTGACGCAGCGATGCGGCCAGGGCGGGCACGTCGCCCGGTTCGCTCAGCAGCCCGTTCTCGCCGTCCCGCAGGCAGTCCATGACGCCCACCACGCGGCAGGACACGCAGGCCAGGCCGGACGCCATCGCTTCGAGGATGGTGTTGGAGAACCCCTCGGCATACGTGGGAGAGACGAAGATGTCGGCTTGATGGTACACCGCCGGCACGTCCGCGTAGTCGACATATCCGGTCATGCGCACGCGCCCGCTCAGGCCAAGCTCGGCAATGCGCGCCACCACTCGCCCGTGATCCGGGCCGATGCCCGAATACACCAGCGAGAACGCCGCGCCCTCGTCGGCGAGCAGCCTGGCCGCGTCCAGCAGGTCCAGCGCCCCTTTCCGCGCGTCGATCCGGCCGTGATACAGCAGCACCGGCGCGGTCCCCTCCGGCCGGGCGGCCGGGGTGAAACGGTCGGTCTCGACGGCGCCGGGGACGATGGTGAGGCGCCCGGGGTCGGTGCCCAGCCGCCCGCACACCTCCTCGGCGAAAGAGCGGCAGCCGATCAGCACCGCGCCCGCATGGTCCAGCACGCGCGTCATCGCCAAACGGTGCGTCTCGCAACACGAGCCAACCCAGTGCCCGTCGCCGCCCTGGATCGAGACCACGCTCGGCAAGCCAAGACGCTTGGCCGCGAGCATCACCGCCCAGCCGGTCGGGTAGCCATACTGCGCGTGCAGGACGTCGAACGGCGCGCGCGCATGCTCGGCGCAGATCGTCTCCACCATCACCGCGACGTCGCGCTCGAAGTCGCCGGTTGTCTGCTCGCCAAGCTGTTCCAGGCCGATGACGCGCACGCCGGGCACGGGCGGGGGCGGACCGCCGCCGTAGACGGCGCGGCCGTAATCGTCGCCGCGATACTGGCTGATCATCGTTACGTCGTGGCCGGCGCTGGCGAGTTCGCGGAGCAGGTTCTGCGCGTAGACGCTCATGCCGGAGATCGCCGGGAAGTAGCGGCGGCTGAGGAAGCAGAGCCTCATGACAGCAAGCAAGCAGTTCTTTTTTGAAAAAAAGAACCAAGAAACTTTCGTCTCCGCTGTCGCGCGCTCGCGGAAGAGTCCGCGACAGCGCAAGCAAAAGTCTTTTGCTTCTTTTCTTCAGAAAAGAAGGCCTTGCTTCGCATCAGGACGCCACCCGTTGCCGCAGCCACGCCAACGCACCCGGCACCATCGTGTCCGCCCGGTGGCTCTCCCGCGACAACTCAACGCAGACCAGCCCGGTGAAACGTACCTTGTTCAACGCCGCGAGCACGCCGGGCACGTCCATGTCGCCCTCGCCGAACGGCAAATGCACGTGGACGCCGCGCGCCATGTCCTCGATCGCGACGGTGCCGAGGTCGGCGGCGTATCGGCGCACGGCGTCTGCCGGGTCCATCTCGCCGGTGACCAGGCAATGCCCGGTGTCCAGCGCCAGGCGCAGGCCGGGGATCGCCAGCGCCTGCCACTCGGCCGCGGTCTCGATCGCCATGCCCGGTTCCGGCTCCAGGGCGGCCACGGTGCCGAGCTGTTCGGCGCGCCGCGCGATCTCGGCCGCTCCCTCGGCCACCCAGTCGCGCGCCTGTGCCGGGGTGACGCCCGGTTTCGGCACGCCGGCCCAAAAGGACATCGCCTCTGCGCCGGTCTCCGAGGCCGCTTCCAGCGCGCGGGTCAGGAAGTCGATGCGGCGCGCGCGGCCTGCCTGGTCGTCGGTCACCAGGGTGGGCTCGTGCTTGTGCCGCGGGTCGAGCAGGAAGCGCGCGCCGGTTTCGATAACGCAGCCCAGGTTCCGGGCCTGCAACGATGCGGCGACGCGGCGCAGTTCGGCGCGGAAGCCGTCTGCGAACGGGTCCAGGTGGTGGATGTCCAGCGTTAGCGCGACGCCGTCGTAGCCGGCATCGGCGATCAGCGCGATCGCGTCGTCCAGCCGGTGGTTGGCGGTGCCGTTGGTGTTGTAGGCGAACCTCACCCAACCCCCCCAACAACAAAAGCCATGTCAAGGCCTGCTTTTTTGGAGAGCAGCAAAAAACCTTTATTCCTGCTGTCGCGGAGGTTTCTGCAGCACGCGCCCAAGGGAACAGAAGTCTCCTGGTTCTGCTTTTCTAAAAAGACCCGCTTGCCTTGCTCTGAACCGGTCAACCCCTGACGCCCCTGGTGTGATGCAACCGACGATCCGCGACGCCGTCTGCGAACCTCACGCCACCGCCTCCATGGCGATCTGCGCGGCGTGCACCTCCGGCTCGCGATAGAGCGGATAAAGCTTGCCCACCATGCGATCCACCCCGGCCGCGTCGAGCCACGGCACGCCGCCCAGCCGCTCGGCCGCGCCGGCGGGCAGGCGGACTGGCAACGCTCCCGGCGGCGGCGGGCCAAAACCGACCAGCTCCGAGCCGCGATCGAGCAGCTTGCGCACGCCACGCTCGCCAATGCGGTGGTAGCTCATCGTCTCTACCTCCAGCCCCGGCACAACCACCTTCACCACGTGCACGCCGGGATGGTTCGGCGGCGAGTAGTCCAGGACCAGAATGTCCATCCCGTGCGCGGCCAGGCGGCGGTGCAGCTCGCTTACCAGAGGCGTGCCGGACAGCGCGCCGTCCCACTGCGGCAGTTCGTCGAACCGTTTGGTCGCCCGCTGGGACAGCGCGCTGTTTGCCAGCAGCGCGCGCAGGCTGTCCTGATCGCGGCCGAGCCAGTCGCGCATCGCCGCCATCGTGCGGTCCTCTTCGCCATCCAGCGTCTGGCGGGCGCGAAAGCGGTCGAGGTAGCACGCCGGGGCCACGCGGGCCGCTTCGGCCAGCGCGCCGTGGCTGAACGCCTTGCGGGCGCGGGCGGCGGCGAACTCCAGCACCGCCTTGCGCAGCGCGTGCTCGCGATCGAGCGAGGCGGCCTCGCCGGCGGCGGTGACCATGATCGGGGCTGCCGCCGGCCGGTCCGTCTCGCCGCCGACGCAGTAGACGTTGGCGATGCCGAACGCGTCGTCGGCGAACTTGGCCAGTACCTCGATGCCGAGCCCGCGCAGATGCGACAGCAGCGCGCGGGTGCGCGGGTCGCGCGGGAAGTCGGGGCCGAACTCCAGCAGGATGCCGCGGTCCATGGCGCGAAAGCCTAGCCCGTTGCCGTCGCGCTGGAACAGCTCGCACAGCCCGTGGCCCACGGCAAAGTCCAGGCTGGGCCCGGCGCCCAGCCCGTTGGTGATCGGGCTGGTGAACGCCGTGTAGCCGGGCGAGAGGTCGCCGTAGGAACATGCCGCGATGTCGATCGGCAGCCACACCATGGCGCCATCGCGGTAGCGGCGTGTCGGCACCCACTCCAGCGCGGTGTCCGCATCCACCGCGCACCCGGCGGGCAGGCACAGGGTCAGCGGGTCGGCCACCGCGTCGGCACCCAGGCTGCGCACCAGGTTCGCGGTGCTGCCGCGCCGCCGTTCCAGCCGCCAGATGCCCGCCGCCGAGTGGATTGCCTCGGCCAGCTCGCCGGTGGTCCCCACGATCGCCTCATCGTCGGTGCTGCCGTAGCCGACGCCGTGCGGTGCGACGCCCACCCAGGCCTGCGCGGCCGCGTCGTGGAACACCGCGTTCCAGCAGGGCACGCCGGTGCAATCGAGCGGGGTCAGCGGGAACAGGTCCACGCTCCCCGCCGGCATGGAGTCGAGGTAGGCGCGGGCGGCCTCGGGCATCGCGCGGGTCATCGGCGGATCGGGATCGGCTTAGTGGACGGCGGGCCTTCGATCACCTCGTCGAGCAACGCCAGCGCTGCCGCCGTGCCGGTGTCGGTCGCCATCTCGAACGGCGTGAACACCGAGGTGAAGTCCAGCCGCTCATAGACGCTGCGGTAGCGGCGCGCCTCGTCACGCGAGAGCGGGATCTGCTTGTGGTAGGCCTTGTGGCAGGAAATCCCGCGCGCCTCGCCCGCCACGTCGAAGTCGATCTTCAGGCTGTCACCGGCGAACACCGCGCGGCGCTGCGCATCGTGCAGCACCGCCTGCCCGGCATAGTGGCCGCCGACGTGGTGCAAGGTCAGGCCAGGGTAGATCTCAAACGTCTCGTCGTAAGGCAGCGTCACCCGGAACGCCTTGGTCCAGTCAAGATCATCTTTCTGGATCAGCAACGCTTCCGGCTGGAACACCTCCTGCAACTGGAACAGCGCGCCGTAGCCGTGCGGGTGCGATGCCGCCAGAAACCGTATGCCGCCAAGCGCGCGTATCTGCGCCAGTTGCGCATCGTTGTAGATCGGCGCTGCCTCGAACGCGATGTTGCCCGCTTCGTGCAAGAGCAGCCAGCCGTGACTGTCCAGGCCGAAACGCGGCGTGGACCAGAACTCCCACACGCCGGGAATCGCCTCGCGCCAGTGGAACTGCAGCGTGGGGATCAGCTGTTCCGGCGTGCGAAAATCCCAGCCGTCCTCGGGCAAGTCGTTGCGCACGTCGGAACAGATCGGGCAGAGCGGCGGGGTGGCGAAGTAGCGCTGCCAGTGGCCGCAGTTGCTACAGGCGTAAGGGGTTAGGGGCATTCACCGGACCAAAGAAAAGCAAGCAGTTCTTTTTTGAAGAAAAGAACCAAAAAACTTCTGTTCTCTTAGGCGCGCGTTGTGGGAGTCCCCACGACAGCGCGACGCAAAGTTTTTTTGCTTCCTTTTAAAAAAACGAAGCGGTTTCACTTTGCCACCATTGCCTGCGCACGCTCCAGCAAAGCCATCGTGTGCAAATCATGCTCCGGCGTGAAGGCAAACTCTGTCCCGCCAAGCACGCAGTCAGCAAACGCCTCCATCTGGCCGAGGAACGGCGCACGCTCCGCGTCCGGCACGTCCAACTGGCGCGCCACGCCGTCCGCGGCATCGGTGAGAAACAACGTGCCGCCAGGCGTCTGCCCCATGGTGTCGGTGGCGACGATCTGCCCCGCCGTGCCCAGCACTTCCAATCGGCGACGCGGCAAAGTCTCCGGGCAATTATAGGCCACGTGCATCTGTAGCAGCACGCCGGAGGCCGAGCGCGCCATCAGCAACGCCCCGTCCTCAACGCCCCGCGACGCGTAGCCGTGCACGCGCGACTGGCCCATGGCGGCGACGGCCTCGATGCGCTCGCCCAGGATCATCGCGGCGAGGTCCAGCCCGTGCGGGGCGAGGTCGAACAGCGCGCCGCCGCCGGCGCGCTCCGGGTCGGTGCGCCAGTTGTCGGTGCTCAGCGCGTCGGGCGCCCAGGCATCATCCACCCAGCAGGCATAGACGATGCGGATGGCGGTCGGCTGGCCGATGGCGCCGTCGGCCACCAGGCGGGCCAGATGACGATGCGCCGGGTGGAAGCGCTGGTCGAAGGCGGTGGCGTAGCGCACGCCGGCGTCGCTGCAGGCGCGCACCATGCGGGTGGCCTCCGCCAGCGTGGTGGCCATTGGCTTCTCGCACAGCACGGCGAGGCCGGCCGCGGCGGCGCGCTCTGCCAGCGCACGGTGGGCGTGGTTCGGCGTGGCAACGTACACCGCTTGCAAGCCGGGGGTGGCCAGGAAGTCGTCCAGGCTGGCATGGCAGGCGACGCCGTCGAGTTCCCGCCGTGCCGTGTCCAGCGCCGCGTCAGACTGGTCGTGCACCGCAAGCAGGGTGCCGTTCGAGGACCCGCGGATGGCCGGCACCGCGTAGTCGCGCGCCACCCAGCCGCAGCCGGCGATGCCCCAGCCCAGGCGCTCGCCGGAGTTCACCAGGCCGCCGGCAGGTCGAGGAGTTCGCGCCGGCGGATAGCCCCTTCCAGCGCCGGGTCGCCGGCTACCGCCCGGGCGGGCGCGTCGGTCGTGCGGCGGTAGGTGGCCAGCGTCGCGTACTCCGCCTCGTAGCGCGGCGAGGGGAAGCGCAGCGACGCTGTGTCCGCGTCCGCGCAGTAGAGCGGGTTGCGCAGTAACTCCTGCCCCGGTTTCGGCATCGCCAGCCCGCCGGTCAGCGCGCGCGGCGCGTCGGTTGCAGCCGCCCCGGCCGCCAGCGCCACGGCTGGCGCCTGCAACAGGTCGGCGGCATTCGCCGGGCGTGGGGCGCGCGCTTCGGCGAGTGCCGTTGTCAGCTCGCGGTCGTCGTAGAGCAGTGCCGGGCCGAACAGGGCGGCGTACTGATCGGGGAGCAGCGGGGCGCCGTGGGAGAGGTTGTCGACGGCCGCGTTGTGCGCGTGGCCGACAAGCACTCGGCCCGGGGACGCGAAGCCAGCGGTTCTTTTTTGAAAAAAAGCACCAAAAAACTTTTGTCTCTGTGGGTGCGTGTTGGGGAGGCGTGTCGTTTCAGCTGTCCGCGACAGCGCTCGCAAAAGCGTTTTGCTGCTTTTTCTCGAAAAAGAAGCGCTTGCTTCCTGCTTACCGGCCACCCGCAACATCTCGGCCGCCACGCGCGGCTTGTCCGGCAGAAAATAGAAAGCATCGTGACAGAACACGAGGTCCGCCGAGGCGTTCGCCAGCGGCCAAGCCTGCGCCGCGTCGAAGCACAGCAGTCGCGCCTGTGGTGCCACGAAGTGTCGCGCCAGCCATAGCTTGGCAAACACCAGGTCGCAGCCGGTGACTTCGGCCTGCGGCCGCACGCGGGCGAACTCGCGCAGGAAGTGCCCGGCGCCGCAGGCGAGCTCCACGATACGGTCCGGTGCGTGCCAGTGCGCCTCGGCTAACGCGAGGCCGGAGAGGAAGGTGGGGTCCGACCAGCGATGCGCGAAGTAAGTGCCGACGGGACCGAAGGCCAGCAGGTCCATCGCCGCGCGGAAGCTCAGTGCGGTGCGGTCGCGCACGGCGCGGCGGCGGCTGGCTTCGTCGGGCGGCGGCGTGCTGGCCCAGCCATCCTGGTCTGACAGCAGGACGACGCAGGCGGTCTCGGCGTCGCCGGAATCCAGCGCCGAAAGCGCTTCGTCGGCAAGCGCACGGCGGTCGGCGCGCAGGAAGGCGATGCCGTCCACCACCGGCCAGCGCTCGCCGGCCGCACGCAGGTCGTGCGGCCCGGCGATGAGCACGGCGCCGGTGACCGGGCTGCGCAGGCCGTCGAGCGCCAAGGTCATGCCAGCGCCGCTCCGGTGCCGCGCACCTTGCGGACGCCCTGAAGCGCACCCGTTGGCGACGCGCAGGCAACCGTGCCGCGCAGGCTGTCGGACTCGCTGCTCATGGTGACATCAACGCGGCGCATGGCCCGAACCAGGCGGTTCGCACCGCGCAGGCTGCCGGCTGCGCTGCTCATGCTGACGCCAGCGAGGCGCATCGTCCGAAGCAGGCGGTTTCCCGCCTGTCAGCGAGGAGCGTGCAGATCACCAGACGCGCCAAACTGCCAAGCCTAATGATCACGCCAGCATCATCCCGGGGCCGCATGATCCGATGGTTGACCGCCTGCAGCGGGTCAGTCGGGACGGCGCAGGTCGTCAGGCGACTCGGGTTGCCGAACGCGATGGTCACGCCGGCACCAATCCAGCGCGGCGCATCACCTGGTAGTGAAAATCCTGCAGCGGGCCGACGTGGACCAATTCCATCTCGTCCAGCGCCTGCGCTTCGGTGAAGCCGGCAACGGCGGCGAAGTGACGCACCTCCATGATGCGGTCGACGACGTCGGCGGCGTTGAAGGCGCGCCCCTCCGGCGTTCCGGCATCCGCTGCTAGGCAAAGCGCGTCCCGCGTTTGGGTGGCCAGGGCGGCCGGCAAGGTGGCCAGCGCCTGGTCGGTCAGGCCGCGCAGGACCGGCACCAGGTGGTCGCCCAGCAGCATTTCGCCGGCGAACCCGGCATCGGGCAGGGTTGCGTTGTGCAGGTGATGGGCCAAGCCGGCGAGGAAGACCGGTGCAGGGTCGGCATCGTATTCCGCGCACAGGACCACGCCCAGCACGGCCACCGCTAGGCAGTGATCGCCGTGGCCCTCCGATGGCTCCAGGATCAGGCGTGGCTTGCCGGGGCAGGTAGCACCCGCACGCGGTTGACGGATCAGCGCCTCGACGAACGCAGGAACACAGGTGACCGTCTCCGGCGCGCTGCCAACGCGCCGGCGCAGCTCGCCAACCAGCCCGGCTGCCGCCGCACCGCCGGCCGGGCCGGCCACGACCGAACCGGTCACCTGGTCGAACGACGCAGTCTGCACCCGGGCCGCCTGTTGGGCAGTGAGTCCGGCCTGAGCCAACACTGAACCGTCGATGCCGCCCAGGCGAAGTGCAACCAGCGCGTCGGCGGAAACGGACAGGGCTACGTCCCGCAAAGCTGTGCCGGCGCAGAGCGACGCCCAGGCGCGGCGAAACATCAGCGAGGCGAGGCTGTCGGGGGAACGCGCGTCACGTAAGCGCTTCAGGGTCGCCAGTTCTGCGGCCAGAGACGCGATGCCGGCAAGGTCGGCTGAGCCGCGTAGCTCAGCCGGTAAGAGGCTGTCCATCACCCGACCGCTTCAGGCGGCCACCAACCAGTCCAGCAGGACCTGCTGCTGGACGGGAAACGAGTGTTCCTCGCGCTGCCCGGCCGGCGTCATCGGCGCTTTGAAAAACAGGCCGAGCTGTTCCTGGATGCCGCCATGGCCGCGGCGGCGTGCCAGGTCCAGCACGCGAGCGATCTCGATCACCAGCGGGGCGGCGAGGATGCTGTCACGGCAGAGAAAATTCAGTTTTATCTGCATTTTCTGGCCGAGGAAACCGACGATGTCGATGTTGTCCCAGGCTTCCTTGTTGTCGCCGCGCGGCTTGTAGTACTGGATGTTCACCAGGTGGTTCTCGACCTTGTAGCCGAGGATGTTGTCCAGCACGGACCCCTTGGTGGCAAGCTTGCTCTGCAGGCTGGCGGCGTTGTCCAAGGCCAGCCCGTCGCGGTTGCCGAGAATGTTGGTGCTGAACCAGCCTTCCACGAACAGCGAGCGTGCACGCAACGCCGGCGCCAACACGGTCTTCAGGAACGTCTGCCCAGTCTTGCCGTCCTTGCCTGCCACCGGCACGTTTCGTTCGGCGGCGAGTGCGACCAGTGCGGGGATGTCGGCCGCCAGGCTCGGGGTGAAGTTGCCGTAAGGCACGCCCTCGGTGATCGACGCGTAGGCGTAGAGCATCGCCGGGCTGATGGATGGGTTGTTGTCGTCCAGCCCGCGCTCGAAAGCGTCGACCTCCTCGAGCACAGCCGTGTCTGCCGGCCAGCGCTCTACCGAGGCGAGGTTGATCATGACGAGGTCGCCGATGCCGGTGGACTCCCGGTAGTCGCGGATGTCCTGACGGATGCGCTCGATGGCGCCGCGGTGGCTGCCGGCGACCACCTTGTTGGCGCCGTCCACGTTGGCGCAGAAATCCGTGCTGCCGACCGCCGGCCAGGGGCGGATGCGCGACATCGGTTCGGCGACGAGGCTGGCCTGCTCGGCCTCCAGCACACGGTGGCCCTGGGCTGCGTGGCTAAGATCGTCGGCGTTGAGGTCCCAGCCGGCGAAATGCATGTTGCGGTAGGCGGCCAGCCCGGGCACGTCGGCGTCGGCCAGCGGCAGCCCGGCGAAGTCGTTCGACCCGCGGCGCAGCAGCTCGATGCCGGCGACCGCCGTGGTGGCAACCGCGCCGCCCACGCCGACCACGAGAACACCGAGCCGGCGACCTGCGTTGGACTCGCTCACGCCCAAATCCGGCATGCGTTTTTCATCCCTAAACCCTCCCGGACGCCGACCGCCCGGGTGTGGGCCACATGGGGATATGCGACGCGCTGTAAACCCGGGGAGCGGTTGCTCACGCAAACGCCAGCGAGGCAAGGCAAGCCTTTTTCGAAAAAAAGCAGCAAAAAACTTTGTTCCTGGGTTGCGCGCTGTCTCAGCCGTCCGCGACAGCCCGAGCAAGAGGTTTTTGCTGCTTTTTTTCAAAAAAGAACGGCTTGCCTTGCACCGATGTCAGCACAGCAAACGGCAACGCGAGCAGCAATCCCGCAATCACCGGCAAGGACACAAGCAAAGCCGCAAGCGAGACAGCAGCAAAGACCGCAGCAAGTGCAACTCCAACCAGCGTGTGCGGCCAGAACAGCCGCGCGGCGCGCGGCCACCCAATCGCGTGCTCGTCGCGGGTCTGCCCTGCCCAGGAGTCATGGGAGCCGACTGCCAGGCGCAGCACGCCGGCCGTCTTATGCAGCGCGATGATGGGGTCGAACAACTGGGCGAACACCAGTTCGCACGCGGCCAGGCGCAAAGCGCAAGCCCGCCCGCCAAATGGCGCTGCCACGCCCGGGCGCAGCAGCAGTTCTAGTGTGCCAAGCAGCTTGGGCGCGTGCAGCGTCAGCCAGCCGAGCCCGAGCAGGACGAGCAGGCGCCCCCAGCGGAGTTCGGTGGTGCCCCCGGTGGCTGCGTTCAGCGCGGCCAGCGGCAGCATGGCGAACCACAGCGGCGTCAGCGCATAGTGCAGGATGGCCTGGAGCATCTGCAGCCGGCCCAGCCGGCCAAGTTCGCGCCGGCGCAGCAGGAAACGGTACTGCAGGTTGCCGGCGGCCCAGCGGCGGTCGCGGACCAGGTAGTCGGGCAGCGTGGGGGGCTGTGCCTCCGACGAGCCCTCGTCGCAGGCCAGCACCCGCAGGCGCCAGCCGGCACCCTGCAGCAGCGCCGCCTCCACGTGGTCGTGCGACATGATGGCCGCACCGTCCGGCAGCGGTGCGAGCCGGCAATGCGCGCGAAACGGTGCGATGCGGACGATGGCGTTGTGTCCCCAGTAAGGGCCGCCGTCGCCCTGCCACCAGGCCTGTCCCACCGCCCAGACGCGCAGGCCCTGCAACTGGCCGAACTGGAACAGGCGGGGGAACAGGGCGCTGGCCGGCTGGCCGTGGAAGGTGGACTGCACGATGGCCAGACGCGGGTCGGCCTGCATCACCCGGACCAGGCGCAGGATGGCGGGCAGCGTCATCTCGCTGTCGGCGTCCAGGCAGACCAGCAGGTCGAAGGTGCCCGCGTGCTCGTCCAGGAACGACATCACGTTGCCGGCCTTGAAACCGGTGTTGACCGCGCGCCGGCGGTACAGCACCGGGGTTGCGCAGCCGGCGCGCAAGGCGACGAATGCGTGGGCCTCGGCCTTGGCCAGCGTGTCGCCAGCGGTGTCGGACAGCACGCACAGCGAGAATCGGCCGGACAGCCCGGCGTGGTCGATGGCGGTGCCGAGCTGCGCCAGCCTGGCGAAGACGGGTGCGACCGCCTCGTCGCGCACGCAAACGGCGATCGCGGTTCGCAGCGTCACCGGCTGGTCCTGGCGGACCAGGCGCAGGGCCGGGAACACGGCCGCCGCAGGATCACGCGCGAAGATGCGGACGCAGAACCCGATCAGCGCAGTTGCCGCAGACAGGCCCAGCCACGGCGCGTTGGCCGCCAGGCAGAACAGCAGCGCCAGCTTCAGCGCGGTCCAGCCGCCTGGTGCCAGGACCGCGGCGGCCAACCAGACGAGGCAAGCGGCCACGCCGAGCATAAGCGTAAGCAGTGCCGCACGGCGCAGGCCGACGCGCTCGGCTGGGCGAGGCTCAGGATGTTCGTCGTTCGCATGACGGTGCGCCGACGGATGCTGCAGAACGTCACCCGACATTTGTGCACGATACTCTCGGGCCGGTACGGCGCGAACGACGGAAGCAAGCACCTTCTTTGTCGGGGAAAAGAAGCAAAAAGCCTTTCCGAGCGCTGTCGCGGACGGCTGAAACGACACGTCTCACCACGGCACACCCACGAGAGACAAAAGTTTTTTGGTTCTTTTCAAAAAAGAACTGCTTGCCTAGCACGCAGCTTCCGCATCCGCGCGGGCAAGGTTGTTGCCGGCCAGCACACGCTGTGCGGCGAATGGACCGCACTCACGGTAGAGCGGGTAGAGCGGGTCGGTCAGCCTGGCCGCGAGCGCCGCGTCGAACCAGGCAGGCCCGCCGCAGGACGCCTCGTCCTCGGGGCGCAACCGCACGCGGAGAGCGCCGTCACGCGGTGCGTCCAGCAGCAGGGGGTCGCGGCGCGCGCGCAGCCTGGCCACGCCGCGCCGGCCGAGGCGGTGGTAACTCATCGTCTCGCTTTCCAGGCCGGGCACGATGGCGCGCACCACCCGGACCGGCCCGGCAGCCGGCGAGCAATCCACCCAGACGATGCCAAGCCCGGCTTCCGCCAGCTCGCCGGCCAGGAAGGCGAGCCGGGCGGACGAGGTGGCGACGTCGTTGGCCGGTGCGTTAGGCAGGTCAGCGAACGCGATGCCGCTTGTGCGGCGTTGCACCGGGCCGGCCAGGCGCTGGCGCAGCGCCGCCGCGTCCAGTCCCAGCCACGCGGTCATCGCCCGCAGCGCGCGCGGCTCTTCTGCGGCCGGGGCGGCGGCGAGCAGGCGGGCCAGGTAGGCCGGCGGCAGGACGCGCCGTGCCGTCTCCACCGGGCCGTGCGTCGCCGCCTTGCGCGAGCGCGAGCCGATGTACTCCAGCAGCGCCTTGCGCAGGGCCCGGGCGCGGTCCGGATGGGACGCCTCGCCGCACGCACTGAGCTGCAGGGTGAAGTCAGCGGGGCCGGCGTCGTCCCCCATGACGTAGAGGTTGGTCAGGCCGAAACTGGTGTCCGCCAGCTTGACGACCGGGCGGATGCCGAGCGCGTGCAGGCGTGCCAGCAGGTCGTCGACGTCGCCCAGCTCGCCTTGCGGCAGGTCGACCACCACGCCCTGGTCGAGCGCGCGGTAGGTCAGGCTGTTGCCGTCGCGTTGCAGCAGCTCCATCAGCGCGTGCGCCAAAGCGTGTGGGAGGTCGAAGCCGGCGCCCAGGCCGTTGGTGATGGGCACGATCAGCCGCGCCGGCGCAGCCAGCTGATAGGGGTGCGCCGCCACCCACTCTGCAGGCACCAGCACGGGTTGGCCGTCCGGCCAGCGCTGGCCGCTGACCCAGGAGAGCGGCGTGTCGGGCGTGTAGGGCGACCCGGCGGGCAGGCACAGCGTCAGCGGGTCCAGCACCGCGCGCTCGCCCAGGCGGCCGACCAGGGCTGCGTAGCTGGCGACGGTGTGCGGGCCAGCCGCGATGGTGGCGCCCACATGGGCTTCCTCGCACAGCTCGCCAAGGGCGCCGACCTGCGCCTCCAGCTCGGTCACGCCGTAGCCGTAGCCGGACAGCGTGCGGCCGTCCTGGCCGAGCAGCACGGCTTGCACGACGGGGACGCCGATCCGGTCCAGTGCGTCGATGCGGGAGACGATCACCTCGGCGCCCCTGGGCAGGCTGTCCCGGAAGGCCTGGGCGACGCCAGCGAGCGCGGTGTTCACCGGCGAGGCTGCAGGTAGGCTTGGCCGCGAGCCTCGTGGTACATGGCAACCTCGCTGAACATGTTGGGGACCTGGGGCGGAAACCGCGTTTGCACAGAAGCAAGGTGGGTTCCTAGCCTGGTTGGCGCTGTTGCACGCAGGGCAATGGCCCGCGCAGGAGAAGTCAGGGCGGTCAGGCCAATCGTGTCAGATCAGCAATGGATGCACCCGTTGTGCATGCTCGCAGCTGATCGAGGGCGGTCGCGGACTATCGAACGGGCGACGGGAACACCGCCGCCTGCGCCATCAGCAGCTTGAGCCGCTTACCTACTGGAGGCTGGTGGGTTTGGGGTGGGAAGAAAGCCTGGTGGGTTTGGGGTGGGAAGAAAGCAAGGCCTGCTTTTTTGAAAAAAAGCAGCAAAAAACTTTAATCCCTGCTGTCGCGGGGTTTTCTGCAACGGATACCAGAAAGCATAGGTTTTTGGTTGTTTCTTCAAAAAGAACTGCCTGCCTTGCTTTCTGCCGGTCACTTTTCCAAGCGGCCGGCAGAAAGCAAGTTTGGCCGACGTCGATAGGCCAGGGTAAAGCCTTGCATCGTTCTGTGCGCAAACACGTGGGGCTGAGCGAGGTTGTTTGCACGGGCCAGGCGGCTCGGCGGACAGAATGAACGTGGTGGGCGCTACTTCGCGCGGCTCGGGTCGTCGGCCGGGTTCACGTATTGCAGGCCGAACGGGCCGGTGCCGGAAACCTGAATCACCGCCTGCTGGTCCGTGGTCCAGAGGGAGTGGGGCATCCCCTCCGGCAGGTAGACGAAGCCGCCCGCGGTCAGTTCCGTGCCGCTCGCGCGGACCAGCTTGGCGCCGTGCTCGTGGTAGATCGATCCGGACAGGATTGTGACGGTTTCCGGCTTGGAGTGAGTGTGCGGCTTGATATCGGTGTGCGGCGGGAAGATCAGCCGCAGCACGAACGGCCCGGGCTGAGACGGGTCGCCGAGCAGGTTGCTGATTTGCGTGCCCTTGGGCAGGGAGGCGGGCGCCGGGCTGTATTTGAACCCGGCGTTGTCGCCCTGCACCACCAGGCCGGTGGTGGCTGCGGCCTGCTGCGGGTGGACGGCCAGGCAGGCGAGAAGCAGTCCGGCGGCGAGTGTCTTCATGGTAGGCGTCCTTGGTTGGGCAGGGCTTTGACTGCCTGATCGGTCTAGGTCGGCGGGGGTCACATAATGCCATCGCGCCCGAGTTTCGATTCCTCAGTTCTGGGCGAGCAAGGCAAAAGCATTAAAAAACTTTTGGTCCTGCTGTCGCGGAGGCTCTCGCAACGCGTGCACCAAGGAACAAAAGTTTTTTGGTTCTTTTTTTCAAAAAAGAACTGCTTGCCTTGCTCGCGAACAGTCGAGGAGCCGACGGGAGCACCAGGGTAATTTGAATACCCAGATCAAGTATGACGCTTCTCCCGAAATTCCGATGAGGGCGGGCTCTCCACTAAGCCACAGCCTTGTCGCAAGTTCATCCGGCTAGCTGAAGCGCGCAGGCTGCAAGTTGCGCCGCGCTCTCCTGCTGGGAACCGGCCGTCTTGAATGCCGACGACCATCTGGATTGAGAGTATCCGGCAACGACTGGACGCGCTTTGGGGAGAAGACGCGAAAACCTGCCGTAATGCGTGCCTGCCGGAACCGGCCACTGTGAACCGGCTCTGCGTGCTCACCCTATCTTCTTCTCGTGCGGCCTGGCATCGCCTGCTTTGACATGGATGGGCTTCAGCCCTCGGTTGAAGAAGGTGGGCTCTCGGGCTTCCCCGCCCGTTGGGGAACGTCCGCCAGGATTTGCGCAGGTGTGGCCCCAGGTGATGGAGGCGAGCTTCCGCTGCCCGGAGATCTTCGGGCAGGGATGGTGCAGGGGCGCTGGATGGCGTCGGTGGTCAGTTCGCACGATCGAGACGTCTTACGCAGCGTGCGCCGTCTTTCTCTGTTGAGCCTGCGCGTTGTCAGCAGGCGAGTGCCCGACGACGCGCACGCGTTCCGATCAGGCAGGCAGCAACGCATAGGCTACCGGCGAGAAGCCCCAGGGACGTGGGTTCGGGCACATTGTGTTCGACATCAACGCCGTCCAGCACTGAGAAAGGCGGCTCGCCGCCAGGCGTTCCTTGTGCGAGGAACGATAGAACCTCGCTGGTGGAAGTAGCGGTATAATTGAAGGTCGTCCGCGCCCAGCCGGTGAAACCATGGCTCACGTCGGATACGATATTGGTCGCTTGCATCTGACTTCCGAGTGAGACGTCAAACTGCTCGGTGGTGGCGCCACTGTAATTGTATTGTTGGGCGCCGGCCCAATAGAACGACACCGAGTAGTGGTCGCCGACGATAAGGTTGTTGATTGTCTGTTGGATCGGCGCCTGCTGGTACGCACCATCAAGGGCCAGGTAGTTGCCGCCCGTGGGGCTGGCCGCCGGCAGGCCGTTTGCTGATCCGTTGCCAGGCCCCCACAGCTGGAGGTTGCCAGACTGGCCGGTTGCTCCGGTCGTGTCCGCCGTTCCGGCGTTGAACAAGAACGTGTATCCACCCGAAATTGTCCAGCCGGTGGCGCTGATGTTGTATCCGACCTGGCCCTCGGTGCTCGTGTTGGCAAGCAAGGGCGTTGTCGTCTCGAAATCACCGTTGGTGACGAGGTTGGCGCGTGCTTGGCTGACACCCCCGAGCACGATCACAGCCGCTAGTAGCACATACCGCATCGTCAGCCCCTTGGTGCATCCGCGCTCAGGCGGACCGTTTCGATATCCATATCAAATCGTGGTTTCACAATCAAGAAATGAAACGAGCTTGAAACTCCGAGGCGGCGCTTGGCCCAGGGAGCAGGTTTCAGGGCTGTAGGAGAGCGCAAAGAGCTACCCTGGCCACGAGGCCGCTTGACCATCTCACAGCTTCAAATCAGTCCGGTATCGTTTTCAACATGGGCACTGCTGGCGGCCAGGCGCCTCGATCAGTCGTGAGCCATGCCAGTCATGCGTCAGCAGCTCACGACGTTGGTTGCCGACAGGTGGTCTGACTTCAAAGCCGGATTTTAGGAGGAGAACCGACGCCGTGCGGTGCCATCTACGTGCAGGCTTTTGCTGATCCGCCGTGCGCGACCTTCACTTGGCTAGAGCCGCGCCTCAGCCTACCCGGCTGTCAGGGATCAATTCGATGCTGGCCATTCCCAGCGCAGGGTTGGTCGCGGCATGCTTCCGCGACGTGCGTGCGCCGGCCGACCCCAAGCCGATTAGCTTTCGCGAGATGCCGAGCGTTCCACTACCAGCACCATCTCCTCCGGTGCTTACCCCCAAGTATCCCGGCATGCCCGAAGCATAGTCGGGGGAGGCTACATTCAGATTGCCCCTCGTAAACCCGACGCCTGTTGTACTTAGCTCCAGTAGGTCTCGCTTGCGACGGTCACGAAGGTCGCGAGCCTGTCGCACCAACAAGCCTTGGCCAGTCGCAAGCCATCGTGATTGCCGACTGCCTTCAGTTACACGGTTGGACACGCTGATGCGCCAGAGAGACACGCTAGGATGGACACTATCCCGAAGCTTGGGATGGTAGCGACGGGGTGACTTGAACACCCGACCAAGGGATTATGATTCCCCTGCTCTACCGCTGAGCTACGTCGCCATCCGCCAGAGCGGCGCCTGTTATCCCCGCCCGCCCATGCAAGTCAACCAAGTCCAAACGGGGTAGCGCGCCCTGCGCAATCCTGCTTGGCTCCCGCCCAGCCACCCCGGAGCCTCGCCGCATGCGCTGCAGAACCGCCCTCCTCGCCACCGTCGCCCTCGCCGCCCCGGCGCTGTTGCACGCCCAGCCGCAGGCCGACCAGGCCACCCTGGAGCAGCGCTTCGACGCGGAGATCAACCCCGCTGAGATCGGCGGCTGGCTGAAGCAGATGGCCAGCGAGCCGAACCAGGTGGGCTCCGCCCACGACAAGGCGAACGCCGAGTTCGAGCTGCATTTGTTCCAGCAATGGGGCTGGGACGCGCACATCGAGACCTTCCAGGTGCTCTACCCCACCCCGGTCTCCGAGGTGCTGGAGACCAGCTCGCCCGCCCCGTTCCGCGCCACTCTGCAGGAACGCGCCGTGCCCGGCGATGCCACCTCCGCCCGCACGCAGGACGCGCTGCCCGCCTATCTTGCCTACCAGGGCGACGGCGACGTCACCGCCCCGCTCGTCTACGTCAACTTCGGCATGCAGGACGACTACAAGCAGCTCGAGCGCTTGGGCGTGGACGTGCGCGGCAAGATCGTCATCACCCGCTACGGCCACGGCTGGCGCGGCCTGAAGCCCAAGCTGGCGCAGGATCACGGCGCGGTCGGCTGCATCATCTACTCCGACCCGGCGCAGGACGGCTACAGCGTGGACCGCACCTACCCGAACGGCCCGGCGCGCCCGCCTCAGGGCATCCAGCGCGGCTCGGTGGCCGACATGCCGCTCTACCCCGGCGACCCGCTCACCCCGGGCGTGGGTGCGACCGTCGACGCCCACCGGATAGATCGCGCCGACGCGCCGGTGATCCTTAAGATTCCGGCGCTGCCCATCTCCTACGCCGACGCCATCCACCTGCTGGCCACGATGGGCGGCCAGCCGGTGCCGGCGGAATGGCGCGGCAGCCTGCCGATCACCTACCGCGTGGGCCCCGGCCCGGCGCCTGTGCACCTGGCGGTGAAGTCCGACTGGAGCCAGAAGACGATCTACGACGTGATCGCCACCATGCGCGGCGCCGAGCTGCCGGGCCAGTGGGTGGTGCGCGGTAACCACCACGACGGCTGGGTGTTCGGCGCCAGCGACCCGCTCAGCGGCCAGTCCGCCCTGCTGGCCGAGGCGCAGGCGATCGGCCGTCTGGTCCACGCCGGCTACAAGCCGAAGCGCACCATCATCTACGCAAGCTGGGACGCCGAGGAGCCGGGCCTGATCGGCTCGACCGAGTGGGCGGAAACCCATGCCGACGATCTGAAGAAACACGCCGTCCTCTACATCAACTCCGACGAGAACGCCCGCGGCCTGCTCGACGCCGGCGGCAGCCCGGATTTCCGGCACTTCGTCAGCCAGTTGGCCTCCGACGTCACCGACCCGGAGACCCACGTCTCGGTGGCCCATCGCCTGCGCGCCGCCGTCCGCGTGGCGGCCACCGAGCCGGGTGCGACACCGCGCGAGCTGGCCGACGCCCGCGAGCTGGCCGACCCCGGCCACGACATCGCGGTGGCAGCCCTCGGGTCGGGGTCGGACTTCTCCAGTTTCCTGCAGCACCTCGGCCTGCCGGCGCTGAACCTGGGCTACGGCGGCGAGGGCGAGGCCGGCGGGGTGTATCACTCCGCCTACGACACTTGGGAGCACCACAGCCGTTTCGTCGACCCCGGCTTCGTCTACGACGCGTTGCTGGCCAAGACTGTCGGCCGCGCGGTGCTGCGCATGGCCGACGCCACCCTGCCGCAGCAGCGCGCCGGCGACTTCGCCGACGCGGTTGCCGGCTACCTGGCGGACCTGAAGAAGCAGCTCGAGACCGCACGGCAGACCTCCGAGACGCAGGCCGCGCTGCTGCGCGAGCACGACTACGCGCTGGCCGCGGACCCGACACGCTCCAACGCGCCGCCCGAGGCGCTGGGCCCGGTGCCGGCGGTGGAGTTCGCAGCGCTGGACAACGCGGTGACCAGGCTGAAGCAGAGCGCACACGCCTACGACGCGGCGCTGGCCCACGACGGCGCCGGCCTGCCGCCGGACCGCCTGGCGAAGCTGCAGGAGGTGATGCTGACGATCGACCAGACACTGGCGCCGGATGCCGGCTTGCCGGGGCGGCCTTGGTACAAGAACCTGATCTTCGCGCCGGGCCGGTTCACCGGCTACGCGGCGAAAACGCTGCCGGCGGTGCGCGAGGCGGTCGAGGAACGCCGCTGGGCGGATGCGGACAAATACGCGCATGCGACAGCGGCGGCGCTGGATGCGTATAGCGACAGGTTGGATGCGGCTCGCGAGGTTTTGGAGGGGAAGCGGTCGTAGGGAGAGGCAAGCAAGCGCTTCTTTTTCGAGAAAAAGAAGCAAAAAGCTTTTGTTGCGGCTGTCGCGGACGGCTGAGACGACATGCTTCAGCTTCGAGCAACCTGGAGAGCGAAGGTTTTGCTCCTCTCTCCAGGAGGAACTCCTCGCGTTCGTAGTCGGCGTTTTCGCCTGACCGAAGGCGCGCGCGTGGATCTGGAGGCGCAGGGCGACCACATCGTCATCTCCATGCCGGCGCGCTACGAGTTGTCGGAGATGCTGGCCGGCCTGACCCCTGCGGCGATGTCGGACGCGTTCGACTGGGGTGACGACCAGGGCCGGGAAGCTGTTGACTGAGCCTGGCTACGAGCCAAACGCCGGCGACCTCATCTGGCTGGATTTCGACCCGCGCATCGGCCGTGAGCAGAGCGGCCGGCGGCCTGCCCTGGTGATCTCTCCCCGGCCGTTCTGGCAGGCGACGCGGTTCGCGATCGTCTGCCCGATCACCTCGCGCGGGCGCCCGTTCGGCACGAGCGTGGTGTTGCCGTCAGGGTTGGCGGTGGCCGGCGAGGTGCTGACGAGCCACGTGCGGAGCGTGGACACGATGGCGCGGCCGGTGAGCTGGGCGGGTGGCGCGGTGCCGGCGGTGGTGCTGGCAGAGGTGCGGGGGAAGTTGGCGGTGCTGGCGGGGATTGATTGACCGCCCAAGATTTTGACCAAGGAAAGTAAAGGCAAGCGGTTCTTTTTTGAAAAGAAGAACCAGAAAACTTTTGTTCCCTTGGGCGCGCGCTGCAGAACGATCGCGACAGCAGAGACAAAAGTCTTTTGCTTCTTTTCTTCAGAAAAGAAGGCCTTGCTTACTTTCTCCCCACCGGCTCGAACCGATAAGGACTATCGCTCTCCAAATTCGGATCCAGTGCCAACCGGTGTTCCAACGGCGGAAACGCCCGGCTGCGGCAGTTCTGCCGGTCGCACAGCCGGCACGACAGCCCAATCCCCACTGCAGCCTGCTCAAGCGCCAGCCCGTCGCCGTAGACCACCTCGCCGGCATGCGCCACGTCGCAGCCCATGGCGACCACGTGCGTCGGCGGCGGCTCGCCCCAGGCCGCGGCTTGGCCTTCTATGCACCGGGCGAAACACAGGAACGTCGCACCGTCCGTCAGTTGCGCCACCTGCACGCGCAGCGTGCCGGGTGTGGCGAACGCCGCGTGTACCACCCAGCGCGGGCAGCTGCCGCCGTAGCGCGCAAACGGAAAGCCGCCGGCGGAAAAACGTTTGCTGACGTTGCCGGCCGGGTCCACGCGCAGGAAGAAGAACGGGATGCCGCGCGCGCCGGATTTTTGCAAAGTGCTGAGGCGATGACAGGCCTGTTCGAAACTGACGCAGAACCGGGCAGCCAGCGCGTCCACGTCGTGCCGCAGCAGGCGCGAGGATTCGAGGAACGCGGTGTACGGCATCAGCAGCGCGGCGGCGGCGTAGTTCAGCAGGCCGATGCGGATCAGGCTGGCGGCTTCCGGTGAGCTGGGCGCGATGCGGGTGAGCAGCGCCTCGACCATGTCGCGTGCTTCCAGCAGGATGATCTGGAACGCCATGTGGAAGCCGCGGCTTTCGCGCGGCAGTTGTTCGGACAGCGTGAGCGTGCGGGTTTCCGGTTCGTAGCGCCGCAGCGCGTCTTCCATCGGGCTGACGCGCACGCTGACCCGGTGCAGCCGGCGCAGGCGTTCGGCGATGGCGTGGTTGGTCTCGGCCGGCGTCACGTTCAGCTGGTTGGCGATGCTTTCGGCTGCGGATTCCAGTTCGGCGAAGTAGTTGCCGCGTTCGTGGAAGACGTCGCGCGCCTCCTCGTTGGGCAGCAGGATGCGGCGGCCGGACGGCAACGCCAGGCCGGACGCGTCCTCGCGCGCCACCCGCCAGGCGCGGTAGAGTGCCAGCACGCCGCGTGCCGCGTTGGGGTTGCTGGCCACGCCTTCAAGTTCGGAGTCCGGAATGGGTTCGGTGCCGAGCTGGGGGTCGGAGAACACCTCGCGCAGGCCGAACTCGAGCTCGCGCTCCTGCGCGCCGGACAGCGCGGCCAAGTCCACCCGCAGCATCTCGGCCAGCTTGATGACAAGGCTGGCGGTGACGTTACGCTGGTCGTGCTCGATGAGGTTCAGGTAGCTGGGCGAGATGCCGAGCTTGGCGGCGAGCGCCTGCTGGGAGAGGTTCTGCTCGGTCCGCAGCCTGCGTACCGTTCGCCCGATGAGTGGCCGTGCCATGTGCCTGGAATCCTAGGTTCTGGCCGAGCGCAGGCAAGGCAAGCGATTCTTTTTTGAAAAACAGAACCAGAAAACTTTTGCTCCCTGGGCGCGCGCTGCCGGAGGCTCCGCGACAGCCAAACCAAAAGATTTTTGCTTCTTTTTTTCCAAATAAGAAGGCCTTGCTTTCTTCACAACGGTCGATTCCCACTTTGCTTATGCAATCACCCAGACGACAGGACCCGCCTGAACGCCGGAACGGTTGTTTCCATGCCGACAGCGAGCCAGGTGGCTCCCGATCACGTTGCCGCCCAGCTTCGCGCACACGCCTCAATTTCACCTGACTTTACATGCTTTACAACTTTACATTGCGATGGGTAGGCCACACGACAAAAAAATGGCCAATGCTGCACCCGCGAGCTATCTTCCGGCGCGGCTATGGCCGATATGGATAGACAGTCGTTACGATATAAGGTTGTTTGCCCTCCATGAATATTCCAGCCCCCCTGTATGCCCCTGAAGGTTCGACCGGTTCGCTGTCGGGAGCCATAGGCCGTCCATCCGCCTACCAGGAGCACCAGGCGCAGGCGGCCGACCTGATCGAGGCGCGGTCCAATTGGAACGGCATCAACCCCGAGTCCGTGGCACGCATGCGTCTGCAGAACCGCTTCCAGACCGGCCTGGACATCGCCCGCTACACGGCCGCCATCATGCGCGCCGACATGGCGGCCTACGACGCGGATTCGTCGCTCTACACCCAGTCGCTGGGCGCCTGGCACGGCTTCATCGCCCAGCAGCAGATGATCGCGGTAAAGAAGCATTTCGGCACCACCAAGCGCCGCTACATCTACCTCTCGGGCTGGATGGTCGCCGCCCTGCGCAGCGATTTCGGCCCGCTGCCCGACCAGTCGATGCACGAGAAGACCACCGTGCCCAAGCTGATCGAGGAGATCTACACCTTCCTGCGCCAGGCCGACGCGCGCGAGCTGGGCGGCCTGTTCCGCGAGATTGACGCCGCCCGCAAGTCCGGCGACGCCGCGCGTGAGGCCGAGCTGATGGCGCGTGTGGACAACTACGAGACCCACGTGGTGCCGATCATCGCCGACATCGACGCCGGCTTCGGCAACGCAGAGGCCACTTACCTGCTGGCCAAGAAGATGATCGAGGCCGGCGCCTGCGCGCTGCAGATCGAGAACCAGGTCAGCGACGAGAAGCAATGCGGCCACCAGGACGGCAAGGTGACCGTGCCGCACGAGGACTTCATCGCCAAGGTGCGCGCCTGCCGCTACGCTTTCCTCGAGCTCGGCGTGGACGACGGCATCATCGTCACCCGCACGGACTCGCTCGGCGCGGGCCTGACCAAGCAGATCGCCGTCAGCCACACGCCGGGCGACCTTGGCGACCAGTACAACAGTTTCCTCGACTGCGAGGAGGTCGCTCCCGGCGACGCCCGCAACGGTGACGTCATCATCAACCGCAACGGCAAGATGCTGCGTCCGAAGCGCCTGCCGAGCAACCTGTTCCAGTTCCGCGCCGGCACCGGCGAGGACCGTTGTGTACTCGACAGCATCACGTCGTTGCAGAACGGGGCCGATCTGCTGTGGATCGAGACGGAGAAGCCGCACGTCAGCCAGATCGCCGGCATGATGGACCGTATCCGCGCCGTCATCCCGAACGCCAAGCTCGCCTACAACAACTCGCCCAGCTTCAACTGGACGCTGAACTTCCGCCAGCAGGTCTACGACGCGTGGAAGGGCGAAGGCCACGACGTCACCGCCTACGACCGAGCCCGCCTGATGAGCGTGGACTACGACGAGACCGCGTTGGCAAAGGAAGCCGACGAGCGCATCCGCACCTTCCAGGCGGACGCGGCGAAGCGCGCCGGCATATTTCACCACCTGATCACGCTGCCGACCTACCACACCGCGGCACTGTCGGCGGACAACCTGTCGAAGAGTTATTTCGGCGATCAGGGCATGCTCGGCTACGTGCTGGGCGTTCAGCGTCAGGAAGTGCGCCAGGGCATCGCCTGCGTGAAGCACCAGAACATGGCCGGCTCCGACGTGGGCGACGACCACAAGGAGTACTTCGCTGGCGAGGCGGCGCTGAAGGCGGGCGGCGCGCACAACACGATGAACCAGTTCGGGTAGGAAGAAAGCAGTTCTTTTTTGAAAAAAGAACCAAAAAACTTTTGCTCCCTGTCGGCGACCTTTCCGGCGAGCGCGCGACAGCGGAGACAAAAGTTTTTTGCTTCTTTTTTTCAAAAAAGAAGCACTTGCCTTTACTCCGGCGGCACCGGCGAGCACGCAACGCTCGCCGCCCGGGCCAGCACCAGCATCCGCCGTGCCGCCACCCCCGCACCCGCCATCTCGCCTGCCACGTGCGTCAGCAACGGACTCGATAGCAGCGCATGTGCGGCGGTGTTCGTCGCCACTTCCACACCTGCCACAGCACCAGCGGACAACGCTGTCCGCCGCAATAGTCCCAGCGTCGCCAATGCGCCCGGCCGCAACCCGTGCAGCTGTGCGATCTGCCGCACCAGGCGCAACCCGCGCCACGCGACGAACAGCGCCGCCAGCCCCGGCGAGGGCATCGCGGCAATGCCCGCCACCGACTGCAACGCCGCGGCCCGCCCCAGCGCGTCGGCTTGGCCGCGCAGGCTGGCGACCGGCCCGGCGCGCAACAGTGCGAGGATCGCGTCTGGATCGTTGACCGCGTTCACCGCTGGCAGCAGCGCGGGTCCCTCGGGCAGCTCGCGCAGCCACTCCCGCGCCGCCCGCGCCCGCGCCACCGCGTCCTGACCGGACAGCGCCGCGCGCAGCCGGTCCACGCCGCGCAGGGCGGAGAGCGCCGCCCACTCGCGCCAGAACCCCAGGCCGATCATGCTGAATCCCACGCCGGCGACGCCCGCCGCCGCCCCGCCCAGCAGGCCGGAGCGTGCGAAGGTATCGGCTACCAGCTCGAACGTCTCCAGGCCGGCGGCGCCCAGCACCAGCACGGTGGCACCGCCGAACACCAACGCCGGCATGCCCCATTGCCGACGCGGCGGGACGGACAGCTCGATCAATGGCAATGCCGACTCCAAGCGAGAGGCGGGCAGCTCCTCGGTCTCGATGCGGGGCGCTGGCCAGCGCTCATCCGGCCGGGTCTGGCTCACGTCACGGCCTTTGGCAGCCAAGGCAGCATCAGGCAGCTCCTGTAACGCGAGGCCGGGCAGTGGCCGGCGCTCATTCGGCCTGGTCCCGCTCACGTCGCGTCCTCTACCAGGAACGCCGGAGCCGGACAGCTTCTCCGTCTCCACGATCGGCGTTGACCGGCGCGTGACCGGCTGAGCCCGGCCCACGCCACCCTTGCTGCGAGGACCGACGGCATCGGGCGCCTCCATCTCGACCCGGGGTAACGGCGGGCGCTCGCCACGAGAGGGACCGCTTACGTCACGTTCCTCGCCCGTGCCCTCAGCACCGGACGCCGCCTCCGTCTCGATGCGGGGCGGCGGCGGGCGGCCGACCGGCCGCATTTCGGTGGAGTGACGTCCCTCGGCCGGGCCGCCGGCACGCGACGGCGCCTCCGTTTCAATGCGCGGCCGCGGCCGGGGGTCGCCCGGGCCGGTGCCGCTCACGTCACGTCCTCCAGCAGGAACGCCAGCAGCGCGTCCAGCCCGACGTTGGGCACGCCGAGACGGCCGCCGTCCGGCAGGCGCATCGGCTCGAACTGCGGCAGGGCCAGAAAGGGATGCTCCCAGAAATCGTCCTCCGGCGGCTGGTCCGGCACCTCCCCGGGGTAGGAGCGCGTCATCACCTGCTGGCCCAGCACCCGGCCGCGCACGGCGGAGACCGGGCGGCCGTCCAGCGTCCAGACGAAATCCTCCGTGCAGCGGACCGAGGCGATGGCGGCGTGGGTGCTGCGCACGCCGGTGGCCGGCACCTGCGCCAGCGAGCGCATGAGCGCCGCGAGGTTGCCGCGCTGGCGTTCGGCCACGTGGTCCGCCTTGGTAGCGGCGAACGCCACCCGGTTGACGATGCGCGGCGGCAGGCGCAGCTCGGTCAGCGCGCCCAGCGCCTCCCACCAGTCGAACTGCCAGCGCAGCGACCCGGCCGCGGCCGAGAGTGCCGCCCGCATGTCGGCGAACGCGTCGCGTCCGGCGTGCAGCGCGCTCAGCACGTCGGCCAGGATCACCAGCCGGTCCACGTTGGCGAACAACGGCGAGGCGAGGTCGCGCCGCACCGCGCCGAGGTAGGCGGCGTAGCGGTCGGTCAGCAGCGAGGCCAGGCCGCCCTGAGTGCGAAGCGGAAAGAAGCTCATCCACGGCGCTTCCGGGCCGGGAGCCGGCATCACGTGGCGGCCGGGCTGCAGGAACGCGAGGCCTTTGTCGCGCAGCTTGCCCAGCACGTCGCGATACAAACGGGTGCCGGCATGGGCCAGCGCCTCGTCGGCGGCGGCCTTGGCGGAGATGCCGCCGATAAAGGCGAGGAACGGTGCGGCCACCGGCGCCACGGACGCCGATTCCAGGCGGCGCAGTGTCGCGTCCGACCACTGGGCGTAGGTCTGGCGCAGCATCGGCAAGTCGATCAGCCACTCGCCCGGGTAGTCCAGGAACTCCAGCCGCACGTGGCGCGCCGGCAGCAGGCCGCGCGGCAGGCTGGTGGTCAGCGCCAGCAGCGAGGCGGCGTCCGTGCGCTCCGGCCAGGCAGGCGGGTCGGCGGCGAGGCGGGCGAGGTGGCGCGCCTGGTCGAAGCGCGGCACGTCGCCGGCGCCCAGCGGCGCGAGCGCCCAGCGGCGCGCCATCAGGTTGGCGGCGACCGAGGTGAGGAACGCGGTCTTGCCGGCGCGGGAGAGGCCGGTGACGCCGATGCGCACGGTGATGGTGGAGAACGGCCAGGCCTGCGCGCCGGTGTAGGCCAGGTTTTGGAGGGTGCCGCCTACGTCGGAAAGCAAGCTCAAGGACGCGCTTCTTTTTTGGAAAAAAAGAAGCAAAAAACTTTTGTCACGGCTGTCGCGGACCTTCCCACAGACGAGGACCCAGGGAGCAAAAGTAGTTTGGTTCTTTTTTTCAAAAAAGAACCGCTTGCTTTCCTGTCCTCAAGAATACTCATCCTGCAAGTCGTTCTCCAGCGTGTTCATCGACGCCCGCGCGTAGATCTCCTCGGGCTCTTCCTCGTCCGCTGCCGGCTCTGCCAGACGCAGGAACATCTCGCTCGTCGCCGGATCGCACAGGAAGCCGGACAGCCAGTCGATCTGCCCGGCGTCGAAAGCCCAGAAGCCGGCGAACAGGTCCAGGTCGTAGATCGTGTCGCTCGCCTGCCACAGCACGTTGCCGGCGGCGCCGGATCGCCCGAGCCGGCCGGGGCCGGTCGCGAGGGACCGCCCGGGGCCGGGATAGAGCCGGGCGACCACGCCGTCCAGCACGAAGGGGTGCGCGGCCTGCTTCAAGACGCGGGAACGCCGTCCGGCAGCACCCGCCAGCGCAGGCCCGCCTGCGCCCACAGCGCGCGCAGGCCGAGCGCGCCGGCGACCGCGTAGGGTAGGATCAGCAGCAGGTTGTAGCGCACCTGGTTCACCGCCACGCCGGCGTTCAGCGCCAGCATGAACCAGGCCGGCAGCGCCATGACCAAAAAGGCGGCGGCCCTGCTGTCGCCGCGCCACGCGCGGCGCAGCGCCAGCACGGTGCAGGCCAGGGCTGCCGGCAGCAGGATGAAGCCCCACCAATGCGCGACGTAAGCGCCACGCAGCGCCAGCGGGATGGAGACCAGCAGGTGCCAGACCGGCATGCGGAGGATGTAGTGGGTCAGCAGGTAGCGCAGGTGGTGGTCGTAGCCGCCGGCTGCGGACAGCGTCTCCGGCAGCATGTGCCGCAGGCCGAGCACGTAGAAGGAGCTGGGCTGGTCGTCCCAGGCGAAGCGGTCGCAGCCGTGCGGGCCGAGGAAGTTGCGGCCCAAAGCGGTGCCGTCCGGTAGCCAGCACAGGTAGGCGCGGGCGTATTCGCGCCAGGTCATGGTGTCGAAGGCGATGCGCTGCACCAACGTGTGGCTGTCGTAGCCGTAGGTCAGCGCCGGCCGGCCGAGCACGGCCGCGTTGCGCGCGATCCACGGTGCCAGCGTTGCCACCGCGCCGGCGAGAAAGGCGGCGCCCGGCAGCAGCGCGCGGCGGCGTCCGGCCAAGGCCAGGGCCAGCAGCGTCATCGGAACGAGGTAGAGGAACGCAGGCCGGGTCAGCGCCGTCAGCCCCAGCAGCGCACCCGACGCACAGGCCCAGCCCAGGCAGGTGCGCGACGCCGTGCCCAGGCGCGTCGGTCCGCCCGCCGCCGGATTGGCGCGGCCCGCCACAAGCGCGCACACGCCGGCAGCGATCGCGGCGGTGGAGAGGAACAGGCAGGTCATCTCCGTCATCAGGTAGGCCACCGACCGCAGCAGCAGCGGGCTGGTCACCAGCGCGAGGCCCAGGCTTAGCCAGCCGACCGTGGCACCGCCGGCAACGCCGCCCATCCACCAGACCAGCCAGAAAAAGCCGGCGAGTTCGGCGAACTGCAGAAGGCGCAGGCTGGGCGCGGCGGATGGGCAGGTGTCGTCGTGGCCGGCGCTGCCGACCACGCAATCCATGCCGGCGCGCAGCCGGCCATCCAGCCCGGCGGCGGCGGCCACCAGCCCCGGCCACAGCGGCGAGAAGCGCATCCCCGCCGGCCGCACGCCGTCCGGCCCGGGCTCAGCGAACATGTAGCCGTCGGAGAAGCGTCCGTGGTGGACCAGGTCGTAGGCGATGCCGAGGTAGAACGGCTGGTCGAACACGTTCAGTTTCTGGATGCGCTGGTTATGCCAGAGCAGGCCGGTGACCAGCAGGATCAGCGCCAGCGCTGCGGCGCCCGGCCGCGCCGAGACGAGCCTGGCCAGACGCGTCACGCCGTGCGCTTCAGGTGCGGCGCCTTGCCGACCTGCGCGGCGCTCGTCATCGTCGCGCCGCCTGCCCGCGCTGCTTGCTCCGAGGCTGCTCGGCCCGATGCTGCTCGGCCCAATGCTGCTCGGCCTGGTGCTTCTCGCGTCGACGCTGTGCGCCTGGATGCTGCTGGCCCCGAAGCTGCCTTCTTTGACTCTGCTTGCTTCGACGTCGCTTGGCCCGATGCTGATCGGGCCGACGTTGCTCCGCGGACGCGGCTCGCGCCGCCATCGCGTGCCCGCATGTCGCTCGTCCCGAAGCTGCGTGCTTTGACGCCGCTCGGCCGGCGTGTTGCTCGCCCCGACGCTGCGTGGCCCGATGCTGACTTGCCCAGATGCCGCGCGCGTCTCCGCTCGGCGTGCCGGTCGCGCGTCGAACCGGCACGCCTGTGGTGGACAGCTCGCTTCAACTGGTGGCCGCCGAGGCCTGCAACGCCGCCAGAACCTGATTTCCCAAAGGCGACCCCAGACCCGTCACCGGGTCCCAGCCGGGCCCCGCCTGGAAGGCACCGTTATTGCCGGACGTGATGTCCGTCAACGCCGCGGGGGTTGCATACAGCACCGGGTTGATGAACCCGACCTTGCGGCCCAGCGACTGGTTGATCAGCGCCGCCAGCCCTGCCCACAGCGGTGCCACCGCGCTGGTACCGCCGATCACCGTCGACGTGCCGTCCACGCTCACCTGGTAGCCGGTCTGGGGGTCCGCGTCGCCCGAGACGTCCGGCACCCCTCGCATGGTGTTCTGCACCGTGCCGCTCTGCCAGGCCGGCAGCGCGAATTGCGCCGAGTAGCCGCCGCCCGAGGCGCCGCCCTGCGCGCCGTCGTTCCAAGCCACCTCGGTGCCGCCCTGCGGCAGGCTGGTGCCGCCGCAGGCCAGCACGCTTACGCTGGAGGCGGGGTAGTCCACGTGGTTGGCACCGTCGGTCAGCCCGTCGGAAGACCCGCTGTCGCCGGAGGCCACGCACACGGTGATGCCCAGGGTGGCGGCCTGGGCCAGCACCTGCTCGAACGCGGTGACGTCCTGCGCCGCGTAGGTGCTCTCCGGTCCGCCCCAGCTGATGGAGATGACCGAGACGTTGTTGGCGGTATCGTTGACCGCCTGGCTGATGGCGTCGTGGAAGCCGCTGCCCTGGTTGGGGCCGAAATACACTACGATGTTGGCACCCGGTGCCACCGAGCCCACCACCTCGATGTCGAGCTGCACCTCGCCGTCGGCGCCGTCGGGGTCGGCCTCGCCGGCGTTGGTGGCCCCGTCCACGTCCACCGAGGTGAGCGTGCCGGTCTGGGTGACGCCCACCGAGGTGAAATACGCGGCCACGTCGGCGTCCGCGTAGCCGCCGCCTAGCTCGATGATGCCAACCGTCTCGCCGGTGCCGTCCACGCCGGTGGGGAACTGGTAGGCGGCGGCCACCTGCGCCGGGGTGTAGGAGGTAGCCGTGGCCGCGGGGGCGGCGCGGAAATGCGCCTTGGCAACCTGGCGCTGGTCCAGCCCCATCACGGCCACCACGTCGGCGGTGATCTCGTCGGGGACCTCGATGTGGCCGGAGCGCGCCACGAAGGTGCGGCCGGCTTCGGTGTAGACGCCGATCTGCTCCGGGCGGAAGGCGGCGGTCATCTGTGCGTAGGTGCCGCGCAGCTTGACCAGGTGGGCGCCGGCATCCTCGTGGACTACCGTCAGGCCGAACGCCTTGGCTACGTCGCGCACGTGCCGGACGCTGGCTTCCGGGGTTCCGTGCAGCGCGCGGTAGGCCTCGCGGCTGATCCCCGGGCCACCGGCATGGGTGGCCGCGTCCAGCGGTGCGGCCGGCTTCAGCACGACGGTGACCTGCACCTCGTTGTTCGGGTCCACGTCGCTGATGCGGGTGGCCGTCTCGGGTGCGTTGCGGAAACTCGAATGAAATCTGCCCATGGCATCACCCCTCAAAAGGTTACGATGATCCTCAACTGTCGGCCGGGCGCAAGCAAACTCGCCGTGCATGGCGGGGCACCTGCGCTACAGTGGTGGCATGCCGCCGCGTCCCCGACCACTCACCCAGCACGACCGCGACGCGTGGGCCGCCTACATCCGTCACGTGCGCGCACTGGGCGGCCGGCCGGCCCCGCCGGAAGCCGCGGCCCCGCCTAAGCCGGCAGCATCCGCCCACCCGCCCGCCCTGCCCACGCCGCGGGCCCGCCCGGTATCCACGCCACAGCCTCTCACCACCGGGCTGCAACCGGCCGGGCTGGACAACGCCACCTGGAACCGGCTGCGCGGCGGCAAGCTGGCACCTGCCCGCACGCTGGATTTGCACGGAAAGACGGCGCAGGCCGCCTTCCACGCGCTGGAACGCTTCCTGGTGACCGCCCACGCCGAACAACTGCGCTGCGTGGAGGTCATTACCGGACGCGGGTCGGGGGAGACGGGGGGCGTCATCAAGCGGGAACTGCCGATGTGGCTGAACCTGCCGCGGCTGCGGCCGCTGGTGTTGGCGGCGACGCATCCGCATCCGGCTAATCCTGGCAGCACTCGGGTGCTGTTAAGAAGGGTGAAGTAAGCAAGCGGTTCTTTTTTAAAAAACCAAAAAACTTTGCTCTCTGTAGGTCCGCGTTGGGAGACGTGTCGTTTCAGCTTCCCGCGACAGCGCTCGCAAAAGCCTTTTGCTTCTTTTGGTCTAAAAGAAGCGTTTGCTTCCTTCATCCTCCCCGCAAGCAGGCCGCAATCACCGCGCCAGCTTCGGCGCCCGTCTTGGCCACGTGCCAGTTCGCTGAAAGCCTGCACTGCTGGGCGCGTGCCAAACTGGCGTGCACGGCGAGCGCCTGGTCCACGCAGGTCCGCCACTCCACCATCGCCGGGTCTTCGGCCATCACCAGCTGGCACGCCTGCACCAGCGTCTTTGCCCCCGGCGCCGCGCCGGGGCCCATCAGGTGCTTCAGCGCCTGGGCCGAGCCGATTTCGGCCTGCACGCATGCGCCTTTGTTCGCCTTGTGGCCGGCGCAGGCGGTGTTGTAGGCGTCCCAGCCGACCGAGCTGTCCTCCTTTGTCAGGCCCGACAGCGCGACGGTCAGCGTGGGGTCGGCGCGCAGCTCGGCCGCACACTCCGAGACGCCCTGCTCAACGGCCTGGCCGGCCAGCTTCTCCGGCGTGTCGGCGTCCAGCGCCGCGTCGTGATCGTGCTGGAGCTGTTCGCGGATGACAGCCAGCATCACCGGCTGCGAGTAGGCCGGGTTGCCGCGGCACAAATTGCTCGCCTGGTCGGCCAGGGCGGGCGTGGCTAGGATCAGCAGGGCAAACGCCGGTATCTTCATGGGGCGAGACTGACGGCGATTGGCAGACCGAAAGCAAGCGCTTCTTTTTTCGAGAAAAAGAAACAAAAAGCTTTTGTTCCAGGTGTCGCGGACCGTCCCGCAGACGGGTACCCAGGAGTCAAATGTTTTCAGGTTCTTTTTTTTAAAAAAGAACTGCTGGCCTTTCTTGCCCATGCGACCGTTGCGCACATGCCGCCAACCGAATCCCGTCCGGAAGCGTCCGCCCTGCGGGAGGGCATCGTCTATGCCCTGCTGACCTTCGTCGTCCACCTCGCGGCGAATCCGCATTACGGCTTCTTCCGCGACGAGCTCTACTTCATTGTCTGCGGCCGCCATCCTGCGTGGGGCTACGTGGACCAGCCGCCGGTGGTGCCGCTGCTGGCCGCAGCCTCCCAGGCGGCGGGTCTGTCGCTGACGATGCTGCGCGCTGTCCCGGCCGCGCTTGGTGGTGCCACCACCTACGTCGTTTGCTTGCTGGCCGTGCAGTTCGGCGGCGGCCACTTCGCCGTGCGGCTGGCCGCGCTGTCCAGCGCGCTGGCGCCGGTGCTGATGACCTTCGGCGTGCTGCTCTGCCCCGACTCGGTGCAGCTGTTGAGCTGGCCGCTCGGCATTCTCTGCGTCGCCCGCGCGCTGGACCGTGACCCGGCGTGGTGGCTGGCCGCGGGGTTCGTGCTGGGGGTGGCGGGCGAGGCGAAATACAGCGCACTGATGCTGACGGCTGCCCTGCTGGTCGGCATCGTCTGCACAGGACGTGGCCGCGCGCTCGCCTCGCCTCTCCTGGCCGGCGGGTCGGCGCTCGGCGCGGCCATCCTGCTGCCGAACCTGGCCTGGCAGTGGACCCATGGACTGCCGATGCTGGAGGTGCTGCAGGCCGGGCGGGCCGGCAAGAACGTCCTGCTCTCGCCCGCAGCGTTCCTGTGGCAGCAGGTGGCGATCACCAACCCTGTCCTCGCACCGGTCTGGATCGTAGGCCTGCTGTGGTGCCTCGTGCAGCCGAGGGCGCGCTGGCTTGGCGTGGGCGCCTGCACGCTGCTCGCCATCATGATCCTGCTGCACGGCAAGGCGTATTACCCCGCGGCGATCTACCCGGCGCTGTTCGCGGCCGGCGGCGTGGCGGTCGAGCGGATCAGCACGGTCCGCCTGCGGCTGCGCCCGGCGGTGCTGGCCGTGGTGCTGGTGTTCGGCGCGGCGCTGGTGCCCACCAGCCTGCCGGTCCTGCCCGAACCGGCAATGCTCGCCTACGACCGGGCGCTCGCCACGGTCGGTATCGTGCCGATGCAGAACGAGCGGCACCGTTCCTCACCCCTCGGTCAGACCTACGCGGATATGCACGGCTGGCAGCGCCTCGCCGACCAGGTCGCCGCCATCGCAGGCGCCCTGCCGGCCAACGAGCGCGCCGCGGTACGAGTCTTCGCCGGCAACTACGGCGAGGCGGCTGCGGTCGACGTACTCGCCCCGCGCGGCGCGCTGCCGCGCACGCTGAGCGGCCACAACCAGTATTGGGAGTGGGGGCCCGGCGACGTGGACGGCAAGGTGGTGATCGACGTCGGCGGCAAGCTGGATGAGGACCGCAGGATCTGTAGCTCCGCGGAGCTCGCCGGCGTGTCGGACGCCGACTACACCATGCCGCACGAGGCGGGATTGCAGATCATCCTGTGCCGCGGCTTGGCACTGTCCAGGGCTGCGCTTTGGGCGAGGGTCAAGCATTTCGATTAACGGGGACAGGGAAGCAAGCAGTTGTTTTTGGAGGAAAGAACCAAAAACTGTTGGTTCCTGTTGGCCGCTGGTCTCGATCTACGAACGGGTCTACGGCCTATGCTGCTTGGCGTAGCCACCGGTTGGCATGATCGAGCCACGACTTACCGGAGCAAGGCTCGCCAATGCGGCCCTCACGGTCGGGTAGAGCCCTGCCTGGACACCGTCGCTGCATCGCCACATGACAACATCCCTCGCCTGTCGTGCGACGCCCCAGAGCGCCCATGGGTGGCCGAGGCGATAGACGAGGACGAACTCGCTGTTCTCCAGGCCTCGTTCACCGGAGGTCTGGTCGATGACGACCCGGTCGTAGCCGAGGCGAACGGCGCCGGCTTCCCACGCGAACACGTCAGCCTTGTCCTGGTTCGAGAGGCGTTTTTCGACACTGCGCTTTGGAAATGCGAGGACGTTGGAGGCGGGCGTGATGCGGTGCATGGAACGATACCGTCCAGTTTGAAGAAATCAGTGATCGTTCAGCCGGTTCAAGCCAGACGGACCTGCCAAGACGATGCCCACTATGTCGGCAGGTATCAGTTCACGGCGTACGCAGGTGACGTTGCCGGATTGGCATGTCTGGCAACGGCCAACTCCCGAACCTGAGCGATCATCCGCGCGGGAACGTAGGGCTTTGCGAGGAATCGGCTTACCGGCGGCATGTCTGTCTCAGCCGGCGGCAGCTCCCCGGACCCGAGCAGAAGCGAGATCCAGGGCCAGGTCTTGTGGACATGACAGATCAGGCCAAGCCCGTTCATCTCACCGGACAAGTGCAGATCTGTGAACAAGACGTCTACCGACGGAGAGAGAAGTTTGAGAACCCGTAGAGCTTCGCCGGCGTTTTCTGACTCGATAACGGCGAATTCGGCGTTCCTGAGCAGCTCCGCTATGGGGTTTCTGATAAGCGGCTGGTCGTCAACAAGGATCACGAGGTTGGACGCTGACTGATGCGGTGCTGACCTGCTCATGTCGTCTCCGAGTAAGACGTGCGAATGCGATGGCACGTCATGACTGGTTGGATTTTTAACTAGAGGCCAGCTTCGGAATCTACTCAGACGATGGCAGAAGACGCTGTGTTGGAACGACACCATACGACCGCGTGTGCATGCACCGGGATGCGCAAAATGGTTGACCTACGTCTGTTGTCCCACAGGCGGCCTGCCACGTGTCTCGCCTTCGTTTCGGTGAGTGGTGGACCTGCTTCTTACAGTTCGACTCATCGAAGCGTGGCAACGAAGCACGGCCTTCGTTTTTGGAGAAAAAGGCAAACGACTTTTAATCCTGCTGTCGCGGCGTTTCGTGCAGCGCACGCCCAAGGGGACAAAAGCTTTTTAGTGCGTTCCCCAAACAGAGGACTGCCTCCATGCCGTTTTCACAACGCGCGACTACCCGATGGTCTGAAGCCAGTGCGTGTTGTGTGGAGACATGCGTCAGGATTCGATCCTGAACAACGAATCCATCGATGCGAGTTCGAGAAGCCGAGCGATCTGGCTGGACGGTTTACGTAACGTCAAGTTGCAGCCGCGGCTTTTGGTTTCATCGTCGGCAACGAGCAGCATGCCCAAAGCGGCCGAGTCCAAGAACTCGATCCCGCTTAGGTCGAGCACGTGGTCGCGCCCGGCAACCGCCTTCAGGCCGTCGAGCAGCGCCCGAAAGGAGTGGTGGTCCTTGAAGGTGAAGGACCCCTGCAGCGCCATGACGACGCCCGAGGCGGTGGTCTGCTGAGTGAAAGTCATCTCATACGCACTCCCTAAGTTCAGGATGGAGGTTCAAAACAGTTCTATATCGCCGGCCAGGCTGTCCTCCTCGCTCGCGCCCGAAGCGCAGACGTTAGGATCAGCTTGCCCATCACCCTCGGCCAGCAACTGAGCCAACATGCGCTGCTTGACCGTGCCCAAGAGCTGACGGTCCATCAGGCGTTGCAGCCAGTCCTGGTCGATAGCGCCCTCCTGGGAGACGCCAGGAAACTGTGCCCACGCAGCCTGCTGCATCGAGAGGTTGGCATCAGACAGAACGTTGAGGCCGTCGATCACCTGAGCAAGATGTTGCTTGGTGCGGTCCTGGAACTGCATCCCGGTGATCAGCTGAGCAATCGTGTGCGACATTTCGGCGGAGCTCTCCGCGGTCGTGCCGAGAATGCTGCCGAAAGCCTGGTTTTGCGCGATCAGCGCAGCGATGAGCGAGTCAAGCCGGTCCTTGGCCATGATGTGCTCGGACATGTCGAGCGTTGCGATCTCCCTCAGCACCGAATGGCCATTGCGCACTCCTTGAGTCACTGAGGCGATTCGTGTGCGCACTTGCTGGGAAATCTCTTCCGTGGCGCGCGAGAGTTCTTTGACCTCGACCGCGATCACCTGGAACGCGGCGCCCGCTTGCCCGGAGCGCGCAGCCTCGATCGCAGCGTTAAGCGCCAGGTAGCGGGTCTGATCGTTGATCTTTTCTATTTCTGCCACGCATAGTTCAGCCGCTTCTACGTCGCGCTTGACGTCATCGAGTGCGTAGACCATGCGCATCGCGTGCTTAGAGACGGACAGGATCGTCTCAATGATCTTACGTAGTATCGCTTCGACTGATCGCATCGCCGCGTCCACTCGCTCCGGCTGCCCGGCGACTTCGATCGTGTTGGCGATGGAGATGACGGTTTCCACACGGCCCATCTGAGCCTGCGCGAGCACCGCCAGCGTCTGGAATCGCTCGCTGAGGTCGAGCGTGCTGCTCTCTACCAGGTCGGACGAGACTGCCAACTCACGGATGAGCGCTGCGAACGTGCGGCGTTCCAGTTCGGAAAGATCAATCCAACGCCGAACGAGATCCAGAGCCGCGCTTTCGCGAGGTGTCTCAAGCTGGGCGTCTGCGGCCAAGCCGGCGGCAGCGTCTCGGGGTTCCTCGCTGACCCTCAGATTCGTCTGCAGTTGCATGATCTTTGCGGCCGCTCCTGTGGTGATCCAACCCGACTCGTGCTGTTGCTTGCCGGTAGCGGGATCGTCATTCGACGTTGTAATCGAAAGCTCCCAAGAAGCCGTTAAGCTGGCTCGCTTAACAAAACGCCAACACCTTGGAGGCACTTTGAGGAGCGGGCAGGCTGCTGACCGGCTCAGGAAGCTTTCTCGCCAGGGTGACATCGATGCCGCCTGTACGATCGAAGGCTGGGCGCAGCGCCGCCCAGGTCAGCAGGGTGGATGTGCCTACGCTCCGTTCGACGTGGCCGTGCAGCGGGCAACGCCGATCGTAGCGCTCAGCCCAACCGACGAACCGAACAACGGAAGAGCTGCCATTGCGTCGTCCTCGTGTAAGGCTGTGCAATACTGGGTAAGTACTTTGCGACACAAAGTCTTCGCCTAAACGAACCTGGTCGTTGCGCCTGGAATGAGGTTCTGCCATCGGCTTTGAATGGCGACCGGACCGCTCGTCTAAAGAGGCGAGCTCAGGCCCGAAGATTCAACGCCCGCCGGGCCTATGGCCGCGCAGATGACCATGACGTCGTCAGAGTGACCAGGACGGGCGTGACGGTCCCGCAGGGTCTCCAACCCACGCACGCCAGTCCGTGCCGCCTCCGTCAGGCGCGCGTCTCCCGCGAGCCTGGCTGCCTCTGCCAGCGCACCAGCGATCTCCTCCCTGGGAATTTCGGGTGCGTCCGGGCCACTTTCGTACAGCCCGTCGCTGAACATGCACAGAACGCCGGGCCCGGGCAGGCGGGCATTGGGCCTCGCCACAAGCTGTGGTCTAAGCCCACAGTTTGCGAACCTCCCCGCGATGGCGGCCGAAACCTCGCTAGACCTACTGCTGCAGCTCGAATATCAGCACGAGTGTTGGGATTTGGCTGACTGAAACCGCAGCGTGCGAAAGAGCGCCGGCATCCGGACGACAACACCGGTCAGGCAGCGCGTAGAGCTGCTTGCAGCAGCTCCGCCGCGAGTTTGCCGAGTGGGCGCTCTGCTTCGACTGCACCGATGAGCTTCGCCGCCCGCGGCATGCCGTAGATGAGGCAACTTGCTTCGTCCTGCCCGAAGGTTGCAGCGCCTGCTTGACGCATGTCCAACAGGCCCGCAGCACCGTCCTGGCCCATTCCGGTCAGAATGATCCCAACCGCGTTCGGTCCCGCCACGGCGGCTACCGAGCGGAACAGCACGTCCACAGAGGGCCGATGGCCAGAGACCGTTGGGCCATCATGTAAGTGACAGTGGAAATGCGCGCCGGAACGGGCGAGCTCGAGGTGCTGCGACCCGTTGGCGATGTAGACATGACCGGGCTGCACGCGGCGATGGGCGGTGGCTTCGACCACGGTCATCATGCAGCGCTCGTCCAGTCGGCGAGCAAAGGACGCGGTGAATCCAGGTGGCATGTGCTGAGTGACCAAAATAGGTGGCGTGTTAGCCGGTAGGACCGTCAAGAGCGCTTGCAGCGCCTCAACACCACCGGTAGACGCTCCAATCGCCACGATCCGGCCCGCGCTCGAGAGAGTCGGATCGAAGACAAGCCGTGCCGGCGGAGGCTCGCCGGACGTCCGCGCGCGTGGCCGACTCGCTGCCGCCGCACGAACCTTGGCCACCAGTTCGTCGCGCAGGGCGGTGACACCTTGCCTGATGTCGATTAGCGGCTTGGGAACGCAATCGACCGCGCCGAGCTCGAGCGCGTGCAGCGTGGCCTCGGCGCCCTTCTGCGTCAGAGTCGAAACCACAACCACCGGCGTGGGGCGCAGTGCCATCAGCTTGGCTAGGAAGCTGAGACCGTCCATGCGCGGCATCTCGATGTCGAGCGTCACCACGTCAGGATTAAGCGCCTTAATGCGTTCACGAGCTACGTAGGGGTCGGGTGCTGTGTCGACCACCACGATACCAGGGTCGGTCTGCAGCAATTCGGTGAGAAGCTGGCGGATGAGCGCGGAATCGTCCACAACAAGAACTCGTATCGGCATTCTATACTCGCTTAGTCGAAGAGTTCGATGGAGCCGGTTTCAGGCTTGCTCTTGATCGCTGCGTGGTAGCCTGCCTCGGCTACTGTCACCTCCTGCCCTTCTATATGCAGCTCCCGCATCAACACGCGGCCGGTTAGCGGAAAGTAGTGGATACGGCGCGGATGCCTGCCGCGAAGGTGCCGTGCTGCGATCGACAGGCCTTCAGCTTCCAGGTAGGCCTCGACGAACTCAGCATTGCGTGGTCCGACAAGGGAGCCGCCCTCGCATAAGGCAGCGCCGCCAAACACCTTCACCTCCAAGCGTTCGCGCCGCCCGCCCCTGCACAACAAATCATTGATCAGACGTTCCATCGCGAAATTGCCATAGCGCAAGCTGGCCGAAACGGTGCCCCAGGTGCCGTTAGCGCTTTCCGGCAGCATGAAGTGGTTCATGCCGCCTACGCCGGCAATGGGATCGCGTATGCAGGCGGACACGCACGAACCCAAAACGGTCAAGATCATCTCGTGCGGTTTACGGGTGACGTAGTGATCGCCGGGCCCGATCTTAACAGACGTGGCGGACGCCCCTCCACCGGTTTGCGTCACCGGATCTTCCTGTAGATTGTGCGTCCTAGGTGCTCGAAACGGTCAGAGACCCGAAACAGGCTTTCGGAATGACCAACGAATAGCCAGCCACCCGGCACCAGCGCGTCCGCAAATCGGTCAAACAACCGTCGCTGCGTGTCCTTATCAAAGTAGATGACTACGTTGCGGCAGAAGATAACGTCGAAAAGACCGCGGAACGGCCAGGGCCCGAGTAGGTTGAGCGGCCGAAAGCGGATGAGCTCTTTGAGCCGAGGCGACATCTCCACAATATTGGCATCAACCTTGGTTATCTGGCCGCGGGCCAGCTCGCGTGGGATGGCGACGGTCTTTGCGAGTTCGTATAAACCGGACCGGCTAGTGGCAATCATCTCAGTATCTATGTCGGTCGCCAAAATGCGTGCATCCCAGTGCTGAACGTCAGCTATCGTCTTCTGCACGACCATCGCGATGGAGTAAGGCTCCTCTCCCGAAGAGCATGCGGCCGACCAGATACGAAGCCGGCGAGACGGCGCCGCTGCCAAACTTGGCAGGACGGTCTTGGCTAACGCCTCGAAATGATGCGGCTCTCGAAAGAAACTAGTCAGGTTAGTGGTGATAGCATTGACCAGATCTACCTTCTCGTCTTCGCCATCAGGCCCGTCGAGAAGCGCGATGTAGTCGGCAAAGCTCGCGCAGCCGCGCAACCGCAACCGCCTACCGAGGCGCCCGTAGACTAGATCGCGCTTGCTTTCGCCGAGCACTATCCCCGTCAACTCGCGCACACGGCTGACAATCGATTTAAAGTCGTTCGCCGTCAATACAAACTCGCGGTCTGTAGAGTCGCTTTTGCGTATTTGGGATTGCCGTTCCATTTTAGGTTGCCCGACTTCCACCAACGCCTAAAATTCCTGCCAGTCCTCATCATCGCGTGCGGCGGGGCGCGCTGCGGGTTTCGTCGGCAGCCGTGATGCGGGTGCGGTTACGCGCGGAGCCTGCGGCGTCTCGGCAGTTCGGCGCGCCGCGCCGGTTTGAAACACGCCGACAATGCGCGAAAGCTCTTCGGTTTGTTCCTCCATCGACTTCGCCGCTGCGGCAGCTTGCTCTACCAGGGCCGCGTTCTGTTGCGTCATCTTATCCATCTGCGAGACCGCCGTATTGACCTGGTCTATGCCGTTGCTCTGTTCCTGAGAGGCGGCCGAAATCTCCGCCATGATATCGGTCACGCGTTTGACTGAGACAACGATCTCTTCCATGGTTCGACCGGCACTGGCGACCAGGTGCGAGCCGGCCTCGACACGCTGGCCGGAGTCCGAGATTAGCGCTTTGATCTCTTTCGCTGCGTTTGCGCTGCGTTGAGCAAGGTTACGTACTTCTGCCGCAACGACGGCGAAGCCTCGACCTTGCTCACCTGCTCGCGCTGCTTCAACGGCCGCGTTCAAAGCCAGTATATTTGTCTGAAAGGCGATCTCGTCGATGACGCCGATGATGTCGGAAATCTTGCGGCTTGCGGCGGTGATGTCGCCCATCGTGCCGACTACCTGACTCACCATCGCCCCGCCTTTCACGGCGACCTCGGAGGCTGAGCTGGCCAGCTTATTGGCCTGTTGCGCATTGTTTGCGTTCTGACGCACGGTGGATGTGAGCTCTTCTAAGCTCGCTGCTGTCTCTTCTAGGCGCGAAGCCTGCTCTTCCGTTCGTTGCGAAAGGTCTGTGTTGCCCATGGCGATCTCGCGGGCGGCGGTCGAGATAGTACCTGATGCCTCAATGACGGCCGTGATCATGTCGACCATGGTATCCATCAGCCCGTTCACACCAATACATAATACGCCAATGTCACCGGACTTGCCGTCCAGCGGGATACGTCTTGTTAGGTCGTTCTCTTTAGCGGCGGACACCGCCTCTTGCACCTGGTGCACTGCTAGGCTCAGGGTTTCCGCGACTCTGACCTGCTCGGTAACGTCAGTAGCGAACTTCACGACCTTAAATGGCTTGCCGTTCAGGTCGAGGATGGGATTGTAGCTTGCCTGTATGCAGACCTCCCGGCCGCCTTTACCGACCCGCTTATATTGGCCTGCGTCGTGTTCACCGCGCGCAAGCTTTTCCCAAAACAGGCGGTACTCGCCGCTGGAACGATAGGCGGGCTCTACCAGCATCGAATGATGCTGACCGCGTATCTCGTCGAGTCGATAGCCGGTTACGTCGAGGAAGTTTTGGTTGGCATCGATAATCTTACCGTCGAGACTGAACTCGATTACGCCCTGCGACTTGCTGATCGCGGCCAACTGGCCTTCCGAGTTGACTTGTGCAAGTCTTTGCGCCGTGACGTCCGTGGCATATTTCACCACTTTGAACGGCTTGCCAGCAAGGTCTAGGATGGGGTTGTAGCTGGCCTGGATCCAAACCTCACGGCCGCCTTTGCCGACGCGCTTATACTGGCCGGAGTCGTACTCCCCACGCCCAAGCTTCTCCCAAAACAGGCGATACTCGGCGCTTGCGCGGTGCATCGGTTCGACAAACATGCTGTGGTGCTGGCCACGCACCTCGTCGAGCGTGTAGCAAACTGTGGAAAGAAAGTTCTCATTGGCGGTTAGTATGCGGCCCTCGAGATCGAACTCGATCACCGCCTGGGACTTGCCAATTGCGGCAAGCTGACCTTCATAGTTGGCGGTAGCGAGCTTTTGCGCAGTGATGTCGCTGGCGTATTTAACGACCTTGAAAGGCTTGCCCTTGCCGTCGAGGATGGGGTTATAACTTGCCTGGAGCCATACCTCACGGCCACCCTTGGCAATGCGGCGGAACTGTCCGGTGAGGTACTCGCCCCGCCTGAGCGCGTCCCAGAATTGCTGGTATTCTGCACTCGCGCGGAACGCCGGATCGACAAACATCCCGTGCGTCTGGCCTCGCACTTCATCTATTGTGTAGCCTGCCACGCGAAGGAAGTTTTCGTTGGCAGTCAGTATCCTGCCCTCAAGCGTAAACTCGATGACCGCCTGAGACCTGGCGATAGCCGCAATCTGACCTTGCTGGTCCAGCATCGCGGCACGACGATCCTTGCCACTGCGGCGATCCGAAAGGCGGAGGCTTTTCATAGGCGATTCAATAAAACCGACGAACATGAGTATCTCCGGAACAATGAGTGCGCGGTGCGGGTGAGCAAGGGCGGTCAGTGCGGGCGCGGGTCGGTCCTGCCGGCATGGCTCGCACCAATTAGTCCTTCGAGTGACACGAGCGTCACCATGCGATTTTCGAGTGGAACGAGACCTTCGAGGAAGCTCTCCTCCTTCGGATGGCCCATGGCGGGGACAGCACGAATGGCTTCCGGCTCGACCGAGATGATGTCGGACACGGCGTCCACGAGCAGGCGGGTGGTGCGCGCGGCGGTGGTGACGATGATGACGACGTGCATCCGGGAGGGGGCGGTCACACCCATGCCGAAGCGGGCTCGCAAGTCCAGGATCGGCACAATAATCCCGCGCAGGTTAATCACGCCACGAACGTGAGGCGGCGCCTGTGGTAAGGCCGTGGTTTCCGTCCAGCCCTTAATCTCGCGGATCATCATGATGTCCACGCCGTATTCTTGAGTATCGAGGGTGAACGTTATAAACTGCTGAGCGCTTCCTGGGGCTGCCGTAATAGCCGCAGCGGAACTGGTCGAGGTGGCGTTCATGCTGTGGGTCCTTAGCCGCTCAGTGTAGATCTGATGTTGCAGGCAGTCGGGAAGCGGGTCGCGGCTTGTCCAGCTTGCGATCTTCAAGGCGGCTGACGTCCAGGATCAGCGCTACGCGGCCATCCCCCAAGATGGTGGCGCCGCCTACGCCCGGCACTGGGCCGTAGTTGGCCTCCAGGCTCTTGACCACGACCTGAAGCTGGCCGAGCAGTTCGTCGACCACGAGTCCGATCCTGTCGACCCCTTCGCTCTCCACGATCACGACAATACCCTGGCACGGGTCGGTGACCGCGTTGGGCACTTGGAAGCGGTGATGCAGGTAGATAAGCGGGACGTACTCGCCTCGGATGGCGAGCACGTCGCCGCGTCCGACAACAGTGTGGATGCAGTCTGGCCTAGGCCGCAGGCTCTCCATGATGTTGGTCAGCGGAATGATGTAGCTCTCCTGTCCCACTGCCACCGTCATGCCGTCTAAGATGGCCAATGTGAGAGGTAGAGACAGCAAGAACCGCGAGCCGTGACCTACACGCGATTCAACCGTGATGCGACCGCCGAGCGCCTGGATGTTGCGTTTGACGACGTCCATTCCGACACCACGGCCGGAGACGTCCGAGACGGTGTCCGCGGTCGAGAAACCTGGCAGGAAGATAAGCTGGTCCACATCGTCGTCGGCCAGCGCGGCGTCTGCCGCCACCAGGCCACGAGCGCGCGCCTTGGCCAGCACCTTGTTGCGTGCGATGCCGGCACCGTCGTCGGAAATCTCGATAACGATGCGGCCGCCCCGGTGTTCGGCGCCGAGGTGGATGGTACCCTGACGCGGCTTGCCGGCCGCCTGTCGCTCGTCCGGTGTCTCAACACCGTGGTCGAGTGCGTTGCGGAGCAGGTGTGTCAACGGGTCGGCGAGCTGTTCGATGACCGTCTTATCGATCTCGGTGGCCTCACCGGTCAGCACGAGTCGAACGTCCTTCCCGAGCTGTGCGGACAACTCTCGCACCAGGCGCGGCATGCGCGAGAACACCGAACGCACTGGCTGGGCGCGTATTGCCATCACGCCCTCCTGCAGCTCGCGAAGGTGCTGCGACATCGTCTCCAGCCCGGACATCAACCCGCTGCTCAGGTTAGGCGGCAGGCACGTTCCGAGCTGCACCAGCATCGCTTGGTTGATCACCAGCTCGCCGACCAAGTTGACCAGACGGTCCACTCTGTCCACGTCGACGCGGATCGATGGAATGGGCGCCGGCGCGGTCTCGCGCGCACCCATTGTTTTTGGAGGCTCGGCTTCCCTCAGGGCTGCCTGGTGTGGCTCATCTGGCGCTGCGGAAACCGGGCAAGCCGCTTGCACCGCTTCGGCGATGTCACTGTCGATCTCGATTGACAGCGCGCAGTCTTCGGTCACGAACTCGAAAACCTCTTCGATCGCCCCACGCGGTGCGATAGTCTCGAGGTGAAGCGTCCAGGTCAGGTAGACCTCGCCAGGATCGAGGGCAGCGAGATCAGGCACCCGCGAGATGTCCGCAAACACGCTCAGCGCGCCCAGGCGCTTGAGCTCGCGCAGGATTAGCAGTGGTTCGTTAGCACTATGGAAAAGGCTTGCGTAGGGTTTAAAGCTGATCCGGTATCGGCATGAGGCTGGCGAGGCAGCCAAAGGCAAATGCGTGGCAATCAGCTGCGGCTGACCGCCGGAGGCCACCTCCACCTTGGCTTCGACGCTATGCAACGCTTGTCGAAGGTCGGCTTCCAACCCGTCTTCCGGCTCCTCTCCTGTGCGTGCGGCGGTGATCAAGTCACTCAGCATATCCGTGCTGCGCAGCAGCAACGAGCCAATCTCTGGCGCCAAGGCAATCCGGCCGTCCCGCAGCAGATCGAGCACCGTTTCGAGCCGGTGCGCGAAGGAGACGAGACGGTCAAACCCGAAGGCGCCCCCGCCCCCCTTGATGGAGTGGATTGCGCGGAAGATTGCGTGAATCGTCTCGGTATCCGCGCGTTCTTCGGCAATGCAAGCCAAGTGCCCGTACGCTAGGTCGAGGAGGTCGGCACACTCCTCGAAATAAGTCGGCTTGAGGTGGTCGAAATGCGTCACGATTGTGGGCGCTTTAACCGCAGACGCGTCGGACGAGGTCGACGAGCTTGTCGGGATCGAACGGCTTTACAAGCCAACCGGTCGCGCCTGCGCTGCGTCCTTCAGCTTTCTTGGCTGGGTCGCCTTCGGTGGTGAGCATCAGGATCGGCACTGAACGATGTTTCGGGTCCTGCCGGACCGCGCGTATCAGCCCGACGCCGTCCAGCACGGGCATGTTCAGGTCCGTGATGATCAGGTCCACGGACGTGCCGTGCAGGGCTGAGAGCGCCTTCTGCCCGTCTTCCGCCTCGCTGACTTGGAAGCCGGCGCGCTTGAGAGTGAAAGCGATCATGTCTCGCATCGTCTTGGAGTCGTCGACTGTCATCACATGGTGAGCCACGATACGATCCTACAAACCGAGGCCTGATGCCAAACCAAGATCGGCGATGGCGGTGGCCAGTACTGGGGAGGGATGGCGCAGTTGGAACTGAATGCCGCGTACCTGGGTGTCTTGAGCGATTGCAAGCAGGGCCTGCAGGCACAATGTGCTGACGCGTTCAACAAGCTTGCCGTCCAACAGAACTCCGTCGGCGGTAGCAGCAGCGTATTGGCGAAGAGAGTTGACCAACGCAGGTGCCGCAGCGACGTCGAGCAGCGGCGGTAGGGTGAACTCGCCCGCTGCTTCAAACTGTGCATTTTCATGGCTCACGTCAGCGACTTCCTTTCATACGACCGCGATGTGACCGCAGCGCCGAGTGCTAGTATGCAGCAGAGTTCTTTCGGCTTAGCTAACGACATCGGTCGAGGCTGGTCTGGTCGGGCCTATGCCGGCGTTGGCTGACCGGCGCAGAGTAGCGGCAGGCGTATCCTATCAGTCCTAAGCTCGCTTGTGTGTGGCGCAATCGAGTGGCTGACACGGACGATCAAAGATGGTGCGTCCGCGCTTCTTCTACCCGGTCCCGCGATCTAGCCACGGATCGAAGAAGAAGCTGTCGCTGTCTTCCGCTCCTACCCCAAGCACATTATCCATCTTCGCCATCGTGAGCCCACCGAAAGCTTCGGTGGATTCTGAATTCTGTGAAGAACAGGCTTAAGACAGCGCTAGCAGGCAGAGTGACTCGCGCTCTCCGAGGTGTTCGGCCTGCGCAGCCACATCCGATGGCGCGCCGGTTGCGTGTGCTGCGAGAAAGCGCCCGAACTCTAGGGCTGGAAGCGGCCGGCTCACGAGGTAGCCTTGCACGAACGTGCAGCCCTCCGCGGCCGTAAAGGCCAGTTGTTCGGGCGTCTCTACGCCCTCAACAGTAGTCGTCATGCCCAGACAGGCACCCATGCTGATGATGGCACGAACGATCGCCGCGCTCTCGCTGTCGAAAGGAAGCTGTTGAACAAAGGACCGATCGATTTTGATCTTATCAAACGGAAAACGCCGGAGATAACTCAGCGATGAGTACCCGGTGCCGAAGTCGTCCATGGAAATGCGGACGCCTTGTTGGCGCAACTCCCTCAAGATGTTCAGCGTCACCTTTTCGTCGGCAAGCAGCACGCCTTCGGTGATCTCCAGCTCTAGCCGTTCCGCCGCCAGACCCGTCTCAGCGAGAACAGTGCGCACCGTGAGCGCCAGGTTACGGTCGCGGAATTGCGCCGGTGACAAGTTGACCGCGATGGTCAGATCGGCGGGCCATTGCGCCGCCTCTGCACAGGCCAGGCGTAGCACTTTTTCACCCAGCGGTAGGATGAGACCCGTCTCCTCTGCCAATGATATGAAATCAGCCGGCGGCACCAGTCCCCTCTCAGGGTGGTTCCAGCGCACAAGCGCCTCTGCTCCCGAAACCCGGCCCGACCGCGCTTCCACCAACGGCTGGAAATGCACTTCCAGCTCGTCGGCACTGAGTGCTTTGCGCAAGCCAATCTCAAGGCCGCGTCTAGCCTGCATCTGAGCATCAAGCTCGGGATCAAAGAAGCGATAAACGCCTTTGCCGTCCGCTTTTGCCGCATAAAGTGCGAGGTCTGCGTTGTGCAACAATACCGCCGGTTCGTCCCCGTCACGTGGGGCGAACGCTACGCCGATGCTCGCCCCAACGTGGACGACTTGCTCGTCTATCGTCATGGGATGGGCCATCAACTCGACGATCCGGCCTGCCAGCCCTCTCGCGGCCGCCTCTTCGCAAACGTCAAGCTGGATCAACGCGAACTCGTCTCCGCCAAGCCGCGAGAGGATGTCACCCTTGCGAAGAACTGAGCGCAGGCGTGCTGCCGCAATTCGCAGCACGGCATCACCGGCAGCGTGTCCGAGCAGGTCGTTGACCGGTTTGAGCCGATCAAGGTCGATCATCAGAACGGCGAAGGTCATGTCCCGCTCGCGCTGCGAGGCGACCTGCAGTGACAGGAGGTCGAGAAAGCGGCCGCGATTAGCCAGACCGGTCAGCGGATCGTTGTAGGCGAGGCTCTCCAGACGAGCCTCAGTCCGCAACCGCTCTCGCTGGTCCCGCACGGCCAAAACGACTTGCTGCTTCGACCCTAGCACGACCGTGCTGCGAACCACGCGCACTGGCACGAGGCAGCCATCGTCGGCGACGAGTTGGGCGTCGCGTTCTTCGTGCTCGAGCAGGTGCGAGAGCTCAACGCCCGGCAACAACGTCCGTAGCGCCGCACCCTCCAGCTTAGCAGGGTCGACGCCGCACATACGCCCGAGACTGGCGTTGGCGGTGATGACCGTCTCGCCGTCGGAAATCAGTAGACCCTCCAGGGCCACTGCAGCTAACTCTTTGACCCGCTGCCGGTCGCGCCGAAGCTGCGCGCTGGCTCGTAGCGAAAACCGCAGCCCCACCATCGACATGCCCAGCAGCCACAAGCTTACGCCGGCGACGACAGGCGCCATGACCGCGGGTCTGACCGCATCGGCCGGCAGGACCACGCGCGGGTCGAACGCCAGACGCGCGGCCGCCATGCCGGCGAAGTGGAGCCAAGCGATGGCAAGTATCAACGTGGGGCCCGCCAACTGCCGCAACAAGCGTGTCCGCAGCCCCGCCGCTACCATCGCCAAGCCGCACAGCAAGATGCTTGCCGGCACGGAGACCAGCACCAGGCTCAGGTCCCAATCCACCCGGCCAGTGACCAGGTAGCCGGCCTGACCAAGGTAGTGAAGGGCGTTGATCGCGAGTCCCATCACGGTGCCGGCGCCGAACCGGCTCCATAGGCCGCGTCGCTGGACGGCGAGCAACACCCCAGCTCCGATCCCGACTACGCCGGCGAGGAGAGCGCCGACCGTCAGTATGGGTTCGAAAGCGGACGCCATGCCGGGCCGAAAAGCGAGCAGGCCGATCATGTGGCTTGCCCAGGCCGTGCTGCCCGCTGCCGTGACGCTCACCGCACTCCAGGTCCGGCGGGCCTGCCCGCACGAGCGCACCGCATGAAGCGCGAGCGTCAAGCTGCTGTAGACGCCGGCAATGCAAACCACGGCCGCCAGCAGAAGGAGGCGAGGGTCGTTTGCCTGACCAACGCACGAGATGATCGAATGCACCGGCCCGCACCTAAGGTTTGCTTCTCTCTTACGGTGAAAAACTTAACTGTAGGTGACCAGCACTCTACGCCGAGTAAGGCAGAACTTCTGCATGCGACCATGGCGGTGCAGCGTCACGCTGCTTGGCGCTTGGATCGTCGACCAGTGCCCGATCGATAACATGTGGCTTCGTGTCGACGCGGCCGTGATCAATACTGGCATGCAGGACTCGCGCTTGCCGTAATAGCCACGCCCACAATTGAGAGTGCGTTTGAAACTGCTCACCCTCCGCAGGACTTGCCGATTAACAACCGTATCGACGGATGTGCTGCTGTGATCAGCCTATCGCGAGCATCGCGTCATCCGGTCGGTCAGGAACGAGCAACTTCTGACATTCCGCAAGAACATGTGCCGGCCTGACCACGGCAAGGCACGCAACCCCGAACGGGCAGTCGTCCGCAAACCTCAGGCCGCATGGCTGACAGACCGTCATACCCCCGAGCGATATCGCTGCTGAGCCGATCGGATGCCAGACGCCCATTCGGGTAGTTCCACCAAGAATGCAGACAGTTGGCACTCCCACAGCGGCCGCGAGATGCGACAGGCCACTGCCGTTGCAAATGCAGATTGCCGCCTCCGAGAGCACAACCGGAAGTTCAACAAGAGGGACGCCTATCGCAGTCTGCGCTCCAACGGGTGCGAGCATGGCTACCAAACGGTCTGCGTCTTCGCGTTCCGCCAAACCACCCAACACGACGAGATCCAGTCCGTAATCGCTGTTGAGCTTGCGCCCGACTTCGGCGTAGCGGTCCAGGGGCCAGGCCCGGATGGGATCGCCGGCGCCGATCGCCAGGACGGCGTATCTTCTTTTCTCCTCAGCACGCACACGGGTGACGAGAGATCGGAGGGGGTGCGGAGGCTGAGGCGCGAAGGTCGATACGACTGCACTCGCAAGCAACTGTAGCCGCAACTCGGCGTGCAACGAGTGCAGCACGTCGCTACCCGTCGGCATCGCCTCCGTTACCGGCAACATTAAGTCGAGAGGCGGGCAGCCCGACTCGACTGGCGCCCAGAAACCTGCACGGTAGCGCGTGTCGATGCGATACAGACAGGGCCGCGTGTCGGCGTCGTGGCGAAGATCTAGCGCAAGGTCACAATCCCTCAACTGGGCGTCCGCTATCCTGCTGTACATAGCGTCGAGAGCCGCGCTGTCTGCCGACCAATCTCGGTTCAACGCTGGAAACGCGTCAAGGCAGACGATCTCGTCGAAGATGCCGATCTTCTCGGCCAGCCCGCGGTTCCAGCTGGCGCAGACGAGTGTCATGTGTGCCGACGGAAACCCGTCGCGCAATTGGTGCATGGCGCGCATGCCGAGTACGAAGTCGCCAATGTGGTCAAGTTTCAGCACGACCATGCGCTGGATAGGGCGAAACGGCAAAGCGGACCCGCTGTTGCCGTGTAGGGTGACCAGCTCAGCCTCTATGCTCTGCGGCAGTCGGTTGGGATCGAATGGGTTGGTTGAAAGCGCTTTGAAAAGGGGTGCGTATAGAAGGCGAAGGAGCTTTTCACGCCAGGATCCAGGGGGTGCGATGGCTCGGCGGACCCACTGCAAAGCGTGGACCGTGCCTTCGAATTTCTCGATCGGTTCAAGATCTCGCGCGAAGACTTCTTGAGTCAAAGGTTCTTCGTTCAACGGTGTAACTCTCGTGACGGACCGTAGGCGTGGCAGAAGTCAGCAAAGGGTTCAGGCAAGAGCGGAAAGGCTTACAGGCCAAGTTCTGTTCCTACAGGACCTAGACTACGGTTTGCCTAAGGCGAGCATCGTAGCAAAGGCTTTCATCGCATTTGGCTCGTGCTTCACGCCAGCCGTATTTGCAGTAGTGAGCGAGACCCGATTCATAGACGCCGGCCGATACGGCCTCGGCTACCAAAGGGTCCGCGGCAAGATACCAGCCTTCATCGAAACCACTGACGTTCTGCCGGTCTGCCTCGGCCTGTTGTCCAGCAGGTAAGGGTGGACGGCTACCGAGCTCGTAAGCCGGAATTCTAGGGTCAGTTCTCTTGATCCCGAGAAGCCTCATTGGCCATCGGACGGGCGGCCGAACATGCGTCCAAGCGCGGTGACGTAATACCAAAACGTCCTGATGATCGTCCCAGCCTTGCTCCTCGTAGTTGTCAAGACGCAAAGGCCCGCTTGCAAACAAATCCTCATACCAGGTACGGCGCACAAGTGAGAGGCCATACACCTCAGAACCAGGGTAGCCTCTGTAACCATACCCGTTGAGCCAGCTGTCGGCGAGCAGACCGCGTACCGCGTCGTCCGTCAGGCCGTAATTCCAGGTGAGCAGACGCTGCGCGACGAACGCGCCATGCGACGTAATCACCAGCGTGCCTTCCTGCGCCATGTGCCGTTCGGCAAAGTCCAGGAATCGTCGTGTCTGCTGCTCGGACAGATGCGTCAGAAGCGAGCCCACCCATATCAAATCATAACGTTCACCCAGATCGAGGCTGCGGAAATCCTCCTTCGAATAAAACCCGGCGGTTGCAAAATGCTTTACGACGTAATCGACACCTGACCGGTCGAGGTCGCATCCAGTGATGGCAGCGTCCGGGTAGAGCGCCCGCAGCACTCGAGTGACCCGGCCGTGACCACATGGCAGGTCCAGTATGCGCTTTGGCAGGGGAGAGTCGCGCAAGGCACGCCTGACAACACGGCCTGCAGATAGTCCGACACTGAGATAGTGTGCGTCGCTGCCATCGAACATGGCATCGTCGTCGGCAAGCACGGTATTGATCCCGGCCAACTCTTCGCTCGCGGGTACGGCCAGGGTTCGCACGTCGTTTTCCTCAAGTGACGGATGTGGGAGGACTTAGAAGCCGCACCGGTCCACGTCGCCGCGTGCTCCCCGAAGCAATGCGCGAGTCGGTCGGTGAGTATACGGATACAAAGCTAGCTTCAAGCTCGCGGCCGGCCGCTTCGGGTCCCAGCCGCGCCCGAGCCAGGGCGGGCGTCCGCACGCAAGCCGATCAACGAGTTGGGACCGGCGCCTCACTGTAATACCGCGCATCCTGCTTGCTTGGCTGCGCGCCGCTGCCTTGGCTGGTGGAAGACATTGTGGCAACACGGCCACACGAGCTGGCACTGGCCGCCGAGACGTCAGCAAAACGCTTGCGTTCCCGTGTGCCTTGTAACAAGGGACAGCACTGCCTCCCCGGAGCTCCGACTGCATGTCCGAAGAGTTGGTCGATGGCCGATTTTACCAGGTAGCAAGACCAGGCTCCTTGGCCGAACGGCTGGTGATTGCGGCGCGCGCGTCGATCTACCGGGACTTCGTACGCGTCGCGCGTCCTACACGGCACTCGTCGATCCTTGACGTCGGCGTCTCCGACGTCATCAACGACGCGGCCAACATGCTGGAGCGGCAATACCCGTTTCCTGACCGGCTGACAGCTGCAGGCCTGGGGGTCGCGTCGGCGTTCAGGGTGGCTTACCCAGATGTTCGTTATGTCCGGATCGTCGCTGGCGAGGCGCTCCCCTACCCGGACCGGCACTTCGAGATAGCAACGTCCAACGCGGTGCTGGAGCATGTCGGCAGTCCGGCGGCCCAGGCCTGGTTCGTGCGCGAACTCATGCGGGTCTCTTGATCGCTATTCCTCACCGTGCCGCACCGCTTCTTCCCATTCGAACACCACACGGGCCTGCCGCTCATGCACTGGACAGATCGAACGTTCGCGCTGGCATGCCGGGCGACCGGCAACAGCGAGTGGGCTGACCCGTCGAACCTGATCCTGGTGAGCCGTCGCCGGTTGGCGCGCCTGTTTGAGGGCTACCCTGCCACAATCGGCACCACGGGTTTGCGCCTGGGACCGTTAAGCTCGAACCTCTACGTCCACGTAAGCCAAGCCTGAGCCACATGCGCCGGCAGCCCGGCGACTTGCGCTCGCAGCGGCAGTCGGATGACCGGTGAGAGTGCCTTTTGCCAGTGGCGCACGGCACTCATCGTCGGGTTGGCGGATCGTCCTGGTGGTGGCGGCGGCGTTTGCAAGCCTGTGGATGCGGACGGGGTTTCCCGTCTATGCCCATCCGGTCGCAATGCTCGATGACGGCCTGTTCGTCCGCTCGGCGCGCTTTCTCTCCGAAGGCCATTGGCTTGGCCCCTTCGACAAGGCAACGCTCGCTAAGGGCATGTTCTATCCGATGTTCATCGCCGGCGCGGCCTGGCTCGGGTTGCCGCTCCTGCTGGCCGAACAGCTCGTCTACCTGGCGGCAAGCGCGCTGGCTGGGGCGGTGGCCAGCTGCTTCACCGGACGTCGCAGCATGGGCGCTGTGGTCTTCGTGCTGCTCGCCGCCAACCCGGTGCCCTGGATCGAGCACCTTGCCAGGGTGGTGCGTGACGGACTCTACCTGACCCAAACGCTGGGCATTATCACTCTTGCCGCCCTTCTGCTTCGTCCCGGTCGCCTTCGCCCAGGCGTGGCAGGGGTCCTCGGCCTGCTCTACGGATCCTTCTGGCTGACGCGGGAGGAAGGGGTGTGGCTGCTGCCGCCGCTGATGATTATGGGCGGCGCCTCCGTGATGCTCGCCTTGGACAACCCCGCTGTGGCGCCCGGGATCCGCGGCCGGCTTGCAGCCTGCCTGCCAATGGCCTTGTCGAGCTGCCTGGCTGCCGCCGTTTGCGCCGCGGTCGTGTTGGGAGTGGAGACGGTCAACTGGCGTCAGTACGGCGTCTTCACGGACAGCGAGTTCCACCAAGCTGCCTTCGCCAGAGCCTACGGAACGCTTGCGCGTGTGCAGCCGCGCGCCTGGCGCCGCTACGTCGTCTTCCCGCGAGAAGTGTGGTCGGACGTGTTCGCACAAAGCCCCGCCGCGCGAGAACTGCAGCCCTCGCTCGAAGGGCAATCTGGGCAGGACTGGCGCAGGTTCGCCGCAGACGCGTCCTTCACACCCGGCGAGACGGAAATCCTATCCGGATGGTTCGTCTGGGCGCTGCGCGACGCGGTCTCGGCGGCAGGTCATTACCGCAGCGCGCCGGAGGCCGCCGCGTTCTATCGACACCTGGCCGACGAGGTGGATGCCGCGTGCAGCGCGGGCCGGCTACGCTGCCTGCCGCCACGCGCCACGTTCGCTCCGCCCTGGCACTGGCAGTACGTGTCCGACACGCTGCACACCATACCCAAATTGGCGCACGTCGTGTTCACGATGGGAGAGGGCAAAGTGGGTGCGCCACCGAGCGATGGCGGGCCAGCTGATCTTGCGCGGTTCGCCGACATGGTCGGGCCAGTCATCCCCTCGCACGCGCTGGGAACGGTCGTGCGAGGCTGGCTGACGTCCACGCTGCCCGCCTCTGCCGGCGCGCCGCAGATCACCCTCGTCCAACCCCAGGACGGGCCGCTGTTCCGCAGCAGTTTGCGCGAGACCTCACCTTCGGACGTGACCCAGGCGCTGCCGGGTAACCATGGTGTCCGCTTCGTCCTGGACAGCGACTGCGACGCCGCGTGCAAGGCCGTGCTGTCGGTGGGCGGTGAGGAAGAGATGCAAATCGGCTGGGACCGCCTGAGCACCCGTCCTGGCCTGAACGCCCACGGGATTTGGCTCAACATCGACTCCGTGGAGCTGGAGCCGGTCGGCGCTGGAACCGCATCAAGGCGCCAGGCGCAGCATCGGCTGGGTCACATCATCGGTCTTGGGTTTGCGGCCGTCACTCCGGCCGCCGCGGCCGTGGCGCTGGCGGGACTGTCTGCTGGGCTGCTCAGCCGGCGGCTCCGCCGATCCGCCGCACCCAGTCTTGTATTGGCGCTAGGAGCGGCAGCGGCGGTTGCAACGCGCATCGTGCTTCTATCCTACCTCGAGGCGACGTCGCTTCCAGCGGCAAACATGTTGTATGCAGCGTGCGTGACACCGGCGCTCCTGCTGTTCATCTGCCTGGGATGCTACCTCGTGACGCAGCTCGTCCGTCGCCCTGGCGGGTCGCCGGCTTCGCAATAGGCTGCGGCTTTTGATATCAGCAGCCCGAGATGATGCCTCGTCAGGCACTCGGGAGCTTTGATTGGCGAAGAGAAAGCAAGGCATGCTTTTTTGAAAAAAGCAGCAAAAAACTTTTATTCTGCTGTCGCGGACTCCCCCCGCAGCGAGTAGCCAGGCACCAGAAGTCTCTTGGCCTTTTCAAAAAAAGACTGCTTGCCTTGCCTGCCATCGACCAGTGTTTTGGGCAGCTGGTATGAGAGCAGCAGCGCGAAACGCATGACCCTGCCGCGGCGGCGTCTCCCTGGAACGTGTACCCGCACGAACAAGATTTTCGGTTGTTCAAAAGAGAACCGCTCGCCTTGCCCTGTAAGCGGTTAAGGCCCCAGGCAGCCGGAAGCAATGGAGTGACTGCCTGATGCCCGACAAGTTGGCCGACCTGGACCTGGACGACGAGCTGACCTGGGAGCCGGTGCACCTCGCACCTCCCATGCCCTGGGCCGGCCACCTCCCGTTCGCCTTCTGGCTGGTCAAGGCGCTCCGCCCGCGCACGCTGGTCGAACTCGGCACCCACTCGGGCAACTCCTACTTCGCCTTCTGCCAGGCCATCGCCGCCTTCGTTCCCGCCGGCCGCGCCTACGCCGTGGACACCTGGGTAGGCGACGAGCACGCCGGCTACTACGGCGAGGACGTGTTCGCCGACGTCAGCCGGGTGAACACCACGCATTTCAGCGCCTTTTCCACACTGTTGCGCACCAGCTTCGATGACGCCCGCCAATACTTCCCGACCGCGAACGAGGAGGGCGGGCTGGAGGGTGGGATCGACCTGCTGCACATCGACGGCCTGCACACTTACGACGCGGTCCGCCACGATTTCGAGACCTGGCGCAGCGCGCTCTCCCGCCGCGCCGTCGTGGTGTTCCACGACACCAACGTGCGCGAGCGCGAGTTCGGCGTCTGGCGGTTGTTCCGCGAGCTGGCCGGCCAGTACCCGGCGTTCGAGTTCGACCATTCCAACGGGCTCGGCGTGCTGGGCATCGGCGCCGAGCAGCCGCCTTTGCTGCAGGCGCTGTTCCGGCTGTCCGACGATCCGGAGGGTGCCGGCGCTTTCCGCCGGCGCATCGCCTCCCGCGGCGCGGCTTTCCAGCGCCAGGTCGAGATCATCGACCTGCAGGCGCGGGTGGCCAAGGCCGGCACAGACCAGGCCGCGTCCGCCGCCCACGCGCGCGACGTGCTGGCCCAGGGGGAGGCACGGCTCACCCACGCCGACGCGCGTGCGCGAGACGAGGTGGCCCACGCAGAGGCACGGCTGGCGTCCTCTACCGCCCAGGCAGCCGACCTGCGTGACGACCTAGCCTGGCGCACCGCGGTAATCGAGGCGCAGCGCGACCTGATCGCCTCCAAGCAGGCGACCATAGGTGCCCTGGCCGAGACCCTGGCGGCGCGCACGCACGTGCTGAGCGCGCGTGACCAGGTGCTGGCCCAGATCGAGGCCGAGGTGGCGCAGCGCGACCAGACGATCGCGCAGCGTGAGGCGGAGCTTGCCGGCCAGCGCTTCCAGGCGGACGAGGAGCGACGGCTCCGCAGGGAAATGCAAGAGGGCTACGAAGCCGCTATCGCAAGCATCAACGCCGACCGCGACGTACTGCGCGGCGCCGTCCTGGAAGACTGGAACAAGACGGCCGAGACGGTGGCGCTTGCCTACGTCAACAGCATGTCCTGGAAGCTCACCCGGCCGCTGCGCGCGGCGCTGCGCCTGCTGGCAGGCCGGCGCCCCACCTCCTCAGGCCTCGTCCTGCCGCGACGCCCGGTCATTCCACCGCTGCCGTCCGAAGTGCCTGCCCCGGCGTCGCCGCAGACAGCGTCCACGTCCCCGCCTGCGATGGACACCGTCAAGAGCGCCGTGCGGGCGCTGATGAAGGCGCGGCTGGACGCATTTCTCGCCGGTTCGCAGAGCCTGCGCCTGCCGCGCAGCGACCAGCCGGACGTCAGCATCATCCTGGTGCTCTACAACCAGGCTGAGCTGACCTTCGGCTGTCTCAGCTCCATCGCCGAGACGCTGTCCGACGCCGCGTTCGGCGTCGAGGTGGTGATCGTCGACAACGCCTCGAGCGACCTCACCGGCGCGCTGCTCGCCCGGACGGCGGGGGCCAGCGTGGTTGCCAACGGCGCCAACCTGCACTTCCTCAAGGCGGTGAACCTCGCCGCCGGCCAGGCGCGCGGCCGCCACCTGCTGCTGCTCAACAACGACGCGCTGCTGCTGCCCGGCAGCCTGGCCAGCGCGCTGCGCACGCTGGAGTCAGACGAGTCGATCGGCGCCGTCGGCGGCCGCATCATCCTGCCGGACGGCACCCTGCAGGAGGCCGGCTCGATCATCTGGAACGACGGCACCTGCACCGGCTACGCCCGCGGCGAGGCACCCAGCACGCCCGACGTGATGTTCCAGCGTGACGTCGACTATTGCTCCGGCGCTTTCCTGCTGACGCCGGCCGCGCTGTTCCGCGACATGGGCGGCTTCGACGAGCAGTTCGCCCCTGCCTACTACGAGGAGACCGACTATTGCGTGCGGCTGTGGGAGGCCGGGCGCCGCGTGATCTACGACCCGGACGCCGCCATCGTGCATTACGAGTTCGGCAGCGCTGCGGCCGACGCGGACGCGCTGCGCCTGCAGGCCACCAACCACGCCGTGTTCGTCTCCCGCCACCCCGAATGGCTGGCTGGGCAGTTCGCCCCTAGCCCGCTCAACGTGCTGGCCGCCCGCACCGCCCGGGCGGCCGTGCCGCGCATACTGGTCGTCGAGGACCGGGTGCCAAAAGTCGAGCTCGGCTCCGGCTACCCGCGGGCCAACCGCCTGCTGCACGGCCTGGTCGCGGCGGGCGCGCAGGTCACCCTGTTCCCGGTGTTCCGCCATCCGGAAACCTGGCGCAGCGTGCGCGCAGCGCTGGACAAGTGCATCGAGGTGCTGATCAGCGCCGAGGCCGCGCAGCTGCGCGACTACCTGATCGCCAGGCGCGGCCATTTCGACGCGATTCTGGTTTGCCGGCCGCCGAACATGGAGACCTTTCTAGAGGCGGTGGGTCCAGGGCGCACCGTGCTCGGCCAGGCGGCGCTGCTCTACGACGCCGAGGCGCTGTTCGCCATCCGTCAGCTGCTCGCCCGCGAGGCCGACGGCCAGTCCACCGACGACTCCGAACGCCACCGGCTGATTGCCACCGAGGCGACGCTGACCCGGCGCGCCGACGCGGTGATCTCGGTGGCGCCGCACGAACGCGACCTGCTGGACGAGTACGGCGTGCGCAACATCCACCTGCTCGGCCACGCGCTCGACGACGAGCCGCTCGCCACCGGGTTCGCGGCGCGTGACCAGGTCGTCTTCCTCGGCGGCGTGTCGGACGAGGGCGCGCCGAACGCCGACGCGATACGCTGGTTCGCGACCGAGATCCTGCCGCGGCTGCGCACCGAGATCGGACGCGAGGCGTTCAGGCTGACCGTCATCGGCCTCATCAAGGCGGCCAGCATCACCGCGATGGACGGCGCCGCGCTCGACCTGGCCGGCATGGTGGCCGAACTGCCGCCCGCGCTGGCCCAGGCGCGGGTGATGGTGGTGCCGACCCGCTTCGCCGCCGGCATCCCGCACAAGGCGCACCAGGCCGCCGCCCTGGGCATACCGATGGTGGTGACCGGGCTGATCGCCCGGCAGCTCGGCTGGCAGGACGGCGTGGACCTCCTCGTGGCCGACGACCCGGCCGGTTTCGCCAATGCCACCGCGCGCCTCTACACCGATGCGGAGCTGTGGGAGCGCATCCGGCAATCGGCCCTCGCCCGGGTCAGGCAGGAGTGCTCGCCGGAAGCGTTCGACGCGACGTTGCACGAGATCGTTGCCGGCCTGAGCCTGGTGCATCGCACCCCGGAGCCGCCGGCACCGCCGCTTGCCCGCGAGGTGGCGCCGGCCGAACCGGCAGAGCCGCCGACGAGCCGGCCAGCCGAGGGCGACTGGGCCGCCGCGGTGCCGTTCGTCTTCCGGCCGCTGCCGTTTTCGGCCAGGCTGGCGGCGGTCTGCCACGTCTTCCACCTCTCCGTCGTGCCCGAACTGCTGTTCTATCTCCGCAACCTGCCGCGGCCCGCAGACCTGTACGTCTCGACCGACACCGGGCAGAAACAGGCCGCGCTGCAGGCGGCCTTCGACGGCTGGGAGGGCGGCGAGGTCACCATCCGCATCACGCCCAACAGGGGCCGTGACATCGCCCCCAAGCTGGTCGGCTTCGCCGACGTGCACGCGCGCTACGACCTGGTGCTGCACCTGCACTCCAAGATGTCGTCGCACGCGGCGTTTCTCGCACCCTGGCGGTCCTACCTCTACGAGACCCTCCTCGGCTCGCCGGAGGTCGCGCGCAGCATCATCGACGCGTTCGCCCGGCTGCCCGACCTGGGGATGGTGGCGCCACAGCATTACGAGGGCATCCGGCGCTGGATCGGCTGGCAGGGCAACTTCGAGGCGGCGCGTTCGCTGGCCGCCACGATGGGCCTGCCGCTCTCGCCGCGGCGGGCGCTCGACTTCCCGTCCGGATCGATGTTCTGGGCGCGGCCGGCGGCACTGCGGCCGCTGCTCGACCTGCACCTCGCCTTCGAGGACTTCCCCAGCGAGGATGGCCAGGTGGATTTCACCCCTGCCCACGCCATCGAGCGGCTCTACTTTCACGTCTGCGAGCAGAGCGGCCACAGCTGGATGAAGGTGGCCAACCCGGCGCTCTGCCACGATACGTCCTGCCTCGCCGAGGTGGTGACGCCGGAGGATTTGAGCCGCTTCGTGGCGGAGCACGGGGTGATGCTGGGCGGCCCGGCGCCGCTGGCGGTGCGCGCGGAGCCGGCGCCGATGCTGACACGGGTGGCGCCGGGGCTGGCTCGGCGGCTGGAGGCGAGGGCGTTTTAAGAAAGCAAGGCCTGCTTTTTTGAAAAAAAGGCAGCAAGAAACTTTTGTCTCGGCTGTCGCGGAGCGTTCTGCAGCGTGTACCCCAGGAAACAAAAGTTTTTTGGTTCTTTTTTTCAAAAAAGAACCGCTTGCCTTGCTGCCCGTGTTTCCGCGGTCGTGCCCCTCTACAACCACGCAGCCTACATCGAGGAGGCCATCGCCAGCCTGCTCGCCCAAGGCCCGTTGCTGAAGGAGGTCGTGGTCATCGACGACGGCTCCGCCGACAGCTCGGCCGCCATCATGCGCAAGCTCGCCGCGGACGATCCACGCATCCGGTTCCACACCCAGGCGAACCGCGGCGCGCACGCGACCCTCAACACCGCGCTGGGCATGTGCGACGGCGAGTTCCTGGCCGTGCTCAACTCCGACGACGCCTGGGAGGCGGACCGGCTCGCTGGCCTGGTGGATGCGCTCGACGCGGATAGTGACGCTGGCCTTGCCTGGTCGCTGGTGCGGTGCGTGGATGCCGCCGGCGCCGACCTGGACAATGCTTGGTACGACTCGGCATTGCAGGTGTACCGGGCCGGCGGCGACCTTGGGGCCGCCCTGCTTAATGGCAATTTTATGATGACGACGTCCAACCTGCTGTTCCGCCGCACAGCCTGGGAGAGGGTCGGTCCGTTCGCGGCGCTCCGCTACACGCACGACCTGGATTGGGTGATGCGGGCCCTGGCCATGGGCGAGCGCGCGGCCATCGTCGAGGCCAGGTTGCTGCGCTACCGAATCCATGCGCACAACACGATTGCCGAGGACCACGCAGGCGTACGCGCGGAGTGGGCGGCAACGGCGGCTGCCTACCTGACCTTGCTGTGGGACAGGCCTGAGGCACCGCCGATCAACTGGACCCACGCAGCGGACGTGCAGGCCGTGTTGCGCACGCATCTGCTCGACCGCGCGGTGGGTCCCTGCATGGCCTACCTGCGGCGCGACGGCGCGACGGGACTTGACCGCAGCAAGCTGCTCGGCGACGAGGCGTTCCGCAGGCAGTTGGCGGGCTGGGTTTAAAGGAAGAAAGCAAGGCCTGCTTTTTTGAAAAAAAGCAGCAAAAAACTTTTATCCCTGCTGTCGCGGACTCTCCCGCAGCGCGCACCGAGAGACTAAAAGTTTTTTGGTTCTTTTTTCAAAAAAGAACCGCTTGCTTTCTTCTTTGATGAGTCACGGTTTCCCCCCAATGCGTATCCTGGTGCTCAGCAACCTCTACCCGCCCAACGTCATCGGCGGCTACGAACGGCTGTGCTTCGAGGTCACCTCGGGCCTGGCCGAAGCGGGGCACAACGTGGTGGTGCTGACCAGCCGCTACGGCGGCAAGCAGGCCGACTACCCCGGCCAAACCATCCTGCGCGCGTGGGACCTGCTGACCGGCCCGGACATCTACACGCCGTTTCCCGGCAGCGCGGAGGATCGCGCAGCGATCAACCGCACTAACCAGGAAACCCTCTCGCGCGTGCTCGCCGAGCAGCGGCCGGACGTGGTGTTCGCCTGGAACCTGTTCTTCCTCGACGCCAGCCTGCTCGACATGCTGGAGCGGTCCGGCATACGCACCGTGGTGATGCTCACCGACAACTGGCTGCTGGTGATGCGCAATCCGCTGTTCGTGCATCATTACTTTCAGGACGTCGTGTTCGGCGACGCGACGCCGCCTGCGCCTGCACCGTCGCCCGGCCTGCTGGATCGCCTGATGACGCTGCTGAGGCCGCGCGCAGGCACCCAAGCGCCGCGGCTCGAAGCGATCTTCGGCTCGGCGTTCATGCGGGACTACTACGCCGCCGGCGGCGTTCGTTTCGCCCGCACCGCCGTCATCCACAACGGCGTGAAACAGGGCTACGCCGGCGCGCAACCGCCGGACCGTGCCGCCTTCGTCGAGCCCGGCACGCTGCGCCTGCTGTTCGCCGGGCGACTGGTGGACCTCAAGGGTGCCCACACCGCCGTCGCCGCGCTGCCTCTGCTCGATCCGGCAGCGCTCGGTGTGGCCCGGGTGACGCTGACCTTGCTGGGCGACGCCCAGGACAAGCCCTACATGACGCAGCTCGACTCGGCCATCGAGGCCAGCGGACGTGCCGGCGACATCGAGTTGCGCGCCAGCGTGGCCGAGACCGACCTGCCTGCTTTGTTCGACGCCTACGACCTCTATCTTTTCCCGTCGCTCTACGAGCCGTTCTCGCTGACGCTGATCCATGCCCTCGCTCTCGGCATCCCCACCATCGCCTCCGACGCCGGCGGCAACGTGGAGATCGTTCGCGACAACGAGACCGGGCTCCTGTTCCGCAAGGGCGATGCAGCCGCGCTCGCAGCTTGCATCACTCGCCTGGCCACCGACCCTGCCCTGCGGGTCCACGTGGCTGAAGGAGGGCGCCGCGAAGCTGCCGGCTTCACTTTTGAACGCATGGTCTCCGGGATGGCGGCCTTTCTCTCGCCGCCGCCATGACCGCCGCAACGCCAGGCGGGCCGGAAGGGACTGCCAGGCTGGACGGCGTGGCGTGCCTGGTGCTGGGCGCCGGTGGCTTCATCGGCAGTGCGCTCTGCCGCGCGCTGGTCGCGGCTGGTGCGAGGGTGCACGGGTTCAGCCGCCGCCGGGCATTCGCCGGCGCGTTGCCCCCGATGCGCTTCACCGCGGGCGAGTTCTCCGACCGCGCCGCCTTGGCGCTGGCGGTAGACGGGGCCGAGATAGTCTTCCACCTGCTCGGCGGCACCAACCCGGAAGTCTCCAACAAGGATCCCATCGCCGACCTGCAGGTCAACACCGTGGCGTCGGTCCAGCTGCTGGAGCTCTGCCGCGCGGCCGGGGTGCGCAAAATCGTGTTCGTCTCCTCCGGCGGCACGGTGTACGGCCGGCAACCCGTCGTGCCGATCGCCGAGACGGCGCCGACCGACCCGATCTCCGCCTACGGCATCAACAAGCTCATGGTGGAAAAATACCTGCAGCTTTACGCCGGCCTGGGCGGCCCGCGGGCGATCAGCCTGCGCGTGGCCAACCCTTACGGTCCCTACCAGGACCCGTTTCGCAGGCAAGGCCTGGTCGCGGCCCTGATCGAGACGGTGCTGTCGGGCCGGAAGGTGGAGATCTGGGGAGACGGGCGCGTGGTGCGCGACTTCCTCTACGTGGACGACGTTGCCGAGGCGATGCTGCTGGCCGCCGCCTATGACGGCCCAGAGACCGTGCTGAACGTGGGCTCCGGCATCGGCCGCTCGGTGCGCGACGTCGCGGTCTCGATATGCGCCACGCTGGGTCGCCCGGAGACCGGTTTCGTCTTCAAGCAGGCCCGGCAAGCCGACGTTGCGTCCAACGTGCTCGACGTGACGCGCGTGGGTGCAGCGTTGGGCTGGTCGGCGCGGACCGAATGGCCGGACGGCGTGACACGGACGGCGGAGTGGATTGCACGGACGTATCTGAACGGCGCGAAATCCTGACCGATGATAGGCAAGGCAAGCGGTTCATTTTTGAAAAGAGCCAAAAAACTTTTGTTCCCTTGCGCGCGCGTTCCAGAAACCTTCGCGACAGCGCGACCAAAAGTCTTTTGCTTCTTTTCTTCAGAAAAGAAGGCCTTGCATTCCTTTCTGGGCATAGAAGCTGACATGTGCATTGAAGGGCCGGACATGCTGGATGCAAAGGTGGATCGTCGTCACGAGGCGACGGAGCGCCTTGCCCGCTTGCGTAGCGCTTGATGCACGCCACCGACGACTCGTCACCGCTGATCAGCGCGAACCGCCGCGCTTACGACAACCCGGTTGCGTTTCCGCCTGAGCTGGCCACGCACATCATTTTCCTTGAAACCGAGCTCGCATCCCTGCGCGCGAGCACGAGCTGGCGGATCACGCGCCCGCTGCGCTGGCTGGTGACGATGATCCGAAACCTGCGGCGCAGATCTGCAACGACCGACCTGCCGCCCGAACCCCTGCAAGCCCCGCGAACCTACGCGGACTGGATCGAGCGACACGAAACCCCCTGGCCGTCCGCGAGCGTGGAGACGGGCCGGCGCAAGGTGCACGAACCGCGGCTAGGCCTCGTGGTGCTCGGTATCGGAGCGCAGCCGGACGCAGCATCGCTGCCGTCCTGCCCGCCAGCCTGCCAGGTACTCATGCTCGGCGAGTCCGCGCTCGGGCCGGGCGGGTCGGTGCAAGACTGGCTGCACTACGCCAGCCTGCCTGAGGAGCGGTCGGGCCAAGCCGTCATCGAGCTGGCACTCGCGACGCTGGATGCGGAGTACCTCTGCTTCCTGGACGCCGCCGACGTGCTGGAGCCGGACGCCCTGGAGATGGCTGCAGACGTGCTTGCCCGCGACCCTGGCCTCGACCTCGTCTTCGCCGACGAGGACTGGCTGGATGCGGAGGGAAACCGGACACGGCCCTTCCTCAAGCCCGGCTGGGATCACGATCTGCAACGCGGACGCGACTTGGTTGGGCCGTTCGCGTTCTTTCGCGCCAGCCTGTTGCGCAAGATGCTGGTGCCGCCGGGTCCGGCATGGCGTTACGATCTGGCCTGCAGCGTCGCCGCAGTCAGCCGGCCGGAACGCATCGGCCACTTAGCGCGCGTGCTGTGTCATCGCGGCGCTCAGCCGGATGGGGAAGCCGAAGCTCGTCTTGCGATCGTGCAGGCCCAGCTTGCGCGAGACGGGGTCGCGGCGCGGGTGGCGCCGGTGACGGGCATGCCGGGTTTCCAGCGCGTCGTCTACGATTTCGGCGGGCCGGCGCCGCTCGTCTCGATCATCGTGCCAAGTCGCGACCGCGCCGACCTCCTGAGCGTGTGCGCCCGGGGCATATTGCACGAGACACGATACGACGCGTTCGAACTGCTGATCGTCGACAACGGCAGTTGCGAGCCCGACGCGCTGGCCTTGCTGGACGCGCTCGCGCAGGACAGCCGCGTGCGCGTGCTGCGCCGGCCGGGCCCGTTCAACTGGTCGGCGTTGAACAACCACGCGGCTGGGGCGGCGGCCGGAGACATTCTGCTGCTGCTCAACAACGACGTTGCCATTCGCCACCCCGAGTGGCTGACGGAGCTCGCCTCACAGGCCATGCGGCCGGACGTGGGCGCTGTCGGCGCGAAGCTGCTCTATCCCGACGGACGCATCCAGCACGCAGGCCTGACGACCAACTTCAGCCAAGGATTGCCGCGCCACCTGATGCGGTTTGCGCCTGACGCCAGCGGCCCTTTCGGTCTGCTTGCGCTGACGCGGGGCGTGTGGGGTGTTACGGGCGCCTGCGTAGCGACACGGCGGTCGGTGTTCTTCGAGGTCGGAGGCTTGAACGAGGCGCTTGCCGTCGGCTGCAACGACGTGGATTACTGCGTGAGGCTGCGCGCCTCCGGCTACCGCATCCTCTGGACACCTTGGGCGGAGCTCGACCATCGCGAACTGGCGTCGCGCGGTGACGACCTGACGCGCGAGCAACAAGCACGTGCTCAAGAGGAGCACGACAGGCTGCGGCGGGATTGGGGAACGCTGATGCGCGATGACCCACACTACCCGTCATCGCTGGACAGCGAGAGCGAGCGCCTGCCATTTTTCAGCGTTGCAAGCGTGGCGCCGTCCGAAAGCATGACGCAGCCATGACGCGGACAGACGATGCCGTCGCAGTCGAACGGCTGGAGCACACCGCAGCGGCGCAGGCGCGGCGCGACCGTGCGAAGCTGGTTGCCGTGCACAGGGAAGTTGCCGAACTCCGGACAAAGGTGTCGATGCTCGAAGGCAGCCTGTCGCGACGCGCCGGCGGTCCGGCACGCCGTCTCATCAGGCTTTTGCGGCGCGTGCAGAACAGACTATCCGGACAGGCTGAGCAGGACGAGGCCGCCGCCCAGCAGACGGGCCGCGGTCTTGCACTCGTCATCGATCATCACTGGCCGCAGCCCGATCGCGACTCAGGGTCGATCGACATCGTCAACCTCGTCCGGGCGCTTCGGCAGCTCGGTTTCGAGACAATACTTGCGGCCTCCAGGGACCATGAGGGCGACCAGCCCGCAAGAGCCCTCCTGATGGCTCAGGGCGTGCGCTGCCTGCAACCTGGCGAGGCCGCCAGTGTGGAGGCGTTCATCCGGCAGCACGGCCATGCGATCACCTTGGGCGTCATGTGCAGGGTCTATTGTGGTGGCGAATACCTGGAGCTGCTGCAACAGCATGCCTGGCAGGCGCGCCTGGTGTTCAACTCCATCGACCTCAACTTTGTGCGTGAGGAACGCCGGGCGCAGCTTCTGCAGGATGAGGCGACACTGGCCATCGTGGCACAGCTGCGCCGTCGCGAGGAGCACCTGATCGCCAGCAGCGACGTGACGTTCGTCGTCTCGACGACCGAGCAAAACCTGCTCGCACAGACGATGCCGGAAAGCCTCGTGGTGCGGTTGCCTCTGGCTCGTCTTGTACACAGGCCGGTCAAGACGTTTGCCGAGCGGAGCGGCATCGGCTTCATCGGCGGGTTCGAGCACGCGCCCAATCTCGACGCGGTGGCTTATTTTCTCGAAGCGATCTGGCCCAGCGTTCGGCGCGCCTTGCCCGGTTGCGAGTTTCAGATCGTTGGTGCCGGTGCGCCGGAGGGTCTTGCATCCAACCATGAGAACGTTGTGGTTCTCGGGCATCAGGCGGACGTCGAACCCTGGTTCGAGTCGTTGCGGGTCACGGTGGCTCCGCTGCGCTATGGTGCGGGTGCCAAGGGCAAGGTGGCCTCAAGCCTAGCGCACGGGGTGCCCTGTGTCGTCACCAGTATCGCCTCTGAAGGAATGCGCCTGGTCGACGAAGCCGGCGTACTGATCCGCGACGACCCGGAGGAGTTCGCGAACGCCGTCGTCCGCGCTTATGTCGATGAGGATTACTGGGGCAGCTTGTCGTCAGCGGGCGTCTCGTGTGCCGAGCAGATGTTATCCCTGGACGCGTGGCGGATGCACCTCGACAGGGTCGTCCGGCTCGTCGGGGTTTAGGCGGAGAACTCCGAGTAACGCCCGCCGCCCGAGACATCGACCGTTGCACGTAAGGCAAAAACTTTTGTTCCCTTGGGCTTACGCCGCGGGAGCGTCCGCGACAGCAGAGACAAAGCTTTTTGCTTCTTTTTCTCGAAAAAGAAGGCCTTGCTTTTTCGCCGCCGGCCATCGCAGGAGTCAATGTTTCGGCCTGCTGGTAAAGCAACAAAGCACTGCTTGTTCAAAAAAGAACCGCTTGCCTTTACTTCGCCGCAGCAGCAGCCTCGATGAACGCCAATCCATTCGGCACCCCGTAGCCAGTCGCGTTGTCCCAACCTGGCAGCGCCATCAACGAGGAATCCGAACCGAAGCTGAGGTCGATCTTGGCGCCGATCCCGACGTTCACCGCGGTAATCTGCACCGCGGTGCCGACGAAGCCGTTCGGCTGCGTCGCCGTCAGCCCCAGCAACGCCGCCGCGCTGTAGTAGCTGGATTGGGTGACCGTGCCGATCATGCCCGACAGGTTGTTCAGCGTGGCCGGCACGGGCACGATGTCACGCAGGCTGCCGGCCGGCATCGCGGCGATGATCGGCGCCGCCTGGCCAAGCTTGGCCCCGGCCGCCTGGTCCGCCAGCGCCCACATGCCGGAGAACACCGGGCTGGACAGGCTGGTGCCGCCGATGACCTCAATGAGTGTCTGCGTGCCGTCGCCGTTCGGGGTGACGATGATGCCGCCGGTGAACGGATCTGCCACCGCCGAGACGTCGGGCAACTGGCGCCCGGTGCCCGGCAGGTCCCGCTGCCAGCGCGGCTTTTCCAGGTAGGCGCTCTCCCCGCCGCCGCCGCCCTGGTCGAAGCCGCCCGGCACGGGCGGCACGGAGATGCCGTTGATGTCGCCCAGGAACGTCTGGTTGGTGCCCCAGGCGCTCTCGACTGGGCCGTTGTCGCTGGGCACGCCCAGGCTGGTGCCGCCCACGCCGGTGGCGAACGGCGAGTCGGCGGGGATCGAGGCTGCCCCGGACGGCGTGCCCAACCCGAAATCGCCGCTGTCGCCGGTCGAGACGTTCACCGCGATGCCCTGTGCGGCGGCCTGCGCGATGACGGTGTTGAACGCGCGTGCGGTCGCCGGACCGAAATCGGCTTCCGGGTAGCCGTAGCTATTGGAGATCACCTCGCCCAGGCCGTGGCTGACGGCGTAGTGCACCGCGTAGGCCAGCTCGTCGGCGTCGTCGCTGGGGGCTACCACCAGCACGATCTTGGCAGCAGGCGCCATCGCGTGCGCCCACTCCACGTCCAGCGAGATCTCGACCGGCCAGCCAGTCGGATACGGGTTGGCGATCGGCGGGCCGTCCGAATAGACGGTCTGGAAGTTGGCGTCGGTCAGCGGCGGCAGCCCCATCGCGCTGGAGAACAGGTTGGCGTCCGACTGGATGGTCGGCGAGCCGTAGGCATCCACCAGCACGATGGTCTGGCCCTGGCCCTTGTAACCCGCCTGGTAGACCGCCGGCAGGCCGTAATGCGCGGCAACGGCGTGCGCGGTGTAGCCGCAGGTGGCTTTCGCCGGGTACAGGCCGGTCGCGACGTAGCCGGGGCCGCGCAAATCCGCGTGCTCGGTGCCGTCGTTCGGCACGAAATGCGCAAACACGAGGTGTTCGTGCTGCTTGAAACACTGCGTTGTGAAAGTGTCCGCCGGATTGACCGCGCTGGCGGCCATCTGCAGCGGCTTGCCCGTCGCGAGGTTGATCTGCTGCAGAACGTAAGGGCGCATCGGCACAGTGGACAACCCGGTCACCCCGGATACCAGCTCGCCGCCGGCACTGGTGAAATGCGGCTCCGTCTGTGCCACTCGATAATGGCCGGACGTTCCCGCGACATCGTGTAGCGTGGTGGCAAACGCCGCCTCCATGCGGCTAGCGGGTCCACTCACCCGCAGCGCGTCACCCTGCGTGCCGCGCGGCGCTACTGACAGCCCCGCCGCCTGCAGCGACTCCACGAGCTTCGCCACGTCCTGTGCGGCCGGACCGGACGCCGCCACGTCGGCCTGCGTCATCCAGTGATGATAGTCCGGCGATCCCTTGGTGGTGCGGCTGACGATCGCGGCCTGGAACGCCGCCTCGTCATGCGGCTTCAGCCAGAGTGTCGCGGCAACTTGCGTCTGCGGATCGGTGCGGCCCACGTCCTGCAGGCCCGCCATGGCCCCGATGGGGGCAGCGTGCGCAACCGGCGCCAGCAAAGCCGCGACGGATGCGAGCAGGTAGGCACGATGTGCGAAGCTTGTCGATCCGGCCAACACGGCTACTCCAGAAACGTGACGCCGCAACAAACCAGCAAAGCCGCGGCTGCGTCAACGCGGCGCAGCGTATGCCAAGGCAGAGCGGGCGTTCATGGTCCGACTATCGTACTCGCGGCATTGGCTACTGCCATTCCGAGCGGATCGCGCGAAGGTTCGAGGGCTTGCCTGACGACTTCAGGGCTTGCAGGGCTTGCACGTTTGTACTCGCGAGTGAAGGCTTTACTCTTCGGCACCGGAAGAAAGGCAACGCCTTCTTTTCTGAAGAAAAGAAGCAAAAGACTTTTGATACGGCTGTCGCGAGGTTTCTGCAGCACGCGCGCAAGAGTGCAGGACTTCGGAGGGTTCGCGAGTTACGTCCGGCGTTGTCTGACCAACCCGCGGGCAGGCGGGTCTTCCAAAAAAAGCCTTGTTTTTCGAAATCGAAAAAAGCTTCTGTTCCACGTGGTGTCTCAAGCGCTTCACTTTCCGCTTGAGAATGCGCATCGTTGACGCAGCGAATTGGACGAAGCTGTTATCCCGAACAGCAAGCAAGGCCTTCTTTTCTGAAGAAAAGAAGCAAAAGACTTTTATCTCCTGCGCTGTCTCAGGCGCCTTGATGCCCGCTCGGAACATCCGGAGTGTCGACGCAGCGAAAGATGTAAAATTTTTCCGCTTCTTTTTTCAAAAAAGACGGGCTTGCTTGCTATCGCTTACCCACATTTCGACCACCCGCAATGCATGCAGCTCAAGCACCCGGCCTCTTTCACCAACCCCGGCTGGCTGCACTTGGGGCATAGCGGGCCGAGTGCGCGGGCCGAGTGCCCCGGGCCGATCACCTGCGGGGCCACCGGCATATCGGCCGCCGCCAGGAAGCCGGTCTCGCGCATGTGTCGCTCCAGCACCTCGCCGATCGCGGCCACCAGCGACGGCACGTAGCGGCCGTTGCTCCACTGGCCGCCGCGCGGGTCGAACACCTGCTTCAGCTCTTCGGCCACGAACGCCACCTCGCCGCCGCGGCGGAACACCGCGCTGATCATGCGGGTCAGTGCCACCACCCACGCGTAGTGCTCAAGGTTCTTGCTGTTGACGAACACCTCGAACGGACGCCGAATCCCGTCCAGCTCGACATCGTTCACCGTCACATACATCGCATGCTCGCTGTCGGGCCAGCGAAGCTTGTAGGTGGCGCCCAGCATCTTCTCCGGCCGCACCATCAGGTCGATGGTGCCTGCACCTGGCGGCGGCACCGCCTCGGCCGCCACCGCCGGTGCCGGCTCGGCGGGTTTGACTTCCAGCACAGAGCCGGTGATGGCGTTCGGCCGGTACGTCGTGCAACCCTTGCAGCCGGAATGATAGGCGTCGAGGTATACCGCCTGGAACGCCTCGAAGCTGATGTCTTCAGGCACGTTCACCGTCTTGCTGATGGCGCTGTCCACGTAGCGCTGCACGGCCGCCTGCATGCGGACGTGCTCGGCCGGTGTCAGGTCCTGCGCGGTGACGAAGTGCGCCGGCAGCGGTGCCGCCTCGCCGTGCAGCGCGCGGTACCGGCGCAGCGCGTAGTCGGACACTTCCTCCTCGGTTCTCGACCCGTCGGGTTGCAGCACCTTGCGCGTGTAGGCGAGCGCGAACACCGGCTCGACGCCGGATGACACGTTGTCGGCCACCAGCGAGATGGTGCCGGTGGGTGCCACCGACGTGAGCAGGGCGTTGCGGATGCCGTGCCTGGCGATCTCTGCCCGCACGTCCTCGTCGAGCTCGCCAATCGTCTGGCCGGCGAGGTAGGCGTCGCGGTCGAACAGCGGGAACGCGCCCTTCTCCTGCGCCAGACGCGCCGAGGTGATGTAGGCGGCACGGCTGATTTGCCGGGCCCAGGCGCCTGCCTGTCCGGCGGCCTCGGGCGAGCCATAACGCAGGCCCACCATCATTAGCGCGTCGGCCAGGCCGGTCATCCCGAGCCCGATCCGCCGCTTGGCCAGCGCCTCCTGGCGCTGCTGTTCCAGTGGAAAGCCGGAGGCGTCGATGGTGTTGTCCATCATCCGGATCGCGACCGCGACCAGGTCGGTGAGTTCGGCCTCGTCGAGGTGGGCGTCCGCGGTGAAGGGGGACCGCACCAGGCGGGCCAGGTTGACCGAGCCTAGCAGGCAGGCGCCGTAGGGCGGCAGCGGCTGCTCGCCGCACGGGTTGGTGGAGTGGATCGTCTCGCAATAGGCCAGGTTGTTGCGGGCGTTGATGCGGTCGATGAAGATGACGCCGGGTTCGGCGTAGTCGTAGGTGGCGCGGGTGATGGCGTCGAACAGCGCGCGGGCCTGCACGGTGCGGAAGACCCGGCCGCCGAACACCAGCGGCCACTCGGCATCGGACTGCACCGCAGCCATGAACGGGTCGGTCGCCAGCACGGACAGGTTGAAGTTGCGCAGCCGGCCGACTTGCCGCTTGGCGGCGATGAAGGCTTCAATGTCGGGGTGGTCGCAGCGCATGGTCGCCATCATCGCGCCGCGGCGGGCGCCGGCGGACATGATGGTGCGGCACATGGCGTCCCAGACGTCCATGAAGGACAGCGGTCCGGAGGCGTCCGCGCCCACTCCCTGTACCGGGGCGCCCTTCGGCCGCAGGGTGGAGAAGTCGTAGCCGATGCCGCCGCCCTGCTGCATGGTCAGCGCGGCCTCGCGCAAATGGTCGAAGATGCTGCCGAGGTCGTCGCCGATGTCGCCCATGACGAAGCAGTTGAACAGGGTGACACGTCGTTCGGTGCCCGAGCCGGACAGGATGCGGCCCGCCGGCAGGAACCGGAAATCCTGCAACGCCGCGTAGAACGGCTTCTCCCACCGCGCAGGCTCGGCTTCCACGGCAGCCAGGGCGCGGGCGACGCGGCGCCAGCTATCCTCGATGGTGACGTCCACCGGCGTGCCGTCGGCCGCCTTCAGCCGGTATTTGGCGTCCCAGATCTGCCGGGAGATGGGTGCGATGCTGTCGTGCATCGGCGGCTGCGGCAGTTCGATCATCGTGTCCATGACACTCTATCCTAACGTAGGTCATCGTATTGACGACCCGAATCTCGGTGACTCGAAGGCAAGGCAAGCGGTTCTTTTTTGAAAAAAAGAACCAAAAAACTTTTGTTCCCTGCAGTACAAGCTGACGGAGACTCGGCGACAGCCGGACCAAAAGTTTTATGCTGCTTTTTTTCAAGAAAGCAGGCCTGCTTCCTCTCCGGGCTGCGGTGGACCACGCCCCTCTCTCGATATCCGAAATAGAGCGCTGCCGCCGTTTTGGCAGGTTTGCCGAGTCGTCTGCAGCAAGCCCCGACAGTGCGGTCTTCCAGCCGGCGGTCAAGGTGCAGCACGCAGGAGTGTCTCGCCAGCAGGGCGAGCAACGGACGATGGCGACGGCCCTGGCGATGGCGTGAGCACCCGCAGGCGCACGAAGCGCGCCGGGTGCTCGGGCAGGGCGGCCTGGACCCGGACCTATGGCGACAGCGTCGAGACGGTCACCTTGGCCGACCCGGCTGGCAAGGTGACTAGCGTGCCATCCTCTCCGACCATCCAGCCGTTCGGACGAACATCGCTTACGCCATGGATGAACATTCTGGTGATGAGGTAATTGGAAAGCCTCGGGCTAATGTGGTTGAAGATCAGTAGCCGGACCTGGGCCTGGTTGGCGATGCGGGCTGCGTCCGTGGGATCGGTGTGGTAGACCTGGATGTCGCCCAGGATCCTGGCGACGCGTGCGTAGCCAGGTGTCAGCCCGGCCGATGTCTGTAAGCCCTGGATAAGATGTTCGGACTGCGCTTCGTGTACCAAAACGTCCGCACCTCTCGCCGCGACAGCCAGGGGCGGATGGTATTTCGTGTCGCCGCTGATCACGACAGAGCGGCCACGGTAGTCGAAGCGGTAGCCGTATGCAGGCTCGACCGGTGCGTGATCCACCTCGATGGCGGTGACGGTGAGGTCGCCAAAACGGATCGGTGCGCTGACGCGGTTTTTTGACTTGGTGGGCGGCCCCACCAGCGCCACTTCGCTCGCTTGCATCTGTGCGGCTGCCGCTGGCAGGAGCTGCTCGCCGGCGAGCGCGGTGAAGTCGGCGTCGTTACGGGCGTAAGCCTGGTTGAAGCCGGCGACCACCGCGTCCACACCGGGCGGTCCGTAAACCGGCAATCGTCCGTGGTGGCCATACAGCCAGGCGTTCATGTTGATGTCGCCGAGGTCGCCGATGTCGTCGGATTGGTAGTGGGTCAGGAAGACGGCGCCCAAATGGTCGTCCTCGAGGTTCCACAGGGCAAGGTTGCGGCTGCTGCCAGGGCCTGCATCGACGAGGTAGTATTTGCCGCCCGCGAACACGGCGGAGCAGTCCTTTGCGCGGTGCGGATCGGCCACCGGTGCCGACGTGCCGCACAGCAAGACTTTCAGCGTGGTATTGTCGAACAAAGATGCGTCGCGGGTTTTTAGGCTGTCCAGCGTCCGCACGACGAAGAACTGCAGGATCCGATCCTGGACGGGGGGCACGAGCATGACCACGCCCGCACCGGCAGCACCGAGTGCTGCAAACACCCCGAGACCGAACAAAACCCACCGGCGCCCCGATGGTGATCGACGGCGGCGGTCCATTCACCAACCGGCCGATGTGCCGCCTTGACCGCCAGGCTGCGTCACGCCTGGCTGGGCGCGGTTAGCGGCGGCGTCTGCTGGTGCTGGACCACCCGCCATTTATCATGTTCGAGCCGGCGATAGACGGTCGTGCAGTGCGCCTCATATTCCTGCTCGCCCGTCCGTTCCGCCCGCGCCGTATAGGCGATCACGATCAGGCCTTCCTGCGGCCGCGCCACCTGCCGGTCCGTCAACGCCACCTTGGTCCAGCGGGGCGTGCTGGACACCGCCTCGGCCGCTTGCCGCCCGGTCACGATGAAGGGCTTAGCCGGCAACACCATGAGGCATTGCTCGTCGATCGTGGCACGATAGTTTTCCGCGTCCCCCGTCCAGAGACCTTCTTCCGAGCCCCAGATCCGATCGTCGTCCATCCGCGTCTCCCTTCCGTTCGTCGGGGCTAGAGCGCGGCAGGCCGTCGATCGTTCGCTGCGTTGACTGCGCTAAGGCGCAAGTTGTGTTCGGTGACAATCGCGTGCGCACGCACTCGCGGTAAGCAAGCGGTTCTTTTTTGAGAAGAAGAACCAAAAGACTTTTGTTCCCTGGCTGCACGCTGAAGTAAACTCCGCGACAATCGAACCAAGAGTTTTTTGCTGCTCTTCTCAAAAAAGCAGGCCTTGCTTGCTTTTTCAAAGGCAGGACCGCCGAAAGGCGAGCTTCAGTCTTTTGCGGCTCCCGACAGCACAGTACGCAGGTCGGTCCATTTTACGTCCGGGTAGCGATTGTTGTCGGTCGGCGCCGACGGAGCGGTGCCTTCGAACATGTTGTGCAGATACTGCATGCCCTGCCAGGCGGAGAACACCGCCTGAGGCTGCGGAAACAGACGGCGTACTAACCGGATCAACCGTTTGAGCCCGGTCAGCGAGCCGGCGCGCAGCGGGCGGTAGCGCGTCCCCGTCAGCTCGGTCATGAGTTGTGCCAGTGAGCGCACGCTGGCTTGCGTGCCTGCAACGTGCAGGTCGCGCGGCGCGTCGGGGTCCATGGCGGCCGCTGCGGTGAAGGCGGCGGTGTCGTCCATCGTCGTCAGAGCGAAGGTCCTATCCGCGCTCGTCCAATACAGCACGCGCCGGATTGGTTTGATGATGAGCGGCGCCTGACCGGCCAGCATGTCGGCGAACGCGCCGTTAAAGATGGACGTCGCACGGATTGGCGCCTGGTCGAGCCGGCTGCGGAAGTCGCGGCGGAGGTCGAAGTTTCGGTTGGAGCCGCGTGCGAGGTAGGTGAAGTCGATCGAGAAGTCGGACGGGATAAAACGTGGCACGCCGGCCGCCACAGCAGCGTCCAACAGCCGCGTTTGCAGCCCGACGATGACGTCGGCGAGCCCGCTCAGCGCCGAGACGAGGCAGTCCACCCCGCGCAGCGCCTCCGTCAAGGCTGCGGCGTCGTCGAAATCCACCGGAACAGTCTCTGCGCCTGCGGCCCGCAGCGCCGCGAGTTTCTCCTTGCTTAACACTTGGCGCACCAAAGCTCGCACCGTAGCACGACGTGCGACAAGGGCGCGCACGATACGAGCACCCAAATCACCGGTAGCGCCGACGACAACGATCGTGGACATGAGATGATGGTTCCTTGTCGCCGCGGGCAAGCGCCAGCCGCCCGGCGTGTGCAGCACTATATTAGGGGATGGCGCGGTGTGTTACCAATCGCGCACTCGCTGCGAAGCGGTCCCGTGAGGTAACGCCTCGTTGTCCTTGCCACCAGAACTGGGCTTCGAAGCGACTCTGCGGCGGCCTGAGGCCAGCCAACGACGAGCGCTGCTATACTGTCGGTCCGACCATAGCCGGAAGTCGTTTCCGGTTACTCTGAGAGCGCAAGCAAGGCGTTCTTTTCTGAAGAAAAAAGCAAAAGACTTTTGCTACGGCTGTCGCGGAGGTTCCTGCAGCGCGCGCCCAAGGAAACAAAAGTTTCAAGGTTTTTAGAAAAAGAACTGCTTGCCTTGCCTATCACCAGCCAAGTCTTCGGTTCAGCTCTGCGCACCGACCAAATTTCAGCTTCTGGCCGCCAGCCTCGCGACCGCATGCCGGTAGACTATAGTGTCCAACCGGGTCAGCCGGTCTAGCTCCGCATCGACCTGTGGCGTGACTTCCTCGCGTGCGACTTTTATGTAGCCGGGAGAGCTGCCGGTGTGGTTGCGGTCCGCGGTGTTGCTGCGGGAAAGCGGCCCTGGCAGGCTGGTTTGCATCACGCGGCTTAGCGAGGCTAGGTCGCGGCCGATCTGCTCGGCTACCCCGACATAGGCTAGCTGATCGAGCGCGTGGAGGGCGTCCTGCGTCACCTGCTCGGGACTGTGCACGAGTCGATCGCCATCGCCGTCTATCGCGTATGTTCCGGTCAGCCTTCGGGTGTAGACGTTGTCGACGTAGTTGCGGATCAGCGGGTCCTCCGCTCGCAGGTAGCTCAGCAGATCATGCTGGTGCGCGGCCGCGACGTTGAAACCGACAGCCCCGCTTGCGACCAAAGCGGGATCGACTGACTTCCAGAAGTGATACAGCGACAGGATGCGGGCGCGCGGCTCGCGTAAGACCGTGATTACAGCACGGTCGGGATCAAGTCGCTGCAGCGCCGGCAGGTCGTAATGGCCCCAGACGAACGCGTGTTTCTGGAACTGCGTGCTGCGTTGCGGCGCGAACGCAGAGAGGACGTGTGGCGCCGTCCCGCGCTCTGGGTCATCATGGATCTGCAACGGATGAAACAGCTCGGTCAACATGTTGGCGACTGACGTGCCGGCAGTCCTCTCGAAATGCAGAAAAGAAAACGGTTGGCCTCGCCAGTAGCTCAGCGGGTTACCTGCCTGCGACGGTATGGCGATGCGGTAGGGCCCGTAATCGGCAGGCCGGCGCAGCACGCCTTCGCGCACGAGGTTCAGCACGGCGAGTTGTCCCACCCGCTCCTTGGCGGCGGGCACTTCGGCCAGACCACGAAAGATGGGTGGCAGCACGCGCTCGCCCGATGTAAACCCGTATGCGAACTGTCGCGTCTCCGCCTTCTCCGGCCAGCGGCCTAGGCTGAGCCGGAGGATAGGCGCAGCGACAAACCGTGCAATGCCGTGAAGCAGGAACCTGCGCCACAAATCACGCCGTCCACTTCGTCACAGCAGATTTTAGCAAAGCGGACTCCGTTCATTGTTGCCGACTAGACGGCGGTCCCGACCATACGACGCATTGGCACCCTGCCGACGAACCAGGCGTTTGGCCGTGGGCTGATGCAAAATATCCGGAAGATGAGGGGGTATGTCCCCGGCGGGATTCGAACCCACGGCCCCAGGATTAGGAATCCTGTGCTCTATCCTGCTGAGCTACGGAGACTTACTTGATCTCCCATAGCCGAAGAGGTTGAACGTGTCAGCCCCTTCGAGGCACGCCCAGAACGGCGGGCCTGCGAAGAAAGAAAGCGGTTCTCTTCTGAAAAAAGAAGCAAAAAATCTTTTGTCGCCGGACACACGCTTCCGGAAACTCCGCAACAGCCGAGCAAAGTTTTCTTGCTTCTTTTCAAAGAAGCGCTTGCTTACCTCAACTCCAGCCGCCACTTAGCGGCCCCGGGCAGCAACGGCGCCGGAGTGCCAAACTGCCATTCCCGCTGCCCCGCGAGGTAGTACGGGCTCAGCGGGTTATCCGACTCTCCCACCGGCATCTCGAACAGCGCGCTGGCCTCGTGGCCTGGGCTCACCACCAGCCGTTCGGACGCGCCCTCGCCCGGCACCTGCACCCGCGGCACCAAGGTGTCGCCGGCTTCGGGCAGGTCCGGCGGGTCAGTCAGCAGGCCCAGCAACGGCACGGCGCGCGCCAGCACGTGGTGGATGCCGGTATGGTTCACCTGCCCCCAGGTGAAGGCGGCCAGACCGCCCGGGTTGGCGTCCACCGCCGCCTCCAGCTTGCCCAGCACCGCGCCGGTCACGTCGTCCCAGCTCTTGTAGGGCGGCGGCACCAGGGCGGCCGGCCGCTGCGTTAGAAGACGCTGCACCGGCCAGGCCGACCGCCCAGGCACCTGCAGTTCGTCGCCGCCCATGTCTGCGGTGACCTTCTGCATCAGCCCGCCGAACACCGTGCGGATCGACAGCGCGCGGAACGCATGCACCAGCCGGTAGCCGACCGACTCCGGCACCGCGAAACCGCCCCAGTTCTGCACCGCGCTCCGCATAGCAGCAGCCTTTGTGTCGCCCGCGTGCGCGTCGATCGTGGCCAGCAGCAGTTTCTGCCAGTCGCTCAGTGCCACCGCGTGGTCGTCGGTCTGGATCGCCAGTAGGTCTGGTTCGGCAAAATGCTCGCGGGCGTGCAAATCGTTGCGAATTCGCTCGGCGCGCAAGCCCTCCGCGTAGCCGCCGTCGCCCAGCTTCTCCAGCGCGTCGCCGCCCACCACGCGGGCGTTGGCCGTCCACAGGCGACCGTCCGGCGGGTCGACGATCTCTGGTATTTCGTCGGGACGCAGGTAGCCGTGCCAGCCATGCTTCCCGTCCGCCCAGGAATGCGGCACCTCGTCGTCCAGGCCGGTGCGGCGCGGGATCTGGCCGATGATCGTCCAGGCCAGGTGTCCGGTGCTGTCGCCGACCACCATGTTCTGCTGCGGGATACCGGTCTGGTGCGCCGCGTCCAGCGCCTGGCGCACGTTCACCGCGCGCTCCAGCAACTGGATGGAGTCGCTGTTTACCGCGCTGGGGTCGTGCGCCGTCCACGCCCAGACAATCGGGTGGCCTGCGCTGTCGTGCGCCACCACCGGCCCCCAGATCGTCTCGTCCACCGTCAGCGTTTCGCAATCAGCGTGCGCGGGGCACAGCTTTTCAGGGAAGTGCTGGATCGGCTTTGGCCCGTCCGGGGTCATGTACTGGCCCATCGCGCCTGGCACTGGGTCGATCACCACCGCGTCGCCGCTCTCGATATAGCCGTCGGTGAAGCCCCAGGCGACATGGGTGTTGCTGCCCACCACCAGATATGGCACGCCGGGCAGGGTCACGCCCACCAGATCGAGCGGACCATCCGGCCCGCCGGCGACGCGCATGCGCGCGCGATACCAGATGTTGGGCACGTTCAGGCCGAGATGCATGTCGTTGGCCACCATCGCCGCACCTGTGGAGGTCAGCCGGCCGGCGACCGCGAAGTTGTTGGACCCGTGCTCCGGCGGCGTCTCGCCGGCCTGGCCGGCGCCACTGGCGGCGAGGCTCGCCGGGACCGGCACGTCGGGTAACACCGAGCCGTCCAGCGGCGCGTCGTGCGGCGTTCCGTGCGGCAACAGGAACGCCGCTGCCGCGGGGCCCAGCAGACGCTCAGTCGCCGCGCGCATCACCTGGTGGGTGGCGTCGCTGTCCTGCAGGTCGAAATACATCGCGTAGGCCACCAGAGAGGTGTCGGCCTCCGTCCAGGGAAGCGGGGAGACGCGCAGCAGCGTGTACTCCCACGGCGTGTGGCCCAGCGCCGCCAAGCCGGCGTTCACGCCTGCGGTGTAAGCCACCACCACCGCGCGCTGCGCCGGCGTCTGCGTGGCGAGCACCTGGTTCACCCGCTCGCGGAAACGGTGCAGCCGAAGCTTGCGATCCACCGGAAGCGCGGCCGCACCCACCAGGCCACTCAGCTCACCGGCGCCGTCGCGGCGCAACAGGTCCATTTGGAAAAACCGCTCCTGGCCGTGCAGGAAGCCAAGCGCGCGCGCTAAATCGGCGCGGTTGGCCGCGTCTATGGTGGGAACGCCGTTGGCATCGCGGGCGACCTGAACCGGGGCGGACAGGCCGGCAAGGTGCAGCGTGCCGTCGAGCGCCGGACGGCTGCGCACCAATACGGACGCTCCGTAGGCGAGGACGCCGCCTACCAAGACCACGACGATAGCGAGCAGGATACCGATCGCGCGCAGGAACTTCATCCGACGCATGGTGCCTGTTCCCAACGGAAAGGCAAGAATGTTCTTTTTGAAATCCGCGCTGTCGGAATAGCTGAGACGTTACGTCTCAGCTTCGCGGGCTGTGGTGCAAGGATTTGTTGTTCTGGAAGCGAGCCGCTTTTCGAGAGTCTCCGACGTTACACGGACCGGGTGACGGCGCAGAGAGTTCAGGCAGAAGGAAGCGCTGCTTTTTCGAGAAAAGAAGCAAAAAGCTTTTGCGCGCGCTGCCGCGGACGGCTGGAGCTTGCCGTTTCGACACGGCCAATTTCATCGATCGAGCTCCGGATAATGCCGGAAGACACCGCTTTCGTTGAACACCAGCCGCCGGTCCGACGCCAGGTAACGCGCGATGTTCGGGCGCGTAAGCACCGTCTCGTGCACCGCCCACACCGCAGGACAGCGGTCAGGCATCTTGGCTGTCGCTCGCGGAAAGGCATAGCGCAAGCCTGCAACGACCTGGAACAGCGAGAGATCGACGTAGCTGAGCGCGGCGCCGACGCAATGCGCGTTGCCGACGGCATTTTGCGTCAATACGCGCTCAAAATAGCCAAAGAATTTCGGCAGGCGATTTGTCAAAAAGTCCGACGAGCGCGCGAGAGCGGCGTCCTTCTGGTCCTCGTAGTAGTCGCCGCTGGCGATCGGGTGGTGCGTGTCGTGTGCTTCGGCCACCAGATCGGTGATCGTCAGCTGCAATCCGTTTGCCCAAAAGCGGGCGCTCTCGTCGCGCGGCGCAAGCCCGAGCTTCGGTCCCAGGTACATCAGGATGTTGGCAACGTGGGAGATGAGAACGTCGCCGTCGCGCAGGATCGGTGGTGCGAACGGCGGGTGCGCGGCTGTCTTGCTTTGCAGCAAGCCCGTCATCGCCGACATGCCGCGCGGTTCACGCACGATGTCGACGTATTCGGCGCCGGCTTCTTCCAGTGCGAGCCGAACGAACTCGCCCCGTCCCTGCAACCCATTCCAGTAGAAAAGCTCAAACATCCATCAGCCCCCGCACCAAGAGATAAAAGTCTCTTGTTTCTTTGTTCAAAAAACCGCGCCTTCCTTGCTCGTCTGATTAACACGCAAAACCCGCGTTTCCGCATCCGCGAGCGAGACAGTGGTGCAAGAAGCCGGCGAGATCTCGATCCGCTGCATCAGATCCATCGGACTGCCGAGAACGTAAGCCAGCACTGCCTTGATCACGTCCGCATGGCTGACCAGCACGAACGCCCCACCTGGCGACCGCGCATGCTGGCGTTGCAGCACGTGCACCGCGCGCGCCTGTGCCTGCAGCATCGTCTCGCCGCCCGGGCTGGCGGCCAGGCTGCGCAGGCTGTTCCAGGCGTGCCAATCCGGCCTGGGTTGCAGGGCGGCGAAGCTCTGGCCAGTCCAGGCGCCGAAATCGATCTCGTCCAGCCCGGCTTCCGTCAGCACGGGCATGCCTGCCTGCTCGGCGATTGCCGACGCGGTCTGCTGGGCGCGCAGCCGCGGGCTGCTCAGCACGCCGGCGGATGGGCCGTCGGCAAAACACCGGGCCAGCACGGCGGCTTCCGCCAGGCCCTGTGCGTTCAGTGGGTGGCCGGGCGCACGGCCGGCGAGCAGGTGTCCGACTGCATCGGTGGTGGCGTGGCGGACAAGGTGGAAGCGGGTTACCCCCGCCATGGTCAGTTGTGCGGCCGGCCGGCGACGAAGGCTTCGGTGCGCAGCCTGGCCTCGTGGTCGTCGAACTGCTGCGGCGGGCTCTTCATGAAGTAGCTGGACGGTCCGGTCAGCGCGCCGCCGACGCCGCGGTCCAGGGCGAGCTTCACGCAGCGTATCGCGTCTATCACCACGCCGGCGGAGTTGGGCGAGTCCCACACTTCAAGTTTCAGTTCGCAGTTCAGCGGCACGTTGCCGAAGGTGGTGCCCTCGATGCGGATGTGGCACCATTTGCGGTCTTCCAGCCAGGGCACGTAATCGCTGGGGCCCACATGCGTGTCGCGTTCGGGCAGTACGTCGCCTAGTTGGCTGGTGACCGCGCGAGTCTTCGACAGCTTCTTTGATTCCAGCCTGTCGCGTTCGAGCATGTTGAGGAAATCGGTGTTGCCGCCGAAATTGAGCTGGTAGGTGCGGTCTACCCGCACGCCGCGCTCGCGGAACAGGTTTGCCAGCACGCGGTGAACGATGGTGGCGCCCACTTGGCTCTTGATGTCGTCGCCCAGCACCGGCAGGCCGGCCTGCTCGAAGCGCGCGGCCCAGGCCGGGTCGGACGCGATGAAGGCGGGGATGCAGTTGACGAAGCCGCAGCCCGCTGCCAGCGCCTGCTCGGCGTAGTAGCGGGTGGCCTGCTCGGCGCCCACCGGCAGGTAGGAGACGACCACCTCGGCGCCGGCGTCACGCAGGCAGGCGGCCACGTTCACCGGGCCAGCCTCGCTCTCGGCCACTACGCCGTGCAGGTAGCGGCCCAGCCCGTCGAGCGTCGGCCCACGCTGCACCACCACGCCGGATGGCGGCACGTCGGCGAACACCACTGTGTTGTTGGGCGCCGCCAGGATCGCGCTCGCGAGGTCGGTTCCGACCTTGGCGGCAGCCACGTCGAAGGCGGCCACCACCTCGATGTCGCCCACGTGGTAGCCGCCCATCACCACGTTCATCAGTCCGGGCACCCGACCGTCCGCCGGTGCCGACGCGTAGAACTGCACACCCTGGACCAGTGACGACGCGCAGTTGCCTACCCCGATCAACGCTACGCGAACCTTGGCCAATGCTGCGTCCCATCCCGCCCGAGGTGATTGCCGCTCAACACGGCGGCGAAGTGAAACGGCCCCGCAAGGTAAGAAGTTGCTGTCAGGCCACGACAGCGCGAGCGCTGCAACCACCTGCGCGACGGTTGGTTACGGACGTGCACACGTGAAAGGAGCCAGCTTCATGAGCGACGCCAAGCCAACCGAGACCAACCAGCCCGCCCTGTCAGACACCGCCGACGAGGCGCGTGCGCTGGCCCGCGAAGGGCTGGAAGAGATGCACTCGGGTAACAAGGACGAGGGCAAGTTCCTCATCGATGAGGCACGCAGCCTGGATAAGACGGCGGCGGACCAGGTTGTGAAGGAAGACAAGTAGGCAGGCACTTCTCTTTCGAGAAAAAGAAGCAAAAAGCTTTCGCTCTCCCTGTCGCGGACCTCTCTACACGGCTGACGCACGGTGATAGAAGTTTTTTGGTTCTTTTTCTCGAAAAAGAACTTACTTGCCTGCCTATGACAACTTCCAACACACGCACGTCGGATTACCCTATCGATCCGATGTTCCTCGATCGGTGGTCGCCACGTGCCTTTGCCGGGGTGGCAATCTCCGAGCAGGAACTGATGACGATGCTGGAGGCCGGCCGCTGGGCGGCCTCTTCCTACAACTCGCAGCCCTGGCGTTTTCTGTATGCGCGCCGGGACACGCCGCATTGGGACAAATTCTTCAACCTCTTGGTGGAGTTCAACCAAGGCTGGTGCAAGAGCGCATCCGCGTTGATTTACCTGGCGTCCAACTCACTGATGCGTCCGCCTGGCTCGGACAAGGACGTGCCGTCCTACAGCCACTCGCTGGATGCCGGCACCGCGGCCGGCTACGTCGCCCTGCAGGCGATGAAGATGGGCTGGCAACTGCACGGCATGGTCGGCTTCGACAAGGAGCGCGCATTCGCCGAGCTGAACCTGCCGCAGGGATACCGGGTAGAGGCGGCCTATGCCGTGGGCAAGATCGGCGACAAGGCGACGCTGCCGGACGCATTGCGCGAGCGGGAAAAGCCGAGCGAGCGAGTGCCGTTGTCTCAGCTGGCGTTCGAGGGCGGGTTTCCGGGGTAGAAAGCAAGTGGTTCTTTTTTGAAAAATGAACCAAAGAGTTTTTGCGCCTCGAAGCGCGTGATGGTGAGACGCTTCGGTTCAGCCGTCCGCGACAGCAGGCGCGAGAGTTTTTTGCTTCTTTTTTTTAAAAAAGAAGGCCTTCTTTTATGGACCCGCTAGCCCTCTACATTCACTGGCCATTCTGCCTGCAGAAATGCCCTTACTGCGACTTCAACAGCCACGTTCGCGACGTCGTGCCTCAGGCCCGGTTTGCCGCCACCCTGCGTCGCGAACTCGCCTGGGAAGCCGCCCGGCTCGGCCGCCGCCCGCTCGCCTCCATTTTCTTCGGCGGCGGCACCCCTAGCCTGATGGCGCCGGACACGGTGGCCGCACTGGTCGACGACGCGTGTACCCTGTTCGACGCTGCCCCGGACCTCGAAGTCACGCTCGAGGCCAACCCTACCAGCGTCGAGCTGTCCCGCCTGGCCGGCTTTCGCGACGCTGGCGTCAACCGGCTCTCCTTGGGCGTCCAGGCGCTAGATGATGCGGCGCTGGCAGGGCTCGGCCGGGCGCACAGTGCCAACCAGGCGGTCGCGGCGCTCGAGCACGCGCGCGCCACGTTTCCGCGCCTCTCCTTCGACCTGATCTATGCCCGCCCCGGCCAGGACCTGCCCGCTTGGCGGCACGAGCTGCGCCGCGCGCTGTCGCTGGCCGCCGACCACCTCTCGCTCTACCAGCTCACCATCGAGCCGGGTACCGCCTATGAGGGCGCGCACCGGCGCGGCGAGATCGTGCTGCCGGACGACGACCTGGCCGAGGCGCTCTATTCCGCCACCGCGGAGGAGGCCGCGCGCTTTGGACTGCAGGCCTACGAGGTCTCCAACTACGCGCGCCCAGGCGCCGAGAGCCGGCACAACCTGGCCTATTGGCGCTACGGCGACTACGCCGGCATCGGCCCCGGCGCGCACGGACGGCTGATGTTCGGCGACACGCTGCGCGCCACAAGGCGCCACCGTGCGCCGGAGGTGTGGGCGAGCCGGGTGGAGCGGGACGGCCACGGAAGCACCGAGGAGACGGACGTGGCACCCCGCGAGCGGGCGCGCGAGGCGCTGCTGATGGGTCTGCGGCTGGCGGAGGGGATTGATGTCTGCCGCTTCAGGCGCCGCACCGGGGTGGCCCTCGGCGCTGCGCTGGACCCTGTCATCCTGCAGGCGAGCGTCGAGGAAGGCTATCTCGTAAGCACTGATGAACGGCTGGTCGCGACGGCGGCGGGACGGCGGCTGTTGGACGCGTTGTTGCCGCGGTTAGTGGTGTAGAAAGCAAGCCCGTCTTTTTTGAAAAAAGAAGCAAAGAACTTTTGTCTCTGCTGTCGCGGACTGTTCAACCAGCGCGCGCCAAGGAAACAAAAGTTTTTTGAGTCTTTTTTCAAAAAAGAACTGCTTGCTTACTTCGGCTCGTAGCTCGTCGGGTTGGCAACAAGCCCGTACCACGCCGAGATTTCCTGCACCACCATGGTCCAGCCGTCCGGCATGCCGTCGTTCTCGGTGACGGTGCTGGCGCCGGGCAGCCACAGCGGCACCGCCTGGTTGCCGATGATCAGGTGCATCGCCTGCTGCTGCCAGCTGTTTGTGGTGGTGTCCCAGTACCAGGGCGACTGCGCGTATTCCATGTAGGAGGACGCGACCATCTTGCCGTCGACGAATTCGTAGATGGTGTTGGCGTTGCCGTCCCACGACATCACCAGGTTGTGGAAGCCGAACGTGGTGTTGGTGGGCAGCGCCTCGAATTCCGGCCCGCCGTTCGGGAAGAACGCGTAGCCGTTGGTGTTGGCGCCGTAGATCTGGTATGGCGGCGTGTTCCACTGCACGCCGTAATTGTTGGGCGTGAGGTAATCCAGCGCGTAGCCGACCGGGATCGACGGCGTGTTGTTCCAGCGCGGATAGTTGTCGTTCAGGTCGATTTCGAACTCGTGGCCATATTGCGGCAGCTGCACCAGCGTGCACGCCGCGGCGGTGCTCTGTGAGCAGGGAGTGCCGAAATTCGCGTAAGGCTGGCCGCCCGGACCGGGCGATATCTGCGATCCGGAGAACATCCAAATCGGCGCCCAGGCGTGCGGCGCCTTGGGGCTCCGGTAGCGAACCTTGACGGTCATGCCGGGACGGATCTCGAACGGCACGCGCACCATCGCACCGTAGACGTTGCCGGTCGTGCAGTTGGTGTGGTTGTTCGAACAGATCGCCCGCAGCGCCATGCCCCAGGGACGCATGATGTGCAGGTCGTTGGGGTCGCCCACGTTGTAGTGGCGGGCGACGGCGGCGAAAGGCGGGTTGGACCCCTGGCCGGTGTCCTGCGGCGAGCCGATTGCCGCCTGCAGGTTGCCGACCAGGTAGTTCAGGTAGAAGTCGTCGCGGATCGATTGACCGGTGACGAGGTTGGCGCCCGGCGTCATCGTGCCCATCAGCAACGAGAACGCGTTCGTGGACCCAGGCTGCAATACCAAACCGTTGCCCGGCGTGGCCGTGGCGAGCCTCGGCAGCGGCGCGGTCGACGGTTCGTTCGCGTAGGTGATGAATGTCTGCGTGAGGTCGGCCGCGTATGCGCCACCGGAAAACAAGGCTGCTGCAACAATAACGCTCGGTTTCAACATGACTCACTCGCGTAAATGTGATGGTGCAGTCACATTATTGTGAAGTCAGAATGAACGCAAGTCGAAACGTCTTGGCAAGCAAACAAAGCTGAGCTGGCGTCGTACAACACAACTAAATAAAAGCGGAATCTACTTTGAGAGATGGTGCGGTCTGTTAATTGAGAACGTTCTCGTGTTTCGTAACGTTCGGTTATCGCGCGCGAGCGAGTAGTCCTGTATCGAGGCCTTAACGCCGGCCAAACAGCCGTTCTATTTCAGCCCGGCTTAGCCGCAGGAACGTCGGCCGCCCATGGCTGCAGGTTGCTGCACGCGGTGTCGCTTCCATCCGCCGCAGCAGCGCGTCCATCTCGGCCAGGCTCAGGCGCCGCCCGGCGCGTATGCTGCCGTGACAGGCCATGCGCGCCACCACCGAATCCAGGCGCTGCTCCAGCCCGACGCTCTCCCCGCTCTCTGCCAGCTCGTCGGCGATGTCGCGCACCAGTGCCTGGCAATCCGCCGCACTCAGGCAAGCCGGCAGCGCGCGCACCAGCACCGCGCCCGGCCCGAACGCCTCCAGCTCCAACCCCAGCCTTGCCAGCGGCGCGGCGGCGTCCGCCAGAAGCGATGCCTGGGCGGGGGAGAGGTCCACCACGGCGGGCAGCAGCAGCGCCTGCGCACGCACGCCGCCCGCCAGCATCTGCGCGCGCAGCGTCTCGTGGGTCAGCCGCTCGTGGGCGGCGTGCTGGTCCACCAGCACCATCGCGTGGTCGGAGGTCACCGCCACTATGTAGGTGTCGAGCACCTGGGCGAGGGCCGCGCCCAACGGGTGCTCGGCGGCTTCCGGCAGCACCCGAGACACGGACGCGGCGAAATCCCTGCCGGCCAGCGGCGCCCAGCCGGCCTGCGCCTCGGCAAAGCCGTGCTGCGCCTGCATCTGTGCCGCCGCCCAGCCCTGGGCGGACGGCCCGCCCGCGTTTCCACCGCCGCCATACGACGACAGCCGCAGCGCCGGACGCGGCGCGGCCAGCCCGGCGCCGCCGCCCAGCGTGCGCTGCAGGGCGCCGATCACCAGGCTGCGCACCGCGTCCGCCTGGCGGAAGCGCAGCTCGGTCTTCGCCGGGTGCACGTTGACGTCCAGCTCCTCGGGCGGCACCTCTAGCCACAGCGCCACCACCGCATGGCGCCCGGCAGCGATCACGTCGCGGTAGGCCACGCGCACCGCCACCCGCAGCACCGGGTCGGTCACCGGCCGGCCGTTGACCACCAGCGACTGGCCGGACGGCGTGGGCCGGCTGACCATGGGCGCGCAGGCGTGGCCGGTCAGCACCATGCCGAACCGCTCGGCCGAGACCTCCAGCAACGACCCCGCGGCGTCCTGGCCCATCAGCGCCGCCACCCGTGCTTCCCGGCTCTGCGCCGGCAGGTCGAAGGCGAGCCGGCCGTCCAGGCTGAACCGGAACGCGGTGGCGGGGGCAGCCAGCGCCAGCCGGGTCACCGCCGCCTCGGCGTGCTCGCCCTCGGTGCGGGCGGATTTGAGGAACTTGCGCCGCGCCGGGGTGGCGAAGAACAGATCCTCCACCGTCACCCGGGTGCCGGCCGCCCCCGGCGCCGGCGCCACCGCGCCGACCACGCCGCCATCCACGCCGATGCGGTGCGCGTGCGCGGCCCCCGCCTGGCGCGAGACGATGGCCAGCCGTGCCGCAGCGCCGATGCTGGGCAGCGCCTCGCCGCGAAAGCCCAGCGTGGCGATGCGCACCAGGTCGCCATCCGCCAGCTTGCTGGTGCAGTGGCGCTGCACCGCCAGTTCCAGGCACTCTGCCGACATGCCGCTGCCATCGTCGGTCACCTCGATGCGCTCGATGCCGCCGCCGGTCAGCGCCACGGCGATGCGGGTGGCGCCCGCGTCCAGCGCGTTTTCCACCAGTTCCTTGACCGCGGCGGCCGGGCGCTCGATCACCTCGCCGGCGGCGATGCGGTTGACCAGCATCTCCGGCAGGCGGCGCACCATCGCGGTTGGGGTCAGGGAAGCCAGGCTCGTCACGTCTGCAGCCTAGCACGTCCGGCCCCGCTGCGGGTTGCCGCTTCGGCGGGCCTGCACCGCCTGGAACCGGAGCTCTGCTCGCGAGGGACCCTGCAGCGCCAAGCCAGTCTTGGCACCCCGCGACGCGCGATCGGCCTGGGTCCTGCGGTGCGGCAGGGTGGCACGAATCGCAGCTACCTCAGCCGGGGAGGTTCGTGTGGGCCTCTCCGTAGGTCGTCAGCACCACGCCGTCCGGCACGCACGCCTGCATCAGGGTTTCGAACTCCGCCGCGTGCTGGTAGGCCGGCATCAGCCTGTCCAGCGTCGCGTCCCGGCGCGCGGCGGGGTGGAAATACAACTCCGTCAGGCCGTCCGGCAGAGCGGCCAGCACGCGCTGCGTCCGCGCCAGCGTCATCTGGCCGGTCCAGCCGAGCCCGGCGATTCGGTCGTTGGTCAGCATCCCGGCCCGCCGTGCCTGCCGGCGTAGCAGCCCGCACCAGGCACGCAGCGCGCGGTCGCCCAGCCCCGGCACAGTTCCGCCCGGCCAGCCCGGCTCCGCCGGCACGCGCACCGCGCGCAGCCCATAGTCCCGGCCGATGCCGATCATCATCCGGCCGACCGTCGGGTGCAGGTGCATGTGCTTGTGCGCGTTGGCGTGGTCCAGCACGAGTCCGGTGGCCCGGAACGCCTCGAACTGCGCGCGTATCTCGGCGGCAAGCTGCCGGCGCACGCGCGGGCGAAAGAAGTAGTCCATGCCCAGACGTAACTGGTCGGAGGGAAACCGCCCGGCCGCATCGACCAGGTCGGGCACCTCCGCGGGCGGCAGCGTCGGCGTGCCCTGGATCAATACCAGGTGCAGGCCCACCGCCAGGCGCGGCGTCGCACGCGCTTGGGCAACCGCGTCGGCGGCGGCAGGGCCGGACACCATCAGGCTGGCGCTGGTTAGGATCCCGTGCGTGGCGGCTTGGATAACGGCGTCGTTGACCGCAAGGCTTAGGCCGAAATCGTCGGCAGTGGTGATAAGGCGGCGGGTCAAGAACGCAAGCGAGACCTTCTTTTTCGAAAAAAAGAAGCAAAAAACACTTGTTTGCTAGCTATACGCTGCCGGAAAATGATGCGATAGCCAAACAGAATTTTGCTTCTTCTCAAAACAACCGCTTACGCTTCTACCTTGTGTCGGTCGCGCAGGAACTGGAAAAACTCCACCCCTTCACGCAACCGTCGCACCATCATCTGCCGGCTCATCACCATCTCGCCCACGATCGAGGCGATCTTCGGCGCGCGGAAGTAGAACTTCTTGTAGAACGTCTCGACGTTGTCGAATATCTCGGTGTGCGCCAGATGCGGATACGTCAGCGGTGCTATCTGGATGCCATGGTCGTCGATCAGCTCGGCGTTTTTCACGTCCAGCCAGCCGTTCTCCATCGCCTGCTTGTAGAGGAACGTGCCGGGATACGGTGCCGCCAGCGACACCTGGATGGTGTGCGGGTTGATGTCGGTGGCGAACTTGATGGTCTCCTGAATGGTCTCCTGGCTCTCGCCGGGCAGGCCCAGGATGAACGTGCCGTGGATTTTGATGCCCAGCTCGTGGCAGTCCTTGGTGAAGCGGCGCGCCACGTCGATGCGCATGCCCTTTTTGATGTTGTAGAGAATCTGCTGGTTGCCGCTCTCGTAGCCCACCAGCAGCAGCCGCAGCCCGTTGTCCTTGAGAACCTTTAAGGTGTCGCGCGGCACGTTGGCTTTCGCGTTGCACGACCAGGTGACGCCGAGCTTGCCGAGTTCGCGGGCGATCGCCTCTGCGCGCGGCAGGTCGTCGGTAAAGGTGTCGTCGTCGAAGAAGTACTCGCGCACCTGCGGGAACATCTTCATGCACTGCGCGATCTCGGCCGCCACGTTCTGCGGGCTGCGCACGCGGTAGCGATGTCCGCCCACGGTCTGCGGCCACAGGCAGAACGTGCAGTGCGACTTGCAGCCGCGGCCGGTGTAGAAGCTGACGTAGGGATGCAGCAGGTAGCCGATGAAGTAGTCCTCGATGTGCAGGTCGCGCTTGTACACGTCGGTGACGAAGGGCAGGCTGTCCATGTCCTCCAGCGTCGCGCGTTCGGGGTTGTGCACCAGCACCCCGTTCGCATCGCGCCAGGTGATGCCGGTGATGCCGGCCCAGGGGCGGTCCTCGGCAACCTCCTTGATGGTGAAGTCGAACTCGTTACGTGCGACGAAATCGATGATGCCGGCCGAGGCCTCCATGCTTTCTTTCGGCTGCACCGCCACTTTGGCGCCGACCATGCCGATCTTGAGCGACGGCTTGGCCGCCTTTAGCGCGGCGGCCACCTTTACGTCAGACGCGAAGCTGGGCGTGGAGGTATGCATCACCACCAGGTCGTGCTCGCGCGCGGCGGTGGTCACCGTCTCGAGCGAGACGCGCGCCGGCGGGCTGTCGATCAGCTTGCTGCCCGGCACCAGGGCGGCGGGCTGCGCCAGCCAGGTCGGGTACCAGAAACTCTTGATCTCGCGCTTGGCCTGGTAGCGCGAGCCGGCGCCGCCGTCGAACCCGTCGAAGGAGGGTGGCTGCAGAAACAGGGTCTTCATCATCGCGGTCTATCCTCGAGGGCGGGCCAGAAGCACGCGGCCGCTCGCAAAACGGGTGGTGTCTTCGTCGGTGCGCAACACGTGCCCGCGCCAGGCGACCTCGCCCCCCATATAGGCCACCAGCAGCACCAACATCGAGAGTACGTCGCGCAGGGCAGGCAGCCAGAGGGGCGTACGCCGTGCTTCCATTGCCTGTTCGATGCGGCGGCCCAGCACGCCGCGCCAGGCGATCGCGGCGACCCACATGCAGCAAGCCCACACCGCGCCACCCGACGTCACCAGCGTCGCCAATGCCCAAAAAGCGGGGAACTGGATCGCCGAAACCGCGTAGCCCAGCGGCTCGACCGCACGGATGGTGCGCGCCCAGCGTAGTTCGTGCCGGAACAGTGCCAGGATGGACGCCTCTCCCACCGTGGTGGCCGGCACCGTGGCGGCAAGTCCCACCACCTGGCCCAGCGCGCGCACCTTCGCACCCAGCACCGCGTCGTCGGCGACAAACGGGGAGAGCGCCGGCAGCCCGCCTACCCGCATCAGTGTCTCCCGCGTCAGCGCCATGGTGGCCCCCATGCAATCCTGCCGGCCCAGTGCGCGCGCCATCAGCGCGCCGGCGGCAAAGCTCTGGGTGATGTAGGCGGCTCCCAGCGCGCCGGTCAGGCCGCCTTGCGCCGGCAGGCCGGTGTAGAGCGTGGTGACCAGCCCGGTGCCCGGCACGCACAGCGCGTCGGCCACCCGTGCGAGGTAGTCGGGTGCTGCATGCATGTCGCTGTCGGAGACCACCAGCAGGTTGTGGCGGGCGGATGGGAACATGTTGATCAGGTTGGCGATCTTGCGGTTGGTGCCGTGCGGGGTCGGGTCGACCACCAACTCCATGTCCAGCGCCGGAAACCGCGCGCGCAGGCGCCTGACCACCGCCACGGCGCTGTCGTCGGCCGACTGCACGCCGAAGACGATCTGGAACCGCTCGTAGTCCTGGGCGCAAAAACTCGCGAGCGCATCTTCGAGCATCGGCTCGTCACCGTTCAGCGGCTTGAGCACCGTCACCGGCGGCCGCGGGCCTGGCATCGGCACCGACACCCGGAAACGCCGCACCGCCGCCCACCCGGCCGCAGCCTGGACGAAGCCGGCCAGGGTCAGCGCCGCCGTTACCACTACCGGAACGCAAGCCGTATCCACAGTCACGGTTTGATGGTGCCGCCAGACATCGTGTCGATCTTGGATTGCAGGCTGGCGATCAGCTTGTCCGGGCCACCCGCCAGAAGGCTGCGGAAGTCCGACCGCTGCACCGCCACCTGGCTGATGCTGCCCTGCTCCAGCACGTCCACCGCCTGCCAGCCGGCGCTGCCCTGGTGCATCACGTAGTCGATCCGCGTCGGGTCGCCGGAATTAGGCGTGATCTCGGTTTCCACCACGCGGTCGGCCGCCACGCTGCGGGTCCCCGGCAACACCTTGATCGTGGCGCCGGAATCACTGTTGAAGTTGCTCACGTAAGAGCTGATCGTGTAGGCGCGGAAGGTGGCCAGCAGCTTCTGCTGCTGCGGTGCGGGAATGCCGCTCCAGCGCAGCCCCACCACCGTCTGCAGGATCTGCGGCAGGTTGAAGGCGCGGTCCACCGACGGCGCCAGCGCAGCATAGCGGGTAGCGAAGGGCTGCTTGCCGGTCTTCATCGCGGTAACCAGGGCCTGGTCGAGCGCGGTGATCGGCGCTGCCGGGTCGGCAGACTGCGCATGCGCAGTGTCCAGGACGGACAGGCCGAAAAGTCCCGCTAGCAGGACCACGGCCAACGCAGCCGCTCTCTGCGGCGTGTCACGAAAAATCTTCACAGGTTCACAGCCTCGCGCACGTCGCGTCCCAGCGCATCCAGTACCACCCGCATGATCGACTTGGCATCCAGGCCCGCCTCCACGATCTGGGCGGCCGGGCTCGCATGGTCGATGAAGCGGTCCGGCAACACGATCGGCCGGTAGCGCAGCCCGCCGTCCAGAAGGCCGCGTAGCGCCAAGTGCTGCCCGACGGCGGCGGAGAACCCACCCAGGGAGGCTTCCTCGACGGTGATCAGCACCTCGTGGTGCCTGGCCAGCTGCTCGAGCAACGCGGTATCGATCGGCTTGGCGAAGCGCGCGTCGGCCACCGTGGTGGACAGGCCGCGTGCGGCCAACGCGTCGGCAGCCGCCATCGCCTCACCCAGCCTGGTGCCCAGGCTGAGGATGGCGACACGGGCGCCTTCCCGCATGATCCGGCCGCGACCCAACTGCAACACCTCGCCGCGTGCCGGCAGCACGGCACCGGTGCCCTCGCCGCGCGGGTAGCGGAAGGCGGACGGGCGGTCACCGATCGACGCCGAGGTGGCCACCATGTGAACCAGCTCCGCCTCGTCGGCGGGCGCCATCAGCACCATGCCGGGCAGGCAGCCCAGGTAGGAAAGGTCGAAGCTGCCGGCGTGGGTCGCACCGTCGTTGCCTACCAAGCCGGCGCGGTCGATGGCGAAGCGGACGGGCAGGTTCTGCAGCACCACGTCGTGCACCACCTGGTCGTAGGCGCGTTGCAGGAAGGTCGAGTAGATCGCCGCGAAAGGCATCATGCCCTCCGCGGCCATGGCGGCGGCAAAGGTGACCGCGTGCTGCTCGGCGATGCCGACGTCGAAGAACCGCTCGGGGAAGCGCTTCTCGAAGCGGTCCAGCCCGGTGCCCGACGGCATCGCCGCGGTGATCGCGACCACTTTGTCGTTGCGTTCGGCCTCGGCCACCAGCGCGTCGGCGAACACCCTGGTGTAGGTGGGCGCGCCCGGCTGCGCCTTGACCTGCTCGCCGGTGACCACGTTAAACTTGGCCACCGCGTGCAGCTTGTCGGCGGTGGCCTCGGCCGGCGCGTAGCCGTGGCCCTTGCGGGTGATGACGTGCAACAGGATCGGCCCGTTCGGGTCCGCATCGCGCAGGTTGCGCAGGACGGGGAGGAGGTGGTCCATGTTGTGACCGTCGATCGGGCCGACGTAGTAGAAGCCCAGCTCCTCGAACAGCGTGCCGCCGGTGAGCAGCCCGCGGGCATACTCCTCGGCGCGCTTGACGGTGCGGTCCAGCCCCCAGGGGAAGTGCTTGGTAATCTTGCCGGCAACCTCGCGCAGGGAGAGGAAGCTGCGCGTGCTCATCAGGCGGGACAGGTAGGCGCTCATCGCACCCACCGGGGCGGCGATCGACATCTCGTTGTCGTTCAACACCACGATCAGCCGGCTCTTCCGGGCACCGGCGTTGTTCATCGCCTCGTAGGCCATGCCGGCGCTGATGGCGCCGTCGCCGATCACCGCGACCACGTGGCGTTCGGGGTGGCCCTGCAGCTCGTTGGCCACCGCGAAGCCAAGGCCCGCGGAGATGGACGTGGAGCTGTGCGCGGCGCCGAACGGGTCGTAGTCGCTCTCGCTACGGCGGGTGAAGCCGGACAGACCGTTGGCCTGGCGCAGGGTGCGGATGCGCGCGCGGCGGCCAGTGAGGATCTTGTGCGGGTAGGCCTGGTGGCCGACGTCCCAGATGATCTTGTCGGTCGGCGCGTCGAACACGGCGTGCAGCGCTACGGTCAGCTCCACCACGCCGAGCGAGGCGCCGAGGTGGCCGCCGGTGGTGGACACCGCGTCGACAGTCTCGGCACGTAGCTCGTCGGCCAACTGGCGCAGCTGCTCGTCCGAGAAGTTCCGCATGTCGGCGGGTACGGTCACGCGGTCCAGCAGGGGGGTTGCCGGGCGGCCTGTCGTGATGCGGGTTTCAGCGGTCATGATTGGCGATCAAACTCCTGCACGCAGAAAAAAAGTCCTTCTTTTTTTCGAAAAGAAAGAAGCAAAAAAACTTTTGTCAGCGCTTTCGCGGACTCTCCCACGGGCGCGCGCCCGTGGGTCAAAAGCTTTTTGGTTCTTTTTTCAAAAAAGAACGCCTTCCTTCCTTAACTACTGCGCGACACAACCCAGGACGCCAGCGCACGCAACCCATCCGCCTCCGGCCCGAAATGCTCCAGATGGGCTCTGGATTGCTCACACAACATCCGAGCCTGCGCTTCGGCGCGCTCGACTCCTAAAATTGATACTACTGTGGCTTTTCCGGCAGCCTGGTCCTTACCCGCCGTCTTGCCGATCTGTTCGGCGGTGCCCACCGCGTCCAGCACGTCGTCGGCGATCTGAAAGGCGCTGCCGATGTCGCGCCCGAAGGCGGCGATCTGGGTGCGCACCTGCCAGGGCGCGCGGCCGAGAATGGCGCCAGCCTCTGCGGAAAATTGGATCAGCCGCCCGGTCTTCAGCGCCTGCAGGCGGGAGACCTCGCCGATGGACAGCGCGCGGCCCTCGGACTCCATGTCGATCATCTGGCCGCCGGCCATGCCGCGCGCGCCAGACGCGAGTGCGAGGGCACACACCAGTTCGCAGCGGGCCAGCGGGTCGGAATGGGTATCCTCCTCCGCCAGCACCTCGAAGGCGCGGGCCTGCAGCGCGTCGCCAGCCAGGATGGCGGTGGCCTCGTCGAAGGCGCGGTGGGTGCTGGGCTTGCCGCGCCGCAAATCGTCGTCGTCCATCGCCGGCAGGTCGTCGTGCACCAGCGAGTAGGCATGCAGCATCTCGACCGCGGCGGCCACCCGCGCGGCGCAGGCGGGTGCGACCTTGAACAGTGAGGCCACCTCCATCACCAGGAAGCCGCGCAGCCGCTTGCCGCCGCCCAGCACGGCGTAGCGCATCGCCTCGATCAGCCTGGCTTCCAGCCCGGCCTCGAGCGGTAGGAGGTTGTCCAGACAGGCCTCGATCTGGGCCGCGCGGTCGGTGAGCGCCGCGGTCAGGCCGGCGCCGGTCTCACCGTGCAGGCCCACCTCCATGCTGTCGGTGGTCATACCGGCTCCACCGCCTTCAGGGCGAGGCTGCCGTCGGCGCGCTCGACGATGGCCTGCACGCGCGCCTCCGCCTCCGCCAGCTTGGCCTCGCAATGGCGGCGGAGCGCGGTGCCGCGCTCGTAGCAGGTGATGGCGTCCTCGAGCTTCTGCTGTCCGCCCTCCAGGCCGCGCACGATGCGCTCCAATTCGGCCAGGGCGTCCTCGAAAGAGAGGCCGGAGATGGGTTCCGACATGATCTTGGCACCGTTAGCGTCAAAGATGGGCGAATGGAAGGCGCGGCGGCCGGGCGCCTTGCGGCCAGCGGGGCAAGCAATAAACCACGAAGGCACGACGAACACGAAGGGGGATTGCAGAGCTGTGGTGTCGAAGACACACGGCCGGCCCGCTTCTTCGCGCCTTCGTTGTTACTCTTTCTTGCACGCGACGCCAGTGTCCGTTCGCCAAGCGTGCACCCCCAGCCCGGTGCTCGGCTCTGGGCGCTACGTCTTAGACCGCGTCATTAAAGGAAGCGGTTCTCTTTTGAAAAAAAGAACCAAAAAACTTTTGACTCCGCTGTCGCGCGCTCGCCGGAGAGGTCCGCGACAGCCGCCATAAAAAGCTTTTTGCTTCTTTTTCTCGAAAAGAAGGCCTTGCTTATTCGCGACACTCAAAAATCGAGGTCCGCGTAGTGCACCGGCGGGTCCACGCCGGCGACCCGGTCCGTCAACAGCGGCCGGAAGCTGGGACGCGATTTGATGCGCGAGTACCAGTCACGGGCAGGGGGAGAGATGGACCAGTCCACCTCCCCGGCGAAGTCCAGTGCGGAGAGGTGGCCGGCGGCGGCGAAATCGGCCAGGCTGAGCTCGTTGCCGGCCAGCCAGCGGCGCTGCTCGGCCAGCCAGCCGACGTATTCGAGGTGGCCGCGCAAATTGGCATAGCCGGCGCGGATGGCGGTGACGTCCGGCTGACCGCGGCTGAACATCCGCTTCATGTGCTTCTCGCCCAGCAGGTTGCGGGTGACCTCGCTGGCGAACTTACCGTCGAACCAGGCGACCAGGCGGCGCACCTCCACGCTCTCGCCCAGCGTGCGGCCGAGCAGTGCGGTGTCCGGGTAGGCTTCCTCGAGGTACTCGCAGATCACCCCGCTGTCGGGGATCACCAAGCCGTTGGCTTCCACCAGCACCGGCACCGTGCCGGCCGCGTTCATCGCCAGGAACTCTGTGCGACGCTCCCAGACGCGCTCGACCTTCAGCTCGAACGGCAACCGGCGCTCGGCAAGGACCAGGCGGACTTTCCGGGCGTAGGGCGACATGGGAAGGTGGTAGAGGATACGCATGGGACGGCGTTATGACACATGCGCAGCGCCGGGAGAACGGCGCGACCCTGCGTTTGGGAGGATGAAGCGATGAGTGCCGACAAGCTCGTGACGATGCTCAACCAGATCGCCACGTTCTACCGCCGCAAGCCGGCCGACGAGGCGACGAGCGAGATAGCGCTGCACGTAGAACGCTTCTGGGAACCGCGGATGCGCCAGCAGGCCTACGCACACCTGGATGCGGGCGGGGCGGGGCTGGAGACGAACGCTGCGGCGGCGTTGGCGCTGCTGCGCGGACGCGAGAGGGGGCAGGTGTCGTTCGACCCGGAGGACAAGGCGGAGTTGAGCTCGCCGTTGGAGGCTTGAGGCCGGAAGACGCATTTTCCGCATGCGCGAGCGGGCCTGAAGAAAGAAAAGCCTGCTTTTTTGAAAAAAAGCAGCAAAAAACTTTTATATCTGCTGTCGCGGAGGTTTCTGCAGCGCGCGCCCGAGGGAACAAAAGTTTTTTTGGTTCTTTCTTAAAGAGAACTGCTTGCCTTGCTATTGACCGCCAGGACTCCAGAAACGAGTTTCGTTTCGAGTTGCAGCTTTCGCAGTCACCGTATCCCGACCAGCCGATCTTCCTCCACTGTCAGCGGCACCGGCAGGTACTTCACGAATTCCTTTGGCACCACCTGCCAGAAATGCGCACGTTCCTGTTCCCAGTCGTGCAGCAGCATAGCGGCGTAGCGGCTGTTGGTCTCCAGCGCGTGCTCTTCGACCAGGCGCCGCAGTATGTTCTCCCAATGCGGTGAGGCGAGGCGTTGCCAGGTGAGCGTGTCAGGGTTCACCCGCTGCTCGAACATCGCCGCGGGGTCGTAGACGAAGGCCATGCCGCCGGTGAAGCCCGCGCCGAAATTGTCGCCGACCTCGCCTAGGATCACGATCGTGCCGCCGGTCATGTACTCGCAGCCATTGCTGCCGCAGCCTTCGACGATGCCGAGCGCGCCGGAGTTGCGTACCGCGAACCGCTCGCCGGCCTGGCCTGCTGCAAACAGCTTGCCCGAGGTGGCGCCGTATAGGACGGTGTTGCCGAGGATGGTATTGTTTTGGCTCAGCAGCTCGGAACTGGGTGACGGGCGCACGATGATGGTCGCACCCGACAGCCCTTTGCCGACGTAGTCGTTGGCGTCGCCCATCACCTCGATGCGCAGGCCCTGCACGGCGAACGCACCGAGCGACTGGCCGGCACTGCCTCGCAACCGCGCGGTGATGTGGCCGGGGGCCAGTCCAGTCATGCCGAAACGGCGGACGATGCGCGAGCTGAGCCGCGTGCCTATGGCGCGGTGCGTGTTGCGGATGCCGTATTGCAGCTGCATTTTCTCGCCGCGGTCGAACAGCGCCTGCGCGTCGGTGATCATCTGCGCGTCCAGCGTGTCGGGCACCTCGTTGCGGCCCTCGCGGGTGCAGAACTTGGCGTGCGGGCCGGCGTCGGCCTGTGCCAGGATCGGGTTGAGGTCGAGGTCGTCGAGCAGGTCCGAGCCGCGGCTGACCTGGGCGAGCAGGTCGCTGCGGCCGATGATGTCTTCCAGCTTGCGGAAGCCGAGCTCGGCGAGGATGCCGCGCACATCCTCGGCGATGAAGCTGAACAGGTTGATGACCTTCTCGGGCGAGCCCTCGAACTTCTCGCGCAACGCCTCGTCCTGCGTGCAGACGCCGACTGGGCAGGTGTTGGAGTGGCACTGCCGCACCATGATACAGCCCATGGCCACGAGCGACGCGGTGCCTATGCCGAACTCTTCGGCGCCGAGCATGGCGGCGATGACCACGTCGCGTCCGGTCTTGATGCCGCCGTCGGCGCGCAGCTTCACACGGTGGCGCAGACGGTTGAGCATCAGCACCTGGTGGGCTTCGGACAGGCCCATCTCCCAGGGCAGGCCCGCATACTTCACCGAAGTCTGCGGCGAGGCGCCGGTGCCGCCGACATGGCCGCTGATCAGGATGCTGTCCGCGCGCGCCTTGGCCACACCGGCGGCGATGGTGCCGATGCCTGAGCGGGCCACGAGCTTTACGCAGACCGTGGCGTCCGGGTTGATCTGCTTGAGGTCGTAGATGAGCTGGGCCAAGTCCTCGATGGAGTAGATGTCGTGGTGCGGCGGCGGGCTGATGAGTGTCACGCCCGGGGTGGCGTGGCGCAGCCGCGCAATCAGCTCGGTCACCTTGAAGCCGGGCAGCTGGCCGCCTTCGCCGGGCTTGGCGCCCTGCGCCATCTTGATCTCGATCTCGCGGCAGGCGTTGAGGTACTCTGCCGTGACGCCGAACCGGCCGGACGCGATCTGCTTGATGGCCGACGACGCGTTGTCGCCGTTGGCCCGCGGCGTGTTGCGGGCAGGATCCTCGCCGCCCTCGCCGGAATCCGAGCGCGCGCCGATGCGGTTCATCGCGATCGACAACGTCTCGTGCGCCTCGGGGCTGAGCGCGCCCAGAGAAATGCCAGGTGCCAGCAGGCGTTTGCGGATCTCGGTGATGCTCTCCACTTGGTCCACCGAGATCGGCGTCACCCGGTCGTGGCGAAAATCCAGCAGGTCGCGAAGCGCCACTGCCGGCATGCGGCGGACGCCGTCGGCGTAGCGGCGGTAGAGCTGATAGCTGTCGGTGGCCACCGCCGTCTGCAGCATGTGGATCAGGCCGCCGTCGAAGGCGTGCGTCTCGCCGCGGCGGCGGAGTTTGTAAAGCCCACCAACGGGAAGTGTGACGAACTCGGCGTTCCACGCGGCGCGATGCAGCGAGAGCAGGCGACGGGCGATGCCGGACAAACCGATGCCGGAGATGCGCGACTGCATGCCGGGGAAGAACTCGCCGACCAGCGCGCGGGATAGCCCGATCGCCTCGAAATTGTAACCGCCGCGATACGAGGAGATCACCGAGATGCCCATCTTGGACATCGTCTTCAGCAGACCCTTGTCGATGGCTTTCTTGTAGCGGCCGACAGCATCCTTCAGCGAAAGCTGGCTGAACAACCCGCGGCGATGGCGGTCGGCAATGCTCTCCTGGGCCAAATAGGCGTTGACCGTGGTAGCACCCACGCCGATCAGGACCGCAAAGTTGTGGATGTCCATGCACTCGGCAGCACGCACGTTCAGGCTGGTGAAGGTACGCAGGCTGGAGCGCACCAGGTGGGTGTGCACGGCGCCGGTGGCCAGGATCATCGGGATCGGCACGCGGGACTCACCCTGGTGCTCGTCGGTCAGCACCACGTGCGTGCAGCCGCGGCGGACGCCTTCCTCTGCCTCACGCTGCACGCGGGTGATCGCCTGGCGCAAGCCTGCCTCGCCGTCCTCCACCGGGAATGTGCAGTCCACCACGATGGCGGACTCGCCCATCATGCGCAGCATCGCCTCGAACTCGGCGTTGGTGAGCACGGGCGTTTCCAGCTGCAGCAGGTCGCATTGGCTGCTGTCCTGGTCGAGCACGTTGCCGAGGTTGCCAAGCCGCGTCTTCAGGCTCATCACCCGAGTTTCGCGCAAGCTGTCGATCGGCGGGTTGGTGACCTGCGCGAAGTTCTGCCGGAAGTAGTGGTGCAGGCCGCGATACTGCTCGCTCAGCACGGCGATCGGCGTGTCGTCGCCCATGCTGCCGGTAGCTTCCACGCCGTCCTCGACCATGGGGTGGAGGATGCTTTCCAGCTCCTCCAGCGTCATACCCACGGCGAGCTGGCGGCGGCGCAACGACTCACCTTGGAAGTAAGCCGGCTCCGGCGCGTCGGTCTTGACGATGTGGTCGATCTTCTTGACCCGCGCGGTCCACGCTCCGTAGGCGTGGCGGGCGGCCAGCATGTCGTTGATCGCCTCGTCCTTGAGGAAGCGACCGGTGTCGAGGTCGACGCCCACCATCTCGCCCGGGCCGATGCGGCCTTTCTCGACTATCTGGCTTTCTTCGAGCGGTACCATACCGGTTTCCGAACCCAGGATCAGCATGTTGTCCGTAGTGACAGAGTAACGCAGCGGACGCAGACCGTTGCGGTCCAGCCCGGCAATGGCCCAGCGACCGTCCGTCGCACACAGCGCGGCTGGGCCGTCCCAGGGTTCCATCACTGCGTTGCAGTAGAGGAACATGTCGCGGTGCGCAGGCTTCATCGTGGCGTCGTTGCCGATGCTCGCCGGTATCATCAGGGCTTTGGCCATCGGCGCGTCGCGGCCGGCGTGGATCAGCAGCTCGAAGACGTTGTCCAGCACGGCGGTGTCGCTGCCGCTGGCCTGGATCACCGGTTTCACATCGTCGATGTAGGCGTCGAGTTCGCCCGCGGCCAGGCGCGTCTCATGGCTCTTCATCCAGTTGGTGTTGCCGCTGACGGTGTTGATCTCGCCGTTATGCGCCAGCGTGCGGAACGGCTGTGCGAGTTTCCAGGTGGGAAAGGTGTTGGTGGAGTAGCGCTGGTGGTAGATGGCAAAGCGCGAGACGAAACGTTCGTCGGTGAGGTCCGGGTAGAACGTCGCTAAATGCTCGGCGAGGAACATGCCCTTGTATATGATCGAGCGGCAGGATAGCGAGCAGATGTAGAGTTCGGGTATCTGCGCGGCGATGGCGGCCTTCTCGATGCGGCGGCGGATGACGTAGAGGTCGCGCTCGAACGTCTCCGGCGCGCTGCGCTTGGTGTTGCGCACCATGATCTGTTCGATTTCCGGCCGCGTCGCGTTGGCCTTTTCGCCGATGAGGGCGACGTTGATGGGCACCTGGCGCCAGCCATATATCTGGTAGCCGAACAGCAGGATCTCGGTTTCCACGATCTGCCGGCAGCGTTCCTGAGCCGAAAAATCCGTCTTCGGCAGGAACACCTGGCCCACGGCAATCTGTCCGTCCTGCGCGCGCTCGCCGCCACGCTCGATGGCTTCGGCGAAGAAGTCCTGCGGGATTTCGATGTGGATGCCGGCGCCGTCGCCGGTTTTGCCGTCCGCGTCGACCGCGCCGCGGTGCCACAGCGCGCTCAGCGCGTCGATGCCGGCTTGCACGATGGCACGGCGCGGCTTGCCGTCCAGCGATGCGATCAACCCGACGCCGCAGGCGTCGTGTTCCTGCGCGGGCGAGTAGGTGTGTTCGAGGCGGGCGACGTTGGCGTGCCAGTCGGCGAGGATGTCGACGGTCATCTCAATGAACTCCAGGCCCAGGCTGCCCAGCCGAACCGGCATCGCCTGCTGGGGCGTGCGTGGCCGGTGACGGCGCCACCCCTTCGACGCCGGTGACAGGCTGCGCATTTAAACGTGGCTGTAAGACAACGAGCTTTTTGCCGACGTCCGACGTGTAGAAGGTTTTGATCTGCAGCAGTTCACCGGTGGTGAACTCGTTGGCCAGCAGGTCAACCTTCGCCTTGGCCGCGCTCGCTGCAAGCGCTTCCATTTGCGGCCGGACCGTCGAGTCGAAGGCTGCCGAGGCGGCCTCGGGCGACATGTGTCCGTCACGTTGCATGACAGCGATGAAGCTTCCGCGGTTGCGCGACACGAAGCTATCCGCCTGGTTGCCGTCCATCGCCTGTTCGGCGGAAAGTGCGGCGGCAGAGCGATCCGGATCGGGTGCAGGACTTTGGGCGCCCGCTGACGAAACCACGAGAGTTCCAATCGCAACCACCAGGAATCCAACGTAGGTGTTCATCGCCTCACTCCGCCGCCGCCAACATCGCCGCCCGCGCCGTTGGCTGCAGGTAAGCATGTATCCGCGCCGCCGCGTCCCGCCCGTCGCGTATCGCCCACACCACCAGGCTCGCCCCGCGCACGATGTCGCCCGCCGCGAACACCCCGGGCAGGCTCGTCTGGAAGCTCGAAAAATTCACCTTCAGCGTCCCCCACCGCGTCACCTCCAGCGCCTCTTGCCCCCACAACGCCGGTAACGGCTCCGGGTCGAACCCTAGCGCCTTGATCACCAAATCCGCCTGCAGCGGGAAGTGGCTGCCATCCACCTCCTCAACCGACTGCCGGCCAGACGCGTCCGGCAGCCCCAGCCGCATGCGCACCGCGCGCACCGCGCTCACGTGGTTGTCGCCCAGGAACGCCTCCGGCGCGCTCAGCCAGACGAAGCGCACGCCCTCCTCCTCGGCGTTCTTCACCTCGCGCAGGCTGCCCGGCATGTTGGCTCGGTCCCGCCGATACACGCAGCTCACCGAGGCCGCGCCCTGGCGGATGGAGGTGCGCACGCAATCCATCGCCGTGTCGCCGCCGCCGATCACCACCACGTGCTTGCCGGCCGCATCCAGCAGCCCGCTGTCGAAATCCGGCACCTCGTCGCCCAGCCCCTTGCGGTTCGACGCGATCAGGAAGTCCAGCGCCGGCACGATCCCCGGCAGCCCCGAGCCCGGCCCGCCGATGTCGCGCGCCTGGTACACCCCGGTGGCCAGCAGCACCGCGTCGTGGCGGGCCCGCAGTTCGGCAAAATCGACGTCGCGTCCCACCTCGCAGCCCAAATGGAATACGATGCCGCCCTGCTCCAGCAGCCGCCAGCGCCTGACCACCACGTCCTTTTCCAGCTTGAAGCCGGGGATGCCGTAGATCATCAGGCCGCCCACCCGGTCGTGCCGGTCATACACGTGCACCTGGTAGCCGCGCCGGCGCAGTTCCTCGGCCGCCGCCATGCCGCCCGGACCGGCGCCGACGATGCCGACCGAATGTGCCAGCTCGGTCCGCGGCCGCACCGGCTTGACCCACCCCTGGGCGAAGGCGTGATCGGTGACGAACTTCTCCACCGCGCCGATGGTGACACTCTCGAAGCCGCGCTCGATGACGCAGTTGCCCTCGCATAGCCGGTCCTGCGGGCAGATGCGGCCGCATATCTCCGGAAAGTTGTTGGTGGCCGCACTCACCTCGTAGGCTTCGTCCAGGCGTCCCTCGGCGGTCAGCTTCAGCCAGTCGGGGATGTTGTTGTTCAGCGGGCAGTGCACCTGACAGAACGGCACGCCGCACTGGCTGCAGCGGCTGGACTGCGCGCGCGCCTGCGGCACGGCGAACTCGCGGTAGATCTCGGCGAAGTCGGTGCGGCGTGTCTCAACGTCGCGCTTGCCGGGCTGCCGCTGGGGCAGGTTCGTGAATTGCAGCATGCGATCGGCCACGGACGCGTTCCCTAGCGATAGCAGCCGAGCTCACCCCGGACTGCTCTGCACAGCATTATGGAAGCCAGAGCAAGCTTGCGAGCCATAAAACACCGGACAGGCAGCAATGCTGCCCATTCATAAGCTGTTGAGCGCCCTTGCAGATCAGCCTTGCGTGAGCGGCAGGCTTTTAGGTCCGCTCCGGACCCATCGGCGCGGTGCTCACTTGCATGCCACCCTTCCTGAACCGGGCGAGGTAGCCAGGCACGATCAGGTCGATCGGCGTCGGCGTGATGCCGAGTGCCGCCAGTCCGGGCATGTCGGGGGCGGCCACGTTATCCCGCTGCAGCATCAGCAACTGGTCGGCGGTCAGGCCGCTGAACGGGATGTGAGCCATCAGCCGTGCGGCTGCGTCCGGCATCGGGACCAACGGCCGGTGTCGGCCGATCTGGGCCAGGATCCAGCCGAGTATCTCGCGGAAGGTCATCACCTTGGGCCCGGCCAGTTCGTAGGTCTTGCCGGCGGCGTCCGGCCGGGTCAGCGCGGCCATCACCGCGTCGGCCACGTCGCCTACGTAGACCGGCTGGAAGCGGCTGGCGCCGGCGATCACCGGCATGATGGGGCTCACCAGCGCCAGTGCTGCGAAGCGGTTGAAGAACTTGTCTTCCGGGCCAAACACCAGCGAAGGCCGCAGGATGGTCGCACTCGGGAAGTACTGGCGCACCAGCGCCTCGCCCTCCGCCTTGGTGCGCGCGTACTGCGCGGGGCTGGCCGGGTCCGCGCCGATGGCGGAGATCTGCACCAGGTGCTTAACACCCGCCGCGGCTGACAGTCGCGCGACACGGCCGGCACCTTCGGCCTGCATGCGGGTGAAGTCGCCCTTCGCACGCTCTGCCAGGATGCCCACCAGGTTCACCACCGCGTCCGCACCCTCGACGGCGCGCGCCAGCGTGTTGTCCGCGGTGATGTTGGCGTAGAGCGGCACCACTTGGCCCACCCGGCCCATCGGCTTGAGGAACAGCGCGGTCTCCGGGTCGCGCACCGCCACGCGCACCACGTGGCCGGCGGCGGCCAGGCGCTTGACCACGTAGCGGCCCAGGAAGCCGGAGCCGCCGATGACGGTGGCGACGCTGCGTGTTTCCATTGGAGCTCTCCGGGCAGTGGCTGTGCGCTCTACTTAGGGTGAGCAAGCAAGAAAGTTCTTTTTTGAAAAAAAGAACCAAAAAACTTTTGCTTCCGCTGTCGCGCGCGCGCCGGAAAGAGCCGCGACAGCGGACGCAAAAGCTTTTTGCTCATTTTGTCGAAAGAGAAGGCCTTGCTTGCCTACGCTACCCCCGCCCGCAGCAAATCATGGATGTGCACCAACCCAATTGGCCGCGTTCCGTCCACCACGAACACGCAGGTAATCCGCGCCTCGTTCATCAGCGCCAGCGCCTGCACCGCCAGCGCGTCCGCGGCCAGGGTGTAGGGCCGCCTGCCCATCGCCTCGCGCACCGGCTGGTCCACGAAGCCGGCGCGGAAAGCCCGCCGCAGGTCGCCGTCGGTCAGCGCGCCGATCAGGACGCCGGCCTCGTCCACCACGCCGGCAATGCCGAACCGCTTGGACGTCATCTCCACGATGGCATCGGACAGAGTGGCGTCCGAACGGGTGATCGGCAGCGCCGCGCCGGTGTGCATCAGCGCACCCACCTGCTTCAGCCGTGCGCCGAGCTTGCCACCCGGATGGAACTGCTGGAAGTCACGGGCGGAGAAGCCGCGCTGTTCCAGCAGCAGGACCGCTAGCGCATCGCCGGCAACCATCTGCATAGTGGTCGACGTGGTGGGCGCCAGGCCGTTCGGGCAGGCCTCCTGGCTGACCGGCAACGTCAGGCAGACGTCGGCCGCGGCACCCAGCGCGCTCTCCGCCCGCGAGGTGATGGCGATCAGCGGGAGCTTGTAGCGTCGCGTGTAGGTGACGATGTCGGCGAGTTCCGGCGCGTCGCCGGACCAGGACAGCGCCAGCACCACGTCTGTCTCGCGGATCATGCCGAGGTCGCCGTGGCTGGCTTCGGCAGGGTGCACGAAGTGGCTGGGCGTGCCGGTGGAGGCCAGCGTCGCCGCCAACTTGCGCCCCACATGACCGGACTTGCCCATGCCGGTGACGATCACCGTGCCCGTCGCGCCGCGGATCATATCGGCAGCCCGCTCGAAAGCATCGGCCAGGCCCGACTTCAGGGCTCCGGACAATGTGGCCAGGCCACGCTGTTCCAGCTCGATGGTCCGCGACAGGCTGGCTGCTACGTTTTGGGCGGGCAAGCGGCATCTCCGGGGAGAAAACCCTACTTGCCCGCCTTCAGTCCGTCCCGGCAACTGGCTGCCCGCCAAACCGCCACCGCGGGCCAAAATGTCCAGGCTTACCGGAGGAAGACCGCCTTCCTACCTGATGTGCACGTATATGCCCGGGCTATAGACCACCGGCGGCGGCGCATAATAGCGTACAGGCGGCGGTGCAACGACCACCGGCGGCGGGTAGTAGCCGCCCGCGTAGCCGTGCCAGTGGTGGTGCCACGGCCGGCCGCGGTAGTAGCCATGCCACTCGGCAAATGCCGGGGCAGCAAACATCCCGACGGCGCAGGCGGCCAGGACCGTAGTCCTGCAAACCCGGCCAGCCAATGGGCTGAGTTCAAAACGAAACATGATGCACTCCTTGCAGGTGAACGGTGACAGCAGTGTCTGCCGAAATCAGCCGTTCTGCTGTCGTTGCGATTTGTCGAACACCTGGTCGGCCAGCTTCTTTTGTGATTGCGGCATCGCGTCGTAGAGCATCTGGAACGAGGCCACGAGCTTCTTCAGGCCGTCCACGTGCGCCTGCGCGAACTGCTCGTATGTCTGCAGGTCGTCCACGGCCGTCATCTCCGTCTGCGACTGGGAGGCCTTGTCGGTCGCGAGCTTCTCCATCGAGGTCGCATTGTCGCGCATCACCTGTGCGACCGCTTGCCACTGAGTCTCCTGCGCCGGCGTGATCTTCAGCTCGGTGTGCAGGGTGGTAATCCGCTGCTCGATGCTCTCCGCGCGCTGTTCCGCACGGTCGGCATGATCGGCCACACGTGACCCTTCACCCACCTGGGTGCTGTGCGGGCTCATCATGCTCTGCGCCTGCGCGGGAGCAAGCGGAGTCAGTGCCATAACGGCGCCGACAGCCACGGCTACTGGCAGCGACGCGCTGAACAATGGTGTATACAACATGAACTTCCGGAAATCTGACATGTCGGTTCCTTTCGCTTATAACGACCGTGGGTAGGTCTTGTGCGATCAGAACGCAACGCCGAAAACGTGGTTGCCCCGCAGCGCGTCGCGACACCTGCTTGTTGCAATTAGCAAAGCAAGGCCTGCTTTTTTGAGAACAGCAGCATGAAACTCGTGTCGTGGCTGTCGCGGACCCATCCGGCACGGCGCGCCCTGAGGAACGAAAGTTGTTTGGCTATTTGTTGAGAAAAGAGCCGTTGCTTTTACCTGCGTTGAAGCATCCCTCTGGCTCGGTCCAGATCCGCCGGCGTGTCCACCCCCAGCGGCACGTCGTCCACCAGCGCCGCGTCGATGCGCATGCCGGCTTCCAGCGCGCGCAACTGCTCGAGCTTCTCGCGCCGCTCAAGCGGCGAAGGCGGCAGTGCCACGAATCGTTCGAGCGCCGCCCGCCGCCAAACGTAAAGACCGATATGGTGGTAAAGCGGCCCTTCCCCCCAAGGCGCCCGCGCGCGGGTGAAATAAAGCGCGCGGAACCGCGCCGGGCCGATGGCGCTGCCCACCATTTTGACCACGCTCGATGCCTGCGCCTCCTCGTGGTCCGTGATCGGCGCTGCGGCCGTGCCGATCGCTACGCCGGGATCGTTCAGCAGCGCCAGCGTCTGCCGCACTACACGCGGCGCCAGAGTCGGCAGGTCGCCCTGCAGGTTCACCACCAGGTCGTGCGCGCGCCTGGGGTCCACGGCCGCCAGGGCTTCGGCGATGCGGTCGGTTCCGGAGGGGTGGTCCGGCCTTGTCAGCACCGCGCAACCGCCGAGGCGCGTGACCGCTTCTGCAATGTCGGGGTGGTCGGCGGCTACGATGACGTCACCAACGTCGGCTTCGACTGCGCGGCGCCAGACATGGGCGATCATCGGTTCGCCGGCTATGTCGGCGAGCGGTTTGCCGGGGAGGCGGGTGGCGGCGAGGCGGGCGGGGATCAAGACCAACGTCAAAGCAAGAATCTTCTTTTTCTGAAGAAAAAGAAGCAAAAAGACTTTTGTGCGGCTGTCGCGGACCTTTCCGGAGACGAATACCCAGGGAACAGAAGTTTTTTGATTTTTTCTTTCAAAAAAGAACGGCTTTCTTTTTCGTCACCGCATCATACTCCATCAACCGCCGCATCAACGGCTCGAAATCCCGCAGAGGGATCATGTTTGGTCCGTCCGACGGCGCGCGGTCCGGATCCGGATGCGCCTCGATGAACAGCCCGGCCACCCCAACCGCCACCGCGGCCCGCGCCAGCACGGCAACGAACTCCCGCTGCCCGCCCGACGAGCTTCCCTGCCCGCCCGGTTGCTGCACCGAGTGCGTCGCGTCGAAGATCACCGGCGCGCCGAATGCCGCCATGATCGGCAGCGCGCGAAAGTCGGAGACCAGTGTGTTGTAGCCGAAGCTCGCCCCCCGCTCGGTCACCAGCACGCGGGCGTTGCCGGCGCCGGTCACCTTCCCGACCACGTTCTGCATGTCCCAGGGTGCGAGGAACTGCCCCTTCTTCACGTTCACCACCCGGCCGGTGCGTGCGGCGGCCACGATCAGGTCGGTCTGCCGGCACAGAAAGGCCGGGATCTGCAGGATGTCGGCCACCTCGGCCACCGGCGCGCAGTGTTCACGCTCGTGCACGTCGGTCAGCACGGGAACGCGCAGCTCGGCGCGGATGTCGGCGAAGACCTGCAGCGCGGCCGCCATGCCGACGCCGCGGGCGCCGGCGGCACTGGTGCGGTTGGCCTTGTCGTAGCTGCTCTTGAACACGAACCCGACGCCCAGCCTGGCGCACATCTCGGCCAGCGCCTGCGCGCACTCGCGGGCGTGCGCGGCACTCTCCACCTGGCACGGCCCGGCGATGACGCTGAGCGGCGCGTCGTTGGCGAAGCTGACGGCGCCGACGGTGACGCGCTTGTCTGGTGGCAGGTCCGGCACGGTGAAGCCCCAACTCTGTGGCAGCGGACGGACGCCCGGGCCACGCGAGACGCGCGGTGTCCGGCCCCTGGTTGCCCAGTTGGCCTCTCTACACCATACCGTCGTACAGAGAAGCCACCGATGAGCACAGCGCACGCCACCAACGAGCAGGATCCCCGCCTGCTGCAGGGCCGCCTCGAACGCCTGGCCATGGCGGCCGGCGCGCTGATCATGGTCGTGATCGTCGGCGTCAGCATCCTCATCGCCCGGCGGACCAGCGTCGACGCGGCCGACCTCAAACGCTCGCTGCTCGTCCGTTCGGAAATCCACGGCCTGATGAACGCGGTCACCGACGCGGAAACCGGCCAGCGCGGCTTCCTGCTGACCGGCCGGCCGACTTACCTGGCGCCCTACACCGAGGCCACGCGCCAGGTGCCCGACATGATCGCCAGCCTGGAGAAGGCGCTGGGCGGCAACCCGGACATGCAGCGGTGGCGCGCGGTCGTGCAGACCAAGATGGCCGAACTGGCCGAGACCGTGCGGCTGGAGCAGGCCGGCCGCCACGACGACGCCCTCGCCCTGGTCAAAACCGACCGCGGCCGCGCGCACATGGTCGAGGCGCGCGAGCTATCCGGGCAGCTCGTCAGCAAGCAGGCCGTTACAGTGGCCGAAGACCTCGCCCACAGCGAGGCCGGGGCGCGGCTGCTGGTCGTCGTCGACGCCGTCGCCCTGGTGCAGCTCCTGCTGCTGGCCGCCTTTGTCGCCCGCAGCCTGCGGGGCACCGTCCGCGCGCTGAACACCAGCCGGCGGGAGGTGCTGGCCGCCAACATCGAGCTGCAGGCCGGCCGGGACCGCCTCGAGCTCGCGGTGGCCGAACGCACCAGCGAGCTGCTCGACGCCAACGCCGAGGTGCAGCGCTTCGCCTACATCGTCAGCCACGACCTGCGCGCGCCGCTGCTCAACATCATCGGCTTCACCGCCGAGCTGCAGGACGCCACCAACCGGCTCAACCGCTTCGTCTCCGACAACCTCGAACCCGCCGGCATCAGCGTGCCGCGTGAGGTGCGCGAGGCCAGCCAGGAGGACCTGCCCGAAGCGATCCGCTTCATCCAGACCAGCACGGCCAAGATGGACCGCCTGATCACCGCCATCCTGCGCCTCTCCCGCGAGGGCCGCCGCGTGCTGACCCCCGAGCGGCTGGACATGGCGGCGCTGCTGGGCGGCGTTGCCGACAGCGTCCGCCAGATTGCCGAGGACGCAGGCGCCGAGATCAGCCTGGGCGCGCTGCCGCCGCTGGTGTCCGACCGCATCGCCATCGAGCAGGTGTTCTCCAACATCGTCGAGAACGCGCTGAAATACGCAGCCCCCGGCCGCCCCGGCCGCATCCGCGTCAGCGGCGGCAAGGAGGGCGCCTGGATGCGCTACGACGTGGCCGACAACGGCCGCGGCGTGGCAGACCGCGACCTCGAGCGCATCTTCGAGCTGTTCCGCCGCGCCGGCAGCCAGGACCGGCCGGGCGAGGGGATCGGCCTGGCCCACGTCCGCGCCCTTCTCAGGCGACTCGGCGGCACTATCGTTTGCGAAAGCACGCCCGGTGTGGGATCAATTTTCATCGTACGACTGCCGCCGCAACTGGCGCATAGTGCCGAAGGAACGGAATGAACGCGGTGCCAGTCACCATCCTGCTGATCGAGGACGATCCCGGGCATGCCCGGCTGATCGAGAAGAACGTCCGCCGGGCCGGGGTGGCCAACGAGATCACCCACAAGCTGGACGGCACCACCGCGCTCGACTACCTGTTCGGCCGCGGCGAGAAGGTCAAATCCGACCCCATGCTGGTCCTGCTGGACCTGAACCTGCCGGACATGAGCGGCACCGACATCCTGGCCCGCCTGAAGGCCGATCCGCAGCTCAAGCGCATGCCGGTGATCGTGCTGACCACCACCGACGACAAGACCGAGATACAGCGCTGCTACGACCTTGGCTGCAACGTCTACATCACCAAGCCGGTGGAGTACGAGGGTTTTGCCAGCGCCATACGACAGCTCGGCCTGTTCCTGACGGTGATGCAAGTGCCTGAGACGGCCTGACCGGCTGGCACGCCGCCGTATGGACGACAGAGTTGATGGCTGACACGCAGCCTACCCCGCACGTCCTCTACATCGACGACGATCCCGGCATTGCCCGGCTGGTGCAGCGTCACATGCAACGTGCCGGCTTCACCGTGACGCTCGCCGCCAATGGTGCGGAGGGCTTGGCCCTGGCCACCTCCGGCCGGTTCGACGCGATCGGGTTGGACCACTACATGCCCGGCCAGGACGGGCTCGAGGTGCTCGAGGCGCTGCGCGCGCTGCCCGACGCGCCGCCGGTGATTTTCGTCACCGGCGCCGAGGAGCCGCGCATCGCGGTGACCGCGCTGAAGAGCGGCGCGGCCGACTACGTGGTGAAAGACGTGCACGGCACCTTCATCGAGCTGCTGGGCGCCAGCGTGGCCCAGGAGATGACCCGCGCAAGGTGGCAGCGCGAGCGCGACGCCGCCGAGCGCGAGGTGCATGAGAGCCGCGACCGGCTGGCCGCTTTGGCCGCCCAGCAGGCCATCCTGCTGCGCGAGGTCAACCACCGCGTCGCCAACTCGCTGCAGCTGATCACCTCGCTAATTGAGATGCAGGCCCGCCGGGTGGCCGACCCTGCGGCCCGCCTGATGCTGCGGCAAGCGGCCGAGCGGGTCGAGGCGGTGACCATGGTGCACCGCCGGCTATACACCGGCGACAACGTCGAGTTCGTGGAGATGGACGCTTACCTTACCGGCCTGGTGGACGAGCTGGAACGTGCGACGCACGGCCCGGAGACGGGGCCGGCTTCGTCCACCCTGCGCCGGATCGAGCTGACCGCCGACCCGATCCGGGTGGAAACGGACAAGGCGGTGCCGATCGGCCTGATGGTTAACGAGCTGGTGACCAACGCGCTGAAATACGCCTACCCGAAGGACGTGCCGGGCCAGGTGCGTGTGCATCTGCTGCGGGACGCGGCCGGGCTGCGCCTGGTGGTGGAGGATGACGGGGTGGGCTACCCGGACCAGGACGCAGCACCCAAGGGGAGCGGTCTCGGATCGCTGATCGTGAGCTCGATGGCGCAGAGCCTGCGCGCGACGGTGGAGCTGGACCGGGCGCATCGGGGGACGCGCTTCGTAGTCCAGCTCGGCGTGTGAGATGCCTGCCAAACTTGCCCTGGCGGCCGTCTGGCGTGCGTTTGCTGCGCTCCGGTGCTCACGGCCATCAAGGCCGCTCCGCTCCGGTGCTCGCAAACGCACGCAAGCCGACTCACCAAGCCAAGTTTTGCAGGCATCTCATGCTGCGAAAAAGTAAGACCATTGTTATATCTGAGCACCGGTCAGCAGGACGGTTCGCGACAGCCGGAACAAAGTCTTTTTGCTTCTTTTTCTCCAGAAAAAGAAGGCTTTGCTTGCCTTGATCGACCCAGTCCTGCTCTGCCAGACCTTGCTCCGCTACCCCTCCGTCACCCCGGCGGACGAAGGCCTGCAAGCCATGCTGGCCGCCCAGCTAGAAACGCTCGGCTTCCAGGTCTGGCACCTGCCGTTCGGCGAGGTGTCCAACCTGTTCGCCCGCAGAGGCACCGCCGCACCGCATGTCTGCTTCGCCGGCCACACCGACGTGGTGCCGCCCGGCCCCGGCTGGCGGTACGACCCGTTCGGCGGAGAGCTGCACGACGGCCGCCTCTACGGCCGCGGCGCCTGCGACATGAAGGGCGCCATCGCCGCGTTCGTCGCGGCCGCCGCACGTCACGGGGAGCCGAACGGGTCGATCGGCCTGCTGATCACCGGTGACGAGGAAGGCCCGGCCACCGACGGCACCGTGCGCGTGCTCGCATGGATGGCCGAGCACGGCCACCTGCCGGACGCCTGCATCGTGGGCGAGCCCACCAACCCGGCGTGGCTGGGCGAGGTGGTCAAGATCGGCCGCCGCGGCAGCCTCAACGCCACTATCACCATGCGCGGGGTGCAGGGCCACGTGGCCTATCCGCACCGTGCCGCCAACCCGATCCACCCGCTGGTCGCGGCGCTGGCGGAGCTGACAAGCCGCACCCTAGATGGCGGCACGCCGCAATTCGAGCCGTCCTGCCTGCAGGTCACCTCGGTGGACGTGGGCAACCCTGCCCGCAACGTGATCCCCACGGAGGCCGCCGCGCGCCTCAACATCCGCTTCAACGACCGCCACACCGGCGCTGACCTTGCCGCCTGGGTGGCCGAGGTGGCCACCCGCCACTGCGCTGGCGCAGTCGTAGAGACGGCGATCAGCGGCGAGGCGTTCCTGACCGGCGGTGAGCTCGGCGCCAGGCTGGCCGGCAGCGTCGCCCGCGTGACCGGCCGCGCGCCCAGGCTGGACACTGGCGGCGGCACCTCGGACGCGCGCTTCATCGCACGCTACGCGCCGGTCGCCGAGTTCGGGCTGGTGGGGGCAACCATGCACCAGGCTGACGAGCACGTGGCGGTGGCAGACCTGCTCGGACTCACCGATATCTACGCGGCGATGCTGAAGGATCTTGTGCCATGAGCGAAAAGGCGACCGCCCAGCCGGGCCGTCCGAGACGGCCCAACGGCCGCGTGGTGCTGGGCCTGCTGCTGATCGGCACCGGCCGCACTGTCGGCTTCGCGCAGTTCGGCGCCAGCACGGAGGCGTTCCTGGCCAGCCTGGCACCCTGCCTCGGCCTGCTGATCGTGCTCGCCGCCACTCTGGCCTGGGCGGGGCACCCCGGCAGCGGCCTGGCCCTGTTCCTCTACACGCTGTGCAACCTGCTGGCCCCCTGCGTCATCGGCGACCTGTTCTGCCGCTTGTGGGACCGCCGGCAGAACTGGGCGCTCTATGCCAACGTGCTGAACTGCGCGCAGTGGCTGATGCTGGCGGTGCTGATCCTGCTGATATCGGCAGCAAGCTTCGCAGTCAGGCTCGGCATCTCGCCGCAGCAGGCAGCCGGCATCGCCGCACCGGTGCTGGCGATCTACGTCGCGTGGTTCCACTGGTTCGCGGCGCGCCACGCGCTGCAGATCTCCAGGGTGCGTGCGCTGGTCGTCATGCTGGCCGTGGTGTTCGGCACCACCGCACTGCTCTACGTTCCCGTCTACGTCGCCGGCGAGGGCGGTTCAGACCTGTTCGCCGGCACAAGGACAGTGCAGCCGCAGGGCGCACACTGACGCGCCTGCTGGCCCGCGCGGCAAAACGTCAAGCCTGCCCAAGCGAAATTTGAGGACGCGCAAAGCGGCAACCACGGCGCGGACGAATCGCTACCGGCACGCACGACACCACGTGCTGTTAAAAGGGAAGCAGGCAATGCCGCAATTCGACGCGACCATCAAGCACATCAAGGACGGCGTGAAGAGCATGACCGTGAGCGCAGCGGTTAAGAACATCGAAGGCTGGGAAGCAACCCTGGAAAAGGTTGAGGCACCCGGTGCCAAGGCCATCGTCAAGGATCTGGAGTCGCTGAAGAAGCACCTGCACGCCAAGGAACTCGACGGCGAAGCAATTCGCAAGCTGGTCGTCAAGCTCGGCAAGGAGACTACAGCTCTGGCCGGCAAGGCTGAGGGCAAGAACAGCGAAAAGGTGCGGGCGTTGGGCGAAGCACTGAGCGAGGCGGCCGAGAAAGAAGAAGTCGAAGCGAAGTAAGCAAGCAGTTCTTTTTTGAAAAAAAGAACCAAAAAACTTCTGTTTTCTTGGGCGTGCTGTTGAACGGTTCGCGGCAGCAGGGACAAAGGTTTTTTGCTTCTTTTTTTCAAGAAAGAAGGCCTTCCTTCCATTTTTCTGCGGCGACGTCATCGGCGACGCGCGCCTCCACCCAGACAGCCTCGCCATGCGCAACATGCTCTTTCTTCCAGAACGGAGCATCTGTCTTCAGCCAGTCGATCAGGAACGCGGTGCTGTCCAACGCCGCCCGCCGATGCGACGCGGCCGTCAGCACCAGCACGATCCCGTCGCCCGGAACCAGCGTCCCGAAGCGGTGGATCACCGTGCAGCCCAGCAGTCCGAACCGCGCAACGGCGTCGTGCGCAATCCTGTGCAGCGCTGCCTCAGTCATGCCAGGATAGTGCTCCAGCGTCAGCGCGGTGATCGGCCGTTCCGCGGTGCTGCGCACGACGCCTACGAAATTCGCCAGCGCGCCGGCGCCGGCACATCCGTCGCGCAACCGCGCGTACTCCGCGCCGACGTCGAAAGGCTCTGCCTGGACCAACACCCGCAGCACCTCAGCCACCCGTCACAGGTGGGAAGAACGCAACCTCGTCGCCGGGCGCCACCGGCCCCTCCTGCGTGGCGAAAACCTGGTTGACGGCGGCACGCACCAGCTCGGGCGCTGCGAACGCCTCCTGGTGCCTGGGGCTGCGTGCCGAGAGAAAAGCGCGCAAGGCCCCCACCGTGCGGATATTGTCAGGGAGCACAAGCGTCTCTTCGGACATGCCGGTGCGTTCGCGTAGCCAGGCAAAGTAGAGGATGGTGACCGGCTTCTGCTCCATGCGGGGGAGATAGTGGCAGAAGGCCGGCGAGGCCGGCTTTTTTGACAAAAAGAGGCAAAAAACTTTTGCGCTGGCCGTCGCGGGGACGAGCGGCGAACGGGTTCGAAGGTGTAGAGAGGTCGCATGCGGTATGCCGATGTTGCCCTTTTTATGATACCTGCGGGGCTGGCGCTGGCCTGGATCTTCGGGGTGCGCGGGCTCAGCCGGCGCGGGGTGTTTGCCTTGCTGCTGCTACTGGCGGGACTGGGAGGCACACTCCTCGTGCTCGGCAACGAACGCAGCTTCAACGGCCGCTACGTGCCGGCGCACCTTCAGGGCGACAGCGTCGTGCCTGGGCACGCAACTTGAAGACGCCTGGGCACGCAACGTGAAAACGCCTGGGCACGCAACTTGACGACGCCTGGGCACGCAACTTGAAGACGCCTGGGCACGCAACTTAAAGACGCCCGGGCACGCGTCGAGAAGCCAAGGCCTGCTTTGAAAAACAGCAAAGATTTCTGGTCCTGTTGTCGCGGAGACTCCCGCAGCGTGCACGCCAGAGAGCAAAAGTTTTTTGGTTCTTTTTTTCAAAAAAGAACCGCTTGCCTTCCTCAGTAACCGGTCAAGAGCCCGGCCCGTTGACACGGAACCCACCATGGCTCGTCCCGGACCACGCCAGTTGACCGCGCTACAGCACCTGCTGGCCGACCCGGCTCTCATGCCGGTCCTGACCGCCCTGCCGCGGGCCCGCCTGGTCGGCGGCTGCGTGCGTGACACGCTGGCCGGCCTTCCGGTCGCCGACATCGACGTTGCCACGCCTGATTCGCCGGAGCAGGCGCTGGCGGCACTGCAGGCGGCCGGGCTGCGGGTGATCCCGACCGGGCTGGCCCACGGCACCATCACCGCGATCAGCGGCGGCCGCCCGTTCGAAGTGACCACGCTGCGCCGCGACGAGGAGACCGACGGCCGCCACGCCCGAGTCGCCTGGACCGACAGCTTCGAGGAGGATGCCGCCCGCCGCGACTTCACGATCAACGCCATGTCGCTGGACCGCGCCGGCACGCTATACGACCCGTTCGGCGGCCAGGCCGACCTCGCCGCCCGTCGCGTCCGCTTCGTGGGCGAGGCTGCCCAACGCATCGCCGAGGATTACCTGCGCATCCTGCGCTTCTTCCGTTTTTACGCCCGCTACGCCGACGGCCCGCCCGACGCCGCCGCTGCCGCCGCCATCGCCGCCGGCACGCACGGCCTCGCCCGTCTCTCCGCCGAACGCGTGTGGAGCGAGCTCAAGCGTATCCTCGCAACGCAGCAGCCGCTCGAGGCCATCACCCTGATGCGCCACCTCGGCGTGCTGGCCGCCGTGCTGCCGGAGGCCTGCGACGCCGAGCGGCTCGGGCGCCTGCTGGCCGCCGGCGCCCCGCCCGACCCGGTCCTACGCCTGGCCGCCCTGCTTACCGGCGACCCCGCGCCGTTGACCGACCGCCTGCGCCTCTCCACGGCCGAACGCGAGCAGCTGCAGGCACTCACGCACGCCCCCACGCCGCACCCGGACGACGACGACGCCACGCTGCGGCGCCTGCTGGCGGACACCCCGCACGAGGTGCTGGCCGGCCGCATTTGGCTCGTCGGCGGCCCCGGCGCCTTGCGTCGTCGCCTCGAAGAACAGCGCCGGCCGGTGTTCCCGCTGCAAGGCAAGCACGCGCTCTCGCTCGGCGCGCAGCCCGGGCCGCCGGTGGGCGAGGCCCTGCGCAAGGTGCGCGACTGGTGGTTGCAGGGCGGGTGCGTTGCCGACGAGGCGGCGTGCCTGGCTCGGCTGGCCGAAGTGCTTCGTAGCTAGGCAAAGAAGGCAAAGCGGTTCTTTTGTGAAAGAACAACCAAAAAACTTGTATCTCCTCAGGTATGCGCTGGTGGAGAGGTCCGCGACAGCCGTGACAAAAGCTTTTTGCTTCTTTTTCTCGAAAAAGAAGATTCTTGCTTTCTTGCTTGCCACACCGCTCACGAAATCGTTCCCGACCGCTAGTCCGGCCGTCGCCTTGCCTGTATGACGCGCAACGGTATTCGGTCGGGAGAACAACGTCTTGCGCATCGCGATGATTGGCGGCGGCTATGTCGGTCTCGTCTCAGGCGCCTGCTTCGCGGAGCTGGGCAACGAGGTCGCCGTCGTCGAGGTGGACGCGGCCAAGCTCGCCAGCCTGCGCGAGGGTGGCATCCCCATTTACGAGCCGGGCCTGCAACCCCTGGTGGCAGACAACGTGCGCACGGGCCGCCTGACCTTCGGCGACGACATCGCAGCAGCGGTTGCCGGTGCCGACGCAGTGTTCATCGCGGTGGGCACCCCCACCCGCCGCGGCGACGGCCATGCCGACCTGTCCTACGTGTTCGCCGCCGTCGAGCAGGTCGCCCGCGTGCTGACCGGCTACACGGTCATCGTTACCAAATCCACCGTGCCCGTGGGCACCGGGCGCCGTATCAAGGAAATCCTGGCCGGCGTACGGCCGGACCTGACGGTGGACGTGGCGTCGAACCCCGAGTTCCTGCGCGAGGGCAGCGCCATCCCCGACTTCATGCGGCCGGACCGCGTGGTGATCGGCGTCGAGACCGACCGCGCGCGCGAGGTGCTGCGCCAGCTCTACCGCCCGCTCTACCTCATCGAGGCGCCGATCCTGTTCACCAACCTGGAGACCGCCGAGCTGGTGAAATACGCGGCGAACTCTTTCCTGGCGATGAAGGTGACGTTCATCAACGAGATGGCCGACATCTGTGAGCGCGCCGGCGCCGACGTGCACGACGTGGCGCGCGGGATCGGCCTGGACGGACGCATCGGCCGCAAGTTCCTCCATCCCGGCCCGGGCTTCGGCGGCTCCTGCTTCCCCAAGGACACGCTGGCGATGGTGCGCATCGCCCAGGACCACGGCACGCCGAGCCGGCTGATCGAGGCGGTGGTTGCCGTCAACGATGCGCGCAAGTCCAGCATGGCGGCGCGCGTGATCGCAGCCGCCGGCGGCTCCGTGCGCGGCCGAACGGTCGCCATCTTCGGCCTGACCTTCAAGCCGGAGACCGACGACATGCGCGACGCGCCGAGCATCCCCATCGTCGGCCGCCTGGCCGAGGACGGCGCCCAGATTCGCGCCTTCGACCCCGCCGGCATGGACCAGGCCCGCCCGATGCTGCCGCCCGGCGTCATCTACTGCCGGGACGCGATGGACGCGGCGCAGGGGGCCGACCTGCTGGTGGTGGTGACGGAATGGAACGAGTTCCGCGCCATCGCCCCCGAACGCCTGCGCGAGGCGATGCGCGGCGACCTGGTGGTGGACCTGCGCAACATGTACGAAAAAGCGAGCATGATTGCCGCCGGCTTCCGCTACCACAGCATCGGCAGGCCTTGATGCCACCTGGCTTGCCGCGTCTGCTCGCCCGAATCGTCTACCTTCTCGCCTGCCTCGCCGCCGCGGCCGCGCCGGCGCGTGCCCAGGACGTGTTGCCGCGTTACGGCACGCTGGCGGCGCAGCCGGACCCGCGCGACTTCGTCAGCAGGGCGGACACGCAGCTCAGCCTTCTGGGCAACCTGCTGCGGTTCGGCGGCGTGGACGTTACCTGGCTGGGCGTGCGGCAGGACGGCCAGGGCCCGCCGCGCCGGCCGACGCCCTACGAGGTGCGCGACGCGCTGGCCACTGCCAACGCGCTGGGCGCCACTGTCGTCAGGGTGCCGGGCCTGGCGTCGACCGCAGGCTGCCCGCTCTGCCTGGAGACCTCGCCGGGCCAGTTCAACGCCGAGGTGTTCGCGCAGGTGGACCTGGTGCTGAACGTGGCGCACGACCTGGGCCTGAAGGTCATCATCCCACTGGCCGACAGCGGGACAGATTGCGCCGGCGCCGGTGCGACCGGGGTGGTCTGCGGCGCAGGGCGCACGGGCGGCGCCTCCGGCCGGGCGGCGTTCTTCACCGATGCCGGGCCGCGCGCGGCTTTTACGCGGCGGGTGCTTGCCATCGTCGGCCACGTCAACGCCACCACCGGCACGCCCTACCGCGACGACCCGACGATCCTCGCCTGGGAAGATTGCGACGCCTGCGCCACGGGCGGTAACGACGGCGACGTGTCCGCCTGGTCGGAGCAATTGGGCCAGGCGATCAAGGGTGAGGACGCCCGCCATTTGTACGAGACCGGCGCCTTTGCCGGCCGAATCGGCCCCGCTTCACACGCCCCGGTCGACCCGGCGCTGTACGCAACGTCGCATGTGGACGTGGTCGGTGACCGGCTGGCGGTGACCGGCGACGCCGCGGCGGCGCGCAACCTGGTGGCGCAGACCGCGGCGCTGGTCGGCAAGTCGGGCCACGCCTACGTGCTGGACAGCTTCGGCTGGTCGCCTGCCCTGTGGAAAACCGAGGCAGATTTCGACGGCTGGCTGGACGACATGGCCAGGGCGCGTGACATGTCCGGCGCGGTCGTCTGCTGCCTGCAGTCGCACGCGGACCAGGGCGGCTTCCTGCCGCCGCAGCCTGCCGTCTTACCCGGCGAGGCCGCGATCTACTTTCCCGGCATGACCACGGCCGACGCTGACCTGACGAACATGCGCCTGCGTGACCGTGCCCTGCGCCGCTTCAACTTCGCCATGGCGGAGGTAACGCTGGCGCCGTCCTACCTGCTGCCGCCGAAGCCGGAGATATTGGGCGTGGTGCACGGACGCGTGTCCTGGCGCGGCGCTGCCGGCGCCGCGGACTACACGATCGAGCGGTCGATCGACCCTGGCACGCCGGGCGGCTGGGATACGGTATGCGCGGCCGACTGCGACAAAGCCGGCAATGATGTCTGGCAGGATCCGAGCCCGGTGTCAGGCCAGGTGTGGTATCGGGTGATGCCGTTGAACATCAACGGGCACCATGCGTATCCGTCAGAGCCAGCGCAGCAGAAGTAAGCGGTTCTGCTACCAGCGGCCTTCGATCTCCGGCAAGGAAGCAAGGCCTCTTCATTCTGAAGGAGAGAAGCAAAGACTTTTGTTCCCCCAAGTCCACGCCACCGGAAAGCACCGCGACAGCCGCAACAAAAGCTTTTTGCTTCTTCTCGAAAAAGAAGCGCTTGCTTTCTTGCTAGGTGGCCCAGGCCGCCAGGGCCCCCGTCTCCCGCAACACCTCCACCCGCTGCACCAGCGCCCGCCGCGCCCTACCCGCGTCGCCCGCCAGCCGAATCAGGCCGCCGAGCTGCCCCGGCCGCAGCAGCACCGAGCCCACCAAGCGCAGGCCCCCAATGCCCCCCGACTTGTCGAGGGCTGCGACCGCCGCCGGCGGCAACGCTCGGTCCGCCGGGTCGCACACCGCGCGCAGCACCCCGTAAGGCACCACCGCACGGGCGGCAGCAGTGGCGACGGCGCCGCTTTCCAGGTCCACCGCCTCGGCTCGCGTGCCTGCCCAGCGCTCAGCCTTGCCGGCCACGGAGGCCACTACTGCGTCGCCGGCCAGCAGCGCGTCGCAGGTGATGCCCCCGAGGCAGGCGGAGACCTTCGCGTCAGTGGATATAGGCCGCCCGTGCACGAGGACGTTGGCGGGGATGACGATGTCGCCGGGGGCAAGCGCAGGCGAGAGCCCGCCGGCCAGACCAAAACTCACCAGGGCGCTGGCACCGGCCTCCAGCGCGCGCGCTGCCGCCAGACTGGCGCCTCGGGCGGTGCCGCCGCCGATGAAGACGCGAACATCCAGCCCGCGCAGGAAAACTGCTTCGGCTTTCAGGCCGACGATGAAGGCTAGCAAGGCAAGCAGTTCTTTTTTGAAGAAAAGAAACAAAAAACTTTGATTTCCCTGGCACGCGTCTGTGGGAAGGTCCGCGACTGCCGAAGAAAAAGTTTTTTGCTTCTTTTTTCTAAAAAAAAAGGCTTCGCTTTCAGATCCCCCAGTCTACCCGCCGCTGGTTGCCACGCTGCAGGTTCCGAAAGCGCGACATCGCCAGCAATGGGAAGAACAACCGGTAGCCGTGATACTTCAGGTAGAACACCCGCGGAAAGCCGACCGCGGTATAGGGCGCCTCGTCCCACTCGCCGTCCTGTTTCTGCGTCGCCGACAGCCAGGCAATGCCTCTTGCAACCGCCGGGTGGTCCGCCTGCCCTGCACCCATCAGTGCCAGCACCGCCCAGGCGGTCTGTGACGGCGTGCTCTCGGTGTAGCGGCCATGCGGGGCGTGGGCGTAACTCTCCTCGTCCTCGCCCCAGCCGCCGTCTTCGCGCTGCACGGACACCAGCCAGTCGCAGGCGCGGACCATCGCCTTGTCGTCTGCCGGGATGCCGGCCGCGTTCAGCCCGTTGATCACCGACCAGGTGCCGTAGATGTAGTTGGTGCCCCAGCGGCCGAACCAGCTGCCGTCCTTTTCCTGCTCGCGCCGCAGGTAGGTGATGGCGCGTGCCACCACCGGGTGGTCGGCGCTCATGCCGATTTGTGCAAGGAAGCCGAGGCAGCGGCCGGTGACGTCGGCGGTCGGCGGGTCTAGCAGCGCGCCGTGGTCAGCGAACGGGATGTGGTTGAGGTAGGAGTGGGTGTTCTCCGGCTCGAATGCGCCCCAGCCGCCATCGCTGCTCTGCATGCCGATCACCCAGTCGCGCGCCCGGGCAATCGCCTCGTCGTGCGCAGGGTCGCCGTTGCGGGCCAGCAGCATGCCCACCAAAGCGGTGTCGTCGACGTCCGGGTAGTGGTCGTTGGCGTATTGGAACGCCCAGCCACCGGGGGCCACGTCTGGCCGGCGCACCGCCCAGTCGCCCTTCACGTCGAGGATCTGCCGGGCCGCCAGCCAGTCGCTGGCAGCCTCGACCGGAGCGCGCCCGCCAGTGTCGTATAGGTCGCAGCCGTAGCCGGCTTCGGCCATCGCCACGCCAGCCAGGCCGGTGTCCCAGATCGGCGAGACGCAGGGCTGCACGTAGGCGCGCTCCCCGTCGTCGACGATCAGCTTGCGGACCGACAGCCAGGCGAGTGCGGCGTCCGGGTGGGTTGGCTCGTAGCCGAGGGCTTCGAACATCATCACGCTGTTGGCCATGGCGGGGTAGATGGCGCCGAGACCGTCCTCGCCGTTCAGCCGCTCGGTGACGAAGGCCACAGCCTGCTCGATGGCGCGGGCCCGCACCTTGGCGGGGAAGAAACGCCCGCCGCGCTTGAGTGCGATGTCCAGCGCCTTGAACGCGTGGCCCCAGTAGCTGCGGTAGGGTCCGCGAATGTAGTCGCGTATGTCCTCCGGCGGCCGGGTGAACAGCTCGCGGATGTGCACGCCGCGCGGGTTGGCGGCGCGCGGCTGCAGCGTCATCAGCACCAGCAGCGGCACGATCACCGTGCGCGACCAGTAGGAAACTTTGGAGAGGTGGAAGAAGAACCACTCCGGCAGCAACATGATCTCTACCGGCATGGTAGGGATGGCGCCCCAGGGCACCTGGCCAAACAGGGCGAGCTGGATGCGGGTGAACACGTTAGTCCGCTCGGCACCGCCGGCGGCCAGGATCGCTGCCCGCGCGCGCGCCATGTGCGCTGCCTCCGGGCTGTGGCCGAGGCATTTCAGCGCGAAGTAGGCCTTCACGCTGGCGGACAGGTCGAAGGCGCCATCGTGGAACAACGGCCAGCCGCCGTGCGCGCCCTGTATCTCCAGCAGATACACGCCGATGCGCGCCTGCAGGGCCGGATCGATCCGGTCGAGGTAGTGCTCAAGCAGGATGTACTCGGCCGGGATGGTGGCGTCGGCTTCCAGCTCGAAACGCCAGTGACCGTCCGCGTTCTGCCGCCGGCACAACGCGTTCGCGGCACGCTCGATTCCGGCCTGCAAAGCTTCGTCGTGCAGTCTGGTCGGAGCGTCGGATGCGGCCGATTTGGTCAGTGTCTGGCTATGCATACTCATTCTTAAAAGTTACGCACCAGAACGGCCCTCTGTTACGTGATGCGCCGCAGCAAAGCCGGACCTGATCGCACCTTCAATGGTGGCCGGCAACCCAGTGTCCGTCCAATCACCCGCCAACACCAGATTCTGCAAGCTCGTTGTGGCCTGTGGGCGACGCCTGTGTTGCTCCGGAGTTGCAGCAAAGGTGGCACGCTTCTCGCGAATGAGCCGCCAAGGTGGCATCGGTGCCACGATGTCCAGCGCGGTGCACACCTCAGCCCAGATCGCCGGCACCAGCTCCTCGCTCGGCCGGTCGGCCAAGCGGTTTGCCGCCGAGATCGTTACTGAGACCACCTCCGGTTTGGTGAACACCCACTCGGCCATGCCGCCCACCAGCCCTACGAACCCTGCTTCGCCGGGCGGTACGCTTATCTTGAAATGAAGATTGAGGATCGCCTCGTGCGCGTCCGGCACGTTGAGTTCCGGCAACAGGTTGGCTGCAACCGGCGCCGGTGTGGCCAGTATGACCCAATCCCCGGCATCGACCGGCAGGCTGCCTTCCGGTCCAGTCAGGCTCGCCACGCGGCCCTGCTCCGCCTTCAGCGCGGAGATGCGGTGGCCGGTGCGAACCTGTCCGCCCAGCGCCTCGATCCGTGCCACCGCAGGGTCCACGAAGCTTTCCGACAGGCCCTCGATGGGGAAATGCGGCACACAGTTCGCCCCGCCCCGCGCCAGCGACTCCGCCACGATGGCCCAGAACAGCCTGGCACTGCCCGAAGCGGCCGGCGTGTTCAGCGCCGAGACCGCCAGCGGCTCGATCAAGTTGGCATACAGCGCGTTGTGCGGCAGCGTACCGGCAACGGTCGCGTCCGCCCCGGCGGTGCGCAGGCGGAGCAGCCCGGCGTAGTCGCGCAGCTTGGCACCCGGCACGCCGCGGCCAGGCAGCAACACCCACCAGGGCAGCAGGCCGGCGTTGGGCCGCAGGCACCAGCGCTGGCCGGTGGCCAGGTTCACGAACGGGAACACCGGTGCGCCAGGGCCGCCCAGCGTGTCGCGCGTGCCCAGCACGTCCAAGTATCGCATCGCCGCGCGGTTGCCGGACAGCAGCAGGTGGTTGCCGTTGTCGATCCGGCAGCCGAGTTCGCGGTCGTAGTAGGAGCGGCAGCGGCCACCGCAGGCGGGGCCGGATTCGTAGACCACGACGCAGCGGCCGGTGCCGGCTAACTCGAGCGCGGCGGCTAGGCCGGCAAGGCCTGCGCCTATGATGTGGACTGCGCTCAAACGGACAAATCCTAAGGAAGCGGTTCTTTTTTGAAAAGAAGAACCAAAAAACTTTCGCTTCTCGGGACGTGTCGGAAGCTGAGACTCCTCGCTTGAACGCACGGCGACAGCGGAGACGAAGGTTTTTTGCTGTTTTTGTTCAAAAAAGAAGAATCGAGAAGCGCATCAGGATAAACATCTTCTCCCAAGCAGGCACCGAAACGCGCTGGTCTGGCTTGCTCCACCCCCGCCGCTCCAGCCTGTCCAGCACCGCCTTGTAGGTGGCGCCCATCAGCCGGGCCGGCCGCATCGCGCGCTTGTCGCACCTGGCCATCGCCGCGTTTGCCGAGGCGAAGTGCCCCTGCGCCTGGCGCACGGCACGCTCGCACACCTCCGGCAGGCGCGGGCTCGCCAGGGCGGCGGCGGCCTCCGGTGGCACGCCGGCCATCGCCAGCCACTCGCGCGCCAAATAGAGCCGGCCGCGCCAGGCATCCTCGCTCAGGTCGCGCAGTATGTTGGTCAGCTGCAGCGCGCGGCCGAGGTGGTGCGCCACCTCGTCGGCGGCGGGCGAGGCGTCGCCGAACGCGCGGACCGAAAGGCGGCCGACGGCGGAGGCCACCCGGTCGCAGTACAGGTCCAGCTTGTCGGCCGTGGGCGCCACGATCGGCTGCTCGGCGTCCATCTGCATGCCGTCGATGACGGAGAGGAAATCGGCCCGGCGAAGCTGGAAGCGCTCGGTGGCGAGCTGCAGCACGCGGGCCACCGCCGCATCGTCGCTCGACCCGCCGAAATCCATGCGGCCCGGCGCTTCGCCGGCGCAAAACGCCTCCACGCGCCCGCGCCAGGCGTCCAGACCAGCGCGCTTCTCGTCCATCGGCGCGGATTCGTCGGCGATGTCGTCCACCAGGCGGCAGAACGCGTAGACGGCGTACATCGCCACGCGGCGGTCCGGCGGCAGGATGCGCATGCCGCGGTAGAACGAGGTGCCGGACGCGCGCACCAGCCGCGTCACCACGGCGAGGTCCGCCTCGGCCGCACCCAGCGGACCCTGCCGGGGTGAGCCGGCTGATGCCGCACCCGGTGGCGCCGTCATGCGCGCCTGCCGGCCAAATAGGGTGCGGCGCCGGCCAGGCTCGCCGCCACGTCGGCCGGGCGCAGCTTCACCCGGGTTGCCAGCTTGTCGCCGTGGCGCAAGCGGCGGGCAAGGCGGCGCGAGAGGCCCAGGATCACCGCTGTCTCTAACCGCAGCCGCCGGTCGCGCACGCGGCGGGGAAGGGCGGCGGCCTCCTCGTTCAACGCATCGCAGTGGTCCAGCAGGCGGCCGATCACCTGGCGCAGGGCGGGCGTCTCGGCGGGTCCGCGCACCGCGTCCACGCTGGTGCCGGCGGCGTCCAGCCAGTCCTGCGGCAGGTAGCAGCGGTCCAGCCCGGCCAGGTCGCGCGCCATGTCCTGCAAATGGTTGAGCACCTGCAGAGCGGCGGACAGCGCGTCGGAGGGTGCGGTGCAGTCGACCGCCTCGCCGTGCAAAGCGAGCACGTGCCGGCCGACCGGCATGGCGGAGTAGCGGCAGTAGTCCAGCAGCTCGTCCCAATTGGCGTAGCGCGTCTTGCCGGCGTCCTGGCGGAAGGCGCGCAGCAGGTCCTGCGCGTGGGCGGCGGTGACCCCCGTTTCGGCCAGGCTGGCGCGCAGGCCGAGTGCGGAGGGCGACCCCTGGTCGCGGCCGCCGAGCAGCACCGCCTCCATCACGTCCAGCCGTGCGATCTTGTCGGCCGGCGCCAGATCGGGGCTGTCGGCGATGTCGTCGGCGTTGCGGGCAAAGGCGTAGAAGGCATGCACGTGGCGGCGCAGCGCCGGCCGTACCAGCACGGAGCCGACGGGAAAGTTCTCCTGGCCGCGGTGCTTGCCGGACCAGGCCTCCACGTTGCCCTCGCTGGCCACCAGGCTCTCGGCCCCAAAGCTGTCGGCCGCCAGGCTGCCGGCCAGCCCGCTCATCGACGCCATCTCATCGGCGAAACCCTCATCCGTGATATGCCCGCTGCTTCCAGATCACGCCACGTCCCCGGTAATGGTCCAGCGCCGAGCCGAGCGTCGCGGCCGTGTAGAACACCGCCGCCCCCGGCAGGCAGGCCGCCCACCAGGGGCTCAGCCCGAACCGCCTGAGCGTCGGAATATAGGACGCCGTCATCGCCGCCCAGCCCAGTAGGCCCAGCGCGCGTGCCCAGCCGCCGCCGGACACCGCGGCAAGCGGTGGCACCAGCCAGATCAGCGCCATGCCGGCCAATGTTCCGGCCAGCAGCCACGGCGAGTGGTCGAGCTGCACGTAGGCGCAGCGGGCCACCATGCGCCAAACCTCGCCGGCGGTCTTGTAAGGGCGGATGCTGGTGGCCAGCCGGCTGTGGCCGAGCCAGATCCGCCCTGATGCCTTCACCCGGCGGGCCAGCGTCACGTCGTCGATCAGCGCGCCGCGCATCGGCTCCAGCCCGCCCACGCGCGCCAGGGCCGCGGCGCGGATCAGCACCGTGCCGCCGGCGGCCGCGGCCATGCTGTTGCCGTCGTCGTTCACCCAGGCGAACGGGTAGAGCAGCTGGAAGAAGAACACGAAGGGCGGCACCAGCGCGTGCTCGACGGCACTGTCCACGTGCAGTGCCACCATCTCGGAGACCATGTCCAGGCCGTCCGCCTCCAGCTTGGCCACCAGGCTTGCCAGGTGCAGCGGCTGGTGCACGGTGTCGGCGTCCGTCAGCAGCAGCAGCTCGGCGTGGCCGGAAGCGGCGATGCCTTGGCTGAGCGCCCACAACTTGCCGCTCCAGCCGGGCGGGTGCGCCGCGCCGCGCAGCACCGTCAGGCGCGGGTCGGCGATGGCGTCGGCCAGGCGGCCGGTGCCGTCGCTGCTGAGATCGTCCACCAGGATCACCCGTAGGATGCCGTCGTAGTCCTGGGCCAGCAGGCTGCGCAGGCAGGCGGTGATGCTGGCAGCCTCGTTGCGGGCAGGCACCACGATGGTGACCGGCGGCATCGGGCGGCGCGGGGTTAGCGCGGGCGAGGGCAGGCTGGGGCCGGACTGCCAGAAGCGGCCGTGGCCGGCGAGCAAGTAGATCCAGATTGCCAGGGCGGTGGCGGCTAGCCAGGTCAGGAGCAAGGCAAGCAAGGCCTTCTTTTTTGAAAAAAAGAAGCAAAAAACTTTTGTCCCGGCGCTGTCGCAGGCGCCTCGGTTTGTCCGGCGGTGGTTGGTTTCGGGGCCGGCGAGGGAGCAAAAGTTTTTTCGTTCTTTTTTTCAAAAAAGAACTGCTTGCTTGCCTTGCCTTGCCTCAAGCCGCGAACCACGCCACCGCGTCCTCGATCGCCCGCACCGCCGGCCGAGGCGCATACCCCAGCTCCGCGCGCGCCTTGGCACTGGAGAAGAACATCTTCTTGCGTGCCATCGCCAGCGTCTCCCGCGTCACCACCGGTTCGATGCCGAAGCGGGCCAGCGCCTCGCAGGCCAGCGCCAGCGGGTAGAGCGGGGCGATGGGCAACCGCACCCGCGGCGCGGTGCGTCCGGCGGCGCGGGCGACGGCTGCGAACAGCTCGCCCAGCGAGAAATCCTCGCCGCCCAGAATGTATTTCTCGCCAACCACGCCGCGCTCCAGCGCCAGGGCGTGGCCCTCGGCGACATCGTCCACGTGGACGATGTTCAGGCCGGTCTCCACGTAGGCGGGCATGCGGCCGGTAGCGGCGTCGCGGATCATCTTGCCGGTGGGGGTGGGCTTGATGTCGCGCGGGCCTACCGGGGTGGACGGGTTGACGATCACCACCGGCATAGCGTGGTCGCGCACCAGCGCCAGCACCGCCTGTTCGGCGTGGTATTTGGACTGCTTGTAGTGCCCGACGATCTTCTCGGGATGCACCTCGGTGGTCTCGTCGGCGACCGTGCCGTCGCCGACCAGGCCTAAGGCGGCGACGCTGCTGCAGTAGACGATGCGTTCGACGCCCTTGGCCTGGGCGGCCAGCAGCAGGGCGCGGGTGCCGGCGACGTTGGCCTGCATCATGCGGTCTGGGTCGGGCACCCACAGGCGGTAGTCGGCGGCGACGTGGAAGAGGTAGCGGCAGCCTTCGGCGGCGCGGGCGAGGGAGGCTGGGTCGGTGAGGTCGCCTTCAGCGAGTTCGGCCGGCAGGTCAGCAATGTTGCTGCGGTCGCTGCCCGGGCGGACCAGCAGGCGCAGCGTGTGGCCGCGCGCCAGCAGCGTGCGGGCGACGGCGGAGCCGACGAAGCCGGTGGCGCCGGTGATGAGGGTGGGGGGAGACGGCATGGCGGCGTTCCTAGCCGATCGGCGGCAGGATGCCCAATGAGGCCGTGAACGGAGGCGGCAAGGCAAGCGGTTCTTTTTTTGAAAAAGAGAACCAAAAAACTTTCGGTCTCTTGTTGCCCGTTTGGGGAGGCGTGTCGTTCAGCCGTCCGCGACAGCGCCAGCAAAAGTTTTTGGTCCGTTTTTTCAAAAAACAACTGCTGGCTTATTTTCACTGGAGCAACAGATGCGCGCCCTCTCAGTCGCCCTCCTCCTGGTCCCCCTTGCCGCAAGCGCCCAGGCGCCCGCCGGCTACTACAGCTTCCAAAAAGTCGTCTATCAGAACGACGGCGGCTGGCCCGACGACCACGCCCACTTCACCCGCCTGCTGCGCAACCTGACCAACCACCTGAATGCGGTCGACGACCGCGCGCAAATCCACGTGGTGGATTTCGGCTCAGGCGTGAAGCTGTTTCAGATGGCCAACACCGACCAGTCGCTTGCCGCCAGCATCGACGCGTTGCGCGGCCGCGGCGTGCGCTTCCTGATCTGCCACAACACGCTCGAGGGCATGGGGCTGACACCAGCCGCGCTTTACAAAGTGAGCGTGGGCGACGTGGTGCCGAGCGGGGTGGCGGAGGTGGCACGGCTGCAGGGGCTTGGGTTCGTCTACCTTCACCCGTGACTTGTGCTGCTCCTTGTTTCCGGGAAGGGGCGTTTTCTTGCTATAGGGTGTCGGATGCCAGGCAAGAAGACGAGCAACCCGCGCAACCTCGCGGTCACCTTGCGCACCTCGCGCGGCCGCAGCCCGGCGCAGCAGCGCTGGCTGGCGCGCCAGCTGAACGACCCCTACGTGGCCGCGGCGCGTGCCCAGGGGTTTCGGTCGCGCGCGGCGTTTAAGCTGATCGAGCTGGACGAGCGGTTCAAGCTGATCAGCCGCGGCTGTCGGGTGCTGGATCTGGGTGCGGCACCTGGCGGCTGGACGCAGGTAGCGCTGCAGCGTGGGGCAGGGTCCGTGGTGGGGGTAGACCTTCTGCCGATCGAGTCGATCTCCGGTGCCACCCTGATCCAGGGCGACTTCGACGACCCGGAGATGCCGGCGCGGCTGCGGGAGCTGATGGGCGGGCCGGCCGACCTGGTGCTGTCCGACATGGCGCCCAACACCACCGGGCACGCCGGCACCGACCACATCCGCATCATGGGATTGGCCGAGCTGGCGCTGCACTTCGCAACCTCGGTGCTGAGCCCGGGCGGGGCGTTCGTGGCCAAGGTGTTCCAGGGCGGCTCCGAGCGGGACATGCTGGTGCCGATGAAGCAGCGCTTTGCCACCGTGAAGCACGCCAAGCCGCCGGCTAGCCGGAAGGAAAGCAGCGAGCTCTACGTAGTGGCACAGGGGTTTAAGGGCTTAGGGTGACGCTGGGGGCTGAGACTGCTCAGAGGGACGGGAAGGCAAGCGCTTCTTTTTCGAGGAAAAGACGTAAAAAGCTTTTGTCTCGGCTGTCGCGGGCGGCTGAGGCAGCTCGCTTCACTCGGGCCTCACTCGACAGAGACAAACTTCATGTTCCGAAAAGAGGCGCTTGTTTTCTCGTCGTCATCACCGCGTAGACGGGTCTACTGCACAGATTAAGCCGGGCGCACCGGTGACGGCCGCGGCACTCAGACCTGACCCACGTTGCTGGGCGGTACCTGCCCACAAAACATCTTGCACGCCTCGTCCTTGCTCACTAAACCGTGAGCAAGGGGGCTGAGCATACGATGTTGGTTGGTCGTTCCGTATCGCAACAGATGAACGGGGCCTCCCCGAGGGGGCCGAAGCTCGCCTACATCGATGCGTTGCGCGGCTACGCTGTGCTGCTGGTGATCACCTCGCATGTCGGCGGCATGTTGGCCGAACTGCCTTACCCGGTGAGAAAGCTTACGAATTACGGCTGGAGTGGGGTTCAGCTGTTCTTCCTGCTCAGCTGCGTCACCCTGCTGCTGTCCTGGCATGCCGAACTCGCTCGCGGCACCGCTAGCCTGCCGCGCTTCTGGATGCGACGCTTTCTCCGGATCGCGCCTATGTATTATCTCGCGATTGGTATCTACTTTGTCGCCGAGCCGCCTGCGAGTGGCTTCGATTTCGGCCAACTCGTGGCAAGCCTGACATTCGTAAACGCCTGGCATCCTGCGCTGATCCCCACGATCCCCGGCCATTGGCCAGTGGTCCCGGGTGGCTGGAGCATCGGCGTGGAGATGAACTTCTACCTTCTTTTCCCGCTGATCGTTGCCAGCGTGCAGTCCATGCGCGCGGCGGTGATCTTTGCTGTGCTGAGCCTGCTGGCCGGCTCAGCCGCAAACGTCCTGATGGCCGGCCGCCTTCAAGATGCCTACCCGCATGCGGGGATCGAGAACTTCCTGTATTTCTGGTTACCCAACCAGATCGTCATATTCGCGCTTGGCACGGTGCTCTACCAGACGCTCGGTCTTCTGACGACGAACCGCTTCTCCGGTTTGGCCAGCTTCCTGCAACGGCGCAGCACGCTGATCGTGCTGGCTTGCGTAGCCGCAAGCATTTTGGCTGCCAACCTGCAGCTGCCGCACCGCCTGCCGGTGGCGCTGCCGTTACTGCTGCCGACGCACGTGGTGGCGACGTTGATTTACATGGTGCTGGTGGCCACGCTGGCGAACGCGCCGGCAAGCCCGTTCGTCAACGACGTAGCCTGCTCTTTTGGCAAGGTGAGCTTTAGCGCCTATCTTCTGCACTTCTTCGTGCTGCATAAGCTTTGCCTGCTGATGCCTGCGGTGTTCGACCGGTCTGCTACCGGCTGGCACGCCATCCTGGTCTGCGCGGTGCTTTGGGCAACGACCGTGCTGATCACCTACGGCCTGTCGAAGATCGCCTTCCAGTTTGTCGAGCAGCCTTGTCTCTCAGGGGGGCAGCGTTTCTTGCGAGACCGACGGCTCAAGCGGGGGAAGCTGCAGACTTTGGAAGCGCTACAAGGTTGTGCGTCACATATATCTCACACCGCTTAACGTCGTAGGGCTCAAGCGAAAGCAAGCTACCGTTCACGCAAATCCGATACACACTATATTCCTCGAGAACTTCGAAGAAATCGCGCATTGTCACATGTCTGGCGATGTTTGCTGGGATAAACTCGAATTGTATAACCCCAATCGCGTGGGCCGCGAGTGCCTTGCGCGCACCTCGAAGAACTGCCAAATCGAACCCTTCGGTATCGATTTTCAACAAGTCCACTTTTTCAATACCCTCTTCGGCCATGAACTCGTCGATAGTGATCACGGAGACATCGTAGGAGGTCGTTTGATCAGAAAACATTTTGATAGTTTCCTGATCCAAACTTGCTTGAGTGGATCCGTCCCCATTCTCGAAGTCATAGAGTTTGAACTTACCGGCCGACTCCGCCACTGCGCTATTGACGAGTCGAACGTTGGCTTCATTGCACAGGTTTTTTCGCAGGCAGTTGAACGTACGCGGATGTGGTTCGAAGGCGTAAACGCGCGATCCTGGCGATACTGAAAGTAAGTAACGGGAATAAGCGCCGTGATTTGCACCGACATCGAAAAACACTCCGGAAGGAGCGCTTTTCAGCCTTCGTAATATGAATTGCTCCTCGCCAAAAGTCAGGCCATGACGTCCAGGAAAATTAATGGCTATTCCGTTGCTTCTCAGAGCGAAGTCATAGATAGCGTGGGTCAACCACTTGAATGCGGGCCTGTTCAGAAACCGGAATACCGGAAAGGCGATCGCCGCGGCCAGCCGCTTGCGATAACTGTCACGCCAAATGGGAGTGACCGGCTTGGAACTCCCAGCGGGCACACGGCAAGTTTCAAACTCTGAGGAGGTGAGCGTTTTGGCATCTTGATCAGTCAAGCCAACAGCCCTCACCGTTCCATTGCTCTTTCATCAATCAGCTACTAGGCCTGCCATAGAGTCACCGACCACTACCACAATGTTCAGAAAACGCACCACCGAAACGTTAGCCAACGTGTCTGCCCCGACGAACCTGTGGCTCGGCCGTATGAACGATGTATCGTTTCCGATGGCGTTCTATCCAGAGCGTATTTGGCTGAACGAAAGCGCAGGGCTGATCGCGTAAGGCTTGCCGATTTCTTCCGCGTCAGGCGAACTCAGAATGAGTCACTATCAGAGTTCTTGCTTCTCATGCCGAAAAGCGGGCCTTGCTTCGCCGCCGCCACGAACGCGCCGATGAGCGCTGGCGCCTTGACCCCAGGCGCGCTCTCCACACCCGAAGACACATCCACCGACGCTGCTCCACTCTGTGCAATCGCCTGCCGCACGTTGGCGGCGGTCAGCCCCCCGGCCAGCATCCATTCGCACGCCGGCGCGTAGCCGGACAGCATCCCCCAATCCACAGCCACAGCGTTGCCGCCAGGGCGGTCAGCGCCGGCGGGCGGCTTGGCCTCGATGACCAGCCGGGACGCCCTGCCGGTGCCGGGCGGCAGGTCTGCCGGTGCGGACACGCCCACCGAGCGCCACACCGGAATGCCGAACCTCTCGCGGATTTCATCTACCCGCGGCGCCGGCGCGTAGAGCTGGAGCGCGTCGAGCGGCAGCGCGTCCAGCACTCCGGCGATCGCGTCGTCCGTGGGGTCGACGAACAGGCCGACGCGCAACGGTCCCCCGGCCAACCGCGACGAGAGGGCGGCGGCCTGCGCGGCGCCGACGCAGCGGGGCGAGCGGTCGAAGAATACGAAGCCGACCCAGTCGGCGCCGGCCTGCGCGGCGGCGTCGAAGGCGGCTGGGCTGTTCACGCCGCAGATCTTCACCTGCACCACGGCTGGTGCCGATGCTGCGGCTATTTCGGCCCGGCGAGCGCAGGGCGCACGGGTTGGGTGCGGGCGAAGCGCGAGGCGGGCGTCGGGTCGTGCGCCTTCAGGGCGGCTTCCAGCGCCGTGGCCCGGCGCTCGGCGCGACGATGGCGGGACCGCGCCGCCACGGTGCCGAACCAGACGAACAGCGCGCCGAGGAAGAAGAACAGCCCCGACGCCACGAGGATGGCGATGGATACTGGCACCTCAATGCTGAGGTCGGTCGGCCAGAGCCCGAGCGGCACCGGCTGCGGGTTCGACAAAGCGAACACCACCAGCAGGATCAGGAACGGCAACAGGAACAACACACGCAGCATCAGTTGTGCATAGGCCAAGAGGCCAAAAGACAAAAGTTTTTTGGTTCTTTTTTCGAAAAAGAACCGCTTGCCTTCTAAGCCGAAGCCCGAGCCCGAGGCTTTTCCGCCACTGCCTGGTTGACCCGTTCCCGCAAATCCTTACCCGCCTTGAAGAACGGCACCGCCTTTTCGTCCACCGGCACGGCTTCCCCCGTGCGCGGGTTGCGCCCGGTGCGCGCGTCCCGCCGCTTGATGGTGAAGGCGCCGAAACCCCGCAACTCGACGCGTTCCCCGCGAGTGAGTGCTGCGGAGATCTCGTTGAACACAGTGCCGACGATCAGCTCCACGTCAGGCGCGCGCAAATGCGGGTTCGCTGCCGCGAGCTCGGCGATCAGTTCCGACCTGGTCATCGGCACGTGCCGGCAGGCGCCTTGCCGGGCCCAGCCGCTCCCCCTAGTTTCGCACCACGGAAGGCTGCCAGAGCGCGTAGAACCCGTCAACGCGCAGTGCCTGGCCGACCGCCGATCCCAGCACGGAGTGTTCGCCCAGCAGCAGGCCAAGCAGGCTGGTTGGCGCAAACTGCTGATACCAGGTGCCTTTCACCACGTCGCGGACCGGCAGGCTGGGGTCCAGGCCGCGCGTCTTCTGCATCCAGCGCAGCGCCTGTTGTTCGCCGCCGAGCTCGTCGATGAGGCCGAGGCCGAGCGCCTGGCGGCCAGTGTAGGCGCGACCGTCGGCGAGCTGCTTCACGCGTGCCTTGTCCATGTGGCGGCCGGCGACGACGATGTCGACGAACTGGTCGTAGAGCTCGGCGACCAGGCCCTGCAGGTAGTCGCGCCCGGCCGGCGAGAGGGGCTGGGTGAAGCTGGGCTGGCCCTTCAGCGGGCCGGAGACCAGCGGGTCGGCACGCACGCCGAGCTTGTCGAGCAGGCCGGAGACGTCGCCGGTTTCCAGGATGACGCCGATCGAGCCGGTGAGCGTGCTCTCGCGGGCGACGATGTGAGGGGCGGCAACCGAGATCATGTAGCCGGCCGAGGCGGCGGTGCCGTCCATGACGGCGACCACCGGCTTGGCGCCGGCGAGCTCTACCACCGCGTCGTGGATGCCTTCGCCGCCGCCGACGTCGCCGCCCGGCGTGTCGAGGTGGAGGAGCACGCCGCGAACCGAGGAGTCCTGGCGAAGCTTGTCGATCGCCTCGACCTGCTCGCGACCGTCGCCGATGAGGCCGTTCACGCTGTAGCGGGCGAGGTGGGCGCCGGCCAGCGACGAGTGCTTAGGGGCGGCGATGATGGCGGCCAGAACCAGGGCGGCGACGGCGAGGACGCGCCAGAAGGTGAGGCGGCGCTTGAGGCGCTGGCGGTCGATGAGGGCGTCGGCATCCAGGGGCATCTGCGGGCCTTGTCGAAGGGAGTGCCGGAAGCAAGGCCTGCTTTTTTGAAAAAAAGCAGCAAAAAACTTTCGCTCCTGCTGTCGCGGCGTTTGCCTCGGCGTGTACTCCAGGGGACGAACATCTTTCGGTTCTTTTCAAAAAAGGAACCGCTTTCTCCGCCGCGCTGACCGATGCTGGCTTCGGCAGACTGAGTAGATTCCGAGTCTGGTCACGCCGGTAGAAACGGCCCCGTCTGAATGCTTCTCACGTGTCGGTCGAAAGGTAGAGCGATGACCAATCGAATTGTGGAATTTGAGACGAGATATCAAAAACGCCGTGCGGACATCATCGAGCGGGAAATGAAGGGCCAGACAGGCTTGGAGCCGACCCAGTGGCCACCGCACCTGCCGGCAAACAGGCGGCCCGAGCATGAGAAGCGGGAGCCGGCTTGGACCGATCGCAGCCCGCTCGCCGAGTAGGTCCGCGCGCCACACCGCAGCGTTGGTCCGTGCGAGGCCAACACGTGCAGCCATGGTTGCGGACGTGCGCTCCGCCGCACCCCTAACCGCACCACCACCGTTTTCGCACACCGTCAACGGCGCAAACGAAACACGCCGCCGAGATGCAAGCCGCGTAAGCCGATCACCCGAGCGGCCCGATCTGCCTCTTTCCCGGCACTCGGGCATCGGGAGGCAGGTACCGGCGGGCAGCAGCCAGAGGAACATCAAGATGCACAGACTATCAGTTTCGCAATTATCCATGTTGGCGGCCGGCACGGCGGTGGTCCTGTCGGGCTGTGCCAACCCGAACGCGACGGCGCCAGTCGGCAAGAACGTCAGCCCGAACGACGTCGCTTTCGTCACGAACCTCTACAACGTGGTGGATTTCGACCAGGACATCATCGGCCCGGCCCTCGCGCGCAATCCCGATCCACGGGTCGCCACTCTTGCGAGGGACTTCCTGGCCGAAGGCGATGCCCTGGAAGCCCAGGTCAAACCGATTGCCGAGCAGGAAGGTATCCAACCACCTCAGGGGGAACGTTTCACCCAACGGGCAGACCTGCACACGAGGATCGCATCGGAGATGCAGAATAGCCGAGTCGACTTCGACCAGGAGTTCCTGACAGACGAAATCTTCTCGCATGAGCAAGCGCTGGCAAGTGCACGGGAGATGCAAGCCAGTCCCGGCGGCAATCCTGAGTTGAAGGCAATCTCCAAGACAGCAACCGGCGTGCTGGAGACGAACCTGAATCGTCTGAAGACGCTTCAGGGTGAGCTGCTGGCAAGCAACAACTGATGCCCACTTGATCCGTATGGTCGTGCGCATATTCGCGCCATCCGCACTGCCCGCCCCGTTGTCCAGGCACACCGGCCTATGACGACGGACGGACACCTCGCTGCGTTTTCGCGCGCAGCTTCGGTCGAGCTGTCGACCTGGTACAAGGGCATCCTGATATCCAACCTGGCAACAGAGCAGGAAACGGGCGGAGCGTTCGAGGTCGCGGCCTCCAAGATGAGGAGAGGAACGGAACCTCCACCGCACGTGCATGAACGTGAACACGAGCTGTTCTATGTTCTGGCTGGAGAGATAGACGTCTACGTCGGGCCGGATCGTCTGCGCGCCGCCGCGGAAGCATGCGTTTTCCTGCCAAGACAGCAGGCGCATGCGTTCAAGATCCATACTGCGGAAGTACACATGCTGGTGGTCATGACGCCAGGCGGTTTCATGCGTGCAAGCGCCGCAATGGGCGTTCCGGCGCGAAGCCTGGACGTCCCGCTGGACGATGGCGTCACGTACGCGACAGTGGACTTGGCATCGACTATAGAGGTGTTTGCAGGATACGGCGTTCGATTCCTGACGATCGACGAGATTGCACGCGAACTTCCTGCCTTCCCGCTCACCGACATGCGGCTGGTTGCTCCGGCTGCCGCTTACGGCAAACAAGGCGTTTGTTGGCCACCTCAACGGCGCGAGAAGCTCGCTACGCCGGTCCGCTCGCATACCCCAGTGCGGGAGGCCTCGTCCGACGCATACTCACCTTCATCTTCCTGCTCTCACGCGCGTTCCTCGCCGAGACCGTGACACCCGACCGATTCCGGCACGGTCCGGGCTTAATTGTGTACGCTCGGCGCAACGCGGCTGACCACGCGACGCCGGACACGCTGCTGCGCGCGGACGACGCTTGCACGTTTGTGGCGATCCCTGGTGAGCGCTGGCGCCAACGCGTCAGCCCGGCCGACCACACGCGAGATGCGAAGTCATTATGAAAACATCTGCCGCGTGTGTCACCGCCTGAGCACTGCAGCCGAATGCCAGACAGCAGAGACAACAGTTCCTAAATACTTCAAAAAGTCAGGCCTTGGCGTCTCGCTGCACCGATCCAGTGGAGACGCCGTCGCGTGCGCATCGTGCGCGGCGAGCGACGGAGGTCGACCGGCCATCAAAGCGGATAAGCAGGATCATACTGCATCACTCCTACCCTGTTTGCCTCGGTATCGTGAAAGAAAGCCAGTCGGCCAACGCCGTTGAGGACGAAGGGCGGGGACACGATGGTCCCGCCGAACCGAGGTATGAGCGCCAGCACCGCATCAAGGTCGGCCACACCGATCGTGCATTCGTAGCCGCGCATGCCCGACCCGGCAAGCGGTTGCTGTCGCTCCTGTAATGCACCTTGCAAGCCGCGATCATCGGCAGAGCCGGTGCGGATGAGGTAGAAGTTGGGCGGTCCCCAGGGCTCGAACTGCCAGTCGAACACACCTTCGTAGAACGCCCGTGCGCGGTCGACCCGATCAGCGTGGATTGCGAAATGGCGAACGTGGTTTGGCATGACGACCCTCGACTGAGTTCCCTCTTTTCTAGCACTGGGCAAAGCGGCGCACTTGCGCAAAGATGAAGAGTTCTGTCGACCAGGCGACAAAGTGGACATTTTCGTTCGGACCCTGAGCGCACGTTACGACCATGGTCACGAGATCGGAGGCCATGCACACGGATGGGGACAGCTCGTCTATGCGGCTGACGGCGCGATCCACGTCACGGCGGCGGGACAAGCTTGGCTGATCCCCTCGGCGCGCGCCGTGTGGCTGCCGCCGAATACGCCACATTCTTTGCGCATGCGGGGCGCCACTCGTCTGCGCACGCTTTACGTGTCGCCGGAGCGCTGCACGGGCCTCTTTTCGCGGAAGCGAAAGTAGCACCCGGCTAGATTGCCAGCCAAGGACCGTCTGTCATCCGCACGAAGGATCATCTACGCTGCGTGCATCTCGATTGCAATCCGTATCAGGTCACCAGTCCGCTCCACCATTAATTTGCCTTTGATGCCCGTGCAGGAGTTCGCGATCGTCTTGTAAGACACTCCCAATTGCGCGGCGATTTCCGAGAGCGTGTTGCCCTGTGCCAGCAGACGTAGGATGTCGAGTTCTCTGGCGGAAAGCGGCTGCTTCGCCCCTTTTGTCCAGACCTCACTGCCGGCCAAGTCGGTCACCAAGTCGCGTTGCAGGTAATGTCCGCCAACCGCCACCTTCTGAATTGCTTCCAGCAACTCGTCTGCGCTTGCCGCCTTCGTGATGTAGCCAGAGGCGCCGGCTTGCATCGCGCGCATGACATAGGCTGGGCTGCCATGCATGGAGAAAATCAGCACGCGTGTTCTCGGTTCCATGGACAGCAACCGGCGCAGCAAAGCCAGACCGCTGCCGCCTGGAAGGTTCAAATCAAGCACCACCAGCTCCGGCTTCTCGGCGCCGAAGATGGCCTGCGCCGCCTCACTCGAGGACGCATCGTATATCTCGGCGTCTATAGCGGTCGCCAGTAGGCGTCGTACGCCGTCCCTTACGACGGTATGATCATCTACGAGCAATATCTTCATGACTATTCCATGAGTTCGCTCTCATGGAAGAGCAACGCGCGTATCGCCACACCTCGGGATCCCACAGGTTTGTCTACGCTGAACCGTCCACCCACCGCAGTGACACGCTCCCGCATCCCCAGCAGGCCAAGCCCACTTTGGTGAGGCTGGTTTGGCAAGCCTGCGCCATCATCAACCACCTCGATCACACAGCCGTCGTCAGTATCCTCGACGCGCACGCCCACTCTGTTCGGCTTTCCATGCCGGACCGCATTGCTTAGGCTCTCCTGCACTACCCGGAAAGCCACGGCGGTCCTGCGATTGTCCAAGGAATCAGCATCGACGTAAACCGTAAAGTGCACACCAGGGCAGCGCGACTTCCAGAAATGCACCAGCGTCTCGATCGCGCCCGCCAGCCCAAGGTCCAGAAGAACGTCGGGCATCAGACGCGACAGCACACGCCTGAGATGCTTTTGCATGTGGTTGACTGAAGTCAGGATGCCGTCGGCACGCGCGTCAATGTCCTCTATCTTGTTTGCCCCTGCAAACTGCCGTATCAACGAGGCGTCTGCACTGACGGCGAACAGGAAAGGTGCCACCTCGTCGTGCAGATCACGGGCGAGCTCTGCGCGCTCCTCATCCTGAACTCGTTGCATCCGCGTTTGCAACAGCCGATTGTGCAACTCCATGCCGGCCAGACGCTCCGCCATGGCGTTGAAGCCGTCCTGCACGTCGACCAGCTCCTTGGCATCTCCCAAGGCAAGCCGGGTCGCATAATCTCCTGCGCCGATCGATGTAAATGCGGTGCAGACTTTCCGCAGGGGCTGCAAAGCGCCACGGAGCGTCCGCACGACGAGACCCAGGACCAAGCAAAAAAACATGATCAGGATCAGCAGGTCGAGTTTGACGTCTGCCCAGACTTCGGAGACTTCGTTATGGGCGTCGGTCCGGAGCTGGAGGTGGCCCTTAGCAATTAGGCTTAAAGGTAGTGCAACATCCGCCACCACCGTCGGACCGCTGACGAGGTCAACGAAGAGTTGCGGTGCGGGATCTTCAGGTTGTCGGAGGGTCGACTGCAATGATACCCGGTCGTCCGCTCCGATCAGGACTGCCCGCAGGTGACGGTCGCCGTTGAAGCTTGCAATGATTCGCGCAAGCTCGACGTTCGGATTCGCCTGGCCCCTGCTGTCGTCTGCGGCGTTCTGGACAATGCGTTGGCCTACTGTCAGGGCGGCATTGATCTCGGTCCGCACCTTCGACGCAGCGTGCCCGCAGGTGAGCGCGGCGCCGGCCAGCAGGCTCACCCACAACACCACGAACACGGAGACGATCAGGTTGCGCTCTAACGACATCGGCGTTTCTCCGGCTCGAACCGCACAACCCAGAAAAGCCTACGTTATTGGAAAAAGCAGCTAAAAACTTCTGGCCAAGCGCCGCGGGCCTCCTGTAGCTTGAGCTTTAAGAAGAGGGCTTCTTTATGTTTTCCCGGCACGAACTGCTTGGCTCTCGGGCTAGAACTCTATCCGCACACCGCCGAAGAAACCAAGCGGCGCCGCAAGACTGTAGCTGCGCGGATTGGTCGCGTTCGGCGCTTGCGACAGGAACACGGAATTCGTGGGTGAGAACGTGCCGTAGGAGTAGTAGCGCCGGTCGAGCAGGTTCTGAGCATTGAAAAACAACTGCAAACGCTTCGTCACGTCGTAGGTGCTGTGCAGGTTCATGACGTAGAAGCCGGGCAAGCGAGGCGTCAGGTTCGCTTCGTCGCCGAAAAGATACTGTCCACTTTGATACTGACCGTCGATGCCCGCTCGCCAGGCCTGCGTCAGCAAGCCGTCCACGCCGAATTTGAACACGTTCCGCGGCACGCCCGGTAGCTGGTTGCCTGGTCGTACGGTAATGTTGCCGTTTGCGTCCTGATCCGGGTTGCTGCCGCCGGATTCGACGTAGCCAGTCTGGAACGTGGCGTCCGTAAAAGTGTAAGCCACGTAGGTTGAAATGTGATCCAGCCGGAAGTCCACGCGTGCGGAACCACCTTCTCGCCTCGTCTGACCGATATTGGCGAAAAACGCCCGGTTCAACGTGACGCTGTTGATGAACGCAATGTCGTCGTCTGAGTCAGTGCGGAACAAGCTCAGATCGTAGCCGAGCCGCGCATCGGATCGCACGTCTACGTGGCCGCGCAAGCCGGCCTCCACCGTGTGCGCAATCACCTGCTTGAGGTCGGGGTCGCCTACGAAAAAATTGGCTAAACTGCAAGAGTTTTGCGGCCCGGCGCAAGAAAGCTCGGCAGGCGTCGGTGCGCGGTTAGCCTCCGAGTAGCCGGCATAGGCCGTGAGCGCCGGGGAGACCTCGTAGGTCAGCCCCGCAGCAGGGTTGAACCGCGCGTAGGCGTGGTTGCCGGTGAGGTCGCCGCCGCCCTGGTCGCGCAGGTCAATCTCCGCAAAATTGAAGCGCCCGGAGACGGTGGCTGCCAGCGCGTCAGTCAGGTTCAGCGTGTCCGACGCGAAGCCGCCGGCGTAGGCGTCGCTGATGGCAACCCGGACAGGAACGTTGTTGCCAGGCTCGTCGATCACCACGCCCGGCCCGACGTAGACGCGCGTGACCGGCGTTACACCTCCGATGAAGGCGGTGGCGGAGAACTCCGTCTGCGCGCCATCGAACGAAGCGCCGGCGATGAGGTGGTTCTTGAGACCGAACAGGTTGCCGGTGTCGGTAACTTGGGCTGCGGCGCCGTAAGCATTCGTGTTGGTGGTGTTGACATCGAGCTCGTTGTAGGCGGCGCTGTTGCCGAGAAAAGCCGTTATCGGTGCGCCGTTGCGCGTGGTGCTCAGCATGCCAAGGCCTTGGCACAACAGGTTGCTGCCGTCATCGCAAGGCGTGTCGTTGGCCGAGTTGCCGTTCACCACGTGCTGCTGGAAATAGTCGTAATACGCTTGCGCCTGCACGGAGAGCACGTCGCTGACGTCGATGTTGGTGCGGAAGGCAGCCTGGATGTAGCGGTTGTCGATACCGTTCGGCGCGGTGAACTGCGCCTGCGAGTCGATCGCCAAAAGCTGGACCGGCGCCGTGCCCGGGCCGTTGATCACCGAGTTGGCAGCGCTGAGATCGAAGTGCATCTCGACACCGTTGTTCTTCAGTCCGTAATCGCCAAAGAAGTTCTGGATGTCGGTCGATTGCAGGTCACGCCAGCCGTCCTGATGAACGACGCTGCCCGCGATGTAGAGCGCCTGGTTGCCACTCTGCACGCCGTACTGGATGTCCCCCTGCACCGTGCCGAAGGCACCGCCGGAAATGTCGGCCTGGCCGCCGGCGTAAGTGAAACCGTCCTTCAGGGCGACGTTGAATGATCCGCCAAGCGCGTTCAAGCCGAACAGCGGGTTCGACCCCTCCACGTTGATCTTGGAAATAGCGACGGCGGGGATGAGGTCCCAATTCACCGTGTCGCCAAAGGCCTGGTTGAAGCGCGTACCGTTCACGTAAACCGCGACGCCCTGCGAAGTGCCCTGCAACGGAGACACCTCGAAGCCGTTGAAGAAAAGTGACGGCTGATACGGATTGCCGGACGCGCTGTCGAGGTTGATACCAGCGACTTGCGTGTTCAGCGCTTGCAAAACGTCTGGTGCACCCTCACGCGTCAGGTTAGCGCTGTCGAGCACCTGCGTGTTGACCGGGATGCTGTTACGGTCCACCCCGCTGCCCAGCAACGGGCTGGTGCCGATGACGGTGATCTGTTCAACGGGACTGTTGGTTGCTGAAGGCAGCGGCGCGGCGGACGGCGGCACGGTCTGAGCCAGCGCATGGTGTGCAGCGAACGTCGGCAACGCGGCAGCCAACAACACCAATCGAAACCGCACACGCATTCCTCGCGCCTCCGCCCCTCTTCTTGGCACCTTTATGCACACGAACACGCTGGAATGACGAGGGCTGGACTTCCCGATAAAACCGGGAATTTTTCCCGATCCGAGACCCGATCTATTGTCCTTTCGTCCTAGAAGCTGAAGCCAGCTTGATGGGCGTGCGTCCGTACCAAGGAGGCCGGATTTCGGTCGTTCGGCACAAACCTGCTAGCACGTGTGCTCCACCGAGCCTGCTCAAGTCGACTAGCCGCTCGAGAACAGCCAGATGTAATACTTTGCGGGATTGCTGACTTAGGCTCCCGGTAGACTCACGCGACGACGTGCCGATGCGTTTACTATGGTCGCAACATGAACATGGAAATCGGGTCGGCCGCTAAGCCGTTTGCGAGTCGTATCAGTGGCCTATCGACGGCAAGCCGCCAAGCAGTTCTTTTGTGAAAAAAGAACTGCAAACTTTTGTTCCTTGTGTGCTCCTACTTAGGATTTCGTGATGGGCCAGGCACGATCGCTGCTGCGTTTAGGGGGCAGGGCTATAATTGCTGGTGCAACGAACAACCGGTCTACTTAGGCGGCGCGTCGTCGATTTGCGAACGTGCTTTCGATGTCCGCCGCAAAAGCAATTGCGGTTAGGATAGCGTAGAAAGACGCGGTGCAAAGCCCGATAAACGGCGGAGCCGGCTGACATCGGCTACCTCTCGGTCGTGTTGTTGCCGGGCAAAAGTCTGTCTCACCATAGGCGACAGGCGCACTGGCTTCGCACGAATTGAACCATCGGGTTGGTGCGTGCGGAGAGCAAGATGCGGCAGGGACGTATTCAGAGGCGGTGCTCGCGAGCCTCGCATACAAGCCGGCGCGGAGCACACTTCCGAAGCTGGTGGCCGGCAGAGGCAGCCAGCACTCGGCGTGTGCACGGGCGTTGCTGCGCTGCTTGCGGACGGGCAGACAGATCGTCTGGGCTCCCAACCGCCTAGACTCGCCGCTTCGTCATGGGGATATGCGGCTTGGCCGAAACGCGTCTCTGTGCAAAGTCTTGCAGGCTGCGTCAGCTTGGGGACGGATTGCCCGACGCCCAGATTAGGTGGCTTGGCTGGCCGTCTGTTTGTCAGTTGAACGGTTGAGCACAGCGGAGCGCCTTAGACCGGATCGATGCAGGCTACCTCTAACAGCATTGCGGGAATGAATTGTTTCTCCGCGCGTAACCCCGCTGAGTGAGACACTGCTGACAATGTGAGAAGCTAAGCAGCCAGCGCGAACAAGAACAGTGCTCGCTCAAGCTAGCATCCTGATCATCAGTCGCTCCGAGCTGCGTCTCGTAAGGCGTGTTGTCCGACTTCCCGCGACAGCTACGGGGAAGCTTTTTGCTTCTTTTTCTCGACAAACAAGGCTTGCTTTCCCGCAAGCAGTAGCTTTCGCGCGACGTCTCTAACGGCCTGTCCAACCCGAATGAGATGGATCCGATAACTATCTCAAGGCGTGCGAAAGAACTTCACAAGCCTTTGAAACGTGAAAGGAGTGTCCGTCCTGCTACACGACAGGCCCCAGGGGCAGCAGTCCCTAGGGCCTGCGTCGTCACTCAGCCTGCTGGTTGCGCCGGCGGATCGCCGCACCCAGTATGTCGCCCAGTGAGGCGCCGCTGTCAGTCGTGCCGAACTCGGCCATCGCCTGCTTGTCTTCCTCGACCTCGCGGCCCTTGATCGTCAGCGACAGCTTGCGCGCAGCACGGTCGATGGCAGTGATCTTGGCGTCCACCTTCTCGCCCACCGCGAAGCGGTCCGGCCGCTGGTCGCTCTTCTCGCGGGACAGTTCGGCGCGGCGGATGAAGCCGGTCAGCACGTCGTCGACGCGTACCTCGATGCCGTTGGCCTGCACGGCAGTCACAATGCAGGTGACCACCTCGCCCTTCTTCACCTTGGACATGCTCTCGGCGAACGGGTCTTCCTGCAGCTGCTTCACACCGAGCGAGATGCGCTCCTTTTCGGCGTCCACGTCCAGCACGCGGGCGGTGACCATGCCGCCCTTTTCGTAGGCGTTGATCGCCGTCTCGCCGGCTTCGTCCCAGGACAGGTCGGACATGTGCACCATGCCGTCGATCTCGGGTGCCAGGCCCACGAACAACCCGAACTCGGTGATGTTGCGGATCTCGCCTTCGACGGTGCTGCCCACCGGGTGCTCCTCGGCGAACTGCTCCCACGGGTTGCGCTGCACCTGCTTCAAACCGAGGCTGATGCGGCGCTTGGAGGCGTCCACATCCAGCACCAGCACGTCGACTTCCTGCGAAGTCGCGACGATCTTGCCGGGGTGCACGTTCTTCTTGGTCCAGCTCATCTCGCTGACGTGGACCAGGCCTTCCACGCCCGCCTCCAGCTCCACGAAGGCGCCGTAGTCGGTAATGTTGGTGACGCGGCCGCTGAACTTGCCGTTCGGCGGATACTTTTCCGTCACACCGTCCCAAGGATCGGCCTCAAGCTGCTTCATGCCCAGGCTGATGCGCTGGGTGTCCGCGTTGAAGCGAATCACCTGCACGCGCACCTGCTGGCCGATGGTCAGCGCCTCGGCCGGGTGATTGATGCGGCGCCAGGCGATGTCGGTCACGTGCAACAGGCCGTCCACGCCGCCAAGGTCCACGAAGGCGCCGTAATCGGTGATGTTCTTGACCACACCGTCGAGGATCATGCCCTCCTTAAGCCCCTGGATCAGCTCGCTGCGCTGCTCGGCGCGCGTCTCCTCCAGCACTGCACGGCGGCTGACCACGATGTTGCCGCGGGCGCGGTCCATCTTGAGGATCTGGAACGGCTGCGGCGTGCCCATCAGCGGGCCCACGTCGCGCACCGGCCGGATATCGACCTGGCTGCCCGGCAGGAACGCCATGGCGCCGCCGAGATCGACGGTGAAGCCGCCCTTGACCCGGCCGTAGATGGTGCCGTTGACGCGCTGGTTGCCCTCGAACGCGCGCTCCAGATTGGTCCAGGCCTCCTCGCGGCGGGCCTTTTCGCGCGACAGCACGATGGAGCCGTCGCGGTCCTCGTAGCGCTCGACGAACAGCTCGATCATGTCGCCGGGCTTGATCTCGGGCTTCTGCCCCGGCGGCGTGAACTCCTTCAGCGCCACGCGCCCCTCGGACTTCAGGCCGACATCGACGATGGCGAACTCGTCTGTCAGGCGGACGACGCGCCCGGTGACGACGGAGCCGTCGAAGCCGGTGTCGCGGCCGAGGGTCTCGTCGAGCAGGGAGGCAAAATCCTCCTCCGGGCGCGAGGACGGGGCGTGGGAGGCAGTCGGACGTTCGAGAACGCGTGCAGCGCTGGAAGCCATGTGGTCGGAGTATTCCTGTCCTGAGCGTCCCGGCTTGCAGCCGGGCTCGGTCATTGGTGTGCGCCTGTCCGAAAAGCTCCGGGGTCAGACGGCTTGCCTGTCTGGTGCAGACCGGGTGAACGAAAACAGGCCCGAAGCCAACTGGCCGGACCTGCAGCCCTGGGACATAATACAATAAGTTGTAGAGTCAACATAAAACGATGCCGGTCCCGCTTCTCGTGGACCGAACACGGCACATCCCGCTTTCAGCGCGGCGGTAACGCCACGGCAGCGACCAATCCGGTGAGCTTCCACCTGCCCGGCCGTCACCACAAGGCAGGCCGAAACCGTCTTCCCAAAGCGAACACCTGTTCGCAGCTACCTTTTTAGCGGGTCCTTCGCCCGGTGCTCGCAGCGTTGCCGATGCGACGCAACTGCTCGACTGCGAGCCACCCAGCCCTCTGACCCGCTCACCAGTAAGTGATCCATTTTCACGGGGCGGTCACAAGAGTCTCAAAAAATATCGTTGTGCACTACAAACGTATTAGTCACATTCTACTTAAAGTTGAGATAATCAGCAATAAATCGAACGGAACGCCATGGCACGAGTATACCTGGGTGAGGTCTGGGGCGGCGCAGACCGCCCGACCGTTACGACAGGCCACAAGGGAACGATCGAGTGGGTGTCGATGATCGGCGGGTCCATTCTACCGGAAACCGGTGAGGACGTGCCGGATTCGCTGATCGATGGACTGGGTCGATGCCTGGCGCGTCCAGCGAAACCTGCAGAAACATCGACATCAAGAGACCACTCCACCTGATACGCGTTTCCATCGACGGGTTCGTTATAGCCAAGTCTCCTGGCAGAACTTGTCGGATGCAAACGCATCGTTCCAGCCTCCCGCGGCAGCGCTCCCAAAAGCTTTTTGCTTCTTTTCCTCGAAAAGAACGCCTTGCTTCTGTTGCCTTTACGCGACCCTAGACCGCCGTGCCCGGCCGGAGGGCCGAGCGCGGGGCAGATTACCCGGCTGAGAAAACCGGAAGCTGATCTCCGGCCGCGCTGCGGACGACGCCCCGCCCTCCATCACCGAGACGCGCAGCAGCAAGCTGCCGCCCAGCATTGCCAGCGATGCAAGCCGGCTGCCCCGGCTGCCGAAGGCAAGGCTCGCCAGCTTCAGCCCAAGCGGCAGGACAGCGCCCAATCCGGTGGCACCGACCATTTCCACAGCGCCCCAGCCGCCGTGCAGCGCTTCCTCCACGCCCGCCTCACGATAGGTGCGGTGTGAGCGCACCGTGGCGGCGAGTTCGATCGCCAGGGCCGCCACGCTGAGCGCGTCAAGCGCCCTGCGGGAGCGCGCCGGACACCTGCCGAGCGACAGGGCTGCGGCCCCCGAGGCGATGGACGAGCTGCCGAAACGTATCGCCATCGACTGTGGTGCGGCCGCCCACAGCGGCGTGCTGGTGGCGGCGAGCAGCGACGCGGTGTAGGTGGACAGCCCCGCGCCGGCGATGGCGGCCGGCATCTGCGCCAGCCGCGCCAGGCGCCACGGCCAGCCCAGGCCTGGCCGCAGGTCGGCCAACGCCTGCGCGCCGGCGGCCAGGAAGGCCGGGCCCATGAACGCGGTGAGGATCCAGGTGCCGATCGACATCGGCGAGGTGCCCTTGGCGACCCGCCACATGTTGTAGAAGCGCTGCGGCGTGTGCAGGTCCCAAACCAGCAGCGCCGAGCCAAGCGTGGGCGCCAGCAGGCCGATGTAGCGGGAGCGCCGGCCCAGCGGGCGCGCCGCGCTTCCCTGCATCGCCTCGGCCGCGGCGCCGATGATCGTGGCACTGCCCGACAGGCCGGCCAGCATGACGTAGCCGCCAACCACCCAGTTGTTGAACGGCGCCGGCTTGAGCTGCGAGCGGCCGTAATAGGTGGGCCCGTCCCACTTGCCGGGCCGCTCGATGGTGTCGTGCGCGTCGCGCCCGACTTCGGGCGCCTCGTCCGGGTCGTGAGAAGCGGGATTGCGTGGGTCGTGCGGCGGCAGGGCGTTCATGAGCGGCACCTTTGGTCGGTGTTCACCGTCGGGTTTTCCGCGTCCGTTACCGGCCGCATCGGGGAGGCACGCGGCCCGGCCGCACGGTGCGTGGCGCCGGCAGGCGCGCGGCCGGTGTTCGGGCGGCAAGCGGGCGAACGGCCGGGCCGGCAGGCGACGCCTCGGCGGCGAACAGGGTGAACGCTGTCAACGCCAGCGTCGCCACTGCGGCAAGGCCGGCGGCCAGCGCCGGCATCACGCGGTTTGACGCGCGGGTAGGGGCAGCCGGCAGGTTGTAGCGCTCCGGCCGGTCGGTCAGCAGGAAAAAGGCGTTGAGGTGGCCCAAGCCCCCGGTCGCCCCCGGCGCGCCGGGCGTACCGTAGAGGTAGGCGCTGCCCACGCCGAGCCCGTGCAGCGTCTCCACCCGGGCAGCGGCGCGGTGCTGCAGGTCGGATACCTCGCCGAACTGGATGCTGTCGGTGGGACAGGACTTGGCACAGGCCGGCTCCAGCCCGCCCTTCAGCCGGTCGTAGCATAGCGTGCATTTATGCGCCTTGCCGTCGAAGCTGGAGAGCTCCACCACGCCGAACGGGCAGGCCGGCACGCAGTAGCCGCAGCCGTTGCAGATGTCCTGCTGCACCACGACCGTGTCGAACTCGGTCTTGAACAGCGCGCCGGTGGGGCAGGCCTCCATGCAGGGCGGGTTGTGGCAGTGCTTGCAGACGTCGCTCATCATCAGCCAGCCGCTCTGGAACGCGGGCTGGTCGTTGCCGCGCACGCCGCCCGGCACCTGCGGGTGCGCTCCTTGCGCGTGACTCCCGCAACCGCCGGTATGCTCCGCCATGCGCATGTCCGGCTGCTCGACAAAGGCTACGTGCCGCCAGGTGTTGGCCGAGAGCGAGCCGGTGTTGTCGAAGCTCTGTCCGGTCATGCCCAGGTTGTCGGCCGGCAGGTTGTTCCATTCCTTGCACGCCACCTCGCAGGCCTTGCAGCCGATGCACACGGTGGTATCGGTGAAGAAGCCGTAGGATTTGCCTGGCTCGATCAGGACGTGCGCGGTCAGCTCGGACTCGTCGGGGATCATCCCCGGCATCTGCGAGAGGGTGTGCTCGGCGCTGCGGGCGTGCATGTCCATGCGGGTCAGACCGGCAAAGCGAGCGAGTGGGCGACGTTGCCGATCATGTTCCGCCCGGCGCTGTAGGCCACCCGTACGCGTGACTGGTTGGCCTGCAAGGCCGGCAACTGCCGCGGCTCCGTGCCGCAGAGGTAGCCGAGGATGAACAGGTGGCCCACGCCGTCGTCGTCGGTGAGCTGAAAGCGGCTTTCCTGCACGATGGTGACGACACCCTCCATGAACTTCGACATGCTTCTACCTATCCCGGCTGACGGCAGTTAGGACGAAAGGCAAGGCAAGCGGTTCTTTTTTGAAAAAAAGAACCAAAAAACTTTTGTCTCCGGTAGGTGTACTCAGGATGAGACGTGTCGTTTCAGCCGTCCGCGACAGCGCGCGCAAAAGCTTTTTGCTTCTTTTTCTCGAAAAAGAAGGCCTCGCCTTGCCTTGCTTCACGAGTTCGTTGATTGCCCCCGAGCCAAGCGTCCGCAAGTGATCGCCCGACGCCAGGAGTCAGCTTTGAAGAAGCCCACGCGCCGCACGCCGAAATACCGCAACATGCGCGAAAGCGTTGCCAGCCGCGTCGCCGGCTTCGTGCATGACTGGTCGCTGCCGCGGCAGTTCGCCGGCCAGAGCCTGCGCGACAAGGCGGCCGAAAGCGAGACCTCGCGCGGGCTGCGGCCCCGCCTGGAGCAGGCCGACACCGTGGGCACCAGCATCTGTCCGTTCTGCGCGGTCGGTTGCGGGCAACTGATCTACGCCAAGGATGGCAAGCCGCTTCACATCGAGGGCGACCCGCGCAGCCCGATCAACCAGGGTACGCTGTGTCCCAAGGGTGCGAGCACGCTCGGCGTGCTGCTCTCGCCGCAGCGGATCAACAAAGTGCTCTACCGCGCACCCTTCGCCACCGAGTGGGAGGAGCGGCCGCTGGAGTGGGCGATGGACCGTGTCGCCCAACTCACCAAGGACGCGCGCGACGACACGTTCGTCGAAAACCTGCCTGACGGGCGCACGGTGAACCACGCGCTAGGCGTGGGGTCGCTCGGCGGCGCCACGCTGGACAACGAAGAGAACTACCTGATCAAGAAGCTGTTCAGCGGAGGGTTGGGACTGGTCAACGTCGAGAACCAGGCGCGCATCTGACACTCCTCATCGGTGCCCAGTTTGGGCACCTCCTTCGGACGCGGCGCCGCCACCATGGCGCTCTGGGACTTGGAAAACAGCGACGTCATCGTCGTGATGGGTTCCAACATGGCCGAGAACCACCCGATCGCCTTCCGCTTCGTGGTGGAGGCGAAGCGGCGCGGTGCGACCATCATCCACGTGGACCCGCGCTTCACCCGCACCTCCGCGCTGTCCGACGTGCACGCGCCGATCCGCTCGGGCACCGACATCGCGTTTCTCGGCGGCATCATCCACCATTTGCTGGAACACGATCTGTGGTTCCGCGACTACGCGATGGCCTATACCAACATCGCGCACGTCATCGAGGGCAGCTTCGAAGACGCCGAGCAGAACGACGGCGTGTTCTCCGGCTTCAACGCTGATACCGCAAGCTATCAGCACGATAGTTGGCAATACACCGGCAAAACGGTGCCGTCGTCGGTTTCCGAGCACCGCGTGCAAACGCAGGAAGGCAGCGGCGACGACTACGAAAGCATGACCGAGGGGCCGCCGCAGACCGACTCCACGCTGCAACACCCAAACTGCGTCTACCAGATCATGAAGCGCCACTACGCGCGCTACACGCCGGACATGGTCGAGCGCGTCACCGGCTGCCCGGCCGCCACCTTCCTGCGCGTGGCAAACGCGCTGGCGCACAACTCCGGCCGTGAGCGCACCGGCGCGTTCTGCTACGCGGTGGGCTGGACGCACCATTCCGTGGGGGTGCAAATCATCCGTGCCGCCAGCATCGTGCAGGGACTGCTCGGCAACATGGGCCGTCCCGGCGGCGGCATCATGGCGCTGCGCGGCCACGCCAGCATCCAGGGCAGCACGGACATCCCGACGCTGTACAACATGCTGCCCACCTATTTGCCGCAGCCCAACGTGTTCCACGACCACGCCACGCTGGCGGAGTACCTGCACGCGGAGACGCCGACGACCGGCTGGTGGGCGAACTTCCCGAAATACATGGTGAGCCTGCTGAAGGCCTGGTACGGTGCGCACGCCACCGCGGAGAACGAGTGGGGCTACCAGAACATCCCCAAGCTGACCGGCGACCTCTCGCAGCAGCCAATGACGATGGCGATGTGCGACGGTGTCATGCACGGCCAGTTCATCATGGGCCAGAACCCCGTGGTGGGCGCGGTGAACTCCGACATGGTCGAGCGCGGCCTGATGCGGCTGAAGTGGCTGGTGGTGCGCGACATGGCGATCACCGAGACCGCCAATTTCTGGCAGAAAGGCCGCCAGGTCCAGCGCGGCGAGTGCAAGCCCGAGCAGATCGGCACGGAGGTGTTTTTCTTCCCCACGGCACTGCCCGGCGAGAAGGACGGAACCGTCACCAACACCAGCCGCCTGGTGCAGTGGCACGACATGGTTCTGGAGGCACCCGGCGACAGCCGCTCGGATTTATGGTTCGTCTACCACCTCGGCAAGCGGCTGAAGAAACTCTACGCCGGCAGCACGCAAAGGCGCGACACCGCCATCCAGGCACTGACCTGGCAATACCCCGAACGCGGCGAGCGCGCGGAGCCCGACGCCGAGGCCATCCTGCGCGAGATCAACGGCTACACGGTGGCCGACCGCCGGCAGGTGGAGAAGTACCAGGACCTGAAGGACGACGGCAGCACTGCGTGCGGCGGCTGGATGTACTGCGGCGTCTACCCGCGTGACGGCCACAACGTGGCGCGCGGCCGCACGACGGACAAGCCGGGCGGGCCGGGCAGCCACCTCGGCTGGGCGTTCTCCTGGCCGTCCAACCGGCGCACGTTATACAACCGCGCCTCTGCAGACCCCGCTGGCAACCCGTGGTCCGAGCGCAAGAAGCTGCTATGGTGGGACGAGGGCGCGGGCAAGTGGGACGGCACCGACGTGCCGGACTTCGTGCCAACCACGCGGCCGGACTACCGCCCTGACTGGTCCAAACACCCGCACGGCATGGACGCGCTGGGCGGCGACAAGCCGTTCATCATGCAGGCGGACGGCAACATCCAACTCTTTGTGCCCAGCGGGCTGAAAGACGGACCGCTGCCGGTGCATTACGAGCCGGTGGAGAGCCCGGTCAGCAATCCGATGTACTCCACGCAGTCCAACCCCACCGCGCACGTCTGGAAACGGCCCGGCAACGTGGTGCACGCGCCGTCGGACCCGCGTTTCCCCTACGTGTTCACCACCTACCGGCTGACCGAATTGCATTGCGGCGGTATCATGGGCCGCGTCGCACCGCACACGGCCGAACTGCAGCCCGAAGCCTTCGTGGAGATCCCGCCTGAGCTGGCCGGCGAACTCGGCATCAAGCACCTCGGCTGGACGGTGCTCTCCACCCTGCGCGGCGAGATCGAGGTGCGCGCGATGGTTACCCAGCGGGTACGCCCGTTTCAGATCGACGGCCGCACCATCTACCAGATTGGCATGCCGTGGGTGTTCGGCTGGGAAGGCTACGCGCGCGGCGACATCGCCAACGTGCTGCTGGCCATCACCGGCGACGCCAACACGTCCATCCACAGCACCAAGGCCGTCACGGTGAACCTGCGCGCGGGCCGCCTGACACGGCCAGGCGGTATCGGCCATGGCCAGTAAGCGCCCGGGCGAAATCGCGCTGGAGTCGCTGGACACAATTCTGGCGCACGAGCCGGTGCCGGATCAGGACCTGTTCTCCAAGGCGACACACTGCCTGAGCGTGTACCGCGACTCGCTGATCGCGACGTACCGGCCCGGACCGGCGCCGGCCGAAGTGCGGACACGGCTGGAATACGTGAACGCGGTGATCAGCCTGTTGATGGCCGGGCATTTTCCGTTGGGCGAGCTGCCTTGGGGGGAACTGCACAAGGCTCGCGGGTGGTTGGAGCAGGCGATCGAGTAGGATAAGCGGAGCGCGGTGTTGGCCGCAAAGAAAGCAAGCAGTTCTTTTTTGAAAAAAAAGCTTTTGTTTTCTTTGGCGCGCGTTGCAGAAACCTCCGCGACGGCAAGCCAAACTTTTTGCTGCTTTTTTTAAAAGAGCAGGGCTTTCCTTTTTTCCCGGTGGTCAACGAGCCAGGCCCGGCTCGCTGGTTTCACACCCGTCGGGTCGATCTGCAGTATGAAACCAAGCAGCCCAAAGAATGATACGGCGAGTAGACGGGAGAACTTCTTCGAAGACGCGATAAATCGTCTGGGCTGTCGCGGACGACTGAACCACGCGCTTCGGCGCGGTTGTCGAGACCAAACAAAAAGCTTCTGAGATTGCAAAACTTGAAGCTCAAAGATGGTCGGCACCAGCAAAAACGACAACGATTTCCGATAATCGATGTATGTCTTCCCGGGAGGTCCGCGACAGCCGAGACAAAAGCTTTTTGGTTCTTTTTCTCGAAAAAGAACTGCTTTCTTTCTTACCCCTCAGGCGTGAAATCAACCAAAGCCGCCAGCCCATCCTCCGTCCCGAACGCCAGCCACGCCCCATCCGGGCTCCACGCCAGCGCGCTCACCGGCGACCCGCTCTTCTCCGCCACAGCCAGCACACGCTTACTGGCGATCTCCGCCAGCACCACCGTGCCGTCCGCGTAGCCCGCCGCCACCACGTCCTGCGCCGGGTGGCACGCGACACGCGTGCAGATCACGTTCTCAATCTGCCCCAGCTCGATCGGCGGCTTGCCCATCGGCCCGCCGCCAAAGAACGGCCACACCACGATTGCATCCGCGCCTGAGCTCGCCAGGTATTTTCCGTTGCGCGTGAAGCCGAGCGACTCCGGCTTGGCCGGGTAGCCGCTCATCCGCATGTCGTGGCCGTCCGGCAGGCGCCAGCCGTGCAGCGCGTTCTCCTGCATGGCGCTGACCACCGCTTCGGCTGCCGGGTGCACGGCGACGCCGGTGTGACTGCCCTTCCACTCCAGCCGGCGCGGCGCTGCGTTGGCGCTGCCGACGAACCACAGCGAGGCCCCGTTGTAGTGCGAGGCGGCCACGCGTTTGCCGCGGCCGTCGAACGCGATGCCGGTGACGGTGGACGGATGTTCGAGGGATTTCAATTTTCCTCCGGTGGCATCGAGCAGGTGCACGAACTTGCCGGCGGCGCAGGCGAGTACGCCGGACTTGCCGTCGCTGAAGCTCGCCACCTGCTCCACCCACTTGCTGCCGAACGAGGCCACCTCCTGCGCCACACCTTCGGCGCTCACCTGCACCAGCCGCCCGTCGTCGCCGCCGCTGACGAACCCGGTCGGCTGCGCGTCGGCAGCCAGCGCCAGCGCGCCGCCGTCATGTGCTGCCACGCTGGCCCAGTCGCCGCCGGAGAGCGTGGCCACGCGCAGCGTGCCGTCGCCGAGCGCCCACGCCGCCTGCGCGCCAGAGCGGCCAAACGCGGCCGCCACCACGTAAGCACCGAGCGACCGCGCCGCGCCGCGCATCTGCAGCAGCGAGGCCGCGTCAGCAACCTCGCTCATGCCGCAACCTGGCAGGCCTCGAAACCGCGCCGCAGCTGCGGGCGGTTGAGGTCGCGGCCGATGAACACCAGGCGGGACTTGCGCGCAGCACCCTCCGGAAACGGCCCGATGAAGTCGCCGTCGGCGATCATGTGTACCGCCTGGAACGCAAACCGCCGCTGCTCGCCGGGATGCGCGAGGATCCCCTTGGTGCGCAGCAGGTCCTGGCCTTTTTCCTGCAGCAGCGTGCCCATCCATTGCTGGAACTTGTGCGGATCGATCTCGCGCGAGACCTCGAAGCTGACGCTGTTCACGCCCTCGGTGTGGCTGTGCGACTCCGCCTCGAGGAAGTCCGGATCCACGTCCAGTATGCGCGCCAGGTCGAAGGCGCCGATGTCGAGTATGTCGGTCACCGGCACTTCGCTGCGCGTCGCGTGGTGGATGCGGGCGAAGCGGTTGATGCCGCGGATGCGCGCTTCCACCGCGCTCACCTCGTTAGCCGAAACCAGGTCCAGCTTGTTCAGCACGATGACGTCGGCAAACGCGATCTGGGCGGCGGCTTCCTCGCTGTCCTCCAGGCGGGCCGGCAGGTTCTTCGCATCCACCACGGTGACGATCGCGTCCAGCCGCGCCTTCGCGCGCACGCCGTCGTCCACGAAGAAGGTCTGTGCCACCGGCGCAGGGTTGGCCAGGCCGGTGGTCTCGATGATGATGCCGTCGAACTTCTTCGCGCGCTTCATCAATCCATTGACGATGCGGATCAGGTCGCCGCGCACGGTGCAGCAGATGCAGCCGTTGTTCATCTCGAAGACTTCCTCGTCGGCATCGACCACCAGGTCGTTGTCGACGCCCAGCTCGCCGAACTCGTTGATCACCACGGCGTAGCGGCGGCCGTGGTCCTGGGTGAGGATGCGGTTGAGTAGCGTGGTCTTGCCGGCGCCCAGGAAGCCGGTGAGGACCGTGACGGGGACGCGGAGGTCGGCGGACATAAAAGAACTCCAAGAAAGGAAGCAGTTCTTTTTTGAAAAAAAGAACCAAAAAACTTTTGACTCCGCTGCCGCGCGCTCACCGGAGAGGACCGCGACAGCCGCGATTAAAGCTTTTTGCTTCTTTTTCTCGAAAAAGAAGGCCTTGCTTCCTGCTATAAAGTATCAAGTAGCCGGCAACGCAACTCCATCAGCCTCGCCCGCGCCGCCGGCGCGTCGAACTGTGCCGCCCGCGCCAGCCCGGCAGCCGCCAGACGCGCCCGCAACCCCGCATCCTGCGCCATCCGGGTGATCGCCGCCTCCAGCGCCCCCGGCTCGTCCGGCCCGGCATACAGCGCCGCCTCGCCCGCCACCTCCGGCAGCCCGCCGCGGTCGCTGCAGATCAGCGCCGCGCCGCTTGCCATGGCTTCCAGCGCGGTCAGCCCGAACGGCTCCGCCCACCGGCTGGGCACCACTACGACCGCCGCCGCCGCCATCGCCTCCAGCACGTCGGCATGCGGCACGTAGCCGCGGCAGACGATGCCGGCGGCCTCCGCCGAGGCGGCCAGCTTGCGCTGGAACGGCGTCAGCGCGCTGCCGGCCCAGAAGCGGTCCGCACCGATCATCTCCGCCCGCCAGCCGTGCAGGCCCGGCAACACCGCAGCACAGGCTCGCACGAACGCATCCGCCCCCTTGTCGGCCACCACGCGGCCGACGAACAGCAGCACCGGCGCACGCTTACCGGCGGAACGCGCAGGCGGCAGGTCCGACAGCTCGATTGCGTTGGGCAGCACCAACGGCGCCCCGTGGCGCACGGCCACGCTCGCCGTGGCACCCTCGCCCGACACGCCGCCGCCGTCCAAACCCTCCATGAAGCGCGCCTGCATGGCGCGCGAGACGCACACCACGGTCATCTGCCGCAGCAACCCCGCCCGCTCCAAAACGGTGCGGGCGCCGCGCATCGCCTGCGGGTCGTTGTGCACGAACAGCACCACCCGCGCGCCCGGCAGCGCACGTGCCACGCGCGCGGCCAGGTTCGCGCGGTTGTGCACCTCCACCAGGCCGGGGCGCAGCCGCCGCAGCGTGCCTACCACGCCGGCCATGTAGCGCTCGGTCCGGCCGAACAGCGGCCAAAGCGGCGCCGCTGCAGGAACGAAGCGCCGCCCAGGGAAAGTCGGCACCCGCCCCGCCTGCCCCACGACCACGTCGCCCGGTGCGGCCAGCCGGTTCACCAGCAGCCCGATGGCGCCGACCGCCTGTGGCCCGAAGCCCTCGCGCGGCGGCAGCACCGTCGCAACAAGACGCCCCGCCGGGCCTACGACGCCAGGGTCTCGTATTTCTGCAGCATCCACTCGGCCGGCTCGGCGGAGGCTGCGTCGTACCAGGCCTGCACCAGCGGATGCAGCCGCACCGCCGCGCAATACGCCCGCGACGCGTCCGACATCTCCGGCGCGTAGGTCAGCAGCCGGGCCACCACGGGGGCGAACATCACGTCCGCCGCGGTGAGCTCCGCGCCGAACAGGAACGGGCCGCCACCGCCGAACGCCGCCTGCGCCTGCGCCCACACCGCCTCGATGCGCGCGATGTCGGCCAGCGCTTCCGGCGTGCGGCCAAGTCCGGCGTAGTCCTCGCGGCCGAGGTTCATCGGCATCGCCGTGCGCAGGCCGCGGAAGCCGGCATGCATCTCGGCCGCCATCGAGCGCGCCTGCGCCCGGGCACGCCTCTCGGCCGGCCACAGCGCCGGCGCGTGCTCGGCGCAGTACTCGCAGATGGCCAGGCTCTCCCAAACGCGGGCGCCGTCATGCTCCAGGTAGGGCACCAGGCCGGCGGGGGTCAGCGCCTGGAACGCCGCCGTGGTGCCCGCCTGCATCGGCACTACAACCACCTCCACGTCCAGCCCGGCCAGCTGCACCGCCAACCAGCCGCGCAGCGACCAGGAGGAATAGCGGCGGTTGCCGATGATGAGCTGGCCCATGACACGGGTTCTCTGACGAGCGAAAGAAAGAAAGCAAGCGGTTCTTTTTTGAAAAAAAGAACCAAAAAACTTTTGCTCCCTGTCGGGGAGTCTCCCGCGAGCGCGCGACAGCTTCGAGCAAAAGTTTTTTGCTTCTTTTTTTCAAAAAAGAAGGCCTTGCTTGCTTGGTGTCTCCCTCGCTCTGCCGTGACTGCTCCCTGCTCGGCGCCACCGCCCCGTGCCCCGCCTGCGGCTCGGTGCGCGTCCTGCGCCACGCCGAACTGTTCACCCTCGCCGTCGCCCACGTGGACTGCGACGCCTTCTACGCCAGCGTGGAAAAGGCGCGGCACCCGGAACTCGCCGACCGCCCGGTGATCGTGGGCGGCGGCACGCGCGGCGTGGTCACCACCGCCTGCTACATCGCCCGGCTGTCCGGCGTGCGCAGCGCCATGCCGATGTTCAAGGCCCGCAAGCTTTGCCCGGACGCGGTGGTGATAAAGCCGGACATGGCCGCCTACGCGCAGGTGGGCCGGCGCATCCGCACCATGATGCGCACGCTGACCCCGCTGGTGCAGCCGCTGTCCATCGATGAGGCGGCGCTCGACCTCTCCGGCACGCAGGCGCTGCACGGGGCGCCGCCGGCGGCCGTCTTGGCCCGCTTCGCCCGCGACGTGGAGGCCGAGCTGGGCGTCACCGTCAGCATCGGCCTGGCGCGCAACCGGCTGCTGGCCAAGCTCGCCGCCGGGCGGGACAAGCCGCGCGGGTTCGAGGTGCTGGGCGCGGAGGCGGCGGGCGTGCTGGCGGACGAACCGGTGGCCATCCTGCCCGGGGTCGGCCCGGCGCTGGACCGGCGTCTGGCGGCGCTGGGTTTGACTCGCGTGGGCCAGTTGCAGCGCCTGACCGACCGCGAGGCGCGGCACATGCTGGGCGACGAGGGCGTGTTCCTGGCCGCGCGCGCCCGCGGCGAGGACGCGCGCAGCGTGGAGCCGGTGAGCGTCGCCAAGTCGATCAGCGCCGAGACCACCTTTTCCGACGACCTGACCGAGCGCGTGGCCCTCGAACGCCACCTCTGGCGCCTGACCGAGCGCCTGGCCGACCGGCTGCGCGCCGGCGAGGTGGCCGCTTGCGGCGTGGTGCTGAAGCTGAAGACCGCGCGCTTTGCCAGCCGCACCCGCACGCAGCGCCTGCCGCAGCCCAGCGCGTTGCCGGACACGCTGTTCGCCGCGGCCAGCGCGCTGCTGGCGCGCGAGGCGGACGGTACCGCGTTCCGGCTGATCGGCATCGGTGCGTCCGGACTGGCGCCGTTGAGCGCCGCCGATGCCGGCGACCTGGCCGACCCGGACGCGGCGCGCCGGCGGGCGCGGCAGGGTGCGGTGGACGCCCTGCGGGCGCGGTTCGGCGCGGCGGTGATCGGGCGCGGCCGCGGGCGGTAGTGGACCTGAAGTTACGATGCCGTTATGATAGGCAAGACCTGCGTAAGGGCCTGCGTCATGAAGACGTGTCTTGGGAAAAAAGGAAGCAAACGACCGTCGCAAACCGCTGAGACGGGGTGCTTCAACCACGCGCGCCGAGAGGCCAAAAAAGTTTTTCGGCTCTTTTTTTCAAAAAAGAACTGCTTGCTTTCTATTTTTCTGCTGAGCGCGCCATCAGGTGCCGGGCTGGCTGCGAGTCAGTCGTTTATCGTTACGACTGACAACAAGCCGGTCACGCGCACCTCGCGCTATGACCCGAACGAGAGCTTCGTCGTGGACGTGACGTTCAACACGGATCGCTGCGGCGTTGGATATGCGAACGACACCTCTGAGAACGAGGTTACGGCTCATCCCGACGACCTGGACTACGTGCCGGCAATCAGCTCAGCGGTCACGACCTGGAACGGCTGTCTTCTGGTGGAAGATGGTGGTGCCGGCCACGGATGGCGTGCGGACCAGGCTCATATTTTTGCAATCCGGGCGGGCCGACTATGTCATTTGGGCATCATCGTTCCGGAGTTGCAGGCGGCGCACTCCCTCGTTGAGCAGGAGGTGCGTGGCAGCGGAGAGTTTCGGGATCTGGACAACCAGCTTGAGTTCAATCCGTTTACCGATCACGCCGACGCGGGTGGAATCGTCATCGCACTGAAGGAGACCGCCGGACGTCTCGTCTACGGTCCCAAGTGGTGCTGGCAACTCAACGGAGGCGACGAAGGCCGCAAATCGAGCAACCGAGGCCTAGCCGAAACGCAAGGGCTTGAGGCAACAGCCGCCCACCTGCTGCAACGCGCAGCAATCGACCGCTACTGCGACAGGCCTGAGCTGTTGGTTGCCGATCTGGGTCGCGCCCGCACTTTTCTTCCACCTTCTCGATACATCGTGCTCGCCGGCCTGGTGAGGCGCATGACTGTAGGCAAACTGCTCAAGTGGTAGACGCACGGGGCACGATTGCGCGTTCACCGACCGAGGCGCGCGAGGCAGACACTCAGCTTCCAAGCACCTACGCACACGCGCGCAGGCAAGCCGCACCATTCCGTTACATTAAAACAACTATCTCCGCCCGCTACGCCAAAAAGACCAAAAATTGTTTGGTTCTTTTTTTCAAAAAGGAACCGCTTGCTTTCTTCCCGCCCAGCCGTTCATCCCCTGTTAACCCAACCCCGCTACGCTCGCCGTCAGCAAAGTCTGCCCCGGAGAACGCGTGAGGTTGTCGCCAGTCTGGGTTCGCATCCCGCGCCCGCCGTTCGGTTGGGCCGCCGTCGTGCACGCGTCCGTGCTGGTGCTCGCACTCGCCGGCTTCTGCAAGCTCTGGGACGCCAAGGTCAGCGCGGCCCTTGCTCTGGCCGACCGTTCGTTGGCCGACGCCCGCCTTTCGGTGTCGGCGACCGTCAAAGCGGCCTCCGACCACGTGGCCATGCTGCAGACCACTGCCGAGCTGGGCCTTGCGGCGCGCGCGCCCCCGCTGTTCGACAGCACGGGTTTCGTGGCCGCGCCGGACGGCCAGGGCTTCGCCAATAGCAACGCCGACGCGCACGCGGCACCCTGGATTGCGCTGGGCGGCGACTTGCCGGCGTCCGGGTCCGCACGCGCAAGCGAGCTTGCGGTGGCGGCCAGCCTCGCCCCGCTGTTTGCCCGCGTGCGCACGGACATCTCAGACGCCGCCTGGGTCTACTACGTCTCGAAGGCGCGTTTCACCGTGGCGATGCCGTTCGAGAGGAACGTCCTGCAATGGACGGACACGCTGCTGCAGACGGAGATGTTCCGGGGTGCTACGCCGGAGCACGACCCGTCGCGCGGCGTGTTCTGGAGCGCCGTCTACCTGGACGCCGGGGGAGGCGGCCAGATGTGCTCGGTGGTGCTGCCGGTGGCAGGCCCAGGCGGCGGCTTCCGCGGCATCGTCGGCATCGACTTCACCCTGCACGAGCTAGACGCCATCATCCGCAGCGCCGGACTGCAGTTTGGCACTGCCTTCGTGGTCAACCAGTCGGGCCAGGTGCTCGCCTCGTCGCATGCCGAAGCCGGCGACCGCCAGCACGAGATTGGCGACCTGCTTGCGCCGGCCCTCGCCAGCCGGACCCACGAGTTGCTGGACGCAGCACCGGACCGTTACCAGTCGCATGGCGGTTGGCTGGTCTCGACCACCGGGCTGGCACCGTCGCCCTGGAAGCTGCTGTTCGTCGTCGACCGTTGGCACGTCCGGCTGCTCGTGCTGCGGCAGATGGACGTGGAAGCGCTGGGCCTGGCGCTGGTGTTCGGCATGATGGCGCTGTTCGAGCGTAACCGCCGCACCTCGTGCTCGCTGAAGAAGTTCAGCGCCGCGGTGGAGAACAGTTCGGCCTCCATCATGATCACCGACCGTACCGGCGTGATCGAGTACGTCAACCGCAGCTTCACCACGATCACCGGCTTCCTGACGCACGAGGCGATTGGGCGGACACCTTCGTTGCTGAAATCTGGCGTGATGGACTCCGAGATCTACGTCGCGCTGTGGGACACCATCCTGTCGGGCAGAAGCTGGACCGGCGAACTGCTCAACAAGCGGCGCGACGGCTCGTTGTATTGGGAGGGCACGCAGATCTCTCCCATCTTCAACACCGGCGGCAAGATCATCAGCTTCGTCAGCATCAAGGACGACATCACCGAGAAGCGTCGCATTCAGGAGGAGCTGTCGTTCCTGTCCACCACCGACACGCTGACCAAGATCGCCAACCGGCGCCGCTTCATGGAGGCTCTGGAGGCGCAGGTGGCCGGCATGGGCCGGGACGGTGGCCATCCGAGCCTGCTCATTATCGACGTCGACCACTTCAAACGTGTCAACGACCGCTTCGGGCACGGGACCGGCGACCGGGCGCTCATCGCGGTTGCCGCCGCCTGCCTGAAGATCGTGCGGCAGAGCGACCTGGCGGCTCGCCTCGGCGGCGAGGAGTTTGCCGTGCTGCTGCCCGCCTGTGGCCAGGACGAGGCCTACGACGTCGCCGAGTGCATACGCGAGACGATCGCCGCGGCCCCTTTGCAGGCCGAGGACGGCACGCCGTTCTCGGTCACCGTGAGCATCGGCGTGGCGACGGCCGGCGCGGACGACACGGCGGAGGCGTTGCTCGCGCGTGCGGACGGTGCGCTGTACCGAAGCAAGCGGAGCGGCCGCAACCGGGCGACCGTCGCGCCAAGACGGGATGCTGGCAGCGTGGCGGCGGTGCTGTAAGGCAAGCAAGCAGTTCTTTTTTGAAGAAAGAACCAAAAACTTTTGTCACTGAGTACCCGTTGCCGGAAAGATCCGCGACAGCCGAGACAAAAGCTTCTTGCTTCTTTTTTTCGAAAAAGAAGGCCTTCCTTACCTTCCTCCGTCCCCTGCGCTAAAAGCCCCTCTTCCCGCCCCAGGACGCCCGAAGATGACCCTGCGCACACGCTTCACCGACGAGATGAAGGCGTCCATGCGCGCCGGCGACGCGCCACGCACCTCCACCATCCGCATGATCATGGCCAAGCTGAAAGACACCGACATCGCCGCCCGCCCCGCCGGGCGCGACCCGGTGCCTGACGACGAGGTGGTCGGCATGCTGCGCAGCATGGTCAAGCAGCGGCGAGAAGCGGCCGAGCTCTACGCACAGGGTCACCGGCCGGAGCTGCAGGCCAAGGAGGAGGCGGAGATCCAGGTGATCGAGGCCTTCCTGCCGCAACAGATGGATGAGGCGGCGATGGCGCAGGCCGTGGACCGCGCAGTGGCAGAGACGGGTGCCACGTCGGCCAAGGAGATGGGCCGCGTGATGGCCGCACTGCGGACCGCGCACGGGTCCGCGCTCGACATGGGCCGGATTGGCCCGCTGGTGAAGGCGCGCCTCTCCTGAAGCTGCCCGACTCCTTCCTGGAGGAGTTGAGGGCGCGCACCCCGCTGGCAGCCCTGGTCAGCCGCCGCGTCAAGCTGTCGCGCTCCGGCCGGCAAATGAAGGGCTGCTGCCCGTTCCACGGCGAGAAGACCCCCAGCTTCTACGTCTACGAGGACGGCTATCACTGCTTCGGCTGCGGCGCGCATGGCGACGCGATCAGCTTCGTCATGCAGACCGCCGGCGCCAGCTTCATGGAGGCGGTTCAATCCCTCGCCGGCGAGGCCGGGCTCGAACTGCCCAAAGCCAGCCCCACCGCCGAGGCCGCCGAGCGCCAGCGCCTGGACCTGCACGGCGTGCTCGATGCGGCACAACGCCACTATGCAAGCGCCCTGTTCAGCCCCGCCGGCGCCGCGGCCCTCGCCTATTTGCGTGAACGCGGACTGACCGACGAGACCGTCGCCCGCTTCGGCCTCGGCTGGGCCGGCGAGGGGCGCGGCGCGCTAGCCGCCGCACTCGCACCAGGCGGCTTCACCCAGGCGCAACTGCTGGAAGCCGGCCTGCTGCGTGCCGACGAGACCGGTGCGATCCGCGGCGAGCTGTTCTTCAACCGCGTGATGTTCCCCATTCGCGACCGCGCCGGCCGGATGATCAGCTTCGGCGGCCGCATCATGGGCCAGGGCCAGCCGAAATACGTCAACGGCCCGGAGACGCCGCTGTTTTCCAAGCGCCGCACCCTCTACGGCCTCAACCTCGCGCGCGAGGCGAGCCGCCACGGCCAGATTGTTGTGGCGGTGGAGGGCTACATGGACGTGATCGCGCTCCATCAGGCAGGTTTTGCCGCCGCCGTGGCCCCGCTCGGCACCGCGCTCACCGCCGAGCAGCTCGAGGAGCTCTGGCGCCTTTCGCCCGCTCCGGTGCTGTGCTTCGACGGCGACGCCGCCGGCGGCCGCGCCGCCGCCCGCGCGGCACAAATCGCCCTGCCGCTGCTCGCCCCGGACCGCACCATCCTGCTGGCCACCCTGCCCGAAGGCGAGGACCCGGACACGCTGGTCCGCCGCCGCGGCCAGGCCGTGTTTGCCGGCGTGCTGGAGGCCGCCCGCCCGCTGAACGAGGCGCTGTTCGACCTGCTGCGCAGCGCCGCCCCGGACACCACGCCCGAGCAGCGCAGCGCCTTTCGCGCCCGCCTCGAAGCCGCCGCCGCCGCGATCAAGGATCGTAGCCTGGCCGGCGAATACCGCCGCGCCCTGCTCGACCGCTTCTTTGCCGCAACGCGTCGCGGCGCCCCAAAACTCGCCGGACTGCGCCCGCCCCGCCCCGCTTTACAGGCCGACGCGGCCGATACAATACGCGCCTTCAAGCTGACCGCCATCCTGCTGCACCACCCGGCCCTGGCGCGCGACCTGGAGGAAGCATACGCATCTCTGCCGCTACCTGCCGACCTGCAACCCTTGCGTGAGGCGATGCTCGGATACTTCGCGCACGACTTTAATGACTCGCACACGCTTGACTCTGCCGGACTCGTGAACCACCTGCGATCTCTCGGTTTATCGGTGGATTTGGCACGTGCTCTGGACGAGACCCCGTCCTGTGGCAGGCCGGAGGCTCAGCCGGCGGAAGCCGAGGCGGGATGGTGGCATTTCTATGGGCTCATGCACCGTGACGGCTTGCACGACGCAGTCGAGGCCGCCCGCCGCCACTACATTGCAAACCCGGAGGACGAAACTGCACTCGCACGGTTCAACGCGCTTTGCCTGGCCGCGTTCCGGCTGCGGCGGGGCGAACAGGCCGGTGAGGAAGAGGATGCCCTGGCCTACGATGAGCGGGTTTAAGACGCTGCCGCGGGCCTTCTTTTTCGAGAAAAAGAAGCAAAAAGCTTTTGCTTCCGCTGTCGCCGACCATTCGGTTGGCATGTACCTAAGAGACAAGAATTTTTTGGTTCTTTCTTTCAAAGAACTGCTTTCTTCCTTCCTTCCGCGGAGCAACTGAATGGCGACCAAACAGGCCACGAACGGTGAGACCGCCACTGCAGAAGCCGACGCCGACACCTCGCTGCTCGACACGCAATCCGCCGCCTTCAAGCGGCTGATCGCGAAGGGTCGTGAGCGCGGCTACATCACCTTCGAGGAGCTGAACGCCGCCCTGCCGCAGGAGCAGATGAGCTCCGAGCAGATCGAGGACATCATGTCCCTGCTCAGCGAACTCGGCATCCAGGTCGTCGAGAACGAGGACAACGAGGACGGCGAGACCGCCGCCAAGCCAGAAAAGGCCGAGGGCGAGGGCGAAGAGGCGGGCGAGACCGCCGGCAACGTCGACGAGGAGAGCCTCGGCCGCACCGACGACCCGGTGCGCATGTACCTGCGCGAGATGGGCAGCGTGGAGCTGCTCTCCCGCGAGGGCGAGATCGCCATCGCCAAGCGCATCGAGGCCGGCCGCGACATGATGATCGGCGGCCTGTGCGAGAGCCCGCTGACCTTCCGCGCCATCATCAGCTGGCATGACGCGCTGAAAGCCGGCCGCATGCTGCTGCGCGACATCGTCGACCTCGAGGCGACCCAAGGCGCCGGCGCCGCGGTGGAAGCCGAAGCCAATGGCGCCGCCGCCCCGGCAGAGGGCGAGCCCGCCTTTGTCGAGCCGCCGGCGCCGGACGACGCCGAGGACGGCGAGGAAGGCGAGGGCGCCGGCCTGTCGCTGTCCGCGCTGGAGGAGAAGCTGAAGCCGGAGGTGCTCGAGACTTTCGAGGAGATCGAGAACCTCTACAAGAAGCTGCAGAAGATGCAGTCCAAGCGGCTGGACACGCTGACCAGCGGCGAGGAGATGAACGCCAAGTCCGAGAAGGGCTACGAGAAGCTGCGCGAGGAGCTGGTCGGCCGTGTCCAGCAGGTCCGCCTGCACAACAACCGCATCGAGGAACTGGTCACCCAGCTCAAGCAGCTCACCCAGCGGCTGAACGGGCTCGAAGGCCAGCTGCTGCGCTTCGCCGAGACCAGCAAGGTGGCACGCGACGACTTCCTCGCCCGCTACCGCGGCCACGAGCTGGACCCGCACTGGATGGAGACGGTCGCCGGCCTGACGGCCAAGGGCTGGAAGGCGTTCGCCAGCAAGTACTTCGCCCAGGTGGCCGACGTGCGCAACCAGATCGGCGCCATCGCCAACGACGCCGGCCTGCCGATCGGCGAGTTCCGCCGCGTCTACGCCACCGTCAGCCGCGGCGAGCGCGACAGTGCGCGCGCCAAGAAGGAGATGATCGAGGCGAATTTGCGCCTGGTGATCTCGATCGCCAAGAAATACACCAACCGCGGGCTGCAATTCCTCGACCTGATCCAGGAAGGCAACATCGGCCTGATGAAGGCGGTGGACAAGTTCGAGTACCGCCGCGGCTACAAGTTCAGCACCTACGCCACCTGGTGGATCCGCCAGGCGATCACCCGCTCCATCGCCGACCAGGCGCGCACCATCCGCATCCCGGTCCACATGATCGAGACGATCAACAAGCTGGTCCGCACCAGCCGGCAGATGCTGCACGAGATCGGCCGCGAACCCGCACCCGAGGAGCTGGCCGAGAAGCTCGGCATGCCGCTGGAAAAGGTGCGCAAGGTCCTCAAGATCGCCAAGGAGCCGATCAGCCTCGAGACGCCGATCGGCGACGAGGAAGACAGCCACCTCGGCGACTTCATCGAGGACAAGGGCGCGGTGATCCCGCTGGACGCCGCCATCCAGGCCAATCTGCGCGAAGCCACCACGCGCGTGCTGAGCAGCCTGACGCCGCGCGAGGAGCGCGTGCTGCGCATGCGCTTCGGCATCGGCATGAACACCGACCACACGCTGGAAGAAGTGGGCCAGCAGTTCAACGTGACCCGCGAGCGCATTAGGCAGATCGAGGCCAAGGCGCTAAGGAAGCTGAAACACCCAAGCCGTAGCCGGAAGCTGAGAAGCTTTCTCGACGACTAGGAGGTGGATAGAGTGCGAGGCTTGCTGCGCGTGACCGTGTCGGGCGACAACTGCGGTCGCAACACGTATGAGAGCTTTGCACGATACCCGGGCGCTTGGCTGCACGACACGAAAAGCATGCGGTCGAACGGCACCGAACAGCCGGCGGCACGAAACGGAAAGCGTGCAGCCTCATCACATCTAGGACGTGCGGTCGCACAACATCCGAAGTGTGAAGTTGCACGACGTTCAATGCGCGCGGTCGAATGATACTAAAGCGTGCTGTTACACGACACCAAGGCGTGCTGTTACACGACACCAAGGCGTGCTGTTGCACGATACCAAGGCGTGCTGTCGCGATACCAAGGCGTGCTGTCGCACGACGGGGCCAGCCGGCTCAGAACACCTCGAGTAAGGGCGAGACGACATTGCGGGCTCAAGACAATACCATCTGGGGCTTCAGGCCGCCCGAGGAGACGACGCGCATCGCGGTGCTCGTCACCTTCCTACGGCAGGAGACCGCACCTCCGTCAGGCCCGATCGACCTGCCTGCACACGCCTCGATTGTGCGTGCCACCCAGCCCACCGTCGGCTTCTATCGCTACCTCTACGATATCGTCGGCGCGCCCTATGTATGGTGGCTGCGCCGCACCATGCCCGAGGCCCAGCTTGCCGCCCTGCTCGGCTCGCCTGGCGTCTCCCTCCACGTGCTCTACCGTCACGCCGAGCCGGCCGGCTTCTTCGAGCTCGACGCACGCACTGCCAATACCGTCAACATCAGCTATTTCGGCCTGCTGCCACACGCCATCGGCCTTGGCATGGGCAACACGCTACTGCGCCTGGCCCTGGCTACCGCGTGGGCGCACAAACCGCGCGCCATCACGGTGAACACCTGCACCGCTGACCACCCGCGCGCCCTGCCCAACTACCTGCGCGCCGGCTTTACCCCGGTGCGCACCGCACGCGAAATCTGGGACGTGCCGAACCGGCTCGGACTGGTCATCCCAAACCATCTCCGCGTGTAACCTGCAGGCCAGCCGGCACGAATTCTCGACCGTTACGGTATGCAAGCAGTTTCTATCTAAAAAAGGACCACAAAGTCAGGGCTGGCCTAGATGAGGGTGAGGTAACGCCCTTTGTGACGTTACTTTGGGGCAGTCGGGTCCGTGTGGGTAAGTGGCTTGCCAAGCGACCGTCAAGAGTCTGGCGCCGGCAAGCCACTTATCCACACGCTTGGGGCAGCGCTGGCGTATCACCGCGAGCCGTCTGGGTTCGCCCAAGCCATCAGCACCGCGAGCAAATTGCTAGCCGGCCGGTAGTTGAACCGCCACTCGCATTCCTTGAGGAACAGGTGGAAGTGTGCCTTGGGAATGCCGTTGTAGCTGCGCAGATGCCGTTTTGCCTGGTTCCAGAAGTTCTCGATGCCGTTGATGTGGTTTGCGCGATCGACAAAGGCGTTCTGGTGGTTGATGCGCTGGTGGTGGAATTCGGAAACATCCAGCACGTCGTAGGAGCGATAGCTATTGGTGTAGACGACGCTGTCGGGCTGGATGCGGTCGCGGATGATGCCCACGAGCGTCTGCGAGCGGGTGTCGGGGATCATGGTTGCGTAGACCCGCCCGTCACGTTTGAGCAGGCCGAATACCGGCACTTTGCCAGCTGCGCCGCGGCCGCGTTTGCCTTTGCGGACGCCGCCGAAGTAGCTCTCGTCGACCTCGATCTCACCCACCGCAAACGGCGCCTCGGCCGCCAACCTCGCTGCGATCAGCTCGCGCAACTTGTGATAGAACAACGTCGCCGAGTGGCGGTTGACGCCCACCAGCTCGGCCGCCATGCGGGCCGGCACGCCCGCTACGAATTGGACAATCAAGGCTCTCTGAATACTGTCAGGAAGACGGCTCCTGCGGCGGCCTGTAACCATATGATCGATGAAGCCTGTCTGCATTATCCAGGCCAGACCCAACAACTTCCCTTCTCGTTGGGCGGTCATACCAAGCGTGATGTCTCAACCGTCCGCGACAGCAAGCACAAGAATTTTTTTGGTTCTTTTTTCAAAAAAGAACCGCTTCCTTCGCTCAGACTCGAAACACGTAGCTCGCTCCAACCTCCCGCTCGATATCCGGCGGAAACGCCGCGTGCTTGTCCGCATAATACCGCGCACGGTGGTCACCGTCCGACAGCAGGTTGTAAGTCAAATACAATAAACGCCGCGGCTGCGAGGTGAAATTCGGTTTGGAGGCGTGCGGCGCGTAGCTGTCGAAGAAGATCACGTCGCCCGGCATGGTGGGCACCGCCTGCAGCGCCAGCCCGCTTTCGTCCAGCGGGTTCCATTCCTCGCCGATCAGACCCTCACGATGACGGCCTGCCACCATCTCCAGGCAGCCGTTGTCCAGGGTGGCGGCGTCGATCGTGACCAGCGCGGTGACGAACAAATCGGCGTATTTACCCCAGCCGGCCTGCTGGTCCTGGTGCGCCTTGAAGCCAAGTCCACCGGGCATCTTGAAGTTGATCTTGTCCTTGAACAGCACGACCGGGCCGCCCAGCAGCGCCGACGTCCACTCATGCAAGCCGCCGTGCCGGACAAGACCGTCCAGCCCCGCGTGGTAGGGGCAGAAGTTCTCGATGCGCTGGATCACCCGGCGCCCCGGTTCAGTCAGGCTATCCTCGTGATAAACCCAGTGCTGGCCAGGCGCTTCGGGCGCACGCTGCAAGTCCTCCGTCCAGTCCAGCAACTCCGCCACCTGCTGTGGATCGAAGAAACGCGGCACGACCAGAAAGCCGTCTTCGTGCATCCGGGCAACCTCTTGCACGGACGGCCGCCTGGAGCTTGCGAAGCCTGCGTCCTCCATCAACGCCGCGCTCACGCTGCCAACTCCGGCAACAAGGCGCGTGCCTTGGTGACGTCCTCTGGAAAGTCGATTTCTGTCCAGGGCAGAGAGCTGATGTCCTCGAAGCCGAAACGGCGCGGGTCGCTGGCCTGTATCATGTCGCGTATCGGTTCCTCGTATTCCTGTAACCGTCGCCCGGTGGCGACGTAATCCTCCACGCGGTCCGCCAACTCGCAGGCTGCATCCGGCGAGAAACGGAAGAAACCCACAGACTCGCCGTACCAGTCATGCGGCTCGGTGGGGATTTTTCTGAAGTCCACGATCGCGCCGCCCCGCACGCAAAGCTTCACCGGTTCGTCACCTGGCTCTATGTTGCGGTCCAGTAGCAGGCAATCGCGTCGCTCGCTCCGCACCAGCCGTTCCAAAAGACGACGGTCGTACAGCACGTCGGCATCCATGAGCAGGATCGGCCGTTTGCACCGCAACAAATCCCGCGCGGTCCACAGCGACACCACGCTGCCCTCCGTATAGTCGGGGTTCTCGATCGTGGTTACATCCACCCCGACGTGCAATTCGGTCAACGCCGACCTGACCTGCGCCGCGCCGTGACCAACCACGATCGTCACGTCACGAACCCCGGCCTGTGCGAGCAGATCGAGGTGGCGCGACAGCAGGCTTCGTCCCCCAAATTCCAGCATTATCTTGGGCTTAGGTATGCTGTCGGCAGCCCCGTCTCGGAGTCTGCGACCCACCCCGGCGGCCAAGATGACGGCGTGTATCCCTTGCGTGACAGGCGGCAGTCCCGTCATCCTTCTGTCATTGAAATGCATTGTAACGCCTCAGGGCGAGGATTATGTACGCGCCCTGACCGCTCGGTCAAATCCCCGTCATACCGAGACTTCGCATTGCCCGACCAAGCACCGCTGAACCGCACCTACATACGCGGCCTGTCCCGCCCGGCCGAGCTTCGATCGTTGCTCGTCTCACCTGGCCTGTCGTTTCTCATGGAGGCGCATAGCGGCCTGTCGGCCAAGATCGTCGAGGAGGCAGGGTTCGCCGGCATCTGGGCCTCCGGCCTGTCGATCTCGGCCTCGCTCGGGTTGCGTGACAACAACGAGGCGTCCTGGACGCAGGTGCTCGACGTGCTGGAGTTCATGGCCGACGCCAGCTCGTTGCCGATCCTGGTTGATGGCGACACCGGCTACGGCAATTTCAACAACGTGCGCCGCCTGGTGAGAAAGCTCGGCGAGCGCGGCATTGCCGGCGTCTGCCTCGAGGATAAATTGTTCCCCAAGACGAACTCCTTTCTCGGTGAACGCCAGTCGCTGGCCGACCAGGACGAGTTCTGCGGCCGCATCCGCGCCGGCAAGGACGCGCAGACCGACGGCGATTTCTGCATCGTGGCGCGCACCGAGGCACTGATCTCCGGCCACTCGATGGAAGAAGCGCTGCGTCGCGCCGAAGCCTACCATGCGGCAGGTGCGGACGCGATCCTGGTGCACTCCAAACGGTCCGACGTCAGCGAGATCGCCGCCTTCATGCAGCGCTGGGACGGACGCTGCCCGATCGTCGTAGTGCCGACGATGTACTACGCAACACCCACCGCCACGCTGCGCGCCACTGGCGTCTCGACGGTGATCTGGGCGAACCACCTCGTGCGGTCGTCGATCGCTGCAATGCGGCAGACCGCGCGCACCATCGCAAAATCCGAATCGCTGGTCGAGGTCGAAGACCGCATCACCAGCGTGCGCGACATCTTCCGGCTCACCGGCAACGACGAGCTGGAAGAGGCGCAGCGGCGCTACCTGCCGCTCAGCCGCAGCATCCACGGCGTGGTGCTGGCCGCTTCGCGCGGCACGGCGTTGGGCGAGGTCACCGCCAGCCTGCCGAAATGCCTGGTCGACATCCGCGGCAAGACGCTGCTGCACCGGCTGCTGGAAACACTCGGCGAGGGCGGGGTGCACGACGTGACCGTGGTGCGTGGCTACGCACGCGACGCGATCGTGCCTGACGGTTTCGACGTCGTCGACAACATGGATTACGCCGGCACCGGCGAAGCGGCGTCGCTCGCCTGTGCCATGCCGGGCCTGAACGGCGAGCTGGTGGTGTCCTACGGCGACGTGCTGTTCCGGCGCTACATCCTCGACGGCCTGTTCGCCTCTCCGGCCGACGTCACCGTCGTGGTGGATTCGTCGCTGCGCAGCCAGGCAAACCCGGCAGACCTGGTCGCGACTGACCGCCGCAACACCGCCGCCTACCTGGAGGACACGCCGGCCCGCCTGACCGGCGTTGCCGTGGAACGTGACCATGCCGCCGGCGAGTGGATCGGCCTCATGCACACCAGCGTACGCGGCACCGAGCTGCTCCGCGAAGAGCTCGCGGCGATGCAGGCGGACGGCACGCTGCGGCAGGCCGACCTGCTGGCTGTCGCGAACCGGTTGCGCACACGCTGCGAAGTGGCGGTGCACTACATCGCCGGGCACTGGCTGGACGTGGACACCCTGACCGACCTTGCAGACGCGCGGAACTTCTCCTGAGTGTGCGTCGGTAGACATCCAGTCGTGAACCCGCATCGTTACACGCGCGTGTGCCGCCTGGTTGCCCTTATTTTCGAGCCAGCACTTTGAGTTCTGGACAGCTAGCAAAGAAAGCAGGGCCTGCTTTTTTGAAAAAAAGCAGCAAAAGACTTCTGTCTTGGCTGTCGCGGAGTCTCCTTCAGCGTGCATCTAGGGACCAAGAGTTTTTTGGTTCTGTTCTTCAAAAAAGAACTGCTTGCCTTGCCTTTCCTGATTGGCAGCATCGATGCTGACCGCGGGCGCCGTGCTGCAGGCGGCATCCGCCACCGGTTTCAGCCTCTACACCGGCGTGCCGTGCAGCTTCCTCACTCCGCTGATCAATCGTGTGGCCAGCGACCGTATGCTTCGCTACGTGGGTGCGGCCAGCGAGGGCGAGGCGGTGGCCATCGCCGCCGGCGCCTGGCTCGCCGGACGGCAGACCGTGGTGATGTGCCAGAATTCCGGCCTGGGCAACGCGGTCAACCCGCTCACCTCGCTGAACACGCCGTTTCGCATCCCCACCCTGCTGGTGGTCACCTGGCGCGGCCAGCCCGGCCTGGCCGACGAGCCGCAACACGCGCTGATGGGCGAGATCACCCAAGACCTGCTCGCCGTCATGCGTCTGGGCCACGCGCTGTTCCCGCAGACGCCGGAGTCGGTCGGTCCGGCGTTTGGCCACGCGCTGGCCGAGATGGAGCGCACCTCGCTGCCGTTCGCCTTTGTCATGCAGAAGGGCGACCTGGCCGACGAGGCGCTCGACGAACCGGCCCGCCCGCATCCCGGCGCCGGCAGCCGCACTGACTTCTGCGAGAACGGCCCGCGTCCGAGCCGGGTCGAGATCCTGGAGCGCGTGCTTGCCTTGACGCCGGACGACGCACCCATCATCGCCACCACCGGCAAGACCGGCCGCGAGCTGTTCACCCTGCAGGACCGCGCGCAGCACCTCTACCAGGTGGGCTCGATGGGCTGTGCCGCGCCGATGGGCCTGGGACTGGCGCTGACGACCGGCCGCCGCACCGTCGTGCTGGACGGCGACGGCGCCGCGCTGATGAAGCTGGGTGCCATGGCCACCATCGGCGCCTACCAGCCGCCCGGCCTGCTGCACGTGCTGCTGGACAACGGCGTGCACGATTCCACCGGCGGCCAGGCCACCGTGTCCGCCAGCGTCGACTTTGCTGGCGTAGCGCTGTCCTGCGGCTACGCCCACGTGTTCAGCTGCGACACCGAGACGGGTTTCGCGCATGCGTTTACCAACGCGCTCGACCGGGGCGGGCCGGTGTTGCTGCATGTGCGCATCCGGCCGGGATCGATGGAGAGACTGGGCCGCCCAACGATCGCGCCGCACGAGGTGGCCCGGCGGTTCCGCGACTTCGTGCTCCAGGCGGCGTGAGTGATAACGGGCAAGTCTTTTGTTGACCGAAGAGAGGCGACTGCAAAGCGCGGGCTGCCGCCTCATGACGATGACCCGGAGTGTTGACCGGTGACAGGCAAGCCAAGCGGTTCTTTTTTGAAAAAAAGAACCAAGAAACTCTTGTTCCCTCGGGCGCGTGCTGCAGAAAGCTTCGCGACAGCAGGGATAAAAGTCTTTTGCTTCTTTTCTCCAGAAAAGAAGGCCTTGCCTTCCTTGCTGGAGCGCGATGAGTCAAGACAAACGGCTGCAGGTTTTAGCACGCAAGTTGCCAGACACACATATCCCGAGACAGAAGAGATTCACCACCAAGAGCACCAATTAACCCGACTGTTTCTGGACCGGTCGTCCTCGGAAGTGCTTACGCAAGGTAGCAACGCAGCTGCGGTGTTCGCCTCCAAACAAAGCTTCTTGGTGCGCTCGGTGTTAAAACGCAATTGCCTAGTCGCCGAAAACCCCGAGCAGCGACAATCAAACTTCCCGCAAGTCGGTCGCATGTCGCCGATTCGTAACTTTTCAGCCGTCCGCGACAGCGCGCGCAAAAGCTTTTTGCGTTTTTTTCCCAAAGAAGAAGGCCATCCTTCCTTTCGTCTCGCCCTCTCAGCGCGCAGCCATAAAAGCATCCACCGCCGCAAGCGCACGCGCCATCTCCAAGCGTCCGACAGCGCCGATGCAGCCGATGCGGAAGCTGGGTTCCTGCGTCAGCTTGCCCGGGTAGATCACCACCCCGCGCGCGGCCAGAAAGCCGTAGAACCGGTCGAAGTCGAACCAGCCGCCGGGCGGGATGCGGAACGTCACGATCACCGGCGCCTGGTGGGCGTCGTCGACGTAGGTGGCAAAGCCGTGCGCGCGCAGGCCGGCGGTCAGCATCGCGCAGTTGGCCTGGTAGCGGGCGTGCCTGGCGGGAACGCCGCCTTCCTCCTCCAGCTGGTCCAGCGCTGCGGCCAGGGCTGCCACCACCTGCACCGGCGGGGTGAAGCGCCATTGCCGGTTGGTCTCGAAGCCGCGCCACTGGGCGTAAAGGTCCAGGCTGAGGCTGACGGCGTTGTCCGCGCAGGTGCCCAGGTGCGCCAGTTCGGCGACGACGAAGCCCAGCCCCGGCACGCCTTCCAGGCCCTTGTTGGCAGAGCCGACCACCGCGGCGCAGGGCGTGGCGCGCAGGTCGATCGGCACAGCGCCGAACGAGCTCATCGCGTCCAGGATCAGCCGCCGTCCTGCGGCCTGCACGATCTCGGCGACGGGTGCGAGCGGGTTGAGGATGCCGCTGGTGGTCTCGCAGTGAACGAGTGCGACGTCGGTGATCGCCGCGTCGTCCGCCAGCGCGGCGCGCACGGCATCGGGCGGGACCGGCTGGTCTTCGGCCACCTCCAGCACGCGGCCCAGCCGGCCGAGCCTGCGCGCCATCTCGGCGATGCGACGTCCGTAGGCGCCGTTGACCAGCACCAGCAGCCTGCCGTCCCGCGGCACCAGGCTCTGCACGGCGGCTTCCACCGCAAAGGTGCCGGCACCCTGGATCGGCACGGCGACGTGGCTGCCGGCGCCGCCGACAAGGCCGGCCAGCCTGGCGCGCACGCCTTCGCTGAGCGCGATGAACGCGTCGTCGCGCGACCCCCAGTCCCGCCCGAGTGCGGCGCGGGTGCGGGCGGAGGTGGTCAGCGGGCCGGGGGTGAGCAGCAGAGTAGGCTGGTCGGCATCGGTGTCGGGCATGCCGGGCGCGTAGCCCGGCGCAGGCTTGGCCCGCAATGCCGGCGGACTCGTGCCCGGCAAGGCGGATGGCACCACGGCCGGCTTTACGGGCAGCAACGGGACATGGGTCGGCGGCAGAATGACCGGCCATGTCGGCAGGTCCATGGCCAGCTATGCCGGTGCGACCCTGACCGGCCGCTTCTGCAGAACCATGACCGGCTGTGCCGGTGTGACCATGGCCAGCCACTTCGACAGGACCATGGCCGGACGTTCCGGCGTAGCCAGAACCGGCCGCGTCCGCGGGGCCACGGCCGGTTGCCTCTGTCCGACCATGATCAGTCGTGCCGCTGGGACCGCGGCCGGCTGTGCGGGTGGAGGCGCGCCTGGCCGCGTGGGAAGAACCATGGCCGGCTGTGCCCCTGCGTACATTGCTGGCGAGGTTGGCCGGCCCGTGGCCGGCGTCGCGGAGCGGCCCAGGACCAGCCGAGCCGGCCGGCGGAGGGTCACGCGTGAGAGCCGTGCCGATCGTCGCCGGGGTGGCCGGGCTGTGCCTGGCGGCGTGGCTACTGCACACCTACGGGTTCGGCTTGGTCGCGGCCCTGCTCGGCCGGGCGGGCTGGCTCGGGTTGGCCGGGGTGGTCGCCGTGCACCTGCTGCAGGTGGCCGCATCCGCCGCCGGGTGGCGCAGCATGTCCGCCTCGGTGGCCCGGCGGCCCGGAATGGCGGCCTACGGCGCGCTGCGCCTGGTGCGCGAGGGGGTGAACAACCTGCTGCCGGTGGCACAGATCGGCGGCCCGGTGGTGGCCGCCCGCCTGCTCCAGCGCCGCGGCATGAAGCTGCCGCAAGCCGTCGCCACCACGGTCGCAGACCTGACGCTGGAGATGGTCACCCAGATCCTGTTCACTCTGTTCGGGCTCGGGCTGATGCTGCTGCTGGTGGGTGGCGGCGGGGTCGCCCGCTACGCGGTGACCGGCCTGCTAGCCGCGTCCGGAGTTGCAGCCGCCTTCCTGGGCGCGCAATGGTTCGGCCTGGGCAGGGTGGCCGAAACCGCCATGCTTCGGCTGGGTGGCCTTTTCGGCTGGGCGGGAACCGGCCAGGTGGCGGGCCTGCACGACGCGCTGCGCGGCTGCTACGCCCGCCCGCGTCCGGTGCTGGAGGGTGCCGCCTGGCACATGGTCTCCTGGCTGCTCGGCGGGGCGGAGGTGTGCCTGGCGCTGCACTTCCTGGGGCACGACGTCGGCCTTGGCGCCGGGATGGCGATAGAGAGTCTCGGCCAGGCGCTGAAGGCGGCGGGGTTCGCCGTCCCCGGGGCGCTCGGCGTGCAGGAGGGCGGCTACATCGTGCTGTGCGGCTTGTTCCAGCTCTCGCCGGAGGTCGGCATCGCGCTGTCCCTGGTCAAACGCCTGCGCGAGGTAGCGTTGGGCCTGCCTGCCCTGGCGCTGTGGCACAGGTTGGAACGCCGCGCGCCGCGCGTGCGCCGGCGTGTCAGAGAGGACGCGGCGTGACCGGCACCTTCTGGCGCCGCATGATCGCGCGCCCGCTGGTGCGCCTGGCCGGGGACACTCCATTGTGAGCGGCACCTCCTGGAGCCACGTGATCGCGCGTCCCCTGGTGCGGCCGATGATCGGCACGCCGATCCGGCCGAACCACCTGACCACCCTGCGCCTGCTGACTGGGCTGGCCGCCTGCGCCGGCCTGGCGTTAGGCACGCGTACTGGCACCTGGTGGGGCGGCTGGCTCTGGATCCTCAGCGCGTTCCTCGACCGTGCCGACGGCGAGCTGGCCCGGCTGGGCAAGCTCACCAGCCCGGCCGGGCACCTCTACGACACCTACGCGGACATCACGGTGAACGCGCTGCTGTTCGTGGCGATCGGCGTCGGCCTGCGTCATTCCCGGCTCGGCGTCTGGGCGATACCGCTTGGGCTGGTGGCAGGGCTTTCGTTGCTGCTGGGCAGCATCTTCTCGCACCGGCTGGAACTGCGCAGCCCGCCGGGCACCAAGGCGTATTCCGGCCGCTGGGGGTTCGACCCGGAGGACGCGCTTTACCTGATGGCGCCGCTGGCCTGGCTGGGCTGGCTCGGCCCGGTGCTGATCAGCGCCGCAATCGGCGCCACCGCCATCATGCTGCTGACGGCCTGGCGCCTGCAGCGCCTGCCGGCGGTGAGCTGATGGGGAACCTGCCGGCTCTGCTGGGACGCCTGACCGCCTGGTGCGGCGCGCGGCCGCTGAGGGTGACCGCAGCGGCAGTGGTGCTGGCGCTGCTGGGCGTGCTGACGATCCGCACCGACCTCGGCGTCAGCACCGACACCGGCACGCTGTTCTCCGCCAGCCTGCCGTGGAAGCAGCGGCAGAACGCGCTGCGCGACGCCTTCCCGCAGACCAAGAGCATCCTCGTCGCCGTGATCGACGCCGCCATCCCCGAGGAGGCCGACGCCACGGCGGACGCGCTGGCCGCAGCACTGCAGGGCGACACCGCCCATTTCATCTCCGTCGTCCAGCCCACTGCGTCGCCCTTTCTGCATCGCAACGGCTTGCTCTATCTCGGCACGGCCAAGCTGGCGGACCTGCTGGACCGCACCGTCGACGCGCAGCCCTTTCTCGGCCAGCTCGCTCTGGACCCCAGCCTGGATGGGCTCGCCGGCGCGCTGTCGCTGATCGGCATCGGCGTGGTGCGCCAGCACGCCGACCTCACCGCGTTCGCCCCGGCGCTGATGGGCTTCCACGCCGCGCTGGCGGCGGGCGGACAGGCCAAGACGCTGTCCTGGCAGAGCCTGCTGGCCGGCCAGGTCGCCTCGCTGGCCGGGCGCTACCGCTTCGTGCTGATCAAGCCGCACCAGGATTACGGCGCCCTGCAGCCGGGTGCCAAGGCGACCGCGGCGATCCGGCAAGCCGCCGCCTCCCTTCCGTTCGTGCGCGACGGCAGCGCGCGCGTGCGCATCACCGGCCCGGTGGCGCTGGACGACGACGAGTTCGCCACAGTCGCCCACGGGGCAGCGGGCGGGCTGGCGGCCAGCCTGATGCTGGTCACGCTGTGGCTGTGGATTGCGGTGCGGTCCTGGCGGCTGATACTGCCCATACTGGGCACACTTTTGCTGGGACTGGACCTGACCGCGGCGTTCGCGGCGGTGGCGGTGGGCACGCTGAACCTCGTCTCCGTCGCCTTTGCGGTGCTGTTCGTCGGGCTGGCGGTGGACTTCGCCATCCAGTTCACCGTCCGCTTCCGCGAGGCCAGCACCAGGCATCCGGACATCGCCTCGGCGCTGGGCACCGCAGGCCGTCGCAGCGGCGCGCAGATCCTGGTGGCCTCGCTGTCCACCTCGGCGGGCTTCTTTGCCTTTACCCCCACCTCGTTCGCCGGCGTGGCGCAACTGGGCCTGATCGCCGGGACTGGCATGCTGATCGCGTTCGCCTGCACGCTGAGCGTGCTGCCCGGGCTCATCGCGCTGTGCCGGCCGGCGCCCGAGGCTGGCGAGGTGGGCTTCGCCTGGGCCCGGCCGGTCGACGCCGCCATCGTGCGGCACCGCAGGCTGGTCCTGGCGGGGGCCGGCGTGCTGGCCCTGCTGGGCGTGGGGCTTGCCCCCTGGCTGAAGTTCGACGGCGACCCGCTGCACACCAAAAACCAGTCGAGCGAGTCAGTGACCACGCTCGCCGACCTCGCCGCCGACCCGGTCACCAACCCTTACAGCATCGAGATGCTGGAACCCTCGATCGGCGACGTCGCGGCGCTGGCTGCCCGGCTGGACAAGCTGCCGACGGTGGAGGGCACCGTCAGCCTCGACAGCCTGGTGCCCGCCGACCAGGCCGCCAAGTTGCCGATGATCGCCGACGCCGCCTCCCTGCTGCTGCCCACCCTGGCGGTGCAGGCCAGGCCGGCGCCGGACGCCGCCGCCCTGCGCGCCGGGCTGCGCCGCGCTCTGCCGGACATGCGGGAGGCCGCGCGGACGATGCCGGCCGGCGCGCCGTACGCCCTGGTCACCGCCGACCTGGAGCGGCTGCAATCGGCCAGCGACGCGCGGCTGCTGGAAGCCGACGCCGCGCTGACTCGCTTCCTGCCGGCGCAGTTAGGCCAGTTGCAGACGGTGCTGGGCGCCGGCCCGGTGACGCGCGCCGACATCCCCGCCGACCTGGCCGCCGAGTGGGTTGCGCCTGACGGACGCGCCAAGCTGCAGGTGCTGCCGAACCGGGCCGCGTCGCAGGACAGCGCCGGGCTGCACCGCTTCGTGGCGCAGGTGACGGCGGTGGCACCTGAGGCGAGCGGGGCGGCGGTGGCCATCGTGCGCAGTGCCGACACCATCGTGGCCGCGTTCCGCATGGCCGCCATCGGCGCCATGGTGGCCATCACCCTGATCCTGCTGGTGGCGTTGCGCCGCCTGCTCGATGTCGCCCTGGTGCTGGCGCCGCTGCTGCTCTCCACGTTGTTGACGGTGATCGCCGCGGTGCTGCTCCCGCTGCCGCTCAACTTCGCCAACATCATAGCACTGCCGCTGCTGCTGGGCGTCGGCGTGTCGTTCAACGTGTACTTCGTGATGAACTGGCGTGCCGGGATGCAGATGCCGCTGAGCTCGGCCACGGCGCGCGCGGTGCTGTTCTCCGCGCTGACCACGGCGACCGCGTTCGGCTCGCTCGCCCTGTCGAAACATCCAGGCACTGCCAGCATGGGAGCGCTGCTGCTGGTCAGCCTGGCGTCTACGCTGCTGTGCAGTTTGACGTTCGAGCCTGCGCTGCTGGCCTGGGTTTCGCGAAAACGCCGAGCGTAGCGCAGCAGGGCAAGGCAAGCAGAAGCAAGCATCTTCTTTTTCGAGAAAACGAAGCAAAAAAAGCTTCTGCGCGCGCAGTCGCGGACAGCTGAAACGATACGCTCAAACGACGTGTCGTATGAGAGCAAAAGCTTTTTGGTTCTTTTTTTAAAAAGAACTGCTTGCCTTGCTTTTCTCCTCGTCTAACAGGATCAGATCAAAGCTGTCGGCATGATCACTCCACGATGAAACGTCATTCTTCCACCGACCCCGTCGTGCCCTGGGTGCCCGGCCGCGCGGCGGTCCACGCCGGCTGCGGGCTAGTGTCTACGCTTCGCATGCGGGTTGCCGGCGCCAGTAACCTGCGTGGCGATCGTGAGCCATAATACCGCTCTGCACCGCCTGATCCGTCCTCTCGTCGGATGTTTGGCGAGAACCAAAGTCCGGCCGAACCACCTCACCGGCTTGCGCATCGTCACCGCGATGGCGGCGGCAACGGCGTTCTCGTTCGGATCGGTGGAGGCGATCCGCGCCGGATCCGGCCTGTTCGTCGTCTCCGCCCTGCTGGACCGCGCGGACGGCGAGTTGGCACGGCAGACCGGGCGTTTCAGCAAGTGGGGCCACGTGCTCGACCTTGCCGGGGATTGCGGCGCGGACGCACTGGCCATGCTGGCGATCGGCATCGGTGCAACTCGCACCTGGCTCGGCTGGTGGGCGCCGGTCCTGGGCATCTCGGGCGCACTCAGCACTGCGGTGGTGTTCTGGCACCTCAATCGCCCGACACAGCGGCCGAGACGGGTGCCAGCCGACAGGCTTTTCGATCCGGACGACGCTATCCTGGGCGTGCCTTTTTTGGCGTGCTGCGTTGGGCTGCCACCTGTCCTGCTGCTTGCTGGCGGCCTGACCCCACTGGTCGCGGCCTGGTTGCTGACACGCGAACCTCAGGTCCTGGCCAGGGCGAAGTAACCTGCTGTCGCGACGGTTTTGTAGCCTACGCGCAGGGGAAGAGAAGGTTTTTGGTTCTTCTTTGAAAAACAACCGTTTATTTTGTCTGTCGTCGGTCGAGGTTTCAAGCCACTACAGCATACTTGCCATATGTTACGGTCCCAACGCATAATTGCACGACGGCCGAACGGATCGTTGGACGAGACGCCAGTTCTCATAACACTCCTGCCCCCTTGGGCCTGCGCTGCAGCAACCTCCGCGACAGCAGGGGCAAAACTTTTTGCTGCTTTTCAAGGACGCAGGCCTTGCTTCCTTGCAGGGCGTCGAAGGGTCGCGACTCAGCGCCGCTGGTAACGTCGGGCGTTCAGCGTCGCACCACAGAACGCAGGCTCGATGGTGCGACGACGCATGCGCGGATGACACGCGTTGGCACGAGTATCACGTAAGCGTCAGATTCTGGGTCCGCGCTTCACGTCGCCCGTTGCGGGCAGGCGGCGTGATGAGCTCCCGATTGGCAGGTGGGTTTGGAACCAACCTGCTCGGCGCGAGGTTGTCGTGTGCTCGGCGTTAAAGGACAAATCGGTGAGCATTTCAGACACTCAGCGCTTGCAGATGCAGGATCCCCGTCATCAGTACCCCCAGCCCCCGTTTCCGCGTCAGCCGCAGACTGCGCCGGGGCTGGCTTCGGAGATGGACCCGAAACCAGACCACGGTGAGACGAGCTATGTGGGGCACAAGCGTCTTGCTGGGCGGCACGCCCTGGTCACGGGTGCGGATTCGGGTATCGGCCGCGCAGCTTGCATCGCGTTTGCCCGCGAAGGTGCCGACGTGGCGCTGAGCTACCTTCCCGAGGAAGAAGCCGACGCCAAGGAAGTCGCGAAACTGATAGAGGCTGACGGCCGCAAAGCACTTCTGCTTCCCGGCGACATCACCGATCAGATGTTCTGCGAAAGCCTTGTCGAACGAGCTGCCAGCGAGCTCGGTGGTCTTGACATACTCGTGAACAATGCGGGCAAGCAAACCAACCAGTCCGACATCTCCGAGATTACCGCGGAGCAGTTCGACCGCACGCTCAAGACCAACCTGTATGCCATGTTCTGGATCTGCAAGGCGGCGGTTACGCATATGCCGCCGGGTGCGTCCATCATCAACACAGCCTCGGTGGTCGCCTACAAGGCTCCGGAGATTTTGCTCGACTACTCAACAACCAAAGCCGGCATCATCACCTTCACGAAGGTGCTGGCCAAGCAGCTCATCGAGAAAGGCATCCGGGTGAACGCGGTAGCACCTGGACCTTTCTGGACGCCGCTGCAGCCATCCGGCGGGCAGCCTCAGGACGCGGTGGAGAAGTTCGGTAGCTCCGTGCCGCTAGGCCGCCCGGGCCAGCCGGTAGAGATCGCCCCGATCTACGTGTTTCTAGCCTCGCAGGAAGCCAGCTACGTCACCGGCGAGACCTACGGCGCAACCGGAGGCACAGGCCTAGCCTAACCCGGGGGGCTTGGGGTTTCTAACCCCAGGGGTCCAGGGGCAGCGCCCCTGGCCTGACTTTCTCAATCGGTCAAAGACAAAACAGCATGGATCAGCGCCAGATGGCTGAGTGCCTGCGGCATGTTCCCCAGCATGGCGCCACTGGAAGGATCCTGCTGCTCATTAAGCAGACCCAGATTGATGCCGGTAGCCGTCAACAACTCGTCGAGTATGTCTCGCGCCGTCGTCACGTCACCAAGCAACGCGTAAGACTCGACGAGCCAGAAGGAGCAAGCCAGGAAACATCCTTCCTCAGCTTGCATGCCTGAGTAGCGATACAGCAACGGTCCGCGGCCGAGTTCAGAGCGTACTGCCTCCCGGGTTGTTGTCAGGCGGTCCATACGCTCGAAGCCGAACCTGGTCGCGAGCAGCAGCGCTGCGTCAAGCTTGTCCGTTCCAGGGTGTAGTGTGTACGCCTGCTTGCTCTCGGACCAGCAATGCGCGTCGATCCAGTCGCGGATCTGATCGCGCTGGCGCCGCCAACGTTCGCAACGGCTGCCGTCGATCTGGCCGGCGGTGGCCAGCCTCACCGCGCGGTCGAGTGCGGTCCAGCAGAGGAGCTTCGACATGGTGTAGTGTTCTTGCTGTTCGAGCTCCCAGATGCCGGCATCCTTGCGGCGCCACTGGTCGGCGCATTCGTCTGCGAGGTTTGCCAGCAGGCGGCGTGTTACGAGGTCGAGCACGTGGCCCTGCTCTACGAACAACGCGGCGGTCTCGAGGATGTCGCCGAACACGCCAAGCTGCAGTTGCTCCCGCGCCTGGTTGCCGTGCAGCACCGGGGTGCTGCGGCGGTATCCGGGAACGTCGACGTTCTCCTGCGGCGGTGCGAGGTTGCCGTCCAGGCTGTACATGATGTGCAGGCCGTCGTGCCGTTCGATCGTCGCTGTCATCCAGGAGAACGCCGCCTTGGCTTCTTCGACGGCGCCGACACGCAGAAACGCCTTGATGGTGTAGGCGGCGTCGCGAAGCCAGCCGTAACGGTAGTCATAGTTCTTATCCCCGCCGATCCGTTCCGGCAGGCCGTTGGTGGCTGCCGCCGCGATCGCGCCGGTCGGCGAGAACAGCAGCAGCTTCAACGCCAGCGCACTGCGCCGCAGCACCGCGGTGTAGGGGCCGGCGACGTCGAGGTTGCCTGCCCACTCCCGCCAGGCCTGGTCCGAGCGGTCGATACGGGCGTCGATCGTGTCGAGCGGCGGCAGGATCAGCGGCTCGTCGTCCGACGCGAGCAAGGCCACGACGCTGCGCGAGCCGTGGTGCGTGATGAGGGTGGCGGCGAGCCGGTCATCCTCCTCCACGGTCCGCTGCACGTCGCTCGAAGCGCGGAACGCACACATGATCCCGTCGACGTGGACGACGTCTCCGTTCGGGCTCGTCTCGCGCCAGGGCGTCGTGCGCTGCCGGCGGCGGCCGAGGCGCAGTTCCACGTCGAGCGTCACCTCTCCCTCGAGCCCCTCGATCCGCTGCGCCAACTCGGTCCAGGGCAGGCGGCCGGAGATGCCGCTGTTCAGCGACGAGGTGACACGGACGCGCCCGCCTTGCGTTGCGAAGGTCTGCTCCAGGACGTTGCTGTCCTCACGGTAATTTCGCTCCACGGTGAACGGGCCGGAGGGAGTGATTGAGAAGCGGCCGCCGGACGGGCCGGCGACGAGACGGTCTAGGAACGGCACGCTGTCCAGGCTGGGCAGGCACAGCCAGTCGATCGCACCGTCGGCGCCGAGCAAGGCCACGCTTCTTCCGTCGCCGAGCGCGCCGTATTGCTCGAGGGGCAGCACGCCGTCCTGGCGTTCGGGTTTGATGGTCAATCTTGATCCTAGGTGTCTGTGTCGAAGCAAGGCCTTCTTTTTCGAGAAAAAGAAGCAAAAAGCTTTTGTCGCGGCTGTCGCGGAATGCTGAGACGACACGTCTCATCCTGGTACACCCAAAGAGAGCAAAAGTTTTTTGGTTCTTTTTTCAAAAAAGAACTGCTTGCTTGTCTTCTGCGTCCGCTCCGAGCCGGAACCCAGCGCCGGCGCAGGCCACCATGCCGCGCGCGGCGAGCTGAAGCCGCGGAAACGTGCGAGATGCTGTGTTCAGATCAACCCGATACTACGGTCGTCCTCGACTATCTCCTACCCCTCGCGCGTGGGCACCAGCGACACTTACGATTCCTCACCTCGAGTCGCGGCAGTCCGCTTCCATTTGCAGCGGCTAACAAGCGGCACCGCCCACGGCGCCTGCCGACGATCGACCCTGACGCCAGTCAACGCGTCGCCTGCGCCATGCGCTCCAGCAACGGCGCCAGAATGCCGGCACTGCCCGATTTCCTCGACGCTGGCGGAGGGCACCTCTCCGTAGCGGACCACCAGCTCGGCTCGGGTTCGTTGCTCGTATGTTAGCGCACACGAGTTATGCCTCGCAATGTAGGAAGGTGCACAGCATCAACAGATGCGCTGCCGTCGCACCCGCTCGGCGCTCCTTCAGCACGCCAGTGATCTGCTCCTGCTTCAACCACGATCGCTTCGGCGCCCGTCTTCAAGTTGACGGAGCCTAACTTCGAAACGAGGGCATGTCAGGAGAGGATCAGTACCAATGCTTCACATCTCACACGCATTTCACTCACCTGTTCTTACTCAGAGTTTCCTCCGGAGCCCTGAAATGCGTCGTGTTCCCGTAACTGAGCCAGGGGAATCACCGTCGGCGACAAGTCGGCGCTTAACGTTGCTGGCGACGTGCCGCTGAGCACCAGCAGCCGATCTGCAATGGCATGCGCCTGCTGGAGGTCGTGAGTCGCCATCAGCATTATAGCCCCGATGTCGCGCGCATGAGCCGTGATCCTCTGCCCCAGTTGCGCGGCAAGCCGGTCATCGAGCGAAGCGAAGGGCTCGTCCAATACCAGCAAGGCAGGTCTTACCGACAGCGCACGGGCGAGTGCTACTCGCTTGGCCATTCCGCCCGACAGCTGCTTTGGCGTGTGGCCTGTCACGTCGTGCAGACCGGCTAATGCGAGAAATCGTTCGACATCGACGTCGGACAAGTCCGGCTGAACCAGTCGCAGTTGACCGCCGACGGAAAGCCAGGGCAGCAAACGCGCGTCTTGAAACACTGCGCCGACACGGCCGGCAGGACGCTGAACGGTGCCCCTAAATTTTCGGTCCAGGCCCATGGCAATGCGCAGTGTTGTCGTCTTGCCGGTGCCGGAGGGCGCAAGTAACGCGAGCACCTCCCCTGGCACCGCGGTAAAGTGCACTCTGCTGAGCACGTTGTGGTAGCCGTATGCCTTGGCCTCGATGTCGACGGTCAATCGGTCAGCGCCAGGCATTGGCGCGCCGTTCCAACGGTTGGAGCAGAAACGCCTCAGTGAGGAGCATCAACATTGAGAACACGCCGCCGTAGGCCACGATACCGGTGACATCGAAGTTCTGGAAAAACAGGTTAAGTTCGAACCCCACGCCGTTTGGACGGCCGATCAACTCGACGATCAGCACGATCTTCCAGGTTACCGACAGGCCGGTCCTGCACGCGGCAGCGACGTAGGGCGCCAATTGCGGCAGCAGAATGCTGCGCCAGCGGCGCAGGCGGGGAACGGCGAAGCAGTGGCCGAGCTCGTCGAGCGCCGGATCCAGCGCCCGGGCCCCCTCTCGCATCGTTACCACCACGGTGGGTATCTTCGCGATGCAGACGGACAGGATTGCCGCGGCTTCGGTGAGGCCTACCCAGATGTATATGAGCACCACCACCATCAGTATCGGCAAGTTCAAGGCGATCACCAGCCAAGGGTCGAGGAACTCGTCCACCGTTTTCGACCGGCCCGCGGCAATGCCGATGGCAGCACCCGCCAGCATGGATATCAAAAAGGCACTGGCAACGCGAAACAGCGTGGCCAGCATTGCCGGCAGCATTTCTCCGGCGAGAATTGCATGCTCTACGAACTTGGCCACAGCAACGGGTCCGGGCAGGCGTCTGCTGTCTGCGGCGATTGCTGCGACCAGCCACCACAGCACGATCAGGCTTAGCAGGGACAACATCCTGGTTCCCGGGATGTGCGGCAGCTTCATCGAAGCAAGAAAGCGACCGTGCCGCCGTCCCCGCGCCCGCCACAGGTTTGTGAAACAGCGCTTCTCCGGCGCGCAGCAGCATCTGCGTTCAGGTCAAGCACCTCGCCAAAAAACGCCGTTAGGCAAGGTGGCCGCCGCCGCGATACCCTGTTGCGCAAGCAAGCTTAGGAGCTGGTTGGCCTGGGCGGTCAGCGTCGCAGGGTCGGGCCGCGAGATGCCAGCGAGAAAACGGGATTTGAGCTGCAGGAAGAGGGCTTCATCGGGCGCATCCATCAGAGGGCGTATCGCAGCCCACTCGGCAGGACGCGTGACGAGCAGATCCTCTGCGGCAGCAGCAGCCCGGAGGAAGCCGTCGATGGCGGGCCGGTTGGCCGCAGCCCAGCCGGCGTCGAAGACGTATCCGACCAGCACCGGCGCGTCAGTGAGCCCCAAGATGCGGGCGCAATCGGTCAACGATATCGCCTCGCGCAAGCCGGTGGCTTGTAGGCGCGCGCAAAAGTTCCAGAAGGTGAGTAGAGCGTCCAGCCCGCCATCGCCTAGGGCAGCACTGAGCAGCGGTGGCGCGCCGAACGACAGCCGCGCGGCCTTCTCGATGTTGAGGCCTTGCTTCCTCGCCGCAGCGCGCACGATCAGCCAGGATTTATCTGCCGCGCCGCCGGCGACACCCAGGCGCAGGCCCTTCAAATCCGTCAGTTGGTGCACTGGCGAGGCCTGAGGCACCATGATGCCGCCGACGCTACTCGAGAATGGCGAGAAGGTGAGCGTGCCGCCCTGACTGCGTTGAGAGGCGACGAACGGCCAGTCTGAAACCGCTACATCGACGGCGTGACCCAGCAAAGCCACTTTTCCAGCTTCCGTGTTGGCCAGCCTGGTTGTCTGCAAGGTGAACCCGTTTGCCGTGTCGAGCCCGTTGCGTCGAACGACGTCGGCGATCCACTGCACCGTGCCGAACGGGAGGATGCCCAGCCGTAGCTCTGGCAGACCGGCGGCCAGGGCGGGGCGCGCAGGCAGCAACACGGCACCTGCCAGGAGGGCGCGCCGGGTCACCCCTGCGTTGGCTACACTGCGCTGGGTGCTTACGTTTGCATTCAAGGCGATTTCGCGTTCCCTCGACCGCTGAGCGACATCTTTTTTTGTGAGATGCGCCGGCCTGGCGGCTTTGCCAAGGCCCTGCTCGCCCCCGCTCGAGACAGTGACCGTTGCTTGTTGAAAAAGCTGTTCTTTTTTGAAAAAAAGAACCAAAAACATTTGTTCCCTCGGGTGTACGCTGCGGTAGAGTCCGCGACAGCCGAGACGAAAGCTTTTTGCTTCTTGTTCTCGAAAAAGAAGGTCTTGCTTTCTCGCCGCCGGCTAGGAAGCCTTTCGTGCAACAGGCGTTCGCCTACACGGCAGCTTGCCGATACGGTCTTTCCGTCCAGGTGTTCGTCGCCAAACCAGTGCTCAGCCGTGATGAGGGCACTGCTGGAGCTCACGTTCGAGGATCGGCAGCTCTGTCGCGGTATCGTAACCGATCAAGCCCGTCCTGTTGCTCAGAGTCCGCCAGGCCTCGCGGGCTTCTGTGAAAGCGGCACAGGCCTCTGCTGGCCGTCCCGCAGCCAGGTAGACTTCGCCCACCGGACGCAGCACGACCGGCACTGACCGGGCGGCCTCAAAGCTGCCAGGCGAGGCAGCTTCGGTGGCGCGAACCTCGGCCAGCTCGGCGCGGGCCTGCGCGATCGCATCCTCGAACCGGCCGACGGAAGCGAGCGCCTGCGCTCGCTGGGTATGCACCACGTCCACCACGTGGCGCGCGCGGGTGCTGTCCTCGAACAGACGCATCATGTCGGCGTCGGCGACGCCGCGATCGATCACCGCAAGGCCCTCGGCATGGCGGCCCAACTCGTCGAGCACCGAGGCCACGTTCCAGGAGGTGAACGCGCTGCGTTCCAGCAGGCGCATGTCCGGCATCTTGTCCCGTGCTGCGTCCAGGTTCGCAGCCGCCTGTTGGTAGAACGTCAACGAATCCGCCACGTGGCCCAAGAAATACGCCGCGTCGCCGCGCAGGTTCAGCAGCGCAGCTTTGGTGATCGCCATGCCCACGCGGTCTGGCTCGGACGGCAGGCCGCGCAGGTCGGCAGAGGCCGCATCCAGCGGGGCCAGCATCTCGGCGGGCCGGCCACCGTCGTTGAGCAGTTCGGCCACCCCGATCAACGCGCGCGCCTGCGTCAAGCGCTGCTCAACCGGTGACCCGGCCAGCTCCCTCGGCGCCGTGAGCCGCGCAGCCTCCTCGTACAGCCGCCGGGACAAGCCGGTATCATTGTCCACGGTGCGCGCGATGGCCGCCCGCGCGCACAACGTCTGCGCCAGGGACGTTGCGATGCTGGCGGCCGTGTCGGCGCGTGCGGTCATGGCGGACGGGGCGTTTGCCAGCGCGCGCAACGCTGCCTCGGCCTGTGCGAGATCCTGCTTGGCCGCGGCGTCATCGCCCATGCCCTGCACGTCCGGCAGGCCCAGGATGCGACCTGTCTTGGTGTAGCCCCTTGCCACCTCCAGCCTGATATCCGGGGCGGCACCAGGCACTCTGCTCAGTTTCTCCAGATAGGCGCGCGAGCGCGTGGCGATGTCGCGCCGCAGCGCCGACGTGCCGGGGAAGGCCTGCAACTGGTCGGTTACGTCGTCCAGCAAGTATCGCGACAGCGCCCGCACTTCAGCAAAGCGCTGATCAGCCTGCACAAGGGCGGACTCGGCGCGGATTTCCAGCGTCGTGGCCACAACAACGGCCGCGGTCAGGCCGGCTGCTACCGCCACGGCCGCCGAGCTGGCCAGCCGGTGCCGACGCCAGAAGAACAACAGCCCGCGCCGACGCGTGGCGGGCCGCGCGTGCACGGGGAAAAAGCTTCGCAGCCTTCCCACGTCTTCGGATAGAGCCCCGCACGAGGTATACCGATCGCGTGCGTCAGACGCCCGCGCCTTGCCGATCACCGCGCGCAATTCGGCCGCTTCCGCGCGCTTGGGACAGCCTTGCGTCAGCGCCGCGAGCAGGCAGCCAAGCGCGAACACGTCGTCGGCCGGCGTCGGTCGCGCACCGTGGCGCTGCTGAGGGCTTGCGTAGGCGTCCGTACAGGCGGCCGCGGACGGATGCTCAGCGGCAGCCAGCGCGGAGATGCCAAAATCGAGCAGCTTAACGCCATGCGTGGCATCGATCAGGATGTTGCTGGGCTTGATATCGGCGTGCACCACGCCTTGCTGGTGCGCGTAGCCAGCCGCGTCGCACACGTCGCAAAACAGCTCCAGGCGCGCGCGCAGATCGAGTTTCGACTGGTTGGCGTGCTCGTCGATGGGTAGCCCGTCCAACAACTCCATCACGATGTAGCTCTGGCCGTCTGGGGTCACGCCGCCGTCGTACAGCCGTGTCACGTGCGGATGGTGCAGGCGCGCGAGGATTTCCCGTTCCTGGGCGAACCGGTCGGCCGCCGCGCGGGAGAACAACCCGCCACGGATAAGCTTGATGGCGACGACCTGCTCGAAACCGCCTTCGACGCGCTCGGCACGATGCACGCTGCCCATGCCGCCAGAGCCGATCTCCCCAACAAGCCGGTAGGCGCCCACGCGCTCAGGCATTGCTACAAGGAGCGGCATCGACCGGGGCTCGGGGAGGCAAGTGCGCATCAGGTGGGCGTCGCGTTGAGCGGCGAACAGCCGTTCCACCGAGCCGATCAAAGCGGGGTCACCGGCGAACATCGTGCGCAGCCTAGCCGGGCGTTCCGCTTCCGGCCAGGACAAGGCCTCTTCGAACACGTCCAGCGCACGACGCTCGCGCAGCCGGGCCGCGTCGTCACGCATCATCGGCCAGCTCGGCCAGGAGCCAGGCGCGGGCCGACCGCCACCGCCGTTCCACCGTGCTTTCCGACTGGCCGAGCTCCCGCGCGATCTCCGCAATCGTCAGGCCGCCATAGAACCGCAGTTCCACCACGCGCGCGCGGTCCGCGTCGATCGCGAACAAAGCTGTCAGCGCGTCGTCCAACCGGTCAATCGGTAGCAGGTGCTGCGGCTCCGGCCCGTCCAGCCAGGTCGTGACATCGGGCATCTGACGTTTGGCGGCCTTGAAGCGGCGCACTTCGTCGATCAGGGTCTGCCGCATGACCCGGGCGGACAGGGCCAGAAAATGGCCGCGGTCCCGCCAATCGATACGCGCAAGTTTCAGTATGCGCAGCGCCGCCTCGTGCGCGAGGTCGGTCGGTTGCATTGCCAGCCGCCCGCCATCATCGCGCAGTACGCGCCGGGCGACCGCGCGGAACTCCTGGTAGTGCAACGCCAGCAGGCTCTCGCGGGCGGCTTCCTCGCCGCGCGCAAAGCCGCCCCATAGGGCGTCTATGCCGTCATGCGCCAAGTCGTCCTGCCCACCGCGCTTCCCAGTTCATAAGTGACGCGTATCGGCCTACGAGTCAAAAATAATTCCGCGAACGATGACGGGTTTTCCGGCGCCTGCACGCCTTTGTAAACAGGCTGACCAACAGGGCTCGGACACCGATGAGATACGCTACCACGCAGCACTATCCCTCATGCGCCTCGCGGCCTCTGCTGCGCTGACCGTTCTCGGGTCTGACCAAATGCCGGTCCAGCAAACGGTGCAGCAGGAGGAGGCGGCGCTTCCTGTAAACAAGCTCGGTCGTACGACGGGCTCCGCATGGCTCCAAACATCTCGCTTACGAAGCGTCCGCCAATTTGGCCGACGCGAAGAGGAGCTTTGAGCACAATTCGCAGTTGCAACGCACATCAAGGAGTACCGTCGGTAGAGAGAACTCGTGAACTAAGGTCAGCTTGCATCTGAGCATGCAACTAGAACGATACGATGATTGTTCAACTCAAAAAGCCGGAGAGCAGTTTGTTGTTCGATGAGACAGAACTTCACGCCAAGCCGAATCAGTCTGTATTGGTGCGACGCATAATCGATGTGCTAAGGGAGGAGAATGCGGCACTCGCATCGATGGACTTCGCCCGAGCCGGGCATCTGCTTCCGGAGAAGTTTGGTGTCGCAGATGCCATAGCTTCTGCCTGGCGCGGCAACCAGGGCGTGGCGATCTCCTACTCGGTCAAACACGACCTTTCATGTTTGATCGAACGGAACAGGACGCTGGTAAAGGCATTCACGACCGCTCAGATTCGGGCACTTGACCGAGTAACCCGTGCAATGAAAACGTAACCTGCCACCGCAAGACGTTCGCAAGATGAATGTACGTCCAAGTGGGAGAAAGCATCGGGAGAGGCCATCGAGGTTGCAGATCGTCGGACGCGCGCGCTGCGGCAAGCGTGGCCGCCGGCATGCTCACGGCGCCCACCGGGCAGGACCAGGCGGCTGCGACGACCTAAGCCTTTGGCGTCGATGCGGCGTCGAGGCCGAACAGAGTGGCAGCGTTGCCGCCCAGCACCCTGGCGAGGGCGTCCTCGTCCAAGCCGAGCGTGCGCACGTCCCGCACGCTCTGCAGCATCGGCCGGAACGGAAACGACGAGCCGAACAGCAGCTGGTTGCGCAGGAAGCCCGAGGCCGCGTCGGCGTAACGGCGCCCACCGGGTGCGAAGAGGTACATGTCCGGCGAGACGAAAACGTTCTCGTGACGGAACGCCACGCCGATCATCGAATCTATGTTCGGGTAGCACCCGTGGCAGACGACGATCGGCAGTTGCGGGAAAGTTCTGGCGACGGTGTCGATGCTCAGCGGGTCGTTGAACGCGAGGTCGGGCGTGGTCGGGCCCGACATGACAAAGGCCGGCACGCCCAATGAGACGCAGGCTTCGTAGAGCGGCATTAGCCGGTCGTCGTCGGCACGCAGCGGCGTCTCGTAGAAGCCGGCGTCCAAGTTGATCGCGCGCAGTCCCAGCTCAGCCGTGGCGCGCCGGGCTTCGGCAACCGCAGCGTCGCGGCCGAGCAAAAGCGGGTCGACGGACGCCACGCCAATGAGACGGCCACGGGATTGCGCGGCCAGTGCGGCGACGTCGTCGTTGGCGATGCGCACCGTGGGCGTGCTTCGGCCGACGGTCACGCCCAGGCCGATGCCGGCCTCGTCCATGCCGGCGAGCACGTCAGCCATGTCGTGGTAGCGGGTGAAGTGGTCCGGATCGGCTGCCCCCACGCGACGGTTCACCCAGCGCACGAGTGCCGACTCCGGCGTGCCCGCCGTGGCGCCGAAGAACGGGTGCAGGAAAGGCGGGCGAAGCCGCATGTCGATGATGCGTGTCATGTCGTGCCGAATCGGCGACATTGTGAAGAAAGGCAAGCCCTTCTTTTCTGACGAAAAGAAGCAAAAGACTTTTGGTCCTGCTATCGCGATGGTTTCTGCACCACACGCCGAAGGGACTGAAAGTTTTTTGCCTTACTTTCTCGTGCGCTCGCTACAGGCAGCCTCACGCCTAACGAGGCGCTGATGATGATTGTCGTGGTTCTCCGCCCGGCACGTAGGAGCGGTAAGCCGTGGCATAAGGTGAAGCTGCTGCCTGGCTGGGCTGCTGATGTTGCCTCCGGATGGAAGAACCTCTTGCCTGACAGAGGAAGGACACAGTGGGATCTACAGATCTGAGTGACGAGGAAGCCCATGTGCAGCTCTACCGCGTTCGGCTGATGGCCGATGTTGGGGATTGGCAAACGGCCCTGCTGCTGAAGACTCACTTGGCCGCGCTCGGCCGCTACGCTGAAGCCGACCCGGTTTTCCGGGCAGCCCGCGCCGACTTCCCCGATGAAGTGTGGCTGGCACACATGGCGAGCTTGCATGCTTACCCTCAAGGTGAGCTCACGACCATGATCCAGCGCGCCGCAGCCCTGGCCGTGGAAATGCCAAATGACAGCCGGCGAGCGAGACTGCTGGGCAACCTGCTGCTGCAAATGCGGGACTACTCCGGAGCAGCTGCTGCGTTCGCCTGCGCAACGGACGCCGACTCGGCTCTGCGACGGCAATCGGCACTTTGCAACATCGCGCTCAACGAGAAGCTCGCCGACGCTCCCGCGACCGGCCCCGCGCCCTCGATTGCCATCCTCAACCTCGACCGCAACCCCGATCGGCTGGTCGAAACGGAGGCGCACTTCGCTGACTGCCGCATGCCTCGGTTCCGCGTGCCCGGTATCGAGGGCGCGCGCCTGCCGCGTCCCGCAGTCCTCAACCTGGGCGGCGACCCGTCGCGGCGCGGTACTCTGGGCTGCTTTCTCGCTCACGCTGCAGCCTGGGAAATGATGCTCGCGGATCACCTGTCGCATTGTCTCGTTGTAGAAGACGACACGATGCCGCTGCTAGATCTGCCCGAGCGGTGGGGCTTGTTCGGGCTGCCGGAGGGGCTTGACCTTTGCTTCGTCAACGACCGCATGGCGCCACGCGCAGCCACGCCTGTGTTCCAGCTGCTGACGCCAGCCGAGGCGCTCGATCAGTTTCCGCCGGAACGCAACGCGCCCGGCGCGGACGGCTACCTCATCAGCGCTCAAGGCGCTCGCAAGCTGCTGGCTTGGCTGGCGGAGGACGGTTTTGCGAACGACGTGGACTGGCGATTGCTGGCCTATGCGGTCTGTCCGGCTGAATGCGCGGCGTTGCCGGCCCGCAGTCATGCCCGCCGGGAGGTCGAGCGCTTGCACCGGGCGATCGGGTCCGAACGCCGGCTGGACGCGTGCGTGTTGTCACCACCGCTGGTGCGGACACGACCGATCGCCAGCGAACGAGAGAACGAGAACCGGAAAGGCACAATCGGCTGAACAAGAATCAACCAGCCTGTCAAACGTGAGGCAGCATTACGGCTGTCCTGGGTTTGCGGCCAAAGTTCGACACGGCACTGGGCCGCTTCCTGCCTGAAACCCGCATCGGGACGTTCGCCTGACCCGATCCGCGGCTCCGGGGCGCTTGCACCGCCACCCGCCAGGTCGCTAGCGCAAATCCGCGCCGCCGGATGCGTCGCGCCAGCGCCGCGTCGTGCCGGATTGGGAACGGCTCGTGGCACTCGCCCACGTTGCGCAGCATGTCCGGCAGGTCTTCGAGCTTGTCGGTGACGACGTATACCACCTCATCACGGACATCGCACGCACGGGGGCGAGGCTTCGGCGCGCGTGCGACGGCTGCTGCGCAAGGACCTGCGAGGGAGCTCCAGACGTTAGCCGCCCAGCGATGCCGCTCGCTCCAAGATCGCGGCAGCATGCTGCCGGATTGTCCGCACTTTCTCCCACCGCCGCACCATCCTGACGCCTGCGCGGCGACCAGGCTCGAAGCCGACTTGGGCCGCTGGCGCGATCGCCGGCAGAACCGGAGACGACCGCCCGCGTTCCCATGGCGCCACGAAACAGACGCATCACGGCCAACCACGGCCTGCTCGGAGCCGGTATGGCCGATCACGACACCACACCAGGTCTCTCCGTGGCGGTCACGCAGTGGCAGTGCATCGATGCGCTCAGCGATGGCGTCTACGTCGTCGACACCGGCGGTAACTGCCTGTTCATCAACAGGTCGGCGCTAAACGTCCTCGGCTACGACGCGGCCGCAGACCTGCTCGGCCGCAACATGCACGTTGCCATCCACCACACCAGGCCCGACGGCTCGCCGTTTCCGCAAGCCGAGTGCCCGCTGTTGCACACCATTACCAGCGGGCTGTCGGTGAGGCTGGACAACGAGATGCTGTGGCGGCGTGACGGCACACCGTTTTTCGCCGAGTACTCCTCAGCTCCGGTGATGGAGGGCAATACCATTGTCGGCAGCATCATCACGTTCAGCGACGTGAGTGTTCGCCAGGACGCCCAGAAGCGTCTGGCGGTGCAGTATGCCGTCAGCCAGGTGCTCTCCGGCAGCAGCTCGGAAGCCAACATGCCGGCACGCCTGCTCGAGGCAATCGGCACCGGGCTCGACTGGGACGTGGGTACTTTCTGGCGGCGCGAGGAGTCCTCCCCCGGCCACGACGTGCTTGCCTGCATTGCCGATTGGCGGTCGCGCGACGCCGGGCGGGTTGCCGAGTTCGCCCGCGACAGGGTGGGCTCGGCGCTGGAGCTTGCCGCCGGCCTGCCAGGCAAGGTGTGGGCTACTGAAAGCGCCATCCACGTGGCTGACCTCTCCGCGGTCACCGACAGCCTGCGCAGCGTGGATGCAGCCCGGCTGGGCCTGACCAGCGCGCTTGCCTTTCCGCTGATGGACGGCGCCACCGTCGTGGGCGCCGTCGAGTTCTACAGCCGGCGGCGCATCGGCTTGGACGAAAGCCTGCTGGAATCCGTCTCCACCCTCGGCCACCAGATCGGCCTGACGATGGAACGCAAGCACGTGGCCGCGGCCCTGGCAGAGAGCGAGCGGCTGAAGGGCGCCATCCTGGCGGCCTCCCCGGATGGCGTGATCACGCTGGACGCGCACGGGACCATCCTGGAGTTCAACGACGCCGCACAACGCGTGTTCGGCCGCAGTGCCGCCTCGGTCATTGGCAAGGAACTCGGCCCGTTGATCTTTCCGCCCGAGACGCTGGACGGGCATCGCCGCTTTTTCGCCCGCGCGGCCGGCGGCGAGGAGGCGGTGCTCGGCGGGCGGGTGGAAGTCGATGCAATCGATGCGTCCGACAGGCGGTTCCCCATCGAGCTGTCCGTGACACGGGTGGCGCGCGAGCCGCGCCCGCTGTTCACCATCCATCTGCGCGACATCTCCGCGCGCAAGCTCGAGCAGAAACGTCTGCGCGAAAGCGAAGCGCGCTTCCGCACCATCGCCAACGCAATTCCGCAGATGATCTGGGTGACCGACCCGTCGGGTGCGATCACTTGGTACAACCAGCGGTGGTACGACTACACCGGCACCAGTTTCGCCGACATGGTAGGCTGGGGCTGGCGAAGTGTGCACCACCCCGACCACTTGGCGCGCGTGGAGAAGCGGCTGCGGGAGAACTTCGCCGCCAGCGAGGATTGGGAGGATACCTTTCCGTTGCGTGGCAGGGACGGCCAATACCGCTGGTTTCTGTCCCGTGCGTTGCCGATTCGCGAAGAACCGGACGCGTCCTGCCCTGACGGACGCATCCTGGGATGGTTCGGCACTAACACCGACGTCACCGACATGCGCGAAGCCGAAGAGACCTTGCTGGCGGCGCGAGACGAAGCCGAAGAAGCCAACCGGGCGAAGAGCACCTTCATCGCCAACATGAGTCATGAGCTGCGCACGCCGTTGTCTGCCATCATCGGCTACGCCGAGATGCTGGCCGAGGAGATCGAGGACGGCACGCCGCCCAACGATCTTGCGCGTGACGTGCAGAAGATTGAAGGCAACGCTCGGCACCTGCTCGGTTTGATCAACGACGTGCTAGACCTGTCCAAGATCGAGAGCGGCAAGATGGACGCCTACGCCGAGACGTTCGACGTTGCCAACATGATCCGCGACGTGGCGACAACGGTGAGCTCGCTGATGGAGAAGAAGGCCAACGAGCTGGTGCTGCGGATCGGCGATGGGCTTGGCACGATGCACTCCGACACAACGCGTATCCGCCAGATCCTGCTGAACCTGCTGAGCAACGCCGCAAAGTTCACCGAGCATGGTGCGATCACCCTGGAAGCCTCCCGCATCAGCGGTCCGGGGAAAGCCGACCAGGTGCGCGTTTCGGTATCCGATACCGGGATCGGCATGACGCAGGAGCAGGTCGCCAAGCTGTTCCAACGGTTTCAGCAGGCGGATGCCTCCACTACGCGGCAGTTTGGCGGCACCGGGCTGGGCTTGGCGTTGACCAAGGCGTTCGCGTCCATACTCGGTGGAGACGTCGAGGTTCGAAGTGCACCCGGGCGCGGCAGCACCTTTACCGTCAGCTTGCCCGTGGTGCTCCCCGAGCCGGAGGCCGTCGCGCTGACGGCCCAGACGATCGAGGATGACGACGCGGTCGCCTCCGGCGAGGTCGTCCTGGTGGTTGATGACGACGAGACGCAGCTTCACCTGATGAGCCGTTTCCTGATGCGCGAGGGTTTCGTCGCGCGCACTGCGGCCGATGGTCAGACCGGTCTTGCGCAGGCGCGCCGCCTGCGGCCGAGGGCCATATTGCTGGACGTGACAATGCCGGGCATGGACGGATGGTCGGTGCTGAGCGCCCTGAAGGCTGACCCGGAGCTGGCCGACATTCCCGTTGTGATGGTCACGTTCGTGGCCGAGCGCGCTTTGGCAACATCGCTCGGCGCGGCGGACTACATCGTCAAGCCTGTAGACTGGGAGCGGTTGCGCGCGGTGATGGAGCGGTTCCGAGAGACAGGCACCAGCGTGCTTGTGGTTGAGGACGATGCCGATACGCGGGACCGCATGCGGCAGATACTGGAGAAGAGCGGCTGGCGCGTCAGCGAGGCGGTCAACGGCGAGGATGGGCTGCAGAAAGTGGCGAGCGCCATCCCGAACGTGGTGCTGCTGGACCTGAACATGCCGGTGATGGACGGCTTCGACTTCCTGTCTGCATTCCGACAGCGGTCCGATTGCAGCGAGGTTCCGGTCGTGGTGCTGACCGCGCGGGATTTGACCAACGACGACAGGCGACGGTTGCGTGGTGCCAACCAAGTTCTCAGCAAGGGGGACATAAGCCTGCATGAACTGGCGGAGAAGTTGCGTAAGCTCCATCCTGGGGTCGTGGCGGATGGCTGAGGGGTTCCGAGAGGTGCGATGAAAGGTCTGCCCCGGCGAGCCACCATAACAAACATCGTTTGCACGCCGAGCGGGCAAGACCCTGGGTTCAGATTGTCAGCGGTTTGGTTGGCTTTTCTTCTGAGACCTACCTTCAGACGGTATATTTTAACACGACACTCGGTGGCAGTGCTGTTTGGCTTGCGCGCTTGGCGGCATGCCAGGTCAGGCTCTGCGGGCATGGCGGCCGGGGCTTGCCGTCAGTGTGAGAACACGTCGCTGCCATAAGCAGTGGTGATGTAGTCCACGCCTTCGGCACGGAGCTGGCGCGCATCCTTTGCAGAGCCGACATGGCGCACCAGCAGCCGCGCACGCTTCAGGTGCAGCCCCAGCGCCAACCTGCCCAGCCTGACAACCGGCAGGGTTTCTCCCAACACGCGGCTGTCTACCGTGACGATCGGTGAGGGGAGAAACGACAAGTCGTAGCTCGGGATGTCCATGTCGCTCAAACCCAATCCCAGCGTCGAGCAGAACGGCTGTAGCCTCGCCATTGCATCCTGCACCCGACTGACATGCGTGCTTTTCGGGACGTCCGAAAGGATGATTCCCAAGCGAGATCTGATACGGCTGTCCAGCGACTGCAGTCTGTCGAGGAGCCGCTCGGTGGCAGGCTTCGTGTCAAAGGAGAGGAAACTCACCCGCATGAACACTTGTTCTCTCGACGACGTCTCCAATTGTTCCGATTGACCGATCACGCCCTGGAAGGCGAGCTCGTCGTAGTTGCTCTGTAGGGGAAGACCAGCCATACGGGCTGTGGCCGCGTCAGCGTCGACAAAGTAGCCAACGAGCTGACCTCGCTGGCAACCTTGCATTGTCTCCAGACTGCATCCCGCCAGGACCACCGGTCGGCGGGCAGGCCTTTCGCCTTCGTCAAGGCTGTCCAGTGACCGCTCTACGACAGTCGATGCTGCGTCTGCCGGCACAGCCGCCGTGACGCTCGACATTTCCATCGTAGTTGCATCCTCGCCGGCACCCGTAAGCGCGTCTATGATCTCTTTCGTCAGGACCGCGCAGCGTTCGTTGGCCTGCAATTCGGTCGCACTGCCGAAAGCGAGCACGAAGCCCAGGTCCGCGGTGCACCGAAGGCTGTCCGAAGGCGTAAGATGCCGGCGTATGACCTGCTCGGCCGTTTCCATCGCAAGGCTTGCCAGGGCGTCCCAATCATCACCAAGCAAGGCCCGCAGGTCGTCTAGGCGTATGAACCGCAGCTTGCTGGCAATCTGCAGGCGCTCGCCCTCAACCGAGGCTGTGAAGGTGACAACCCGGAACTGCCGCAGCTCGACTTGGGGTGCGCTGGTGAGTGCCACCATGCCCGCCACCCTGCTACCATCCCCGCGAAGAAGGTCCGTGGCGAAGGGACGCCCGCAGCCCTGTCCGGTGTTGCCCGTCTGGGCCGCCTTGGCGAGGAAGCCCGTCCGGTCTTGCGCGATGAGCAGGTGCTCGAATGGCCGGCCAACGAGCGAGCCGGGACGCCGCCCCACGAGTTGCTCGAAGCTCGGGTTGCACAGGACGGTCCGGCCATCCGTGGTGATGATTGCCACCGGGGCGCCGACCACTTTGAACACGGTTGCCAGCAGCCCCTGGATGGATTTTTCCTGCTCAGCCTCCTGTTTTGTCCGGTTGAGGTTACGATCCAGGACCGCACGTTCCAGCTCGGCAGCCTGGCGCTCGGCGGCGGATTTCTGTTCCGTAGCTACCATCCTGGCAGCTTGCGCCGACAGCCGTCCGTCAGCCGACGCGGTGACCAGCGCCGTTGCCAGCAGCGCGAAGGTCACGCCTGCTACCGCTATCGCCAGTGGTCCGGTCTGTAGGCCCTGAATGTTGTTCGCCAGCGGATCGGGCTGAAACACGGCCGCTGCCATGCCGGTGAAATGCATGCCGCAGATTGCGATCCCCATGACCAACGCTGCCGCGCTCCGCCATCGCCAGTCTGGCTGCAGCTTCAAGGCAAGCCACAATGCGGCGACTGCGGCCACGATTGCGACCAGGATCGAGAGGACCCAAAGTGCCGGGCGATAACCAAGCGACCCAGGAAACACCAGCGCGGCCATGCCGAGATAGTGCATGGTTGCGACGCCGGAGCCGATGACCGCACCTGCCGCCAGCAGCCGCCACCACGACAACTCACCGCGGCGCGCTATGGTCAGACCAACGGCAACCGAAGCAACCGGGACGAGGAAGGATATGACTGTTCCGAAGACGTCGTAGGTGAGCGGAAGCTGGATGTGCAGAGCCAGCATGGCGACCAGGTGCATCGACCATATGCTGCCGCCCAGGGTGAGTGCGCTGCCCATTTGCCACAAGCTGGAACCAGCGCGGCTCTTCTGACGCAGGCGTTCTGCCATTGCCAAGGCGGCATACGATCCCGACGACGCCACCACGTAAGAGAGGGCGACCAGGTGCCAATCATGGGCGAACGGCAGGCCGTCCGCGTTGGTAAAACATAGCCCGGTCACGGTCACATGCTTCAAAGTTACAATCAGCTCATCGTAGGACAGGCGAGGTTAACAATCCGTGCCTTGGCACTAGAATTCGGGCCCTAGCTAAGTTCTGAAAAATGGCTGCTGGGGGCGTCTGTCACGAGCCGGCCCGCGGTCGGCGACCATTGCGTATTTAAAACTCTTGTTTCTCAAGACGCACACCGTGAGGTGGTTCGGTGTTTCAGCTTCCCGCGGCAGCGCGCCCAAAAGCTTCTTGCTTCTTTTTCTCGAAAAAGAAGTTGCTTGTTTCTGCTGGAAAGGCCAGCCCGCGCGCCGGCAAGTAGCATTCCCCACACGACGACTTTAGTCGGCAACAGGGTCTAAGTCGCGAGGCTGAATGCCAACGTGGGGCTACACAGCCTGAGACTATGCGATCGGCCGGACGGTCAACGTAGGTAGTTTCCGAGGCTGCCCACGAACCCGCCGCGTGCTCAGCTACAAGCTTAAGCGTCTGGACAGAGTTCGTCACAATGGCGCCGGCGCTTCAATAGGAGATCAGACGTGACCCAGGACAACAAGCTGCAACAGGCAGTCACTGCCGAACTCGGCTGGGAGCCGAGCATTATCGCATCGCACATCGGCGTCACTGCGGCAAACGGCGTCGTCACACTCTCCGGCCACGTGAGTTCTTTCGTGCAGAAGCATGCTGCTGAAGATGCGGCCCGCCGCGTCAAGGGCGTGCGTGCGGTGGCCGAGGAGATCGAGGTCCGCTTGGCGTTTGACGCCCAGCGCGGTGACGACGACATCGCCGAAGCCGTTGTCAATCGCCTCGCCTGGGACATGTCCGTGCCGCACGACGCCATAAAGGCGCAGGTCGAGAAGGGTTGGGTGACGCTGACCGGCGCGGTCGAGTGGCATTACCAGAAGGTCGCGGCGGTGAGCGCCATCCGGTCGCTGATGGGTGTGATCGGCGTTTCCGACCACGTGGCTCTTCGCCCACGCGTCAGCACTGGCAACATCAGCGACGACATCATGCACGCGCTGCATCGTTCGTGGTTCTTCGACCCGAACACAATCAAGGTTACTGCCAAAGGCGGTGACATCAAGCTGACCGGCTACGTCACATCCTGGCACGACAGGCAAGTGGCGGCCGAGACCGCCTGGGCCGCACCGGGCGCTACCAGCGTGGTCAACGACCTCACCGTGGAGTAGCGGCGCCGCTGCCAACCTATCCATTCCTGCGCCGTCAGCCGCGAGTGCCTTGCCCGGCCGAACGAACGGGCAAGGCCGGCAGTGAGTGACCGCGCGCCAAATCGACACCAGGCGAGTTACCTTACTCACTGCCAACTGAGTAACTTAATTACGAACGTGGCGAGTGCGCGCCGTTTCGCAAAGTCGTTCAGCAGGCGGCGATGTCGCGAGATCGCCAGCCGACAGGGTGCGGCCGGGCACCGGGGCATCGGCGGGCGGCCGCCGGAACGTGCCTGGCGCAAGCAATGCTGCATCGGCAAAGCGTGTGCACGCGGCGGACGAACCGGGCACGTAGGCCGGAGTTCATGAGGCTCGCAAGGAGTTCCGCCGATGCCTCATCCTCAGATGTCCCGCCGAACGCTGCTCGGCACGGCCACTGCCGCCGCGGCAACACCGCTGTTACGGGCGCGCGCTGCCGACACCGGGTCTGTCGAACTGGTCGCCACGTTTACCGAACCGCATCAGGTCACCGGCGTAGCGGTCGCGCCCGACGGACGCATTTTCGTGAATTTCCCACGCTGGGAGCAGGACGTTTCCGTCTCCGTGGCCGAACTGGGCAAAACCGGCAAGCTGACCCCCTATCCGGACGCGGCCTGGAACAGCTTTCGTGCTGCCGAGCCCGCCCGTGCCGGGCAGCTTTTCGTCTGCGTGCAGAGCGTCACCTGCGACCGGCAGGGCAACCTGTGGGTGCTCGACCCTGCGGCACCCGGGCTCGCGTTTGAGGTGACAGGCGGACCCAAACTGGTACAGATAGACCTCGCGCGGAACCATGTAGCTCGAACCTACGTGTTTGATGACAGCGTGGCCCCGCAAGGGTCCTATTTGAACGACATCCGCTTCACGCCCGACGGCCAACGTGCGGTGCTGACCAACTCCGGGCAGCCCGGTTGCCTGGTGGTGCTGGACGTCGGCTCGGGTCGTGCGCGCCGGGTTTTGGATGGACATCCTAGCACGCAGTTTCAGCAGGGCTTGGTGATGACTGTGGAGGGCAAGCCGCTTCGCCGCCTGGATGGCGAGACGGCCGAGTTCAGCGCAGATGGCATCGCGATCGACTCGACGGGCGAGTATGTCTACTGGCAGGCAACCACCGGGACCACGATGTTCCGCGCTCCTCTTAAAGCCTTGTTCGATGAAAACCTGAGTAAGGCGCAGCAGGGTGCCGCGGTGGAGAAATACACGCCCACCTTCATTGCCGACGGCTACTGGATGTCTCGCAGCGGGCATTTGTATGTGACGAGTTGTGGAGACAACACGGTCAAGCGCATGAATCCGGATCGTACGTTTACCGTGGTCGCCAAGAATAGTCGGTTTAACTGGCCCGACAGCATGGCGGAGAGTGCTGACGGTTGGATCTACGTCACCTGCTCGCACATTCCGCAGATGAAGGCGTGGCAGGGTTCGGGTGTGGAACGCAGCCAGCTTTTTCGCTTCAAGCAGTAAGGCAAGCAAAGGTCTTCTTTTTCGAGAAAAAGAAGCAAAAAGCTTTTGGTCTCGCTGTCGCGAACGGCTGGACGACACGCTTCAACCCGTTCCGCTCCACCAGACCGAAAGTTTTTTGCTCCTTGTCTTCGAAATTCTGCTTGCTTGCTCTCAGCTAAGCCGGGGTCGCGTTCCATAGCTGGATCGTGGCGATGCCCGGGTGCCCGGGCCGATGGCCCAACACCGCAACCGACGCAGGGCTGAGGCAGAAATGGCGCCCAGCGGCAGCTTCCAGTTTAATCCAGCGCGCCGCTAAAACACTGCTGAACGCACCATGGGTGAACAGGGCCGTGTCGCCGTCGAGCGAGCCACAGCGGGCGATCAGACGGTCCACCCGCACGCTCACCTGCTCTGGCATCTCCCCGCCGGGACAGCCATCGGCAAAAACGTCCCAGCCACCGCGGGTCCGCATGATATCGGACGAACACAGTCCCTCGTACTCGCCGTAGTCCCACTCTGCCAAGTCGGCGTCGATGGTGAGCGGCGGCGGGAAACCTGCCAGCACGCAAGTCTGGCGCGCTCGCGTTAATGGGCTGCACAGCACCCGTGCGAAATGGGTCTTCTTGAGCCACGGCAACAGTCGTTCTGCCTGTTCCTCACCATGCGCCGACAAGCAGAGGTCAGTCAGTCCTGTATGCCGGCCAGCGCGCGACCATGCCGTTTCACCATGGCGGATTACGTGAAGATTCATGCTGCCAATGGCATGGCGGCGCGCGTGCCGAGCCGGGCGGCACGGTTACAGGCGGCGCGGTAAGACAGGGCATGCTGAGCCTCGGCAACGTTGCCTGGTTCTCCGTGCCAGATCTCCAGCGCCGGGTGCTGGATTGCGCGCGCGAACGAGAACGACACCGGCCACGGCAGTGCGTGATCCGAGTTACCGGCCTTGTGCATCTCTGCCAGGCGAGAGGTCGCGAGCTCCCCCGATTGTCCGCCGGAGAGAAAAGCGACGCCTGCCACTGCGGGGGGAACGGTGCGCTTCAGGCAGCGCAAGGTTGCCTGCGCTACGTCGGTATCGGTCGGCTGTTGTGCGCAATCAGCTCCGGCCAACACCATGTTGGGCTTGAGAATCATGCCTTCCAGCAGCACGCCGTGCCGCATAAGCGCGGTGAACGTCGCCTCAAGGGCGACTTGTGTGTTCGTTTCACAGGTCTTGAGTTCATGAGCGCCTGCCATCAAGACTTCAGGCTCGACCACCGGGACGATGCACGATTCCTGACACAGGGCAGCGTAACGTGCCAGCGCCTCTGCGTTCGCGTGGATACAGGCTGTACTCGGAAGCTGCGGACCTATGCTCAGAACAGCGCGCCACTTGGCAAAACGCGCACCGAGAGCTGCATACTCCACAAGCCGGCCGCGTAAACCGTCGAGCCCCTCGGTGATCGTCTCACCTTCGTGCAAAGCAAACGGCTTGGCGCCCGTATCGACCTTGATGCCGACGAGGATACCTGCGGTTCGCAGCACGTCCGTGAACCGCGTCCCGGCGTCCTTGTTCTGCCGGATCGTCTCGTCGTGCAGTATGGCGCCGCCGATGCTGTCGTTCAGGTGCGGCGTGGTCACCAGGAGTTGCCGCCAGGCGTGGCGCATCTCCAGCGTTGGCGGAATACCGGCAGCCAGAAATCGCCGGTCGCACGTGGCGATGCTCTCGTCCATTGCAAGCAGACCACGCCCGCCGCTGAGCATCGCCTGGGCGGTTGCGGCAAGCGAAACTGCGTTCAAGCTGCCGTCTCCCACACCCAATCGAGTATCTCGGGCAGGTCTTTGCCGTGACGGGCGATGTAATGTTTGTGCTCGATCAGCTTGTCGGCCATCACCTGGCGCAGATAGGCCCCCTTGCCGCCGCTTTGCGGCAACCGATCGATCACCGCCTGCACCAAGTGGAAGCGATCCATCCTGTTCTGCACGCGCATGTCGAACGGCGTGGTGATGGTGCCTTCCTCGATGTAGCCGCTGACGTGCAGGTTGCGATTGGTGCGCCGGTATGTCAGCCGGTGGATCAAGGACGGGTAGCCGTGATAAGCGAACACGACGTGCTTGTCCGTCGTGAACAGTGCGTCGTAGTCCGTCTCTGCCAGCCCGTGTGGATGCTCACTGCAGGATTGCAGCTTGAGCAGGTCGACGACGTTGACGACGCGTATCTTCAGCGCCGGCAGATGTTGGCGCAGGATGGAGGTGGCGGCGAGTATCTCCAGCGTCGGCGTGTCGCCGCAGCAGGCCATCACCACGTCCGGATCACCGCCCTGGTCGTTGCTCGCCCACTGCCAGATGCCGACTCCCTCCGTGCAATGCACGATCGCCGCCTCCATCGACAGCCACTGCGGGAGCGCGTGCTTGCCGGCCACCACCACGTTGACGTAGTGGCGGCTGCGCAGGCAGTGGTCGAAAGTGGAGAGCAGACAATTGGCATCCGGCGGGAGATAGACCCTTACGATGTCGGCTTTCTTGTTGACCACGTGGTCGATGAAGCCGGGGTCCTGGTGCGTGAAGCCGTTGTGGTCCTGCTGCCAGACATGCGACGCGAGCAGGTAGTTCAGCGACGATATCTTCCGACGCCAGGGCAGTTCCAAAGTCACTTTCAGCCACTTGGCGTGCTGGCTGAACATCGAGTCGACGATGCGGATGAAGGCCTCGTAGCTGTTGAACAGACCGTGACGGCCCGTCAGCAGGTAGCCTTCCAGCCAGCCCTGGCATTGGTGTTCGCTCAGCATGGAGTCCACCACCCGGCCGGTGGAAGCGAGGAACTCGTCGGTGCCGGTCGCCTCGGCGTCCCACTGGCGGTCGGTCACTTCGAAGACCGCACCCAGCATGTTCGACAGCGTCTCGTCCGGGCCGAAGATGCGGAAGTTGCGCTGCTCGGTATTGCACGCAATGACGTCGCGCAGAAACAGCCCGAGTATCGTGGTGTCGCCGAGGGAGACAGCGCCGGGGGAGGGGACGTGTACGGCGTGGTCGCGGAAGTCGGGCATGCGCAAGTCGCGCAGCAACACGCCGCCGTTGGTGCGCGGGTTGGCGCCCATCCGCCTGTCGCCTGTCGGCGCCAGCGCAGCGAGTTCCGCGATCAGCCTTCCGTTCGCGTCGAACAGCTCCTCCGGCCGGTAACTCTGCATCCAGGCTTCGAGAAGCTGCACGTGTTCGGGGTGCGCTGCGTCCACGATCAGCGGCACCTGGTGCGCGCGGAACGTGCCTTCAATCGCGAGGCCGTCGACCATCTTCGGTCCTGTCCAGCCTTTTGGCGATCGCAACACGATCATCGGCCAACGCGGACGCTCGTGACGGCCAACCTCGCGCGCATCGGCTCGAATGCGCTTGATATCCTCGATGGCGGCATCGAGTGTTGCTGCCATCAACTCGTGCATCGTGTCCGGGTCGTTGCCTTCGACAAAATACGGCTCCCAGCCGCAGCCGCGGAAGAAGTGGTCCAGCTCGTCGTGGTCGATCCGGGCCAGCACAGTCGGGTTGCTGATCTTGAAGCCGTTCAGATGCAGGATCGGCAACACGACGCCATCGGTGATGCAGTCGAGGAACTTGTTGGAGTGCCACGCCGTGGCGAGCGGCCCGGTCTCCGCCTCTCCGTCGCCCACCACGCAGGCCACGATCAGGTCCGGGTTGTCGAGCACGGCGCCAAAAGCATGGCTGAGCGAATAGCCGAGCTCGCCGCCCTCGTGGATGGAGCCCGGCGTGGTTGGCGCCACGTGGCTGGAGATGCCGCCGGGAAACGAGAACTGCGTGAAGAACCGCTTCAGCCCGGCTTCGTCGTGGCTGATGTCGGGATAGATCTCGCTGTAGGTGCCTTCCATGTAGGTGTTGGCGACAAGCGCCGGACCGCCATGGCCGGGCCCGGCCACGTAGAACATGTCCAGGTCGTATTTTTTGATGATCCTGTTGAGGTGGACATAGATGAAGTTCTGTCCCGGCGTGGTTCCCCAATGACCGACGACGAGCGGCTTGACATGCGCGAGTGCGAGCGGGATGCGCAGCAACGGGTTGTCGTAGAGGTAGATCTGACCGACGGACAGGTAGTTTGCTGCCCGCCAGTAGGCGTGGGTGAGCGCCAGTTCGTCAGGGAGCATGACGTGGACTGAGCCCGGTAGACTGGAGATTGCCGGCAGGTGCGGTTCGGCTGCTACGTCCATTGTTGATACCTCTGTTCGGATGCCGAAAGCCTGCGACTCGCCGCTGTTTGCAAACGAAGCAAGCAAGCGGTTCTTTTTTGAAAAAAAGAACCAAAGAACTCTTGTCTTTGACGCTGCGGCAAGGCGTCAGAAGCCCATCACCATCGACGCTACGAGGAAGCAAAAGTCTTTTGCTTCTTTTCTTCGGAAAAGAAGGCGTTGCTTTCGTCAAGCGGTGAGCGCCAAGACCGTCAGCGGTCTGTCACGAAAGAAGCGGCACCGAAGCGCCACTCTGAACGTGCATGGCCCCGTTCGCAGCACTCGCCTTGTCGGCCTTCTCCAGTATGTCGATAAACGGCTTCATAATGTCGATCGGCATGGGGAACACGATCGTGGAGTTCTGCTCGCCGCCAATCTCGGTTAGCGTCTGCAGGTAGCGCAACTGCATCGCCGCGGGTATGCTGCCGAGTATCTTGGCTGCGTCCACCAGGGTCTGCGATGCCTGGAACTCGGCTTCCGCGTGGATGATCTTCGCCCGGCGGTCGCGTTCCGCTTCGGCCTGCTTGGCGATAGCGCGCACCATGTTGTCGGTCAGCTCGACTGTTCTGATCTCCACGTTGCTAACCTTGATGCCCCAAGTTTCAGTCTGCGCGTCGAGGATACTCTGCACGTCGGTGCTGAGCTTTTTCCGCTCGGACAGCATCTCGTCGAGTTCGTGCTGGCCAAGCACGGCGCGCAACGTCGTCTGCGCCAGCATGTTGGTCGCGGGCAGGTAGTCCTGCACCTGGATGATCGCGTGCTCCGGGTTGACCACGTTGAAGTAGAGGACTGCGTCGACCTTCATCGAGACGTTGTCGCGCGAGATCACGTCCTGGCTCGGAATCTCGATGACCTGGATGCGCAGGTCGACGCGAACCATCTCCTGAACGAACGGTATCAGCAGGACGAGTCCTGGTCCGCGCACGCGGCTGAATCGTCCCAGCGTGAACACGACCGCGCGCTCGTACTCGCGCAGGATCTTGACGGTCCCAGCAACCAGGGCGGCAAAGACGATGGCCGCAGCGAACGCCAGCACGAGCCCGAGCATGGGAAACGCCGATGTCACAACAGTGCCTCCACGCGCGCCGGTGCGGCGGCGAGCGGTGGCGCCGCCTGCGCGTGTCTTGCGGGCAGAAACTTGGCTGGCCAGTCGTAATGGGCCTGCAGCAGCGTCTCGTAAGCCCGGTCAAGCAACCCGGTTGCGTCCCAGGGCGGGCTGCCCTTGATCTTGTAGCAGGTGAGATTGAGGCTGATGTTGCGCTCGTCCCACCTGATTTCCTGAACGGACGCCGGAGACAACAGCACGTGCTGCCCGAACCACCAGTTGCGTGTGTCGGCAACCAGGTAGCGGACATCCCAGCTTTGGTCGTCGATCAGGAAATTTTCGACGTGGCCCACCTCGCCGTCGGTGGCGTGAATGCGGTAGCCGGTCACTTCGGCCAAGCTACGCAGGTGCGGGTCTGCTGCGACGTGCCGCGTGCCTGTGGCTTCGTCCGGCACTGCCTGACGAAGCTTCGGGGAGCTGATCGGTTCGCCGTCGGGGTTGCCGCCGTAGTAGAAGCCGCCCCACATCGAGTCGATGCCGTAGTAGCCGTAAAGCCTGTATTCCATCTGCATGGAAACCGGCTCGTCGGTGGCAATTCTTGGGCTGTTCTTGACCTGCTCGCGCGTCAGCGTCACCAGAAGTGCCTTGGCCGGCACATCGGCTTTGTCGATGGCGCTCGGGTGAAGGAGTAGTTTGCAGTCGCTGAGCCAGCCACCGGTGTCCACGACCAGCCAACGCAACTTCCACGTCGAATCGTCGAACAGGAAGTCACGGACAGTCCCGATCCTGCCGTCGCTTGCCTCAATGGAGAACCCTTTGAACGCCAATCCCTGCTGCAGCATGGTCTCTCCCGGTCGAGTGAACGCCGCGGCGGCGCGGTTTAATCTCGGCCAGCCAACCTCCGCCGTTCAGCCATTGCGGGGTAGCGTCGGAAAACACCTACTCAGGGCGCGTGCAAGCCGGCCCGGCGCAGCGGTCTAGAGTGTGCCTGACGCTGGATGGGCAGCCAGGCCGTGCGGAGCGACGCGGCGTCGCTGACTGACCCACCATGCCAATCCTCCGAGTGCCACGAACAAGCAGGTCACGGACGTCAGCAACAAAGGCGACTGGTCCAGCCAGCCAAGTCCAGGAACGGACAAGAACAGCAAGCCACCGACAGCACAGATCTGCCACACGCGGGCCTGCACGCCGGCAACGAAGGTTCCCAACGCCAGCAGGGTCATCATCGACAGGGACGTTGCGTTGGCGTTCATGACGCCGCGCACACCATCATTGGACAGCAGGTAGATGGCGAGCAGCAAGGCACACCAGTTCAGTGCGACGCGGTAGACGAGGGCGAGCCTCTCCGTTCGATCTGTGAAGTGGCTCCAGCCTTCGGCGACGGTGATGACACCGAACACCGGGATGAGGATCACCCAGTAGCTAACCGGCAGCCGAAACACCACGCCGGTCAACGCCAGCACCAGCATGGCAATGTAGAACACATCGTGCAGAAACCACTGCAGAGCGGCCGGGCGGTTACTGGCCGCCATGGCCGCTCGGTCTGTATGGACGGTTTGCATGATGGGCGACCTTTCCGACGGGAGCTTGTGACGTCTTTGGCCCTGGTCCTCGAGTGTCTCGTGTGTTCCTGGCGCCGGGGCCACCTGTAATGACGACACTGTGCGCTCGGCGGCAGGGCCGGAATCTACTCACACGAACGGCTTTGGCCCGGACCTGACCGACAGAAAGGCAGGTTGTTTTTTGAAAAAGAACCGAAAGCTTTTGTTCCCCGGGGCGCGCTGAAGGAAACTCCGCGACAGCCGCACCAAAAGTCTTTGCTTCTTTTCTTCAGAAAAGAAGGCCTTTCTTTATTGCCGGAGACCTGGGGCTGTGAAGCGCGGCGCGGAAAACGTGCTTGCACGTCCCGCGCACGAGCAGCCTCAGCCCCCCGGCGGCACCCGCAAGCACGCCTGCGCATGCGCCTGCAAGTTGCCGCAAGCCTGGGTAGCCGTCTGCGCCGAGAGCCCCAAAAGCCGCGCCTGATACAGACGCTGCCCGCCGAAGGGGCTGGTCGTGCCCAGCGCTACCCGGGCGCTCCCAAGCTCGCGTGGCGAGAGGTCCCGCACCCGCTCTGCGGCGCGCCTGGCTTGGTCGGCGCTCGCGAACGCGCCCACCTGGACGGACCAGCGCCCAGCGGCCATCGCCGGCCGAACGGTGGCTGCGGCCGCCGACGGGATCAGGAAGGTGCTGGCAAAGCTGCGTCTGGTCACCGGCGCGCCAGCCTCGCGACCAGCCGCCGTGCCGGCCTGCCCCTGCCCCCAGCCTGCCTCGGTCCGGCCGCCGGCTTGCGCCAGCCGCACCTGCTGCGCCGGCTGCGTCTGAACCGTCGGGCGCACCTGACACGGCGCAGCAGGATCATAGGCGGCGTTCGGGTCGCGCCAGCAACCTGTCCGGCCTGGCGCAGCCGGCACCACGAACGCCGCCTGCTGCGGCGCGGCCTGCGCATATGCCACCGGCTGCGGCGCGGTGGCGCTCTGCCCGTAAGGCAACGGCGCCGGCACCGCCTCGGCCAGCCGTACGGCGGAAGCCGGTGGTGCAGCCGGCTGCACCGCCGGCAGCGCCGCTTCAGGCCGGACCTGCAGGGCGGGCACCGGCGCCGCCTCGGCTAGTTGCACCGGCGGTGGCGCGGGCGGCGCCGAGCGGCACGGGGCCGTCGGGTCGTACGCCGCGTTAGGGTCCTGCCAGCAATGCGCACTGCGGCCGCCCGGCCGCGGCGGGTCCGCACGGGCCACCCGCACCGGCGGCGCGGTCCGGCACGGCGCGTCCGGGTCGTACGCCGCGTCCGGGTCCTGCCAGCAACCCGCCGGCGTGCGGACGAAGTCATGCGGCACCGGGCCGGCATGCGCGCCGCCGCCGAGGGCCAGGGCGGTCAACGGCCCGCTCAGCGGCTTCTCGGCGCCCAGGTTCGGCGCGATGGACGCCACGTAGTTCATCGTCTCGTTCGGCAATATGCTCTGCCCGGCCAGATACGTTTCCAGGCGCCGCGGCCCGGCGTTGTAGGCGACCAGGAAGTTCGGCGAGCCGTAACGGTTATATAGCTCGTGGATGTAGCCGGTGCCTGCCATGATGTTGTCGTGCGGGTCGTAAGGGTCCGAGCCAAGGCCGTAGCGGTTGCTCATCTCTGCGTAGGTCGCCGGGATCAGCTGCATCAGCCCCAGCGCGCCGGCGTCCGAGGTGACCAGCTGGCCGTGCAGGTACTGGTGCCCGCCGGACTCCTGATGGATCACCGCGCGTATCCAGGCCTGCGGCACGCTGAACCGGCCGGACGCCTCGACTATGTAAGGACCCCAGGGGTCTTCGGGCGGGCCGGGCGGAGCGTAGTTGCCCTGGCCCGCGTTGCTGGTGACGGCGGCACGCTGCCCGCCGCCGCACGCCGACAGCACGCAGAGCAGAAGCAGCGGCAGCCAGCGCGTGAGCGAGCGTTTCATCGCCCGCGAACTTTGCCCTGTGTGAGGGGGCAATATCAACTTCTGAATCCAAACGGCCGGCGAGTGCGGCGGAATCGGCACTAGAAGCAAGAGCAAGCGTCTTCTTTTTCGAGAAGAAGAAGCAAAAAGCTTTCACTGCGGCTGTCGCGGAAGACCGAACCGAAGCGCCTCCGCGCCACGCACATACAGAGAGTAAAAGTTTTTTGGTTCTTTTTTTTCAAAAAAGAACCGCTTACTTCGCTTTGACCAACCGATGCTGCTTCTTGCCCGCCGACAGCTTAACCGCCCCGTCCCGCAAGTCCCCTTCGCCCACCAGCCGCCCCTCGTCGGCCACCACCGTATCGTTGACCCGCGCGCCGCCACCACGGATCAGCCGCCGTGCCTCGCCGTTGCTGGCCGCCAGGCCCGCCTCCGCCAGCAGCCGCCACACCGGAATGCCGGCCGCCAGGTCGGCCACTGCCACCAGGTGTGTCGGCAACGTGTCGGCAGCCGCACCCGCCTCGAACGTGGACCTTGCCGTCTCGGCCGCCTGCTCGGCCGCTGCGCGCCCGTGCAGCAGCGCGGTCGCCTCGGTGGCCAGACGCTTTTTTGCCTCGTTGACCTCCGCGCCGCCCAGCTGTTCCAGCCGGCCAATCTCGTGCAACGGCAAGTCGGTGAACAGCCGCAGGAAGCGGCCCACGTCGGCGTCTTCCGCGTTGCGCCAGAACTGCCAGTAGTCGTAGGGGCTCAACCGGTCGGCACTCAGCCAGGTCGCACCACGCACCGACTTGCCCATCTTGGCGCCCGACGCGGTGGTCATCAGCGGCACCGTCAGGCCGAACACCTGCGCGCCGTCGGTTCGCCGCACCAGGTCCACGCCGGAGACGATGTTGCCCCACTGGTCCGACCCGCCCATCTGCAGCCGCACGCCGTGGCGGCGGTGCAGCTCGCGAAAATCGTAACTCTGCAGGATCATGTAGTTGAATTCGAGGAACGTCAGCGGCTGCTCGCGGTCCAGGCGCAGCCGCACGCTGTCCATCGTCAGCATGCGGTTGATGGTGAAGTGCACGCCCACCTCGCGCAGCAGCGGGATGTAGCCGAGCTGATCGAGCCAGTCGGCGTTGTTGACCACGAACGCGTCGGTGGCGGCATCGCCGAAGCGAAGGTATGGCGCGAAGTTGCGCGCGATGCCGGCCATGTTGGCGGCGATCACCGCGTCGGTCAGCAACTGCCGGCTCTCGTCGCGGCCGCTCGGGTCGCCGATTTTAGTGGTGCCGCCGCCCAGCAGCGGGACCGGCCGATGTCCGTGGCGCTGCAGCAGCCGCATCAGCATGACCGACAGCAGGTTGCCAACGTGCAGGCTGTCCGCGGTGCAGTCGTAGCCCACGTAGGCCGAAACCACGCCGGCGTTCAGCGCGTCCGACAGCGCCTCGGCGTCGGTGCACTGGTGGACGAAGCCGCGGGCCTCGGCCTCTTGGAGAAACGCGTTGCGTGACATAGGCCTGCGCTTAGTGTCCGTTTGAAAAGCCGGCCTGATGAGTCAGCCGGCGCGTTTCCAAAGCATCAAGGCGCGCTGGCCCGCTGTGGCCATGAGCACCGGAGCGCCGGAAGATCGCGCCAGCTGGCCGCAAGGACGGCTTTCTGACGGACACTTACCAACAGCGGTGCGGGAGCGGAAGGCATGCGGGTGATCGGCCTGATGAGCGGCACCTCGCTGGACGGGGTGGACGCCGCCTTCCTGGAGACCGACGGGCAAACCGTGCACGCGCTCGGCCCCAGCCTGACAGTGCCCTACGCTGCCCCCCTGCGCGCCCTGCTGCGCGAGCTGATCGAAGTTGGCGAGGCGGCACCGCCGGACCTGGTGGCCGAAGCCGCCGCCAAGCTCACCTTCGTGCACGCCCAGGCGGTGGCCGAACTGCGCCTGCCGGCCGAGCTGCTGGGCTTCCACGGCCAGACCGTCCTGCACGCGCCCCACCGGGGCCTCACCCGCCAGATCGGCGACCCGGTGCTGCTCGCTGGCCTCACCGCCACCCCGGTCGCCTGCGACTTCCGCCTGGCGGACGTCGCAGCCGGCGGCCAGGGCGCCCCGCTCGCCCCGTTGTTCCACGCCGCCATGGCACACGCGCTGGAGAAGCCGCTGCTGGTGGTCAACATCGGCGGCGTCGCCAACCTCACCTTCATCGGCGCGGACGGCACGCTGCTCGCCTGCGACACCGGGCCCGGCGGCGCCCTGCTGGACGACTGGATGGCCCAGCGCACCGGCGCCGCAATGGACGAGGGCGGCCGCAGCGCCCGCGCCGGCCGTGCGGCCGAAGCCGTGCTGTCCCGCCTGCTCGCAGACCCGTTCTTCACCCTGCCGGCGCCGAAATCCCTCGACCGCCAGCATTTCGCCCACGCACTGGACCAGCTGGCGCACCTGTCTACCGAAGACGGCGCCGCCACCCTGGCCGCCTTCACCGCGCGCGCGGTGGCCTCCGCTCCGTTGCCGGCGCCGCCGCTGCAAGTCCTGGTCACCGGCGGCGGCCGGCACAACGCGGCCATCATGTCCGCGCTGGCGGACGCAATGGGCGTGCGCGTGGACGCGGTCGAAACGGTGGGATGGGACGGCGACGCGCTGGAAGCGCAGTGTTTCGGACTGTTGGCGGTTCGGGTGAAACGTGGTTTGCCGCTGAGCCTGCCGGGAACGACCGGCGTGAAGCGGCCGCTGGCCGGTGGGCGGATCGTGGAGCCGTGATGCCGGCGGCTGTTGTAGAAGAAAGCAAGCAGTTCTTTTTTGAAAAAAAGAACCAAAAAACTTTTGTCTCCGTGGGTTTGTGCTGGGTCGAGACGTGTCGTTTCAGCCGCTCGCGACAGCGCCCGCAAAAGCTGTTTGCTTTTTTCTCGGAAAAGGAGGCTTTTCTTCGCTAGGACTCAACCTGCCGACCCACGTTCAAACACGTGTCTCATCGGACAAAATCGCCAAAAGCGCGGGGGCTGGTGCCCGCGGGAAGCGTGGCAACAACCGCAAGGCTCTGCGCGTCGATGATGCTCAGCGTGTTGCTGTCCCAGTTGGCCACGGCCAGGCTCTTTTTGTCCGGGCTTGCTTCTATGCCTTCAGGGTAGTCGCCCACGTGAATGGTGGCGACCGGTTGCAGGGTGACGGTGTCGAAAGCGGTGACGGTACTGGCCAGTTCGTTGGTGACAAAACCGCGCTTGCCAGCCAACGCTACGACGTAGGGTCGTTTGCCGACCTTCACCGTGCCGGCGCGCGCCGGCGGGTTCAGCGTGACGGCGGTGACGCTGTTGGATTCGACATCCGCAGTGTAGGCAGTGCGGCCGGCGGCATCGATGGTGATGCCAAACGGATGCGCACCCACCGCAATGCGCGCCACCTCCCTCAACGTTTGTGTATTCACCAGAGACACGGCGTCGGACAGCCGGTCGGCGACTGCAAGCATCCGGCCGTCCGGCGTCACGGCAAGGCCGGAAGGAGACTGCCCCACCTTTATCCGTGCAGTGACCTGGCGCGTCGCCGTGTCGATGACCAGCACCTGGTCGCTGTACCAGTCGGCTACGTAAAGCGCTGCACCGGACGGTGAGACTGCGATGCCGAGCGGGCCGCCAGGCGCCGCGATCTGGCCGACGACCACGCGGCGGGCAGCGTCGATGATGGTGATCATCTGCGCCGATGGGCTAGTCACGTAGGCGCGCGTGCCGTCTCGTGTCACCGCGATCCCTGCGGGTTTTCCGTCCACCGGTATGGTGGTTACGGTCTTGCGCGTTGCGAGGTCGATGACGGTAACGCTGTTGCCGTCCTGGTCGGTAATGAAGGCTTCTGCCGCGCAAACGGGCTTCGCCAGAAGCAGAAGTATTGCAGCGGCAGCCAGCCAGGGTTGCAATCGTGACAGACGAGCAGGCGGGATGAGCGCCGCTCCGCTGGTCCTCATGGGAAAGTCAAAACAAGGCAAGCGGTTCTTTTTTGAAAAAAAGAACCAAAAAACTTTTGTTTCCCGGAGGGAGTACACGCTAATTGAAACTCCGCGACAGCCGAACAAAAGTTCTTGCTGGTTTTTTTAAAGAGCAGGCCTTGCTTTCTGCCTTTCAGTGTCCCTCAAGCTTGGCTTTAAGCCCGTCGAGCGCGGGTTGCACGAACGCGGTCACCGCCTTCATGGCAGCGGCCTCGTCCATGTCGGGCGGTGGGTTGTTGTTGGGATAGCCGCGGTAGAAAGCTGTGCGCCACTCGACCTTCGACTTCCCGTTACCCTCGTCGGTGATGAGGATGTGACCGGAGAAATCGGCCACCGGGAACACCTTCGGGTCGACATGCGGCAGGAACGTGCCGTAGGCGAACGTGGACGCGTCGTAGTCGCTCAGCTCCTCGGCCTTCCAGCCGCCGCCGGACTTCAGCGTCACGTTCCGCTTGGCGGTGTCGGGATCGTTGCCGCCGGGGCCATCCACTTTTGCAACTGCGGGAACCCAGCTCAGGTCGTGGAAGTTGCCGATGACCGCCCAGATCTTCGCTGGCGGGGCGGCGATCTCCACGGAGAGTTCGAGCTTTTGCCGCGTCGGGCCGTGCGCCCAGCCTTGGCTCGTCACGCAAATCATCAAGCAGGCCGCAGCAAACTTCCAGGTCGTCATTCGGTGTCCTCTGAGGGTGAGCACAAGCGGGCCGCCAGGCCTGCCTGCAAAACTAGTTGGTGACAGCGCTGGCCTCGATCTTCGCCTTCAACGCGTCCAGGGCGGGCTGCGTCATCGCGGCGACGGCCTTCATCGCGGCGGCCTCGTTAAGCTCCGGCGGCGGCCCGAAATTCGGGTATCCGCGATAGAACGCGCTTCGCCATTCCACCCGGGACCCGCCGGCAGGGTCCGCGGTAACGACCAGGATGGAGGAGTAGTTGGTGACGGGAAACACATGCACGTCCACGTGCGGCAGAAAGGTGGCGTAGGTGAAGGTCTGCGGCTCGTAGCGTTCCAACTCCTCGTCAGGCAGCACGGCGCCGGATTTCAGCGTGACGGTGCGTGTCGCGTCAGGCGCGTTGCCGCCCTTACCCGTCGTTTTAGCGACGAGCGGGTCCCACGAGAGGTCGTGGAACTGGCCGATGATCGACCAGATCCTGGCGGGCGGTGCGGCGATGTGCACGCTGGCCACGTATTTTACCCGCTGGGCGTCGTGCGCCCACACGGACGACGGCGCCAGGAACAGGATCGCGGCAACAAGCAGGCGTTCGGGCGTTCTCATGGGCCGCTCGTAGCAAGCGGGGAGGAGGGAAGGAAGCAAGCAAGCAACTCTTTTTTGAAAAAAAGAACCGAAAAGTTTTTGCTTCCGTTGGGTGCGCCGTGGTGAAGCGTGGTGTTTCAGCTTCCCGCGACAGCGCTCCCAAAAAGCTTTTTGCTTCTTTTCTCGAAAAAGAAGGCATTCCTTTGTTTCTCGCTGCGCCACCAACGAGAGCCCCCGCCGGCACCCTGCAGATGCAGAAAGCATCTACATTGAGCAGCCTCAGGCCACTCGCTCCCCGAAGTGTCGCACAAGCAGCTCGCCCACTTTCCGCGGTGCCTCACGCGTCGGAAAATGGCCAACACCGTCCAGCACCACCCGCTCGAACGGACCATCGAACTTGTCAGCCACGCTCTCGCTCACCGCCGGCGGGTTCACCCCGTCTGCGCCGCCTTGGATGTACAACGTGGCCAGCGGCAACGTCTTGGTCTGACGCACCTTCTCGTCCAGCCAGGCGCTCGCCGGGTCCGGCTCTGCCTCGTCCCACCGCGCGCGGTAGCTGTGCAGCGTCACGTCGACCCAATCCGGCGTCTCGAACGAGCGTGCGACGCGGTCGAACGTCGCGCTATCGAACCAACCTGGCGGCGCCCAGTTCTGCCACATGATGTGCGCGAAACCTTTCGGGTCGTCACGCACAGCCTGCGCACCGCGTCTGGTCGCCTGGAACCAGTGATACCATTGCAACTGCGCGTGCCAGAATGGCGGCGTCCTGGCACCGCCCAGCCGCGGCGGGCTGGACAGCAGCGCCATCCGCTCGACCCGCTCGGGCCAGCCGACAGCAAGCGCCTCCGCCATGTTGGACCCCCAGTCATGCCCGGCGACCGCGAAACGCGTGACACCCAGCCCGTCCAGCAGCTCCATCGCGTCCATCGCAAGCACCGCGCTGTTGCCGGTGCGGGCAGCCTGCGCGTCGCGGAACCGCGTGCCGCCGAAGCCGCGTAGCATCGGTGCCAGCGTGCGCATCCCCGCGTCGTGCAACGCCGGCGCCACGTCGTCCCACGTGGTCGCATCGTCCGGCCAGCCGTGCAGCAACAACACGACAGGGCCGTCCGACGGGCCGCCATCTTCGTATGCGATGTCTAGCGTTTTCGTGGTCAGCGTTGGCATTCCCGTGTCTCCGCCTAACGAAAGCAAGCAAGCAGTTCTTTTTTGAAAAACCAAAAAACTCCTGCTCTCTCGGGGTGTCGCAAGACGAAACATGTTGTTCCAGCCGTCCGCGACAGCCGGGACAAAAGCTTTTTGCTTCTTTTTCTCGAAAGAAGCGCTTGCTTCCTTGCCTAAATCCGCCGCGCCACCCGATCCGCAGTCACCGCCGTCGTCACGCCGAACAGCACGTGGAACATCCCATGCTGCACGATGCTCGCCGTGCTGTCCCGGCTAAGCCTCGGCGTAACCCCCAGCACCGGGCCGAGCACGCCGTAGGCCAGCCCGTAGAACGCCGCGCCGAACACCGTGCCGGCAACGATCGGCGGCACACCATCCGGTTTCACCCGGCCGTAGACCAATCCGGACGCAGCCGACAGCGCCAGGTGCCCGCCATGGGCCAGCACCTGCTCGCCGGCACCGCTGCGCGCCCGCTCGCGCCGTTGCGCCACGCCCACCAGCCGGCCCGTGCGCCGCTTCAGCTTCACGAGGTCGGACGGCTCGTCCACCGCGGCCTCCAGCCCGAGGAAGATCACCGACAGCAGGGCGCCGGCCGCCAGGCCCCCCACGGTGCCGGAGATCACCCGGCGCGCCTGCCGGTTCAGCGGCTGCCCGATCTTGCCCGGCACCGCGTCCGGCGTGCCGGGGCGCTTGCCCTCCCGGCCAGGCATGGTGCCGAACAACGCTGCCGGCTGGTCGGACAAGGCGAGGCCGGACCGCGGCTCGTGGATTGGGCAGCGGTTATGCGCGGCGCGGAACCCGGCCGACATCTCGTAGGCCTCCTTGCGCGCCCGGTTGATGGAGCCCAGCGGCTGGTGCGCCACCACGCCGTGCCACGGGCTGAACGCCAGCTCGTCATCGACCTGCCGGGCGCGCGCCTCGCTCCAGGCCGGCTGCGGCTTGGCGGTGATGCGCGCCACCGCGACGTAGGGGCTCTCATCTTCCGGCCAGGGCACCGAGGCGTCTTCCACCGGCATGGTCGCTGTGTTGGTGCGCAACTGCACGCGCAGCTCCCAGGTGCCGCCATGCCGGGCAAAGCTGTCGATCAACGCCTGACGCAGCCCGTTCGGCTTGCCGGACAGATCCACGGCTGCGTCCTTCAACGCAGTCAGCTCGGCTGAGACGGGTGCCACGCAAAGCTTGGCGACGTGCTTGCCGTAGCGGAACGGCGTCTGGGTGTAGAACGTCTCCCCCAGCGGGTTGGTCAACGGCTGGCCGCCCAGCGCCTTGATCGCACCCGCATCCATGCCGGCCGAGGTTGCCAGCCGCGCCAGGCCGCGCAGCACCCAGGAAAACGCGCGTTTCCAGCCCTGCCCGGTGTCGGTGGTGGCCGCCAGCACGCGCAGGCTCGGCTCGAAACCTTCGGCGTTGGGCGCCACGAAAGCGGGCCCGTTCACCATCACGAAGTCCTGCGTCGCGTCGCCCTCTGAACCCGGCAGGCGCTCGCCCTCCACGCCGATGATCTTCAGCGCCAGCCCGCGCGGAGAGGACACCGTGTCGTCGAGGATGTCGCCGGGGTTGGTGGAAAAGCGCAGCACCACCGGGTAGGTCTTGGGTTGCGCGAAGACGCCCTGCGCCAGCGTCTCCGGCAGCTCCAGCACTTGCAGCTCGCCCTGCAGCAAGCCGTGGCTCTTCGCGTGCACGCTGCGCACCGCGTGGCCGTAATCCTGCCAGGTGGTCTCCAATATGCCGCGCATGCTGGCGTTGATGGTTGCGATGGTCTGCGCCTCGCCGGCGGCCGGCTGTTCGACGTCCGCGCTGAAGGAGACTGGAGGGTGGCTGCTCATGGCTCGGCTCCGGTGCGTGTTGGACGCAGCCTTGTGCCGCGCGGCAGCACGGCGTCAACCCTGCGCGCAGCGCTGCGGCGACTTGTTCGTGGGGGGTTTTACCTTTGTGAAAAAGCAAGCGGTTCTTTTTTGACAAAAAGAACCAAAAAACTTTTGTCTCTGTTGGGTGTGCCGTGAGGAGGCGTGTCGTTTCGGCTGTCCGCGTAGCGCGCAGATTCTGTCGCGGCGCCTCTCTCGGCCCACCCGCAAAGGACCAAAGTTTTTTGGTTCTTTTGTTCAAAAAAGAACCGCTTGCCTTTCCTTTTTGCCGGCCACAGCGTCGAGCTGTTCAAGCCCATGTATTCACGAGCTACCGAGCCTCATTGATGAGACGGATCCGCGGTCTTTCGTGCCGGGAACTCGAGCCGGTAGCCGACGCCGTAGATCGACTGGATGACGTCCTGCTGCCCGCTCGCCGAGGCGAGCTTGCGGCGCAGGTTCTTGATGTGGCTGTCCACGCTGCGGTCGAACACGTCGCGGTCGCGGTCCGAGACCGCGTCGAGCAGGTTGCTTCTGGACAGTACGCGCCCGGGCCGGCGGGCCAGCGCGTGCAGCAGTCGGAACTCCGTCGGCGTCAGGTCCAGACGCACGCCGTTCAGCCGAACGCTCATCGCAGCCTCGTCGAGCTCCAGCGCCGGCACGCCGCTCGCTACGGCCGCAGCCTGCGCTGTGCGGCGCAGGACCGCCTTTACTCGGGCAACCACCTCGCGCGGGCTGAACGGCTTGCATACGTAGTCGTCCGCGCCGAGCTCCAGGCCCAGCAGCCGGTCGATCTCCTCCACCCGCGCCGTCACCATCATGATCGGCACGTCGCTGCGCGCACGGATGCTGCGGCACAGCGTCAGCCCGTCCAGGTCGGGCAGCATCAGGTCCAGCAGCACCAGGTCGGGCTGTGCGGTCGCCAGCCAGGTCTCCGCCGCCTTGCCGGTGCGCAGGCAGTGCGTGGCAAAGCCTTCGCGCCGCAGGTAGGCGTCGAGGATGTCGGCAATGGAGGCCTCGTCCTCCACGATGGCGATCAGCGTCATCCGCAGGCCCAGGCTGGCAACGTCACCGACGTCCCGCCGACTGGCGAGGGTGCCGCGTAAATCCTTCCGGCAGGCGCCTCCACGATGGCGATCAGCATCACGCGCGGGCCCCCGCTGCCACCGGCAAGCAGACCGTCACCGCCAGCCCGCCGAGCGGCGAGGGTGCCGCCGAAATCGTGCCCGCATGCGCTTCGACGATGGCGCGGCATATAGCCAAACCGAGGCCGGAGCCGCCAGTCTGCCTGCTGCGCGAGCTGTCCACCCGGAAGAACCGCTCGAACAGGCGGGGCAGCTTGCTCTCCGGCACGCCGGGCGCGGTGTCTTCAACTTTCAGAACGATCTCCGCCGTTGTGCGCGACTCCGACACAAGGATGGTGCCGCCTGTATCGGTGTAGCGGATGGCGTTCTCGACAAGGTTGGCGAACACCTGGCGCAGCCGGTCCGGGTCGGCCATTGCCACCGCACCCGAGGGGTCCAGCGCGGTGGCGTCCAGTTGCAGCCCGCTCGCCTGGCACCTGGGCGCGAAGCGGGAGACCACCTCGCCCATGATCTCGCCCGGGCTGACCGCTTCGAGCCGCAGGCCGAGCGCGTGGCTGTCGGCGCGGGCGAGCTCGTGCAGGTCGTCCACCAGCCGGGTCATCCGCAGCACCTCGTCGTGCAGCCGGCCCAGCGACTGCGTGCCGGCCTGGTGCACGCCGTCCTGCAGCGCCTCGATCTGCGCGCGCAGCACGGCCAGCGGCGTGCGCAGCTCGTGCGAGGTGTCGGCGACCCACAGCCTGCGCGCCTGCTCGGCCGCCTCCAGCGAGACGGCCAGCGTGTTGAAGTCCCGCACCAGGTCTCCCAGTTCGTCGCGCCGGCCGGTGTCGATGCGGGTGGACAACGCGCCGCCGGCCAGCAGCCTAGCGCCAGCCGCCACCAGGCTGACGGGCGTGAGGACGTAGCGCGCCAGCAGCACGGCCCATAACCCCGACAGAACGAGCGCCACCGCGCCGGCAAAATAGAAGTCGCGCGCGATCTCGGCCAGGAACGCCGCCTCGATGTCGCCGGGCAGCCGCCCGGAGGCGAACAGCAACGCGCCCACCGGTCTGCCGAGCACCACCAGCGCGCGGCGCGCCGCGCTGTCTGGTTCAAGCGGGTCGCCGGCCACGAGGGTGCCTGCTGCGTCGACCAGCGTCAGCGCTCCGTGCGGCCCCCGGCGGGCAAAGCCGGGTGGCGGGCCAAAGGGAGGTTCCGGCCTGAAGTCCGGCGGCGGCCCGAGAGGACCCTGGTACAGTGAGTTACCTGGCCCGCCGCCCGGTGGCACGTCAGGCCCCGGACGGCCCTGGTGCGGCCAGTCGCCTGGCCTACCACCCGGTGGCGCGCCAGGCGTAGTAGCGCCCTGACGCGGCAAGCTGTCTGCTCCGCCGAGCGGTGGTGCCTCCGGCCCAAGAGGACCCTGGTGTAGCCAGTCGCCTGGCCCACCACCCGGTGGCGCACCCGCGAGCGGCCCCCGAGGCGGCACGCCGGCCAACGACCCCAGAGGCGGCACGCCGGCCAACGACCCCCGAGGCGGCAAGCCGGCCAACGACCCCCCAGGCGGCGCGCCGGCAAACGGCCCCCTAGGCGGCGCGCCGCCGAATGGCCCGCCCGGTGGCGGCGGACCGGGCGGTTGGGAGGCACGCAGCGCCGCGTCCCACACCTCCGGATGGCCCGCCACGCCCGACCAATCGCCATGCGCCTGGTAGGCCCGCTCCAGCGTGGCGACCGTGCGGTCCATGCCGGCGAGCGTGGCGTCGCCGACATAGGCCGAGAACCTCTCGCTCAGCGCCCACCCCGCCCAGACCACTACCAGCGCCACCATCACGGCCGACATGCCGAACAGTGCCGCCACCAGCTTGGTCGTGAGCGAGAGCCGCATCGGCCGGCTACTGCGGCGAGGGCGGCGGGGCGTGTGGCCCCTCGTGCTGCAAGCGGTCCACAATGCGGTCGGCGTCGGCGGTGGAGACCTGATGCTGCTGCTCGGCCGCGCGGACCAGCGACACCAGCCCCGGCGTCACCGCGTCGTGAAAGGCTTTCGGCGGCACGTCGTAGTAGCGCAACGCCGTCGGCACGCCCCACGCACGCACCATGCGCTCCACATCGACCACTGGCGCCTTGGCCAGGCTCACCACTGCTTGCACTGCCACCTGGTCGGCTTCCGCGCGGGCCAGCTCATCCAGCGGACCGCCGCCGTGCATCCCGTCCGGGCCGTGGCCGTCACCGGGATGGCTGTGCATCATCGCCTGTGGCCCGGGCCCGTCGGGCGGCGGTGCCGGCGGCTCCTGCGCGGCCGCCAGCACGCTGTCGGCAGCGATCATCGGCAGGGCGATCAGCCCCGCACAAGCGGCAGCAAGAAGTTTCTCAACCAGACGCGTCATCATCCATCCTCCTGAACCGCGGCCAGGTACGCTGCGGCAAGGGCGGTTCAATAACCAGCAAAACGGCAGCCAATGTGGGCGGATTGTGGAGGAAAACGGCAGGTAAATAGCAAGCAAGGCCTGCTGTTTTGAAAAGCAGCAAAAAACTTCTGGTCCTGCTGTCGCGGAATCTCCCTCGGCGCGTACCCCAGGACGCAAATGTCTTTTGGTTCTTTTTTTCAAAGAAGTACTGCTTGCCTTACTCTCTGCCGTTTTTCTCCACAGTTTCCCCATGCTGCCTCCATCTTCCCGGCGTAGCACCGGGTTTTCCAACACCCTTGTCCCATCAAGCCATCTCAGCGAGGACAACACATGTCGGTCTACGCCGATTACGGAGCCGCCTGCATCAACCATCACCTCAGCAGACCCCAGCCGTTCATGTCTGTCCCCGAGGGCCACGACGCGGCGGGCGCGGAAGATTTTCGCCAGCTCCGCCACCTGACGAAGAACGCCCTGCAGCGCATCCTGGCAACCATATCGCAAACCACCGAGCTGCAAGCCACCATTGCCGGCCGCGCCCTGAGCGAAGACCTGCAGCAGCGCATCTTGACGGCTGCGAAGCTCTCCGACGCCCTCTTCGGGCTCGCCAGGCATCCCGGAGGACTCCGCGAGCGGCTGCTCGACCTTTCGAATGGGCTCATCAGCCTGCTCGGCGAAGATGCTGCCAGCATCAGGGTGGTTGTCTCCGTCCAATGCGGCGCGTGCACCACGTCCGACGACCTGCTGGTCCGGGTGGCGCACGAACTGGTCGGCAACGCCATCAAGCACGGCATGCACCAGCGCCTGCTCGGCGAGGTCCGCATTACGGTGCAGGCGGAACCCGGCCAGATCGTCCTCACCGTCACCGACGACGGGTGGGGCTTCGACCGTGGATCGGTAAGCGGCGAGGGACTGTCGCTCGTGGACGCACTGCTGCATCCGGTGGGCGGCACGCAACAACTCCGACGCACAGGCCAACTCACCGTGGCCAGGATCTGCATACCAACCGCGGCGCGCATGGACGTCGCGTTGCCCGCATCCGACGAGGCACAGTGATGGCGACACGCGCAAGACTACCGGCTGTCAGACAAGCCGAACCCGAGGTGCCGGAAACTGCCCAAACCTCATTACCGTTGCTGGCGTCGAGCACGTTCTGTGACGACGTGCGGCTGGAGGCGAGCGGCAGTTCTGCATGATCGGCTGCTACCCGGGCAACATCATCCTCACCGATCCCGGGCAGCAGATCACCCAGCTCTGGTTGTTCACCAGGCTGAGATGGAACCACGATTTTGACGCGACGGGGTTGCGGGTCAGGCTCGATCTTCCGGCGCAAGGTATCGGCTACATGAACGTCAAGCCGAACCCGCCGACCAGCGGCGCCCTCGCGCGCGATGCGGTCTGCGTCTGGCAGTTGCGGCTGCTGCCGCTGCGCGTCGGCGACCTGCTCCGCGTCTCCATCGAGCAAGGTTCGGCGATCTTGCCCTGCGGCGAGCTTCTGGCGGTTGAGGCAGCCAAGCCGACGCGGCATTGATTAGAAAGCAAGCACTGCTTTTTTGAACAAAGGAGCAAAAAACTTTTGTCTCGGCTGTCGCGGAGTCGCCGGCAGCGGATACCCAGGGAGCAAAAGTTTTTGGTTCTTTTTTCAGAAAAGATCCGCTCGTTCTGCACTTGCGACGTGACCCTCCGTCAGACGGTGTTCGCCCTGCATCGGCCCAGCCCCAAAACTGTCACTGTTTATTAACAAACGCTGCCCCGCGACGATGTCAGTTTGCCGTCAGTTTCTGAACGAGTTGGCGACGTTCGTTGTGCCGTCGGGGAAGGTGAAGCTGATACCGCAGTAAGCAAGCCGTCCTTTTTGAAAAAAGAACCAAAAAACTTTTGCTTCCCTCAAGGGGGCGCTGGAGAAACCTCCGCGACAGCAGTGACAAAAGTTTTTTGCTTCTTTCTTTCAAAAAAGAAGCGCTTCCTTAAGCCTTCATCGTGCCGTAACCCGCCGCAAACAGCGCATCGGCAAATTGCCTGTTCGCCACCGCAACCGCCGTGGCAACGATCGCCATCTCGCCGGCGCGCTTGGCAACAGCCTCGGCGATCTGTGCGTCGGACAACCCCTTCAGGTTCACCGGTGAGATCTCCACCGTCGCGCCGCCGGAGCCTACGCCGGGCGGGAACTTGGATAACTGGCCGTCCGGCCCGATCATCCACTTCTCCCCAAAGCCGAATGACACGTTCAGGAACAATGGGCTGTTCAGCTGCAGGTCGCCGTTTTCACTCGTCCCGGTGGCGCTCATCTGTCTCTCCTTTCGGAATGTTGGCTGATCGAGACTACCACAACGCAGCTACGCCTGCGGATCAAGCGCGACGGTCGGTAGACGCAAGCCCCGCCTTGGCCCAGGCTTCCTCTCCGCCCCTGTACCAAACGACGTGTTGGCCGGCAGAGACCAGCCGTAAAACCACGTTGTAGGAAGCGCTCTCGCAGGGCCCCCGCGACATGACCACCACCTGGCGGGACCAGCCGCCCGCGCGCTTCACACTCGCCTCGACGAAGGCAAGGTTGTCGCCTGTCTGAGCGTCCTCGTCCTCCCACACCGCGCTCGGCGGCACGCTGACGCCCGCCCCCAGGTCTATCAGCAGCGTCTGTGCCTGTTGCAACTTCTGCGTCAGGCCGGCGGTGTCGATCGTGATGGCACCAGGCACGCTTAACGGCGTGGGTGTAAACGTCTCCAGCGGAAGCGGCGTGGCCGAGGGTGGCACCCCGAAATCGGCGTGTTCGTCGATGAACGCTGGCATGCCGGCTTGGCGAAGACCGGCCAGCAGCGCCGTAAAACCGGGCAGGGCGGCCACCTGCCGCGACGCGCTCGCTGCGATGCGCCACACGCTGCGATGCGGCCACAGGCTGTCGTATGCAAGGTAGCGCCGGCGCGCCTCGGCCACGTCGCCACGCATCGCGGCAGCGGCGGTGAGCAGCATGCGCGCACCTTCTGCCCGGCCCCAGCCGTCTGCGCCCGGTCGCGGTTCCGGGTCGCCGGCGATGGAACGCTGGATCAGGTCACTCGCTTCGGCGATGCGTCCTTGAAGAAGGCGGACATCGCCGAGCCCCAGCAACCGCGAGCGGTCAGATGGCACATTCGGGTTGATCCGCAGCAGCCGCTCCCAGGCACCGCCCGCCTCGTCCAGCTTGCCTTGCTGGAAGGACGAGCTGGCCAGCACGCCCAGCGCCGCCACGTTTGAAGGATCGCCGCCCAGCGCCTCGCGCGCTGCGTAGGCCGCTTCGGCATACTTGCCTTGGATCACCATCGCCTGCGCCTGCGCCGCCAACGCACGCGCGTTGCGTGGCGAGGCCGCCCGCGCCCGCGCAATCATCGACGTCGCCTCTCCGAAATCCGCCTGGTCGTCGGGGTCGTCCACGCTCTGTATCTTGCGTAGCAGCATCGCACCCAGTTCGGCCAGCGCGTCGCCGAAGGCAGGCTGCTTGGCCACCGACTGCTCCAGCAGCTTCTGCGCCGTCTGGAAGCCGTGCAGGCTGTCGTCGTGGTCCAGGATCGACCGCGCGCGGAAGAACAGGTCGAGCGCCGTGGGGTCGTCCGGCCGGTCGTGCAGCGACCGCGCGCTCTCGGCGGCCACCAGCTCCACGTTCAGCGCCGAGGCGATCCGCCGCACGATGGTGTCGCGCGCCTCGCCCAGCCCGGCGCGCGCGAGGTCGAAACGCTGCGCCCACACATGCGCGCCCGACCCGGTGTCGATCAGCTGGGCGTTCATGTGCAGCGAGTCCCCCTCGGCGCGCAGGCTGCCCTCCAGCAGGTAGCGCACGCCCAGCGCGCGGCCCACCTCGCCCACCGGAACCGCGCGTCCCTTGTAGCTGTCGGCCGTCTCGCGCGCGATCACCGTGCTACCGGGGATCTGTGCGAGGTCGGTAGTCAGGTCGTCGGTGACCGCGTCCGCCAGGTAGGCCTGGCCCGGGCCGCCGCTGAGGTCGCGCAGCGGCATCACCACGATGGACAGCGGCGGGGCAGGGCGCGCCCCGGTCCGCAGCACCGCCCAGCCCGCCAGGAAAACGAGCCCGACCGCACCGGCGGCCGCCGCGCGCCGCCAGACCGGCGAGCCCGCGGCCCTGGCGGCAGGCAGCGGGGCTGGCATTGGATCCGCATCCGGCTCGTCCAGCGCCGCCACGAACCGGTAGCCGCGGCCCGGCACGGTGGCGATCACCTGGCCATCCTCGCCGGTGTCGCCCAGCACGCGGCGCAGCTTGGACATCTGCACAGAGAGGTTGTGCTCTTCGACCGAGACGCCGGGCCAGACGCGCGCCATGATGTCGGCCCGGCTCAGCACCTGGTCGCGCTGCTCGACGAGGGCGGCCAGGATGTCGAAGCCGCGCGGGCTGACGGGGACCTGTTTGCCCGCGCGTTGCAGCGAGCGCCGGTCCAGGTCGAGCTCGAAGTCGCCGAACCGGTACAGGGGCTTTGCCACCGCCATGCCTGCCCTGTGATGGTCGTTACGGGACTAGGCCCGGTATCGGCAGTTGGCGCAAGGCAAGCGGTTCTTTTTTGAAAAAAAGAACCAAAAAACTTTTGTCCAGTCGGGTGCGCCGGGGTGAAACGTATCGTTTCAGCCGTCCGCGACAGCGCTCGCAAAAGCTTTTTGCTTCTTTTTCTCGAAAAAGAAGGCCTTGCTTCCCACGCGTTGACCCCGATTGACCACGCTTGAGAAGCCTAAACGCGCCCGTTCCTGCCTCTCTCCGGCCCGCGGCGACACCGTGTCCGCCGCCTCCGGAAAACCCGGAGACAGCATGAGGCAGGAGACAAACGATGAAGACCATTCTCAAGGCGGCCGCAGGCACCCTCGCACTCGGCGTGCTCGCCGGCGTGGTTGCCCCGACCAGGCCAGCCCACGCGGCCACCGGCGGCGCCGGCTGGCAGTCGGCCTACACCTACACCGTGCCGACGGGAGAGACCGACCTGTTCTTCCACTACGACTGTCCGACCGGCTTTTCGGTGCAGAACGGCGGTTTCCAGGTGAACAGCACCACGCAGGGCCACGGCTTCGTGCTCAGCGGCAACGGCCCACGGCTGGACATCTCGCCGGCCAACTACAACGAGTACGCCTGGAACTTCCGCTGGAACGCCCCCGGCGCCCAGGCCGGCTCGCTGATCACCTTCAACATCCTCTGCAAGAAGGGCGCGCCGTAACGTAGGTCGCGGGGCCGGAGCGCGCGCCGGCCCCACCCTGCGACAGCCGGATCAGAAGTGTTTTGCTTTTTGTGGGGCAAGGAAGGCAAGGCCTTCTTTTCTGAAGAAAAGAAGCAAAAGACTTTTGGTCCTGCTGTCGCGATGGTTCTGCAGCACGCGCCCAAGGGAGCATGAATTTCTTGCTTGCTTCTCATCGAGCCAGGTTTCGGCCAATGCGCACTACTTATAGCCGAACAACTCCATAGCCGGCCGAAGCACCGTATCCAGTTGGGTAATGACTGAAGCGCTCAGCTTGTTGCGGTGGTCCCCCGGCACCACGCGCCGGATGAACGCCCTGCTCTGCTCCGCCGCCGGGACCTTGTCCGCCCAGCCCATCATCCCGTCGACGAACCCCGGCGAGCCGCCGTCCCAGCCGAAATGTTCGGCCATGCTGCGCAGCCAGGGCCGCTTGTCCAGGATCACGCCCTCATAATGATAAATGCGGGTAAGCGGGTCGGACGCAGCGCCGGCGTATTCCAGGAACGCGTCACGCATCAGCGGAGCACGCTGCAGCGCCATCTCCTCGACGCCCGTCACCTGCGCTTCCTGTCGCAGGGCGAGGAACTCTTCGCGCGCGCCACCGCCCGCTTCTGCGGCTTCCGGCAGGCTGTGGCTGTGGGCGATGGAGAAGTACTCGCTCACCAGCGCGTCGCGCGGGTCGCGCACCAGCAGTATCTTGCGCGACTGCCGGTAGAGCGGGCTCTGCGCGAACACCAGCGGCATGGAGCGGAAGCCGCCGTAGACGGTGCCGCCGGCCAGCGCGTCCAGCACCGCCGGGTCTTCGCGCCAGTCCTGCTCGGGGACGTCGGCAGCGAAGAAGCGGCCGCCCAGATCGACGAAAGGGTGGCCGTTCAGCCGGCCCAGATCGGTCAGCATGGAGTTGAGGATGGAACTGCCACACTTGCGTATGCCAAGCACGAAGTAGGCGTCCGTCTGGCCGGTGGACGCAACCTCGAAGTCCAGGCTGCGGCCGGTGGCGAGCGTGATGTGCCTGGTCTGCATGCGGGGGTGCTCCGGTCCGAAGAAAGCAAGCGGTTCTTTTTGAAAAAAAGAACCAAAAACTTTCGATCCCTACGTACACGCTGCAGGAACCTCCGCGACAGCCGGAACAAAGGTTTTTTGCTGCCTTTTTTCAAAAAATCAGTCCTTGCTTCTTCGCCAGCGTTTCGAGCACCGGCCCATCAAAATCATGTCAAATTCGTCATGACCGCAAAACCGGACGCGCCAGCCGGACGGTGATCGGCTATAGGCGCTGATACACTATGTTACCTTCAACCCGGCAACAGCCCGCTCCGGAGCCATTTTGGACACGCAACCCGCTCCCACGTCCGTTGCCGCCTTCTTCCGCGACGCGCGGCTGGCCGGTGCGGCACCGCGCTCGCGCCCCGACGAAGCCGCCGACACCCTGGCCCGCTTCTTCCGCGCCTACAGCATGGAGGCGTGCAGCGCCGACCAGCTGCTCGCCCTGGCAGACCTGTCCCTGCGTGCCAAGAACGTGGAGGCGGCGCGCGAGGCGCTGGCCCGCGCCGTGCAGATGCCGCACAAGGTGCACCTGGCCTACTACAAACTGGGTCGGCTGGAGCTGGCCGCCGGCAACCCTGAAAAAGCGGCCGAGCTGTTCTGCTGGGGCACCGAGGCGGACCCCGGCTTCGCCTTCAACTGGATGGGACGCGCCCGCGCGCTGGCGGCCACCTCGCAGCACCAGGCGGCGGCGGAGCAGGCAGAGCGCTTCGTCGGCTTCGGCGTCAAGCCGCACGCGCCGGAGGAGCTCGCCACCCTCGCACAGCTCGCCGACTTGCTCTTCGAGACCGGTGAGCGGCGCCGTGCCGGCCCGATCTACGCCTTCCTTCGCCGGTTCGGCGCCGAGGACCAGCGGTCGGCCGTCCGCCTGGCCGAATCGCTGATCTCGGCGGGCGAGACCGGCCAGGCGCTAACACTGCTGCGGCCGCTGCACGCGGCCGGCAAGCTCGACCTCTGGGGCGTGCGGGCGCTGGCCCACTGCGAAAGCCAGGCCGGCCAGCACGAAACCGCGCTGCGCCTGGCCGAGCAGGTCTCCGCCGAGCGGCCGGACGACAAGGGCTTCGCCGACACCTACCTCAACGTGCTGGTGCTGAGCCGCGACGCGGCACGCTGGGCGGACGCGCTGGACCGCCCCGGCGCCCGGCTCTCGCCCGAGGCGCGGCTGGAGCTCGCTGCAAGGCTGCAGGTGGCACGCGGGCAGGCACCCCGTGCCGCCGCACTCCTGGCCGAGGCGGCGCTGTGCCCCGGCACCCGCCTGTTCTACACCGCCATCGAGGCCGCCTACGCTGCGCTGGACGGCGGCGACCCCGGGCTCGCGTCGAACCTGGCCGCACGCCTGACCGAAGCCGCGCCCGACGAGGTTGCACCCGTCCTGCTGCGCACCGACGTGGCGCTGCGCCAGCAGGACTGGGCGGCGGCGGGCGAGGCCCTGGGCGCCGTGCCGCCTGCCCATGCCGACCGGCCGGACGTGCTGCTCAAGTGGTTCGAATACCGCTGCTTCATGGGCGAGACCGCGGAGGCCGAGGCGCTGCGCGTGCGGCTGCTGCAGGCGGAGCTGCCCTCGCGCCAGTTCACCCTGCCGCTGTTGCGCTTCCTCGCCGAGCAGCAGCGCTGGGACGAGCTGGCCGACCAGGCCGTCGCCTGGCTGGGGGCGGATTTCCGCTACGATCAGATCGGCTACGTGCTGTTCCGCGCCGCCAAGCGCACCGGCCGGCACGCGCACTTCCTGGCCGCCATCGAAGCCGTGGATTACTGGCGCGAAAGGCCCGATCTGGCCCGCCTGCACACCACGCTGGCCTGGGACGCTGCGTCGGGCCTGGCGCAGATGGAGCAGGTGCGCGCCCAGGCCGGCGGCGCGCTCAGCCCGGCGATGGCGCAGCGCATGGCCACCCAGCGCCTGCTCGCGGCACGCGCCGAGGGCGGTGGCGGCCGGCGCGCGCTGTTCCTGTGCAGCAACGCCAACTACCTGTGCGCCACCGTGGTCGCCCTGCACAGCGCGCTGGCCCACAGCGCGCCGGGGCGGGAGGACTGCTTCGTCATCATCGACGACGCGCTGGCCGAGCTGACCGCCCGCGTGGTGCAGCCGTTCCGCGACCGCGGCTTCAGCGTGACGGTGGTGCCCGCCAGCGAGGTGGTGCAGGACGCCAGTCGCCTCTACGCCGCCTACGGGCTGTTCACCAGCGGCCACATGCTGGCCTCTGCCGCCTACTACCGCATCTTCTTCGCCCGTCACCTGCAGCGCAGCGGCCGCTACGACCGCGCCGTCTACATCGACAGCGACGTGCTAGTCCGCACCCCGCTCGACAGCCTGTTCGCCGCCGACCTCGCCGGAAACCCGCTGGCCGCCCGCGTGGAGACGCCGCGGCCGGAAGTCAGCCGCGCGATCGCCCTGCACGGCCTGCAGGGCGACCTCTACTTCAACTCCGGCGTGCTGCTGTTCGACTTGGCGCATGCGGAGCTGACCGCTGCGCTGGACGGCGCGGTGGCCGCGATCGCCGACGAGGGCGTCACGCTGCTGTTCCACGACCAGTGCGCGCTGAACCTGGGCTTCCGCAACCGCTTCCACCGCATGGGCTCCGAGTGGAACACGCCGGTGGGCGAACGCACCCACGTCGCCGACCTGCCACAGGGTGCCGCAGTGCTGCACTACCTGGACCGGCCGAAGCCTTGGAGCGCGGCGTACGACGGGGAGTGCGCCATGCTGTGGCTGGAGGAGTGGCGCAAGACGGCCGAGCTGGTGGGGGAGGCGCAGGCGCTGGAGGTTTTCGGGCTGGTAGAGGATTAAGCAAGGCCTTCTTTTTCGAGAAAAAGAAGCAAAAAGCTTTTACTGCGGCTGTCGCGGTTCTTTCCGGCGAGTGCGCGAACGTGGCGCAGAGGTTTCGCTCTTTTCAGGAAAGAACTGCTTGCTCAACTCGAAAACCACGTCTCATTACAAGCAAGCCAAGCGCTTCTTGGTGAAAAGCCGCGTAGCTAGCCCCTGCCTCTGGTCGGGCGGAGAGCCACGTGTCTTTGTAGGCACTGCAGAAGACTAACTCTGTCGCGTACACAATCTACAAGACGCGGACTGACCGGCTGTTTGCTGCACAGATCAAGACTTTCGCACCACGACCTCGGGGTATCTCGCGGCGGCCTGCTGAGGCGTCAGAAGCACCAGCTGGGGTGGTCCCTCCCCATGCATCTCGCTTTGCTGAAAAGACCGTTCCCATAGCCTGCCATCACTAGGATCGCGCTAGCGCGTTTTATGTCTCCGCCCGGGGGGCTGGACGCTGTAGGCGATTGGCAAGAGGTAGGTTCGCGTCGACCGGTCAACCCGTTCAGACGTGCCGTCACCTCGAGCACGGCCGCCCTCACCAACCCAATTGCCGATGAGCTCGGTTTCGTAAAGCTGAGTAAGGCTGTTTCCCAAGAAACCCCTTGTGCTTCCCCCGCCCACAACGCCCGCTCGAACATCATCGGATGCTTGTAATAAGAAGTAGTGATGCTGTGAGCTCAAGATCGCAATCCTCTTCCCACAAAACCACCTCGTCGCCGTCCTTAAGACGAAGCTCCGTCAGCTGTTCATCGAGCGGCCGACCCTCAAATTGTAAGACGGAATAGAATCCGTCATCCGGAGTGTCCTGAAAGCTCGTTTCAACCCGCAACACTGGTTCGAATTCCAAAAATAGAGCGCGCAAGTTGCAAAACTCTCGGCGACAGCCGTAGCAAAAGTCTTTTGCTTCTTTTCTTCAGAAAAGAAGGCCTTGCCTTCCTTGCTTCACGTTGCAGAGCGAAGACTCACTCGACTTTCTCGGCCCGAAGCTCTCGTTTCAAGATCTTCCCGATCGCGCTCCGCGGCAATTCCTCGATCACCCGCACCTCGGCCAATCGTTGCATCTTGCCCAGCTTCTCGTTCGCCCAGTCTCGCAGCGCGTCGCCAGCCTCGTGCCACCCGGCGCGCAATGTGACGAAGCCAACCGGCGTCTCGCCCCAGCGCTCGGACGGCGCGCCCACCACGGCCGCCTCGAGCACGGCCGGGTGCTCGCGGAGCACGCTTTCGAGGTCCACCGGGTAGATGTTGATGCCGCCGGAGATGATCATGTCCTTCTTGCGCCCGATCAGGGTGAAGAAGCCGTCGGCGTCGAAGCGGCCGATGTCGCCGGTGCGGATGTAGCGCAGGCCGTCGGGGCTGTACCACTCGGCCTCCGCGGTCTTGGCGGGCTGGTTGTGGTAGCCGAGCATCATCGTGGCCGAACGGCCGACCACCTCGCCGGCCTGTCCGTGTGGCAGCGGTGTGCCCTGCTCGTCGATCACCAGCAGCTCGTGGCCGGGGATCGGCTGGCCCACGGTGTGCAGCTTGTCCGGGTGGTCGTGGGCGGCGAGGACGAAGCTGCCGCCGCCCTCCGTCATACCGAAATACTCGGTCAGGCCGCCTGGCCAGCGGGCGAGGACGGCCGCCTTCAGCTCGGCCGCGAAGGGTGCCGAGGTGGCAAACTTCATCCGGTAGCTGGACAGGTCGAAGCTGTCGAAATCGGGCACCTCAAGGATTCGGCGATATTGCACCGGCACGAGCATCGCTTCGGTGACGCGGTGGCGCTGGCTGAGCTCGAGGAAGCCCCGCGCGTCGAACTTGGGCATCAGCACGACGGTGCCGCCGCCGGCCAGCGTCGGCAGCAGGCTGACCAGGGTGGTGTTGGAGTAGAGCGGCGTGGACAGCAGGGTGACCGCGTCCGGCCCGTAGCCCGGCGGGTCCGTCAGCTTCAGCTGCGGCCAGCGCATGGCGTGCGGCTGGACGATGCCCTTCGGCGTGCCGGTGGTGCCCGAGGAGTAGATGATGTTGAACGGCTGCTCCGGCATGATGGAGACGGGCGCCGGACGGGTGCCCACCGGCGGCAGCCAGTCCGAGAATGGCTGGCCGTGGCCGCCCGGCTGCAGCGCCACGGCGTGCGCCCCGGCGGTGGCCAGCGCGGCGCCGAACGCCTCGGCACCCACCGCCTCGGTGAAGATGTGACCGGCGCCGCTGTCGCGCAGCATGCCGAGCAGCTGGTCCGACGTGGACGAGGGCGAGAGCGGGCAGACAGCGGCGCCGGTCCGCAGCACGCCGACGAACGTTGCCACGTATGGAATGCTGGCAGCGGCGCAGATGGCGACCACGCCGCCGGGGCCCATGCCCGCAAGCTGCAACCCGGCGGCGATGCGGTCGGCCAAGGCGTCGAACGCCCGGTAGGTGACAGTCTCGTCGCCGCATATCATGGCGAGCCGGTCAGGGTTGGCGCGCGCCTGCAGTCCGACCAGCTCGGCGAACAGACCGAAGGGCTGCACGACATAGCGGCCGATCTCGTCGACCGTCTCCGTTGCCTGCATCCGGCGGCTCCCTGCATCCACGTTTGCTGATCACGTGGTATGTTCTAATTTCGAGTTTGGTAGCCGTAACTCTGCCTGCAGGCTCCGTCAAACGGCGTACCTGCGGACAGCGCGCGCGCCGCGGCTTGCGACTTGCACGACGGGTGCGCCTTTGCACGAACCGTAACGTGCAAAGGCAAGCGATTCTTTCTTGAAAAAAGAACCAGACAATTTTGCACCCAGGAGTCACGCCGCAGGAAAACTCCGCGACAGCAAGACTAAAAGTTTTTTGCTGCTTTTTCTCAAGAAAGCAGGCCTTGCTTTCTTGCTCGGTTCGCACGGGCCGAGAGGTGATAGTCAAACGTTGCAAATCCCTTGTCGTCTGATACGGCGAAAACAGGGCGGGTGGAGGTGAGCATGTCCGACCAGGCCAGGGTAGTGGCGAGCGACGTCGCGTTCGGTGAGGGGCCACGCTGGCACGACGGCGCGCTTTGGTGGTCCGACATGCATGCCGACCAAGTTTGCCGGCTGGGCCCGGCCGGCGTGGAGCGTGTCTGCACCGTGCCGAACCGGCCATCCGGCCTGGGCTGGCTGCCGGACGGGCGGCTGCTGGTGGTCTCCATGCTGGACCGGCGCGTACTGCGGCTGGAGCCGGACGGCAGCCTGGTTACCCATGCAGATGCGTCTGGCATCGTGTCCAGGCCCACCAACGACATGGTCGTGGACCGGCACGGCCGCGCCTATGTCGGCAATTTCGGCTTCGACCTCGGCGCCGGAGAAGCGGTCGCCGCCACAGTGCTGCTGCGCGCCGACACTGACGGCAGCGTGCACGTTGTGGCGGACGACCTGGTGTTCCCCAACGGCATGGTGCTGACGCCGGACGGGCGGACGCTGATCGTGGCAGAGACGTTCGGCGCACGTTTGACGGCGTTCGACGTGGCCGAGGACGGCGCGCTGTCTGCCCGCCGGGTGTGGGCGCCAATGCTGCAGGGCGAGGCGCCCGACGGAATATGCCTCGATGCAGAGGGTGCCGTGTGGGTTGCCTCGCCGCCGACCAAGGAGTGCCTGCGCGTGCGCGAAGGCGGCGAGGTGACGCAGCGTATCGCCACCGGGCGCGGCGCGTTCGCCTGCATGCTGGGCGGTGCCGACCGGCGCACGCTGTTCGTGTGCACCGCTGATTCATACGACCCGGAGCGGCAGCGGGCCGAGCGCAACGGCCGGATTGAGGCGTTCGAGGTTGCTGTGCCGGGGGCGGGGCTGCCGTGAGCAAGCGCTTCTTTTTTCAAAAAGAAGCGCTTGCTTCCTTCGCTTCCCCAGCAAAGAACCGCCGAGGATTATCAACCATCATCGCGTCGATGTCCGCCTGTGCCACACCCATGCGCAGCATCTCCGGCAAGATGCGTTCGAACAGATGCGTCATCGACCAGTTCGGCAGGATGCGCGCGATGTCTTCCGGCGAGCCCACGCCGGGGATGTTGCCCAGCCAGCAATTCACGTGGTCCTGGCTCAGCATCACCTGGTCGCGGTAGCCGGCCTCGATCATCTGGGCCACGTTGCGCATGCGGTTGGCGTCGCTGTTGAACACCTCCAGCCCGAAGCGGTCGAAGCCGACATAGGCGCCGCGCGCGGCGAGCGAGGCCTGGTAGGCGTGGTCGTCGCGGCCGTCGGAGTGGCCCACCAGCAGGCGGTGCGCCGGCACGTCGCAGCCGGTGACGATGTCGATCTGGTCGTGGCCGCAACTGCAGTTCTCGGTGTGCGAGATCAGCGGCACGCCCGTGGCTTTTGCGGCGTTGGTGGCCGCCGTCAGCATGCGGCGTTCGTAGTCGCTGACCGCGCCGTCGCCGGTGGCGATCTTGATCAGGCCGGCCTTGATGCCGGTGCGGCCGATGCCGTCCTCGATCTCGCGGACGTAGATCTCCTCGATAGCCGCGGTCTCGAGGTGGCGGAAGGTGTAGGGGATGCCGAACGCCTCGGTGTAGACGCCGGTGGTGCAGATCAGCGCGATGCCGCTGCGCTGGCTGACCTCGGCGCAGAACTCCACGTCGCGGCCGAGGTCGCTGGGGCAGGGGTCGATGACGGTGCGCACCCCGTAGGCGTGCAGGCGGGCGAATGCGTCCACCACGCGGGAGAGCGCGTCGGCCCGGCGAAACGGCGGCAGCCGGGTGTCCATGTACCAGCCGGGGTAGCCGGCCAGCACGTGCTCGTGGACCAGGGTGCGGCCCAGCTCCTGCTCGGTGATCGCGCCGCCGGTGGTGTTGATCTTCATGGCCGCACGCTCTCCCAGGCAGGCGGTGAAGTCTCGCCGTGGCGCCGGCGCGCCGCAAGGCCGGCCGGCTCAGGCGAGTTTCGACTCGGGCGCCGTCCGCGGCCGGTAAGGGCGCATCGCGCTCAGGGTCGGGCGCGGCGTCCGGCTTGGACGGCGCCACCGCGGCGCGCCAGTTGCCGCCCGCGCGCCAGAATTTGCGACATTTCCGCCAGTTAGCGACACCATCAGGCGGTCCGCAAAGCTGGAAGAAAACCCGCTCGGCGCGCCGCCGTTACGATTTCTTGACTTCCCGGCCGTTCTCAGGACAGGAAGACATGTAAGCTGGAGACACACATGGCGAAAACACCGGCGGCCACCGCCAAGCCGACCCAGAAGGCCAAGTCCAAGAAGGCCGAGGCAGAGGCTGAGGCGGTCAACGCGAAGTCTACGGAAAAGCCGAAAAAGGCCGCCGCAGCCAAGGCGCCGCCGAAGGGCACGAAAGTGGACAAGCCGAAGGCCGGCGCCAAGCCGAACGCGTTGCAGCAGCCGTTACAGCCCTCCGAGGCGCTGGCCGCCGTGGTTGGCGCAGGCACGATGGCCCGCGGCGAGGTGGTCAGCAAGGTTTGGGAATACATCAAGGCCAACAAGCTGCAAAACCCTGAGGACGGGCGGGAGATCCTGGCCGACGAGAAGCTGGAAAAGGTGTTCGGGCGGCCGAAGGTGACGATGTTCGAGATGAACAAGTACCTGGCTCAGCACCTGAGCTAAGCAAGCCCGTCTTTTTCGAGTAAAAAGACAAAAAGCTCTTGCTTCCGTTGTCGCGGTCCTTTCCGGCGAGCGCGCGACAGCGGAAGCAAGGTTTTTTGGTTCTTTCTTAAAGAAGAACTGCTTCCTTACTACTGGTGCACGGTATCCAGATCCGCAAATCGCGTGAACTCGCCTTCAAAGAACAGATCGATCTTCCCGGTCGGCCCATGCCGCTGTTTCTCCAGCAGCAACTCCGCCTTGTTGTGCACCTGCTCCATGTCGCGCTGCCATTTCTCCAGCGCGTTCTGAAACTTCTCCTCGTTGTCGAACGCCATCTGCTTCGGCGCTCGTTGCTGCAGGTAATACTCGTCCCGATAGACGAACATCACTGCGTCGGCGTCCTGCTCGATCGAGCCTGACTCGCGTAAATCCGACAGTTGCGGCCGCTTGTCTTCGCGGCTCTCCACCGCGCGGGAGAGCTGGGACAGCGCCATCACCGGCACTTTCAGCTCCTTGGCCAGTGCCTTAAGTCCCTGAGTGATCATGCTGATCTCCAGCACGCGGCTTTCCGCCCGCACGCCGGCGGACGGGCGCATCAGCTGCAGGTAGTCGATCACGATCAGCCCCAGCCCGCGGGTACGCTGCAGGCGCCGGCAGCGGGTGCGCAGCGCGGACAGCGTGATAGCCGGCGTATCGTCGATGTAGAGCGGCAGGTATTGCAGCTTCTTCGACACGCTGACGAACTTGGCGAAGTCCCGCTCGCCGATCTCGCCGCGACGAATGCGGTCGCTGGAAACACGCGACTCCTCGGACAGAAGGCGGTTGGCTAATTGCTCGGCGCTCATTTCAAGAGAGAAGATCACCACCGAGTTCTTCGGCACTACCGCCTGTGTGCCGTCCTGGGAAAGGTCGTCCGCCGCCGCGCGCGCGTTGGCCAGCATGCTTTCGGCCGCACCAAAGGCGATCTTGGTGGCCAGCGCCGTCTTGCCCATGCCGGGGCGGCCGGCCAGGATCAGCAGGTCGGACGGGTGCAGGCCGCCGGTCTTCTTGTCGAGATCGCGTAGGCCGGTGGACAGGCCCGACACGTGGCCGGAATTCTGGAACGCGCGCTCGGCGTTGGTGATGGCGTGGGCCAGGGCGGTGCTGAACACCATCATCTTGGTGTCCGAGGTGCCGTGGGTGGCCAGGTCGAACAGCGACTGCTCGGCCAGCTCGATCTGCTTGGGCCCGTCCATCTCGAGCTCTGGCGCGAAGGCCTGGTTGACCACCGTCTCGCCGATGTCGATCAGCTGGCGGCGTATCCAGGAATCGTAGATCGCCTGACCGTAGTCGCGCGCGTTGATGATGCCCACCATCGCGGTCAGCAACTGCGCGAGGTAGGCGGTGCCGCCCACTTCCTCGAGCACGCCGGAGTGCTCGAACTCGGCGCGCAATGTCACCGGGTCGGCGATCTGGCTCGCCTCGATGCGCCGCGAGATCGCCTGGTAGATGCGCGCATGCACCGCGTCGGCGAAGTGGTCTGCCTGCAGGAACTCCGAGACGCGGTCGTAGGCACGGTTGTTGGAGAGCAGCGCGCCCAGCAGCGCCTGCTCTGCGGCCAGGTTGGAGGGGGGCAGGCGTTGGCTGAGGCCAAGGAGCGGAGAATCGATATTCGTCATCGCCGCACGTCTTAGCGCACCCAAAGAGCGGGCGCAGCGTTTGCGCCTGTGGGTATCTGTGGAACCTGGGGGTGCTTCATGAGCGACACGTCATTACAGACACTTGAGCACCAGGGCATGGCGACCATCGCACTGGACGACGCTGCCCACGCCGAACTCGCAGCCGCGCTTAACCGGCTGGACCGTGGCCGCGGCCTGATCGTGCGGATGGCGGACCTGCTGGGCGGTGCGGTCAACATGGCCAGCCGCTTCGGCCTGGCGCGCATGGGCATGAGCCGCGGCGTGCAGTCCAGGTTCAGCGGGGTGGCCGAGGCAGCGCTGGCGCGCGCCTACGACGTCGCCGTCCTCGGCCTGAACAGGGAGGACGACCAGGTGAAGCGCGCGCGCAGCAACCTCACGCGCGCCGCGGTCATCGCGTCCGGCGCGGTCAGCGGCTTCACCGGGCTGGCCGGTTTCATCCCGGACGCCACCTTCACCACGCTCACCATCATGCGTGACATTGCGCGCGCCGCCATGGTGCAGGGCGAGGACCTCTCCAGCGAGGATGCCCGCCGCGCCTGCCTGGAGGTATTTGCCTTCCGCAGCCAGGCCGATGCCGACGAGAGCGAGCTGGGTTACTTCTCCGCCCGCATGGTCTTCCAGGGCCGCCCGTTCACCTTGCTGGTCTCCGAGGTGGCGGCCCGCTACGGTGTGGTCCTCGGCGAGAAGTTCAGCCTACAGGCCGTCCCAATCATGGGCGCCGTGGCCGGCGCCTCGCTGAACGCCGCCTTCCTCGACCACTACCGCAACCTGGCCGCTGCCCATTTCACCATTCGGCGATTAGAGCGGGTGCACGGTCGCGACGTCGTGCGCGCGGCAGCTGCCGCGTTGAAGAACCACACCCCCGACGTATCGTTCTCCGCCGCATGAGCGAGACGATCCCCGAAGACGACGACCTGACCCCCAAGCCGCAATCGCAGGGTTTTCAGCCCGGCAGCGAGGCGGAAATGGATCCGCGGCCGCAGTCGCAGATGACGACCTACAACGGCTCGCGGAAGTTGGCAGGCAAGATCGCGTTGATCAGCGGCGGGGATTCAGGCATTGGCCGCGCTGTCGCGGTAGGGTTTGCCAAGGAGGGCGCCGACGTCGCCATCACCTGGTTGAACGAGCACGAGGACGCGGCCGAGACGGTGGCGCTGATCGAAGCCGAAGGCCAGCGCGCGCTGAGCATTCCGGGCGATATAGGCAACCAGGACTTCGCACCGCATCTGGTGCGCCAGGTGGTCGGCCAGTGGGGCCGCATCGACATCCTGGTCAACAACGCCGCCGAGCAGCATCTGTGCGAGAACTTCGAACAGATCAAGGACGATCTGGTGGAGCGCACGTTCCGCACCAACATCCTGGGCCAGTTCTGGCTTACCAAGGCGGCATTGCCGCACATGGGCGAAGGCAGCGCCATCATCAACTCGACGTCGGTGACCGCCTACAAGGGCAGCCCCGGGCAGGTGGATTACGCGGCGACCAAGGGTGCGATCGTGTCGTTCACCCGCAGCCTGGCCATGCAGCTGATCAAGCGGAAGATCCGCGTGAACGCGGTGGCACCCGGTCCGGTCTGGACGCCGTTGATCCCCGCCAGCTACCCGGCGGAGAAGACGGCGCAGCATGGCGAGTCGGTGCCGATGGAACGCCCTGGCCAGCCTGACGAGATCGCGCCCAGCTACATTTTTCTTGCCTCGGAGGACGCGTCATACATGACGGGGCAAGTGCTTCACCCCAACGGAGGCTCGGTGGTCAACGGATGATGTACGCTCAATCTGCGCCTGAACCAGTCACGCCGCCAATGCCGGCGCCCCCGCCACCGGCGCCGCCCGGTACGGATCTACCTGGGCCGGGTGGGTCGGACATCGATATCCCGCCGCTCGGCGAGCCTGCCCCGGTGATGTAACCCCGGCACGTAAGCGCGAGGACGCGGTAGCAAGAAAGCAAGGCCTGCTTTTTTGAAAAAAAGCAAAAAAAACTTTTAGTCTTGCTGTCGCGGACTCGCCCGCGGCACTCACGCTGTTTGTTATCTTATTGCATCGTTGACATAGCGTCGGTCAGGATCGCAGAGACGTCAGTAAGTAACCGCGACAGCCAGAGCAAAAGCTTTTTGGTTCTTTTTCTCGAAAAAGAACCGCTTACTTCATGTAACCAGCATCATGCGGCCGGTCGCGAACATCCGAGCCCCGCACGCCATCTTCAGGGTCAGTGTCATCCAGCACGTCGTTGGAGAACTCACGCGCTCCATGGTCGTGCAGCGCTTCCTGCTCCAGCTTGCCCGCGGTCCGATCCAGCACGTAGACACGCCCTAGTTTATGGCGTTCCGCAGCAGTGTGTGCCGCTCGCACCGCCTGCTCCAGGTTCATCGCGTGACCGTCCGGCCCTACGGCGGCGATACTTGCTGCAGCGTCACCATAGAGCACAATTTCGGTGGTGACAGCGTTTGGATCGTCTTCGCCCATGTGCCGGAACACCAGCACGTGGCGGCCTCCGTCCGGGATCGGATCGTGCGGCTCCAGGCGAATGGTCTCTACCATGGTGGTCTCCTTTGCGGACGGAACGGCCGGGTGGCGTGCCCGGTTGCGTAAGGCGGGTTTGAGCGCCCGGCGTTGCCGCGCTAACTGTGCTGCCATGGACCAATTGCTCGCCGGCTACCGCCGGTTCCGCACCCGTGGCTGGCCGGAACGCCGTGCCACCTTCGAAGCGCTGTCCGACCACGGGCAGCGCCCGCAGGCCATGGTGGTGGCCTGCGTGGACAGCCGCGTGGACCCGGCGGTGATCTTCGACACCGCGCCGGGACAGTTGCTGACCATCCGCAACGTGGCCAATTTGGTGCCGCCCTACGCGCCGGACGCTGCCTACCACGGCACCAGCGCCGCGCTGGAGTTCGGTGTGCGCGTGCTGGAGATCCCGCATCTGATCGTGCTGGGCCACGGCCAGTGCGGCGGGGTGCAGGCGCTGCTGCACGGCGCGCCGGACACAGCCGGCGACTTCGTGGCGCAGTGGATGTCGATCGCCGAACCCGCTCGCCTGGCCACGCAGGGATGCTCGGACGAAGACGCGCGCCAGCTCGCCTGCGAGCACGAGGTGGTGCGGATTTCGCTGGCGAATTTACGCAGCTTTCCCTGGATCGCGGAGCGGGAGGCAGCTGGAAAGCTCTCGCTGCACGGAGCTTGGTTTGCCATACGAACGGGGGTGCTGACGGTGCTTGGAAACGATGGGGGTTTTCACGAGTAAGCAAGCAAGCGGTTCTTTTTTGAAAGAAAGAACCGAAAATCTTTTGTCGTCTTGCGTGCGCGTCGACGGAAATTCCGCTACAGCCGGGGAAAAGTTTTCTGCTGCTTTTTTTCAAAAAAGCAGGCCTTGCTTTCTGTCCTACGGTCAGGTTTCGGTCTGCCCCCATGCGATTGGTGCCATAGGGGAAACCACAGATGAAGATCCTCGTCCTCGGCAGCGGCGTCGTCGGCGTTACCACCGCCTGGTACCTCGCCCAGGCCGGCCACGAGGTCACCGTCATCGACCGCCAGCCCGGCGCCGGGCTGGAGACCAGCTTTGCCAACGCCGGCCAGGTCTCGCCCGGCATGTCCGCCCCCTGGGCCGGGCCGGACACGCCGCGCAAGGCTATCTTCTGGCTGATGATGCGCCATCGCCCCTTCGTGTTCTGGCCGGTGCCGGACCGCCAGTTGCGCGACTGGGTCACCCGCTTTCTTGGTGCCTGCAACGCCCCCGCCTACGCCCGCAACAAGGCAGCCATGGTGCGCCTGGCCGAATACAGCCGCGACCGCCTGCGCGACCTGCGCACGCTCACCGGCATCACCTACGACGATCGCCAGCACGGCCTGCTGCAGCTGTTTCGCACCCAGAAGCAGGCCGACCACGTGCACGACGACACCGCGGTGCTCGACCGCCTGGGCGTGCCGTATACGATCCTGGACCGCGCCGGCTGCATCGGCCAGGAACCCGCGCTGTCCGCCGTCAGCGGCAAGTTCGTGGGCGGCCTGCGCCTGCCCGGCGACGAGACCGGCGACGCGTACCTGTTCACCACCCGCCTGGCCGCCATGGCCGAGGCCGCCGGCGTGGTGTTCCGCTACGATACGCCGGTCGAACGCCTGGTGGTGGATGTCGGCCGGATCACCGGCGTGGTGACCCCGTCAGGCACGCTCACCGCGGACAGCTACGTCGCCGCCCTGGGCAGCTTTACGCCGGCCCTGCTGCGCGAGGCGGGCATCAACCTGCCGGTCTACCCGGTGAAGGGCTACTCCATCACCATGCCGGTGGCGCGCGAGGAGGAGGCGCCGCGCAGCACGGTCATGGACGAGACGTTCAAGGTGGCCATCACCCGCCTGGGCGACCGCATCCGCGTGGGCGGCACCGCGGAGCTCGCCGGCTATAGCAACACCCTGCGCGAGCCGCGCCGGCGCACCCTGCTGCACTCGGTGGGCGACCTGTTCCCGCATGGCGGCGACACCGCACGGGCGAAGTTCTGGACCGGGCTGCGGCCGATGACGCCGGATGGCCCGCCGGTGATCGGGCCCACCAGGATCGGCAATCTTTGGCTGAACACGGGGCACGGCACGCTGGGGTGGACGATGTCCTGCGGGTCGGGCGCGCTGCTCGCGGATCTGATGAGCGGGCGGCGGCCGAACATCGAGCACGAGGATTTGACTGTGGCGCGGTACAAGTAGGCAAGCGCCTCTTTTTCGAGAAAAAGAAGCAAAAAGCTTTTGTTTCGGCTGTCGCGGACCTCTCCGCAGCGTGTACCCGAGTTATAAAAGTTTTTGCTTCTTTTTTCCAAAAAAGAAGCTCTTGCTTTGCTCGAAACGAAGGGTTCAGCCATGAGCGACGCCAAACGCAGATCAATTTTCATCACCGGCGCCGCTTCCGGCATGGGCCGTGCGACCGCGTTGCTGTTCGCGCGGCACGGCTGGTTCGTGGGTGCCTACGACTTGAATGCGGCCGGTCTGGAAACGTTGCGTGGCGAGGTCGGCGCGGACAACGCTGTCTTTCAATCGCTCGACGTCGCGGACGCATCCGCGTTCGAAGCAGCGATGGCCGGTTTCGGTGAACGGACCGGCGGCACGTTGGACCTGATGTTCAACAACGCTGGCATTGCCGTTGCAGGCCTGTTCGACGAAACCGCGTGGTCCGACGTGATGCGCGTGGTGAACGTGAACTTCCTAGGCGTGATGATCGGCGTGCGTGCCGCGGTGCCGCTGCTGCGCGCCACACCGGGGTCGTTGTGCCTGAACAACAGCTCCTCCTCGGCGATCTTCGGCACCGCGGGCATCGCGGTGTACTCGGCCACCAAGCACGCCGTGCGCGGGCTGACCGAGGCGCTCTGCGTCGAGCTGAAACGCTACGGCGTTCGCGCGGCCGACTTGCTGCCGGGCCTGATCGACACGCCGATCCTGCCGGATCAGGTCAAGGCCACCGCGCCGACCGACGGCATGTGGCGGCTTACGCCAGCCACCGAAGTGGCGGACGCTGTCTGGCAGGCGTATCACAGCGACAAAGTGCATTTTTATGTGCCGGGCGAGCTGAAAGAGTTCGACTTGCAGGCGACAGCCGAGCCGGAGGCGGTGCGCGAGGAGCGTGCGGCGATGATGGCGTTCAGGGAGTAAGCGAGACCCTCTTCGAGAAAACGAAGCAAAAAACTTTTGCGAGCGCTGTCGCGGACTACTGGAACACCGCGTTTCACCCGGCGCACTCGACGATAGCAAAAGTTTTTTGGTTCTTTTTTTCGAAAAAAGAACCGCTTGCCTAGCCTTCCGGAAATCCCGGTAGATTAGAAAGAATATCGATGCCGACCCAGCAGACCGCCGACAGCGCCGCCATCGCCGCCCTGCACCGAGCTTTCGGCGCGCAGCGTGCCGCCTTCGCCACCGACCGTTTCCCGAGCCTCACCGAGCGCCGCACCCGCATCGAGGCGGTGATGGGCATGATGGCTGCCAACCGCGCGCGTATCGCCGATGCGTTGCACGCGGATTTCGGCAACCATCCCGTGCCCGCCTCAGACCTGATCGAGGTGCTCGGCGTGCTCGCGCGCGCGGGCTACGTGCTGGAGAATTTGGAAGCGTGGATGGCGCCGTCGCCGCGCCACACCGACCCGGCGGTTACCGGCACCGGGCGCGCCTACGTGCAGCTGCAGCCGAAGGGCGTCATCGGCAACATCGTGCCTTGGAACTTCCCGTTCGACCTGTCCGTCGGCCCGATGATCGACATGCTGGCGGCCGGCAACCGGGTGATCGTCAAGCCGTCCGAGTACACGCCGGCCTGTGCGGCGCTGCTTGCCGAGATGGTGGCCGCAGCGTTCGATCCGTCGCTGGTGCACGTGGCTCTGGGCGAGCTCGAGCTGGCGCGCGCCTTTTCCGCCGTGCCGTGGGACCACCTGCTCTACACCGGCAGCCCGGAGGTCGGCCGGCAGGTGATGGCGGCGGCGGCGGCAAACCTCACGCCGGTGACGCTGGAGCTTGGCGGCAAATGCCCGGCGCTGCTAACGCCAGGGTCGGTGACCGCCGCCAACGTCGAATCGGTCATCGGCACCAAGCTGATCAAGAACGGCCAGATGTGCGTCTCGGTGGACTACTGCATGGTGCCGCGGGCGGACCTGCAAACCTTCGTGGATTGTGCTGTAACGTTCATGCGCAACGCGGCGCCGGACTACGCCGAGGGTCCCGACTGCACCGGCATCATCTCGCAGCGTCACTTCGACCGCATGGAAAGCCTGCTGCAGGATGCGCGCGACCGCCAAAGCCGCATCGTGGCCCTGGGCGGCGAGGTTGCCGACCGGCAGACGCGCCGCATGCCGCTCTCGCTGGTGGTGGATCCGGATAGCGAGCTGCGGATCATGCAGGAGGAGATCTTCGGCCCGATCCTGCCGGTTATCGGCTACGACACGCTGGACCACGCTGTGGACCGGATCAACGCCGGCGACCGGCCGCTCGGCCTGTACGTGTTCGGCGACGATGCGGCGGTGACGTACGACGTCCTGGCCCGCACCAGCTCGGGCGGTGCGGCGGTCAACACCTGCGCCATGCAGAGCGCGTTGCCGTCGATGGGCTTCGGCGGCTCAGGCAACAGCGGAATGGGGCGCCATCATGGCGTGGAAGGGTTTCGCGAGTTCTCCAACCAGCGCGGGGTGTTCGTGCGCGGGAGTGGAGACGTGATCGCCGCGTTCTACCCGCCCTACAGCAAGGCGGCGGCTCTGGTACAGGCGGCACTCGGGTAAGAAAGCAAGCGGTTCTTTTTTGAAAAAAAGAACCAAAAAACTTTTGCTCCCTTGGGCGCGCGCTGGCCGGCGGGCGCGCGACTGCGGAAACAAAAGTTTCTTGTTTTTTCTTTGAGAAAGAACTGCTTGCTTACTTCGCCAGGTCCACCGTCAGCTGCGAAACGATGAACGTACCAAGCCCGGTGATCAGGTCATAACCGGGCCCCGACACGTAAAGCCCGTTGTTGCCGACGATGATGTCGTGGAACCCGCCTTTCGGATAGCTCGGCAGCACGCCGCCGGTGCCGCCGGTCGGGTCGTAGAGCCCGTAGTAGCGCGGCGCCGCGAAACCGATCTTCGGGTTGATCGACGCCACGCGCGCGAACACGCCAAGTGCCAGCGGCGAGGACAGGCTGGTGCCGCCCACCGTCTCCGGCGCGCCGCCGACATACACGGTGGCGCCGGAGTTCGGGTCGGCGTCCATCGCCACGTCCGGGACGCCACGGGTGCCCGTGGTGGACAGCACGGACACGGCGGCTTCCTGCCAGGACGGCGCGGTCTCGAACTGCGAGATGCCGCCGCCGCCGGTGTTCCAGGCGATCTCGGTGTCGTAGCTGCCGTCCGCGTTGGTCAGCAGCGTGGTGCCGCCAACGCCCACCACGTAGGGGCTGGCGGCCGGGTAGTTCACCAGCGGCGCGCCCAGCGGCACGCCGTTCACGCCGGCCGGGCCTACCGGGCAGAACGACCCGGTGTCGCCGGCCGAGGCGAACATCGTCTGGCCCTGGGCCGCGGCCTCGAGGAAGATCTGGTCGTCGACCGTCATCGCACCGTCGATGTAGGGGAATATCTCGCACTCGCCGAAGGAGGCGCTGCCGCCCTTGGCGCGGTCGTCGCTGGCCCACTGGGCGAACTCCAGCGCGGTGTCGGAGTCCGTCAGCGACGTGGTGTCGTAGACGTAGAGCGCGCGCAGGCTCTGCGCCATGCCGGAGGAGTACTGCGTGTCGAGGTCCCACTCGTCGGCGCCGCTGACGTCGCTGCTGGCCACGCCCACCGGGCGAACGATCGTCTTGACCTGCGGCAGGCCGAACGCGGTCTCCTCGGTGCGCAGGTCGGTGAGCACGCCGGTCAGGTCGCCCTCGGCCATGATGGCGATGCTGGCGCGGGTGGCCGGCTTGACCGTGTTGGCGTTGTAGATGACCTGGAACTGGGTGGGGTTGTAGCTCGCCAGGTATTGCGGCGGGCTTGGCAGCGCCAGCGGGGCGGCCATGTGGCCCACCGTGTTCAGGCCCAGCACCGCGGTCACCAGGCCGCCGAGCGCTGCCGGCACCTGTGCCGGCAAGGTGTTGACGAACAGAGTCTTGCCGCCGACCAGCACGCTCTCGAGCTTCGTGTTAAAAGCGGCTTCGGCCTGGGCCGTGTTGCCCACGGCGCTGACCAGCAGCCCGTTCGGCTCGACGCTGATGCGGCGGAAGCCGGCGCCCTTCAGGAAGGAGACCACGCTGTCCACCTGTGCCGTGGTGGGCGCGAAGCCCTGCAGGAACTGCGCGGGCGTGAGAAATTGTCCGTAGAGGGGGCTGGCCGGATTTGCCTGTGCGACCACCAACTGCTTCAGCGCCGTGGAGTGCTGCATCTGCAGGCCCAGGCGCACGGTGACGGTCTGGCTTTTCGCCAGCGCGCCGAGGTCGGTGGCGCCGAGCAGCGCGGATACCGGAACACCCTGTGTTGCCGTCGGCACGAACCCCGCAGCCTGGGCGTGCACTGAAGGTGCACCGGCCACCAGGCAGCCGAGCGCGGTGGACATCAAAAGACAACGGCGTAAATAAATCATCCAGCCCGGCTCCTATGAAAATGCATGGGTGGCATGCCCAAGCAAGGAACGGAGGCAGAAACGAACCGGATGCGAAGCTGACGGATCCGTGAAGAAACGTATCTTGCAAAGAATGCCGCAACACGACGCGCGCGGTTCCGGCTTGCTAAGGCGCTCCTGCTTACCGCCCAAGGAAATTCCGCCCGCACGCGCTGTTCATCTGCTTCGCGCCATAAGACGCGACGCGCTACGCAGCCGGCGTGGTGGTGGAACACGGCAACGTCGGCGCTGACGTGGTCGCACCGCTGGCACGCGACGTCATGCGGGATCCGCGCCTTGTATGTCGCGGTCGCCCCGCCTTGCGTCCTCGGTAGGGTTCCGGTGAGCGGCAACACTCTCTCGTTGCATGCCACGCCGGTGCCGTCACGGGCTCGGCGAGACTCGGAACTGCCCGCGGCTGCTCGTGCCGAAAGCAAGGCCTTCTTTTTTGAAAAAAGAAGCAAAAAACTTCTGCGACCTCGGGGCCTACGTCGCGGAGGCGTGCCGTTCAGCTTGCGCGCGACAGCGGAGCCAAAAGCTTTTTGCTTCTTTTTCTCGAAAAAGACGGCCTTGCCTGCCTTCACTGCGCCGCCGCCACCTGCCCAGGTGCCACCACCCGCCGCGCCGGATCCCGCAATATCGTATCCCGCATGATGTCGCGCGCCAGCGGCGCGGCCACGTCCGCCCCGGCGTTGCCGTGTTCCACCACCACCGCCACCGCGTATCGCGGCGCGTCGTAGGGCGCGAAGCAGATGAACAGCGCGTGCGGGCGGAATTCCCAAGGCAGGCTGGCGCTGTTGAAGTGGCCGTGCTCGCGCGCCCAGCGGCTGACGCGACGCACCTGGCTGGACCCGGTCTTGCCGGCCAACTGCATGCCGGGCAGCCCAAGCCGGGCGTGCGGCGCGGTGCCGCCGGCCTCGTTCACCACCGCGAACATGCCGGCGCGCACGGTGGCCAATGCGTCTTCCGGCACGTCCATCAGCGGCCAGTCGTCCGGTTTGGCGCCGGTCTGGCCGGTGCCGGAGATCAGCCGGGTCACGTGCGGCACCACGGCGCGGCCGGTGGCGATGCGGCTGCAATACGTCGCCAGTTGCAGCGGTGTGGCCAGCACGTAGCCCTGGCCGATGCCGCAGCTGATGGTGTCGCCGATGTTCCAGGCGTGGCCGTGCCGGCGGCGCCAGGCCTGGGTCGGCATCAGGCCTTTTCGCGCGCCGGGCAGGTCCACGCCGGGGTCCACGCCGAAGCTGAACTGGTTGGCGGTCTGTGCCACCGCGTCGATGCCGGTGCGCCGCGCGGTCTCGTAGAAGAACACGTCGCAGCTGTGCTTGAGCGCGTTGCGCAGGTCGAGGCTGCCGTGGCCGTGCTTGCGCCAGCAGTGGAAGCGCGTGTCACCGAGGTCGATGTAGCCGGGGCAGTTGATCCGGTCGGTCTCGGTGATGGTGCCGGCGCGCAGGCCCGCCAGGCCCACGGCGACCTTGAAGGTGGAGCCGGGAGGATAGACGCCGGCGGTCGCCTTGTTGATCAGCGGCGTTTTGCGGTCGGACGTCCACTCCACCCACTGCTTCTCGGACAATCCGCTGTCGAACAACGCGGGGTCGAAGCTGGGCGTGGTGGTCATCGCCAGCACCTCGCCGTTGGTGCAGTCCATCACCACCGCGCTGGCCGCCATGTCGCCCAGGCGGGCCAGGATGCTGCGCTGCAGCTCCACGTCGATGGTCAGGCCGAGCTCGTCGCCCGGCGTGCCGTCCTTGCGGTCCAGCTCGCGGATGATCCGGCCGACGGAGTTCACCTCCATCTGCACCTCGCCGGCGTCGCCACGCAGATCCTCCTCGTGGAACATCTCAACACCGGCGCGGCCGACGCGGACGCCGGGCAGGGCGAGGACCGGGTCGTCGCCCAGGTCCGCCTCGCTGGGGGGTGCGACGTAGCCCACAATGTGGGCGAGGTCCGGGCCGAACGGGTAATGCCGCGTGGTGCCGACGTCGACGATCACGCCGGGCAGGTCCGGCGCGTTCACCTCGATGCGGGCCATCTGGTCCCAGTCCAGGAACTCCTTGACGGTAACCGGGATGAAGCGGCGATTGTGCTTTAGTTCGCGCTCGATGCGTGCGTGGTCGTGGTCCTCCAGCGGCACCAGGCGGTCGAAGGCGGCCAGCGTGGCGGCGACGTCGGTGGTCTCCTCGGCCAGCAGCAGGGCGCGCCAGTTGAGGTTGTTGCCGGCGAGCACCTGGCCGAAACGGTCGATGATGCGGCCGCGCGGGGCGGCGATCAGGCGGGCGCTGACGCGGTTGCTTTCGGCGAGCGTCGCGTATTTCGCGCCTTGTTCTACCTGGACGCGGTAGAGTTTCACTGCCAACGCGCTTAGGGCGGCGGTTTGGCCGGCCATCAGGAAAAGCGCGCGCCTGGTGAAGACGCCGTTGCGTTTGCCTTCATTTTTCAGCAAGGGAAGGCCTTCTTCTGAAGCAAAAGAAGCAGAAAGACTTCACTTCGGCTGTCGCTGACCTTCCCGCACGGCGCGCGCTTGTCACAAAAGAACATTCTTAGCCTGCCCTCTCCGGCGCTGCGACGCTGCGGTGCAACGCGATCAGATAATAGGCCAGAAACGGGTAAAACCCAGCGGCGATGCCGAATTCGAACACGCCGGGCCACGGCGGCGGCAGGCGCCAGTTGAACAGGCTCACCAGCAGCCACTCGCACGCGGCGGAGGCTGCCGCGACGCCACAGAACATCAGCCAGACGGTGGCGAAACCGCTGCGTGTCAGCGTGCGCCGCAGCCGCAACGCGGTCGCGTGGACCAGCAGCAGGATGAACACGTGCACGCCGATCGGGCCCTGCGCCAGCAGGTCCAGCAGCAGCCCGATCGCGAAGACCAGCAGCGCCGGCAGCGAGGCGGGCCGATACAGCGACCAGAAGAACACGCAGGCGGACGCCCAGGCCGGCTGCAATTGCGCCTGCCCGGGAATGCCGAACGGCGCAGACAGCAGCAGCAGCACGGCAATGGTCTGCGCGCCGGGCAATGCGTAGCGCGCAGCCGTGTCCAGCGTTAGCCAGAGGCCAGGATGCGGGCGTATGCCTGGTTGACGGTCGCTCATGTCCCTGACCGCAGCGCTACGGCTGAGGCCGGGGTGGACGCAAGGGTTTGTTTGCACAGACAGAGACGTTCCGGGTCATGTCCCAAAACGCAGGTGTGTTTAGCCCGACGAAAACGGGCTGACGCGCAGGCAGCGTTGATGTCGGTTCGAAAACTCGGCCTGGTGAGTCAGCCGGCGTGGTTTCGAGCACCGGAGCTGGACGGCTCACTCCGATCCTTTCGTGGCCATGAGGACCGCAGCGTCGCGCGACGGCCGGCGGAGAGAAAGCAAGGCCTTTTTTTCGAGAGAAAGCAGCAAAAAGCTTTTGTCTCTGCCGTCGCGGATTGTCTCGCACCGTACACCTGAAGGACCAAAAAGCTTTTGTTCGTTTTTGAAAAGAACTGCTTCTTTCCGTGCACCGGTCAATGTCTCCGGCGACTGATGTAAGTGCGGCCTCCCCCGCAGCCTAGACAAGGCAAAGCGTGCTTACTCTCTGTAATAGGCAACAACGACCTCTGGTTGCGTTGTCGCAGAGTCTCCCACGTCGCATACTCCAGGAAACAAAAGTTTTTTGGTTCTTTTTTTCAAAAAAGAACCGCTTTGCTTACTTGCCAGATGTCAGAACGATCGGATCGTCGGCACTAGGGCTTGGCGGTCGTGTGACCAGGTGCCTCCGGCGGCACGATGCCGCCCAGCCCGTAGTCGAAGATGCGCACCACCTCGAGCCGGTTGAGGTCGGCCGCCGGTGTCACCTCCAGCCGTTCCGCAGTGCCATAATGCACCGTGCCGATCAGCAGGCCGGACGGGAACGCACCGGCCTCCGCCGAGGTCACCACGCGCTCGCCTTCCTCGGGGTGCACGCCGTCCTGCACGTAGAGCAGCTTCGGGCTAGGCGCGTTGCCGCCGGCCAGAATGGCGCGGGCGCGGCTGCGTTCCAGCAGCACCGGAATGCGGCTGTTCATGTCGGTGATCAGCAGCACGCGGGCGCTGCGCTGACCCACCTCGGTAACGCGGCCGACCAGGCCGTTGGCGTCCAGCGCGATCTCGCCGTGGCGGATGTCGTTGTGCGGACCTACGGAGAGCAGCACCGAGCGGGCATACACGCCGCCGGCATCGGCCACCACGCGGGCGGTGACGTAGCTGAGCTTGGGGTCCGGCAGCCAGTGCAGGTTGTCCTTCAGTGTGGCGTTCTCGGCGTCCAGCGCCATCGCCACGTCGTACCAGTGGCGCAGGCGCTCGTTCTCGACGCGCAGACGCTCGTTCTCCGAGCGCAGCAGGAACGTCTCGCGCACTGAGCGCACGCCGGCACGCACCGAGCGCCAGGGCACGTCCACCACGGCGTAGAGCGGGGCGAGCGCGTCCGACAGGGAGATGCGTGCGCGTTCCGGCACCAGCGGGGTGGCGCGGCCCAGCAGCATGATCGCCAGCGAGGCCACGATCAGGATGGGGAGCGTCAGGCGGGCGAGCGCCTGGCGGGCCTGGATGGAGAGGCGGATCACGGGAGCAGCCTAAAGCAAGGCCTTCTGTTTCGGGAAAAAAGAAGCAAAAAACTTTTGTACCCGCTGTCGCGGACGGCTGAAACAGCCGCTTTCAGCTTGCGACCGAAGACAAAAGTTTTTTGGTTCTTTTTTTCAAAAAAGAACCGCTTGCTTGCTTCCTCGCAGGTCGCCATCGCAAACTCCCTGCCCGGATGCTCAGACTTCAATACATCGTGGTCAACACATTCCGCAGGCGCTTCAGCTCCTCCAACGCCCGTCCTGTCCCCAGCACCACGCAGGACAGCGCGTCTTCGGCCACCAGCACCGGCAATCCGGTGGCTTCGCGCAGCACCTGATCCAGCCGGTTGAGCAGCGCGCCGCCGCCTGTCAGCACGATGCCCTTGTCGACGATGTCGGCAGCCAATTCCGGCGGCGTGTTCTCCAAAGCGACTTTCACCGCCTCGACAATTTGGAATACCGGCTCTGCCAGGCTCTCGGAGATCTGCGCCTGGCTGACCAGCACCTCGCGCGGTACGCCGTTGATCATGTCGCGGCCGCGCACTTCCAGCCAGGGGCCTTCGTCGCCGTTTTCCGCCGGCCGGGCGGCGCCAAGGCCGATCTTGATACGCTCGGCGGAGCTCTCGCCGATCAGCAAATTGTGATTGCGGCGTATGTAGCTGATGATGGCTTCGTCCATCTTGTCGCCGCCCACGCGCACGCTGCGCGAGTAGACGATGCCGCCGAGCGAGATGACGGCGACCTCCGTCGTGCCGCCGCCGATGTCGACGATCATGCTGCCGGACGGCTCGGTGACCGGCAGGCCGGCGCCGATGGCCGCCGCCATCGGTTCCTCGATCAGCAGCACGCGGCGTGCGCCGGCGGACTCCGCACTTTCCTGGATGGCGCGGCGTTCGACGGCGGTGGAGCCCGACGGCACGCAGACGATGATGATCGGCGAGGCGAAGCTGCGGCGGTTATGCACCTTGCGGATGAAGTGCTTGATCATCTCTTCGGCGACTTCGAAGTCGGCGATGACGCCGTCCCGCATCGGGCGGATCGCCTGGATGTTGCCGGGGGTGCGGCCAAGCATCATCTTGGCTTCCTCGCCGACGGCGAGGACCTGCTTCTTGCCGCGCACGTCGGCGATGGCCACCACGCTTGGCTCGGCGAGGACGATGCCGCGGCCCTTGACGTAGACGAGGGTGTTGGCTGTGCCGAGGTCGATGGCCATGTCGGCGGACATGGCCCCTAGGAGGCGGCTGAACATGGACGGGGCCCTACGTTGACCCGCTGGGGCCATTCGGCCCCAGACCCCATGGCCTAAGGGGCGAAGCCCAGGGGTCTGGGGCCGACTGGCCCCAGCGGGGTCCAGGGGCAGAGCCCCCGGCGCTTAAATCAAGCGCCGCGTCTTAGCCCCACGCCCCCCCGGCAGCAAGCCGCAACGCCCGCAAGGAACTCTGAGCCGTCTTATCATTTCATTTTGTATGCGTCGTCCAAAACGCCCGTCTGCGCGTTAGCACGCAACAAGGAGACACAGGAAATGCTGCTTCGAGTCATACTCCCGACACTTTTGCTCGCTACCCTTGCAGGCTGCGGCAACGACCCGGGCACGCGGGCGCTGACCGGCGCCGGCATCGGCGCAGGTGCCGGTGCCGCCGGCGGCGCGCTCATCGGCGGCAACCCGGCTGCTGGCGCCGTTCTCGGCGGTGCTGCTGGTGCTGCGACGGGCTACGCGACGACGCCGCACAACTAAGACGCGACAGGAGATACAAAGTCATCATGCGTAAAACTGCACTCACCCTCGGCCTCGTCGGGCTGCTGGGGCTGGCAAGCTGCACGAACCCCTACGACCCCGGCCAGCGTGCCGTTGGCGGCGGCCTGCTGGGTGCCGGAGCCGGCGCGGCCCTGGGCGGGATCGCGGGCGGTGGCCGTGGTGCCGCCATCGGCGCACTGGCCGGTGGTGCGCTGGGCGCGGCCGGCGGCGCGGCAACGACGCCAACGCCCCCGCCTCCGCCGCCGCCTGGCTACTACCAGCAGCCCGGCTACCAACAGCAAGGCTACGCACCGCAGCCGGGCTACCAGCAGCAGCCTGGGTATCCGCCGCCGCCGCCTCCGGGCCCGCCGCCCGGCTATAGCGGCTACTGAGAGCACACGCCCGGGTGACCCGGGCGCTCGAACAACGGGGCAGTTCTCTGACGGAGAACTGCCCTTTTTTTGTTTTTGGTTTGGTGTAGCGGCGGGCGTGTGGACTGAACCTTCGGCAGAAACCAAGCCTTCTTTCTCGAGAAAAAGAGGCAAAAAGCTTGCTCCGGCTGTCGCGGACGGCTGACACACCGCGCTTCGCCATGGCGCATTCGCCCGGAGTAAAAAGTCTCTTTTTCAAAAGAGCAGGCCTTGCCTGACTGTCCAGAAACCGCGCTAAGCTGACGCGCTGACGGCCGGGCTCTCGTCGACATCGGCCGCTGCGATGGGAGAAGCGGCGATGGTGACGGTTCAGCTGGTGGACGCGGACACGGACGGGATTGCTTTGGTTCTGCAGGTGATCGCGGCGAACGCACCGCTTGAGTCGTTGGACACGTCGATCTCCGCCTACTACGACTATGGCGGTTTTTCCAGCTCGATCGTGGTGGACGGCGACGGGCTCACCTACAACGCGGCCGGATTGCTGACCGGTGGCACGATCACCTCGATCAATCAGTCGGTGGTCGGCCACCGGATGAAGGGGGGTCAGGCGCGTTCACCCTGGTTTACGGCGGGCTGTCGCTGCCCGTCGATCAAGCCATCGCGCTGTCCTATACGCCTTACCCGTCAGGATCGCTTCTGGCCGGCGGCGCCACGATCTATGCCAACTCCCCCGTCGTGACCGGCGGCGACGGCAACGACACCATCGTGGTGAACGGCGCCGGCGTGCTGAACAACTACATGCCCCGATAATAGACCCGGTCGACACCAGCATCGACGGCGGCGGCGGCGTGAACACGGCGGACTTCCCCAGCGCGCTTCTCGGCGACACGAACATTCCCGCCGACGGCGACACTGCGGCAGTCAGCGTTGACGGCATAGTCGCCAGCCTGACCCACATCGATCAGCTGAACTTCATCGACGGTTCGGTCTACGAGGACAATTCGACGCCCGGCGCGCAGGCGGCGCTGATGTTCCTAGGCATCTTCGGCCGCGCCCCGGACCCCATCAACGCCGGCGGTTGCGGACAGGTCGCGGAGCAGTCCGGCACCGCGGCGGCCGCGGCGCTGATGCTGGCGACACCGGAAGGCAGTGCCGACACGTCTGGCCTGACCACCGTGCAGTTCGTCACGCGACTTTACGACAACATCCTGCACCGGGCGCCGGAACCGACGGGCCTTGCCGGCTGGGTAGCCGCCATATCGACAGGCTACGTCGATCGTGCGCAGGCGGTCGCGGACTTCGTACGGTCGCCGGAAGCGCAGACCGCCAACGCAGTGTTGTTTGCGACGGGCAGTGTGAACGGGGTCACCGATCCGTACGCAACGGGTGTCCTGTTCGCGGCCGACCCGAATGCCGTTGATGTGCTGCGTGCCTATGAAACGCTGCTCGGTCGGGCGCCGGAGGCGAGTTCGCTGATCACCGACACAGAAAACCTCAACAGCGGCATCTCGCTCGCGACGTTGTACACGTCCATCCAGACCTCGGCAGAGTTCGCCGCGGACGGACCAACCCTTACGGCCTGACGTCGAGCAGTTCGTATTCCGCGATCTACGCGGTGACGCACAGCACGCAGATTACCGACCTGTTGCCGGTGGACAACCACATCGGTGTCGGTCACCAGGCAGGGTAGAAAGCAAGCCTCCTTTTTTGAAAAAAGCAGTAAAAAGCTTTTGGTTCGGCTGTCACGGAGTTTCCTTCAGCGCGTATTCATGGGAACAAAAGTTTTTTGGTTCTTTTTTTCAAAAAAGAACCGCTTGCTCGCTCACGCCGTCTGCCGCATCGCCTCCGGCTCCGTCCTCAACCGCTTGACCATCAACTTGTTCAACGCGTGCACGTAAGCCCGCGCGCTCGCCACGATGGTGTCGGTGTCCGCCCCCTGCCCATCCACCATCTTGCCGTCTTCGCTCAGCCGAACCGTGGTTTTCGCCTGGGCGTCCGTGCCCTCCGTCACCGCGCCCACCGAGAACAGCACCAGCGTCGCCTCGTGCGGAAAGATGGCGCGGATGGCGCGGAAGGTGGCGTCGACCGGGCCGTCGCCGGTCTCTGCCGCGCTGTGGCGGGTGCCGTCCACCTCCAGCGTGAGCTCTGCCAGGGCAGGCCCGCGCGAGCCGGCGCGCAGCTCGAGCTCGACGAAGCGGATGCGGTTGTGGTCGCGCACCACCTCGTCGTCCACCAGCGCCACGATGTCCTCGTCGTAGACGATCTTCTTGCGGTCGGCGATGTCCTTGAAGCGGCGGAACGCGTCGTTCAGCGCGTTGTCGCCGATGTTAGCGTAGCCGAGCGCCTGAAGCTTGTCGCGGAAGGCAGCACGGCCGGAGTGCTTGCCCATGACCAGGTTGGTCTTGGTCCAGCCGACGCTCTCCGGCGTCATGATTTCGTAGGTCTGCGCATTCTTCAGCATGCCGTCCTGGTGGATGCCGCTCTCATGCGCGAACGCGTTGCGGCCGACGATCGCCTTGTTTGGCTGCACGTCGAAGCCGGTGATGGTGGAGAGCAGGCGGGAGGTGCGCAGGATGTGCTCGCTGGTGATGCCGGTGCGCAGCGGAACCGCGTCCTGACGAGTGCGCAGCGCCATGACGATCTCTTCGAGCGCCGCGTTGCCGGCGCGCTCGCCGATGCCGTTGATGGTGCACTCCACCTGGCGTGCGCCGGCGCGCAGTGCCGCCACCGTGTTGGCCACCGCCAGGCCGAGGTCGTTGTGGTTGTGGGCGGAGAATACCACCGTATCCGCACCCGGTACGCGCTCGCGCAGCGAGGTGAAGATGCGGGTGAGGTCTTCCGGCAGCGCGTAGCCGACGGTGTCGGGGATGTTGATCGTGGTCGCACCCGCGGCAATGGCGGCTTCCACGCAGCGCGCCAGGAAGTCTGGCTCGGTGCGGCTGCCGTCCTCGGCGGACCACTCCACGTCGGCCGTGTGCTGGCGCGCCAGCGTGACGGAGGCGGTGACGGCCTCGAGCACCGCGTCGGGCTCCATGCGCAGCTTGTACTTCATGTGCAGCTTGCTGGTGCTGATGAAGGTGTGGATGCGCGGGCGCTGGGCCGGGCGCACGGCCTCGGCGGCGCGCAGGATGTCGCCTGGGGCGGAGCGGGCCAGGCCGCAGATCACCGGCTTGCGGACGGACCGCGCGATGGCCTCAACGCTCTCGAAGTCGCCCGGCGAGGCGATCGGGAAGCCGGCCTCGATCACGTCGGCGCCGAGTTCGGCCAGCGCGTGGGCCAGGCGCACTTTCTCCTCAAGGTTCATCGAAAAGCCGGGCGACTGCTCGCCGTCGCGCAGCGTGGTGTCGAAGATAACGACGCGGTCGTCGTCCAGACGGCCGAAACTCGGGTGGTTTATGGGCATGGGCTGAGGTCCTCAGGCGTTCGAGATCGTCGCCGGCGCGTGGCGCAAGGTATGCCCCTGAACGAGCCGGCAGTCAGCCGGCATCCCCGTTCAGGGGACGATAAGTCGAAGGCCGAGGAGCGCGAACGCAGAGACGCAGGCCGCAAAAGGCGACACTGGCAAGGCCGGATGATCTGCCGCCGTCCACATCGCGAGCAATATGGCCTCAAAAAACTAAGCGGACAAGAAAGCGGCTTCTGTCACGCCCGATCCGCGGCCACCCGACGCCAGACGCTGTCTGACTGTGGGCGGACGCGGCGCTGCCTATATCAACGGCCCTGAGTCTTGGCCGATAGCAGGCAAGGCAAGCAGTTGTTTCCTGAAAAGAAGGACCAAAAAACTTTTGTCTCCTGGCGCACGCTGCCGGAGAGTCCGCGACAGCAGAGATAAAAGTTTTTGCTGCTTTTCAAAAAAGCAGGCCTTGCCTTTACTTCGGCGCGTCGGCCGGCGGGGCCGCGTCAGGCGCAGGTGCGTCAGCAGCAGCAGCCGCCGCCTTGTGGGCGTGGTGGTGATGGCTGTGGCTGTGATGGTGCTTGTGCGTGGTCGTCGTGGTCGTGGTGGTCGAATCCGGCGGCGTCGTGGTCGTGGTGGTCGCGGCCGGCGGTGCGGAGGCGTCCGGAGCCGGGCTCGTGGTGGTCGTGGTCTGCGCCAGCACGGGGGCTGCGAACAGGGCGGTGGCGACGAAGGCGGCGCTCATCAGGGGGAGCTTCATAGGGTCTCCAAACTCTCAAATCACGGGGTGGGAAGGATTGCGCGTCCGCCACACACGCTTCCGTGGCAGCATTTCGTAAACGCCCGCTCCTATGGCCACGAAACACCGGAGCCGTCAGCTTTTTTTTCCGTAATGAGGCAACGCAACGGATGAATGCGCGGCAAGACGCCGGAAGCTGCGACCAGCGGCCTCAGTTGCGCGACTTGTCCACCAGCGCGTTCTTGCCGATCCACGGCATCATGCCGCGCAACCGCTCGCCCACCTTCTCGATCGGGTGTTCGGCGTTGCGCCGGCGCGTGGCGCGGAAGCTCGCCTGGTTCACGCGGTTTTCCAGGATCCAGTCGCGGGTGAAGCGGCCGGATTGTATGTCTTCGAGCACCCGTTTCATCTCCGCCTTCGTCTCCGCGGTGATGATGCGCGGGCCGGTGACGTATTCTCCATATTCGGCGGTGTTGCTGATCGAATAGTTCATGTTCGCGATGCCGCCCTCGTAGATGAGGTCGACGATCAGCTTCACCTCATGCAGGCACTCGAAATACGCCATCTCCGGCGCGTAGCCGGCCTCGGTCAGCGTCTCGAACCCTGCCTTGATCAGCTCGACCAGGCCGCCGCACAGCACCGCCTGCTCGCCGAACAGGTCGGTCTCGCACTCCTCCTTGAAGGAGGTTTCGATGATTCCCGCCCGCCCGCCGCCGATGGCGCTGGCGTAGCTGAGTGCCGTCTCCAGCGCGCGGCCGGTGGGATTCTGCTGCACCGCCACCAGGCAGGGCACGCCGCCGCCACGCTCGTATTCGCTGCGCACGGTGTGGCCGGGACCCTTGGGGGCGACCATGAACACGTCGATGTCCGGCCTCGCGTCGATCAGGTTGAAGTGAATGTTCAACCCGTGCGCGAAGGCGAGTGCCGTGCCCTCGCGCATGTTGGGGCCGAGGTGGTCGCGGTACAGCTCGCCCTGGCCTTCGTCGGGGGTGAGCACCATCACCACGTCGGCCCAGGCCGCGGCCTCCGACGGGCCCATCACCTGCAGGCCAGCCGCCTGCGCCTTGGCCACGCCGGCCGAGCCGGGGCGCAGGCCTACGGCGACGTCCTTAACGCCGCTGTCTGCCAGGTTGCGCGCGTGGGCGTGGCCCTGGCTGCCGTAGCCGATCACCGCGACGCGGGCGCCCTTGATCAGGTTCACGTCGGCGTCTCGGTCGTAGTAAACGCGCATTTTTGGTCCCCAGAGTTAGGCAAGAAAGCAAGCAGTTCTTTTTTGAAAAAAAGAACCAAAACTTTAACTCCGCTGTCGCGCGCTCGCCGGAAAAGTCCGCGACAGCCGTAGTAAAAGCTTTTTGCTTCTTTTTCTCGAAAAAGAAGCGCTCGCTTACAACGTTTCCACCCCACGCGCGATCGCCGCAATGCCCGTGCGCGACACTTCCGCAAGCCCGATCGGCCGCATCAGCTCGATAAACGCGTCGATTTTGTCGATAGACCCGGTCAGCTCGAACACGAAACTCCCGGTCGTGGTGTCCACCGTGCGCGCGCGGAACGCGCCGGCGATTCGCAGCGACTCCACTCGGTTCTCGCCGGTGGCGACCACCTTGATCAGCGCCATCTCGCGCGCAACGTGCGGGCCGTCCTTGGTGAGGTCCGCCACGCGGTGCACCGGCACCAGGCGGTCGAGTTGCGCCTTGATCTGCTCGATTACCATCTCGGTGCCGGTGGTGACCACGTTGATGCGGCTGCGGCCGCGGTCGTCGTCCACCGGGGCCACCGTCAGGCTGTCGATGTTGTAGCCGCGGCCGGAGAACAGGCCGATGACGCGCGCCAGCACGCCGGATTCATTGTCCACCAGAACCGAGATTGTTGCCGTGCGCAGGCGTTCCTCGCGCGTGGTGCCGGCCAGTGTCTGCGACATCAGACCAGCATCATGCCTTCGTTGGTGATGCTTGCGGTCCGGCCGGCGTGCTCAGGCCCCAGGATCATCTCGTTATGCGCGGCGCCCGAGGGGATCATCGGGAAGCAGTTCTCCAACTTGTCGACGCAGATGTCGGCGATCACCGGGCCGGGTTCGGCCAGCATGCGCTCGATCACGCCGTCCAGCTCGCCCATGTTGCGCGCGCGCAGTCCGGTAGCGTGGAAGCTTTCGGCGAGCTTCACGAAATCCGGCAGCGCTGCGCTGTAGCTTTCCGAATACCGTGAGCCGTGCAGCAGCTCCTGCCACTGCCGCACCATGCCCATGTACTCGTTGTTCAGGATGAATATCTTCACCGGCAGGCGATACTGCGCCAGCGTGCCCATCTCCTGGATATTCATCAGGATGCTTGCCTCGCCGGCGATGTCGATCACCAGCGCGTCCGGGTGGGCCACCTGCACGCCGGAAGCGGCCGGCAGCCCGTAGCCCATGGTGCCCAGGCCGCCGCTGGTCATCCAGCGGTTCGGTAAGTCGAAGGGGAAGTATTGCGCGGCCCACATCTGGTGCTGGCCGACTTCGGTGGTGATGAAGGTGTCGCGCCCGCTCGCTGCACAGAGCTGTGCCAGGCGCTGCACCGCGTATTGCGGCTTGATCACCGCGTCTGGCTCTGGCGCCTGGGTGAAGCGCAAGCTGTCGATGCTGCGCCAGCCAGCGATCTCGCGCCACCACGCGGCGAGTGCGGCGGTGTTTTGCGGCACCGGCTCGTCGCGCCAGGCATCGATCAGCGCGCGCAAGGTCAGCGCTGCGTCGCCCACGATGGCGACGTCCACGGCGACGTTCTTGTTGATGTTGGCGGGGTCGATGTCGGCGTGGATCTTGAAGCTGCCGGGGCTGAAGGCGGACAGCCGGCCGGTGACCCGGTCGTCGAACCGCGCGCCGATGTTGAGCAGCACGTCGCACCCATGCATGGCCAGGTTGGCCTCGTAGGTGCCGTGCATGCCCAGCATGCCGAGGAAGTGCGGGTCCGAAGCGGGGAAGCAGCCCAGGCCCATCAGCGTGTTGGTGCAAGGAAGGTCAGCCAGCCGCACCAGCTCGGCGAGCAGGCGGGAGGCTTCGGGGCCGGCGTTGATGACGCCGCCGCCGGCGTAGACCACCGGGCGGCGTGCCGCCTTGAGCGCGCGCACCGCGGTGCGGATGGCGGCGGGGTCGGGCTGCGTGATGGGGCGGTAGCTGCGGTGCGGCTTGGTCGACGCGGCGACGTAGGGCGCCGGCGCGATCAGGATATCCTTCGGCAGGTCCACCACCACTGGGCCGGGACGGCCGCTGCGGGCGACGTAGAAGGCGTCGTGCACCGTGCGCGCCAGGTCCTCGCTGCGCTTGACCAGGTAGTTGTGCTTGGTGGCGGGCCGGGTGATGCCGGTGGTGTCGGCTTCCTGGAAGGCGTCGTTGCCGATCAGGTGGGTGGGCACCTGGCCGGTGAGGCACACGACGGGCACGCTGTCCATCAGCGCGTCCAGCAGCCCGGTGACCGCGTTGGTGGCACCCGGGCCGCTGGTGACCAGCACCACGCCGACGCGGCCGGTGCTGCGCGCGTAGCCCTCGGCGGCGTGCACCGCGGCCTGCTCGTGGCGCACGAGGATGTGGCGAATGGCGTCCTGCTGGAACAGCGCGTCGTAGATCGGCAGCACCGCGCCGCCGGGGTAGCCGAAGACAACGTCCACGCCCTGGTCGCGGAGCACTCGCAGCAGGGTCTCGGCGCCGCTGGCAGTGGCGCCGGATTGCTGCGGGGTGTCGTTATCCGGACGGGTTGGCTGGACGAGCGCGTTCATGGGGCGTTTCTACCTGCAGAGCGTGCAGCGCGTCAACCACGTTGGAGAATATCAGGCAAGTTTGAGCCCAGAAAACTTTCGTAATCTTGCGTCTCGGAGCTGTATCGCGCAACGAACCTATGCGTGGCTGTGTCGGCTGCGATGCGCCGGTGCCGAAACCAGGTCGCCTGGCGCTTGGTGTATTGGCCAGTCGCAAGGATGGCGCGCTGGATGGCATTGGCCAGCGTGATCTCGCCGCGCAGGTGGGCGGCCAGTTCCGGCACGCCGTGCGCGCGCATCGCCGGCAGGGCCGGGTCCAGGCCCTGGCCCAGCAACGCGCCGACTTCCTCCAGGGCGCCCTGGTCCAGCATTGCGCGGAAGCGCGCTGCAATGGCGGCACGCAGCTCCGCCCGCGGCGGGTCCAGGATGATGGCGTGCAGGTCCCAGGCGAAGTCGGGCGCCGGCTGCCGGGCCTGCCAGGCGGACAGGCCGGTGCCGGTGCCGCGCCACACCTCCCAGGCGCGGGCCAGGCGCTGGCCGTCGGTGGGGCGGAGCGTGGCGGCCGTCGCGGGGTCGGCCTGGGCGAGGCGCGCATGCAGCGCCGCCGGGCCGATCGCGTGCAGCAGGTCGCGCGCTTCCGCCCGAGCGGGGGCGCCTGGGTCGGGGATGTCCGCCAGGCCATGGCTGAGTGCGGCAAGGTAGAGGCCGGTGCCGCCGCACAGGATGGGGAGGCGACCCTGGGCGTGCGCGTCCTGCATCGCGGCGAGTGCGGCCTGCCGCCACCAGGCAACAGTGCCGGCGCGCGCGGCCGGCAGCACGCCGTACAGCGCGTGTGGCGCCAGCGCTTCCTCCGCCGGTGTGGGCCGGGCAGTCAGCACGCGCAGCTCGGCGTAGAGCTGCATGGAGTCCGCGTTGATGACCGTGCCGCCCAAATGCTGCGCCACCACCAAGGCGAGCGCCGACTTGCCGCCGCAGGTAGGGCCGGCCACCACCAGCGCCCGCGGCCGGTTGGTCGATACCTCGCCCAACATGGCGCTGCCGACGGCGCTGCCCTGCGCTTCCGTCAAGGCCACGCTCGTGCGTTGCTGGCCGGCGTCTTGTCTGGTGCCGCGCTCATGGCGTACAGCGCGGCCGGCGTTCGGCGCGCGGCCGTGTGGCAGGTGTCCCCGGCCACCCGCGCGTTGCAGAAGGCACCATGAGCTACGTCCTGACCCTGGTCGCGCAACGCGAGGCGGTGAGCCTGACGCAGGCGATGGTCGACCGCGTGCGGGACGCCGTCGGTGGCGACCGGACGCCGGAGATACTCTCGCCAGGCGAGGCGGCCGACATTCCTGAAATCCCCACGGACGACCTGGCCGCCCCCCGCGCCGCGCTGGAAGGCGCGCCGGTGGACGTGCTGGTCAGCCGTGCAAGCGGCCGCGCGCGCCGCTTGCTGGTGGCCGACATGGACAGCACGATGGTGACCAGCGAGACGCTGGACGAGCTGGCCGCCCATGCGGGGGTGGGGGAGCAGGTGGCGGAGATCACCCGACGCAGCATGAACGGGCAGATCGATTTCCGCGAGGCCCTGCGCCAGCGTGCCGCCATGCTGCGCGGGCTGGAACTGGCCGCACTGGAGGTCACCTGGCGGGACGTGCAACTGACCGCAGGCGCGCGGACGCTGGTGGCCACCATGCGCGCCTTCGGGGCCACCACCGCGCTGGTCTCCGGCGGGTTCACCTTCTTCACCGCGCGCGTGGCCGAGCTGTGCGGCTTCGACCACCACCGCGCCAACGTGCTGCTGGATGACGGCCAGGCGCTGACCGGCAAGGTGGCTGAACCGATCCTGGACCGCGACGCCAAGCTTGCCGCCCTGCGCGAGCTGGCGCACGCCGGCGGGCTGCGCCCGCACCAGACGCTGGCGGTGGGCGACGGGGCGAACGACCTGGCGATGCTTAGGGAGGCGGGGCTGGGGGTGGCGTTCCGGGCAAAGCCGGTGGTGGTGGCGGAAGTGGCGAACCGGGTGGAGCACGCTGATTTGCGGGCGCTGCTGTTTGCCCAGGGGTATTCGGCGGGCGTGTTCAGGGAAGAGTAAGCCAGCAGTTATTCTTTGAAAAAAACCGAAAAACTTTTGCTCCCTCGTGTGTACCAGGAGGAGAGGTGTCGTTTCAGCCGTCCGCGACAGCCCCAGCAAAAGCTTTTTGCTTCTTTTTCTCGAAAAAGAAGGCCTTGCTTTCTCCTCCCTGGCGCGCGAGTGCCGCCCCATGCTCACCGAGCGCGCCCCCGCCAAGGTCAACCTAACCCTTCACGTCACCGGCCGCCGCGCCGACGGCTACCACCTGCTCGACAGCCTGGTGGTGTTCGCCGGCGCCCACGACCTGGTGTCCGCGCGCGCGTCCGACACGCTGTCCCTGCAACTCGCCGGCCCGTTCGCGCACGCGCTGTCCGATGACGCCGACAACCTGGTGCTGCGTGCAGCGCGCGCGCTGGCCACCGCGTGCGGCGTGGCGCCCAGCGCGGCGCTGCGGCTGGAGAAGCACCTGCCGGTGGCATCCGGAATCGGCGGCGGTTCGTCCGACGCAGCCGCGGCGCTGCGCGTGCTGGCCAGGTTGTGGGGGCTGGAGGTCCGTGCGGAGACGATGCGCGACGTCGCGGCAGAGCTGGGCGCCGACGTGCCGGTGTGCCTGGGCCGGGCGCCGCGGGTGATGCAGGGCGTGGGCGAGCTGCTGCGGCCTGCGCCGATCCTGCCGGTTTGCGGGTTGGTCCTGGTCAACCCCGGGCCGGCGTTGGCCACGCAGGCGGTCTTCCGCGCCCGCAGCGGCGGCTTTTCTCAGCCGGCGAAGTGGCCGGACGGCTGGCCGGATGCGGCGTCCATGGCTGCCGGGCTTGCGGGTTGCACCAACGACCTGCAGGCCGCCGCCGTGGCGCTGTGCCCCGCAGTGGGGGAGGTGCTGGCCGCGCTGGAAGCGGTGCGTGGATGCGAGCTGGCGCGGATGAGCGGTTCGGGGGCGACGTGCTTCGGGTTGTTCGCTTCGGCGAAGGAGGCGTCGCGCGCGGCGGCGGCGCTGGCGCGGCCGGACTGGTGGTGTTGGGGCGGGGCACTTTACGAGGAGGCCGGTGCCACCTTATGACGGGGCAGCCTTGGGGCGTCGCCAAGTGGTAAGGCAGCGGATTTTGATTCCGCCATGCGGAGGTTCGAATCCTCCCGCCCCAGCCAAGGGCCAAAGAAAACGAGCGTCTTCTTCGAGTAGAGGAAGCAAAGCTAGTGCGAGGGCGTCGCGGAGAGACGCGTCTGGCCTGGGCATATGTGTCACAACTGAAGCTGCTTCGAACAAGCTGATTGTCGTCGTATATTTACGACGAGCATTCCAGAACGTTCTGTTTGGAAAGGCTCGTGCCGACGAGGCGCTTAGCGTTTATGAATGGACAACCGGTGACCACCGAGCGCCGTCTATCAAGACCTTGCGACACCCTACACGGCACCCATGCCGATGAGCGCTTTGATCCCTAAACGAGCGGCCCCGCAGTTTGCTCTTTCGGGCCTCGGTACGAAAAGCAAGGCCTGCTTTTTTGAGAACAGCAGCAAACCTTTGATGCTGCCGTCGCGGAGATTTCCGCAGCGCGCGCCGGGAGAGCACAAGTTTTTCGGTTCTCTTCCGAGAAACAACACTTGCCTGCTTGTCCCCGGTCGAAGTTTCCGGCTGCTGGCATTGCTTAAGCGTGACCGCTTTAACTTTACGGATATCGCCAGCCGTGACGATCAAGCGCCCCCGAGTGCGACGGGCTCGGCTTCGCGAACGGACCTGGCGGCGATCCGCTCCAGGATATGTTTGTATATCCGGTAGTAGACTTCGCGATTGAAGTGATTCGGGTTCTGGTCGACTTCGATCCTCGAATGCACAAACTCCATGCTGTCGATGAACTCAACCGTAGGGTAAGCTGAGAACACTTCCCGCAGCCGACCGTTCGCGGCTTGTTTCCAGGGAACAGCCTTGCGCCTGCCCTGGGCATCGAACATGACGTCATTCTCCAGGAACACAAAAATCATGGCATCCGACGGGGCACGGTCCATGAGCAGTTTGACATTGGCTGCGAACGCGACCTGGTCGATCCTGGCGCCCCAGGTGTAGTCTTGCCGCAATTTCTCGACGACCCGGCAGGCCAACGCAGTGCGCATGCTTTCTGGCAGCAGCATCGGATCGGCTTGCGACAGGTCGCTGCTTCCATCCGGCAAGAATTTGATGGCGACGGGCAGCCCAAGATCGAGTTTCTTGTGCCGGTAGAGCCGCGCCCCTGAATCCGCAAAGCAAAGCAGCCAGACGGGTTTTTCCATTTGCGGCTGCAACAGGGCCGACGACCAATCCTCCGGCAGGAAGCCCATTTCCAGGAGTTCCGCGTGCTCCGCATCCGGCACGCCCAAGGCCGCATAGCGGAGAAACAGTGAATGATTGCGCACGATCGGCATACCGTGCCGCGCAGAGGGGACCTCCGTGGTCACCTGCGCGCCGGCAACGAGAAAATACCTTGCCACGCTCGACAGGTTGCAAGGACCGAAGGCGATGACCTGGTTGACGCTTACGCCAGCGGCAACCTTGCTGATCGTGGGATCAATTTCGGCATTGATCCAGTCCGGGACCTCCAGCGCGGCCGGACGGATGTCGGTCAGAACCTCGCCGACCACGGTGATGTCGGGCCGACCCAACTTGTCGAACACCCAAGCTTCCACACCCATGTTCAGGATCCGGCAGGAGAAGCAGAAATGTTTCAATCGCGATGACAAGGCGCCGACCCGCACTGCGAAGAAACCGCAATAGCCGTAGTCACCGTAATTGTCTTTGACATGCACCAGACCGGCCTGGATGTCGTAATTACCGACGAGCTCGAGCAGTTCGGCGCGTGCCGCATCAGCATCCTCGGACAGGCGAGCTTTCGTGAAGTTCAGCTGGTTGGTGCGGTTCACCAGCTCGACCGCGCGGTCGAGGTTGCTCACCAGATCATAATCCAGCGTCACCGAAATGCCGCTTTGACGCAAAAAACTTACATTGTCGCCGCCGGCCGCCTGTTCCTCGGTCTTGCGGGTCTCGAGCAACTTGTATTGCTTGAGCCGGCCCAAATCTGGGTCGTTCTTGCCGGCCAGCAGCGGATTGTCGAGCAGGAAGCTGATACAGTGCTCATCTTCCACCTGCAGGCCGGGGACGAAATAAGCCGCTTCGCTTCGGTTGAGCGGGTTATCATCTATGAAGAGGACGCTGGCTGGACGCAGCTGCATGTTTTCGATGAGCTGTGCGATCCGGGGACCCTTGGCCTCCCAATTGATGCTGGGAAACGCGAAGTACTCCCATAGCCCTTCGGCCTGGAAAATACTGCGTATTTGAGCCATGTCGTTTTTTGAACAAACGGAACTGATGATGCCCCGTTTTGCCAGCTCGATGACGATGTCATGACTCTGACGGCTGTAGCGATGCCCGCCCTCGGTGACCGTGCCGGGCCAAAAGGTCTCATCGAGGTCCCAGATGACGAGGCGGACTTTCTCACGACTCATGGCGAACCCCTACCTGTTGCATTCGCCGAGTGGACGCGGCGCAGCGATGTGCGACAAATGGTATGATGACCGGCGTAGAGCCGCAGAACGCCTCGTTGCCAAGATCATTTCAGTTCACCGATCGCTTCGTCGATGGTGAGCCGCGCCGGCGGTACCTCGAGCGCGCGTTGTTTGGCGAACTTAACGACGAGGCGCCAGGTAGCCTGCTTCTGAAGCGGCGACATCCCACGAAGAACATGGTCTCCTTCGTAACTGATGAGCCAAGCAGGTGTGCCGACACGTCTCAACGCATCATACATCGACACTGCTTGGTCGAAGGGTACCGCGGTATCGGAGAGTCCGTGTATCAGCAGTGTGGGCGGCATTCCGGAATGCAGCCGCAGCAGCGGCGACGCATCGGTTTCCATGGCCCTGGTGCGATCGTCGTCTTGTTGGCCGATGAGCCGGCTTACCAAACGTGGATAGGGCCGACTGTAAGTGATGAAGTTAGTCGGGCCTGAGATGGAGATGATGCAATCGGCACGCGGTGATGTTGATGCGAAGGTGGCTTGGCTGTCGCCGGCCTCGATCCCGGGTACCACACCCAAAAGGAGTGCGAGCTGACCGCCCGCGGACTCACCTTCCGCACAGATATGCGCCGGATCGATCCCGTAGCTGCCAGCGTGGTTTCTGACCCAGCGCAGGGCAAGCTGGACGTCGTTGAATTGCGCTGGCCACCGCGTGGCCGGAGTCCCGGTCGTCAGCCGGTAGTCCACGGAGATGGCGACCACGCCTTGCTCAGCATATTGGACGCAGCGCCCGGTCGCACCCAACCTGCTTCCGCCCTGCCAGCCACCGCCATGTATCATCAGCACGGCGGGCGAGAGGGCGTGGGCCGTTGGTGGCGTACAGATCGTAAGAAGCTGAGCCGGGTCAGGACCATAGGCAACGGTCTGTTCCATGCTGAATGCGTCGCTCCCCTTAAGCAGCATGGCGACGAGCAGAGTGGCAGCTACGGCTGGGCGCATCTCGTCAAAGCTCTCATCCAGTCACATCATTGCTACATGAACGCGCCGGGAAGAGTCTAGACTGATATAGGGTGCGCGGAGTTCAGCCGACGCTGCGTCTAACGCTATACTGTCTCAAGCCACCGAAGAGCATGTATGCTTCTCCGACCCGCAGCACACGCGAATGCGTTTGCGATTGCTTCCGCAACACGCATCTCGACACAAAACTGCCGGCTCTACCTAAAGGGGTGTTCTTGCACCGTCTCACGCCGGCCCGTGCGGCGCGGGTCATGCCGCTACAGCCGCCATAAAAGCCTTTCGCTTCTTTTTCTCGAAAAAAGCGCTTCCTTCAACTCGCTTTCTTCTGCTCCTGCACTTTAACCTGAGCGCCATCACTCAAATCGGCAGGTGGGTTCACCACCAGTTCCTCCCCACCCGACAGCCCCTCGCGCAGCTCGGCCGTCGTGCCGAAATCGCGGTAGATGTTGATCGGCTTGGCGTGCACGTGGCCATCCTGCACAACGAGCACGTGCAGGCCGGTCTCGTCGAACACCATCGCTTCGTCGGGGATGACTACGCCGGGTTGCTGGCGCGGCACGTGGAAGGTGACGTCGGCGTAGAGGCCGGAGCGTAGCGTGCCGTCGGTATTCACCACGTCCACCTCTACCAGCATCGTCCGTGCACTCTGCGTCAGCGACACAGAGCTGCGCGCAACTTTGCCGTGAAAAACACGGCCAGCAATTTCCGGCACGTGCACCTCGGAGTCCAGTCCGTTATGCAGGCCGATGGCGGCACTTTGCGGCACGTAGACCTGCACGCGCAGGATGTCGGTACGGTCGATGCTGAACAGCGAGGTGCCGCCGTTCTGGTCGGCGCTGACCAGGTCGCCGGTATCGACGTTGCGCGCGGTTATCACGCCGTCGAAAGGTGCTATCACGCGCTCGAAATCCACCAGCGCCTGGAGACGCTGGACTGTGGCAACCTGCGCCGCGATGTTGGCCTGCGCTACCCTTATGCCGGCCTGCGAGTTGGCAACACCTGCGGTCTGCACGGAGAAGTTTGCCGTCGAATTGTCCGCGTTCTGCTTGGTCTCCCAGCCGGCTTTCGCCAGAGTGGTTTCGCGGAACTTCGTCACGTTTGCCAGCCGCGTGTTGGCGATCGAGCTTAGCAGAGTGGCCTGCGCTTGGGACAGGGCAGCCTGGTTCTGCAGTAACTGCGCCCTGGCCTGGGCCAACTGTTGGTCAGTGTCAGGCGCTGCGATGCGCAGCAGAAGGTCGCCAGCGTGCACATGGCTACCAATGTCAACGCGGCGTTCGGCGATGTAGCCGGTGGAGCGTGCGTAGAGCGTCGCAGTATCGAAAGCTTCTGTCTGGCCAGGCAGCGTGGTCTCCACCGGCTGGTCGACGCGCTTGGCACGCGCAGTCTGCACGCTCGGCACATCGTCTACCGTGTTGCGATGAGTTGCGCCAGCACGGTCCGACTCCATCCAGTGGCCGACGGCGCCGAACGCCAACAACACAAGGACCACACCACCCGCTATGATAAACACGCGCTTGCCGGGCGGCTCGGGCGGCTGGCGATCCTCGCTCTCGCTGTCCGAACGCTGCGGCCGGGACTGCTCGCGCGTATTGTTGTCCTGCTCGTGCGGGGTGTCTTGTTGATGCGCCTCGTTCTGCTGCGTGGTGGGCGCGGGCGGTTCTATGTCGGCCATCACACGTAGTCCTCCGGCGCACGGGTCTCTCCGCGGCGCAGCACGGTGTAGAGGAACGGCACGAAGATCAGCGTGGAGCAGGTACCAACGGCAACACCGCCGAGCACGGCACGCGCCAGGGCCGCGTTCTGCTCGCTGCCCTCGCCGATGCCGATTGCCATCGGGATCAGCCCCACGAACATCGCACCCGCCGTCATCAGCACCGGACGCAGCCGCGTCTCGCCGGCCATCATCGCGGCTTCCACTGCGCTGGCGCCGGTCTCCTCGCGGTGTTCGCGCGCGAAGGTAACCAGCAGGATGGAGTTCGCACTGGCGACACCGATGCTCATGATGGCACCCATCAGCGAGGGAATGGAGAACGTGGTCTGGGTGATGAACAGGCTGGCGACGATGCCGCAGAACGCTAGCGGCAGCGCCGAGATGATGACGAACGGGTCACCCCAGCTTTGAAAGTTCACCACCATCAGCAAGTAGACGGCGATAAGGGCTACGCCGAGGCCGATGCCGATGTGCAGGAAGGCTTGATTCATGCTCTCGATCTGGCCACGCACGGTAATCTTGTCGGGCGCGGGCAGCTTTCTGGCTTCGTCGCGCACGATGCGTCCGATGTCCTGCGACAAGCCTCCAAGGTCGCGGTCCTGGGCGGCAGCGTAGATGTCGAATGCCGGCTGCGTGTTGGTGTGGCTGATCACGGCCTGCTCGGTGCCGCGCTTCAGCGTGGCGACGTTGGAAAGCAACTGCACGGCCGAACCTGTGGGGTTGGCGGAGGCAAGCAGCAGCGGCGTGTTCTCCAGGTCTGATAGCGAGTTGGTGCGGTACTCCGGCGTCTGCACCCAGAGCTGGTAAGGGATGCCGGATTTCGGATCAGCCCAGAAGTTCGGCGCCAGCTGGAAGCTGCCGCTAAGCGACGAGTTAAGGTTGTTGGCGACCTGCTGCTCGGTCAGGTTGAACTCGGAGGCGCGGTCGCGGTCCACCTGCACGAAGAACTCGGGCGCGTTGAGGATCTGTTGGATGTGCACGTCGGCCGCGCCGCGCACCATTCGGAGCCGGCGGTTGATGTCGAGCGCCACAGCACGGTCTTGCGCGGTGTGCCGACCGGTCACCTGAACGTCGATCTGCGAGGGCACGCCGAAATCCAGGATCTGTGTAATGATGTCGGCAGGCTGAAAGTAGAAGACGGTGTCGGGGAACTTCTCGGCCAGCGTGTGTCGCAGCACGCGCTCGTAGTACTGCGTGCTCTTTGCCCCACCTGTCAGGGTGACCAGGATCTGGCCGTCGTTGTAGGCGACAAAAGTGCCGTCGTTGTAGGCTAGATTGTAGTTCAGCGAGGGCAGACCGATGTTGTCCAGCATCACACCGGTGTTGTTGGCACCAACCGTGTCGCGAATTGTGTGCTCCACGCGGGAGAACAGTCGCTGCGCTTCCTCGATGCGCAGCCCTGGGCGTGCACGCACGTGCAACGTCATCTGCCCTGCGTCCACCTGTGGAAAATAGTCCTGGCCGACGAACTGTAGCAGCACCACGGACAACACGATTGTGCCGCCAGCAACCGCGAAGGTGATCAGCCGGTGACCGATGGCAGCGTTCAGCAGGCCGAGATAGCCGCGGTGAAACTTTTCAAACCCGCGCTCGAAGCGCGCGTGGAAGCGGCCGAAAAAGCCTTTCGGCTTGTTCTCGGCTTCCCGCTCGTCACCGTGGCGCTGCTCGTATTCTTTCTTCACCAGCACGTCCATCAGGATCGGCACCAGCGTTCGTGACAGAAGGTAGGAAGCAAGCATAGCGAACACCACCGCCAGTGCTTGCGGCGTGAACAGATATTTCGGCGCGTCAGTCAGGAAGGCAACGGAGACAAAAGCGCAGCAGATCGATAGGGTGGAGATCAGCGCCGGCTTGGCGATGCCGGCGGCTCCTTCGGCGACCGCGTTACGGAACGGCTTGCCGTCCTCCATCAGCCGGTAGGTGTTCTCGATGGCCACCGTCGCGTCGTCCACCAGGATGCCGACAGCAAGCGCCATCCCGCCCAGTGTCATGACGTTGATTGTCTCGCCGAGCGCACCCAGCACGGCCAGCGATGCGAGGATGGCCAGCGGGATTGAGCACAGCACGATCAACGTAGAGCGCCAGGAGCCGAGGAATAGCAGGATCATCAGGCCGGTGAGTCCAGCGGCAATTGCGCCCTCCCGGATAACGTCCGTGATGGCGCCTGAGACGAACACCGATTGATCGAATAGCGGCGTGACTGTCATGTCCTTGGGCGCCGCCGCGCGGACCGTCGGCAACAGCTCCTTGACGTTGTTGGTAACGTCGAGCGTCGACGAGTTGCCGTTCTTCAGCACCGTTAGCAGCACGCCCTGACGGCCGTTCTGATCCACCACGTTCTGCTGTGGCGGGCTGCCATCACGCACGTAGCCTACGTCCTGGATCAGGATGGGTGTGCCGTTGACCACCTTTACCGGCACCTTGTTCAGCGCGTCCACCAGCACCGGCGAGGAGTTCAGCCGCACCACGTATTGCGTGGCACCGATCTTCGACAGGCCTGACGGCACCGTAAGGTTCTGCGCGTTGATTGCGTTGCTGACGTCCAATGGCGTGAGCCCGCGCGCCTGCAGCGCGTGCAGATCGAGGTCTACCATGATCTGCCGCGGCGCTCCGCCGTAGGGCGGCGGGATTGTCGCACCCGGTGCGGTGAACAGGGTCTGGCGGATACGATATTGCGCGTAGTCGTAGAGTTCCTTGACCGACTCCTTGGTGGACGAGATGGCCAGTTGGATCACCGGCACCGAGGAGGCGGTGAAACGCAGGATCACCGGCGGCTGGATGCCCGGCGGCAGCACGGCGCGCACCGCGTTGGTGGCTGCGACGACCTGGGAGAGGGCCAAATCGATGGTGACGCTCTGCTGGAAGTAGATGCGCTCGATGGTGGTGCCGAGGAAGGTGGTGCTGTCCATCCTGCGGATGTTGTTGACGTTGTTGCTGATGCTGATTTCGGTGTAGTTGGTGATCTTCTGTTCCATGTCCGGTGCGTCCTGGCCGGTGTAGGTCCAGACGACGACCACGACGGGGATGTTCACCTCCGGCAGCACGTCCTTCGGCATTATGATGGCTGCACCCACGCCGGCCAGCACGATGAGTGCGGCCAACACGTAGAACGTGATGCGGAATTTCAGGGCGAACTTAACGAGGCCCAATGGACACCCACTCCGGCATGCTGGCTTAGTGGTGACGCGCGTGATCTACTCTGGTTGCAGTAGTCAGGTATCGCGCTGCGTCGGGTGCCGCGGCACGCCCGACGACCGGAGAGGCAAACCGGACTTTCTTGAGTGGGAAGCAAGAACCTTAACTCCCTTGGGTTCACGCTGCAGGAACGTCCGCGACAGCCGGACCAAGGTTTGGCGCCGGCGCCGGCAAACAGGCGCACGCCGTTTTCTGGCGCCGCGCAAGCGCTTTGACAGCAGCACCCCGGCCGCGTTCAGCCAGCCCCGAGGGTAGCCTTCGCTGCTTCGGCGCGCTGAAGCGTTCGGATTACGCCGTCTGAAGCTGCGCGGCGTGATGCATGTGGCTGACGCGGTCCGATGCAGCACCCTCGCCAGAGCTGGCCGCAGACAAGGACAGTCGCGAAATGCCCGCCTGCCCGTTTCGGCGCTTGGCCGCACGGCAGGCAAACGCTTCGATGATGCCCGAATCCACACCCTGCCGCTCAAGTTCCTGAAGCAGATACTCGACAGTGAGGTCGGGATGGGTCGGACGCCTCGCCACGCTGCGGACCTTCTCAAAGCTTGCGACTCGCAAGACCTACACCTACGCGCTCTGATTGCAAGCTGAACGACACGTTCTACCGCCATGACGTGTGTCATCACGCATCACGTGTGCCTTTTGAGAAACGCTGCTGTAGAACGAAGGCGGAACAACGAGTGACAGATACCGTCGCGGGCAAACTTTATTGCCGCGCAACCACGAGCCGTGCTCGCGCCGCGGGCCTCCGTCACGCGCCGTAGGATACCCACAGGGTTCCGCGCCGCCCATCCGCCTAAACGTTCCTACTGGGCCCTCGCATGCGAACACACGAAGCGCGTGCATCTCTAGGAGCGTGCCCGCACTGAAACCCGCATCAGGGTGGTGGGTGTCGGTTGTGGAACAACCGGAAGTATTCCTCTATCGCATCAAACGTCGGGGCGGGAGATGTGACGTCGTGCACATGTCGAGCACCATCCGTCCACAAAGTTGTCCACACAATCAGTAGTTGTTCTTTTTAATTGCTCTTCGACACAGCACGATTTACTTGAAATCACTGCTCAGCCATGTCATCCAAGCGGGATGGATACTCGGACATCTTGCAAGGTGGATTCGCTCACTCAGACCTACGCGCACGCGCGCCAGGACGGCGACATCGAGCTCGCGTTGCAGATTGCGTTCAGGCTGGAGGACGAGAAGCGAGGCAGGACGAACGGATCCAACACGCCGGATTACGTTCCTGGCCGTTCCAACCGGGTTGAGACCTGACATCTCCGCGACTGACCAGCCGCGCTTATCCCGATCATCAGCTCCTCGTGACTCCAGCCGTCAAGGCCGGCGAAAGAAGCAAACAACCCTTCGCCCTGTTGTCATTGCGCTTCTGCAGCGCGAGCCCTGGATAACAAAAGCTTTTTGGTTCTGTTTTTCAAAAAAGAACCGCTTGCTTTGCCTTGTCACCGGTCAGATCCCGGTCTGTTTTGGCATGTCTAGGCACCGTGCCGGGCGCGGTTAAATACATAGCGCTGGCGCCACGTCAGTCGACAAGAACGAAGCGTCAGCGCTGCTGTGGAGTGCTGAAGCAACCCGGCTCAACGCTAAGCCGCCACTTTCCCGGAATCTTGAAGTCTTTCAAGGAAACGACTGTCTGCTTTCGCACTTACACTACACTCGCATAGGCATCAGTACGTAAAGTGCAGACGCATCAGCCGAGTCGCAAACGATGGTTGGCGCCGAGCCGTCGGCAAATCGAAACTCCACCTGGTCGGCAATCTGGTCGGTGATGTCGTTGAGGTAGCGTGCCTGGAAGCCGATCTCCAGCGGCCCGGCGGAATACTGCACGTGGTCGCCGTCGAGTTCCTCCACGGCGGTGCCCTGGTCCGGGCTGGCCGCAGACAGCGTCAGCACGTCCTTCTGCAAGGCGAGCTTCACCGGGCGTGACCGCTCGTTGCTGATGGCGGCAACACGCGCCACCGCGTCGGAGAAGTCTTTCTTGCCGACTCGCAGCACCTTGTCGTTGTCGCGCGGGATCACCCGGTCGTACTCGGGGAAGGTGCCGTCGATCAACTTGCTGGTGAGCGTGATCGCGCCGACGGTGAACTGGATGCGGGTGTCCGAAAGCGCCACCTCAATGCTGCCGCTCTCCTCATCGAGCAGCTTGCGCAATTCAGCCACCGTCTTGCGCGGGATGATCACGCCGGGCATCGAGCCCGCGCCCTCCGGTAGGTCCTCCTCCACACGCGCCAGGCGGTGGCCGTCGGTCGCCACTGCGCGCAGGCGGCGCTGGCCGTCCGACTCGACCGCGTGCAGGTAGATGCCGTTGAGGTAGTAGCGCGTCTCCTCGGTGCTGATGGCGAAGCGTGTGCGGTCGATCAGGCCGCGCAGCACCAAGGCGGGCAGGTGGAAGCGGTGCGGCAATTGCCCCGCGGTCATCGCCGGGAAATCCTCGACCGGCAGCACCAGCAGGGAGGTGGCGAAACGGCCTGCGCGCAGTGCGAGTTGCGCGTCGCCGCCCGGGTGGTCCAGCTCCACCTCGGCGCCGTCGGGCAGCTTGCGGACGATATCGTAGATGGTGGCCGCCGGCGCGGTGGTCGCTCCGTTGCGCGTGGTGTTGGCGGCAACGTCCTCGACGACGGCGATCTCCATGTCAGTGGCGGTAAAGCTCAGCCGCCCGTCACGCACGGCGATGAGCACGTTGGCCAGGATGGGGATCGTGTTGCGCTTCTCGGCGACGCTCTGGATGTGGGCCAGCGCCTTGAGCAGCGTGGCGCGGTCGGCCTTGAGCTTCATCTTGCAATCCTCGGTGGCTGCCCGCCGAATCCGGGCGCCGCTCGCGAGCAATCTAGCGCTGCGGGGGAATCGCGCAAATCAGGGAGGCAAGCAAGGCCTTCTTTTTCGAGAAAAAGAAGCAAAAAGCTTTTGCGTCCGCTGTCGCGGACCGTTCAACCAGCGTGTACCCAAGTGATAAAAGTTTTTTGGTTCTTTTTTTCAAAAAAGAACCGCTTGCTTTCTTGCTTACATTGCCCGCTTCACCATGCCCCCCTGCATGACAAACCGCACGTGCTCCAGCACGGTCACATCCTTTGTCGGATCCCCATCCACCGCGATCAGGTCGGCATAATGCCCCGGCTCCAGGCTGCCAACCTTGTCCGGCCATCCCAGCAGCTTAGCCGCCTCGACGGTCGCTGCCTGGATCGCCTCGGTCGGCGTCATGCCCCATTGCACCATCTTGGCAAACTGCTTGGCGTTGTCGCCGTGCGGGTAGACGCCAGCGTCGGTGCCGAACGCCATCAGCGCGCCGGCTGCGTGCGCGCGGCGGAAGTTCTCCCGCTGCGTGCGGCCCAGCGCGCGTTCCTTGGTGATCGATTCCGGCAACATGCCGCCGCCGGCCGAACCGGTGGCCAGGATGTAGTCGTCGTCGTAGATGTCCATCACCAGGTAGGTGTGGTGGTCGCGCGCAAGGCGGATGCCCTCGTCATCGATCAGGCTGGCGTGCTCAATCGAATCGACGCCGGCGATGATGGCGTCCTTGATCGCCTGGGTGCCGTGCGCGTGCGCCGCCACCTTTCGGCCGAGCCGGTGTGCCTCGGAGACGATCGCTGTCATCTCCTCCGGCGTGTATTGCTCGGCACCCGGTTGGTCACCCTTAGAAAGCACGCCGCCGGACGCCATGATCTTGATCAGGTCAACGCCGTATTTGACGTTCTCGCGCACCTTGTGGCGCGCCTCCCACGGGCTGTCCGCCACGCCGTCTGCCACCGCGTGGTACTCCGGCGGCAGCAGGTCGTTGTCCGCGTGGCCGCCGGTGATGCTGAGCGGCGGGCCGCTGACCAGCATGCGCGGTCCGTCCACGTCGCCGGCGTTGATGCCGTCCCGCAAAGCAACGTCGGAAAAGCCTTCCGCGCCGACGTTGCGCACAGTGGTGAAGCCGGCGCGCAGCGTGCGCCCGGCGTTACGTACGCCGATCACGACGGAGCGCGGCACGGACACGGCCAGACCGGCGTAGCCAGACTCGTCCGGGTCGCCCGTCAGGTGAACGTGCGCGTCGATCAGCCCGGGCAGGCAGGTGAGCGCGCCGAGATCGACCGACTTGACGCCGGCGGGCGCCGCCCCCGCGGTGATCGCCGTGACGTGGCCGTCGTGGAACTGCACGGTCTGGTCTGACAGCATCTGGCCGGAGCGCACGTCGAGCAGGTGTGTACAATGCACGGCGCCGTCAGGCGCGGCGAGAGCACGCGTGGCTGCGAGCAGGCAGAGCAACGCGGATGCCGTTTTGTTCAAGGTTTCTGTCCGCCGTTTGCAAGCACGGTGGCTAAAGTGCCTGAAGCGGCGTGGCGAGTGCAAGGTAGGGGAAGGAAGCAAGCAAGCGTTCTTTTTTGAAAAAAATCAAAAAACGTTTGCTCTCACGCCTGCATCGAAGAGAACGCTACTGATGCAAACACACATTCTGGCATAACCAGACGACACCGTGGCGCAAGCGTCGGAGCAAAAAGTTTTTTGCTTCTTTTTTTCAAAAAAGAAGGCCTTCCTTGCCTGCTACGTCAGCGTCGACCCGGCCTGAATTAAGGCGAAGCCTTAGCTGTTGGAAGCCGACTGCGCGCCACCGAGATTGCTGGCCACCCACTCCTTGAGCTGGCTTTTCGGCGCAGCGCCCACCTTGGTCGCCGCCGGCTTGCCGTCCTTGAACATGATCAGCGTGGGAATGCCGCGCACGCCGTAGTTGTTCGGCGTCTGCGGGTTCTCATCGATGTTAACCTTCACCACGCGCACGCGGCCGGCGTACTCGGCGCCGATCTCCTCAAGCGCAGGGGCGATCATCTTGCAGGGGCCGCACCACTCTGCCCAGAAATCCACCAGGACCGGGCCGGACGCCTGCAGCACGTCGGTGTCGAACGTGTCGTCGGTGGCGGCGTGGGTGTTGGCACTCATAAAAGCACTCTCCTGTTCGTCACAGGCTCAGGTGGTCGGGGCGGCGCATTCTATCAAGCGCCTGCCGGGGCTGGCAGGGGCGCGTGCGCGTCGAGCAGGGCAGGTGGGAGCGGCATCACCAGCGGGCCGTCGGTCCAGACTAGCCAGCAGGCGACCTCGCGGCCGGGGTAGAGCTGGGCCAGCACGCCGCGATAGGCGGCCATCTGGCGCAGGTACATCACCGGCACCGCGTCGGCCGTCTCCGGCGGGGCGCGGTTGGTCTTGTAGTCGGCGATCAGCACGCGTTCCGCGGTGACGGCCAGCCGGTCCACCTGGCCGGAGATCACGCGCCCGCCGGCCACGCCGCAGACCGGCTGCTCGGCGCGGCTGCCGGGTGCGAACAGCGGCGCCAGCTCGGGGTTGGCCAGGATGGCGAGCGCCTCGCGAGCGCAGGCCTGCGGGTCGTCAAGCCCGTGCGCGGGCTGGCTTGTGTATTGCAGCGCTGCGTCCGCCCATGCTGCCTGCGGCAGGTTGGGCAAATGCTGCAGCAGCGCGTGCATGGCCAGGCCGCGCCCGAACCGGCCGCGCTTGCCGGCCGAGGCGAGCGGCGAGCGCGCCGGCGGCACGGGGCCGAACTCCACGCCGTCCGGCCGGCTGGGCGCCAGCGGCCGCGGCATCGGCGGCTCGGGCGGCAGCGGTGTGGGCCGCCAGTCCGGTGCGGCCCCAGCCCAGCTGGGCAGAGTCGCGGGCGGCGCCTGCCCGGTGCGGCCTTGAGCATTTGCGTCCGGTAGCTGTTGGGCCCTGCGCGCCCTTGCTCCACCTGCCTCTCCGACGCCCATCTCCAAGCGGCCCATCTCAGCCTGGCCAATCCCAGCCCGGCCAATGTCTGCTTGGAACGCGTTTCTCAAACCCGGTTCTGCCGGGCTCGTCACCGCCCGATCCGCCGCCGCGGTGTCTGCGGGTGCGACGCTCGCCCGCTTCCCCTGGGCGCGAGCCGCCTGCGCCTCGGACTCTGCGTCACCCGCCTGCAAGACCAGCGTCTCGCCCGGCCAGGTGCCGAAATCCGAAGGCGCCGCGTCCAGCGACCGCATCGCCAGCGACACCTGCTCGTACCAGGTGCCCGGCTTGGGGTGGTGCGGCTGCCAGCCGCAGACCAGCAGGCGGTCGCGCGCGCGGGTCAGCGCCACGTAGAGCAGCCGGTTGTACTCGCGCAGCCGGTCCAGCTCGCCGGCCTCGCGCAGGCGGTCGACGGCGGCGCAACGCAGGTCGCGGTGCGGCTGCCACAGCGGCAGCTCCGCCCCGGTGCCGGGGTCGGCGGCCCAGCACAGGCCGCGCTCGTCCGGCGGCAGGCCGGTGGTGTCGGGCAGGATCACCAGGCCGGCTTCCAGGCCCTTGGCGCCGTGCACCGTCATCACCCGCACCGAGTCGCCGGCCGCGTCGGCCTCGCGCTTCACCTCCGCGGCCGCCAGGCAAAGCCAGTGCAGGAAGCCCTGCAGCGAGGGCGGGTGGCCGGCCTCGTAGAGCAGGGCGGCCGCCAGCAGCTCGTCCACCGGCTCGGCCGCCTCCGGGCCAAGCCGTGCGAACAGCCGGGCGCGGCCGCCAAGCGGGCCCAGCGCCTCGGACAGCAGCGCGTAGGGCGGCGCGTAGTCCACCCGGCGCAGCAGGCCGGCGAAGAAGGTGGCGGCGGCCTGCCAGTCCGGCCGTTCGGCGGCCCGCGTGCGCAGCACCTCCCACAGCGAGCCCTGGCGGGTGGCGGCCAGCTGCATCAGGGCGTCGTCCGACAGGCCGCCCAGGGGGCTGACCAGCAGCTCGGCGAAGGTGAGGTCGTCCTGCGGCAGCAGCAGCGCCCGGCACAGGGCGATCAGGTCCTGGACGGCCGGCTGGTCGGTCAGCACCATGCGGTCGAGCCCGGCCACCGGCACCCCGCCGGCCTTCAGCGCGCGCACCAAAGCGCGATCGAAATCGCCACGGCGGCGGACCAGCACCAGGATGTCGCCCGGGCGTGCGCCGGCGGCCACCTGCTCGGCAATCCAGGCAGACAGGCGGTTGACCAGCGTCTGCGGTGCCGAGACCTGGGCCAGGTTGGCCTGCGGGATGGTCCACGGCGTGTGCTCGGCGGCCTCCGGTCGCGGGGTGAGCGGCCACAGCTCCACCCGCCCCGAAGCGGCGGCACGGTGTGGCGTGTGCGGCGTCTCGCCCGGCTGGCTCACCCCGCCCTGCGGGCCGAGTGCGGCGATGACGGCGTCGACCAGCCGCAGCACCGGGGTGGTGGAGCGGAACGAGACGTCCAGCATCACCGGCCGCCACGCGAGCTCGGCCTGCGTCACCCGGCGGCCGTAGACGTCGCGCCAGCGGTCGAACTCGGCCGGGTCGGCGCCCTGAAAGGAGTAGATCGACTGCTTGCGGTCGCCCACCGCGAACATCGTGCGGGCGAGCGCTGCCGTCTGGGACGTATCGGTCCTGGACGCGCCGTCCTCGCGCGCGCCGGCGCCGGTAAAGAAGTCGCCGGTCAGGCGGTCCGCAATCAGCCACTGCGCGGGCGCGGTATCCTGCACCTCGTCGAGCAGCAGGTGGTCCAGCCCGCCGTCCAGCTTGAACAGCACCCAGGCGGCGCCGCTGTCGCCCAGCAGGCCGAACGTGCGGCCGATCAGGTCGTCATAGTCCAGCAAGGCGCGGCGTTCCTTGGCCTGGGCGTAGCTCGCCAGGATGGGCGAGGCCAGGCGCAGCAGCGCGGCCGACGCACGCGCCATGCGCAGGGCGCGCAGGCTGTCCTGCACCGTGTCGATGCGCGCCTGCTCGGCGGCGCAGGCGGGGATGATGTGCGGGTGCTCACCGGACAGCTTCTTGTTGGCGAAGATGGTCAGGCCGCGCGGCTTGCCGTCGTCCAACAGGAAGTGCCCCACCCACTCCGGCCAGTGCTCCACCCGCAGGTCGCGCGCCATGCCGAGCCAGTCCAGCATCTCGGCCGCCTTGCTGCGCACCGTGTCGCTGCCGCGGGCGGCGGCCAGCTCGATCGCCTGGCGCAGCGGCTCCTCGTCCGGCCAGGCGACGGCATCGGCCAGGATGGCGGCCTCGTCGCCATGCGGCGCGCCGGCGGCCCGGCGATAGGCGGCGAGCAGCGCCGCCTCGGGCAGCGACAACGCGGCGGCGAGGCGGTGGCGGTTCCGCTCGAGCGAGGCGACCAGAACCGCGAACCCGTCGGCATTGACCAGGCCGGCCAGCGCTTCCAGCAGCGAGGGGTCGGCGCTGGCCAGGGCCGCCTCGCGCGCCTGTTCGAGCGCGGCGCGGGCGTCGGAGTCCTCCACCAGTTGGAAATGCGGCGAGATCCGCGCCTCCAGCGGGAAGCGTTTCAGCAGCGACTGGCAGAAGGCGTGGATGGTGCCGATGCGCATGCCGCCGGGCAGGTCCAGCACGCGGGCGAACAGCGCGCGGGCCGCGCGGCGGCTCGCCTCGGTGGCGGCCACCTCCAAATCGGCCAGCTCGGCGTCAAGCGCCGCGTCCGGCAGCGCCACCCAGCGGCCCAGGCGTGTCTGCAGGCGGATGGCCATCTCGGCGGCCGCGGCCTTGGTGTAGGTCAGGCAAAGGATGCGTGCCGGGTCGGCACCGGCCAGCATCAGCCGCAGCAGCCTGTCAATCAGCAGCTTGGTCTTGCCGGTGCCGGCATGGGCGGTGACGAAGGCCGAGGCGTGCGGGTCGGACGCGGCAAGCTGGGCCAGGTGGGCGGTGGGGTAGGCGACCGGAGCCGCAGGCGGGCGGGCGTGAAACCCCAGCTTCTGCGCGGTTCCCGCCATCAGGAACGTGCCGCGGTGCCGGCGACCGCTTCGAAGCGAAGCAAGGCCTTCTTCTCCGGAGAGAAAGATAAGCAAAAGACCTTTAGTCCTGCTGTCGCGGAACCTCCCTCAGCGCATGCCCAAGGAAACAAAAGTTTTTTGGTTCTTTTTTTCAAAAAAGAACTGCTTGCTTGCTACTGCTCGTGGTCGTCCGCCTTGGCGTCCTCCGCAGGATCGACCTCGTCTTCTTCATCCACGGCGTCGGTCTCGGCCTCATCATCTTCCTCGGCCTCCTCGTCAGGATCGAGCACGGGGGCGGCATCCTCGTCCGGCTCGCGGGTGATCGAGGCGGCCTTTACCATGCGGTGGCGTGTCGGTGCACGCCTGACGAGCGGTGCCCGGGGCACGTCCGGCGGCTGCTCTGCGCCGCATTTCGGGCAGACGGGCGGGGTGCGCGCCAGGTCGTAGAACCGCGTGGCGCAGGACACGCACACCCGCTTGCCGCCCACGCCGGGCAGCCGTTCAGCAATCGCGAGGTAGGTCATACCGCGCTACTGACGTGAGCCGAAGTGGGGACGGTAAGAATGGACGGCTTAGCGCAAAGGTGACGCGTCACCCTCAGCGTGCGCCGCGGGCAATGCGGCCGGCCAGATATTGCGCGTTGCTGACGCCTTCGTAGCTCATGGAGAAGGGACGGCCCTTCGTGCTCTCCACCGGCGCTGGCGCCTTGGGGGCGGCCTTGGTGCGCTTGCGCGTGGTGGCGGCCTTGGCTGCCTTTGCAGCGGCGGCCAGGGTCGCGTCGGCGGCACGGTCCTCGGCGTCGTTGTCGCGGGCGCTCCAGGAGCGCAGGTCCTGCTGTAGCTTGGAGGCGAAGCGGTCGGTGTTGGCGTCCTCACGAACGGACTCGGCTGAGGGCAGGCTGGCGGCGGTCTCGTCAGTCATTCTGAATGCCTTCTTCTGTGGCTGGGAAACAGGGCGGCGGCAGAGCCGGCCGGCGTGGCCTGAGACGGGCCGAGGAACAGTCGCATGTACTTTGCACGGCATAGTTAAGCCCGGCGCTGGCGTTTTGGAAGACAACGGCCGGCGACATGTCCGTGTTGTGACACCCTGGGCTTGACGCGCCACGGGGAAGGAGGTTGCAGGACCGAGTTTAGTTGAGCTAAAGTTCTGGCATGGCGTCCCTCAAGCAGCTGATCCGCGCCTCCGGCAAGCGCCAGCGCGACATCGCCGAGGCGGTGGGCCGCAGCGAGGGCGCGGTGAGCCAATGGGTGAACGGTGATTGCCGGATACCGGCCGACCTGGTGCTGGCGGTGGAGGAAGTAACCGGCATCCCCCGGCACCGCCTGCGGCCAGACCTTTGGGAGAACAGGATGCTGAACCCCGACCCGGCCGCGACGGCGCCGGAGCTGACCCATCTGCAGCGCCTGGAAGCAGAGAGCATCCACATCATGCGCGAGGTGGCCGCCGAAGCCGAGCGGCCGGTGATGCTCTACTCCGTCGGCAAGGACAGCGCGGTGATGCTGCATTTGGCGATGAAAGCGTTTGCACCCGGCAAACCGCCGTTCCCGCTGCTGCACGTGAATACCACGTGGAAGTTCTCCGGCATGATCGCCTTCCGCGACCAGCGCGTGCGCGATCTTGGCCTGGAGCTGCTCGAGTGGATAAACCAGGACGGCATCGCGCGGGGGATCAACCCGTTCGACCATCCGGCCTACACCGACATCATGAAGACGGAGGCGCTGAAGGCGGCGCTGGACCATTACGGGTTCGACGTGGCGTTCGGCGGCGCGCGGCGTGACGAGGAGAAAAGCCGGGCCAAGGAACGCATCTTCTCGTTCCGCTCGGCGCAGCACCGGTGGGACCCGAAGAAGCAGCGGCCCGAGCTTTGGCATTTGTACAACGCGCGGAAAGGGCGCGGCGAGAGCATACGGGCGTTTCCGTTGTCGAACTGGACCGAGCTGGACATCTGGCAGTACATCCACCTGGAGAACATCCCGATCGTGCCGCTATACTTTTCGGCCGAGCGGCCGGTGGTGACGTACAATGGCATGACGATCATGGTGGACGACGCGCGGATGCGCATCCCGGACGGGCAGGTGCCGGTGATGAAGAAAATCCGGTTCCGCACGCTGGGGTGCTACCCGCTGACCGGGGCTGTGGAGAGCGAGGCGGCAACGCTGCCCGACATCATTCAGGAGATGCTGCTGACGACGACCAGCGAGCGTCAGGGTCGGGCGATCGACCACGATGCGGCGGCGAGCATGGAGAAGAAGAAACAGGAGGGGTATTTCTAGGTGGAGACAGAGGATTTCGTCACCATGAAACATAGCCCTTTCCTCGTCCGAGATGATGCCGAAGAGCGTTCTCGGTGAACACGCCAACCGTGCAGGTTTGAGAGCAATCGTCTGGGTCATGCTCGCCCGTATCACCCTTTGCATCGCGCTTCTGCCAGGCCCGGCCGCGTTGGCCCAAAACCTCATCTACGATGTTCGTGTGAGCATTCATGCGGACGTCTACATCAGCATCTACGATGATGGTCGAACGACCTGGAATGCCCTACCGTTACCCAGTCCGGTTGCGCTGGAAGCCAAACTGCTCCTGGCGTAACAGCAGCAGCCAAAACCCGTCTTGGCAATTGTTTATCATGGCATCGCAAGCAGGATCTAGGCTCGACTATGAGTATCTTGCGCAGGTATGGGTTCACATACGTTCCGGTTATCAAGCCACCTACAAACTAGCTAGGCCACACTTGGCCGTAAGCGGTGTCGGTTTTCGCACTCAAGATCCCGGAAGCTTTGCCCGAAGCGGTAAGCCAGAACCATTTTACAGGGCTTCGGATGCATTCGATTTGTCCCACCTTCCGGCAAGAAAGAACGAAACGCCAAGGCCACCAAGGACACCAAGACATCCCGTTCCACACATAGGCACGCAGTTACCGCAACGATAAGCTAGGTCTCTTGGTGTCTTTGGTGCTTACTCTTTCTCCCTTCGGCACAGCGCTGACCTAAAAGGAGCATCCCAAACAATGGCCCACGTCAGCGACCTGATCGCCACCGACATCAACGCCTACCTCAAGCAGCACGAAATGAAATCCCTGCTCCGCTTCATCACCTGCGGCAGCGTCGACGACGGCAAGTCAACCCTGATCGGCCGCCTGCTCTACGACAGCAAGATGATCTTCGAGGACCAGCTCGCAGCCCTGGAAGCCGACTCGAAAAAGATGGGCACCCAAGGCCAAAACATCGACTTCGCCCTCCTGGTGGATGGCCTCGCCGCAGAGCGCGAGCAGGGCATCACCATCGACGTCGCCTACCGGTTCTTCTCGACCGACAAACGCAAGTTCATCGTCGCCGACACGCCCGGCCACGAGCAATACACCCGCAACATGATCACCGGCGCGTCCACCGCCGACCTCGCCATCATCCTGATCGACGCACGCCGCGGCGTGCTGACGCAGACGCGCCGGCACAGCTACCTGGTCTCGCTGATCGGCATCAAGCAGGTCATCCTGGCGATCAACAAGATGGACCTGGTGAACTACTCGCGCGAGGTGTTCGACCGCATCCTTGGCGACTACACAGCGTTTGCCGCACAGCTCGACATCGACAAGATCGTCCCGATACCCATCTCCGCGCTCGCCGGCGACAACATCACCGAAGCCAGCGGCAACACGCCCTGGTATCACGGCCCCACGCTGATGGGCCATCTGGAAAACGTCGAGGTGGCGGCAGCCTCCCGCACCGCGCCGTTCCGCATGCCGGTGCAGTGGGTGAACCGCCCGAACCTGGACTTCCGCGGCTTCTCCGGCCTGGTCTCCTCCGGCACCGTGCATCCCGGAGACCTGGTGAAGATCATGCCATCCGCGCGGCAGAGCCGTGTCGCCCGCGTGCTGATCGACGGCGACTTGCCTTACGCTACCGCCGGACAATCCGTCACCGTCACGCTGGAAGACGAGGTGGATTGCTCGCGCGGCGACGTCATCTGCGGCGCCGAGTCGCCCGCAGAAGTCTCCGACCAGTTCGAAACCACGCTGGTATGGATGTCCGAGCAGCCGATGCTGCCGGGCCGCAGCTACGTCATGAAGATCGGCACCAAGACCGTCACCGGATCTGTCACCACGCTGAAGCACAAGGTGAACGTCAACACGCTGGAGCAGATGGCCGCACGCCAACTCGAACTCAACGAGATCGGGCTGTGCAACATCAGCCTTGACCAGCCCGTCGCCTTCGACCCCTACACCGAGAACCGCGACACCGGCGGCTTCATCCTGATCGATCGCATCAGCCACGAGACGATGGCCGCCGGCCTTATCCACTTCGCGCTCCGCCGCGCACAGAACATCCACTGGCAGGCAGTCGACCTCAGCCGCGTCGCGCGTGCCGCGCAGAAAGGCCAGCGCGCCTGCGTGCTGTGGTTCACCGGCCTGTCCGGCGCCGGCAAGTCCACCGTTGCCAACCTGGTGGAAAAGCGCCTGTTCGCGCTGGGCCGCCACACTGCCCTGCTGGACGGCGACAACGTCCGCCACGGCCTCAACCGTGACCTCGGCTTCACCGATACCGACCGCGTGGAGAACATCCGCCGCGTCGGCGAAGTCGCGCGCCTGATGGCCGATTCAGGTTTGATCGTGCTGGTGTCATTCATCTCGCCGTTCCGCTCGGAACGCCAGATGGCGCGCGACCTGCTCCCGCCAGGCGAGTTCCTCGAGGTGTTCATCGACACCCCGCTATCGGAAGCAGAGAAACGCGACGTGAAGGGTCTCTACAAAAAGGCGCGCCGCGGCGAGATCAAGCACTTCACCGGCATCTCCAGCCCTTACGAAGAACCGGCAAACGCAGAACTGCGCATCGACACCACGAAACTGTCTGCCGAACAAGCGGCCGAGCTCATCGTTGCGCAACTCGAAGACCGCGGCCTGCTGCAAGGTGATCACACATGAGCGAACCCCTCGACCACGCAGCCCTGCTCGCCGCCATATGCCCGATCGCCGAGGAAGCCGGCCGCGCCACGATGCGCTTCTACGGCCTGACCGACTCGATGGCAAAAGCCGATGGCAGCCCCGTCACCGCCGCCGACCAGGCGGCCGAAGACATCATATTGCCGGCGCTGCGCCACCTCACGCCGGACATCCCCGTCGTCTCCGAGGAGGAAGCCTCCAAGGGCCTCTCGCCAGACGTGACCGGCACCCGCTTTTGGCTGGTCGACCCGCTGGACGGCACGAAGGAATTCCTCAGCGGAAACGGCGAGTTTACCGTCAACATCGCGCTGATCGAGCACGGCGAGCCGGTGCTGGGCGTCGTCGTCGTCCCGGCACTAGGCCAGACTTACGCCGGCGCCGCGCCCGGCACCGCCACGCTGGCCGACGCGCACGGCGAACGCGCCATCAGCGCACGCTGCCCGCCCGAGTGCGGCGTCACCGTCGTAGGCTCACGCAGCCACGGCGACGCCGCTGCGATGGAGGCCTTCCTCGACGGCCGCAAGGTGGCAGATTTCCGTGCCGCGGGAAGCTCGCTCAAGCTGTGCCTGATCGCGCAAGGGGAAGCGGACCTTTATCCGCGCCTGGGTACCACGATGGAGTGGGACATCGCTGCGGGCCACGCTGTGCTGCGGGCGGCCGGCGGAAAGGTGACGCTGATCGACGGTGAAAGGTTCAGCTACGGCAAGGCGGGTTATCGGAATCCGCACTTCAAGGCAGAAGGCAAGCAAGCAGTTCTTTTTTGAAAAAAAAGCACCAGAAAACTTTTGTCTCCGCTGTCGCACGCTCACCGGAAAGAACCGCGACAGCCGCGATAACAGCTTTTTGATCTTTTTTCTCGAAAAAGAAGCGCTTGCTTTTCTACTCCGGCATCTCTGGCCCAGCGCCCGCCCCGCTCCGCCCGATCGCCGCGCCAATCTCCCGCATGTCCTCACCCGTCAGCGTCAGCGACGCAGCCCCGATCCACCCCTCGATCTGCCCCGGCGAGCGCGCGCCCACAATCGCTGCGGTCACGGCCGGAAACGCCAGCGTCCACGCCACCGCCACAGCAGCCACGCTTGCACCGTGCCGCTCGGCCACCGGCCGCAGCGCCTCGGTCAGTTGCAGGTTGCGGCGCAACCCGTCGCCGGTGAAGTCGCTGTTGCGGGACCGCCAATCGTTCTGGGGCAACGACGCCGCGCGCGCCTCGGAGAACGCGCCGGTCAGCAGCCCGGCCTGCATCGGACTGTAGACGATCACCCCGGTGTCGTGCGCCGCGCACCAGGGCAGTTCTGACGCGGCCACCGAGCGCTTGATGGCGGAGAACGGCGGCTGCAGCGTGTCTACATGGCCGATCGCTTCGGCAACCTCTAACTGCGCGGTGCTATGGTTGGATAGGCCAGCGGCGCGGATTTTTCCCTCACGCTTGAGGTCGAGCAGCGCCTGCCAATACTCTTCCAGACCAACGTCCTCGGCCGGCCAGTGCATCTGGTAGAGGTCGATCCGCTCCACACTCAGCCGGCGCAGCGAAGCCTCGCACTCGCTGCGGATGCTGCCCCGCGCGCCGGCGCGGCGCAGCGGGCCGGTGGGGTTGGCCGGATCGCCCACCAGGCCGCACTTGGTGAACACGTAAGGGCGCGCGCTGCTGGCCATGCCGCGCAACGCCCGGGCGACTACTTCTTCGCTATGGCCGATGCCGTAGACGGCGGCTGTATCGATCCAATTCACCCCTTGCTCGAGGGCTGCGTGGATGGCTGCAATGCTGTCGTCATCGTCCTGGCCGCCCCAGCCGAACGACCACTCACCCCCGCCGATCGCCCAGGCGCCGAAGCCCACGCGGGTGATGTCCATGCCGGTTCGGCCGAGCGGTTTGGTCGGCAGTGCGCGGGAGCCGGAGTGTGAGATTGTGTCCATGCCTGTCTAAGACAGCGTGGAACCAGAGGTTCCGGTCCGTTGCGCAACCTGGATCGTTGTCGGCCAGAAGAAAGCGTCTTCTCATTCGAGAAAAAGAAGCAAGAAGCTTTTGCGAGCGCTGTCGCGGACAGCTGAAACGAAGCGCTTCACCACGGCAGACCCGAGAGAGACAAAAGAATTTTTGATTCTTTTTTTCAAAAAAGAACTGCTTGCTTTTGTCTTTTTTCGTGCTGTTGGCCTCGATCAACCGCTGCCACCAGGATGCCAGCCAACGTCGCAACAGACTATCCGACATGCGCGGGCCGTGCTGGAAAGTTTGAAACCATCCAGAGCGTCACAAGGGAGAGAACCCGACCATGACGGGCTGAGCGACGGCAAACGCGGCGGTGGCGGTAGCGCCAGGAGGGGCGAAGGTCTTGCCGGTCCAGGACCCGCAGGTGACCACCTGGCCGGCGCGCAGGCCGCCTGCCCAGACGGCACCCGTGTTGGCCAGCCAGACGATCAGGCGGATCATCTCTCCTGCCGGGTTGCCGGTGGCCGTCTTCGTGGCGGCGCCGGTGATGGTCTGGGTGACGGAGACGCCGGCGAAGTCGACCTCGCGCCAGCCGGGGATGGCATCGCCGGTCACGTAGGCGCCGGTCTGGATGAAGTCCGCCAGCAGGGCGAGCGGGTTGGCGGCGTCCGGCTCGGCCAGGCGGGTCTGCAGGATCTCGATGCCGGGATGGCAGGTGCCCAGCGCGGCGAGCACCTCGTCGCGCGTGTAGGGCGTCGCACGCGGCGGCAGGTCGGCCGCCATGCGGAAGCAGATCTCGGACTCGACCTCACGCTGCGGCAGGGCGGCGGCGGCGAAGCTGTGCGGGGCGTCGAACACGCCGGCGGCGGGCATCGGCGCACAGACGATCGGTGCGTCCGGGCTGGTAGCCCCCACTTTCCAGCCGCCGATCTCGCCAAGCTCGGCCATCACTAGCGCCTGCACGCGGTAGGCCTGCGCCTCCTCGGCAGGCACGGTGCCAGCAGGCGCAGGAGTGCCGGCGCGGGCGGCGAGCAGGGCGCGGGCGATCTCGTGGTCGGTCATGGCAGGGCACCTTGAGTTGCGTTTGCCGCCCCTATGCCTGACAACGCCGCCTTATGCAGGTTTTCACGGACTGGACCGCAGTACCCGCGGCGGCGCGCGGGGCGACCGTGGCCCTGGGCAATTTCGACGGCGTGCACCTGGGCCACGCGCATCTGATCCGCGCCGCCCACGGCGCCCGCCCGGACCTCACTCTCGCCGTGCTGACCTTCGAGCCGCACCCGCGCGAGCTGTTCCGCCCGGATGACCCGCCGTTCCGCCTCTCCCTCTCCGCCGAACGCACTGCCGCTCTGACGCCGCTGGGCGTGCGCACCGTCTACGAGCTGGGCTTCACCGCCGCGTTCTCCCGACTCACCGCCGAACAGTTCATCACCGAGGTGCTGCTGGGCGGGCTGGGCACGGCACACGTATGCTGCGGGCCGGACTTTGCCTTCGGCCACCGGCGCGGCGGCGGCGTCACCCTGCTGGCCGCGCGCGCCGAGGAGCTGGGCATAGGCCTGACCGTGGTGCCGCCGCTGGCCGATTCCGAGGGCCCGGTCAGCTCCACCCGTATCCGCCGCGCGTTGCAGGACGGATACCCCGAGCGCGCCACCGCCGAGCTGGGCCGTCCGTGGGCGATCCGCGGCCTGGTGGCGCACGGCGACAAGCGTGGCCGCACGATCGGCTTTCCCACCGCAAACGTGGCACTCGGCCGGCACCTCGAGCCGGCACGCGGCGTCTATGCGGTGACGGTGCGGCTGCCGGACGGCGCCACCTGCCGCGGCGTGGCCAATATCGGCCGGCGGCCCACTGTGGCCGACGGCGTGGAGAGCCGGTTGGAGGTGCACCTGTTCGATTACGACGGTGATTTGTACGAACAGGAAATATCCGTGGCGCTGCATGGCTTCCTGCGCGCGGAACAGAAATTTCCGAGTTTCGACACGTTGCGGACGCAAATTACGACGGACGCGAACGCGGCGCGGGTGATGCTTGATCGGGCTTTGACGTGACAGGACAGAAAGAAAGGCCTTCTTTTTTGACAAAAAAGAAGCAAAAAACTTTTGTCTCTGCTGTCCGGGACGCGTGAAACGATGCGCTTCAACCTGGCGCACCTACAGGCGAAAAAGTTTTTTGGTTCTTTTTTCCAAAAAAGAACTTGCTTGCTTTCTTCTCTGTCCGAGACGTCCCCATGACCGACTACCGCGACACAGTCTTCCTCCCAGCAACCTCATTCCCGATGCGCGGCGACCTGCCCCGCCGCGAGCCGGCGATGCTGAAGCATTGGGAGGACACCGGGCTATACGCGAAGCTGCGCGCGCAAGGTGCCGCGCGTGCCGACAAGTTCGTGCTGCACGACGGCCCGCCTTACGCCAACGGCAACATCCACATCGGCCACGCGCTCGACAAGATACTGAAGGACGTGATCAACCGCGCCCACCAGATGTCCGGCCAGGACGCCTACTACGTGCCGGGCTGGGACTGCCACGGCCTGCCGATCGAGTGGCAGATCGAGGAGAAGTACCGCAAATCCGGCCGCGACAAGGACCAGGTGCCGGTGCTGCAGTTCCGCGCCGAGTGCCGCGAGCACGCGGCCAAGTGGATCGGCGTGCAGGCGGCGGAGTTCAAGCGTCTGGGCGTTGCCGGTGACTGGGATAACCGTTACGCGACGATGGACTTCTCCGCAGAGGCGGCGATTGCCGGCGAGATACACCGGTTTGCCGCGAACGGCGCGCTGTATCGCGGCCTGCGGCCGGTGATGTGGAGCGTGGTTGAGAAGACCGCGCTGGCCGAGGCGGAGGTGGAGTACGCCGACCACACCAGCACGACGATCTGGGTGCGGTTTCCGGTTGTCACGTTACTCAATTCCAACCCGAATCAACCGCGTCCGGCTGATCGGCTGTTATCGGACAGTGCGTCGCCGGTTTGCGTCGTCATCTGGACGACGACGCCGTGGACCATGCCCGGCAACCGGGCAATCGCGTTCGGGCCTGAGATCGAATACGCCGAGATCGCCGTCGACGCGGTCGCGGACGGCAGTCTCTGCGTTACGGGCGAGCGGCTTCTCGTGGCACTGGCACTGCTGGACCGTTTCGCCGCCGACGTTGGCATCGCACAGCATCACGTGCTGCACGTCTTTCAAGGCAGCGAACTCGAAGATGTCGTCTGCGCGCACCCGCTGCGCCACGGCGAGGACTACGCTTACAACGTGCCGCTGCTGGCAGGCGACTTCGTCACCACCGACCAGGGCACCGGCTTCGTGCACATGGCGCCAGGTCACGGCGAGGATGACTTCATTCTGTGTCGCGAACACGGCATCGCGGTGCCGGAAACGGTGTCCGACGACGGCACGTATTTTTCGTGGATACCGCTGTTCGCTGGCGTGCACGTCTTCCGCGCGGCGCGGCCGGTGTGCGAGGCGTTGATCGCGCAAGGCGGACTGGTGAAGCAGGACACGCTGGTGCATTCGTACCCGCATTCCTGGCGATCCAAGGCACCGCTGATCTTCCGCGCGACCCCGCAGTGGTTCATCCGCATGGACGGGCCGGAAGCGATCCGCACGCGTGCTCTCGAGGCAATAGGGCAGACGCGCTTCGTGCCGGAAGGCGGCCGCACGCGGCTGTCCAGCATGGTCGCCGGCCGGCCGGATTGGTGCGTCAGTCGGCAGCGCGCCTGGGGCGTGCCGATCGCCGTGTTCGTCGAGCGCCGCAGCGGCGAGCTGCTGCGCGATCCTGCAGTGATGCAGCGTATCAGCCAAGTTTTCGCCGAAGAGGGTGCTGATGCGTGGTACGCGTCGCCACCGTCACGCTTCCTCGGCAACGAGTACGATGCCGACGACTACGAGCAGGTGCGCGACATCGTCGACGTGTGGTTCGAGTCCGGCTGCACCAACGTGTTCACCTTGCTGGACCGCGGGCTGCCCTGGCCGGCGGATCTGTATTCCGAAGGGTCGGACCAGCATCGCGGCTGGTTCCAGTCCTCGCTGCTGGTGGGCATCGGCAGCCGTGGCGCCGCACCGTTCCGCGCGTTGCTGACGCACGGCTTCACGCTGGACGAGCAGGGCCGCAAGCAGAGCAAGTCGTTGGGCAACGTGACGGCGCCGCAAACAGTGATGGACGAGTACGGCGCGGACATATTGCGCTTGTGGGTGATGAACGCCGACGCTACCGAAGACCAGCGCATCGGCAAGGAGATTCTGAAACAGACGGCCGAGCTGTACCGCCGCCTGCGCAACACGCTGCGCTGGTTGCTGGGCTCGCTTGCCGGCTTCACCGAGGCCGAGCGCGTCGATCACGCCGAGATGCCGGAGCTGGAGCGTTACGTGCTGCACCGGCTCGCGGAGCTGGACGCGCGGCTGCGTCACGCGGTGGACAGCCACGAATGGACGGGCGTGTACCCCGAGCTGCACAGCTTCTGCAGCGCCGACCTCAGCGCGTTCTACTTCGACATCCGCAAGGACGCGATCTACTGCGACCACCCGTCCAGCCTGCGCCGCCGTGCCGCGCGCACCGTGCTGGACCATCTGCACCGTTGCCTGTGCACCTGGCTTGCGCCGGTGCTGTGCTTCACCGCCGAGGAAGCCTGGGCCGCGCGTTTCGGCGAAGCTGACAGCGTGCACCTGCAGATTTTCCCGGACGCGCCGCGCGGCTGGCGCGACGCCGCGCTGGGGGAAAAGTGGGCGCGCATCCGCGACGTTCGCCGCGAGGTGACCACCGCCATTGAGGTGCAACGGACGGCCGGGCTGGTGAAGTCCTCGCTGGAGGCAGCTGTGGAGTTGCGCCTGCCGCAGGACGATGCCGCCCTGCTGACAAAAGAGGCTTGGGAAGAAGTGGCGATCGTCTCGCAGTTGACGCTGGCCGCGTCCGCTGCGCCGGACATCGCCGCCGGCGTTGGCAGGGCGGCGGAACCAGCTGCACTCGCAGACAGGGCAGCCGTCATCAGGCACGACAAAGAAGACGCTGGCACTGAGAACACAGACTCAGACTCAGACACGCGCCCGCAACACGCAAACCCAGAAAACATGCGCCCAGAAGACGTAGGCCGAGATGATATACGCCGAGAGAACACCAGTCCTGACCACGTACGCGCCGACGCGTCCCGGGACCGACATCCGAACGCGGCCGTGGACACTCGGAGCGCGAGCCACGTCCACGTCAGCCGTGCCCCCGGCAGCAAATGCGCCCGCTGCTGGCGTGTTCTGCCCGAGGTCGGCAGCGTCGCCGCCCACCCCACGCTGTGCCTGCGCTGTACCGACGCGGTCGAGGCTATACAGCCGCGGCCTGGCACCCAAGCCGGCGCCACGCCATGACCAAGTACGTCCCCATCGTTGCCTGGACGGTTCTCGCCGCGCCGCCGCTGCCGCCCTACCAGCCCCCTTGTCACGCAAGCGCCCGCGATCTGCCTGTCTCGCCCGAGGTCGGCGGCATCGCCCCCACATGCGCGAAGCTGCGTCGCACCGGCGCACGCAACCGCGCGCAGGTGCGACAAGCGGGCCGAGCGTCTGCCAGCGCTCACGCCACCGCGACCCACCCGAGCACCGCCCCATGACACAGCGCGCCCGCACCCTGCTTGGCGTGCTCATCGCCGTGCTCGTGCTCGCCGCCGACCAGGCCAGCAAGTGGGCCATCCTGCACGTGCTGAACCTGCCCGCCCGTGGCGACGTGCCCATCGCCCCGCCGGCGCTGGACTTCGCCATGGTGTGGAACCACGGCGTCACCTTCGGCCTGCTGCAGGCCGGCAGCTTCCGCGGCCAGCTCATCCTCGCCGCCGTCGCCGTGGCCGTGGTGGCCGGCCTGCTGTGGTGGCTGCGTGCCGCCGACACCGTGCCCACCGCCTGCGCCATCGGCGCCATCGCCGGCGGCGCGCTGGGCAACGTGGCCGACCGCGCCCGTTTCGGCATGGTTGTCGATTTCGTCCACGTGCACTGGGGCGCTTGGGACCCGTTCCCCTTCGTCTTCAACCTTGGCGACTCTGCCATCGTGGTGGGCGTCGGCGTGCTCCTGCTGGAAAGCGTGCTGCCGGCCCGGGTGCGCTTGCAGCCGCCGCCCCCGAAAGCGTAAACACCGTCTTCCCGGCCAGCACATGCCGGGCCGCAGACGAGGTCCCTCCCATGCTCAGACCAGCCCGCCCCCTTGCCGCCGCCGGTGTGTTGGCCGCGCTCTGCCTGGCCGGCTGTGGCGACGTGGAGCGCACCTTCGGCCTGGTGCACGACGCGCCGGACGAGTTCACCGTCGAGACCCGCGCGCCGCTATCCATCCCGCCCGACTTCCAGCTGCGCGCGCCCACCCCCGGTGCGGCCCGCCCGCAGGAGGTCAGCAGCGACCAGGCGGCCGAAGCCGCCATCGCACCCGACACCGCGCTGGGCGCCACCACGCCGCCAGGGCCCACCACGGCCGGGCAGCAGGCGTTAGTCTCGCAGGCCGGCGCCCCCGCACCTGCCGACATCCGCAGACGGGTGGATTCGGAAGTCGCACTCGACCACGCGCCGCGCACCCTGGCGGACAGGCTGATGTTCTGGCAGCCGAGCGGCCCGCCCGGCACGGTGATCGACCCCGGCAAGGAAAGCCAGCGCCTGCGGGAGAACGCGGCTCTCGGCCAGCCTGTAACCAACGGCGAGACGCCGGCGGTGCCGGACAAGCCGAAATCCAGCTTCCTGGGTATCTTCTAGGCAAGAAAGCAAGGCCTGCTTTTTTGAAAAAAAGCAGCAAAAAACTTTATCCCTGCTGTCGCGGAACGTCCTGCAGCGCGTAGCTGAGAGCAAAAGCTTTTTGCTTCTTTTTCTCGAAAAAGAAGGCCTTCCTTACTTCGTCAGCAACCCGTCGAAAACCCGTATGTGCTCCCGCACAAACCCCGGCCGCAGGTGTTTCTCGTCAGCAAACACCGGCTCACCGTCGCCGTAAAACAATTTGCAGCTTGGCCCCGTGCCGCAAATATCCGGCACCGGATCGAGCAAGTTGGCACCCGTTCGCCGTGCGACCTGGCGCAACCGCACGTTTTCCGTGAGGTCCAGATGCGCATTCGGCACGCCTGCCAGCAGGCCCGGGTCCACGCGGTACCCGGTCAGCGAGCGCGCGATCATCCCCTGCGGATCGAACCTGTCGCCCCACGGCGAGGACAGCACGATGTAAACCTTGTGGCCCGTGGCGATCAGGCGCTGCACGCTGTCCTCGAAGTTGGCGTCCACCAGGTCGTCGGCCCGGGCCGAGGTGAGCGGCAGGCGCGCTCCGCCGCGCGTCACGGTGATCTCCGGTCCGTGGTAGCCGGGCCAGTAGGCGCCGAACACCACCGTTCCCACGTGATGCGCGGCGACCAGCCTGTCGGCGATGCCTGGCAGCTCGCCGCACTTGGCAAGCAGGTCCGGCTTGCTGATGCCCGGCACCGGCGAGCAGCTCGGCCCCACCACGAAATACACCGTCTTGGCCAGGCGATGCTGCTCGAACAGCGCCTCCACGCGCGGGCCGTATTGGAACATCAGGCTGTCGCCGGTGAACAGCACGCTCTGCGCGCCGTCGCCGATGCGTGCCACGGTGATGCCGCGCTCCTGGTGCACCTGCATGTCGCGCGTCGGCCGGAAGATGCCGTCATGTATCGCGGCGTCGATCTTGGCGACGTCCAGGTTCTGCAGGCCGCTCACGCCCGGCCGGGCCGCGGCGCTGGCCCACACCCCAAGCCCGGCCGCCCCGATCACCGCCATCAGCACGGCCAGCGCGGCGGTCTTGCGTGCCCGTGTGCCGGAGCGGCGGATGGGCTGCTCCACGTATCGCCAGGTCAGCCAGGCCAGGCAGGCCGCAGCGGCGAGCAGGCCCGCTGCCATCAACGGCGTCGGCGGCCGGCCGCGGCGCAAGATGGTGGCGTAGGAGAGCAGCGGCCAGTGCCAGAGGTAGAGCGGGTAGCTGATCAACCCCACGAACACGGCTGCGGGCCGGCTGAGCCAGCGGTTGACGGGCGCGTCCGGACCCGCGGCGATCAGCAGGGCGGTGCCGCCGGCGGGGAGCACGGCCCGCCAGCCGGGGTAGACCATTCTGGCGTTCAGCGATGCTGCCGATGCGCAGATCAGGGCGATGCTCAGGAAGCAAGCAAGCAAGGCCTTTTTTTTCGAGAAAAAGAAGCAAAAAGCTTTTGCGAGCGCTGTCGCGAACCTTTCCACAGACGGGTACCCTGGAGACAAAAGTTTTCTGGTTCTTATGTTCAAAAAAGAACTGCTTTCTTCGCTTACCAACGCGCCAAGCGACAGCTCCCACAAACGCGTCGCCGGCGCGTAGAAATCCCCCGCCGGATCGCGTCCCGCAGCAACCAAATTGAGCGCAAAGGAAGCCCCGGCGAGCGCCAGTACGCAGGCCGTCCGGTCCAGCCGCGCGCGGTGTGCGCCCCACAGCAGCAGCGGCCACGCGACGTAGAACTGCTCCTCCACGCCCAGCGACCACAGATGCAGCAGCGGCTTGGCGGCGGCCGCGCGGTCGAAGTAGCCGGACTCGCGCCAGAACATCAGGTTGGCGACGAAGCCGGCGCCGCCCGCCACGTGCTCGCCAAGGCGGGAGAGCTCCGACGGCAGCAGCACCACGCAGCCGTAAGCGAGGCAGCTTGCCAGCACCAGGCAGAGGGCGGGGAAGATGCGGCGTATCCGGCGCCCGTAGAAACGCGCGAGGCTGAAGCGTCCCGCGTCCATCTCGCCGGCCAGGACGCCGGAGATCAGGCAGCCCGAGATGACGAAGAAGACGTCCACGCCGACGAAGCCGCCGGGCAGCACGGCGGGAAACGCGTGGTAGGCCAGCACGGCCAGCACCGCGAGCGCCCGCATGCCGTCGATGTCCGGCCGGTAGGTGACGGGCCGGGCCGTGGCCGCCTGCGCCCCCGGGCGAAGGGCCGCCAGCCGCATCAAGGGGCGAGCAGGGCGTCGATGGCGCGGGCGAGCTTGAGGTCGCGTTCGGACAACCCGCCGGCGTCGTGGGTGGTCAGCGTGATGCTGACCCTGTTGTAGACGTTCTCCCATTCCGGGTGGTGGTCCTGCGCCTCTGCCAGCAGCGCCACGCGGGACATGAAGCCCCAGGCGGCGCTGAAGTCGCGCAGCTTGACCGTGCGATGGATGGCGTCGCGGCCGGACGTGGCGGCCCAGTGCGGCAGGGTCGTGGCGAGGTCCGCGCGTTGCGCGTCGGTGAGCTTTGCCATCATGGTGCGTCTCCTGCGAAATACGTCGAGGTGAGAGATGCCAGCCTACACCACCCCGCCCGGCGAGGACGACATACTGGCGATGGCCGAGGCAGCCCTTGCAGCATTGCCGCCGCGCCTGTCACGTCACGTGAAAGATGTGGCCATCCTGGTCGAAGACATGGCCGACGAGGAAACGCTGGCCTCGCTGGAGGTGGAACATCCGTGGGAGTTGACCGGCCTGTATCGCGGCGTGCCGCTGACCGAGCGCAGCGTGACCGACAAAGGGCGCCTGCCGGACACCATCATGCTGTACCGCGACCCTATCCTGATCGAGTGGATCGAAACCGGCGAGGATCTGGGCCGGCTGGTGGGCAGCGTCCTGGTGCACGAGATCGCGCACCACCTCGGGTTTTCCGACTCGGAGATCGAGGCGATCGAGGCGGACATGCTGGAGAGATGAGCTAGACGCGTTCTGACGCACGATTGGCGAAGCACTTCTTTTGGAAAAGGAAGCAAAAAGCTTTACCTCGGCTGTCGCGAACGGCTGAAACGATACGCACCTCGACAGCTCACAAGCCTCTTGGTTGTGTGCGCTTGAGGGCTTCATCGACGCGCTCGCGAACTTTGTCTTGGCAGAGTTTGGCTGGCCGGTCGTCGGGCGGCACTGGGTGGTGACGCCAAGGCGGGGTCTCGATCGGAGCGGCTAGGCAAGCGGTTCTTCTTTGAAGAAAGAACCAAAAAACTTTTCGTCTCCGGGATGCGCGTTGCGGACGCGTTGGTGACAGCGGGGACACGATGTTGCTTAAGCGGGCACGTAGCCAGATCGGCTAGAGCTGCACCAGCGCATCAGCAAGCTGATGACTGTGCGTATGGCATGGATGTTTGCCTTTCGGTGTCCTGCCTGCATCGACGAGCCATGATGCCGTATCGTCAGATCATTTGGCGGCCGTTGAGCCTGCGACTTTTGACACGAGGACGGGGCGCAAACCCCGCCCGTCACGCCGCGGGTGGGATGCGAGAGCATCTCACCCTCGACGAGGCTGGGCTTTAGCGGTGGGATAGGGTGGCATCTCACCGCTGCAGATCAAAGCGGCTCGTCCCGAGCGGTATCCATGGGCCAGCAGATCGTCGCGTGGCGTGAGCCGGCAAATCCCGCTGCGCACCTGCCAGAGTTCGTAAACATCCCACCCCGTCCACCGTCGGCGCCAGACGTTCGTTGCGGAAGATAGGTTACGCCAACGACGGCATAGCCGCACGGAGTACCTGCCACGTGATCTGCGATCTGGTTGAGGCTGAAACTGAAGATCGGCGAGAGCACGCTCGCGAGCAACGGCCGCGTCCAAATCGGTCACGGCCGTTGGCGCCGATGGTGGAGCGACGCGCGGTTGCGCCTGTCCAAAACGCCAGAAAAGCTTTCGAGCTTGGTGAAGCCGGCATGGGTTCACTGACAGTGTTTGGGGTTGTGTCCCATTGTTGCTACTCTGGGCAAAATTCTGAACGCAGTCAGGACGGGAACAACCGCCATGCAACGCCGCTCACTCTTGATTGCCTTGGCCGCTGCGGGTCTGGTTCCCGGGCTTGGCCGTGCCGACCCTGCACCGGCGCAAACGGCCGAGGCCAGGCAGTTGCATGCGCTGTTCGATCGCTTCGTGCAGGAGCAGTTGCAGCGCAGCCCGGAGCTGGCGACCTCTCTCGGGCTGGATAGCGGGGCGCTGGCGCCGTTGAAATCCAGGCTGAGCGACGTGTCGCTGGCCGCCGATGCCAAGGACAAGACCGACAATGCCGCCAGGCTCGCCGCACTGAAGGCGGTCGACCGCAGCAAGCTGACCGGACTGGACGTCTCGAGCTACGACACCGTTCTGTTCGTCCTGCAGGTGACGCAGGATGGCTACGACACGTTCGACTACAACGGCGGCAGCGTGCAATCGCCCTACGTGGTCAGCCAGCTTGTCGGTGCGTATCACGACGTGCCCGACTTCCTGGACACCCAGCACGACATCAAGACCGCGGCCGACGCCGACGCCTACATCGCACGCCTGAGCGCGCTGCCGCTGATGATGGACCAGGAGCTGGAGCGGGCACAACACGACGCCAAGCTCGGCGTGGTGCCGCCCGATTTCGTCATCGACAAGACCCTGATCCAGATGGAGGCGTTCCTGGACACGCCGGCGGAGAAGTCCACGCTCGTCGCATCGCTGGTGCGGCGGGCGAAGGAGGCGGGGCTGCCGGGCGATTACGGGGCGCGGGCGAGGGCGATCTACACTGGCAAGATAGTCCCCGCGCTGACCCGGCAGTCGGACCACTACACCGCCGCGCGGAAGACTGCGGTGCACCAGGCCGGCGTGGCGCGACTGCCGAAGGGTGCCGAGTGGTACACGCTTGGGCTGAAGAACTACACGACGTCATCCATGTCGCCGGAACAGATACACGAGACCGGCCTGCGCCTGGTAGCCGAGTTGACGGCCGGGCTGGACACCGCGTTGCGCGCACAGGGTTTTGCCACCGGCACGGTAGGCCAGCGCCTGGCGGCATTGGAGGCGAACCCGGCTTACATCTATCCGGATACCGATGCCGGGAAGGAAACGTTGATCGCCGACCTGAACAAGAAGGTTGCGGTCGTGCAGGCCAAGCTGCCGGACTGGTTCGGCGCGCTGCCCAAGGCGCGGGTCGAGATACGTCGCGTGCCCAAGGCCATCGAGGCCGGGGCGCCGGGCGGCTACTACCAGCCCGGCACGCTGGATGGATCGCGCGCCGGCGCCTACTACATCAACTTGCGCGATACGGCCGAAGTGCCGCGCTGGTCACTGCCGACGCTGACCTACCACGAGAGCATTCCCGGTCATCACCTGCAACTGACGCTGGCACAGGAGATGAAGGACCTGCCGCTGATCAGGAAGATCGTGTTCTTCTCCGGCTACGGCGAGGGCTGGGCGCTGTATGCCGAGCAACTGGCTGTGGAAATGGGCATGTACGACACCGATCAGGTGGGCCATATCGGCCAGATGAAGGACGCGATGTTCCGTGCGGCGCGCCTGGTGGTCGATTCCGGGCTGCACTCCCAGGGTTGGAGCCGCGAGCAGGCGGTGGACTATTTCGTCGATACGCTCGGCGACAAGCGGACCGCTGCGGTGACCGAAGTGGAGCGTTACTGCGTCTGGCCCGGCCAGGCTTGCAGCTACATGGTGGGCAAGCTGACCTGGCTGCGCCTGCGCGCCCAGGCGCGTGCGGCGCTGGGTGGCAAGTTCGACATCAGGAAGTTTCACGACGCTGGCCTGCTGTCGGGCGCGGTCCCGCTGGACGTGCTGCAGCAGGTGATCGAGCGCTACGTGGCGACGACGAAGGCCTAGGCACGATGCGGCACGCACGCAGGCGCGCCTGCAACGAAGGAGCGAGCCTGCCGGCCGCCGGCACGCGGGCCGCGCGCATGTCGTGTCAGGTGCGAACTCATGTTCGGGAGATCGGGTGAGGCTCAGATTGTTCCCTAAACCGTTGTTGTCAGTCCTGGTCGCCATTTTGATGGTGGCCGGGTTCGGTCGTGCTTTGTCGGCGGCGCCGGCGTGTTCCGTCGCTGACCAGCATGCTCCGGGTATGGAGATGCCGGCAGCGCCGCATGCCGGGCAGATGATGCGCGTGCCTGCCCACTCGCAACCGAAGTGCCCGAACCATCACGACCTGGCTGGCTGTGCGTCCTGTTCGATGGTCTGCTGCTCGCTCGTCTTGCCGTCGCTCGCCCCGGTGAGTGCCCCACAAAGGCGCGTGGCCGTTGCCTACGCATTGCGGCTCGCCTCCGGGCGCGGCGTCGTCGCGGCCCTCGAGCCACATCCTCCCAGGCCCTCGACGCTCTGAAGCCCGGCTCGGCGGAAGCGCTGCTGCCGGCCAGTGAAGCTCGCCCGGTGCCGGTCCGGCGCAAATGCGCCCGGACGGAGGAACAGCCTTCCACGACTTACGCGAGGCGTCTTGCCCGTCATGCTTGCCAACCTCCTTGCCCTCGGGGCAGCCGGCGCACTGTGCGCCGGCTGCTCCGCACCCAAAACAGAGACCACGCTGTCCCTGGACAACCCTGCCAATCCTGCGGCGGCATCGGTCTTCTACGTCCGGCCGGTGAACGTGCTGGCCATGGGCGAACGACCCGCGACCGCTTCCCCAACCTTGGCCATGCGCATGTCCACCGGCGCCGTGGCGAGTACGCCCGGCGACAGGCTCGGCAAGCCGGATGCCACCGGCAATCGCGGTGTCGAGCGGATCACGCCTGGCTCGGCTGGCTCAAGCCAGCCGAGGCAGGCCAGCCCGGAGATGCATCATGGCGCCATGCCGGGGATGTCGATGCCCGCCGAGCCGCAATGATGCGGGGGCGATCAAGGGTGGCCCGCGCGGCAGCTCTTGCCGGCAGCGCACTCGTCCTGGCGGGCTGCGCCGCGTCGCGCCTCGACCAACGGTTCGATGGGGTAAGCCGGATCGTCGCCGACCGGACGGGCCGGCAGGTGGTCTGGAACCATGGCTCGCCCGCCGACCGGCAGGCCGCCGCTCGCGTTTCGGCCATCCTGTCCCGGCCGCTCGGCCCCGACGACGCGGTGCAGGTCGCATTGCTCCGCAACCGGGGGCTCCAGGCCGGCTACGCTGAGCTCGGGCTGGCGCAGGCCGACCTGGTGCAGGCTGGCCTGCTGCAAAACCCGGCGCTGGGCGTGAGCGTGCGCTTTCCCGACAGGCTGTTCTCCACGACGGATGTAGGGCTCGACCTCACCCAGAACGTGCTGAACCTGGTTCTGCTGCCCGCGAAACGCGACCTGGCGCAGGCGCAGCTGGCGGCGACGCAGTTCAGCGTCGCCGCCTCGGTCCTCGACCTCGTGGCGGACGTGAAGAAGGCGTATTTCCGGCTGTCTGCCGACCAGGCCACCGCGGCCTTGCTGGGGGACAGGGTGGCGGCATCGAACGCTTCGGCCTCGCTCGCCCGCCGGCTGCACGATGCCGGCAACATCAGCGACCTCGACCTGTCCCGCCAGCAGGCCGACGCCGAGCTGACGCGGACCGAGTACGCCGACGCGCTGGCAGCCGGCGCCGCTGATCGCGAGGAGCTGAACAGGCTCATGGGGCTGTTCGGGCCGGACACCGCCTGGACGGTGCCGGACAGCTTGCCCGGCCTGCCGCCGGACCGGATGGCCTATGACCGGCTCGAAGCCTTGGCGGTGGCGGGCAACCTGCGCATCGCGGCCCTGCGGCGCCAGGCGGAGGCCTCCGCCAAGGCGCTCGGCATTGCCCGGAGCTACGGCTGGCTCACCGACGTGCAGCTCGGCGTCAGCACGGAAAAGGACCCGGAAGGCTACCGGGTGACCGGCCCGACCTTCCAGGTGCCGCTGCCGCTGTTCGACCGGGGGCAGGCGTCCCGTCTCCGCGCCGCAATCGCCTTGCAGCAGGACGAGGACCAGATGGCCCAGACGGCGATCGACACGCGCGCGCAGGTCCGGGCGCTGCGCGACCAGCTCATCCGCCTGCGCGACCTGGTGGACCGCTATCAGACGGTCGTGGTGCCGCTTCAGCGCCGCATCCTCGCACTCGGGGTGCAGCAGTACAACTTCATGCTGCTCGGCCCGTTCGACCTGCTGCGGGCCAAGCAGGACGAGATCGCGGCATCGCGCCGGCTGATCGAAGCCAAGTGCCGCTACTGGATCGCGCGTGCCGAGCTGGATCGCGCGCTCGGTCATAAATCTTCTGACACGCCTGCCAACCCGCAAGGCGCAGTCTTGCGCGTGCCAGTCCCCACCTCGGAGAACCCGCAATGATTTGGCGCCGCCGCAACGTGCTCACCGCCGCCACGGCCCTTGCCGCGGGCACGTCCCTCGCCCGCCGGGTGGCTGCGCAGGCGGCCCCGGACCAGGGTCCGCAGCCTCTGACGCCCGAGGGCGGCGAGCGGACCTTGGTGACCACCCTTCACGGGCGGGCACTGCCGTTCGTGATGAAGGACGGTGTTAAGGAGTTCCACCTGGTGGCCGGCGAGTACTCCCAGGCGTTCGCGCCCGGCTTCAAGGTGCGCGTCTGGGGCTACAACGGGTCATCGCCGGGGCCCACGATCGAGGCCGTCGAGGGGGACCGGGTGCGCATCCTGGTCACCAACCGGCTGCCGGAGCACACCTCAGTCCACTGGCACGGCATGCTGGTGCCGTCCGGCATGGACGGCGTCGGCGGGCTGTCCGCGCCGCACATCAAGCCGGGCGAGACCTACGCCTACGAGTTCACCTTGCGCCAGCACGGGACGCAGATGTACCACCCGCATGGCGACGAGATGCTGCAGATCGCTCTCGGCATGATGGGCATGTTCGTCGTTCATCCAAAAGACCCGGACGAGGGCCGGGTGGACCGCGACTTCGTCTGGATGCCGCACGCCTGGAAAATCGACCCCGGCACGTCGCGGCCCAACCCTGCGGAGATGACCGACTTCAACATCTGGTCGCTGAACGGCCGCATTTTCCCTGCGACGCAGCCGATGGTGGTCAAGACCGGCCAGCGCGTGCGCATCCGCGTCGGCAACCTCTCCATGGTCGAGCACCCGATGCACCTGCACGGGCACCATTTCGAGGTGAGCGGAACCGATGCGGGCCCGATCCCGCCCGCGCGGCGCTGGCGCGAGGCGACGGTGCAGGTGCCGGTCGGCACGACGCGCGACATCGAGTTCGTGGCCGACAACCCGGGAGACTGGGCCTATCACTGCCACAAGACGCACCACACGATGAACGCGATGAGCCACAGCCTGCCCAACATGGTCGGCGTGGACCAGGGTGCCGCGGCGGCCGAGATCAGCCGGCTCGTGCCGGGCTACATGCCGATGGGGAAGAGCGGGATGGCCGGCATGGACATGGCGGGGATAATGCCGGGGCCGCCCAACACTGCCCCGATGATGGCTGGCCGCGGTCCCTACGGCTCGATGGGCATGGGTGGCATGTTCACCACGTTGAAGGTCCGAGACGAACTGGCCGGCTATGACGATCCTGGCTGGTATCGCGCTCCGGCTGGCACCGTCGCCTGGAGGATTTCCTGATCGCGGTCCGTCTCAGCATGCTGCGTCGGGCGGTGGCGGTGGCGGTAGCCGCGGCCTGAGCGGCTCTGCTGCGGTCCTGGCGAACTGGGCGTCGAACAAAGCCAGGGCGACGGCAAGCAGCGCCCGGTGGTCGCTCGACGTCCGTATGTACTCGAGCCGTTGCTCCAGCAGCGGTTTGTGCTCGCCGTGAGCTTTGAAAGGTTTGAGCTCGAGGATCTTTTTATAGTTCTTCTTCAGGCATATGGCCGTGACGCCATGAGAGGTTCCGTCGGGTGCGAGAACCGACTCTGTCTTGTGGAACTCTATCCGGAAATCCAGGGTGACGACGTCGGATTCATCATCGTCGGGTGAGACTGCCGCGTTCATCTGGATGGTCTCCAATCGTGGTGGGCGGGCGCAGCAAAACAAAACTCATACAGCCGTGTGCTGGAAGTTTTGCAAATTAAGCATCGGCCAGGAAAGTTACGATGTCAATCGGAACGTCTGTAGGAACCTGGCAGGCCGGCCTTGGCCCATGCTTCCTCGCCGCCGCGATACCAACACACCTGTCGGCCCAGCCGGGCAGCCAGATGCAAGGCCGCGTTGTAGGACGTGACGCCATAAGCGCCATCGGCCATGATGACGACCGGCGCGTGCGGAAAACGGTCCAGAAACGAGTTTGCCTGGCGATCGACGAAGGCATCGTCGCCCGCGTTGCGCGCGGTGCTGTCTCCCCACACAGCGTGGTCGATGACGGCGGTGCCGGTGCCCAGGTCGACGACCAGGACGGGGCCGCCGCCCCGCGTTAAAGAATGCAGGGCTGCAGTAGTAATGGTGTTGGCGCCCGGTACGAGAAGCGGCGTCAGGGCAAAGTCGCCACCGGTCAACGGACTACGTGAGGGCTCGACGTGGTTGTCTTCGGTCTCGTCGGCGAACGGGTCCATGCCGGCCTGTAGCAACGCCGTGCGGAACTTCTGAAATCCTGTGAGCGCGCTGAGCGTCTTCGGCACCAGAGCGCTTATTCGCCAGACGCTCCTGTGCGCCCAGGTTGCGTTGTAGGACGCGTAGCGCGCGCGCGCGCCGTCGAGGTCACCTTGCAATGCGTGCGCGGCAATGAGCATCAGCCGGACCCTCTCGAGCCGGCCCCAGCTGCCGTCGCCAGGCGCGGGTGTCACGTCGCCGGCCGAGGCCATCTGTAGGCTTGCGATGGCCGCCGCGTAATGGCCGGCAAACAATTGTATGCTGCCCAGCCGCTGGTAACGCTGCTTGCTGTGCGGCCCTTCCGGGTCGATGCGCAGGCTGGCCTCTATCGGTGCTGCCGCCGCGTCCAGGTGGCCCAGATAGTATTCGGCGGTGCCAAGCACCCATTCGGCATCCACTTCGTTGGGTTGCACCTTCAGCGCCTCCCTGGCGCTGGAGATCGCGGCTGCGTAGTCGCCTTCGATCGCCAGCAACCGCCCCTGCGCGGCGAGCGCGCGTTCGTTGTGTGGTGCGAGTTGCAGGGCGTGGTTGATCGCCTGGCGTGCGCGGGCTTCGTCGGCCTCCTGGTCGGGGTCGTCCACGTTGGCGACTTTGCAGACGAGAAGCCAGCCGAGTTCGGCGAGCGCTTCGGTGAAGTCCGGCTGCTGCTGCAAAGCGGCGACCAGCAAGTCCTGTGCGGTACGGTAGTCGGCGAGCGTATCGCCGAAATCGAGCGCGTACCGTGCCCTGAGCAGAAGGTCCACAGCACTGGGATCGTCGGGTCGTTCCTGCCTGGAGCGCACGCTTTCGGCCTGCACGAGCACCGGGCCGAGGGTCGCCACGATCTGCCCGGCAATGAGGTCGCGCGCGTCGCTTATGCGGTCGCGTGGCACGGTGAACGGTTTCGTCCAGAGCAGCGCGCCGCTGCGCGTGTCGGTCAGGCGCGCGTTTATGCGGAGCTTCACCTCGTCGGTAAAAACCGCGCCCTCCAGCATGTATCTTACGTTGAGCGGGTGTCCGGTCCCGCTGGTTGCCTGCTTCCTCTCGGCATAGGCCTCGGCGGTCTCGCGCGATATCACCAGGCTGCCGGGCAGGCGCGCGAGCGCTGTTGTCAGGTCGTCGGTCACACCCTCGGCGAGGTAGTCCTGCGAATGGTCACCGATGTTGTGGAACGGCAGCACCATTATGGATAGCGTGACACCGGTGGGCGCATGTTCGAACCTCGGCCATACGAGCCGGGCTGCAAGCAAAGCGAGCAGCGCACCAGCGGACGCAATCCATAGGTTTGCGAAACCCGGCCGCCTCGCGGCCGGTACTGCTCTGCCGGGTGCGGGCGCTCGTTCGTCCGGCGGCGAAGTCGGGACGGCTGGTGCTTGCTCGGTCGGCAGCAAGTCGCCCACGAATCGGTAGCGCCGTCCTGGCAGTGTCAGGATCAGCTTGTCGTCGCCGCCATGGTCGTGCAGCGCGCGGCGCAAGGCGGAGAGCTGCACCGACAGGTTGCCATCGCTGACCGTGGTGCCGCGCCAGACGCTCGCGAGTATCTCGTCGCGCGTGGGCGCCTCGTGGCGGCGCCCGACCAGGTATTCCAGCAGGTCGAAAGCCTTGGCGTCCAGCTTCACGGTCTTGCCGTGCGCCGATAGCAGGCGGCGCCGCCGGTCGATTACAAACGGGCCGAACTGCCAACATTCTGTGTCGGACTGCAAAGCGGGAACCCCGAAACACCGTGCGACGCGACGTATGAAGCCTATAGCCTGGGCCGAGGATTTTCAAAAAACACCTGCGCGGGAGCCTGCGCCCTGAGTCCTGCCGCAGGAGCTGGTTAACACGCAGGATACATCATTGGAATTGCTGGTTAATCCCGGTTAAGCCCATTTTGCAGCGATTGATTTCCTGGCCGCCGTCCGGGGTCCTATCGGTGTTCTCGTTACCTGAGCCAACGCATCTTCCGCTCAAGCAACAGCGAGCTTCAACCGATCAGCACAACCATACGGAGATTATCCATGCATGACGTGAACACAAAACTATCCGCCGGCGCGTTCGCCGCTGCAATCATGATGTCTGCAGCAGCCACGTTGCCTGCGAAAGCGGACGACACCGTAACCAGCAGCCGCGTCGTGTCGCTGCAAGGCCTGAGTCTGAGTGCGGTTTCCGGCCAGCAGGCCTTGCGGCACCGGCTGCTGGTCGCGGCCTCGCAGGTCTGCACCGACGGTGACGGCGGTCCAGACCTCAACTCCGCCGGCTACCTGGAGTGCCGCAGCGCGGCGTTCGGCAGGGCTTGGGCGCAAGCGGAGGTTCTGGTGGCGTCGGCCACGAGCCGGTCCCGGATGGCGGCAAAGGCGGCCCCGGTTGCCGCGCAGCCGGCCCGCCTGATCGCTTCGGTCAGTGCACCGGACGCCTCGCCTGGTCGGTAGCAAGTGGGCATGGCAGCGAACGGGGAGCATCCTGTTCGCTGCCATCACTCAAGGCGTTTGACGGGCCAATCAGGCTCATCTGGGGGCAGCACGATCCCTATCTAACGGCCGCGTGGCGGAACGGCGGCAGACCTAGACCAAACAAGCCAATCTGAAGGTGCCACCCGCTGGGGATTGGCTGCAAGCGGACATGCCGGAGCAGGTCGCCAAGGAAATGCTGTCGTGACAAGCCGCAGTTCGGCTTGCCTGGTCGAACGCATGACGACGCTCGCGGGCAACGGACTCTTGATGGCCACGATCGTACCTTTGGGGCCGCCCATCTCGCACGCGCAGACCGCACAGGCGGTCCCGCACTCGCCGTCCCGACAAGGCCGCTCGCGGTCGAGAGTTTTACGGCCAGGTCCACGCCCGGCGTGTGGCAACCAATCATTTCATCCGAGATGCGGCAGACGGCGGGCCTCTATCTCACCGGTAAGTCGGCCAATGGTATGTCAAGACGGACCAGAGCGGCGTGATGTTGATCCTGAACGTCACCGATTTGAAGGAGGTTCGCGACCTGCGTGACAACTCACCGATGAGGCAGGCCGGGCAGATGGAGTTCCAACTAGTTCCCGTTGGTCCACTCGGTCCGCTACGCGCGCTTTCATCCGAGCCGCAGAAGTAATTGCACGCCGATAACCATCAACGTGCAACGAGGCGAAGTGTCGAATGACCCTGATCGACAAAGGTCTTTACTGATCCATCAAATGTCGACATTTAATAAAGACCTTTCCGAAACCGCTCGGCAGGCCTCGTTTTCGGGCCTGTCAGGCCAGCCAAACATCTTTTCTTTTTGGCTTACCCGCAGCCAACATGGCCTTTCCCATAATAATAAAGATCTTTCGTAATTTCGAGAGGTCGCTTCCGGCCCTGGTTGCCTATATCCAAGCGGCGCTTTCCAAGGTTTACAGGACCTTCTTGGGGTGTCATGCCCGCTTCCGGCAGTGTGTCTTCGTCCAGATGCCTGTCAAGCCCATAGCCGTCGCTTGGGCGTCTAAGGTTCTCGGGTGAATGCCCGCTGCTTCCGCAGTCCTCTTGATGTTCCAACGCTCGGCCCTGGCCCTCTCGAGCAGTGGCGCCAGCGTAGGGCCAAACTTAGTAATGCGAGACTTTGTCAAAATCCCGTCCGGCCTGGCGGTCCTTACATATTCGTAGCCGCAGTCGCACCTGAAATGGCCCACTACCCCTTGGTCGGTCTTCGAGCAAACGACTTGAGTGACTGCTCGCCTGTCGGCATGCCCCGCCAGCAGGTTCGGGCATTCCCAAGGCCCCTCCCCGAAGGCCCGGCGCTCTTGGGGCAGCGCGTCGGGAAGCTCGTCCAACAAGAGGCTCACCATGACATGGAGAAGCGGGTCGGTCACCTCGTTGCCAGCCCCCGCAATGCGGTCGATGGCGCCGCTGCCGCGTACGTCCGAAGTTGCGAACACGTGCGGCCAGACTCTTCCGAGGTGGCCGAACGCCTCCGTCATCTTGGTCTTGAGGGCTAGCAGGTCGGTTCGGACCTCGCCCTGCAGCAGTCCCTTGCTCCGCATGGCGCGCCGAAAGTTGTCCGGGTCAGTGGGCTTGGACAGGATCGTCGTTCCATCAAGCAACAGGGACGCCGAGCGGACGGCGATCGAAAGCAGGGTTACCCTCTCCGCCTCGGCCAACCGTTCGATCACCGGAGCCGCGTCGCGCGGGCAAGTCGCGGGCGTAGCGGGACAGAACGCCCGCCGCGCGAAGTTGGACGTGTCGGCGAACCGTAGAATGCAGCCATGAACCGGGCAGACGAGGATTGTGGGTATTTGGTGGTCGCGTCGCCAGTACAGTTCGCCTACCGACTGCATCATGCCGTGCAGGCACTCCGGGCAGAAGCGCAGCGCCTTATCGGCGCTCAGCCACTTCCACCCACTGCCTGAAAACGAGGCGACGCTGCTAGGGTCGAGCCGAGCGGCCGTCGCTTTGGCGCGCTGCTTCGGCGGCATGAAGGTCGCATAGTACGGAAAGGTAGTATGCTTGAAAAGCAACGTATCGGCTTCGATGGGACACTTCGGCGGAAGCCGCGCCGCCAAGTAGCCAACCCTGCTTGAGAAGTCGATGTTCTGGCGCTTGCGCCCGACTTCGAAGAGCTGCTCGGCGGCTAGGTCCGGGGGTGGCGTACCCATATGGCGGACGTAGCGTGCCGCAATGCTATAAAGAATCTCTTCCGGAAAAGGTGCCGGAAAGTATGGCAGGAGAGCGTGGGTGGCCCGTCGTTTACTTGGATCGACTATAACCTTTTCGGGCATATTCATTGTTCGGTTGCACTTCGGTGGGTGTCGGTATGATCGACTGACGACAAGGCGCTTGCATTGCCTTGGGCGCAGCATCTGGCTTTGCTCGTGCGCATGGAAGCGGGTGCCGTCGACTTCGGGCCAACGGGCATCGACAGCCGACATGATCTATGTCTGTAGATCTCCAGGCCTCTTAAGTGGTTCTGATATCCCATGCCTACGCGGCCTCTCCTACGAATGTGCAGCAAGTGACCAACTGGCTTGCCTCGTCGGTAAGGTCGATGCTGCACTCGAACCGGCCTGAAAACCTGACGTGAGGGAGACAGCATGTCTCCGTCCCGCTTGCGCCAAACAGTTCCGGCGTGATCTTTGGATGAGCGCGTAGGCGGGCCTGCCAGCTACGCCTCGTTCCCAAAGAACGGCCGGATCTGATGGGTCTGCTGGATCGACAGCATCGATAAAGACCCTAACGGGTCCGGCACCGCCGGCCTTGAAATCGGGCTGTGCCTGCTTCCCGAGGGCACCGACAGACGGCGCCCGCCTTCGGTCAGGGACGTCGTGAAGGAGTGGGCGAGGTCGGCTAAACGCTAGGAGCATGCTGGATCCGTGGTCGACATTCTGCTAAGCAATATTTTCGAGAATGGCACGCGTGTCGGCCAGCTTCGCATGGACCAAGCTGACATGGTGCTCGAAGCGGAGCTTGAGGTAGGCTGATTTCGGCAGCCGTTGCGCTGGAGCGCCTTCCAAAATTGAAGCGTAGGCGTCTCTGGGTGACCCGAGGCCTTAACGACGTTTCCGGCAACCATTACTATCCCTCCCTCTCAGATGGCCCCGTGCGGGACGGATCCTTCCCAGACGGCTTGATGTGTCTCCGCCTGAGGGCAGGGCAGACGGAGATGCTGCTGCCAAGCTCGGAAGGGCTGCGTGTGTTCAGCGCCCCCGAATCGCCGTTGGCGAACGCTCTGCTGACAGGCTGCTGGCCGTTGGTTGCACGAAACGTGCTGAACAAGGACTGGACGCGCAAGGGGCCGGAGCCCTGGCTTGTTGGTCTCCGCAAGGGCCTGACCGAGAGGTCGGTCCTGCCGGCTGCGGCGTTCGCCCTCACGACGTTCGGCGAACAGGTGTGCGAGACCACCGGTATCATGTAGCAAGCACACCTTACATATAATGCTTGCTGAAAGAAGATTCCCACTTTGATGCTTGCTGGAACCCTTGAAGCAAGCGTGTTATGACCGACTATGTGCTAACCGGATTGGTAAAGCGCCGTGCAGCGCTTACAGGCGAGGTGGAAGCGCTTCACACCAAGCTGAAAGCCTTGCTGGCCGATTTGGAGAGCCTAGACGCTACCATCCTACAGTTTGATCCTTCGCACCGGGTAGAGGCGATCAAGCCTCGCGCCGTGCGTCCGCCGGCAGACTGGGCGAACCGGGGTCAGATGAGTCGGATTGTGCTCAATATACTTAGGCAAGCGGCCGAGCCGATGACCAGCCGGGACGTGGCCCTGGAGCTTCTGGTGGCGCGGGCTATGGACAAAAGCGATCAAAAATTGCTTCGCTTAATGACTAAGCGAGTTGGGGTGGCGCTTCGGGTTCAGCGGGAGAACGGGGCAGTGCGGTCGGAGCAGGGGCCGGGGCAGTTCGTGCTTTGGGAGGTTGCGCGTTGATCGCGTATCCAAGATAAGCTTCGCACCAACAAGCCTTTTAATGGCGCTAATCCGGCTTAAGGGATGGAGCAAAAGCTTTCGTTGTACCTTCCTTTATCCCTAAGTTGTTCAGCTTAGCAGTCAAAGAAATTGCAAAGTACGGGCCAGTCGGCATCATCGCGATTATTGGCCTTGCTGTATTTTTAGTCATTGCTACCTCCGGAAAGAGCATCTGGTACACGCTTTTGACCTCAGTTACCGTGATTGTAATTGTCGGTTTACTTATCATATCCAGACATCACGAGGCGAAAGCTAAGCTTAAACAAGGTCGACTGGATTTGAGCAGAGTGGTGTCAACTGTCAGAACTAAGCGGACTGACGCTCGCGCTAAACGGAATTCAAAAAATTCTTCTAATTTGGACAATTCTGTGTGACCGTAGCCGTAACGCAAGGGAGTTCTAGGTGTTTGCGCGTTGACTGATAAATGGTCCGCGCGCAGAGACAGGGCTTAAGGATTAAATCATTGCGAGGAGTTTCCGTGTCTGAGTTGCTGGCGGCTCAAGCGGTGATCTGTGTAACTGGCGGGCTGCTGGGTGGTATGCTTGCATCTGCGGCTGAAAAACGAAATCGCCTGGTGAAGCGAACAGAGCAAATCGAGCTTGCTACGACATTGTTGAAGCAACACTCTTGTTCGCTTGAATTATTTGTTAATGACCCGGCGTCTCCCGACTCCTTAGTAGATATGCTGCTTTGGTTCAGCGAGGCTGCTGACGACCAAGATATCGCTCGCGTAATAGCGACCGACTATTTGAATGAGGTAAGTCCAGAGACATCCGATTCTGCTCGTCTGTTGATAAAAGATTTAGAATCGTTAGAAGGCATTCGTCCAGATTTAGTTGAAGAGTTTCGATCTGCTGTATCCTCTGGCCTTACATCAATGTTCTTACGATGGAATGACACTGCGCAACTTTTTGATCGTCTTGTAGCAAAAACGATGGCAGTGAGCCCAAAGCGTGAGATTGTTGTAGCAAGCTACGTAGCGAGTTCGGAGCGCTTCCGTAAAGATGGATACAGAAACAACAGTAACTTTGGTAACTTTGTAGATGCGGTGCCCTGCTAGCGCTGCCAATACCCCGCCCACACCCGGCTAACCGGATGCGCCAGCGCCGCGCCCGTAGCGGCTTCGTGGAGCGCCCCGTTAGCCTGCCGGCGGTTGTCCTCGCGCCAAGATATCTCGGCCGCGTAGAAGCCCAGGTAGTCGCCGCTAATATGATGATGCTGGCCAACCTCGGCGCGACGAAGGCGGGCAAAGAAGCTTTCCGCCTGGTTCGTGCAGGCGCCGTCCAGGCTGAAGGCAACCGAGTAATTGATCCGGCGCATCTCATAGCGGGCATGTAGCTGGTCCCATCCGCCAGCCTCATCAGCATGAACCGTGGCGCCCATCGCCACCACGGAACGGATGAACGGGACGCCTTCGCTTTCCTTGGCCACTACAGTCGTCAGGGTGCGCCCGCCGCGCTCACGCGCCACGATGACAGACTGGCGCTTGGCCGGAACGTGCAAGCGGCGGTCGGGACGCTCGGCCTTCTTGTTCTGGAGCTTGGCGTGCCCGCCAAAGTAGGCGCCGTCCACCTCTACCGTGCCGGTCAGGGTCACGCCGCGCTGGTTGGCCGCAACCGCTTCACGCAGCTTGTGGGCAAGGACAAAGGCTGTCTTGTATTGGACATCCAGGTCGCGGCCGAGTTGCAAGGCGCTGATGCCCTTAACCGCGTTCACAAACAGCACAATGGCAGCAAGATAGTCCCGGATCGGCAGCTTGCGGCTGGCGAAGATGGTGCCAGACGTAACACTGAACTGGTGCGTGCAAGCCTTGCACTTCCAGATACGCCGGGCGGCGTAGGTGTAGACCTCAACCGAACCGCAGTGGGGGCAAAAAGCCTCGCCGCCGTTGTCAGCAAAGCGGATCGCCTGAAAACGGGCGTGGGCTTGGTCGTCCGTCATACGCATGATCGCCCCTAGGGAAAGGGTGCGGGCCTTGGCGGAAAGAAGAAAGTGCTGGGCCATCGTCTCTGTCTCAACGTTATTCGTTGAGAATTGTTCTAAGGTGCAATTCGACAGTTGTCAACGCATTTCGTTGACAATAAGCCCGTGCACAAGGTAGTCTTTCGCATGATCTCACCGGAGCAAAGTCGCGCCGCCCGTGGTTGGCTTGCGTGGTCCCAAGCTGAACTGGCTTCTCGGGCAGGTGTGGCGCTCAGCACCGTGCGAGATTTTGAAAAAGGCCGCCACACTCCCCAGGCCGCCAACCTTGAGGCGATCCAGGAAGCGTTGAGACAAGGTGGTATTCGGATGGCATTCGGAGAAGGCGACAGGCCGAGCGGCATAACGTGCGATTTAGGCCCGTGCACAAGTGAAGCTGGTGCACGGGCCTAGTCTGGTTTGCTAAGCCTAGCGATCTCGTCCGCTTGGAATAGATTGGGCTGCATTGGCGGGTAAGCTTGATTGAAAAGCATCTCAAAAAACTTCCACTGCCCGTCAGGTGTGGCCCGAAGCAGGGTCACCGTAGAATCAATGAGCTTCTCTAGGTGCGGGTCGCCAGTCTGTTCTGATAAAAGCCGATGATTCTTTTTTCTGCGGCGCTTTGTAGTCGGGTCGACTGGATTTCGTCGCTTAATCTCCTCGTGCACGCCGGGCGGGAGGCGAGAGTAAATCAAACGATTTGTCAGCTTGCCAATATATGACGAGCGAGCCGAGGAAGACGCGTCATATGGCCAACCCATAACCCTATAGATTTGCTCGTAATAAGATGAGGGAAACTTAGTCTTATACTTCCGGAATTCTGGAAGCACATAGGCCTTGAGGATCGTCTGTAGGCTGTCATGTGCACGACGCTTTTGGTAGCCAGTCGCCTCATCAATGAGGGCGTCGATGGCCAGATCAGCCAGCCCGTCGAGGATGATTTTCGCAGTTTCGGCCACCTTGGCCTGAGACGGGCCAAGCTCGCCGGCATGGTGTGCACGAACCCAAACGGACAAAATTCTCCGTAATGCTTGGCCCGGTATCCCTTCCGCTATGCCCCCGCCTTCTTGGCGATAGCGAAGTGGGTGCTTCAAGAAGTCGACAAGCTTCTCATCGCCTATAACGAAAGGCCGGAGATTTTTGTGAGCGAGGTAGAGCGGTATCCTTAGTTCATCATCGTCGGACCTGCGGGTGGATAGTGCACCACTTCGGTAGATGCCCAGAACTCGCATAAACTCGGTTCCGGAAATGACCCGCACGATTTCGCCATCCACATCCAAGACGGCACACCTGAACATGCGTCCAACAAAATCTACCTCGCCCTGGTCAATAGCGTGGTGCACGGGCGCAGCGCTGGCCGTTTCCCAACGTTTCCTAGCTGCCTCTCTACCTATCTCTGCACGGCGTTCAGCGGGCAGGCTTTCAGCCCGTGCACGTCCGCCCTTACTTTGCGGTGTTTCATCAAAGTCCGGGTTCGAAGACTCGTCGTCAGCCATCTAGCGACTCCATGCTTGCTGGTAGCAAGCAATAGGCGCCTGATTAGCCCCTAAACGCAAGCATTTTTTAGTTAGGTGTGCTTGCTACATAATACCGGAGACCACGCACTACTTCCAGCCCGGCAACCGTGAACGCCTCTCGTCCCCTCGAGCGCGGATACCTTACGAGTTAGACGCGATCGGGATCGGCGGCGTGGGCATCGCCATGAACGAACCGGGCCCTGTTACGCGCTTCTCGCACGCGCTGCCGCAGGTGATGTCCTGCACCCGTGCCGGCGCCCGGATCGGGTCCGCCTGAACGAAGGGATCTGCCCGAAACGCCGGCCAGGGAGGACGGGCCGCCGAACGCCGCTGAGGCGCGGGCCCTCAGCAGCGGCACCGTGGTGGAATACGTCTTCAGCAAGCGCCGCTCCGGGCCGGGTTCCGGGCCATTGTCATGTCACGGCTGGATCGGGCACCAGTGTCGGCGAACGAGATGTGAGGGTGGCCGATGCCGTCGTTCGTGGCGCTGCTCCGCGCGGTTAACGTGGGCGGGACCGGCAAGCTGGCCATGCGCGACCTCGAGGCGCTGTGCCGTGACGCGGGGCTCGCGAAGGTGCGCACCTACATCGCCAGCGGCAACGTGGTGTTCACCAGCGACGCCTCCGAGCCGGAGCTGAAGGCCGCGATAGAGGCGCGCTTACTGGCCCACGCGGGCAAGAAGGTGGGCGTGCTGATCCGCACGGCGGCCGAGATGGCCGGGGTGGTTGCAGGCAACCCGTTCCTCGATGCGCCTGGCAACCGGGTCACCGTGATCTTCCTGGACGGTAAAGCCAGCCCGGAAATGCTGGAGGAGGTCATCGGCCGCGCCCCGGACGAGACGCTGGTCCTCGGAACGCGAGAGATCTACGTCCACTACGCCTCGGGCATGGCGGCCACCAAGCTGCGCATCCCGGCGGCTGCCGAGGGGACGGCGCGCAACATGAACACGGTATCGCGGTTGGCGGCGATAGCCGGATGAACGGCCTTCCCGCTCGCCTTGGCTACGGCCGTCCTTAGTTCTGACGTGCTTCGCTGGGCATGCACGCCGAAGCATGCTGATGCCCTGGCCAGCGTGGCGTTCTGCCGGCTTGTGTTACTTCGCTGCTGTCGTTGGCTGCCTGCTGCCATGCTGGCAGGCCAGGCCGCGAGAGGATGACCGCCGGCGACAAGGCCCGCCAAGGCGACACCCAGATCAATGATGCGGCCATCGCCGAGCCACCCGATCGCGCACCGCAGATCGCCGCCACCCACCCCGAGCGCGGGTGAAGGCACGACGGGAGCACGCAGGCCCCGTTGCGACAGTTTGGATTGATCGTTGCACGGGAGACGGCATGAGCGGTGACGGACCCTGATGCGCACCTGCGTTGGGGAACCAGGACCACCGGCAGTCGACATGCGTGACGCGCGCGCTCCTGGCACCTTCTCCGACCACGCCCACCTGCTGCATGGACAGGAGGTCGGTATGGGCGGAGTGGCGGTAATCACCGGAGGCAGCGCGGGTATCGGCCGGGCGGCGGCCCGGGCGTTCGCGCGCGAGGGCTATGCGGTCGGGTTAATCGCGCGCGGACAAGAACGCCTGGACGCGGCACACGCCGAACTGGCGGCGTCGGGCGCCCGGGTGCACACGGTCGTGGCGGATGTCGCCGACGCCGAGGCGCTCGAGGCGGCGGCCGACGAGATCACAGCGGCGCTCGGCCCCATCACCGTCTGGGTCAACAACGCGATGGCGACGGTCTACTCGCCCATACGCGGCATGGACCAGGCGGAGGTCCGCCGGGTGACGGAGGTGACCTACCTGGGCGCGGTCAACGGCACCATGACCGCGCTCCGGCGCATGCAGTCGGGCACGATCGTGCAGGTGAGTTCCGTGCTGGCCTGGCGCGCCATGCCCGTGCAGGGCGCCTATTGCGGGGCCAAATTCGCCCTGCGCGGCTTCACCGAGGCGCTGCGCTCCGAGCTGATCCACGACCGCAGCGCCGTTCACCTGACCATGGTGCACCTACCCGCCGTCAACACGCCGCAGTTCGACTGGGCGCGCAACAAAACGGGCCAGAGGGCGAAGGCGCCCTCGCCATACCAGCCCGAGGTCGCCGCCGACGCCATCCTGTTCGCAGCGACGCACAGGCGCCGCGATGTCTTCGTCGGCAGCTCGACACCGCCCACCATCCTGGCCGCCCGGCTCGCACCCGGCGTGTTGGACAGGGTGCTCGCCACGCGCGGCTACGACGCCCAGCTCGACGCGGCTGCCGCCCCTGCCAGCGACGGCAACCTGTTCGAGCCGGCGCCGGGTGCCACGCAAGCCGCGCGCGGCCGCTTCGACGCGGAGGCGCGCACAACTCGGGACATCTACACGAGCCGCCAGGCCGATGCGGTGGCGGCGGGCGTGCTGTTCCTGGGCGCGCTCGGGATCCAGGCGGCGCTCGGGGCCGCGATGGCTCTGCGGGCCCGCGCCGTAGCGCGGCCATCACCTCCGGCGATCCTAGCGAAGGGCTTGCTGGGACTGGCCGGCCATCTCGCGAAAAGCCGGTTCGTCCTGTAGATCGACGCAAAAGGCGCCGCCTGAAGGCAGAAGTTTCTATGCCTCCTCCCGCGACGGCCCGTCCATATCGGTCCGCTGCACGCCGTCAAATCCCAGGATGAAGTCCGCGCCGTAAGCGGTCGTGGGGGTCTGGTAACGGGTTTCGCTTTCCCCTCTGCGGCCAGGCGCGCGATCTCGACGGCTGTCCGCGCGGTCAGGTGGTAGGGCTCAGGCTTACTAGCAGGGAGCGACATGCTGGCCCGTGGCGTCCCACGCCTCTGCCAGGATCGTCGCACGGCCGCTCGCCCGCTCCTCGTCCGTAGGACCGGGCGGCAGGCGCCGGTCCACCTGCCCTTGCAGGAAGCGCAGGATGGGCCCGTGCGCCAGGAGCCTGCGGGCGACGGCCGGAAGGCGGGACATCGCCTCGATGTCGCGGGTCGCCTCGAAGAACACCTCGATGTCGCGGATGCCGGTGGACCGCCACGCCGTGGACACGTCGCCCCATGGCACGCCGACCGTGCGCCTGGCGCCCGCTCCGAAGTCAGCCGTCCGCCGCAGCCGCGGGTCGCCCTGCACGATGGCGCCGTCGCGCCGGACCCGCACGCCCGTGCCGATGCCCCCAGCATCGTCTTCATCGTGCCCCGGCTCGCCTTCGAGAGTCCGCCGATTGATAGGCGCAGGCGTGTGGCGCCCGGCAGGCGCGTCGCGACGTGCGCCGCGAGGCAATCGCTCGGCACCACATCGAACCCCGCCCCAGGCAGCAGCATCACGCCGGCGTCTCGCGCGCGAGCGTTCCAGCCCGCCAGCGCCTCGAAGACGTCGATCTCGCCGGTTATGTCGCAGTAGTGGACGCCTGCCGCGATGCAGGCTGCCGCCATCGGCGCGGCCGTGGCCGAGAACGGGCCCGCCGCGTGCAGCACGGCGCGGATGCCCTGGAGTTGCGCCGGACTAGGTCCAGGCCGGAGGCCCGCCACTCCAGCCCAAGCCTCTCGGCAAGCGGGCGGAGCTTGCCCGGGCTCCGGCCCGCCAGCAGGGGGCGCAACCCGCGCTCAACGGCGTGCGCGGCGCAAAGGCGGCCCGTGTAGCCGGTCGCCCCGTAGATCAGGGCGTCACCGGCCTATCCGCCCAATGATGACGCTTGTTCTCTCTATGTTCCCGTGCTTTCTTACCGCCCTCATCCTGGGGAGGGTAGTGGACGATGACCGCCGACGACAAGCTGGGCTGCGTCCCGCCAGCGCCCAGGAGATCCAGGAGAGCCTCTCCTTTGCCCTGCGTTTCGCCGGGCGCAAGCGGGTCCACCACGCCGACGACGCGATGGCCAGGATCACGGCCGAACACCTTGTCCAGCATCTCGAGCAGTCCGGCTTCGTCCTTATGAAGGAGCCTGATCGGGCCACGCCGAGCACCAGCGGGCACGGCCACCCGAACGCGGGCTGATGGCGGGCTACACCGAGCTGCAGGTTAGTTCCAACTACTCCTTCCTGCGCGGCGCCAGCCGAATCGAGGAGCTGATGCTGCAGGCCAAGGCGCTCGGCTACGAGGCCCTGGCCGTCACCGACCACAAAACGCTGGCCGGGATCGCGCGGGCGCATGCTAGAGCCAGGGAGGTCGGCATGCGTCTCGTGGTAGGCTGCAGGCTGGAGCTGACCGACTGCCTGCCGGTGCTCGCCTATCCCACGGACCGCCCGGCTTACGCGCGCCTGTGCCGGCTGCTCACCTTGGCCAAGATCCGCAGCGGCAAGGGCACCTTCGAGCTGTCCTGGGCGGAACTGGTGGCCGCAGGCGAAGGCCTGCTGCTCGTCATGCTGCCGGAGATACCGGACGATAATCTAAGTGCTGAGTTGCGGCGCATGCAGGCCGCCTTCCCCGGTCGCTGCCATCTCGCGCTAGGACTACGCAGGCGGCCTAGCGATACGCTGCGCCTGCGCGAGCTGTCCGACATGGCACACCGCGCCCGCGTGCCGACCGTGGTCACCGGCGACGTGCTCTACCACGCCCCGCAGCGTCGCAACCTGCAGGACGTTGTCACCTGCATACGCGAGGGCTGCACGATCGGGCTATCTGTGGGGCTACTGCGATCAAGCGAGTATCGCGAAGTAGCCGGGCAGCGATCGACCCGCCACGGTCCGCCGGAACAGCACAAGCGTGAGCCAAGTCCAGCCGGCGGCGGCGACGCCAGCGAGGACCAACGCGACCGTTGGCGGAAGCAGCCACGATCCCGCCAGCGCGATGGCAGGCACGCCCTGCATTATGTGGGTCCCGAGGAAATGGGCAGGTCGAACGTCTGCGGCGTTCACTGTCCATCCCGTCAACCACATGGTCCGCAGCGTCGAGGGCGGGGGGGCCGCGTAGCGGCTTTTGTGGGAGCCCATCCAGAGCGTGATCAGCAGCGTCAGCCCAGCCCCCACGATGAACGCGACAGGCACGGCAAGTCGGACGGCGGGCGGCCACGCCAAAGGAGGCGATAGCGCCGCCGCCATCCCGACCACGACGGCCGGCGAGAGCACCAGGAGCGCGCCGATCCCCAACATGGCATAGATCGCGGCCTCGATCCGCGTGTCCTCGTTGAAGTGGGAGCGCCGCTGCCGCCCCGCTTGCACGGCGATGTAGGTCACTTCGAGCACGGCCGCCCCGACCGACAGCCACGCGACCGTGAGCAGAACAATACCGTCTCCGAGGAAGCCGGAGACCGACGCGAAGGTGGCGAAGTGCAGGGCAAGAGAGATGCCGAACTTGGCTGGCTTGTTCCAGACGTTCTCGCCATCCAGTCTACGCTGGTCGACGCGCCGTGCCACGAGGGCGACGGGCGTCCAGGCGGCGAAGCCGGCGGCGCCACACCAGTAGAGGTGCGCGGGATTCATCATCGGTCCGCCTCCATGGCCCGAACTGCGCGCGGAGCCTCCTGGCGGCATCCGGGGCAGTGCACCGTTGCGTGATCGCGTGATCGGATGGCACCAGCGACCGCTGTGCCCGCCCGGTATGGGTCGACGGTAGGCACTATTCCTCGTGAGGCGCGCGCCCTGGCGGCCGGACCCGGGCGATCATGTGACGAGCCCCAGCCGCGGGGCGATAAGGAAGCGCAGCGCCAGGAACGCGACGAGGCCGACCGGGCCAAAAAGGAAAGTCAGCAGGAGACAAGGCAGGATCAGGAACGGCGACATGTCCGCATCGAGCCCGGCGCGCGCGACCCAAGTGCCCACGAACAGGTCGAACGCGATGTAGTGCAACCAGCCGGCCGCCAGCGCGGCGTCGTCGGCGAAGAGCCGTCGGACGGCCGCGATCGAGCCGAAGCCGCCGCCGGTTCGGGCACGCAGGCCCTGGGCGAGCAGCATGGCTTAGGCCAGTCCGACGAGGGCAGGCACGCCGAGTGCCGTCCCGGCCCAGATGGGCGCTCGGAGATTGTCGGGGACGAAGAGGCTCGCCGCCAGACCGAGCCAGGGCAGTAAGGCAACGCAAGCGCAAATCGAGAAGGCGAGGTCGGCAGTTAGCATCCTTCCACCTCCGGTCGTTCGGGCGATCTGTTGCCGATCATCGCCGGAGGCAGGCATATCGCGATCAATATTCCACAGACGCCGACAGTCGGGACGGTAATCGCCGAGGTCAGCACCGTTCACCTCGTATGCGTAATCATAGGTTGAAGGCGTATGAGTGAAGGCAAGCCCTGGAGTCCTCGCACGCGATCACGAAGCCGGTTGACGCACCGGCAATCGACCTGCCGAACTTCTTGTTCACCCCTAGCGAGGCGGATCATGCCGCATACCGACCCGGTCACGGGGCATTGGCGGTCGGTGATTCCATCATCAGTGCGGCGGCGGTAGAGGCGAGCGCCGCCTCCATCGCCGCATCTTCTCGGAAAACGCACGAGCAGGTCTCGATCAGGCCGCCGCATCACCCGACGGAAAGAAGCCCGAACGCTTTCGAGGCCATGCGGACCCTAGGCTTCCCGGACCAGCGGCAGGTGGACGCCGGATCGGTGCCGACCGCCGAGAGCCGGAGCTTGAACGTCCGCTTACCTCCGGCGCCTATCCGAAGGGGCCAGTCGCTTTTGGCCAACTTCTGTCGTGACCCGCCGCCAGCTAAGCGCCACATCCCGGACGCTCAGGCAGTCGGGCCAGCTTCCCGAGAGCGGACATCGCTCCGGCCGCGTCTCACAGCAGGCCTGGGCCGCAGTCGCGAAGGCCAGTGATCAAATTCCTGCCGCTCTTCCGCGGTTCAGGAGAACATCATGCAGCCCTCAAAGCCGAAAGCCGCCGCGCCAACGATCCGACCCGTGGTGCCCTGGAACAAGGGCGCCTTTATCGGACCCAAGCCGCCCCTCAAACCCAAGCAGGTCTGGTCCATCCGCCTCACCCTTCAGCGCGAGAGCCGCATCCGAGACTTGGCGCTGTTCGACCTCGCCGTGGACAGCAAGCTGCGCGGTTGTGACCTCGTACAGTTGCGCATCGGCCAGCTCGTCATCAACGCCGCCGCCCGGCACCGCGCGACCATCGTGCAGCAGAAAACCGGAAAGCCGGTGCAGTTCGAGCTGACCCAACAAACCCGGGAAAGCCTGATTGCCTGGCTGACGCATCGTGGGGGCGGGCTGCAGGATTTCGTGTTCCCCAGCCGGTCGGATGCCGACGCTCACATCAGCACGCGGCAGTATGCGCGCCTGGTGGGGGACTGGGTTGAGAGCATAGGGCTAGGGCGATCCGCTTATGGGACGCACAGCCTGCGCCGCACCAAGGTGGCCCTGATCTACAAGAGGACTGGTAACCTCCGCGCGGTGCAGATCCTACTCGGCCACACCAAGCTCGAGAGCACGGTGCGCTACTTGGGCGTCGACGCCGAGGACGCGCTGACCCTGTCGGAGGCGACCGAGGTTTGAATCTAAGCTGCCACGTTCGGCACGGTCACGCCGGGCCGAACTTGCTGCTCGGCTCGGCACTCTGTAAGTTGCGAACTACTGTGGTCACGGGAGCGGCGCAATGCAGGAGATCCAGTTGCGGGATGCTAAGGCGACGCTGTCAGCTGTCGTCGACCAAGCCCAACAGGGTGAGCCGTCCATCATCACCCGGCACGGCCGACCAGAAGCGGTCATTCTCAGCTTCGAGGAGTGGCAGCGTTTGTCACAGGTTCCGTCGTTCGGCCGGCTTTTGATGGAGGCTCAGCTGGAGCCTGAGGACGTGCCCGAGCGTGATGGAAGCCTTCGCGAGAACGATCTCTGAGCCTTGTACCTCGTCGACACCAACGTTCTCTCGGCGGCTGCCCCGACCAAGGCTGTTCCGCGACAGGACATTCGGGATTGGATGGATCGGAACAGCACAGGTCTCTACCTGTCGGTGATCACTGTCGCGGAGATCGAGCAGGGCATAGCGCGCTGTCTCCGCACGGGCGCCCACGCCAAGGCCGAGCGCTTGACGGGATGGCTGGAGACGGTGCTGCACCTGTATGCCCGTCGAGTTCTGCCCGTTGACGTCTTGGCTGCGCGGCGCCTCGGTGCCCTGGCAGACTACGCGCTCGGACAGGGACATGCCCCGGGACTGGCAGATCTTGCAATCGCTGCGACGGCGCTCAACCGGGGCTTCACGGTGCTGACGCGAAATCTCCGTCACTTCACCCCATTGGGTGTGTCAGCGCAGGACCCCTTCGAGACCCTGCCCAGCAACATACTCCTTTGATCACTGGAGAGCTTGAATTATGCGCGCATTTCGGACACTCGATGCATCGAAGATGTGCTCCGAAGCGGATGGGGTGGATGGCTCACCGCCGAGTCGGCCGTGAGCCAAAAATCGCCCGACAGCGAAGTTTTTCTTTCCGGGTACCCCCACCGCAACGCGATCAGGCTGAGGACGGGCGGGCCGTAGGACGCTCGATTGACCGCTGTTGCGCAAAGCGAGGGGGTGGAATGGCTCGACCGTTGACCAAGCAGAAGGACGGCGTGCGCTACGCTCGTCCCGCCGTTGTCGAGGCGAACATCGACAACGCGGTGGGGGCCGACTTCGCCGCGCTGCGGCGTCGTCTCTCGATCACTGACTGGAGCGCCTCCGGGTATCTCCGCTCCGAATGCCTGGTTCATCTCATCCGGCACGCGCATCGGAACGGCGACGACAGGACGCGGGACGCGATCCTGCCGGTGTTGCTCGGTCGCTGCGAGGCCATTCTTGGCACCAAGGTTTCGGACCGCCTGCCAAACGCCGCGCAGCTCCGCGAGGATGTCCTGTCGGAACTCTGCGAGCTGCTGCTGGCCGACGGCGCTGGCGACCAGCCCGATGAGCTCGACTTCTACGAGTGCAAGTTCAATCTCGCTTTCCGGACGCTGCGTCTCGACGTGATCGAGCGTGAGCTCCGGGCCGTGAACCGGAACGCTGACCTGCCGGACCACGGCGAGGCCGATGAGCCGGACGCCTACGAAGAGGTTTTCGCCCGCCTGTCGGAAGCCTTCCAGACACCTGCGACACAACAGAGCACGCTTTTCCTGGGCGACCTTTGGGAAGCGATCAACGCTCTGCCGCCCGATCAGCGCAAGGCCGTCATTCTCGTCCACGTCCTTGGCTACGACGAAGAATCCGACAACCCGAAGAAGGTGACGGCGGCGACGCTCTGCAACTGCACCGGGCGGACCATCCGCAACCGCTTATCGCGGGCGGCTGAGAAGCTGGCCCGCTTCAAGGAAGACGCATGACCCCGATCCTGACCGCCGGCGCCCCGCCGCTGCGCGAGGCGTTCTACGCGCTGTCGATGGCGCAGCGCATGCCCGACGCCGAACTGCTCGACGATGTGGTTCGGCGCTATCCCGCTTATGCGAACGAGCTGACGGAGTTTGCAATCGAGCTCGCACTGGACGCTCTGCGCGGTGACGCGTCGGCCGACGCGGCTGAAGCCGCGCTCAATCCGGCGCAGGTGAGCCCGGCCGTCTCTCGCGCCATGAGCCGGTTTCACAATCGCCTGCACGCGATCCGGACCGGGGCGGCGGCGCGCGAACCGGCGCGGCCGGCCGAAGCTGCATCTAACCCGTTCGCGGCCTTGAGCCGGGATGAGTTCCGTGGCGTCGCGCGACGCTTGGGCGCCAATTCCGTCTTTGTCGCTAAGTTGCGGGATCGCCAGATCGCCTCCGGCACGATGTCCGATGGCTTTCGTCGACGGGTCGCTGACGAGCTCAAGGCGCCCTTGGAGGTCGTTGTCGCTCATTTCGCAATGAGCGGCGGCGCGTCCATGGCGACTCGACAATTCTTCAAGGCCGACGCCAAGCCAGATCCCGCAGGCCAGCAGAGTTTCGAGGAGGCGGTCAGAAGCTCCGGTCTAACCGACGATCAGCAGCAACATCTATTGAGCCTGTAGGCGATGGACGGATTCGAGCCGATCCGCATGGCGGCGGAGCGCCTTCAGGAGACGCTTGTCGCAGCCGGCGCTGACGCGCTCGATCCGTCCTCGTTGGTCGACGCCGCCATTCGGTATTACGATCTGGAGCTGGTTTGGCTGCCGCCAGGCGACCCGGCGCTCAAGAATGCACGCGCCCTGTTCGACGAACAGAGCGGCACGGTGTGCTGCGAGGCCGCGGGCGATGCCGGGGCGCGCGCGCTCCTGGCGGCGCATGAGATCGGCCATGTCGCCGTCCATGTGGGCTCGTCGACCTGCACCGCGGGAGACATCGACCCATCGCGTTCCACTGAGGCCGCGCCGGTCGGGTTGCAGCGCGTCGAGGATTATGGCGCGCGCGAGCGGCGCGAGCTCCAGGCGAATGTGTTCGCGCGGGAGTTCCTGCTTCCCCGAGTGCTGGCGGCGCAGCTTCATCGCTCGGACCGCCTGACCGCGGCAGCGATTGCGGTCCGAACCGGGTTGCCGCTCGCGCTCGTGCGCCAGCAGCTCTTCGACGCCTTGCTCCTGCCTCCGCGGGCGCCTGAGGCCGAGCCAGTTATCGCCTACACTCCACTACCCGACCCCTCGCAGGATCGGGCCGCTGCGCATCGGGGATCGCCGTTCCAGCTTCAGGCGGGGCCGGGTACCGGCAAGACGCGGACGCTGATTAAGCGGGTCGTCTCCCTCCTCAAGGAAGGGATCGACCCTGCGGCCATCCTAGTGCTGACCTTTTCGAACCGCGCGGCCGGCGAGCTTGCTGAACGGCTCGCTTTGGCGGCGCCCGAGGTGGCGCCCCGCATCTGGATCGGCACGTTTCACGCTTTCGGCCTAGACCTGGTCCGGCGCCACCACGACCGTCTGGGGCTGTCGCCGAGCCCGACGCTGTTCGACCGGAGCGATGCGATCGAGGTGTTGGAGGAGATCCTGCCGACCCTGCCGCTAATCCACTATCGCAACCTCTGGGACCCGGCGATGGTCTTGCGGGATATCGTCGCCGCAATCTCGCGCGCCAAGGACGAGGTCACGGATCCGGTCCGCTACCGGGTGCTGGCAGATGCGATGCTGGCGGCGGCCGGCGATGAGGACGAGCGTAAGGCCGCCGAGAAGTGCCTCGAGGTCGCGCACATCTACGATCTCTACGAGCACGCTATTCGAGAGCGCGGGGCGGTCGACTTCGGCGACCTGATCATGCGGCCGGCGCTGCTCCTGGAGAGCGACGAGGAGCTGCGCCTGGCGGTCCAGCTGCGGCATCGCCACGTTCTCGTCGATGAATATCAGGACGTGAACCGTGCGAGCGCCCGGCTGCTCAAGGCGGTCGCCGGCGACGGCAAGCGGCTCTGGGTGGTGGGGGATGCGCGGCAGTCGATCTATCGCTTCCGCGGCGCCTCGTCCGCCAACATGGTGCGCTTCGCGAGCGACTATCCCGGCGCGGCGGCCGACCAGCTTGGTCTCAACTATCGCTCGACCAAGCAGATCGTCGACACGTTCGTGGGATTCGCGCCCCGCATGGGCGCCTCGACGGGCATGCTGCCGCTGGCCCTGCAAGCCGATCGCGGGCTGGGGCTCGTAAAGCCGGAAGTCCGGCGATACGACACGCTCGATGACGAGATCGAAGGCGTGGCCGCGAGCGTGCACGAACTCGAAGCGGCGGGCGTCGCTCTGCGTGACCAAGCCGTGCTCTGCCGCTCGAACAGCCGGCTTAATGAGAGCGCCGCGGGCCTCGAGGCCCGCGGCATCCCCGTTCTGCATCTCGGCAGCCTGTTCGAGCGGGACGAGGTTCGCGATCTCCTCGCGCTTCTAAGCCTAGCCGTCGATCCGTTCGGCGACGCGCTCGTGCGGGTCGCGGCGGCGCCGCGCTATGGCGCGAGCCTTCAGGACATCCATCTCGTGACGCGCCACCTGCGGACCGCAGGCCGAGCGGCGCTCGTCGGTCTGGCGAGCTTGGCATCCGTGGCGGGGCTGTCGCCGGCAGGAAGCGCAGCCTTCTCGCGTCTGGCCGAAGACCTCGACGGATTGAAACCCAGCGCTTCGGCTTGGGATCTTCTGTCGACCTACCTGCTCGACCGGACCAGCCTCGCGCGCGAGATGGGCGATGCGCTCTCCGTCACGCAGCGCATGCGCGCGGTCGCTGTCTGGCAGTTTCTGAACTTCGTGCGCGAGCAGAGCCCGACCGGCTCCGGACTCCCCATCCAGCGTACGCTGGACCGGGTTCGTCAGCTCGTCCTGCTCGCGGAGGAGCGCGACCTCCGTCAGGTTCCGGCGGCCGCGCTGCACATCGACGCCGTCCGCCTGATGACCATTCACGGCAGCAAGGGTCTCGAGTTCGAGGCCGTCCACGTGCCCGGGCTGACCGCGTCCAGCTTTCCGGCGAACAACCGCGGTCAACGCTGCCCGCCGCCGGTCGGCATGATCGACGGCACGGACGCGCTCTCGGTGACCGAGGAGGCGAAGCGCGCGCATGCGAACGAGGAGGAGTGCCTCTTCTTCGTCGCTCTGTCGCGCGCCCGCACGCATCTGCGCCTCCACCTCGCGCGCAAGCAGCCGAACGGCAAGACTCGCTCGGAATCGTTGTTTCTCGGATGGTTTCCGGCCGGCCTGACGCAGGAGATCGCGAGACCCGGCACGCTGCCCTTGCCCCCCGGGAGTCCCCGTCCGGCGCCGATCACGGTCAGTCGGGCGGCCGACTGGTCGCTGACCGACAGCCGCCTCACGTCCTACGAGAAATGCCCGCGACGCTACTTCTATACGCATGTGCTTGGGCTCGGCGGTGCGCGCAAGCGAACCGCGTTCACCCAGACGCACGACTGCCTCTACGAGCTGATCCGGTGGCTCGCCGACGCCCGGCGCACGTCTGAGCCGACGTTGGCCGAGGCGGAGGCGGCCTTCGAAGCGATTTGGCAGGAGCGGGGGCCGATCGACCACGCCTTCCGCGACGACTACCGCCGTCTGGCGGCGCGGTTGGTCGCGGCCTTGATCCGCGCCGGGGCGGGGCGGCGATTCCGCGAATCCGAGCCGCTGGCGATCGACCTACCGAACGGACGCGTTCTGGTGGAGCCCAACGAGTTGGCCGAGCTTGCGGACGGGAGCGTCGTCGTGCGCCGCGTGCGCACCGGCCAGAAGCGCAGCGACGAGTACGACCGGCTCGAATACACACTCTATCAGCTCGCCGCCCAAGCCCGCTTCGGGGGCGCTGTGGTGGTGCAGGCGCTGCACCTGACTGACGAGACGGCCGAGGCCGTCACGATCACGACTGCGAAGGTCGGCAATCGACGAACAAAGAGCGACGAGATGCTCGTGCGGATCGCCGCCGGCTGGTTCCCGCCCGAGGTCGACGCGGTGACGTGTCCGCGGTGCCCGCACTTCTTCATCTGCGCGGCGACGCCGCAGGGTAGCCTGGTCATATCGTAACGCCCGAGGTCCAGCGCCTTTCCGGGTTCCCGATCCTCCACCGATCAAGGAGGTAAGGGACGAACGAGGGGCGATCCGGCTCCGCACTTCGATCCCCGGAGTGTAAAGCCATGACGTCCATCGACCTGTTCTATCAGGGCGAAGGGCTCGGCGAGATCCAGCATCTCGAGCTCGAGCCCGACGCCACGTTCGCAATCTTGAAGCTGCGCCTGATCGAAGCGCACGGCATCCCCCACGGGGCGCTGCTGTTCCTCGAGGATGAGGACGATCCGCTCGACGATCATGGGCTGGTTAGGGAGCGGGCCGCTCACAAGGGTCTAAAGGTGCACATCCATCGCTGCCGCCACGTCGAGGTCACCGTGACCTTCAACGGCGAGACAGTCGAGCACCGCTTCTCGCCGAGCGCGACGGTGGCGAAGGTCAAGCGCTGGGCGGCCGAGCACAAGTTCGGCATGACCGATGAGGAGGCTGGCGAGCATGTGCTGCAGCGCGCGGGTTCCCACGACCGCCCGGCGCCCGGTGCCCACATCGGCGCGCTGACCGACGGCAAGGTGTGCGGCCTGGCCTTCGACCTCGTCGCCGACCAGCGCGTCAACGGCGCCAGCGGGGGCGGGGCGTGAGTGGTCCCGATCAGCGCGCCTTCGAGGCGGACGTGGCGAAGGCCACGTTCCGTCTCGGTCAGGCCGAGGGTCGCTGGCGGCTGGTCCAGACCGTCTGGCCTCATGCCTTCCTCGGCGTGACCGCGAAGGACGGGCGGGAGTATCTGCTCCGCCTCAACTGCGTCGGCTATCCTCAGACGCCCCCGACCGGTGGGCCATGGGACGCGGGCCTCAACCAGGTTCTCGCCTTCGACTTGTGGCCGCGTGGCCAGGGCGGACGGGTGTCGGCCGTGTTCCGGCCCGACTGGAAGGCAGGATCCGCCCTGTACCTACCGTGTGACCGCGAGAGCTTTGCGGGTCACGAGAACTGGCGTCACGAGATGCCGTCGAAAATCTGGCGCCCGGCCGACGGAATCGTCCAATATCTGGAGCTCGTCCATGAACTTCTCCATTGCCGAGACTATGCGGCGCCTCTTCGCGCCGCGACATGAACTGTCCTGTTCCTGGTTCCTGTGGCGGCGTCTGCAAGCTAGGCTGCGCGAGCGCGGCCGCAACCGCTCGCGCGAGAGCGGCGCATTCCTTCTTGGCCGGCGCGAGGACGGGCGGGCGCGTGTCGTGGATTTCGTCCTGTACGACGACCTCGACCCGCATTGCCTGGACAGCGGCATCGTCCGCTTCGACGGGCGCTACTTCAGCGAACTCTGGGCGCTCTGCAAGGCGCGCGGCCTGACCGTGGTCGCCGACGTCCACGTCCATCCCGGCGGGTCCGGGCAGAGCGACTCCGACCGGGCGCATCCGATGATCTCCCGCGCCGGACACATCGCCCTGATCCTACCCCGCTTCGCGGTCGCACCGCAGCCGCGCCGGGAGATCGGGATCTACCGGTACGAGGGCGGCAAGCGCTGGATGACCGTGCCGCCCGCTGACCGCTGGGCCTTCCTCCACCTCGGGCTTTGAGGACCGCGCCATGACCAATTTCGTTCCCGCCGAGACGCTTCATCGGCTCGTCAAGCATGCCATCGACAGCGGCGCGGCCGAGAGCCTCGCCGAGGCCGAGGCGCTCTTCAAGGGTTACCGCCTGCATCTTGAGATTTCGGCTCAAGCCGCCGACGATCCCGTCCAGCAAGCCTCGCTCCTAACGGCGGTGGCGCTGGGCCGCCGCGTGTTCCTCGGCGGCGTGACCGTGAGCGGCAGCCTTGGGACGGTTCTGACCGTGCCGCTTCCGTTCGGTCAAAAGCTTGCCGATGCCGTTCACGCCCTAGGCGGGGTGCCATACGGCCAAGCCAAGGGAGCGCCGACCGTGATCATCGGTGGCGGTCCGATCGAGCGTCGCGACGGGTTCTGCATCCGCACCGCCGCAGCAGGCTGGCGTGGCGGCATCCTGCCCTGCCACGCCGATCTGACGCCGGGGGCGGGGCCGGTGATGCCCCTTGCGGGCATGCTCGCGGCAGCGCTTGCGATCAACGAGGTGTACCTGTTCCTAAACGGGGGGGCGCCGGCCGCCGGGCGGCGCTCGGTCGGGCTGTCCTTGTGGCGGCCCGGGCCGGAGGTGGACTGGCTCGCCCCCGGCGACGGCGAGCCGGCGCTGACCTATCTGCCGTCGCGTCTGTGGCTGATCGGCTTGGGGCATCTGGGGCAGGCCTATCTCTGGGCGCTCGGGTTGCTGCCGTTCACCAGGCCGGAGGACGTCGCGCTGATCCTGCAAGATGTCGACGTGATCTCGCCCTCGACCGAGAGCACGTCGATACTGTCCGACGCCACGCTCATCGGACAGAAGAAGACCCGTGCCATGGCTGCCTGGGCCGAGGCTCGCGGATTTCAGACGGCCATCCACGAACGCCTTTTCGACGCGAGCTTCCGCCGCCAGGCCGACGAGCCCACCGTGGCGCTCTGCGGGCTGGACAACGCCGCGGGACGCAGGGCGCTCGACCAGGTCGGCTTCGACTTCATTGTCGAGGCCGGTCTCGGGCGCGGCCATCGCGACTTTCGCACGATGCGGCTGCACGTCCTGCCGAATTCCCGTCCGGCCGCCGAGATCTGGAAGGCGGCGCCCGCCGCGGAGACCGTCGAGGACCGGCCGGCCTATGCCCGCCTGCTCGCGGAGGGCGTGCTCGATCGCTGCGGGATGACGCTGCTCGCGGGCAAGGCCGTGGGCGCGCCGTTCGTGGGCGCGGTCGCGGCGACCCTGGCCGTGTCGGAGGTGCTCCGATTGCTGCACGGCGGTCCGATTCACCGGCTGCTCGACATCGACCTGCTGAGCCTAGATCAGCGCGTCGCCTCCGGGCACCTAGGCGACTTCAGCGCGCTGAACCCGGGGTTTGCGCTGGCGGTGTGATCAGGCCCACTGGGGGACTCGTCTGGAGTAATGAGCGACGGGCAGCGGGGTGACGGCGCTCGAGATAGACCTCGCCGGTCAGATCACGCCGCCCGGGAACAGGCCGGGCCTCGCCCGGGGGCGATCGGCGGCGGCCGGTAAGACCCCGTCGCCTTGCTCAATCTGCGGCGACCAACTCGCGCGGCTTAAGAGCGGAACCTTGAGCGCGTGTCTTGGCGCCGCATCCGCGATTCGCCGCGGGGCCCTTTGCCACAGCCTCTGCTTGGGCCGGCCTGGTCGCTTTTGCGGAGACCAGACGGGCGCTCAGCTGCTCCGCGAGACTGCGCTCGCCGGATGCGGTGATGGTCGCCAGACCCTGCTTGATCAGCTCGCGCATCCACAGACCTAATTTGCAGTCGGGCCGTGCGGAAGGACTAACGCACGGCTTACCTGACTCAGACCAGTCGACTGAACGGTGGCCGCGCTAGTGTCGGCTTTCTGCTACTCACCTTTTCGAAGCGGACCGTCCGTTTCCGGCCGATGCTGTTGAAAAACATTCCGGCTGACGCTGAGTGCGATTGCCCTGCGGACTGCCGGGCTGCGGCCGGTGGTGTCACGCTGGTAATGGCTGCACTGTCACTGGGAACAGCTTGGCAAGCTTGCGAAGGTTTTGAGCGGCGGCTGCGAGGTGGAACTCATCGCGGGCGCCGCACGGACCTCGCAGTCGCAGTCTGTCGAGCCGAAGGATGCGCTTCAGGTGAGCGAACAGCATTTCGACTTTCTTGCGCTGGCATCGTGAGACGAGCCATTCGTCCTCGGCGCACAGGGAGCGCGCCAGTTCGCGTGCGCCTTCGTGGACAGATCGCGGCACCTTTCGCGCGTCCTGTGTGGGACAGCAGCTGGGCTTGAGTGTACACGCGTCGCAGTCGATCTTGCTGGCGCGATAACGCACCATCCCGTCGGCGGGCGCCTGGTCTGGGCGGTCATAATGGCGACGCTGCCGCCGCTTCAGCAATTTGCCTGCGGGACAGGTGTAGACATCGTGCTTCGTGTCATAGGTGAAGTCTGCTCGCGAGAAGGTGCCATCACTGCGGGCCGACTTGTCGAACACCGGGATGTGCGGTTCGATGTCACGCTCGTGGACCAGCCAGTTGAGCATGTCGGCCGATCCATACCCGGTATCTGCGATCAGCTTGCGGGGCCACAGGCCAAGGTCGTCGTGCACCCGCTCGATCATCCGCCTGGCAGCTGTAACCTCGGCTTGGCGGACCGCCGTGCTCGCCTCGACGTCGACGATGACAGCATGCTTGACGTCGATCAAGTAATTGGTCGCGTAGAAGAACTGTGCCTGTCCGCCGTGGGCAGAGGTGTAGCGCGTAGCAGGATCAGACGGCGAGATGCGCGCAGGCACCACGGGCGTGGCCGCTCCGAAGGCCGCATCATCGATGGTGGCGAAATACTCGTCGACAGCGCGGCTGGACAGGTCGGCCGGCAGACCTTGCTCGCCGGCATGAAAGCGTTGGCGGTTCGCCTCGGCACGGATGAGGCTCGCATCCACAGCAAAGCCATCACCGCCGACAAGCCCCTCCGCCATGCAGCGCTGCACCGTGGCTTCAAACAGTTGGCGCAGGAGATCGCTGTCACGGAAACGGCCGTGGCGGTTCTTCGAAAAGGTGGAGTGATCCGGCACGTCGCCTTCCAGCCCAAGCCTGCAGAACCAACGATAGGCGAGATTGAGATGCACCTCATCGCATAGCCGCCGCTCCGAGCGGATGCCAAAGCAGTAGCCGATCAACAGCATGCGGATCATCAGCTCAGGATCAATCGAGGGGCGTCCCGTCTCGCTGTAGAAGGGCCGCAATTGCTGCCGGATCACACACAGATCAACGAAACGGTCGATCGCTCGAAGGAGATGGTCGGCTGGCACGTGACGCTCGAGGTTGAAGCCGTAGAACAGCGCTCCTTGCCCCCCCCCGTCCGCTCTCCCATCATTGGTCATTCCCCCGCGATCCACGAGGATTGAATCAGCCACCAGGCGCCACCTCCAGGGGTTTTTCAACAGCATCGGCCATTCTCGGCAGTTGGTTCTTGTCGGCAATCTTCCATTCATAGGGGAAGAAGCGGCAGTCGTGCGCATGGCACGCCGCACCGCCGAGACGATGCGGCGCTCCCGACCGTCTGCCTAGCTCAGCCCTTCCTTGCGTATCGCCTCGTCGCCGGCGCGCAGCACGTCGCCGGCCACGCTCTTCACGTTGCTGGCGAGGTCACCGCTGAGCGCCGCATCGACGAGCTGGCCGGGCGTCTTCTCGCCGGCCAGGCCCTGGCCGTGCACGCCGTCCCGGGCGCTGGCGGTGACGGCCTGAATCACGCGGCCGCCGCGTTCGATGGTCTCGCTGGCCAGGGTGCGCGCCGCGTCCCTCGCCTGGCCGGCGATACCGCCGAGTGCGGCTTCTTCCTGGTCCGAGTGCGGCAGCAGCGCGCCCAGCAGCGCGCCGGCGGCCAGTCCGAGCGCACCGAGCAGGACGGGGCTTTCGGAGATCGCCGCGATGAGGTTGCCGCCGGCCTGTCCGGCCGATTTTCCGCCCGAGGACAGCGCACCGCCGGCGTAAGAGGCCGCGTCCTGGAGTGCGCCCTGGGCCGAAGCGCCGAAAGAGCCAACAGCCTCGCTTGCGCTGCCGATCGCACCGCCCGCCTGGTCGCGCAAATCGTGCGCGCGGCCGGTCACCGCGTTTTCAATCGCAGTCACGGCGTGGCGTATACGCTCGCCGAAGGATTCGGTGGTCTCCTGGGTGTGGCGCGCCAGCCCAAGGGCTTCGCCGCGGGCCATGTCCAGGCGGGCGGAATAGGCGTGCTCCGGCTCGCCGGCGTCGCGCGCCGTGGCCTGCCTGGCGGTGTCCAGGCGCGCCAGGGTGGCGGCGTGGTCGTCATGGCCGTATGTCGGCAGCCGCGCGGCGGCGGCTGGTGCGGCGGTCCCCGCGGCGCCGCGCGGGTTGGACGCCATCAGCCAGGCCAGGCCGATAGTGGTGATGGCGGCCGGCATCGGGTTGCCGCGCACATTGTCCAGCAGGCTGCGCCCAAAGGCGGCGCCCTCGCTGCCGCGGAAATAGCCCATCAAATCGTCCAGCACCTGGCCGGGCGAGAGCCGGTCCTGCAGCTCGCTGAGATGGCTGCCCAGGCGGGCGCGCGTGCGGTCTAGGTCCTGCTCGATGCGGCCGGTCTCGGTTGTCCCGACCGTCTTCTGGCCCGTCTTCGTAGTGTCGGACATCATGTGTGCTCCTTCACGAGGGTCGCGTCCTTCTGCAGGCTGGCGAGGCTGCGGTTCGGGGTGAGGCCTTTGAGCGACAGCATCGCAAGGCCGGACCGCGCGAGCAGGCCGCCGACGACCACGATCAGCAACCCGACGATGAGAAAGGCGGCCCAGGCCGGGATGACGTAAGCCAGCCCGAGGGCGGCCGCCTGCAACAGCACGACCAGCCCGGCAAAGGCGACCAGCGCCCCGCCCACCAGCCAGATCGCGGCCAGGATCATGCGGTCCAACTTCTGGTCCAGCTCGGCGCGCGCCAGGCGTACCTCGCCGCGCACCAGGTCGCCCAGATCGGTGGCCAGGCTGCCGACGATGTCAGCCAGGCCGTGGCCGCGGTCGGCGCGCGCGCCGCTCACGGCCTGTCGCCAGGATAGAGCCTGGCGGAAGGCAGCGCCGGCTCGCCGAACGCGGCCGGCTGCTCCATCGGCCCGTTCGCGGGCGGCTGTGCGGCGGAAGCGGCGGCGCCGGTCGCGGCCAGACGGCCGACGCGCGCCAGCGCGAAGCCCGCCGCCATCGAGGCGCCGACGAACAGCGCAGGCTGCCGGCGGGCAAGGCTGCCCAGATCGCCCATCAGGCTCTGCAGGTCATTGGTGCGCAGCGTGTTGGCGAGCACCGACAGCTCGGCCGCGCCGCGTTCCACCATGTGCGCCACCCAGTCCTGGTGACCCTCGAGCTGCTCGCCGGAGCGGTGCACCGCCTTTGCCACGTCGTCAAGGTAGCCGGCGACGTTCTGCTTCTGGGACTCGGCAAGCGAGCCGGCCTTTTCCGTCACGTCGTCCAGCAGCGACGTGGCGCGCGCCTGGGCGTCGCCCGCCACCGCGCGGGCCTGCTGCACCGCGTCGGTGCCGGCCTGGGCAGCGCGGTCGCCGACCTGCCTGGCGGCATCCCCCATCGCCTTGAGGTCGGCGGCGTTGCGGCCGACAGCGTCGGTGTTCCTGCTGTCGCTCATAATGGTCTCCCTTGGTTGCCGGAGGTCACTGCGGGGGTTGCTGCTGCGGATATCCGCCAGATTGCGGCATCTGCTGCTGCTGGTATCCGCCGGGGGGCGCCACCTGCCGCTGCTGATATCCGCCAGAGGGCGGCACAGCCTGAAGCTGGCCGGCGTTCGGCGCGCTTTGGCCGGTCCGGTGCGAGAAGCAGCCGAGCTCGTAGCAGCCGAACAGCGCCGCCGCCCCGATGCCGATTGCCACCTTCGTGCCGGTGGACAAGCCGGCCGGCGCCGCATGACCGGCCGCACCCACGGTAGCCACCAGCCGCTGCGCCTGCTTCGGGCCGCCGCCGTCTGGGATGAGGTCCACCTTGATCTGGGTCCCCGGCGGCAGCGAGCCGACATAGCCGCCGAACGCGACCAGGCTGGCGAACACGCGGCCATCGACGGCGATGATCTGATCGCCCGGCTTGAAGCCGGCCTGCGCGCCGGGAGAGCCCCGGCGCACCTGCTTGACCCGTATGATGTCGAACGCCAGCCCGTCGTCGGTGATGTGCTGCGCGCGCTCGATGTCCATGCCGAGGGCGCCGCCGTTAT